>NZ_CM173506.1:0-1931643 GCF_057785895.1 Vibrio sp. QJM3NY_39 | reverse complement strand
ATAAAATCCTTGTGGGAATCACTTTTCCACGTTGGGCGATATTCTGCCTGAAAACAGGGGCTTATGCTTGATATTTGTTGTTACCGAATTTGAAGGCTTACATCCGTTAACTGCGGTTTAGTTCAGGAGTTAACCCTTCAAATAGGTATCAAGCTAAGCAGACAGTTGCTCTGCTAAAAACGCATCGGTTTCAGCACGGCTTGGAATCGACGTTTGAGCGCCAAAGCGAGTCACTGAAATGGCAGCGGCAGCGTGAGCAAACTTGATCGCACGCTCAAGTGGCATGTCTTCAAGCAACCCTGTGACTAATGCGCCATTGAAAGTATCACCAGCAGCGGTTGTGTCCGTTGCTTCAACGCGGAAGCCTGCGATTAATTCACCTTCGCTAGCTTCATTACCTTGACCACGATGACTCACCCACACGCCTTTCGCGCCTAGCGTGATCATTACAGTCTCGATGCCTTTAGCATGCAGAGCCAAAGCTGCCTGATGAGCGGATGCGTTGTCCGTCACGGTAATGCCTGTCAAAACTTCTGCTTCGGTTTCGTTGGGTGTAATCACATCAACACAAGCAAGCAATGAATCCGATAATGGACGAGCAGGTGCCGGGTTTAGAATAACTTGAGTGCCACTCTCTTTTGCTACTTTTGCCGCGTATTCAATGCCTTCAATTGGCGTTTCAAGTTGAGTTAGAAGGTATTTAGCGCCGCGAATCTTCTCTAGGTGTGGTTCGATTTGATCGCAAGTCAGTTTGTTGTTGGCTTCAGCAGAAAGGCAAATACTGTTTTCACCTGTTGCTGATACTTGGATCATCGCGATGCCCGTCGGTGTGTTTTCTGCAACGATCACACCGTCGATGTTGATGCCATCTTTGGCAAAGTCTTGACGGATATTGATCCCAAATGGGTCGTCACCAACACAGGCGATAAAGCCAATGTCTGCGTTTAGTCTTGCTGCAGCTACCGCTTGGTTTGCGCCTTTGCCGCCAGGGATGACCTGATAGTTACCGCCAATCAAGGTTTCACCCGGACGAGGGAACGAAGGAACTTGCAGTACGTGGTCAGCGTTAACGCTACCTAAAACAATCAGTTGAGTCATGATACGAGCCTTATGATATATCGTATTTGAAAATGCATGGGTCTTTCTCATTACGTAAATTGCTCGCCTTGTTAGACGGCTTATGAGAAACAGCGATGCACTGTCGGAGTTTTGCTTTTTGTCTTGAGCTAATGAGTTAAGCAAAGCAGGGGGTAGGGGACCCCTGCTTTATATCGCGTTATCTAGTAACGATTACTTAGCGATGATTTTTAGAGGTACTGGTACGTACTCGTCTACTGTCTCGCCTTTCAGTACTTTGTCTGCCATTTCAACACCTAAAGAACCGATTAGGTCAGGTTGTTGTGCAACCGTTGCGCCAAGTAGGCCACGGTTAACAGCAGCGATGCCGTCTTCAGTGCCATCAAAGCCAACGATCATTACGTCTTTACCAGAAGCTTGAACTGCGCGAAGTGCACCTAGTGCCATTTCATCGTTTTGAGCGAATACTGCTTGTACGTCTGGGTTAGCTGCAAGCAAGTTTTCCATTACGTTCAGACCTTTAGTACGGTCGAAATCAGCAGGTTGGCTTGCTAGAAGCTCTAGGTCGCTGCCGTTTACTGCGTTCATGAAGCCTTCACCACGTTCACGAGCAGCAGAAGTACCAGCAATACCTTCAAGTTGTATTACTTTTGCTTTTTCGCCCACTTTTTCCATGATGTAGTGACCCGCCATTTCACCGCCGATTACGTTATCAGAAGCAATGTGGCTCACTACGTCACCACGGCTTGCACCACGGTCTAGCGTTAATACTGGGATGTTTGAGCGGTTAGCAATACGAATAGCGTTAGACACAGCATCTGAATCCGTTGGGTTAATCAGGATTGCTTTAACACCACGAATGGTTAGATCTTCAATGTTCGAAAGCTCTTTGCTTGGGTCGTTTTGAGAATCAAGAACGATAAGCTTGTAGCCTAGCTCTTCCGCTTTCGCTTCTGCGCCATCTTTCATGGTTACGAAGAATGGGTTGTTCAATGTAGACAGAACGATTGCCATTGTATCTTGCGCCTGTGCAGACACAGATACCGTTGTAGAAAGAAGAGCAGCAGAAATAAGAGTCGCTAATTTTTTCATGGTGTAAGTCCTTTGTGTAGGGTGAGCTAGGAGGTGAGTCCTAGCTCGTAGTTACATTATTTATAGATTCTAATATTTTAAGGTAAAACAAACTGTTACTTTTATTAAACTAGAGTGTTACTTGTATTAACCTAGAGTGTAAATAGGTTTTATTTGTTTTTGTTGTCGACTAATACCGCCAGAAGAATAACCACTGCTTTTGCAATCATCTGGTAGTAAGAAGATACGTCTAATAGGTTTAGGGCGTTGTTTAGGAAACCGATAATCAATGCACCAATTAATGTGCCCATGATGCGACCACGACCGCCGGCTAAGCTTGTGCCACCAAGAACTACGGCTGCGATGGCGTCTAGCTCATAACCCATACCTGCGGTAGGCTGAGCTGATGACAAACGAGATGCCACGATGATGCCTGCAACCGCTGCTAACAGACCACAGATTGCGTAAACGCCGATTTTTACTTTGTCTACGTCGATGCCAGACAGGCGAGTTGCTGATTCGTTGCCACCCAGTGCGTAAACGTAGCGACCAAAGCGTGTGTGGTTAAGTAGGTACCATACTGCAGCGAATACCACGGCCATGATCCATACTGGAACTGGGATGCCCATTGCGTAGCCTGTACCGAACCAAGCAAACGCGTCTGCAGTGTCAGTAAAGCCAGTCGATATAGGACGACCGTCGGTGTAAACCATGGTTACGCCGCGCAATAGAGTCATTGTTACAAGCGTTGCGATGAAGGCTTGAACCTTACCCTTGGCGATAATCACGCCACTGATCGCACCCAATGCTGCGCCGGCTACTAGAGCGGTTGGCACTGCGATCATCACTGGGATTTCCATGCCAATCATGCTGGCTGCGAAAGCACCACAAAGCGCAAGTACAGAACCAACACTCAAGTCGATACCCGCGGTTAAGATAACCAGCGTCATGCCTACTGCGATAATGGCGTTAATCGAAGTTTGGCGTAGGATATTGAGGATGTTATCGACGGTGAAAAAGTTTGGGTTTAAGAATGAAACGACAACAATCAGGAAAATCAAAGCAATCAATGACTTTTGATCAATCAGCCATTCTTTGCTGATTAACGGTTTCTTCTTTGGAGCTTCAGTTGTTTTGCTCATGGTTTTAGTACTCATGCTGCGTCCTCGTTGATCTTTTTACCGACCGCACACGCCAGTAATAATTCTTGGTTTGCTTCTTTAGCATCAAATTCACCGCTTACACGGCCTTCATGCATCACCATGATGCGGTCACTCATTCCTAACACTTCTGGCATTTCAGATGAGACTAAAATAATGCTCATGCCGTCGGCTTTAAATTTATTAATGAGTTGGTAAATTTCTTTCTTAGCACCGACATCGACACCACGAGTGGGCTCGTCGAGAATCAGTACTTTTGGTTTGGTCATCAAGCCTTTAGCGATAGCTACTTTCTGTTGGTTACCACCAGAAAGGTTGCCAATGATTTGCTCGCGAGTCGGGGTCTTGATGTTGAACAGCTTGATGAAGTCATCAACCGCCATTACTTCGTCTTTGTGTTGGATTTGACCTTTTTTAGTCAGTAGGTCAAGTGAACATAAAGACATGTTTTCTTTTACTGAAAGCCCTAGAACCAAGCCATCGCCTTTACGGTCTTCAGAGATGTATGCAATGCCATTGGCAAGGCCATCTTTTGGACTAACAGGGTTAATGGTTTTGTTTTCTAAGTTGATGACACCGCGCTCACTCGGAAGAGCGCCGTAAATCACTTTCATCAGTTCGGTACGACCTGCACCCATCAAGCCAGATACACCCAGGATTTCGCCGCGCTTTAGAGTAAAGCTCACGTCGTGAACACCAGAACCCGTCAGGCCAATCACTTCAAGGCAAGTTTCACCGTGGCTTTGGCCGATACGAGGATATTGCTCGTCCAGCTTACGGCCAACCATCATTTCGATTAGGCCATCTTCGTCAGTATCTTTTACTTCACATTGGCCAATGAACTTACCGTCACGAAGCACGGTGATGTCATCACAAATCTCGAAGATCTCTTTCAAGCGGTGAGAGATGTAAACAATGCCGCAGCCTTCAGAACGCAGCTCGTTAATCACCTTAAATAGCGACTCAGTTTCAGTATCGGTTAGTGCATCCGTTGGCTCATCCATGATGATGACCTTAGATTCAAACGATAGGGCTTTCGCTATCTCAACCATTTGTTGCTCACCAAGGCTTAACTGACCTAAAAGTGTTTTCGAGCTGTGTTTTACATTAAGACGTTTAAGTAGCTTATCCGCTTCTTGGTACATTTCGTTCCAAAGAATACGACCCATAGTCCCGGTGATTTCACGACCTAAGAAGATGTTCTCGGCGATGGTTAGCTCTGGAATTAGGTTCAATTCTTGGTGAATGATACTAATGCCGGCTTGTTGTGAATCACGAGGTCCTTTAAATGCCGCTGGTTTACCTTGGTAGGCGATAGTGCCGCCATCCAAGTGGTAAATGCCGGTGAGCACTTTCATGAGCGTTGATTTACCTGCACCGTTTTCACCCATTAACGCCATTACGCGTCCTGGGTAAACGTTGAGGCTTGCCTTATCCAGTGCTTTCACACCAGGGAAGGCTTTCTCAATTGAGCTAAGTTCTAAAATGGCTTGAGTCATGTCGGTTCCTTTACTCGGGGCCAGTTGTATTTGGTTGTGTCTATCTTTGTTCAGCAATGACGCTGGACTGTCGTTGCGTTTCGCTTGAGCTAAAACGTTACGCCAGCTTGGAAAATAACATTCGCGTAAGGTGTGCATTCACCAGTGCGGATAACCGCGCGGCTTTCATGCGTGCGCTCTTTGAATTCTTCATGAGTGATGTAAGTAATCGAAAGTGGTTTGCCACAACGTGTTTCTTCCGTTTTGATTTGATCAATCAGCGCTGCGTGATGTTCAGGGCTGACTTTCGCGAATTCTTCTGCAATCACAACGCCTTCGATTTGAGACTCATCAAGCATGGTCTTCACTGTTTGAGCAAAGCTTGGTACACCGTGAGTCAAAGCAAGATCAATACGAGTTACATGATCCGGAATCGGCAAGCCTGCGTCACAAATCGTGATTTCATCTGTGTGGCCAAGAGTCGCCACTAAGTAAGAGAGTTCAGAATTAATTAGAGTACTTTTTTTCATATCACGACCTATCGAAAAATAACGTTTGATGGGTTGAGAACAACTCAAGAAAAAGCCATCGAAACGTTTCGATAGTGATAATAGTGTGTGATTTATCATTTGCACTATTCACTTTCTTAGAGTGTGATAACGATCATCGAAACGTTTCGATGGGGTGTTTTTTGGTGATCGCAATCACTTTCATCGGCAATTAAGAAGGTAAGGCAACGTAACGTTAACTTAAGGCAAAGGGAGCTAAAGTTTATTCACCGGAACATTTTGAACAGATTCTATAGGGGAGGTTTTAAGGGGTGTTTCTATTGCTACATATCCAGCTTCATTTGTATTGGGTATGACGAACAACGTATAGCCATATCGAGGAATCGTAACAATTTTTATGTTAGATGCTCTCAAGCGAACAAAAACATTCCTTAAGCAATAAATGACATTGGTTAGTGCTTGTGTCGGCACCGTTTCGTTTCCCCAACATGCGTTCACGATGTCTTTTCTAGGGATGGGTTGTCCGGCGCTTTTCGACAGTAGACAAAGCACGGAAAACAAGTGGTGACGTAAATAGATCTTGTTCCCCTGTTTGTTCGTGATGTTTCGAGTATCTACGTTAAGAGTTAGGTCGCCAAAGTGGATTTCGTTATTCATTGTTTTTCGATCTTTCTCATTCTTCATTGTGGAGGAGTGGATTGGGATAGCAGATAAAGCGCGCGGATTATGCAAAATAACGTCACTGTTGAAAGTAAGCATGCGTAAGTCCGCACGAATAAAATCTAAAAATGGGATGGTTTGAAAATTGATGGGAGGTTTTTTGAAGAAATAGATGGATTTTATTTGTCGATTATTCAAATGGTTATTTAGCTATAACTGATTGTTTTGTATGAGATTACAAAGTGATTATATTTTTATTTATTTTTTTGTTTTCTGTGAGATTAACCTGCTTGCCAATTCGACGGGGTGTCGGATAACTCTAACAAGATTGTGCAGCACAGGAAGGCGTAACAATCTTGATTTGCATTAAGTAAGGTCAAGCCGTAATGAACAAAAAATTTCTTCTAAGCATCGCAATGATGTCAGTATTTTCAGCAAACAACGTAATGGCAGCGGACAGCGGTTTCTACCTAGGTGGTGCAATCGGTACGTCTGGTGTGGATGACGGTGGCATGTTTGATTCTGTAAATGTGCCCGTTAGCTTTGAAGCAGAAGACAACACATATCGTTTGATTGCAGGTTACAAATTTAATCGCATCGTTGCGATTGAAGCGCAATACACGGACTTTGGTGATGTTGTTGCTAAATCACCAGGTCGTAATGATGGTTTCACTTGGACACCTCAAATCTTTTCAGTAACGGCTAATCTTGGTTACACGTTTGATAATGGCGTTCGTCCGTTTGGTACTATCGGTTTATCGACTATTGATCTAGACATGAAGCTCGCAGACGGCTCTCGCCCTTCAGAAAGTGGTTTTGATGATACGGGAGACGGCATCCGTATGGGTGTTGGTGTTGAATACGCACCACCTACAATGTCTTCGTTGAGCGTTCGCCTAGCGTACGAAGCTGATGCTTTTGACATCGAAGATAACGACAACGGACACAAGACAGAAGAAACCGTTGTTCTGGACTCTTTTTACTTAGGCGCAATGTACACATTCTAAGTTTCACACCTTGCTAAACGGTAAATCGGTTCTAAATGGGGCGTCGGTTGGCTCAACCCGTTTGGCTAAAGTGGAAAGCCGCAGTTTTTAACTGCGGCTTTTTTAATGCTTATCTTTGGTGAATCCGATTGAGAATGTAATCGAATAGTTAGGCTTCACGGATATGAGCGGTGACTGCAACGATGGCATGGTCAGTACTGAATTGGTCGTGTTCAAAACTAGGATTGATGAGGTGGTGGTCTAGCACTGTGTAACTAGAGATCTCCATCAAGCTTGATGAGTTCTGACAATCAAACTCGTTCGACATCAAGATGTAATCCAAAATCGACCCTGAAGCACCGTAGTAGTGGGTTGGTTTGCGCTGTTCGAGCAAGTCTTCTTCATGCAGCTGATGATATAGCTCCCAACTGTCTTTTAATCGAAAGTGCGATAACCAATGTCTGCTCGCTTCATCTCGATTCAATGAATAGCTAAGAAGTCCTTTGAACTCATCGTGAAACAGTGGCTTGTTAAAATCACCCATTAATACAACTGGCTGATCGGTTTGGTGACGTTGATTCGTAATATATTGATGTAGCATTTGAGCTTCTAGGCCGCGCTGAACGCTAGATAACCAAGACCCAAGTTGCTCCTGATGAAGCTTAACCAAGGTGTCACTTTTTGGCTTTTGGTTGCCTGAGGCTTCCGAGACTTTAGCTTTATCAACGTTATCTAGAGTGTGATTTTTTGGCTCGGTTGCTCGCTGAGATTTGAAGTGTACAACGTAACAATCAGTAGAGCCCAAGTGAGGAAGCGTAATGGTTGCGTGGACAGGCGTTCGGTTGAATGAAAAATTGTCACTAAGATTGAAGGCGGAAAGCAACTCTGAATCGGGTGTGACGGGCTGAACTTTTTCAATCGGGTAGCGAGAGGCGATACCCACGACAGGCGAGGTATACAGGTAATCATCTTCAACATGCGGGCAATCGACAACCGCAAAGTACGGATAACCCAGATCATTCATTAACTGCTCTAAAGACTGTGGGCTAAATATCTCTTGGAAGCCAATCACATCACAATCTAATGAACCAATCGCTTCAGCCATCCAGTGTTGCTTCTTCTGCCATTCCTCAAAGCTGTAGATGTTCTCAAAATCATAATAAGCATTCGGTGGTTCGAGGTAGTTCAAAAGATTGAACGTTGCGAATGTTATGTGGTTTGGTTTATTCAAAGTGTCATTCCATTTAGACCTAGGCAGCAAGGATACTCCAGTAAAGTATAGTTTGTTGATTATTTGGGGGTTAAGTTTGATTAATTAGGCCAATCAAAGTCAGCGACGCTTCTGTCATTTACGTTAGTGAGACTATTGTGATGCAGTTTTAGTCTGCGTCATCAAATAAATTCGAGTAGTGACAAGTTAATTGTAAATAAACGGTAAGAGTTAGGGTGCTGATGGTTTTATTAGTTATTACATGATGTTAGATTTGAACCTATACTTGATTTAACGGCATGCATTCAAAGCCGATTAATCAACTTGAATATCGAATTCATGACATTTGAAGGGAGAGTCAAATGGGAACAGATTTCCGAAGCAAGGCCTCGCAGCGCACTCAGTTTTTCAGGTTAAATTTAACTTCATGTGCAGTCATGCTGCCACTAATTGCTCTATATCCCTCCGTTACACACGCCTCTGATACCGAATCAACTCCCGCTGTCACCGTTATTGAAACCACGCAACTGGTCGGTTTTGGTGAAGCAAAATATCCTGTCGATTTCACTCATTTCGATTACGTTAATCCTGATGCGCCAAAGCAAGGCAAGGTGACTTATGGCAGCATAGGTACTTACGATAGCTTTAATCGATTCGGTTCCCGCGGCGTTGCTGCAAGTTATACGGGTGAGATTTACGATACCTTGATGTTTTCTCCGAGTGACGAAATTGATGCTTACTATCCATTGATCGCTTCTAAAATTCGCTACGCAAGTGACTTCTCTTGGATGGAAATCGATATCAACCCAGATGCTAAATTCCAAGATGGCAAACCAATCACAGCTCACGATGTTGCCTTCACCTTTGATAAATTTTCAAAAGAAGGTGTGCCTCAATATCGCGTGTATTACAAAGAAATTGAATCAGTGACGGCTGTTTCTGATTCGGTTGTTCGCATTGAGATGAACAAGCCAAACCGTGAGAAGCTGTTTAGCTTTGCACAAAGTACACGTGTATTACCAAAACATTTCTGGAAAGACAGAAAACTGTCTGAGCCGCTGAGTGAACCACCAGTAGGAAGCGGCCCTTACAAAATTATCAGCTATAAATCGGGTCAAAGCGTTACCTACGGTCTAGATGACAATTACTGGGCAGCCGACCTGCCAGTTAACGTGGGCCGTAATAACTTCAAGCAAGTGCAGTACGATTACTATCGCGATGACACCGTAATGCTGGAAGCCTTCAAAGCAGGGGAATTCGATCTTCGAACTGAGAACTCGGCTAAGTTCTGGGCCAATTCATATACGGGCGCAAACTTCGACAAAGGCTACATCATTAAAGAAGAGATCAACCATGAGAAGCCTGAAACGACTCAAGGTTTTGTCTTCAATATTCAATCTCCTGTGTTCTCTGATCCTAAAGTGCGTGAAGCGTTAACTTACGCGATGGATTTTGAGTGGATGAACAAGAATATGTTCTATGGTCAGTACAAACGGACTCGTAGTTACTTCCAAAACACCGACTATGAAGCGAAAGGCTTACCAAGCGAAGCTGAAGTTGAGTTGTTGTCTCAGTACAAAGATCAAATCCCGCCAAGAGTTTTCACCGAAGAATTCCAGCCATCAGTAACCGATGGCAGTGGCCGTATCCGTAGCCAAATGCGTACCGCTTTCAAACTGCTGAAAGAAGCGGGTTGGGTATTGAAAGACAAAGTAATGACCAATGAAAAGACTGGCAAGCCGATGTCGTTTGAGTTGTTGATTTACAGCCCAACCACAGAGCGTATCGCAACACCGGTTCAAAAGAACCTCAAGCGTATGGGTATCGAAATGAAGATTCGTACTATCGATACGACTCAGTACATCAAGCGTCTTCGTGATCGTGATTTCGACATGGTGTCTTCATCGTTTTCGGCAAACCCTTATCCTAGCCCGAACTTAATGATCGTTTGGAACTCTAACTACATTGATTCTACTTACAATACTGCAGGTGTGATGGATCCGGTGGTTGACGCATTGACAGAAGAAATTGCGCGTAACCAACAGCATCCTGAAAAACTTCTTGCGCTTGGTCGTTCACTTGACCGTGTACTGCAGTGGAATTTCTACAATATTCCGCAATGGCATGTTGGTGAATACCGCGTAGCAATGTGGGACAAGTTTGAGCGTCCAGATGTATTACCTAAATACGATTTAGGCATTGATACATGGTGGATTTCAGAAGAGAAGGCGGCATTGCTTCCTGAAAAACGTCGCTAGGAGTTAGTTAGCATGGCCGCGTATATATTTCGGCGTTTACTGTTGGTGATCCCCACGTTGTGGGCGATCATCACCATCAACTTTTTCATTATCCAGATTGCCCCAGGAGGTCCGGTAGAACAAGCCGTTGCTCAGTTAGAAGGGCATAACTCTGGAATCATGGAACGCTTTTCTGGTGGTGGACAAGAAGTTGATTTAAGTGAAAGTGACCAAGCGTCTGCCAGTGGCTATAAAGGCTCTCGCGGGCTTGATCCTGAAGTGGTTGAAGAGATCAAAAAGCAGTTTGGTTTTGATAAGCCGATTCATGTTCGCTACTTCGACATGTTGAAAAACTACGCGACCTTTAACTTTGGCGAAAGCTTGTTTAAAGGCGGCAACGTTATTGATTTAATCATCGAACGGTTGCCAGTCTCCATTTCTTTAGGGTTGTGGAGTACGTTAATCATCTATGTGATTTCGATACCCTTAGGCATCATGAAAGCGATACATCACGGATCTCGCTTTGATATTTGGTCGAGTGCTGTGGTCATTGTTGGCTATGCCGTACCGGGCTTCTTGTTTGCGATTATCCTGATTATTTTGTTCGCGAGTGGTAACTACTTCAGTTGGTTCCCATTGCGTGGACTCGTGTCGAGTAACTTCGACCAGCTCAACTGGTATCAGCAAATTGGCGACTATTTCTGGCATTTGGCTTTGCCTATTTTCGCTATGGTCATCGGCGGTTTCGCAACACTCAGTATGTTGACCAAAAACTCCTTCCTTGATGAAATCAACAAGCAATATGTGGTGACCGCGAGAGCGAAAGGCTTGGACGAGAGCAGTATTCTCTACAAACACGTTTTCCGTAACGCTATGCTGATCATTATTGCTGGTTTCCCGAGCGCGTTTATTAGTATTTTCTTCACGGGTTCTATGTTGATTGAAGTGATGTTTTCACTCGAAGGCATCGGTCTGCTTGGCTTTGAGTCGACCATTCAACGAGATTATCCAGTGGTGTTCAGTTCTCTCTATATCATGACCTTGCTTGGCTTGGTGCTGAGCATTATCTCCGACCTGACGTATACCTGGGTTGATCCTCGAATTGATTTTGAAGCGCGTTAATGGCGAATGAATAAAAAGGTATTGATAATAAATGTTTAACAACCCTTTAGCTGAAGCTCGTTGGTTACGTTTTAAAGCAAACAAGCGTGGTTTTATTTCCCTTTGGATATTTACCATCTTGTTTGGATTGAGCCTGTTCGCTGAGATTATCGCCAACGACAAGCCACTCTTGGTTTCTTATGATAATCAGTGGTTTGTGCCTGTTATCAATGAGTATGCCGAGACCGAATTTGGTGGCGAGTTTGAAACCGAAGCCGACTATAAAGACCCATATGTTATCGAACTCATTGAAGACAGCGGTTACATCGTGTGGCCAATCATTCCGTTTAGCTACGACACAATAAACTTCGATATTTCAGGCGCGGTGCCATCGGAACCCGATTCGGTGAACTGGTTAGGAACCGATGATAAAGGGCGAGATGTGTTAGCTCGCATTATTTATGGGTTCCGAATTTCCGTGTTATTTGGTTTTATTCTGACGATTGTATCGAGTGTTGTCGGTGTAGTGGTTGGCGCGACACAAGGTTACTACGGTGGCTGGGTCGATTTGCTCGGGCAGCGTTTTATCGAGGTCTGGTCTGGCATGCCGACTTTGTTCTTGCTGATTATCCTTTCCAGTTTTATCGAACCTAACTTCTGGTGGTTGCTTGGGATTATGGTGCTCTTCAGTTGGATGAGTTTAGTGGGTATCGTTCGTGCAGAATTCTTACGCTGTCGAAACTTTGATTATGTGCGAGCCGCGCAAGCCATGGGTGTCGACGATAAACGTATTATGCTTCGTCACATGTTGCCCAATGCGATGGTTGCTTCGTTAACCATGATGCCGTTCATTCTTTCTGGCTCGGTTACCACGTTAACCTCATTAGATTTCTTGGGCTTTGGTTTGCCTGCTGGTTCACCTTCGTTAGGTGAGCTTTTAGCGCAAGGTAAAGCGAACTTGCAAGCGCCTTGGCTTGGCATCTCTGCTTTCGTCGTACTTTCTCTGATGCTTACGTTACTCGTCTTTGTTGGTGAAGCGGTGCGTGATGCCTTCGACCCACATCAACAGAAGTAAGGATAAGTTATGACTTCAAATACAGTTCCTACTTCAGGGTCAACAGCAGAGGCTTCTAATGCATCTCCAGTTCTTACCATAGATAAACTGTCTGTCGGTTTCGGCCGAAAAGATTCGATAGAGCAAGTGACGCAAGATGTCTCTTTAGAAATATACAAAGGTGAGACATTGGCGCTGGTGGGCGAGAGTGGTTCAGGTAAATCGGTTACAGCCAACTCGATTTTAAAACTGCTGCCTAAAGGCTCATCGCATTACTTGAACGGTAAGATCAATTTCTCTGGTACCGATATCCTGAGCTGTTCAGAAAGACAGTTACGCGGGATTCGTGGTGGCCGCATTGGTATGATCTTCCAAGAGCCTATGGTTTCATTGAATCCGCTTCATCGAGTCGGTAAGCAACTGGTTGAAACTCTTTCTATTCACCGAGGAATACGAACCAATAAAGCTCAAGCCTTGGCGATAGAGTGGCTTTCAAAGGTGGGTATTCGTTACCCGGAACAAAAAATATCGGCTTACCCTCATGAGTTATCGGGTGGTGAACGTCAACGTGTAATGATAGCGATGGCATTAATCAACGAACCAGAGTTACTGATCGCTGATGAACCTACAACGGCATTGGATGTATCGGTACAAGCGCAGATCCTTGATCTTCTAAAAGACCTGCAACAAGAACTCGGTATGGCGATGCTTTTCATTACTCATGACTTAAGTATCGTTCGTCAAATTGCCGACAGAGTCGCGGTAATGAAAGATGGGCGGCTAGTTGAAAGCAACGATTGCCAAACATTATTCAATGCTCCTACTCATCCCTACACGCAAAAGCTGATTAACTCTGATCCTAAAGGGTTACCAGTACCTGTTTCTCCTGACAGTAAGCCTTTGCTTGATGTGGACCAACTTCGTGTTTGGTTCCCGATTACGGGGGGCTTATTTAAGCGCACAATTTCGCATATAAAGGCAGTGACTGATATGGAGTTCACCTTGAAAAAAGGGCACTCCATTGGTTTAGTCGGTGAGAGTGGTTCTGGTAAATCGACAACCGGTATGGCAATTCTCAAATTGGTTGAAAGTGAAGGTTCGATTACCTACGCTGACGAACAAATTCAAGGCTTAAACCGCCAGCAGATGCTACCGTTTAGAAGCCGTATGCAAGTGGTGTTTCAAGATCCATTCTCGGCATTGAACCCAAGAATGTCAGTTGCTCAAGTGATTGGTGAGGGTTTATTGGTGCATCAACAATTGGATGACACTGAACTCGACCAACGCATCTGTGACGTAATGAAAGAGGTCGACTTAGACCCAGAAACTCGTCACCGTTACCCCAACGAATTTTCTGGCGGGCAGAGGCAACGTATCGCGATTGCACGCGCACTGATTCTTAAACCAGAGTTTATATTGTTGGATGAGCCAACATCGTCATTAGACAGAACCGTCCAAGCTCAAGTACTGGATTTGTTGAAGTCACTTCAAGAAAAGTATGGCCTGACCTATTTGTTTATCAGTCATGATCTGAATGTCGTGAAATCCTTGTGTCATTACACCATTGTGATGAAAGCAGGCGAGGTAATAGAGAAGGGTGACACTGAGACTTTGTTTGGTAATCCGCAGCATGAATACACCAAGCAACTTGTGAGTCTTTCCAATGTTGGTGGGACGTTATAACGAAGGTGTCAGCACTAAAACAAATAATGACCTGATCAATTCAACATGGTCATTTTGTTGTTTTAAGATTACACTGCGCCCAATATTCCAGAAGTACATATTTAGGTAGAGGTCACCATGGACCAAGAACATTACGAAGACGCTGATTACGAAGGCCAAGAGCTGGGCGAAGAAGGCGAAGAGATTGAAATTGAAGCAATTGGTATTGATGTTTCATCACAGCCAATCGAGCTCTACAAAGTGTTTAAAATTGCTAACCTAGTTAGTGGTGGCGGTGAAGCTAAACACATCATCTCTGAAGGCTACGTAGCGGTAAATGGTGAGCTGGAAACGCGTAAGCGTCGTAAAATGTACGATGGTGATTTCTTTGAATTCAACCAAGAATACTATGTAGTGGTGTGTGATCAGCCAGTACAAGAAGAATCAGAAAAGCCGAAAAAGAAAGAAGCGCCTAAAAAAGATAACAAGGCGAAGAAAGGTCAGTCTAAAAAGGATTCTAAGAAGAAAGAATCTAAGAAAAGCAAAGCCGAAATGCTAAGCGCAACGGCTGAACCAAAGAAAGAGAAAAAAGAGAAGAAGAAAGAAAACAAACCGAAAAAGAAAGCGGATGCGCCAAAGCCAACACGTGACGACAAAAGCGGCCGTAATTCGATTGAATTCTTCTAAAGTTATTACTTTGAAACGTAAGCACCGTTAGACCCAGGTTTTACGTTAAACAGATATCAAAAGGCTCACTATTTAGTGAGCCTTTTTTGTAGGTGTAATTTAGGTCCTGGCCAATTTTATTTTTGAACAGCCACAAACTCTACAAACCTATCCCTGAGTGGATTTTCACACTCACCATTCCATATCAACCCCACTGGCCAGGTGGCGTATTCACCTTCTAACGTAATGAATTCCACATCGGTGTTACTAATGAACTGGGCACTGCTGGGAACAATGGTGAAGCCGATATTGGCAGAAACCAAGGCAAGCAGGGTGAGAATGTCATCGGCTTCTTGCGTCTTTGATAAGTCGATTTTATTGGCAAGACAATATTGTTGAATCTGTCTGTCTAATCCAGGGCCGCGATGTTGGGCAAGCTTTAGATAAGGCCAATTCGATAACTCAGAGAGAGCCTGAACGTTGCTTGGCACTTGTTTGAGAAGATCTTTGTGTATAGCTATCACAAGGGAGTCATTGAAAAGCGTTAGGCTCTCTAAATCCGAGGCGTCGGGTATTCGATTGAAGCTGATATCGAGTTCATGGATCAATAATTCATCCGTCTGCTGCTTAGAAGGTGTGTCATTTAAAGTGACATGAACGTCTGGATATCGCTGTTTATAAGCCGCAATAAGCTTGGGTGCTTCATGATAAGTGGAAACGCCAAAGCCAATGTTCAAATGTCCCTGAGTTCCTTTCACCACCGAGCCTGATAGTTGTTCAAACGCCTGCATTGAATGAACCAAACGTTGGGCTTCTGCCAGTAACGTTTTGCCCGCGAGTGTGAGCTCTGCGCCATTCCTACCACGAGAAAACAGAGATGCCCCAATATTGGATTCAAGTCGTTGAATCTTTTTAGTGAGTGCAGATTGAGTGATGTAGAGCTGCTCTGACGCCAAACGGTAATTGCCCGATTTAGCCAACTGACAGAATGCCTTCAGTAAATCAAATTCCATTCCAAATGCTCATTGAACTAAGAATATCTTTCATTATATGGAATTGAATCGATTTTTTATACTGAGTTCATACCAAATCAGATAAAGCGAAACTTAAGGACGAATCATGAAGAGAGACATCAAAGTAGCGTCGGTTCAATTCAACCACCACGCAGGTGATAAGGCGTATAACTTATCGGTCATAGAACAATATGTTCGACAAGTTGCGGACAATGGCGTGGAGATCATCAGTTTCCCAGAGATGTGCATCACTGGCTACTGGCATGTGTCTGCTTTGTCGCGAGATGAAATTGAAGTGCTAGCGGAACCTGTACCGAGCGGTGAATCAACTCAAAAACTCATTTCTCTGGCAACGCAATTTGGGATGAGCGTTGGCGCAGGCTTGATAGAGCAGGGTACTGATGGCGAGCTATACAACACCTATGTGTTCGCCATGCCTAATGGCGAGGTGCAGAAACATCGAAAACTGCATACCTTTGTTAGTTCTCACATGAGCAGTGGCGATCAATACACGGTCTTCGATACGCCGCATGGCTGCAAAGTCGGTATCTTGATTTGTTGGGATAACAACTTGGTCGAAAATGTCAGGATCACTGCTTTGAAAGGGGCAGATATATTGATTGCGCCACACCAAACGGGCGGTTGTCATTCACGAAGCCCTAATGCGATGAAGCGAATTGACCCAGAGTTATGGTTTAACCGAGATGACAATCCGGAAGCAATTCGTGCTGAAATGCAGGGCAAGAATGGCCGCGAGTGGTTAATGCGTTGGCTGCCTGCAAGAGCTCACGACAATGGTATGTTTGTGGTGTTTAGTAATGGTGTCGGCGTTGATATGGATGAAGTAAGAACAGGCAATGCGATGATCCTCAGCCCTTATGGTGAAATCATTGCTGAGACCGATAGTGTTGATAACGATATGGTGATTGCAGAGCTAAAAGCAGAAGAGTTAGATATGTGTACTGGCAGACGCTGGATTCGCGGCCGCAAGCCAGAGTTATATCATTCACTCACACAACCTCTTGGTCATGAACTTGATCCGCACCAAGCGCGTTTGCTGAGAAATAATGGTGTAAGCGCTGGTGAAAAAGAATGTATTGGGGATGGTTGAAAGGGAGAGAAGGGTTCCTGATGTAGTCTACCCACTTAAACAGTTTTTAAGTGGGTAGACTATTTACACATCAAGCACTAAGCATCAAGCATCTAAGTTCTATTCTCAGTGGTGAGTGCGAGAAGACGTCAGTTCTGATGCGCGTAGCTGAGCAACGGCTTTTGCCAGTTCAAGCTGAGCTTGTGCAAAATTGATGTCGACATTGCCCTTGTTGATATTCTCAAGAGCCGCATATTTCGCTTCTTCTGCGCGAGCGCGGTCAATGTCTTTGCCGTGCAAGGCCGTATCGGCTAACACTGTGACCACATCCGGCTGAACTTCAAGCATGCCACCAGAGACATACAGCACTTGCCCCTCTGATTTAGGGTCTGTGACAAACACTGTCACGCCTGGCTTTATTTTACTGAGAAGCGGGGAGTGACCTGGGCGAATCCCCAGCTCACCGTCAGCGCCAGAAACGGCTAGGGCATAGGCTGGCCCTGAAAACAGCGTACCTTCCGCACTTACGATATTAAGTTGAAATGTATTGTCTGTAACTCCGATAGCCATGATGCACCTACCTTTTTAGAGTGATTTTGCTTTGTTAAGCACTTCGTCGATAGAGCCACAGTACAAGAATGCCTGTTCTGGAATATCGTCGTATTCGCCGCCTAATAGACCTTTAAAGCCTCTTAGTGTTTCACTTAGCGGTACAAATACACCTTTCTGACCAGTAAATACTTCGGCTACGTGATAAGGCTGAGTTAAGAAACGTTCAATCTTACGAGCGCGAGATACGGTCTGCTTATCTTCAGTCGATAGCTCGTCCATACCAAGAATCGCGATGATATCTTTTAGCTCTTTGTAGCGTTGCAGCGTTGTTTGTACTTTTTGTGCAATGTCGTAGTGCTCTTGGCCAACCACAAGCGGATCCAATTGGCGAGATGTTGAATCCAATGGGTCGATTGCAGGGTAGAGGCCTAATGCAGCGATGTTACGCGACAGTACAACGGTTGCATCTAAGTGAGCAAAGGTTGTTGCTGGCGATGGATCGGTCAAGTCATCCGCAGGTACGTATACTGCTTGAATAGACGTGATAGAGCCTTGTCTAGTCGAAGTGATACGTTCTTGAAGTACACCCATCTCTTCAGCCAATGTTGGCTGGTAACCTACTGCTGATGGCATACGTCCTAGCAGAGCTGATACTTCTGTTCCCGCCAGTGTGTAACGGTAGATGTTATCAATGAACAACAGTACGTCACGACCTTCATCACGGAAGCGTTCAGCCATAGTCAGGCCTGTAAGTGCAACACGTAGACGGTTTCCTGGTGGCTCGTTCATTTGACCGTAAACCATGGCAACTTTGTCTAGTACGCCAGCTTCTTTCATCTCGTAGTAGAAATCGTTACCTTCACGAGTACGTTCACCAACACCGGTAAATACAGAGAGACCTGAGTGAGCTTTGGCGATGTTGTTGATAAGCTCCATCATGTTGACGGTTTTACCTACGCCAGCACCACCGAACAGACCGATTTTACCACCCTTCGCGAACGGGCAGATAAGGTCGATAACCTTAACGCCTGTTTCTAGAAGCTCAGTGCTGTTTGCTTGTTCTTCATAAGAAGGGGCTTCACGGTGAATTTCGTAGCTTTCTTTCTGGCCGATTTCACCACATTCATCAATTGGCTGACCAAGCACGTTCATGATACGGCCTAAGGTTTCTTCGCCCACAGGAACCGTGATTGGAGAGCCTGTGTTTTCAACCGTGAGGCCACGGCGCAAGCCATCTGACGTACCCATTGCAATACAACGAACGATACTGCCGCCCAACTGTTGTTGAACTTCTAATACGAGCGAGCTTGCTTCTTCGCTCGTCACTTTCAATGCATCATAAACGCGTGGGCTGTTGCCGCCGCTGAACTCGACGTCTACCACCGCGCCGATAACTTTAACTATTTTTCCAACACTCATCTCTAAATCCTCAAATTCTATTCTGACCCACTCTTTCTGCCCTTAGACAGCTTGAGCACCTGAGACTATTTCACTCAGTTCTTGGGTAATGGCAGCCTGTCGCGCTTTGTTGTAAACCAACTGCAAATCATCGATGAGTTGGCCTGCGTTATCGGTCGCCGCTTTCATGGCTACCATTCGGGCTGCTTGTTCACAGGCAATGCTCTCTACGATGCCTTGATAAACTTGCGATTCAATGTATCGATGTAACAGCTCAGAGAGGATGTCTCTTGGTGCTTGCTCATAGATATAGTCCCAACGACGCGCTTTTTTCGTACCGCCATCAGCCTCAGAATCTGAGGGGTGGGGTAGCAACTGTAAGGTCGTTGGTTCTTGAACCATGGTGTTGATGAACTGGTTATAAACGAGATACAAACTGTCGATTTTTTCGTCGTCGTAATGCCCTAGCATCGCGTTAACTGTACCTAAGATGTCTTCTAATTTAGGCGCGTCACCAAGACCTGACGTTTGCGCGATAACATTGCCGCTGCGTTGGAAAAATGAGATAGCTTTTGAACCAATTAAGGTGGTTTCTACCTCAACACCTTTGGTACGCCACTGTTCCATTTCTTCTAGCACTTTCTTGAACAGGTTAGAGTTCAAGCCACCACATAAGCCTCGATCGGACGAAATAATGATGTAAGCAACACGTTTTGGTTCACGCTGTTGAAGATAGGGGTGCTGGTATTCCAGCGACCCTGATGCGACATGAGAGATAACTTTGCGCATGTTCTCGGCATATGGACGTGTTAGCGTCATATTGTCTTGAACCTTACGCATCTTACTTGCCGCAACCATCTCCATTGCACTGGTGATTTTCTGAGTGTTACTAACACTGCCTATCTTGGTGCGAATTTCTTTAGTATTTGCCATTATCTGCTCCTAATTTGTTTTGATTTCCAGCCAACAAACCGGAGCGTTTACCAAGCTTTCAACGCTACAAAATCACCGAGAAGTTTTGCAAGTGCACTGTCGATCTCGTCGTTGTAGTCACCGTTAGCGTTGATGGTGTCGAACAATTCTGGGTTTTGACCTTTTGCGTAAGCAATTAACTCTTCTTCAAAACGTGCAACTTTGTGCAACTCTACGTCAGCCAAATAGCCTTTTTCTGCTGCGTAGATAACCGTTGCTTGCTCAGCGACAGACATAGGCGAGTATTGCTTTTGCTTCATGAGTTCGGTTACACGCTCACCATGGTCAAGCTGCTTACGCGTCATGTCGTCTAAGTCAGAAGAGAACTGAGCAAATGCGGCTAATTCGCGGTATTGAGCTAACGATGTACGGATACCACCAGACAATTTCTTGATGATCTTGCACTGAGCAGCACCACCCACACGAGATACCGAGATACCTGGGTCAACAGCAGGACGTAGGCCTGAGTTAAACAGTTGGGTTTGTAGGAAAACCTGACCATCAGTAATTGAGATTACGTTGGTTGGTACAAACGCAGATACGTCACCCGCTTGAGTTTCAATGATAGGCAGCGCTGTTAATGAGCCTGTTTGGCCTTTCACTTCACCGTTCGTGAACTTCTCTACATACTCTGCATTCACTCGTGCTGCACGTTCTAGTAGGCGTGAGTGGAGGTAGAATACGTCGCCAGGGAAGGCTTCACGACCCGGTGGGCGTTTAAGTAGCAATGAGATTTGACGGTAAGCGACGGCTTGTTTTGATAGGTCATCGTAGATGATCAGTGCATCTTCACCGCGATCACGGAAGTATTCACCCATTGTGCAACCTGCATAGGGTGCTAGGTATTGAAGCGCTGCTGATTCTGATGCTGATGCCACAACAACGATGGTGTTTTTAAGTGCATCGTGGTCTTCGAGTTTACGAACAACGTTTGCGATAGTAGAGGCTTTCTGGCCAATAGCCACATACACACATTTGATGCCAGAATCTTTCTGATTGATGATCGCATCGATAGCGAGTGCCGTTTTACCAGTCTGACGGTCACCGATGATAAGTTCACGTTGACCACGACCGATAGGCACCATGGTGTCGACCGCTTTATAGCCTGTCTGAATTGGCTGATCGACGGACTTACGCTCGATTACACCCGGTGCAATCACTTCTACTGGGTCTAGTCGGTCACAACTTACTGGGCCTTTGCCATCAATAGGTTCGCCTAGTGTGTTCACGACACGGCCAAGCAGTCCGTTACCGACAGGTACTTCCAAGATACGACCTGTCCCTTTTACTTTCATACCCTCAGAGAGGTCAGTGTAGGGGCCCATAACTACGGCACCGACTGAGTGGGTATCTAGGTTAAGTGCAAGAGCGTACTTGCCACCTGGAAGCTCGATCATCTCACCCTGCATGACATCCGCAAGGCCATTAATGGTAATGATGCCATCACGAACCGAGACTATGGTGCCTTCGTTGCGAGCTTCGGTGCTCACATTAAATTTCGAGATGCGATCTTTAATCAGGTCGCTGATTTCATTTGAATTTAATTGCATAATTGTTACCTATCTCGCGTGAAGTTGATGAGCTAATCGGTTAATTGATGTGTTCAATGAACCATCGATGACGGTTTCACCCGCCTTGATTACGATCCCGCCAACCAGCGAGTCATCAATAACCTGTTCCATTTCAACTTGACGCTCTAATTTCTTCTCAAGTGCAGCAGTGAGTGATGTAACTTGATCTTGTGTAAGCAACTCTGAACTGGTGACAGTGACAGGGATTACACGTTCATGTTCGTCCTTTAGGTCGCTGAACAAGTTAAACAAGTCTCTGATCACTGCAAGACGGCCATTCTCAGCCAAGACTTTGATGAGATTAATGACGTGGTCATCAACAAGTCCTTGGCAAACGTGAATGATGAGATTGACCAGTTCTTCAGATTGCTGTGTGTGAACACCTTCTGCTGATGAAATCTGTTTAGCGATCGTTTCTTCTTCCGCTACCGTCACAAGAATGGACAGCATTGAGTGCCACTCTTGTAACTTGTTTTCACCTAAAGCAAAGTCGAACGATGCTTTAGCGTAGGGATGAGCAATATTGGTGTAATCTGACATATTGCCTCCGTTTAGAGTTCGCTTATCATTTGATCAACTAACGCTCGGTTCGTTTCAGAATCTAGGTTTTTGCTGATCAATTTCTGTGCACTTTGAATAACAGCATCTGCCATATCCGCCTGAAGTTCACGGCGTAACTTTTGACGTTCGCCTTCTAGCTCAGCTCTACCTTGTTCTAAGATGCGTGCCTTTTCTTGCTCGCCTTCTTGGTGAGCTAAGGTGATGATTTCGTTGCGGCGTTTCTTGCCTTGCTCAATCAGTTCGGTCACATTTTTTTTCGCATCTGCGACGATTTGTGCGCCATTTGATTTTGCTAGTTCTAGCTCTTTCGCTGCATTCTCTGAGTGGCGTAAACCATCAGCAATTTCTTTTTGGCGCTCGTCTAACATCGCGGTGAGAGGGGGCCATACATATTTCATGCATAGCCAAACAAAAATCACGAATGAGATTGCTTGACCAAACATGCTGGCATTTAAATTCATACCTTCCTCACTAAATCTTGATTATTTACAAATCGATCTTTTCAAAGCTTTTAATTAAGCAACGGCAAAGATGATGTATAGACCGATACCAACACCGATCATCGGTACAGCATCAACAAGGCCCATCATGATGAAGAATTGAGTACGAAGCATTGGAGTAAGGTCTGGTTGACGAGCAACACCTTCAAGGTATTTACCTGCTAAGTTACCAATACCAGATGCCGCACCTGCTGCACCTAAACCGATCAGTAATGCACCTGCTACATATAAAACTGCGCTTACGATATCCATTTGTATCTCCGATAAATAATGTGTTAGTTAATTTTTTAGTTATTAATTAATGGTGTTCTTCTGTTGCCATTGCTAAATAAACAACGGTCAGTACCATAAATATAAATGCTTGCAAGAATACGATTAATATGTGGAATAAGGCCCATGGAACACTTAGTGCCCATTGCATCCACCAAGGCATTAGTGCGATAAGGATGAATATCATCTCGCCTGCATACATATTTCCGAATAATCGTAATCCTAGCGATATTGGCTTTGAAATTAATGTTATTAATTCAAGAGCAAAGTTAACAGGATATAAAAGAGGGTTATCAAATGGCTGAGTAGTTAGCTCTTTGATAAAGCCTTTCAAACCTTTATTTTTAAACGTATAAGTTAACAATAAAATAAACACACCGAGTGCCATCGATATTGGAATATTTACATCCGCTGTCGGTAGATCTCTAAAGTGTTCTAAACCTATTGCACGAGTTAACCCTGGTATTAAATCAATTGGTAATAGGTCGACTGCATTCATTAACAGCACCCAAACAAAAGTGGTTAATGCCAGTGGCCCTATTAGTTTATCCTCCGCTTGAAAAATCTCTTTGACTAGGTTGTTAACGAAATCAAAGATAAGCTCGATAAAACATTGAAAACGACCTGGAACACCGCTAGTGCCCTTGGTCACTACATATCGAAAAGCTCCAATAAACAGTAAACCCGTGATCCAAGATACCAACATTGAGTCAATGTTGAACGCCCAGAAACCATCACCTGTAGTTAAGAAGGTTAAGTGATGCTCTATGTATTCGTGAGCGGTAGTGACTTGATCCATACTACACGTACTCCGATCTTGTAGAGGCAGTAATAAATGGTGTTAAGAAGTACCCAATCATTGTGAAAATATACGCGTATAATATTACTGGGTTATCCAATTTAAAAAACTGGAATGCCAAGATAAACATTAAGAACGTATAGGTTATTTTCACGACACGACTCATTTGCATTAAGTCACGTAAACTATAATTAGGATTCTTGTGCACCTTTAGGCTTGCATATATAAAACCAAACAGCGGTGGTAACATCGCGATTACGACACCCAAAGCTGAAGACTCCATATCTACTTTATTACCAAAAAACACTTCATATAAAACTACACCGACGGCTAATACTATTTGGCAGAGAACAACTCTTTTAGCAGCAACAAGGATGTCGCTACTTATCCCATTAAGCCTCATAATAAAACCCTATATTTAACAGTGTAAGTTAATATAAAACACAGTTTGAATATGTTTTGTTACTAGCACTTACTTGTTAATAGCAATTTGACTTGTTAATAAACCTTTACTTGTTAACAAAGAAATAATCTTTCTGGCTTTATATTTCCTGACGAAATTAAACGATAAAAACTAATTCGCTATCGTTTCGACAAAATATAAACTACGCCTAAAATTATGTGATCAAAACGACAAATATCGACATCAATAATTCCATTTTTGAAATGAGTGTTTTTCATTTATGAAAGTAATAGTTGAATAACTTTATTCATGAAAATTTTAAATGCTTTATTTTCAGCGGAAAGGGGCGCTTTTATGTGAAAATTTTAGACGTAAATTTGGCAAGTTACGATCTTATCAATTAAGCATATTCAAACACTTAGCGTCATTTATAAGTTGATTATTGAGTGCCATTCTACAAGTGGATAAAGTCAGTTTTAGTCAGCGATGAAAGCCTTCGTACATTGAGTTATTTATCTATACGGCGTTCTCTATCTGGAAGTGATTATTTTTCAAAATAGTTTGTCACGACTTCATTCTTAACGTCTTTCAAGCGATTCGAAGCGGATAAATCGGCGTTTAAGATGAATATGATGGAAGAAATTCAGCTCCTCACATGGATGAAATGAGCTGAAGATAGGGCAAAAATCTGAAGGTTAGGGCACTAAGCCCAAGATAGAAAGGTCAAAAGTCTGGAGATTCGAGCTGGAATTTCTTGATGTGTTGCTCTAACAACCGCTTTTTAAGCAAACAAACTCAATCATGTCCCTCTATTAGTCCTCATAACTTAAATATTGAATACATAAGTCATGAAAAGCCTGCGCTTGTGGCGAGATCGTACGATCAGACAATCTGAAAATACCGATCTGACGCTGTAAGGGCGGGTCAATCAATGGAATCCAAACCAAACGGGTTTCATTGGTTGGGAAAGCCAGCTTAGGTAGTGTGGTGACGCCTATCCCGAGTTCTAACACCGAAAACAACGAAGTGATGTTCTCTACTGAGTACAGAGCTTGTTCACTGAGCATTCGGGCGGGTGTTGGGTCAAGCAGGGTACAAGTCCCGTTGCGAATGAAGGGTTGTTTTAACAAAGTTTGCCATTCGATTCCCTCTTTTTGAGAGGCGATAGGGTTGTCTTTGAGGCAGACCACACCGATAGGATCGGAAAGTAAAGGTGTGAAGTCGATGCTCTCTTCTTCTAAATGGGAGCTATTTCCTAGGGCAACATCCACCTCTCCAGACAATAGTCTCGCTTCCACACCTGCCGCATTATCATCAATCAAGCTGACTTCTACATTAGGGTACTGCTCACAAAAAGCCCCTAAAACACTAGGGATTAATTTTGCGGCGACCGATGGCACGCTCGCTATTCGAACTCTTCCTTGTTGTCCTGCCGCGGCTGCGCGCAGGTCATTGTCTAATGCCTTGTAAACATTCAGGAATTGAATGATTTTTGGAAGGCATATTTCCCCGAAAGGTGTCAGGGTTGATTTGTTGCCTGTTTCAAACAGTGGCTGGCCGAGTATTTTTTCCAGCTCTTTTATCGACGTAGAAAGTGCCGCTTGCGATCGATTTGCACGGTGAGATGCCGCTCGAAATCCGCCTTCTTCGACCACTAAAACAAAATGTTTTAACTGTTGTAGCTTAATACTCATGGCACTGATCCTTCTCTAG
Organism: Vibrio sp. QJM3NY_39; assembly: GCF_057785895.1. NCBI lineage: Bacteria > Pseudomonadati > Pseudomonadota > Gammaproteobacteria > Vibrionales > Vibrionaceae > Vibrio > Vibrio sp. QJM3NY_39. The sequence goes on along the minus strand of NZ_CM173506.1, from coordinate 1,905,930 downwards.
CCCTTGCTATACCTTACTTTTTGAAAGGTGATAGATTTTATTTATCAAATGCACAAAATTTACCGTTAGATTTATCAGCCGTCAAGGCGCAGTATTTAACCATCTTGAAACATAGTTGTTACAAAGTTGGATGGAATCGTGAACGCACAAACTAAAAAACACCCAGTAAAAACCGAGCTTTTTGCTTCAAAAGCACCACTAGAGTGGGCAATCGTTAATAACGGCACTCTATACACAGCGCAGATTCCAATTGATGAAACTGGCGCAGTAGTAGAAGGCGGTATCGAAGCGCAAACGCGTCAGACTTTTAACAACCTTGTTCATACGTTGGAGTGTGCAGGCGAATCTATGGATTCAGTGCTGCAAGTTCTGATTTACGTGACAGACCGTGAATATCTAAAAACGGTAAACAGCGTATACGGAGAATACTTCAATGCACCTTATCCAAACCGTGCTGCGGTCGTCGTTGCAGGGTTAGCAAGAGAAGAGATGCTGGTCGAGTTCGTGGTTTATGCATCGGCGTCTCAACCTGAATAATCAGACTGTGAACTAAAGCTATTTGCGGATCAAAACTCTTTTAAATTGAAGTGGTTTATTGATGCAAGCGACTTGGTTCATTTTAGAAACAAAATATACATCTTATTTTAGCAATTAATTACCTGAATATTAACAGTTTATTAATTAACCAGATGGTTGCCAGACTCAACCGCAACCTAACCGTTACAAGGACAGAATGATGACTCAATTACAGAATGTTCAAGCAGAAAACGCACTTTACATCGGCGGCGAATGGCAAGCGGGTGTAAGCACCGTTGCGAACATTAACCCATCAGATATTTCTGAAAACATCGGTAACTTCGCACAAGCAAGTGCTGACCAAGTTCAACAGGCGATTTCAGCGGCTAAGCACGCTCAACCAGAGTGGGAAAAAACGCCGATTGAACGTAAGCAAGCGGTACTTCAAGCGATTGGTGATGAGCTGATTGCGCGTTGTGACGAGCTAGGTACGTTGCTTTCTCGTGAAGAAGGTAAGCCTTTTGCTGAAGGTCGTGGTGAAATTTACCGTGCAGGTCAGTTCTTCCAGTATTTTGCGGCTGAAGTGCTTCGTCAAATTGGCGACAACGCAGAATCAGTACGCCCAGGCGTTTCTGTAGAAGTGACTCGTGAAGCGGTGGGTGTTATCGGCATCATCTCTCCTTGGAACTTCCCGACAGCGACTGCTGCTTGGAAAATCGCTCCAGCGCTTGCTTTCGGTAACAGCGTTATCTGGAAACCAGCAAACCTAACACCAGCAAGTGCGGTTGCGCTAACTGAGATTATCCACCGCCAAGGCATGCCAGCAGGCACGTTTAACCTTGTTCTAGGTAGCGGTTCGAAAGTAGGTGATGCACTGATCAACTCTAAAGAAGTGAACGGTGTGAGCTTTACCGGTTCTGTTGATACAGGTCGTAAGGTTGCGGCGGCTACAGCGCCAAACTTCGTTCGTTGCCAACTAGAGATGGGCAGTAAGAACGCACTTGTGGTTGCTGATGATGCTGATATCCAAACAGCTGTTGATGCGACTATCGCAGGTTCGTTCTCTGGCGCAGGCCAAAAATGTACAGCATCTTCTCGTCTAGTGGTTATGGATGGCATTCACGACCAATACGTTGAAGCACTGATCAAGCGTATGAGCGAGCTTAAAGTGGGTCATGCACTAGAAGACGGCGTATTCATGGGCCCTGTTGTCGATGGTAACCAACTTGAAGTAAACCTAGGTTGGGTTGAGAAAGCACGTCAAAGCGGCGGTGAGCTAGCATTTGGTGGCGAACGCCTAAGCATGAAACACGAAGGCTTCTACATGTCTCCAACGCTGTTCTTGAACACTAAGAACGATTGGGAAGTGAACCAAGAAGAAGTGTTTGCACCAATGGCAAGCGTGATTCGTGTCGCTGACCTAGAAGAAGCGATTGCGACAACAAACGATACTCGCTTTGGTCTAACGGGCGGCATCATTACTCAAAGCCTACGTACTAGCGCAATGTTCAAGCAACAAGCGCAAACAGGTTGTGTGATGGTGAACCTACCAACAGCAGGCACGGATTACCACGTACCGTTTGGTGGTCGTAAAGAGTCTAGCTTCGGTCCTCGTGAGCAAGGTCAGTACGCGAAAGAGTTCTACACAGTAGTGAAGACAGCTTACCAGCGTCCTTACTAATCAACATTCTATATAAGAATTGGATAGCTGAGGATATTAAGTCCCAAGCTATCCTGCTATCGAATTGGCCTGATTCACAGAGTCAGGCCAACATCCCAACCAAAGCAGCAAACGAAATTAGACAAGTGATTTAACCCATTTTTGAAAACATGTTATTTGAGCGTGTTTTCAAAACCGAGCTAGAACACTGAGCTTTCAATAGGAGTGGTTATGTACCAGCAACGGATTGTTATAGATGGATTGCAATACTGCAATTGGAACAGAGAATATTTCCAAACACTAAAGGCGAGCGGCATTACAGCAGTTCACGCTACCGCGGTTTACCACGAGACAGCTCGTGAAACCTTATCTCGCTTTGCAGAATGGAACTTAAGATTCGAGCAGAACGCAGACATTATCATGCCGATTCATTCAATGGCTGATGTTGAAACTGCAAAAGCGACGGGCAAAGTCGGCATTTTTCTAGGGGCTCAAAACTGTTCTCCAATCGATGATGAGATTGGTCTTATCGAAGTGATGCGTCAGCAGGGTCTTTTGATCATGCAATTGACGTACAACAACCAGAGCTTATTGGCGACAGGTTGCTACGAGAAGAACGACACCGGTATTACTCGCTTTGGTAAGCAAGCAATCGAAGAGATGAACCGAGTGGGCATGATCATCGATATGTCTCACAGTGCCGAGCGTTCAACGCTTGAGGCGATTGACCTGTCTTCTCGTCCTATTTGTATCAGCCATGCGAACCCAACGTTTGCTCATGATGCACTAAGAAACAAATCAAACGATGTGATTAAAGCCCTAACCGCACGCGGTGGCTTAATCGGATTCAGCTTATACCCATTCCACCTACCAAACGGCAGCCAATGTACGTTGGAAGATTTCTGCCAAATGGTTGCAACGACTGCTGACATGGTCGGCGTAGAACACCTAGGTATTGGTAGTGACCTATGCTTAAACCAACCTCAAGCCGTTCTTGAATGGATGAGAAATGGTCGTTGGTCTAAAGCAATGGACTACGGTGAAGGCTCTGCGAACAACTCAGGTTGGCCAGATGCGCTGCCTTGGTTCTGTGGTAGTGCGGGTATGGAAAACATCTATAACGGATTGATGCGTCACGGTTTTAGCGAATCTGAAGCTGGGCAAGTCTTGGGAGAAAACTGGTTTAATTTCTTGAAAGATGGCCTAGAGCCTCAAAGCAAGGGTTAAGTGTTTTTTCACAAGCAATCATCGAATTAGCAGCCTTCTAATAAACGTTCATTTAGACGTGCTGTTTTAACCAATTTCACTATTCAAAAGGAACAACGGTCTATTTCGTAACGCGGTAACCCAAACATGGATTAGCCTGCCCAACACAAAAAACAATAGGGCAGGTGTTAAATACACCTCTTGTAGTCATCATTAAAGTGACAGCTGCAAAGAAACCTCTGGAGTCAGAGTATGTCTGATTTAACCAATAGCGTGAAATCTTCAAACGTAAATGCGGGTCAAACACACACAGCAAGTAATACAACAAGCCAAAATACACAGTCTGAATCTACGTCAGACAAATTAGGACTAACCAACCCAGCACTATGGTACAGCGGCGGCTTTATTGCTCTGTTTGTAGCCCTTGCTTTGTTTGATGGCGAGCTGCTGTCTACCCTAGTAAATACCGGCTTTGCATGGTCTGTAAAAGTGTTCGGCCCATATTGGCAAATGCTTCTTCTTCTGACTTTTCTTATTGGTCTTGGCCTAGCGGCAGGGCGAACAGGCAAGGTTATCCTAGGTGGCATCGATAAGCCTGAGATGGACGGCTTCCGCTGGATGGCGATCATCTTTTGTACGTTACTTGCGGGTGGCGGTGTGTTTTGGGCGGCAGCAGAGCCTATCGCACACTATGTGAGTCCTCCACCGTTGTATGGCGCACAAGAAAACGCACAACAAGGCGCAGTAAACGCATTATCACAATCGTTTATGCACTGGGGTTTTCTCGCATGGGCAATCGTTGGTAGCTTAACGTCTATTGTGGTTATGCACCTTCACTACGACAAAGGCTTGCCTCTTAAGCCTCGTATTTTGCTATACCCAGTTTTAGGCGAAAGAGCACTGAAAGGTCATACCGGCGCACTGATTGATGCATGTTGTATTGTTGCAGTAGCAGCGGGCACCATCGGTCCGATTGGCTTCTTGGGCTTGCAAGTGAGCTACGCACTGAACGAACTGTTTGGTATTCCAGATGGCTTCACGACACAGCTGATCATCATCTTGTTCGCTATCGTTCTTTACACATTGTCTGCATTAAGTGGTCTTAACCGCGGGATGCAAATGCTAAGCCGTTACAACGTAATTTTAGCAATGGCATTGATGGTCTACATTCTGATCTTTGGTCCAACGAACTTCATCTTCAATGGCTACATCCAAGGTGTAGGCAGCATGATTGACAACTTCATCCCAATGGCGACTTACCGTGGTGACGAAGGTTGGTTGAGCTGGTGGACAGTGTTCTTCTGGGGCTGGTTCCTAGGTTACGGACCAATGATGGCAATCTTCATTGCTCGAATTTCACGCGGTCGTAGTATTCGTCAGTTGGTGACAACCATTAGTATTGTTGCTCCGTTTGTTACTTGTTTTTGGTTCACGATTGTTGGTGGTTCAGGTCTGGCATTTGAAATCGCAGATCCGGGCAGTGTAAGTAAAGCATTTGAAGGTTTTAACTTACCAGGCGCGCTACTGGCGGTAACTCAACAGCTACCAATGCCAATGCTTACGTCTATTCTGTTCTTGATCTTGACGACGATCTTCATCGTAACGACCGGTGACTCGATGACTTACACCATCAGTGTGGTAGTCAGTGGTGAGACAGAGCCTAACGCAATTATTCGTACTTTCTGGGGTGTGATGATGGGGGTAACAGCATTGATTCTGATTTCCCTAGGTTCAGGCGGAATCTCTGCGCTGCAATCGTTCATTGTAATCACAGCGGTACCGGTGTCCATAATCTTACTGCCATCGCTTTGGAATGCGCCTCAAATCGCAATCAAGATGGCGAAAGAGCAAGGTTTTTAAAGAACAGGTTTTTTAAAGAACAGATTTTGTAAAGAAAAGGGCTCTGTAAGACAAGGGCTCTGTAAAACAAGAAACTGATTAAATAAGAAAAATCAGCCTTCGAAAGAAGGCTGATGCAAAAATTCCGAAAGGAACAGCAAAACCGTACTGGTGAAGATACACCGGACGGCAACGTATTTAGGTCAATCGATCTAGTCAGGACAAATAATAAGGTGCGAGCTCGCTTGCCCCACATAACGTGAAAGCTAACCAGCATACAGTAATAACGAATGCTTCAAATGACGGCAACGATCGGTTCTGAATGGCTAGCAAAATCCTATAACTATAAGGTGGTGAGCAAAATGGATGCACATCGTTCTACCTACACTGAATCAGCATTACGTGACGCAACGGTCGTCATGGCACCGGAAAGGCTAGGTGCGATGCACCAAACACGTATCAGCTTTGTAAGAACTCTGATTCGTAAAATGGCGCAGCAAGAATGGAAAGTGACGAAACATGAATGGCAATTAGACGCTCAGGGTTTTGGTCATGTTATCTATAAACTAGTGACGCCAAACCATGTTTATCATTTGGTTGTTTTTTGCGATGAAATTGCAGATGACGAACGAAATGACCGTGTAATTGCTGAAAAGTGGGACGTAACGTTTGCGCTTGTTCTTGGTGATGTTGATGTCACCCTACTTGAAAGACTTCGTGCGAATGTACCGCTTCAAGAAGCCGGCCGTAATCCAAATAACGTACTTGTTTTAGCGCGTGCAAACAAAAGTGTACGTGTGTTTGAACACATCGTGAGTCACTTGGCGAAAGGTGTTCAACCAACGCCAAAAGAACTCGCTGAAGTAGGCTACATCCTAAGAACCACTGCCGTTTATGGTAATGGCAAATTTGGCATTGCAGACTTTAAAATCTTGGAGAAAAATGAAGATTTTAATCAGTCATTTAGTGCGCAAATGTGTGCAGTTTATATGCTACGTGAGTTCAGCCTAGATTGGGTTCATTACCTAGCCGAACAACAGGGCGGTGAACAAGCGATTACCTTGCATCGAGGATTACAACGTTACCTTGGTGTTGGTAATGCGACTGGCTTGGGTATGGCGCCATACCTTATTAACCACCCTAGTATTGTCGATCAGTGGATGACAACCCGTGAACATGCATTGGCGGACGTGTTGTCCAATCAGACTGATACGTCGTTGATCGAGCCACTACGTACCTTAGTTAAAAAAGCGATTTGTCATTTAGAACAAGTCGTTACCATCAATGAAACACAGCAAGAGCTGAACAAAGCCGCTGTTGATGATTTGAAAGAAACAGAGCAATCGCTAGAAACGTCTGTCAGCCAGTGTGATACATGGTTGCAGTTAGTCGAGCAATCTAAGCAAATGAGTATGGAAGCCCAAGAAATCCTTATCTCATGTTTGATGGAATTGTACCCAGAATTAGTGGACGCCCATCAAGAGCAAATGAATTGCAGCGAAACACTGTCGCTTCCTAGCGGCAAAAAGATTCAAGATCTTCTTGTTGTACTAGAAGAGAAGTATCGCTGGGCGATCACGACCGATTTTACAAAAGCAGAGAACAACTACTGGTTCTGGTATCGCTCTCAAGACAAAGAAGAGCCAAGACTCGGTGTTCGAGGTGAAGAACTGGGTGAAGAGCGTGAACTGCCGTTGGATATCGGCCGTCAAGCTTACCGTTTGTACCATGCTTTATTGCAATTCGCACCTGAGCTTTCATTGGCTGAATTCCTTGTTAAACAGCCGCAGCACCGTGCAATTGCGCGCCGTGTGTGGACGTTGGGTAACAAAGCGATGGGCGACATTCAAATGAATGTGCTGCATCAAGATTCGCCGCCAATGCACTTGCTGCGTTGCAAGCTAGCGATGTTTGGTGCGACTAAGTTTGATCCTCGCTCAGACCGTTGGGTGCGAGTAACGTTTTTCCAAGGCGCACCGCTGCTTGATGAGATTCATCAGGATGAATGGGTGTTCCCAATATTACCAAGTGCAGCTGAACTGTCTGGTTCGCAAAATGTTTCTATTCACAGCACAACGGCGAAAGGCCAACATGGAGGTAAATCGTTATGATCGTTTCTCACAATGAACTGGTAGCGGCCGTCAATAAAGCCTTTTTAGGTATGCGTCGTACATGTGGTGAAGCTGATGTGATAGCGAACATGGTGGCAGATTTACAAATGGTCGGTTTGGATGGTGTTCGTCATTTTAACAGTGCGAGTAACTTCATCGGGCTAGAAGACGACCGCCCTGTAGATATTCAGGTGCGCAGCGATAATACGGTTGAAGTCGACCTGCACAAGGCGAGTTTGGCGTGTCATCTTCCTGTGATTATGGACTACTCGATTGAAAAAATGGTTGGTAAGAAGACGCTTAAAATTGAGCTAAATAACTGCCATAACCGTTGGTTGGCATATAGCGAGCTTGTAAAACTGGCTGCGAAGGGTATCGCGTGCATGGCACGTTGGGATAACGGCTCTAACCCTAAGAGCACTTTGTATGTGCTTAATCGTGGTTGCGTTGCACCAGAACTGTTTTTATCAGATTTGCCACTGGCATCGGTCGAACATATCCACAATATGACCATCGAACTTTCCGTCCAGGATTTCGATATCGAACGTTTGTCAGATGGCTACCAAACACACATTGAATCGGAAGCGCTTTTTAAAACTCAAGAGAAAGCATGGAACGATGGCATTGAGGTGGATGATGGAGAGTGGGCGGCACTGAAAGAGACCGCTACCGCAATCCTAGTTCAGAGCAGCGAACGCTCGACTCAAGGTGCAGGTGAACTGACGGCTTCGTAGTCGCTCGATTTATTAGGTTCATTAGAACTAACAGGTTCGATAGATTAACAGCGAGTAAGCCAGTTAGTTTATCAACACAGATAAAACCAAAGAGCTTAACGAATCCTCACCTCGTTAAGCTCTTTTTATTTGCCTCACGCTTTGGGTTTGCTTTACCTCATTCTTTTGCTCTCTCGCTGGATCAGCCTCTTCTAAACTGACTGTTTTGACACACGTTGTTACCCGTTGAGAGGTAATTGAACAATTAAACGAAGCACCTTCACATTCATGTTAAACAAACGGTTTCATTTACAAGCTACTATGCGTATCTTGCTCATATGGGTGCCAAAGGGCGCCATTTTTATTCGTACCAATGACTTTAGAATCAGATAAAAAGGAATGAAGCGTGCAAGCTAACTTTATTGATGGAACCACCCTGTATCGTCAGCACTCTTTCGAGTTGCCACTTGATTATCAAGCCAAAGATGGACAACAGATCCAAGTCTTCGCACGTGAGCTGGTTGATCTCGCTAAAGATGCGCAAGAGCTGCCGTGGTTGATCTACTTTCAAGGCGGCCCTGGTTTTCCTTCTCCACGGGTGAGCGGTCAATCTGGTTGGCTAAAGCGTGCATTACAAAGCTATCGTGTTCTGCTTCTGGACCAACGTGGTACAGGCAACAGCACGGTTATCAGTCATGAAACGTTGGCGCCCCTTTCTCCAGAACAACAAGTCGAGTACTTAACGCATTTCAGAGCGGATAACATCGTTCGTGACGCTGAAGCGATTCGTGAACAGTTTGGTATTAAGCAATGGTCGACGATTGGTCAAAGCTTTGGTGGCTTCTGTACACTGAGCTATTTGTCACTGTTCCCACAGAGCTTGCAGCGTTGTTATGTGACGGGCGGCATTCCTTCTATTGAACGAGAAGCTGACGATGTTTATCGTGCGACTTACAAGCGTGTAGAAGACAAAAACAGAGCTTTCTTTGCTCAGTTCCCACAAGCACAAGCTATGTGTCGCGAGATCTCTGATTACCTGCTTAACAATGATGTGAGACTGCCAAACGGTCAGGTGTTTACAGTTGAACAGTTCCAGCTGATTGGTATTAACCTTGGTGGCGGAGAAGCGAATCTGCCGATGTATTTCACATTGGAGAGTGCGTTTGTTGAAGTGAGCGGAAGCAAGCAGTTAAGCTACAGCTTCTTAAATCAAATGCAGCAAGAGCAGGGCTACCTAACGAACCCAATCTACGCGATTTTGCATGAATCGATTTACTGCCAAGGTGCAGCGTCTAACTGGTCTGCACATCGAGTTCGTGAACAGTACTCACACTTTAACTACCAAACGGGTAGCGAGTTCTGGTTTACCGGAGAAATGGTGTACCCATGGATGTTCGACCAACTAGAAACGCTGAAGCCATTACGTGAAGCGGCAAACATGTTGGCCGAGAAGTCGGATTGGGGTTCTTTGTATAACGCAGAGCAACTGAGCAAGAATACGGTTCCGATGGCATGTGCGGTTTATGCGGATGATATGTATGTAGAGCTGGATTACAGCCGTGAAACACTGGCGAATATTCCAAATTCGAAAGCGTGGATTACCAACGAGTATGAGCACAATGGTTTGAGAGTGGATGGCGAAAGAATTGTCGATAAACTAATGACGATGGTTGAAGCGTTAGAAAACCTGCCAAAATAATTAGACGATTTACGTTAGAAATAAGATACGCTAGAAACAAGAAAACGCTGCATCCGTGCAGCGTTTTTTTTATGTCATCAAACTCTGTTTTTCTCAGTATCGTATTGATAACTAAAGCGAGTAAAGCAGAGAATTTAAGAACCGGGAGGGATAGTTCCTAAACTCATTAAGGTTGGATGACGATATCTTGATTCTCAGTAGTAGATAAGCTGGCGCGGTTCTGTTCGATAAGTTGAGCCGCATAAGAGGGAGTCACAGCTTGAATTTCGCCTTTTGAACGAATGGTTAGTGCTTCCCACGCATGATCACGGTATTTGCCTGTTTGTGTATATTCAATAAGTACTCTCATGATTCTTCCATCCGATGTGTGGTTAACGTGCTACTAACATTAGCGCCATTATTGTGGTTACACACCTGTTAAAAATGGAACATAAGATTAACCAAATGAGAATGCGTGTAACTTAAAAAACAGGCCCAACTGCACTTAACCGTACTTATCATAACTAACGACGTTTATCGTAACCAACCGTCCTTATTGTAAATAGCGTCCATAAAAAACGCTGCACAATGGCAGCGTTAAAGTTGAGATAGGTTGAAGGTTGTTTAGCTGTTTTCTAAGCCAACAATCTTGCGTGCAGACATCACTGCACTATCCAAGTCGGTCAATCTACCAGCACTTGCTGGACCAAGAACTGATGAATATAAAGCCAACTGCTTCTCAAATGATAAATCTAATTGGTTATATAGATTTTGGCGGATTTGAGCGTGTTGCTGTGGCTTTGCGCTCGACAGGCCTTCCAACGTATCGTAGATGAGTGTAGTTGTATCCATAACTGTCCTTAGTACATCTTTAGAAAATTTTGCGTATTATGCACTTGGTGTCATCTTTGTTCTGCGAGATTGATCGCATTATGTGCAGCTCTGCTTAATTGTGTAATCAGTTAGTTACAATTGTGTTGTACGGCAAAGCATCGAAAACTTGGGTTTGGGCAAAAGAAAAGGAGACACAGTGGTCTCCTTTTGGTTTGTTAGGCAAAGATAAAGGTTACGTGCTGTTCGCTGATTATTGAGCCCATAGGCTACGCACAGCTACAGCGCCTATCGTATGTTAATGTTCTTATCTCGATTTTCGTACATTTCAGGTGTGGTGTGTAATCCACCCGCATAACCTGCTGCTTCAAGTGTTTCTCTTACCTCTCGAACATGCTCAGCCGTGACCGGTTCATTTCGGGCGCCAAGGTTTAAACGCACAAACGTGATTAGCTCGGCTAAGCGTTGATCCGACAATACATCCTCGAAACTTGCCATCGGCATGAAGTTTCGATCTTTGTCGAGATAGGTGGGTTGCAAGCCGCGCACCGTTACCGCAATGGTATTGAATGGGTCACTGTGCATGATAATACCGTTATTCAACAGAGTAGGGGCTATTGGGTCGCGACCTTTACCATCGTCACCATGACACGCCCCACAAGTTTGACGATACGTGGTGTAGATTTCACTGGCATACGCAGCTTCATCAAACCCTTTAGGCTGTAACTGAACGGCATCACTAGCAATGGTGTTGTTGATGTCCCCACTGAGTAGGTAATAGGACATCGACTCAATATCTTCACGTGTCATCAAACTTAGGCTGTTTTTCACTACATCAGCCATACCCGCAAAAGCGGTGCCTTTGTCTGAATGGCCTGTGTGTAAAAAGTCGGTGAGTGTTGCTTCATCCCAACCATCGACATAGAGCTCATTAGCTGTGATATCAGGCGCGTTCCAACCGTCGATCAAGTTACCTTGGAAAATACGTTCTGGTATCAGTGCTTGGGCAATGTTTCGTGGTGTATGGCACTCCGAACAGTGACCAAGTCCTGCGACCCAATACTTGCCTTGTTGCCACTTATCGACATTCTCAATTTCTCCTTTGAGCACCTCTGGTACTTCGTAATCAATCGGGTCGGTATCCATGAATACGATGTTCCAGCCAAGCAAACCTAAGCGAATATTGGATGGAAACATCATGCTGTTGTCATCATTGCGTCTCGGCACGGCGGTGATTGACTGCATGTATTCCCATAAATCGACCATGTCTTGGTCGGTGAGGTATTGATAAGAGGTGTAAGGCATTGCTGGGTACAGGTAACCATTTTTACCTTTACCTGCAACTAACGCGGCTCGGAAGTCATCAAAGTCATAAGTCCCAATCCCTTCGGTGGTGTGTGGAGTTATGTTGGTTGAATACACTGTGCCGAAAGGAGTAACAAACGGTAGGCCGCCAGCAAAGGGTTCGCCACCTTCTGCACTATGACAAGCTACACAGTCACCGGCATACGCTAGGTATTCACCACGTTCAACAGATTGAGTTTCTAGGTTCGCGAGTCTTTGTTGCTGCTCTGAGCCCGCATGTCTAATGTAAGCACCCAGTGCGAGTATTTCGTTCTCGGTGAGCTGCTCATCAAACGCAGGCATTAGGTTGTTCAAGCCTTTGTTGATAGTGTGTTGTATCTCTTCAATACTGCCGCCGTGCAACCAAATATCGTCTGAGAGATCAGGCACGCCAATCTCTGGGTTCGCAACAGAACCATCAGCGTGACAAGACGAGCAGTATTTTACAAACAGCTCTTTGCCGACTTTAACTTTTACTTCTGGAACATCGGTATGGCGTTGATTGAGGGAAGCTAAGTAGTAAGAAACCTTAGCCACTTCATCGGGGCGCATGATTTCGCTCCAACCTGGCATAGCACCGTTCCGACCTTTGGCGATCGAATGAATCACAGCTTCATCACTGCCACCATAGAGCCACTCTTGGTCTATTAGGTTAGGAAAGTGCTTTTGTCCCTGAGCATTATCTCGGTGACAAGCAGCGCAGTGAGTTTGGAACAGAATCCTACCGCTATTGACGATCTCTGGGACCGCAGCTAATCCCTCTAACGTAGTTTCGCTGGTTTGTGCAAATTGCTCATTGAGAGTGGTGGATGGTGAACTGAGTTTGTCGTCGCTTTGCTTCCAATCGACTAATCCTTCCCATTCGCCAAGCCCGGGGTAAAGCACTAAATAGCCTGCAGATAAAAGAAATGCCACTGCATAGCTTACAAATAACAGCTTAGGTGGAGGTGCATCTTTCTCTTCAATACCATCAAAGGTGCCAATGGTGTGGTCGTGATCGGCCTTGTGATTGCTACGCCAGTATTTAACGACAACAGACACCATCAGAATAAAGAATATTAAGGTTAAGAGTACCGCCCATAGATTCCAGAATGTGCTCATTGTGATACCTCCTGTGACGTATCTTTACCCAGGCTTTGTAAATAGCGAATCAGCGCTTCACCTTTGGTTTTGCCTCTTACTTGCAATCTGGCATCACCAATTTCTTGATCGGTATAAGGCACACCTAAGGTACGTAAAACCTCCATTTTGGCGCTGATATCATCGCCAGTAAGCGTCTGCTCAAACAGCCACGGGTAAGAGGGCATGATCGATGTAGGAACGACTTTTCTAGGATCAGTTAGGTGAATAACATGCCACTGGTCAGAATACTTTCTACCTAAGTTAGTGAGGTCAGGGCCGGTACGTTTAGAACCCCACAAGTTAGGAAATTCGTAAATATCGTCGGCTTCTTTATTCGGGCGACCATTACGTTTCACTTCTGGCTCTAGAGGGCGAACCATTTGTGTGTGACATACATGACAGCCTTCACTGATGTAAATGTCTCGTCCTGCTAACTCAAGAGGTGTGAGCGGCATTGCTAAGCTGCCTTTGGCAATATCGTCTCCACGGACAATGCTAGGCACTACCCAAACCAATAAAGAGAAGGAGGCCACGACAACAGTGGTCAAAATTAAAATGACGATTGAATGTGTAAAGTCTTTACTCATCATTTAAGCCCCCTCATTAACGGTGTGTTTAGCATCATGTACTGCGGGCATACGAACCGTTTTGTACAAGTTGAAAGCCATTAAGAACAATCCAAGTACAAACAGCGCACCACCAAAGAAACGCATGAATAGCCAAGGTGCTTTAAAGTCCATAGCTTCTACAAAACTGTAAATCAGTTCGCCATTTTCATTTTGAGCGAGCCACATATACCCCTCGCCGATGCCTGCGATCCATAGTGCTATTGCATAGATGGCGACGCCAGCATGAGCAAGCCAAAAGTGCCATTTAATCAGTCGTCGTGACCATAGATCGGTTTGGCCCCATAAGCGTGGAATGAAGTAGTAAAAAACCGCTATCCCTGACATTCCAACCCATCCGAGAGCCGCGGAATGGACGTGTCCTATGATCCATTCGGTGTTGTGTGCCACCATGTTGAACCAGCGAATAGCGAGTAACGGACCTTCGAATGTTGCTAAGCAGTAGTAAAGAATCGCTGAGAAAAAGAATAAAAGAATGTAGTCGGACTTCAGCTTTTCTTTGTTTTGTAGGAGGGTCATTGCACTATTGAACGCGCCCGCCCAAGAAGGGAGCCACAGGATCAAAGACATTACGATGCCGATGTTCTGAATCCAGATAGGAACGGAAGAGTAAACCAAATGGTGCGTTCCGGCCCACGTGTAAAAGCCGACCAAGCCCCAGAAATGGATCACAGACAAACGGTACGAATAGATAGGTCGATCCGCTGCTTTGGGTATGAAATAGTAATTCATACCAATCACACCAGCAGTCAGCAAGAAGCCGACGGCATTATGTCCCCACCACCACTGAACAATCGCATCTTGAGCGCCTGCAAACACAGAGTAAGACTTCATCGCCAACACAGGCATCGCGAGGTTGTTCACGATGAAAATCATTGCAACGACGATGATGAAAGCAGCAAAGAACCAGTTAGCCACGAAGATATGGCTGACCTTACGCTTAGCAAGGGTGCCAAAGAACAACACCGCATACAGCACCCAAACCAGTACAATCATTAAGTCGATTGGCCATTCAAGCTCCGCATACTCTTTTGAGCTGGTGTGTCCTGCGGGTAACGAAATGACCGCAAGTAACAAGATGAATTGCCAGCCCCAAAATACCATCCATGAAAGGCTTTTATTGAACAAGTCACAATGGCCTGTTCGCTGGGCAATGTATAAAGACGTCCCCATCAAGATATTCACGACGAAGCCGTAAATTACTCCAGAGGTATGTAGCGGACGCAGTCGACCAAATTGGAAATATTGAGAATCAAAGTTTAAGACTGGCCAATATAATTGCGCGGCGAGAATCACGCCGATGATCATACCTACGATCGCCCACACTAAGGATGCGACGATGAAGTACTTCACGACCTTAATGCTGTATTGCGTTGTCACTTGTTCCATAACAAGGCTCCTTGCCTAGAGGTTTTGAACCGCTGACTTAATTTTATTCGTTGACTTCATTTGAATCGCCAAGCGAGCTTGCTTCGTTGCCGAGCACTGAATAGAAATAGGAAATGTCACGGATGTCTTGGTCTGAGAGCGTGTCGGCTTGTTGTTGCATGAGAATCGCTAAGCCACTGGTTCTTTCTCGAGTCTGGTAATCTTTCAGTGAGGAGATGAGATAACCCACTTTTTGACCGCGAAGGTTCGGGTAGGGGTCTTGTGTTGAGATGCCATCAGCGCCATGACAAGTCATGCACACTTTGGCTTTTTGTTTACCTAACTCGAATTGTTCTTGGTTAACTTCGGCAGAAACAGGAAACATGACCAGCGTCATTACCAGGGTAGAAAGTATCGCCATGGGGTTAAATTTTTTTATATTCAAACTCATTCTCGATTCCCTTGATTATGAAATGAGTAAGCTTTCTAAGATCAATACACGAGATCAACTGGTGAAGTAGAAACGACTGGAACCCGTTATTAAGTCTCTTAAAGCTGCTTACGTTCGATTAAAGGTTATGCAGCAACCAGCATTCTCGCTACTTACTTACTCATATTTATTGTTAATTTTGTTGTTTGATACGTATTCATAAGGCTTATTGGTTTACTTCCGCAGAGTAAAATACGAGTTTTTGTTACTAGACGGTCGAGAAGGAATACGTCAAGCGGGTAGGGAGTGCTGAACGAGAGCGGTGATGGAAGCGACAGAGAAGTGAGAGAGAAACTGCGAAGCTATTGAAAAACAGCGAGGTGTAGGGGGCCTTAGGGATAAATCGATACCAATCAATCTGAGTGGTATCGGTACAAGTTAAATGGTCAATTTATACTAGACTCAATTTAGTGACCTTTTTAAATGGAGTTTAGAATGAGAACTGTATTCTTGTTGATGCTTTGGCTTTGCTCGTTTTCGATTTTTGCAGCCTCAGAGTTAACGGTTTTCGACCACTCCGGGCAAAAGCATGGTTTTAGTAGAGAGCAACTCCTGTCACTTCCTCAAAAAGAAATTACTACCACCTTGCCTTGGGTCGAAGGGCTGACCGTTTATAGTGGTGTGACGTTACAAACGGTGCTTGAAAATATAGATCTACCGATATCATCACAAGTTACTTTCGTAGCATTGAATGACTATAAAATTGCGGTGCCCAAAGAAGATTTTGATACCTATGAACCCATCATTGCGATTAAAAAGAATGGTGAGTTGATGTCTGTGAGGGAGAAAGGCCCGTTTTGGTTGATTTACCCAATCTCTGCGAACCCTGAGACCAATACCCCTGATTTCCATGCCAAGATGATTTGGCAGATTCGTGATATTCATCTGTAGAGGCTAATTATGAAGAAGCTGTTGTCTATGGCTGCAATCAAAGTCGTTGTTTTGTCTTTGGCCGTGGTTGTTCTATCCGTCAATATCTACAGCGTTACTCGAATTAATGACATCAACAAGAGCTTTTCTAATCGCCAAAATGAGGCTACATGGTTTGTTTTTCAACTTGTCAAAGAGTATGCAAACTTCTTGATGGTTAGCCACGCAAAGAAGATTGATTATGATGAACTTTGGTTGGCTTATGACATTACATGGAGTCGCTTTGATATTCTGATCAACAGCACTGAATCGTCCAATTTTATTCGCTCAGCAAACTTTAAGCCTTACTTTACCGCAGAGTTTGAAAAGTTTAAGTCGCTAGAATCGTCAATCAAGTTGGTCAGTACAGGGCAATTACCTAAAGAATCGCTGCAGAAGAAAGTTGATATTTGCTACACCACTTTGGTCGAATTCATTAACGAAAAGTTTCGATTACAAAGCCCAGTTATTGAAGAAAATACGTCCATAGTAGGCAAATTTGTTGTTGTTCACCAAATCAGCAGCGCCTTTCTTGTTTTGATTTTGTTGATGACAGGCATCATTTTCTATCTCGATTTTTCCATCAAACGAAAACTTTATTCTACCGACTTCATTACAGGCTTTCGTAATCGAGTATCGTTAATGAAATTTGTTAAGAACAGCTATCCTACAAACGGTAACTTCGACCTTTACTTTGTACGAATCAGAAATCTCAGTGAGATAAACCAAAAGTATGGGCTTGAATATGGAGACTTGGTGGTGAGTTCAGCCGCTAAGTCTCTGACGGCAAAGGTTCCGGAAAGTACTATCTCGTTTCGTAGTAGTGGCAGCCAATTTCTATTCTTCATTCCTGAGCACTTGTACACAAGTGATGAGATACAGGAAAAGTTCAATGACGTGCTCAAGGACTATATCTCGGCGGGCAATTTAGAATTGATGATTGACGCTGTAGTCAGGCATAAGAAGAATATCAGCTCTAAAGATATGATGGAGCTATTAACGACAATGCAGAGCTAATCTCCGCATTAGCGATAAGTTAAATCGTCAGGTTTTGTTTGCTTTTTGCTCGCCATTCTCCCGCTTCACTATCATGGCCTTTGCCATCCTTTATTTGCCTCCTCATTCAATGTGTAGCCAACGCAGAGCTCCTGCACTGATGAAGATAGTCCTACTACTAGTTATAGCTATAGTGGATTGCAACGCTTGGATAGGAAGGGAGGCCTTGAAGTTTAGGTTTAGGTTTAAGGTTTAAGGTTACTGCTTTTGAGTGAGAGCAACGATTCGCTCGTTAGATCTCGAACTGGTAACAGACTGCGGGTTTAAAATTGCTTGCGGATTATGGTCTCGCACAAACTCGATGAATTCCAGATAAGTGAGTGGTTGGCTAAAGAAGTAGCCTTGTATTAGGTCACAGTTCGCTTTTTTAAGGTAATGATACTGTTCTATGGACTCGACACCTTCTGCGACGATTCGCGTGTCACAAGAGTGGCCTAAGTTAACCATAGATTCGACCATCTTACGGTCGGCTTTGCCGTCTACCATGTTATCGATAAAGCTCTTATCAATTTTTAGCTCATCCACAGGGTAGTGGAGTAGCTGGTTGAAGGCTGTGTATCCAGTACCAAAGTCATCAAGTGAAACCTTTAAGCCTAGGCTTCTGATTCTCTCGATAGTCTGTACCGTAAGCTTGGTACTTTTCACGTAACTGGTCTCAGTTATCTCGATAATAATGTTGCTAGGAGGTACTTGGTACCGTTCGATAACCTTACGAATATTGTCGGCAAAATTGCGGTTGTATAGCTCCATTGCTGAAATGTTAATGGATAAGGTACCTTTGTACTTGTGGATTTCTGAGAGCTCTTTATAGCTCTTGATAGCGGTGCTAATAACCCACATATCGAGTTTGGATATGAGGTTGCTCTTCTCTGCTGCAGGTATGAATTCGTCTGGACCCGCGTTTATGGCAAATAAAGCAGGGCAACGAACCAAACACTCAGCGCCATCTACCTGAAGTGTTTTAGCGTTGAAAATAGGCATAAAGCGAAGTTCAAAGTTATCACTTTCACAGCACTCTAAAAGCCTTTTTTCTATAATGTCGTGTCTCTCTAACGTGTGTAATAACTCCTCGCCATAAACAATACGGCTTTCTCCATCATTGTGAGATTTTGCACGGAGCAACATCTCATCAATACATCGGTGCCAAATTTCTTCAAACTTTGGTGTGTCGAGCGGTAAAACACCTGTTGCGAGTGATAACCTAAATCCATAGTAATCAAGGAACGTAGTGCTAGTCAGCGTATTATTGATGTTCTCTATTTCTTCGTTTATCACTTGGCTTTTATTCATTTCTAAAATGGCGATAAACTGATTCCCCCCAAGCCTTGCTATGGAGTAGTCATTGCAATTGAAACCGGAAGATGACTGTTGGTTTTGTAGAGTATCTCTCAGCACTCTAGTTAAGTTTATTAGTACATTATCACCAACTTTGGCACCGTAGAGATCGTTGATTTTACGGAAGTCGATGATGTCCCAACAAACCACATAGCAGTGTGGGTTCATTGAACTCTTGAGGCGTACATCAAGGTGACGTATGAACGAACGTCGGTTGGCTAACTTGGTGAGTTGATCAAACTCAGCTTCGAATTTTAATTCCGTCAACGAGTCAATGTACGCGTTCTTTAAGCCATCAATTTCACTTTGCCCCGATGAACGCTTGAAATACCTAAGCTTGAGCCCGCCGATCGATATCTCTTGCAGTAAGTCTTTAAGCGGGCGCACAAGTTGGTAACGCACCACTAAATGCACGATCAACATGATCGTAAAGAGAGTGCCAAAGCCACCTAACAAGGTTTGTTTAGCGATGATGGCTTTCTCATGGTTGAACTTTTGTTCTCGAATATTTACTTGCGCGATGAGATGTCGGCTGGTCATCTGCACATTGATATTATCTTGGGTTTGCTCAATTGATTTGATAACGAATTGGGTATTTGCGATGTTGGCAGCGTCTGAGGATGGCTCGATTAAGAACTGAATATTGTCATCGTCATTGTATTTGATTAATAAGCTAGAGAGTTGTATCAGAGGTCCGTCAGCAATCAAAATGTAGCGATTTAAACTGCTACTTGCACGTTTATCTTGAGGAAGGAGGTAAGGGTCAATTGCCGCAACATACGAATATCTGAGCTCGCCACTAATCGAGACATAAGAGAAGCCTTCGTAGGAGAGTTCCTTCTTGCTGATTAACGAGGTGTATATGTCGAAGACTCTTTCATAAATCTTGTCAGGGATTTTTAGCTCCTCGAAAGGATCGGCTCTGAGAGTCGAAAGCGTTAATTTGAACTTAGGGTCCACGATATAAACATTGCGTTGCCCAAATTGATTGACGTGATTCTGGCTTAATACTCGGAGTACTCGTTTTTCCAATAGCGATAGAGTCGTGTAGTCGCCAGGATTTTGAATGTAGCGGAGGAACTGCAACGAAGAACCGATATCTTTAACTAGTAAGGACAAGCCGAGCTGCTCGTATTCCGCCGCGACTAAAGCGGTGTTCACATCAGATTGCACCTTGTCCAAATACATGTGCTTAGCATGATTTGATGCGAAGTTGTACATCACGATTCCTGCTATCAGGAGCACAAATGTCAGCGTTGGTAAAAGTACAAAATAGAGCTTCTTCAATACTGGCATGAGTTATCTCAAACTGTCGACAATACGATTGCGAATTTGAATGCTACTCGGTTCTAACGGCTGATAAAGGTAGCTGCGATCTAATACTTCTTTATTCGGGAAAAGCTCGGGATCGTTTTGATACTCCTGAGAAGTGAGTGCTTTTGCTTTTGAACTTGGCGTTGCAAACCATGAATCCATTGCGTTTTGAGCGGCGATTTCGGGTTGCGATAAGAAGGCGAGAATCGTGGTTGCCTGTGGAGATCGCTCTCCGTTGTTAATTGCAGCCATACACTCTAACCATAAGGTTGTTCCTTCTAGAGGCACTGTGTAGGCCCAAGATGCCTCAGGTTCGGCATCATTAAGCACATAGCTGTCACCTGAGTATCCGTAGGCGAGGTCGATATTGGCTAAGCGCTCAAGCTGGTGGATGTGGTCGATGACATACTCATTGCTTTCAAGATGTGGTTTTTGCAGTTGTAGCGTTTTGTACGCAACACGAAGTTCTTGCTCATTATTAGTAAATGGGTTAAATCGATTGACCAATAACGCCGTGCTCACCAAGTCGGTGGGGTCGTAGTACATACTTATACGGCCACTGACTTTAGAGTCGGGTTCAAGAATCGCCATCCAAGATTCTGGGGCGGAGATTCTATCACTGCGATATAGGATACCGGATGTTCCCCAAGCGTAAGGAATACCATATTCACCGCATCCATCTGCCCACCTGGGATCAAAATTGCTTTCAATGGATTGTTGTAAGTCACTTAGGTTATGGAACAGGTTTTGTTTGGCTAATGCCTTAAGTTTTACGCTTTCGATGATGACCAGTTCAAAAGCGCCTCGACGCTCGCTTAATAGAACCTCATCCCTTATTGACTCATCAGAGAAGAATTGTTGCTTTAGTGAGATGCCGTAGGTATCACTCAACTGAGTAACGACGCTGTCAGATAAAAATTCATCCCAATTGTAGAGATAAATATCATGCTGCTGGCCAAATACAGGGCTAGCCAAAAAGGATGTTGACGCAAGTATTGATACGCAAAACGCTTTCACTGACGGATTCCCTTTCGTACGTGATAACTAAATCGTAGCCCAAAATCTGCAACCTGATTCAAATTTACGACTCTTATTTTAGTACAACCTAATGCAATGCATGCGAACACCAACTTTTAATTACCAAAATAGAAGGGAAATGAGTCTGGGTTATGAGATCGCTAGGCAAAATAATGGATTAACTATCTAAACTAAATGTTGGAAAGTCGGTTATTAGAGCGTCTTTACCTAACGAGGCTTATGAAAACGTGTTGTCCGTCTGATTCTCTTCGTATCGAAGCATTAATTATGAACCAAAAAACCAACCGCAAGTTAATTATGCGATAATAATGCATTAAATTTCAAAATAAGGACGTTGATTTATGGATGCAGGTTTAGTTGGGATTTTTGTTACCGTGGCGATTGCTCATTTTTTGGCGTTGTTGAGCCCCGGACCAGACTTTGTGATTGTGGTGAAGAGTGCTGTTCGAAATAAGGGAAAAAAAGCCCTAGGCGTTGCATTCGGTATTGCCAGTGCGAATGCGGTTTATATTGCTTTGTGCTTGGTTGGTGTTGGCTCGATTCTAGCGGCATCCGTTTCTATTATGATTGCACTCAAGATCATTGGTGGTGTGTTTCTTGTTTATCTTGCTGTACAAGCGATAAGAGCGAAAAAATGCAATTACAGTAATTTCGATGTTGACGAAGAAGGTGCCTCCAATCAAACCACTTTTCTTAAAGAATTCCTCACCGGTTTTCTATCGGGCATCCTTAACCCTAAAAACCTTTTGTTCTATTTGAGCTTATTTACTGTTGTACTGAACAATGACGTTGGCTTCATGTTTAAGTTAGGTCTAGGTATTTGGATGACGGTGGTTGTATTTGTATGGGATGCGGCGATCATCTTCCTGCTATCTGCACCTAAAGTGCGTCAAGAGTTTACACGTGTTGCTTACTATATTGATAAAGTGACAGGAGTCATGCTGGGGCTACTTGGCTTGACTATTGTGAAATCTGCTCTAGTCCGCCAGTAGATTATATTGAATTATAATTACTTGGTAAGCTTACGTTCGTAGCTCGATATGGTGTCGGTGTGCCACGAATGTGAGCTTGTTTCCTGCCAGGCTGATACGTTTTATCTTTTATCTGCTCGATTATAAACCTTCTGCTTAATCCACGAATTCTTTGCATAACTCTTTGTTTGTCATTTCTTTTGTTTCTGATTAAGTATCTATAAATTTGTTTCTAAAGACTTGTAGCACAAGGTGATTGTGCTTATTGTGGGCAGCAATATCTAGGTTATGTCCCAACGAGCCATGATTGCCGGTTTGGGAAATGTTGTGCATTTAGGAGCCATTGTGGATTTAGAGATATATCAAGTAGATTCGTTTACAACTCAAGCGTTTAAAGGGAACCCTGCCGGGGTCTGTATCTCCAAAGAGCCGTTGGATGAGTCGTTAATGTTTTCAATCGCTGAAGAGATGGCGGTATCTGAAACGGCTTTTCTCGCGCTTAACACTATGACGCTTAAATGGTTTACTCCCGAAGTCGAAGTGAAGCTGTGTGGACATGGCACACTGGCAACGGTTCATGTGATGAAAGAACAAGGACTGCTTGAGACAGGTGATAAGGTCGTGTTTAACACCTTATCTGGGGAATTATCTGCCGCCGTTTGTGAATCGTCTATCGAGCTTGATTTTCCTAGCTCCGAACTGTCATTAGATTCTGAACCCAACCTCACGCTGCTTGAACATCTAGGTTTAGAGCCGCATCAAGTCGTATCATTCCAAGAATTTGACTCTAAGCAGTTAATCGAAGTCGTTGATGAGCGCGTTCTATTGGATTTGTCGCCAAACTTTGACTCCTTGAAACGCATGGATGGTAGAGGTGTTGTGGTAACGGCAGTT
This sequence comes from Vibrio sp. QJM3NY_39, assembly GCF_057785895.1. Taxonomy (NCBI): domain Bacteria; kingdom Pseudomonadati; phylum Pseudomonadota; class Gammaproteobacteria; order Vibrionales; family Vibrionaceae; genus Vibrio; species Vibrio sp. QJM3NY_39. The sequence continues at coordinate 1,882,909 of NZ_CM173506.1, read as the reverse complement.
CCATCAAATCCTGAACTTGATTTTGTTTCTCGTTACTTTGCGCCATGGGTGGGTGTTAATGAAGACCCTGTCACTGGTTCGGCACATTGTGCATTGACGCAGCACTGGGCAGAAAAGCAAAACAAAAGTAGTTTCAATGCTTATCAGGCGTCTCGTCGTGGTGGCTATATGTCGACAGAGTTATTAGCTAACGGGCGAATAAAGTTAATCGGTTCTGCTATCACTGTGATTAGTGGTGTGTTGAAACTTTAGTTCTCTGTTGAAGCTTTAGATCACTGCTGCCGTATTTTTGAATTAACCAAGAGAGTTTCTTTGGCTATTCATGGTTGAACGAAACGGCTCGGCGTAATGTTATTATTGAAGGAATCACCGTGTCAGCCTTTTATCTTTCTCAAGTATTAGTCGCGATTGCGATCTGTTTCGATCTTTTGTCATTCCAGTTTAAGGAAAGGAAGAAAATCGTCACTTGTCTGTTCTTTGCTGGTGTGCTTATTTCGAGTCACTTTATTCTTCTCGAACAATGGACAGCGGCGAGCCTAATGACGATTGCCACTGTTCGCTATTTAACGAGCGTGTTTTCTACATCGTCTAAGTTTAAATATTTGTTCTGTTCCATGTCGGTGGTCGCAACGGCCGTGACTTACTCAGGATTAACCAGTGTATTGAGCTGTTTTGCCTCGGTGTTTCAAACCTTTGCCGCCTTCAATAAAGATGACCGTCGATTAAGAGAGTTGATGATCATCGGAACCAGCTTTTGGCTAGTTCACAATTACTTAGTAGGCTCTCCTACGGCTGTACTGATGGAAGCCCTGTTTATCTGCAGTAACTTGGTGGGTTATTACCGTTTTTACTTCAAAAAGAGTGCTGCTGCCTAGGTTTCGGCTTTCTACTGTTTATTAAGTTAAAGAACCACAAGCTTTAAAGCGCAGCACCAGATTACAGTTAACAAGGATTAGGAGAGTTCGATGTCTAATATTTACGCTGATGTTCCTTCGTCAATGCCCAATGAAATATTCAATGACCTGCTTGCGAACGACAGTGTTCGAATCGAAAGAATATTGTCTCATGGTCAGAGTTCCCCTGAAGAGGGTTGGTATGACCAAGATGAGAATGAGTGGGTAATGGTGATCGAAGGTCAAGGTGTGATTGAGTTTGAAGATGGACGCGTTGTGACTTTATCAAAAGGGGATTACATCAACATTTCCGCAAGAGAAAAGCACAAGGTTATTGGTACGGACAAAGACATGGTGACGATCTGGTTGGCTGTGTTTTATCGTTGAAACTCTTTGTTCTATAGTCGACTCATTCAGAGAGCACATAGGGATAATACTTTACCTGTCCAATACACTAGATACATGAAAGGACTATGTCGTGGTTAGAATTCGAAATTACCAAACCAGTGATGCTAAGGCGTTGTGGGAGATTTACTTTCATACCGTTCGCAATGTTAATGTTCGAGATTATTCTCAGCAGCAAGTAGAAGCTTGGGCACCAAGTAGCTTTGACTCTGAGCTTTGGCAAAAGCGTATGAACGAGTTACTACCTTTTGTGGCTGAGCTAGATGGTTGCGTTGTTGGTTATACTGACCTGCAACCCAATGGCTTGATTGATCATTTCTTCTGTCATCATGAATGCCAGGGTAAAGGCGTTGGAAGAGCGCTAATGGAACATGTTCTTGCTGTTGGTCGTGTTCGTGGTGTATCGCGGTATTTCTCTGAAGTAAGTATTACCGCAAGGCTTTTCTATGAACACCTTGGTTTTAAGGTCGTTAATGAGCAGGAAGTTGAAATGCGTGGCGTAAAACTCACCAATTACGTGATGGAGAAGGTAGTGCCTTCAGACGAACGGTAATCTCATTTTTGTTACAGTTTTCACCTGTTTTTGGTTCTCTTCTTAAAGAAAAATCATCACTTTAGCGATAATATTCACTGCAACTAATTTGAGTGAAGGAAGTAACGTGGGAATTGAAGCTTTAGCGTTTGTGATGGACGCATTAATAACAGCATGCTGCATGTATATCGCCTCCAAAATGTCTTTCGTGGTCGCAGACTTTAAATCCCTTCTTACTATTGCTGTAATCGTTGCTTTGGTGTCATTGATTCCGACAGTGGGTTGGGTGTTGGGGTTGATTCTGTTTGTGTTCCTTCTCGGGAAAGCGACGCACTCTAGTATTGGTGATTGCATCTGGGTGGTGGTCTTCACGAAGGTGGTGTCGATGGCGGCATTTCTAATATTCGGCCGCTTGTTTGTGTAACTCGGGTTCTTGTTGATATAAAGGCAGCCTCGCTTGGCTTGAGACCGTGATTAACTTTTTAGTTAAAAGATGAAAAGGGCGTGACCTGTCACACCCTCTTAAAAGACTTTGACCGATATTGTATTTCTTATTTAGGCAACAGCACAGCGTCAATCACATGGATAACACCATTGCTAGCCTCAACGTCTGGCATAATAACTTTAGCGTTGTCTATCATTACGTTGCCGTCATCAATCGCTATCATTACCGCACCGCCTTGAACCGTTACTGCGCTATTTAATTTCATAACTTCAGCTGCCATGATTTTACCTGGTATTACATGGTATGTGAGCACTGCAACTAATTTGTCTTTGTTTTCTGGCTTCAACAACATGTCGACCGTTCCTTCTGGTAACGCAGCAAATGCCTCATCAGTGGGAGCTAATACGGTGAAAGGGCCTTCACCTTTCAATGTGTCAACTAAGTCCGCTGCTTTTACTGCAGCCACTAAGGTATTGAAAGAGCCGTTTTCAGCCGCAACATCAACGATGTCTTTCTTCATCTCGTGGTGGTTAGCGTGAGCAAAAGCCGTAAAAAGAAGCGTCGCAACTAGCACTGATGTGGTTTTGATTAATTTGTTAAACATATTGTCTTCCTTTGAGTTTTGTCCGTTATTTTCGAGAAGTTCTACGAAAGCTTAAAAGCGATAGATCAACTAATTGCACCTTTGAACCTATTTTTTAGACACCCAATTCGTCAGTTGAATGAATGTCTCCGTTAAATAGTTGTTATAATTTTAATTTAATACATATAGTTAACGGGTGATTATTCAATTAATGGATGTGAATATGAGGTTTGTTTTACCAGTTGTATTTTCGGCATTCGCTTCAATGCCAGCTTATAGTGGCCTTGCACCAACGGAAGGTTTCAGTGGTAACTTCAGTGTCTTGACGGGTGTATCTTCTGATAGCAGTAACTTGAGCACCGAGCAAGACGCGAATCAAGCAACTAACACCAAGGAGGGGGACAGCGAAAATCTAGGGCTACTCGGTTTTTTGGGTACGGTTCAATATACCTTTGGTGAGTCACTGACTCATCAAGTGTATGCGGGTACCACTCGAGAGGATATTGCAACAGGTACCATTGCTTTTGAGATTGGTTATCGACATCAGCTATCTGGAGGCACAATATTGGATTTTTCTGTTCTTCCTACGCTTATCTCGGGCAAGGCTTGGACGGATCCGTATGCTGTTGGCGTTAATCGAAATGAAACGGATGTGAAAGGTAATGTAGGACGACTGCAGCTCACTAATATCGGTGGAACTGGTTTTCGAACGGATCTCGCATTTGGGCAATCTGATGTTGATGAAGAGCTATCTGGTAGCCAAGGCTTATCTCCGGAAAATGCTGTGCTGCTGGATAGGGAAAGAACCTATGTGTACGCCAAAGCAGGGTACCGCTTTATCTTGCCAAACCAAGCAGGTCTATTTGTTCCTTCAATGGTGTATTTCCACTCAGACGCAGAAGGAGGAGCACTCAGCTTCGATAGTTATGGTATTGAATTAAACTACGCAAAGAGAATCGGTCGTCATGGTTTTGTTGTCACCCTAGATGCAAGTGATCGTGAATATGATGAGTCGAATCCAATTTACGGGCAAGTACGTGAAGAGAATGAATTCGGTGCATTCTTAGCTTATGAGTTTGGTAGCTTAATGGGTTATGAAGATTGGTCGTTTATTTCATTACTCGGTGTAAGGTCGATTGACTCTAAGATTGACTTTTACAGCTCTGAACAAGCATTAGCGAGTGTTGGTGTTGACTACAAATTCTGATATTCACACTGCGTAAACAATACTAATCAAAGCAGAAGCAGAAGCAGAAGCAGAAGCTCAGTCTTTCTATTTGTTTAATTATTTCGGGCACTTACACTTTCAAAGGTTGTAGGTGCCCGTTGCTATCCGTAATATGAAAATTAGCTTATGGACAAAAATAATATGATAAGGAAACGTTTTGGATATACAAATTAGACATTTAGAAGCAACGGATAGCCACGATATTGTTGATATTTATCGCCACCCTTCAGTTTCAGAAAATACCTCACAAAAGCCTTATCTTAGTTCTGACCAAGTGGAGCGACTGTTTGGCCATTCTGATCATTTCACATTGGTCGCCGAATTATCAGAGGAAGTCGTAGGACACATTACGCTATTCATGACCACAAAGGTGAGAGACAGGCACTGTGCTGGGCTTGGTATTGCGATGGCTTTGTTGCGTAATTAAATTTATAGATAGAGCTACCCCATTTCGTGTGTTTCTTAGTCAATACGACAAGTTTCAGGCATACCTAACCCAGTAAGCTTGTTCAACGCTTTTATCATCGCGTAAGTCTCACCCACCTGCGCATTGTAATGTCTTAAGCTCAATCGTCCTCCTAGTAACTGTTTAACTCGATACATCGCTGTTTCTGATAGTGAACGTCTGTGGTACCCATACCGCTCTTTCCAATACTTATTTGAGCCGTATAACTTCTGGCAACCCACGGCGAGGTTTCGAGGATGACCACGCTCCCAGAAGGCTGCCCCTTCTCTTGGGGGAATAAGCGCAATGGCTCCCTTAATCTTAATAGCAGCATGACACAATCTCGTGTCGTAAGCTCCATCACCAGACACCTCAAGGATACTTCGGCGTGTTTGTTTCAGTAAGTTAGGGAGTACTTCTCCATCTGTAACCGTCGATAAACTTAGCTCGGCTGCGATAATTTCATGAGTGCTTGTATCAACGGCAATATGCAGCTTTCGCCAAACTCTACGCTTGCCATCTGTCCCGTGTTTTTTGACTTTCCATTCACCTTCGCCATAAACCTTTAGGCCAGTTGCATCAATGGCCAGGTGCTGTATTGCTCCTCTCGCTTTAGTCTTAAATGAAACCTCAACTTGCTTGGCTCTACGACTGATGCAGGTGTAATGCGGACAACTTAACGGTACATGAGCTAACCTAAATATCGAGTCGATAAATCCTTGAAGCGCTCTCAATGGCATAGAAAAAACTCGTTTGACCATCAGTGCTGTCGTGATAGCTAAATCACTGAACCGACGCGGCCTCCCGCGCTTATTCTGTTTGCTTTGCGCCCACCCGCTTATTGCTTCTTCATCAATCCAAAAGGTCAGAGAACCACGGTTAATGAGTGATTGGTTGTATTGCTTCCAGTTGGTTGTTTTATAAAGAGGTTTAGGCATAGAGCTACGAGAAGGAGTGAACGTAGCTGATCAGATCGTAGGTTCTTGATTTAGTTCCATTGAATTACGCAATAAAGCCCATCTCAAGCTCAATTTACCGTTGGTTAGTCCTTTATATCGAGACATTGCGGTCTCCGATATTGAGCGATAGTGGTAACCAGATTCAGATTTCCACTCCGCTATTGTTCCATTTTTCAGAACCTCTACAATTTCGTTTCTGGGATGCCCATCTTTCCAAAGCGCCGCATTCTTTCTAGGAGGTATCAGCGGAGTACAACCCTTATTTTTCAGAGTCTCATAGCAGCTTTTAGTGTCATGTGCTCCATCGGCATATACCGTCAGGATCTTTCTACGCAAGGGGTTGAGTAATGTTGGTAGCACTTCGCTATCGCCAACACTTACAAGACTAACTTCTGCCCTAATAGCCTCATGAGTTTCTAAATCAACAGCTAAGTGCTGTTTGCGCCAAGTTCTACGTTTTTCGGCGCCGTACTTTTTCACTTTCCATTCACCCTCGCCAAAACTTTGAGACCAGTCGAGTCAATGGCTATATGACGAATAGCTCCTTTGGAGTTATTGCGATATTTGACCTGAACTGTCTTCGAACGTTTGCTGATACAGGTGTAGTCAGCGGAGCATCCAATAGCTCAAAGATAGAATCAATAAAGCCTTGAAGAGCACGTAATGGCAGAGAGAAGATCCCCTTAATCATCAAGGCAGTTTCAATCGCGGTATCAGAATACTGGAAACCTTTACCACGCTTACCATGATGGGTTGCACATCGCCATGCATCTATGGCTGAATCATCTATCCAAAACGTCACCGATCCACGCTTGCACAGAGCCTTATTGTATTCCGCCCAGTTAGTTATCTTCTTTTTCGCTTTATCCATGTCACCACAGTTCTGAGCACCATAAAGGATCAGATCACAGGACTTGGTAAAGGTTCAACTGATTTAAGCAACAACGCCCCGATAACCTTCAAAAATGGCAAAAAATACAGGACTAATGAAACGATGTCGGGCGTTCTTACTAGAACAGTTAGTCATAAATTTAGTAGCCGCTTTGAGTTACGAGAATTGCTCCTCCATTGCTGATTTGTTAAGACAATTCTCCCCTGAGGTTAATAGGCCACTCACGCCTTGAAGTCGCTATCGGAGCCAAACGAATGAGTTTAGCGTGCATTTTCGTTCTATTGAGTTCAGTGCTGTGCTAACGGCATGCATGCAACAGTGAGCAATTTACTTGAGCAACATCACAATCCTAGTTGTCGTGACCAAATAAATAGAACGACACTCTATCCTCGTAGCCCTAAATTCAATTTGTTTCGCTTATTAATTTTTGTGATGAAATAACACAGATCTATGTCTCATGTATTTTTGAGTGTTTTTCCCTACATATGAGAGTGTCGGGTTGTTTTGTGTTTGGTTAATATACCTACATGATTTTTTATTGGGGTTGTAAATGAAAAGGTTAATTTGTTTCCCAGCTTTAATTTTTCCAATGCTTACCTACGCGAATATTGATGACAGCAATTCAACTAATAAGTTTGACTATTTTCTGGGCTTGAAAGGAGGGATACATTTTGCTGACGATAGAGGTTACAGTTCGAGCATGCCTTCTTCAGGAGCCTATGGTATCTATGGTGGAATAAAATTTTCAGATTCTATGTCATGGGATTTAGGTTATCAGGCGCATACTAAACTTAGTACGGACGATACTCATGTTCAATTGGAGAGTTCATTTTATGAAACTTCGTTTCAGTATAATTGGTATTTAAGTGAAAGCGTTAGTTTATATGGGCGTTTGGGAGCAACATATTGGAACAGTGAAAAAAATAGTCTTCAAGGAAAAGTTAACATCTCAGGTTTTTCTCCGTTAGGAGGCGTTGGGTTTACTTATGACTTAAATGAAAGATTATCTACAAGTTTAGGTTATCAATATATTGATTCCATTGGTGATGGTTATATGGGTAGGTTTGATAGTCACTCGGTTTTGATTGGTCTGACTTATGTTTTTGGTGTGGGAGATGATAAAAAATCAAATTCAGAACCTATTGTTGTCGATAAGCCTATTGAGTCACCAGAAATTGAAAGTCCTGTGATTAAGGATTTCCCATCTACAACATATCAAGTTTCTGGATTTGAATTCGATTCTAATTATTCCAAGGAACAAGGTGCTATTGATGTCGTAGCAAAAATATTGAAAGAATTCCCACAATCTCAAGTCAGTATTATTGGACATACAGATAGTGTTGGTAAGGTTAAATATAATGAAGCATTATCAGAAAGAAGAGCGAAATCTGTTCAAGAACAGTTAATTTCTCGTGGTGTGAAAGTTAATCAAATGATAGTCCACGGTAAAGGTGAGAGTCAACCTATAGCGGGGAATGAAACATCTTTAGGGCGTTTAAAAAACCGTCGAGTAGATATTGTGCTCCATTCTTTTGAGTATGAATTAAAAATATAGTTTTATGGTAAAATTATGATAGAAAGAAAGTACTTCCACTCTCCCGTTTACAAATGGTTACTGGCAATATTAGTAACTTTACTCGTAGGTTGTAATTCCGAGGGAGTGTTTGATGGGGGCGTAGATAAAAAAATAACGTCGATACAGATAACTCCGGGAGAGCTAAAGGTACAAGGAAGTACATTATTAAAAGTTAGTGTGGGCAGTTCTCAAAAATTTTCAGCTATCGCAACCTATAATGATGGTTCAACTGAAAACATTACTGAGTTAGCTACTTGGATAAGTAGTAATAATGATGTTGCTGTACTAGACAAAAGAGGGGTTGCTTTAGGCATTAATACTGGCTATGCCGACATATCAGCGACGTACCTAGGTATTGACAGTCCTGTTATTCCGTTAGAGGTTACAGATGCTGAAATTACTAGTATTCAGCTTGTAACCGGCGCGACAATTTTTGGCAGTAGTGAACTGACGTTACCTCAAGGTAATCAATTAAAATTAATGGCATTAGGGCAATATAGCGATGGTACCTCACTGGATATTACTGATAAAGTCACTTTGACTTCTGATTTATCATCGGCAGTGTCTATTTCAAGAGATGGCGTAGTCACAGGTTTAAAAGTGGGGGACGCGGATGTTGAAGTAAGCAAAAATGGGGTTGTGAGCAACAATGTTAAGATAAAAGTCACGAATGCAAAGTTAGATTCAATTGATATTTATCCCAAGACCCGAACTACAAAAGGGGTATCTGAACTCAGCTTGGCTTTAGGTAATACACAACAATTAACAGCAATGGGTCTATATTCTGATGGTACTAAGTCAGAGCTTACAGATCTTGTTTATTGGTATAGTGATGCTAACAATATTGCTTCGGTTGATGATTCTGGTTTGGTCACAGCGTTAAGTATTGATGAAGCAAAGATCAATGCTACGTACAATAATATTTCTAGCAACCTTATTAAGGTCAACGTAACCCCTGAAGAGTTAGTTGCCTTACAAATAGAACCTAAAAATACAAGAAGGGGCAATAGTGATTTCTTGTTGCCTAAAGGTCTTACACGCGAATTTGTTGCAACTGCTTATTACAGTAATAATACTACAGCTGAAGTTACAGACTTAGTTAATTGGTCTTCATCGGATAGACAAACGTTTACTGTTGATTCCTATGGTCTTATTACAGCCAACGAAGTTGGGTTTGCTGTTTTGGGAGCAAGCTTGAAAGGCGTTGACAGTAATGATGTCGACATTCAAGTTACAGCGGCCGCTATTGATAGTATTCAAGTAACACCCGCGACGATTTCTCTTGCTAAGGGTACGAAGGAACAATTAACCGCAGTGGCAAGTTTTACCGATGGTACAACTCAAGATGTCTCGTCAATAGTAGCTTGGTCTCCGGATGACAGTAATATAGCGACTATAACTAGACACGGTTTGGCTACAGCTGTGAGTGTAGGGACTACATTTGCTAGTGCTACGCTTAATGGTGTAATCAGTAATACTGTAAATATTGATGTTACTACTGCGGTGGTAGCCAGCATTCAGGTTTCGCCTGAAACTATTTCGTTAGCTAAAGGTATGACGGAACAATTGAAAGCGAACGCGACTTTTACAGATGGCACTTTGCAAGATATGACACAGTCAGTTGCATGGGTTGCTGATGATACAGGTGTTGTGATTATCACATCAGGTGGTCTATTGGAAGCTGAAGGTGTTGGCACAACTACAGCAACGGCTATGTTAGATGGAGTAACTAGTAATAACGTAAGTATTGATGTAACAGCGGCTACTGTCGATACTGTGCAGGTATCACCTGCAATCGTTTCGTTCGCCAAAGGAACAAAGTTCTCGCTTACCGCTGAAGCCACATTTACTGATGGAACTATTCAAGACATCTCATCCACAGCTGCATGGGTGTCTGATGATATTAATATAGCAACAATTAATACCGATGGCTTATTAACGGCTGAAAACATCGGAGCAACCACCGCCACAGCATCTTTTGATGGTCGAATCAGTAATGTCGCAGATATTGATGTAACGGCTGCAGTAATCGATAGTATTGATGTAAATCCGAAGACGGTGTTATTAGCTAAAGGTTATAATGAACAATTGGAAGCTGTTGCGACGTTCACTGATGGTGCAAACCAAAATATTACTGACTTAGTCGCATGGTTTTCAGATGATACTGATATTGCAACAATATCACTTGATGGTTTATTAACGGCTGAAAATGTCGGCCTAACAACAGCTACAGCCAAGTTAGATGGTGTTGTTAGCAACACAGTGGATGTAGAGATCATAGACGCAGCGTTATTAACGTTGCAGCTATCATCTTTAGTTGACGACCGTCTACCTAAGGGGACAACGGAACAACTTGTGATTAAAGGGATCTATTCAGATCAATCTGAGCATATCCTGTCTGATCAGGTAAATTGGCATAGTTCTGATAATAGCTTGCTTTCTATCGATATGGATGGTGTCGCTGAAGGTGTTGAGTTTGGTGATGTGACCGTTTATGCCGATTTAGATGGGATTTCGAGTAATATAATAAACATCAATATAAGTTCAATAATTCCTATGTGTGGTGGAAATGTTAATGATTCTGAGGATAATGCAGGTGGTAATTGCGTAAAAGTTGCATCAGATGACTCAGGAAGATTATTCACTGGTGCGCCTTCAGCTTTCTTATTAGGAAATCTTGGTTATACACGAATTCGAGGTGATCATCCAAATGGAGTTACGAACCCGAGGTTATACGCTGGAATTATGGGCGGAACTTACTACAGTTCTGCGACATTTCAATTGTTGCCATCTCAAGAGTACCCAGAAAAAAACTCGGCGTCATATTGGTGTGAAGACTTATCTTTTCATAATTTCGAAGGTCGAGATGACTGGAGGTTAACTACCACCAGTGAGTTTTTAAACTTCTTGAGTGATATAGGAGGTGAGGTGGAAATATTTAAGTGGAATAATGGTGCTTACTTCATCGGTCAGTCCGGTGCCTTTGCATGGGATATTATTGGCGCAGGTGGGAAGCGAACAGGAGAACTGGAACCTGTACAATCAACCAGCGAAGAGGGAGCTGTTTCATGTACTTTCGACCCTTAAATTCGCAAGTGTAAAATAGCTATAATGGCTTGATATTATATTGTTGAAGTAAAAAAACCAGCAACATTAGTTGCTGGTTTTTCTATGTATCTAATGAAAAATTAGTCTTGCTCTAGTGTCGTAATATATTTTCAATATAAAAATAATAGTATTCTGCTATATTGTAAATTTTCCTAAAAATCATTAACCAAACCAAGCTTTAACTATCTTTCCATTACTGTCGATTTTAAAATTAATCCTTTCTGAGTTGTAATCTGTAGTCAGTATATCCCCATCCCTATAATATCTAAAATCTAGACCTATTAGCGATTCAGGCATTTCGATATTTATAGGGCTTATTTTGTTTGAAATTTTAAAGTATTCACTTGCTCCCAGTTCATCAAGTGAATATGATATTCTGACACTGCTATTTTTGATGGTATTACAAGTGTCAGGTTGTATCCTATTAATGCTTATAAATCCATCTTCATTTAATTTTGTATTGAAGCTTTCTTTTGTTGTGCATCCCGTTGAGTCAACATAAATATCGACAATGTCGCTCTTTACGCTTAAGCCTCGAAGGGTTTCTTGGGTTGCTATTGAATCGAATGGGTATAAGATTGGAGTTAGAAATATTAGTTTAGTTAGATGCTTCATAAAATCCTCTAAAACATATGGTTACTTTGGTTGACGTTAAGCTATAATACTTTAATGTATTTGTTAACTCTGTAATGTATGGTTTTATGCTCAAAATAGATCTTGGAATTTTGTGATTTTTATTTCGAATGTTAGTTGAGGGGGAGAGGGTGAACTTTAATATTGAACAGTTAGTCGCATTTGTTGAAGTTTATGAAGCTAAGTCGATAAATAGAGCTGCGGTAAAACTTGGTAAGCACAGAACTACAATTGGCCAAGTTATTATTGCGTTAGAAGATTCCTCAGGGGTAAAACTATTCAATAAAGAGGGGAAAAGTCTATTACCAACAAAGGAAGGTGAGGTTTTATATCATTATGCTAGACAAAGTATCTCAACGATGGAAACTTTCGAAAAAGTAGCGTTAAATATCTCTATGGGTACCCCTGGAACTATTACTATATCTTACTTTAGCTTCTTTCCTTTCGATGTTTTATTGGCAGTTAGGGAAGCCCTTTCTTTAGAATTTCCGAATTTGAATGTGAAGTTTATTGTAAGAAATAAAAAGGAAACAAAAAATGGAATAAAAAACGGCGATATCGATTTTGGACTTGTTAATATATATGATAGTAAAATCGTGAATAGTATAGAACATAATTTTCTGCTTAATATTAAGTGTGGTATTTTTGTGGGTAGATCTAGTACCCTGATGAATGGTACGTCCGCAAGTTTGACGAAAATGAAAAATGTTAAACAGCTTGTTTTGTCATCTATGATAGATGATGGTTTAGAAAGTAAAATAAAGTTGTCATCAAATTATGATGTAATTGAACAGTACGCACTATTGATTGAGTTGTTACAGATTAATGATTCTTGGGCTCTTATTCCTATATCAGTGGTTAACTCATTATATGCTGATTTTGTTTCAGAAGTTGCAATTGATGAGCTTAATGAATATTTTAGTGTTCCGGTTGCACTCTGGTCACCACCATCTGAAAACTTAAGGGAAATAAGAAATGTAATTTTGCAATCTATACTTAAGTGTCGGGATGATATGATTTTTTAACTTTAATTAACACTTTGGTACAATATGGGAATATCGTTAGAATCTACGGAATATCATATAACTTAGTTGAATTAATCATACATTATCGACTGGCTTTGATATGATGGGCGCACTCCCTTTATTACCCACCTGAAGGTGAATGGTTAGATCTTCATCAATTATTGACTTGTTAAGAATTTCTATTCAATCACAACACTGCGGGCGTCGCTCCGGCTGGCACATGATAAAAATCCGCTTCTTAGCGGCTTTTTTCAGATCTTACGTTCATGTAATTTATGTGGAAACAACTGCGTGTAAACCTGCCACAAGGTATTTAGGTTTCTATGACCGGTGACTTGAGCAACTTCCTCAATCGTAAAACCTTTCTCGAACAAGCGGCTTGCACCTTCACGGCGTAGGTCATGATAGCGTAGGTTATCAATCCCAACCTTCTGACACACTTCCACAAAGCCTCGGCCAACTGAGCGTGGGTTATATGGGAATATCAATTCACCATTACGCTCTTGTTTCATCACAATATCGAATGCTTCACCGAGTAGGGGAACGACCATGTGGTTGCCTTCTTTCTTACGTGGGTCTTTTCGGTCACGTACGATCACTGTTCTAAGTTCTTCGTTTAAGTCTTCCCAACGAATACCACAAACTTCGCTTACTCTCATACAGCTCAGGATGCTGAAATCTAGAAGCATGGAGTAGGGGATTTTGTTTTCTCTGCGTTGCTCGCGTTCTTCTAGTGCTTCTTTCAATAAGTCTATTTCATCGGTAGTAGGGCGCCTTGTTCGTTTCTCTGATTTACCGATGAGTTTCATTTCGTAAAAAATAGGTGTTGCTTCTAAGAATGTATCCAAGTTAGCAGCAACGTTGAATACAGGCTTAGCTCGTTTGAATACCGAACGTAAATAATAGATGTCGGAATAGACGGTAGAGGGCTTGGTTCCCGTACTACATCTATCTTGGCAGTGCTCAATCAAGTCCTTAGTGGTTAGCTCATCGGAATAGATTTTAGCGATGTCACAATCACGGAGCATTTTTAATACTGTTTGTTTAGATCGGCCAGTATTGTCCCAAAGGTTTTTGTTCTCAATGAACATGTCTAGCAGCTGGCCAATGGGTACAGAACGGTCTTGAGTTTCACCTTCGTCTATCTTTCGGACTTCATTTTTTGCCCAGGCAGTAGCAAGCATTTTCTTCTTATGAGTTTTGGAGAAACGTTGAGCAATCTTACTTCGATGTTTCACTGTAATGGTGGCTTTGTAGCGAGATTCGCCACTTGCTAGAGTTCGCTTTTCAATACTATAAGATGCCATGAACGTGTGCCTCTGAGGTGTACCAAAAGGGTGATTTGAGGGGTACAAAAGGTGTACCAAGGTTCAGAGATTATAGCAGTTTATTAAAGTTCTTCTAGGTTGTTATTTATATTAAGTGTTTGAAAATAATGGCGTATGTGGCTGTTGCTAGGTAGGGCGGGGAGTGGTGTATTTTAGTGAAACTTATAGATTGTCGGTTTAAGAGCCATTGAGGGGTGTCTTAGGTAGAAATAGTGAGGGGGAATATTACCTTAAATCTCTGAATAGCGGGTAAAAAAATGGTTCATCGCGGATTAGCGGGAACTAAAAACAAAAACGGTAGTAAGTGATATGGTTTAGTCGCCAAACAAAAATCATACACAAACTACCGTTTCTATGCCGAATCATACTTTCCTATCTTCATTCTGGGAAGGCTTTCAAATAGTAAAGTCTCTCCAGACAGCATCACTTATTACCCTGACTCTTAAACCTAGCTCTGAGGCTAAATGCCTTTGTGGTCTTGAGGCCGAGGCTATCCATGAGTATCAATGGCGTCACGTAAAGGATGCCATGTTGCTCGGTGTGCCTGTTGAACTTTCCGTGCAAACTCGAAGGATTAAGTGTCGTGACTGCGGCATAAAAACAGAATCTCTCTCTTGGTTAGAGCCTTATGCTCGTATAACAAAGCGCCTAAAAAGCTATATAGAACAACTGCTACCCCTGCTTCCCATTAAGCATATATCCCAAATTACGGGCGTTCATTGGCACACCATTAAAGAAATAGATAAACGCCGACTTCGACAAGTGGTGCCGCCAGTGAAATGGGGTGAGCTAAAGCAGCTCGTGATGGATGAGTTCGCCATCTTTAAAGGGCATCGATATGCCACCGTCATCGCTGATGCGAAGACTCATCAAGTCATTTGGGTTGGATTAGGCCGCAGCCGCAAGGACATACGGCCGTTCTTCGAGCAGCTAGGCGAGAATGGGGTAAATATCGAAGCAGTAGCGATGGACATGAATACGGCTTTTGACCGGCTTTGTTGCGTAATTAAATTTATAGATAGAGCTACCCCATTTCGTGTGTTTCTTAGTCAATACGACAAGTTTCAGGCATACCTAACCCAGTAAGCTTGTTCAACGCTTTTATCATCGCGTAAGTCTCACCCACCTGCGCATTGTAATGTCTTAAGCTCAATCGTCCTCCTAGTAACTGTTTAACTCGATACATCGCTGTTTCTGATAGTGAACGTCTGTGGTACCCATACCGCTCTTTCCAATACTTATTTGAGCCGTATAACTTCTGGCAACCCACGGCGAGGTTTCGAGGATGACCACGCTCCCAGAAGGCTGCCCCTTCTCTTGGGGGAATAAGCGCAATGGCTCCCTTAATCTTAATAGCAGCATGACACAATCTCGTGTCGTAAGCTCCATCACCAGACACCTCAAGGATACTTCGGCGTGTTTGTTTCAGTAAGTTAGGGAGTACTTCTCCATCTGTAACCGTCGATAAACTTAGCTCGGCTGCGATAATTTCATGAGTGCTTGTATCAACGGCAATATGCAGCTTTCGCCAAACTCTACGCTTGCCATCTGTCCCGTGTTTTTTGACTTTCCATTCACCTTCGCCATAAACCTTTAGGCCAGTTGCATCAATGGCCAGGTGCTGTATTGCTCCTCTCGCTTTAGTCTTAAATGAAACCTCAACTTGCTTGGCTCTACGACTGATGCAGGTGTAATGCGGACAACTTAACGGTACATGAGCTAACCTAAATATCGAGTCGATAAATCCTTGAAGCGCTCTCAATGGCATAGAAAAAACTCGTTTGACCATCAGTGCTGTCGTGATAGCTAAATCACTGAACCGACGCGGCCTCCCGCGCTTATTCTGTTTGCTTTGCGCCCACCCGCTTATTGCTTCTTCATCAATCCAAAAGGTCAGAGAACCACGGTTAATGAGTGATTGGTTGTATTGCTTCCAGTTGGTTGTTTTATAAAGAGGTTTAGGCATAGAGCTACGAGAAGGAGTGAACGTAGCTGATCAGATCGTAGGTTCTTGATTTAGTTCCATTGAATTACGCAATAAAGCCCATCTCAAGCTCAATTTACCGTTGGTTAGTCCTTTATATCGAGACATTGCGGTCTCCGATATTGAGCGATAGTGGTAACCAGATTCAGATTTCCACTCCGCTATTGTTCCATTTTTCAGAACCTCTACAATTTCGTTTCTGGGATGCCCATCTTTCCAAAGCGCCGCATTCTTTCTAGGAGGTATCAGCGGAGTACAACCCTTATTTTTCAGAGTCTCATAGCAGCTTTTAGTGTCATGTGCTCCATCGGCATATACCGTCAGGATCTTTCTACGCAAGGGGTTGAGTAATGTTGGTAGCACTTCGCTATCGCCAACACTTACAAGACTAACTTCTGCCCTAATAGCCTCATGAGTTTCTAAATCAACAGCTAAGTGCTGTTTGCGCCAAGTTCTACGTTTTTCGGCGCCGTACTTTTTCACTTTCCATTCACCCTCGCCAAAACTTTGAGACCAGTCGAGTCAATGGCTATATGACGAATAGCTCCTTTGGAGTTATTGCGATATTTGACCTGAACTGTCTTCGAACGTTTGCTGATACAGGTGTAGTCAGCGGAGCATCCAATAGCTCAAAGATAGAATCAATAAAGCCTTGAAGAGCACGTAATGGCAGAGAGAAGATCCCCTTAATCATCAAGGCAGTTTCAATCGCGGTATCAGAATACTGGAAACCTTTACCACGCTTACCATGATGGGTTGCACATCGCCATGCATCTATGGCTGAATCATCTATCCAAAACGTCACCGATCCACGCTTGCACAGAGCCTTATTGTATTCCGCCCAGTTAGTTATCTTCTTTTTCGCTTTATCCATGTCACCACAGTTCTGAGCACCATAAAGGATCAGATCACAGGACTTGGTAAAGGTTCAACTGATTTAAGCAACAACGCCGATTTCAGTGTGTATTAAATATCTCAAAAAATTATGCACAGTGTTCTTTTAGGAACATACATTACAAGAGAACATCTATAATGTTCACTCTAGATTTATAAATTGAATTAGAGCGGAATAGAATTGTTATGAAAATGGCTGTATTGGAATATAAAGTATTGGGGCTTGGTGATTGGATTAAAACAAGAGTCTCTAGCCGCTGTGCACACTTACTGGCAGCTGAGTATAAAGCGCTAGGATGGCCAACTAAAGTGGATGGTAAAGTGTTATCGACTGAGTCGGCTTAATCAATATAAGCCTAAATCATCTAGATGAAGACAAAAAAGAAGCTGGCAGTGTGCCAGCTTCTTTCATTTTTAAATTAAGACCATTGAGCTACTTGTTCACGTAGTCTTTGAATTTCTGCTTCGTTTCAGCATCCGCTTTTTCGTACCAGAAATACAACATTTCTTCAACTGTATTCTCTGCATTTCCGTCAATCTTTGCTGGAAGCGTTACGGGTTGTGCTACTGCTGCTGCGCCCGCGCTAGCACCTAGTGTAAGTGCAGCGATGCCGCCTTTTTGGTTGTATTCCTTCGCTTCTTGCGGGTACTTACGACCAATCTGCATGCCATCTTTGATTAGCTTATCTTGCTTAACACTGATTGCATTTTGGTTTTCATCAACCAGTTTCCAATCTAAGTTTTGAAGGCCTTTTTTCGCTTCGTTGGTGTTGCGGAACTTCGGCATGTCGAACGTTAATGCGGTGTCTGTCGCGTCAAAAGTAGCAATAATGGTGTCGCTATCGACAAACTCGCGGTCGTTACCTTGGCTAAAAGCAAGTTGATATTTGAAAACGATTTGGTTCACGCCATCTGGAACGGTTATCGTTTTGCTCGAAGAGAAAAAGCCACCGTCAAGATCAGGCTTAGCCTCATTTACAGCTAAGACTTCGACTAACGCATCTGCGCTAGAAGGAACTTCAATTGTCACGTCAGCTAACACGTGTGGTGCTACGATAATTGTGGAAAGCAGCGCGATGGATTGTAATGTTTTCATAATCATACAGTTGTTTATGGATAGTTAAATTACAATCTCATGCAGAACGAAGTATTTCAAGTTACCTTGTCTCGATTTGGTAAAATTCACCGAAACTTAACCTAAGCCTAATTCTTGAACGTACGAAACGTGTTTTTTTCGTTCGTATTATGGTGTGGCCTCAACGTTTTCTCTTCTGGATTATCTAAATCGCTCTCTTGAGCGCTTCGAAGCGACTGCAGAGTGATATACATAGGAACGAGAGCAGATACCCAAATGGCATAAATCGTAATCACTCGGTTGAAGGCGACGAACCAGGTTTCACTGCCCGTACTAGATAGGTAGTAGCCAATGAGCGTAAGCAAGGTGCAGGTGATAGCCCACATGACTGTGGAGGTTGGATCTTTCGTTGTTGCCGCCAGCAATACTATCGTAACGTAGGGAACGGCCATAGCAATGCCCAAAGGTACATGATAGTCGACCACAAAAATGATGGTTGCACCAAGAGCCAAGAACAAGTGTGGACCGGTGCTAGGTAAGTTCAAATTCCATATCATGTGATACCTTCCTTTACCCAATTTTGCGTTGTTGGTGGAGTTTGTGTATCAATCGAGTGGCTTGGTGACTATTGACCATCAATCGATTGATCAGTTGTTGAAGCAATTCTGCTTCGGGCATAATGTGTTGATCGGCTATTTGTTCGGCTGAGCTCGCGAGTTCAAGCACTTCGTTCATTTCATATCTTGCGGCAATCTCTTTAACCGCCTTCAATGTTCTGGAGAGGTCATCCTGTTTAGCGTCCGAAAATAGCTCTATCAACTCATCGATTTCGTTTTCTAGCTCATCAACGAGAGACGTTAAGCATTTGAGCTTTTCGTCTGATTTGAGCTCATCGTTAGCTAAGAATTGGCTACGCGACAGTTCTTCTTCTGTGAGTGGCAATTTATTTTGGGGATGACGCGTTAACATGGTGATGTTGCTTGCACCTTTGGTTAAAAGGTTATGTTCGTTAGCCAAGTTATGTCGGTTACCCTCAAATTGGTCATGAAACTCATTGATAGCGTTTTGTAAGCTGTTTTTCTGTAATGGTTTGGTGAGAACAAAATCAGCCCCTGACATGATAAATTCATCGTGTGCTTCTTTAAATACGTCTGCTGTGCATGCAAAAACTACGGTAGTCAGCTTGAGTTCGTTACGGATTTTTTGAATTGCCTCAATGCCGCTCATGTTAGGCATGTGGTTATCCATGATGATCAGGTCATATTGGTTTGAAACTAATTTATCTAAGGCTTGTAAACCGTCGTAGGCGTTCTCAACCGTTAAGTTGATAGATTCACAGAACTTCCTAATCACCATTGCGTTGATCTTGTTGTCTTCGACTAACAATACTGAGAAGTCATCGAGAGTCTTATTGGTTTTGGTTGGCGTTTGATCGATGACTTGTTCTTCAAGTTCGTGCATTTCAAGCGGAAGCGAGATAGCAAATCGAGTGCCGAAATTAAGCCGGCTGGTAACCGTGATGGTGCCACCCATCAGTTCGACTAACTGCTTAACAATGGAAAGCCCTAATCCTGTCCCGCCAAACTTACGGGTCGTTGAGATCTCGGCTTGTTCAAATGCCGTGAATATATGGTCGATCTTGTCTTCTGCGATGCCAATACCTGTATCAGTCACTAAGATATTCACGCTTGGTGGGGTGGTTGGTGCAATCAAGAATTCCACTTCAACCTTTCCTGACTCAGTAAATTTGACGGCATTGCCTGCTAAATTAAATAAGATCTGACGTGTACGTGCAGAGTCACCAATCAACTGAATATGGGGAGGGATGTTATCTTTAATGGTAAAAGCGAGGCCTTTGTCTTTTGCAAGAGGCGTCAAGGTTTTATCAAGATGTGTCACCACGTCTGCCACTGAGAAAGGGCTATATTCAAGCTCCATTTTTCCTTGCTCAACCTTAGAAAAGTCAAGAATATCATTCAATATGGTGACAAGATGCTGGCCTGAATCGATGATGATCTGTGCTTGTTGGCGAGTATCGGCGCTTTGCGAATCCTCTTTGATTATTTGAGCTATTCCTAGTACGCCATTCATCGGCGTTCTTAACTCGTGACTCATGGTGGCAAGGAATAAGGACTTCGCTTCGTTGGCTTTTTCTGCTTTGTCTGCGGCTTCTTGATAGGCAAGGTTGTTTCGTTTTAATTCAAAGACTCGGAAGATAAAGATGGCGAACGAGAAAGCGAAGGTTAATAGCGCGAGTGTGATGATAAGTTTGACAATCACGCCTTCTAATTGGTCTTGAAGGTCGGTGAACTGATGTTCAATTTGCTCAAGATACTCCATGTTATGCACCGAAAGAACTTGAGATAACAGTACCTTTTGTTGCTGATTGAGTTCAGCGAACGTTTCAGACAGGTCCGCCAACTCTGAGCTAATCTCTTGATGTTGAATTTGGCTCCCTGAAAATAACACGCTAGCAAGTACCTCACTTTGAATGTTGAGCTCCGGTGTAGAGAGAGCATTTAGTTTTTCTGAATCATGTCCCCTTGCTGCTTCTCGATGGTTTGCTGAATGACTATCAATGAGTTGCAGCGTTAGGGATTGCAGTATGAACTGACGAGCGACACTCAACCCGACGAGCTTGTCGAGCGTATCGACATTGGCTATCGAGGCCTTGTGGAAACGCTCAAGTAATTGGGTGGTTTGTAAGTCTTGAAAGAACGTTGAGTGGATGCTTTCCCCCTTATAGCTATCCTTGAGCTCTTGCAGTTCTATTTCTAGTCTGACTAAATCAGCCGATATTTGGTAAGGGTTCGAAATGTCAGCGAGAGCAGCGTTGGTTATCTGATCGCGCATTTCTAAAACTTCATGCCCCAGCTCTCGAACAGATTCTCCATATTCCGATACTTTCCCGTGCTCAGAATAGGTCAATATAATTAAGCTAACCAAAGCCAAGAATAGCGAGAAAAACAGCAAAAAGATGAGTCTGATTTTATTCATTTTCAAACTCCACTAACATCTGAGGGCGGCTGCCCGTTAAGGTTTCTAGAAATGTTTTAATCTCACTAATGGTTTGCTTTTCAAATGTTTTACCGAGTTGGCTTTCCCCCATGATTTTGATGGCTTCCTCTAACGTTTCAGTTTGACCATCATGAAAATAGGGGGCAGTGATCGCCACGTTTCTTAAACTGGCGACACGGAAGAGGTGCTTGTCTTGTGGTTGTCCTGTAAACATAAATCGACCTTGGTCTTCACTTCGTTCTGAGCCCGTTTTTGATAACCCAAAATAGCCAAATCGCATCACCATACCTCCGCCAATATTGGTACCTTGGTGGCAGCGAATGCAGCCTTGTTCTTGAAAGGCCTCCCAGCCTCGCTTGGCCTTATCAGACAACGCTGAATGATCGCCTCGCAAATACTGGTCGAAAGGAGAATCAGGCGTGGCTAGCCCTTGCATGAACTCAATAAGTGCAGCCTTAATCGAAGCTTCGTTGATGGTTGTCGATTGTTCTTTGAATAGGCTGATGTAAGTCTCCGATTGAGAGACATAGTCCGTAATGTGTTTCCAGTTTGAATCCATTTCGTCAACGTTGTGTACTGGACCATCGATTTGATCGCCAAGGTTATTCACCCGACCATCCCAAAAAAATCGGTAGTTAAAGGCAGCGTTAAAAACGGTGAGTGAATTTCGCATTCCTGCTCCATTTACGCCAATGGAAACAGGAATCACTTCAGCACCATTGGTTTGTAGGCTATGACAACTTTCACAGCTGACACTTCGGTTCGATGATAAGTTAGGGTCTTTGAATAGCGCCCAACCTATCTTGGCAAGTTCATTGTTAATCTCGGTCGAATCTGGAATTGGGAAGATTTGTTGATCTGGAAATGCCGCTTGTTGGGCATCTTGTGAGTTTGTATTTGAGTCGTGTTCTGAAGAGTATGAATCATCATGGTCGTTTGCATGAGAGTGATTTTCTTGGTGCTCAAATGAGGCGTGCATCTTTAAAGAAGCGGCGTCATAAACCAGTAGGCCTATTGAAACGCAAATGACAGTGATGCTTATTACTGCTAAATATGGCGTTTTCATAGTATTAGTTCCATCTAGTTTAGATAATTTTGGCAAGTCAGAATCCTTCTGATTTAAACCTTATTCACCCTGTGGATGAGAGGTGCATATTTATAAACTTAGTTTTATAGTGGTGATGTTGCAAGAAGATGGTGTAACAAGAGGATAGGAGCAAGATGAAGTCATTGAATCGTTGAATGACAAGGAATAGGGATCGTTAGAAACAACGCGTTACGTAGGGTAAGTTAGTGACCTAACGGTCAATTCGAAAAGACCTTGTTGTATAAAACTCGGATTTTTAAGATACAGATACTGATGCAGATACAGAAAACAAGTGCCAGACGTAGAAAAGCCGTGGTAACTGCATAGAGTGACCACGGCTTTGGTATTACATCATGTACTTTCTAAACTACTTGAATTACATGGTCTAAAGGGGCTTATTTAGCTTGCGCTGCTGCCGCTTCTAGTTGCTTAAGTTTACCTTGAAGCATGTAAGCATTTTGGTTGAAGTTACCAGGGTTCAACACTTGGCTTTGCTGCATAGGGTAGTCAGGTAGCGTGTTCATGAACTCTTGTACTTTGCCGCCTACTGGTACGAATAGCCACATGTTATCTGCCATCCAGCGTAGGTACATGCCCGATTCGTGTGGTGCTTTTTCGAATGGGTCAGCACGTAGATGAACAACTTGAGGCCAGTTTGGTTGGAAGCGAACTGCATCAACAATGTTACCGTCCATTACTGCGAACGAAATCTTGAAGTCATTCCAACGAACTGCGTTTAGCTCAGCGTTAGCAGAGAAGTAAAGCATGCTGTCACGAGGGCCTTTCTCTTCTTTGCCTTGGAAGTAAGGTAGGAAGTTGTAACCATCTAGGTGAACACGCCAGTTTTTACCGTTGTAAGTTGCCCCTTTATCAGACGCAAGTTTCTCAACCACTTTATCATCACCAGCGGCTGCTAGTAGAGTAGGGATCCAGTCTTGGTGCCCCATGATATCGTTGATCTTAGTTCCCGGTTTGATAGTGCCAGGCCAGCGAACTAGCTGAGGAACACGCATGCCACCTTCGTACGTTGTACCTTTTTCACCGTGGAAGTAAGTAGCACCACCATCAGGCCAAGATACCGTTTCTGCACCGTTATCGGTCGAGTAGATGACGATAGTGTTGTCTGCGATTTTAAGCTCATCAAGCTTGTCTAAAAGGATACCCACTTGGTCATCGTGCTCTAACATGCCATCAGCGTAGATGCTGATACCAGATGCGCCTTGGTATTTTTCTTGTAGACGAGTCCACACGTGCATACGAGTCGTGTTGTGCCAAATGAAGAATGGTTTGTCAGCTTTCACTGCTTTTTCCATGAATGCTAGAGATTCTTCTAGGAACTCTTCATCCGCATGCTCCATACGCTTACGCGTCATAGGGCCTGTATCTTCAATCTTACCGTCAGAAGTCGATTTGATTACACCACGAGGGCCAAAGTTCTTACGGAACTCAGGATCTTTAGGGTAGTAGTAAGTCTCTGGCTCTTCTTCCGCGTTTAGGTGGTACAGGTTACCGAAGAACTGGTCAAAACCGTGGTTCGTTGGAAGGTGTTTGTCTTGGTCACCCATGTGGTTCTTACCGAACTGAGCTGTCATGTAGCCTTGTTCTTTAAGAAGGTCTGCGATCGTTGGAGCCCAATCAGGGATACCGTGGTCCGAACCTGGCATACCGATAGTCAGTAGACCTGTACGGAAAGGTTCTTGACCGGTTAGGAATGCAGCACGACCAGCAGTACACGATTGTTGACCGTAGTGGTCAGTAAATAGTGCGCCTTCGTTAGCAATACGGTCGATGTTAGGTGTTTCGTAACCCATCATACCGTTGTTGTATGCACTGATGTTGAATACACCAATGTCATCACCCCAGATAGCAAGAATGTTTGGTTTTTCTGCTGCTGTTGCCGCTGAAGAAGCTGCTAATAAGCCAACACCTAATGCTAGTTTATTAATTTTAGTACCCATAAGGACTCCGATTCACTTTTAAGATTAATGCGTTAGAACAACGCATCGATGAGCAAATGTTATTCTCAAAATTCCGTTACGTCCTTTTATAGTGCTTATAACCAATCGTTATGATGCATGGTTAACTTGCTGATTAAATTGAATTTAGTCTGATGGTTACCAGAAACCCTTAGATAACATGTGTGATCCTTATCATGTTTGTCGCCGTAAACCTTATCGATAACTTCTGCACCTGTATCGGAATAAAAAATGACAAAAAGATTAATAGCTTAGCGAACCTCGCGCATGCTTAAAAAATGGACTATACGTTGTAGGGCAGGATGCAAATAACTTACGAAGAGGTTTCTATGACAGCGAAATATGGCGTTAAACGTCGTTTAGCGATTTTGGGTACGGCGATGATGGCGGCTTCCACCACCACATTCGCAGCTGAAAAACCAAATATTCTCGTGATTTGGGGGGATGATATTGGACAGTCTAATGTTAGCGCATACACCTTTGGTTTAATGGGTTACAAAACGCCTAATATTGATAGCATCGCCAAAGAAGGGATGATGTTTACCGATTATTACGCTGAGCAATCGTGTACTGCGGGTCGCTCTACCTTTATTACGGGACAAAGTGTATTACGAACAGGTTTGAGTAAAGTAGGCTTGCCGGGCGCGGACATTGGCTTGCAAGCGGAAGACGCGACAATTGCAGAAATGCTAAAACCTATGGGTTACATGACAGGTCAATTTGGTAAAAATCACCTTGGCGATAAAGATGAATTCCTTCCAACAGCACACGGGTTTGACGAATTTTTTGGCAACCTTTACCACCTGAATGCTGAAGAAGAGCCCGAGAATGAAGATTACCCAACCGATCCTGAGTTTCGTAAGAAGTTCGGTCCGCGTGGTGTCATTAAGTCATTCGCTGATGGCAAGATTGAAGATACGGGTCCACTGACGCGTAAGCGTATGGAAACGGTCGATGAAGAAACACTAGACGCGGCACTTGATTTCATGGATCGCGCAGTGAAAGCGGACAAGCCATTCTTCGTTTGGTGGAACGCAACACGTATGCACTTTAGAACGCACGTGAAAGCCGACAGTAAAGGTGTGACCGGTGTCGGTAACTACGCTGATGGTATGGTTGAGCACGATCGACACGTTGGGCAACTATTGAAGCAAGTGGATAAGTTGGGAATCAAAGACAACACGATTGTTTTCTACTCAACGGATAACGGCCCACACATGAACTCTTGGCCAGATGCGGGTACAACCCCGTTCCGTGGTGAGAAAAACACTAACTGGGAAGGCGCATATCGTGTACCAGCAATGGTCCGTTGGCCTGGTAAGATTGAACCTGGAACAGTATCCAATGAAATCATGCACCACATGGACTGGATGCCAACCTTCGTTGCCGCTGCTGGTGATGACCAAATCAAAGAGAAACTACTTAAAGGTCATACTGCTGGTGATAAAACGTTTAAGGTTCACTTAGATGGCTATAACTTCCTTCCTTACCTAACGGGTGAAGAAGAAAAAGGCCGTCGTTCAGAGATCTTCTACTTTACCGACGATGGCGATTTAGCGGCGCTTCGTTACAACCAATGGAAAGCGGTGTTCATGGAGCAACGTGCAACGGGCACCATGCAGATTTGGTCAGAACCGTTCGTGACGTTACGTCTTCCTAAGCTGTTTAACCTGCGTATGGACCCATACGAAAATGCAGATATTACGTCGAATACCTATTATGACTGGTTGTTAGACCATGCTTATATGTTCGTTCCTGCGCAAGCGTATGTAGGCGAGTTCTTAGAAACGTTTGCCGAATACCCACCACGCCAAAAAGCAGCAAGCTTTAGCTTGGATCAGGTTATGGAGAAACTTCAAGAGAACCATAATAAGTAAGCTTTGGTTTATTGAAACTGATAGCTTGATGAAACTGATAACACGAAAGAGCTCCTAGGAGCTCTTTTTTTATGCGCATATCGATGAGTAAATCCCGGTCGTGAATATGAATCACAACTATCGTGCTCATTGCCACTAAATAATTGTATTTTAGTCGTTTTTACGTCTACCTTAGTAAGCATAAGGATGTATAAAAACAAGGAATGTTATGTCTGCATGGTTGTGCTCGCTAGTGAACGGATTGAAACACCAGAGAGTCGCAGTATTATCCGTAATCTTGTCTCCACTTATGTTGTCGCTGTTCAGTTTGAGCACCTATGCCAACGAGCAAGCTCCTAATAGCAACACTGAGACTTCAAAACTCAGTTCTGTAGCTTCACACGCTAGCTCTGATGTTTTACCTATCGGCTCTAAAGCCACCTATGTTGGATCGGAAGCTTGTGTTGATTGTCATAGTGAAGAAGTCGAAGCGTGGCAGGGCTCTCATCATGACATGGCGATGAAACACGCTACAGATGAATCTGTATTAGGCGATTTCAACGATCAAACGGTCACTCATGGCGGTAAACCCAACCGATTTTTTCGCAAGGGTGAAGAGTTCTGGGTCAATATCGAAGGCCCAGACGGGCAATTCAAAGATTACAAAATCAGCTATACCTTTGCCTTTGAACCATTACAACAGTACATGGTTGAGTTTGAAGACGGTCGAGTACAGTTGATTCCTTTCGCTTGGGACTCTCGCACTGAGGGCGAAGGCGGTCAACGCTGGTTTAACCTCTACCCGGATACCACCAACACTGATGAATTCTACTGGACCAATAGCGGTCAAAACTGGAACTTCATGTGTGCCGATTGCCACTCAACGAATCTAGAGAAAAACTACGACAGCGCGAGTAATACCTATAACACGACTTGGTCTGAGATTAATGTCGGTTGTGAAGCCTGTCATGGCCCTGCAAGCGAGCACGTTAAACAAGCCCAGCTAGCAAAAGCCAACGGCGGAAAGGATGCTCAAGTCTCGTCGCATTATGGCTTTGATCGCGACTTGTCGAAGTCGGTGAAAGAATGGGTTTACCAAGAGGGCAACTCAACCCTGCAACCAAAAGACATCATCCATACTAACCAAGTTCAAACCTGTGCTCAATGTCACAGCCGACGCACTCAGCTGAATGAAACAGGCGATCATGTTAACGGGTCATTCTTTGATAAATATCGCCTGAGCTTAATTACTCCTGAGCTTTACCACAACGACGGTCAAATCTACGACGAAGATTACGTTTACGGATCTTTCCTTCAATCAGTGATGGCTGAAAAAGGCGTCACATGTACTAACTGCCACGATCCACATACTGCTGAACTAAAAATTGCGGAAGAAGCTGTGTGTAGCCAATGTCACATTGCCTCTGAATACACGCCTGAAAAGCACACCTTCCACGAGGCGAATACCGAAGCTTCACAATGTACGACTTGTCACATGCCAGAGACGACGTACATGGAAGTCGATCCAAGGCGTGACCACAGTTGGCATATTCCACGCCCAGATATCAGCCAACACATTAAAACGCCGAACGTCTGTACTAGCTGTCATGAAGATCAAACCGATCAGTGGGCCGATAAGCAAATTGGTGGGTGGTTCCCAGATTCTAAGTATCGTAATCAGCAGCACTTTGCCGTTGCCTTTTATGCTGACTCAATAGGGCACAGAGGATCAGAAGATGCATTGGCGTATTCTGCTCAGGATTCAAGTTTAAGTAATATTATTCGAGCATCGAGCTTAGAACGCTTAGGTGGCAACACGGGTAAGAACACGCTTATCTCGCTGGCAAGAGCGGTGAAACACGATGATGAGATGATCCGTTTAGGTGCTGTTCAAGGCTCGTCTGGTTTCCCATTCACTGACCGTTGGCAGATTCTAGAGCCGCTACTGAAAGACCCTGTATTATCGATTCGTTCAGAAACCGCAGGCGCATTAGTGCGTTATTGGGGAGAAATGAATCCTCTGCAGAAAGACCAAATCAAGCCTGCATTGGAAGAGTACATTGAGATACAGCAATTTAATTCTGATAGAGGATTTGGACGTACTAATCTAGGCAACGTTTACCGAGATTTAGGTCAGCACGACAAAGCGATTGAGTTTTATCTAGGTGCTATCGAGATAGAGCCTTATTTCGAGAACAGCTACGCCAATTTAGCGGATTTGTATCGAGCGAAAGGTAACGAGGCAAAAGCGTTGTCGACCTTGAAGCAAGGTATTGAAGCTCAGCCTAAATCGAGTGTATTGCCATACAGCACAGGGTTATCTCTGCTTCGAGTGAAAGATTACGAACAAGCAACGGACTACCTTAAACAAGCCGCTGAAGCTGCGCAAACCGACCCACAATATTGGTATGTGTACGGATTGGCTTTGGAGAAATCTGATGTGCTTGCGGCAAGTCAATCACTGCACAAGGCTTACCAATTTAGCCGCAACCCACAGCACCTGTATGCCCAGTGTGAAGTGTTGGCGCGAAACAGCCATATACCGGGCGTACCAAAGGCGTTTGAGCAATGTATTTCATCACTTAGCAAAGTGGCACCGCCGGAGGCCATTAACCAATTGAAAGCTAAGTTTAAATAAAGCGATGAGGTGAGCTTGGCTATTGTGCTTGCTGCTTATTCCGTTTGTAACCAATTATCGCGCTGATGAGCAATTATCACGTGTATAACTAATAGTTATGGGGCTTGTGAGTAGGATGTACGCAGCCAGATTGAATTAAGGGAAGACCTATGAACCATGCGCAACAAGCAATAAACCAACTGATTGAACAAACAGAGAAAAGTGTTATCGGTCAGAGCCACGTCGTTCGGGCTCTGGTGATAGGGTTATTGACTAATGGGCATGTGCTTTTAGAGGGACTTCCCGGTACAGCGAAAACTCGTTCAGTGAAATCGCTGGCGAACCTACTGAACACCAGTTTTGGTCGAATTCAGTTTACGCCCGATCTCCTGCCATCAGATGTAACGGGTACTGAAGTGTATCAAGAGCTTGATGGAAAGCCTCAGTTGCACTTTCAACCGGGTCCTATTTTCAACAGTATTGTTTTAGCCGATGAAGTGAACCGTGCTCCTGCAAAGGTACAAGCGGCTCTGCTTGAAGCCATGGCGGAAGGAACGATTACGGTGGGGGGGCAAACTCATATTCTGCCAGATCTATTCATGGTGCTAGCCACTCAAAACCCAGTAGAGCAAGAAGGTACGTATCCACTACCTGAAGCCCAAATGGACCGTTTTATCATGAAAGTGACGGTCGACTATCCAGAAGATGAAGCTGAACGTGACATCATTCGACTTGTGCGCAGTGAGGAACTTGGTAGCGAGACGAGTTCTGAATTAGTCACACCACAGCATATTGAACCTGAATTGGTGCTTGAAGCGCGCCGCCAACTTCCAGACATTGCCGTTTCCGATTTAGTTGAGAACTACATTGTGGCTTTGGTAATGGCTACACGAAAACCTGAGCGTTATCCAGAATCAGACTTATCGAAATGGATTGAAATTGGTTCAAGCCCTCGTGCATCTATTTCATTGGATAAATGCGCTCGCGCTTATGCGTGGTTGCAAGGGCGTGACCACGTCACGTTAGATGATGTGCGTGCCATGTTGCCGACCGTATTAGGCCACCGATTCTCGTTGTCTTATGACGCATTGGCCGATGGCGTTGATCATCAAAGAGTAGTTGAAGAACTGCTTGATAATGTTGAGATCGGATAACTAGGGGGCGTCATGGCGAAGCCAACACAAGCTCCCAAACCGCAAGGCCTTGATCCACGATTGTACTGTGACTATTCAAGGTTAGTGCGAATTCAGGCTCAAGCTGAGTCGTTTTCTCTGTTGCCTCATCTTAAGGCGGGCAGTGTACTGTCGGGTCGACATAATTCTCTGTTCCGTGGCCGTGGTTTGAACTTCGAAGAATTACGTCATTACCAATTGGGTGATGATATCCGTAATCTCGATTGGAAAGTTACGATGCGAACGGGGAAGCCTCATGTTCGCAGTTATACCGAAGAGAAAGACCGTAATGTGATTATCTGCGTCGATCAGCGTAGTTCGATGTTCTTCGCTTCTCAAAACACCATGAAATCCGTTGTGGCAGCGGAAGTCGCTGCATTGTGTGGATGGCGAGTGCTAAAAGACGGTGACCGTGTCGGCTTTGTTTTAGCCTCACATCAAAAGCTCTTTCATACCAAAGCACAGCGTTCACAGCCTGATTTATTGGCTCAGTTAAAGCACCTTACCAAGGCTAATCAAAGCTTAGATGTGAGTGTGAGTGACAGCGAGGGAGTTGGGTTTAGTCAGTGGATTGAACTGATCAAGCAAATGAGACTCAAGCAATCAACCTTGATATTCATTAGTGACTGGCGAGACTGCCGAGAACAACATCTCGATCGACTAAAGCAGTTACAGCAACACAACGATATCTTGGCCATTATGGTCACCGATCCATTAGAACAGTCATTGCCTCAAGATCTTGCAAGCGTAAACTGGGTGGTGGGTGATGGTCGCTTTCAACTTAATCTGGATAGCCAATCTAAGGTAAACCTCGCGAGTGAAAGTCTTGCTCAGAAAGCGGCACTTCAGAAACAGTCCCTTGCTAAATTGATGGCGATGAAAAACCTCCCTTATATAGAATTAGACACGTCGGGCAATCACATATCACAGCTGCAGAAGCTAGTGGGAGGGCGCTAAATGTCTGTTGAACATACTCCCCCAAGTACTTATATCCTTCGTGAACTGCACGATGTAGCGATTCCTGACAGTGTGAGCTGGGCTCCTCAAACGATCGGCTGGAAGATCCTTGGCGTTATTTTGTTATTGGTCGCTATCTATCTGGCTTATCGTTTAGCGCAGAAATGGTGGAATAACCGTTATCGCAAAGAAGCGCTTCAAGAGCTCATGGTATTGGATGCACGAGACAAAAATTCAACAGAGCGAACCTTCAAAGTACTGAAAGTGGTACTTCGTTACCTAGACAGTAGTAATGCAAAGCTGTTTGGACAAGCTTATGTGAACCGTCTGAACGCTTATCTGCCTGTTAGCGCTAACACAAGTGAAAACAGCAATGCGTTCTTTGCCGATGAAGTTTCAGAATTATGGATGCAAAGCCTAATTGACCCTAATGTGCGTTTGAGCTTTGAACAGCGTTTAGAGGTGATTCAAACCGCGATGATGTGGCTAAAAATTCATAAACCAGATGTACAAGCGAAACCAGAGGGGCAAGATAATGTTTGATAGTTTATCTGCCAGCTTTGAATTCGCGCACCCACTGTGGTTTATCGCGCTGCCTTTGCCGTTGTTGGTCTACTTTGCCGTGCCAGCTTATCGAACTAAGCAAATGGCCATCAAGGTGCCATTTTTCAGTGAATTGGTTGAAGCTATTGGTGAAGCGCCGTCTGAAGGGGCAAGCCAGCTAACACCAAGCTGGTGGCAACGAACCACGCTCATTATTACTTGGGCATTAGTGGTGTGCGCGCTCGCTAAACCAACCATTCTTGGTGAGCCGCAAGTTCGCGAACAATTAGGTCGTGATGTGATGGTAGTGGTCGATTTATCTGGCTCAATGGCAGAACAAGACTTTACCTCTAAGCGCGGCGATAAAATATCTCGTTTGGACGCGACCAAAGAAGTGCTGGCTGATTTTGCGACTACCCGAAAAGGGGATCGACTCGGTTTGATTCTTTTTGGTGATGCAGCGTTTGTACAAACACCGTTTACAGCTGACCAAGATGTGTGGCTTGAACTGCTTAATCAAACCGATGTCGCTATGGCAGGGCAAAGCACGCACTTAGGTGATGCAATTGGCTTGGCGATTAAGGTGTTTGAACAAAGCGAAAAGCAAAGTGCTGCCGTTCAAGATTCAAGTGTTGATGCCAACGAAAAAGAGAAGGTCGTGATCGTACTAACCGACGGTAATGATACGGGAAGCTTTGTTGAACCGATTGATGCCGCCAAAGTGGCGAAGGCGAAAGGCGTTCGTATTCACGTGATCGCCATGGGTGACCCACAAACCGTTGGTGAAGTGGCTTTGGATATGGAAACCATCAAACGAGTGGCTCAAGAGTCTGGTGGCGAAGCCTTTGAGGCGCTTAACCGCGACGAACTAACCAAAGCCTACGCTCAAATCGGTGAACTAGAACCACAGTTATATGAAAGTACCACTTATAGTCCTAGACAGGGGCTGCACCATTACTTAATGGCGATTGTTGTTGTGATGTATCTGGCTGCCTTTAGTCTGGCGACTTTACGTAGAAGGTCGCTTTTGGCTTCTAAAACTAAAAAATTGAAAGGAGAGGATGATGCCTGATTCTCTCACTCTACAACAGTTCTTCACCCAGTTTCATTTTATCCGACCTTTGTGGTTGTTGGCCTTTATTCCGATGTTCTTCCTGTTATGGGTTCGTTGGAGAGAAGAGACCAAACCAACGTGGAAAGACATTCTACCTGCACACTTACGTGATGCATTGACGATTGGCGAAACAGGCTGGCGTAAGCAACTGCCATTGAAGCTATTGGTGGTGATTGTAACTATCGCCATCATTATCTGTTCTGGCCCAACATGGCAACGTGAGGCTTCGCCTTTTGGTGAAGACAAAGCGTCGATGTTAGTGGTGCTTGATAACAGTGAATCCATGCTCGCTAAAGACTTACCACCGAGTCGCTTGGAACGATCTAAGCAGAAAATTAGAGACTTATTGGCAGCTCGGAAAGGCGGTAATACGGGCTTAGTGGTTTACGCAGGCAGCGCACACGTCGCGATGCCCGTTACTCAAGACAGCAAAGTATTCGAACCGTTTCTAGCGGCTATCACACCCGATATCATGCCGGTATCAGGTAAGTCAGCAGAAGAAGCACTGCCATTGATTAATCAGCAACTGTCTGGTGAGTTAGGCTCTTCTGTACTGTTGGTATTAGATGGTGTAAACCCAAGCACCATTAGGGCGTACGAGAGTTTCTTTAACGACAATCCATATCAGTTGCTCATTCTCGCCGCAGGAAACAGTAATGTGGTGAGCGATAACCCAGTCGACCTAGATTCACTGCGTAACTTAGCGAGTAAGACGGGTGGACGAGTGATTGAGGTGACCGTTGATGATTCGGATATCCAACAACTGAACAGAGCGGTTGAAAGAAACATGCAGCTCAACGGCGAATCTTCAATGCCTTGGAAAGACATGGGCTATGGCTTGCTTATCCCAATGGCGATTATCATGTTGTTGTGGTTCAGAAAAGGCTGGTTGGTGCAGTGGTGTGTCGTTGGTTTGATGATCACAAGCAGTATGTATTCACCAGACACTTTGGCGAAAACAGTCAACTTAACCGCTGAGAAACCAGTTGTGGTGGAGTCGGTTACGGCTTGGGACAAAACAGCTCAATGGTGGTGGGACTTATGGCTAACGCCCGATCAGCAAGGTCAACGCCTGTTGAATCAGAAAGAATACCTTGAAGCGGCAAAACATTTCACTGAACCCATGAGAAAAGGTGCGGCTTACTACTATGCTCGTGATTTTAAGCTCGCTCACAGTGCCTTCCTGCAAACCAAAACTGACCTTGGTTTGTACAACGCGGCAAGTGCGTTAGCCAGGCAGCGTGAATACCTTGCTGCGCGAGACCTTTTGAAATCATTAAGCGAGAAAGAGGATCTGTCACCAGAACTAAGAACGGATGTGGAAAACAATCTTGCTGTGCTTAGTGGAATTGTCGAAGAGGTAAACCGAACCAGTGAAAGCCAGTCCGGAACCACAGATGGCCCTGAAGAGTCTTTAGAACTCGAAGACGATCAGCCGCGAACGGGTGATGGCGCTGAAGAAGAAACGGTCGCAGAATTGATGCTTAAGGAAACGCTTAACGCCAATGAAATCTTGGGCAGCCAAGAACTTGCTGACAAGTGGTTAAAACGAGTAGAAGCGGACCCTAAGTTCTTCTTAAAATCTAAATTCCAAATTCAGCTACGAGACCCTGCACCTTCCATCGAACAAGCGTCAAAACAGGAACAGGCATCAAAACAGGAGCAAACCCAATGAGTCGATATGATTTAGCTCTTGAAGCCATTCAATCAAAGAGAGTGCGATTCAGATCCCATAAGTGGTTACTGTCGATGACTCTTATATTGAGTTGGTTTTCTCCTTTTGTTGCTTCTGCTGCCGATATCTTCGATCTCCAAAAAAGTGGTGACGTTGAGCTTATAGCTTGGGTAGGGGAAAAGCCAAAGTCAGGCGATAAGATAACGCCGACTAAAGTGAGCGTTAATGAGCAGGTAATTCTGAACATTGAGGTGGCGACGCCGCGTTGGTTAACGGGAGGGACTCGAATCGGCAGTATCGAAATCCCTAACGTGATCGCTAAGCAACGTAACCAACTCGCGACTAATTACACGGAACGGGTCAATGGCACTACATGGTCGCGTCAACGATGGGAAGTGACACTTTATCCGATGACTTCTGGCGAGTTTGTCATTCCAACCGTGCCGGTTCGCGTCCAAGTTTCTGCACCTGATGGTTCTAACGTTGGAGGCACGCTTTACACGCAGCCAATTAAGTTTGAAGCTTCGTTGCCTTCAGGTTTACTTGATAATGAATCGCCTTGGTTTTCTGCAACAGAAGTAGATACAGAGCAACAATGGCAACGCTCGAGTGAAAACTTAAAAGTAGGCGATGCCATTACTCGAACGGTAACCATCAAGGCCAAAGACAGTTTGTCTGTATTACTGCCGGATGTGTTGAACAATGAATCGACCCAGCAGTACCAAGCTTACCCTCAACCTAATCGTTTAGATGATACTCAAGATCGTGGTAACTACCGTTCCAGTCGAATTGAGGAGACGGTTTATGTTATTCAGCAGGGCGGTGAATTTACGTTGCCAGAGTTTTCATTTCAGTGGTGGGACAGCAAGAATCAACGCCTTGAAACCGTGGTGATAAAAGGGAATGTGTTTGAAGCTAAACACACAGTCCAATCTTTCATCAAGGCTTACATGTCAGTGTTTATTAGCGTTGGTCTGGCACTGTTGTTCAGTGTGGCGTGCTTTGTTTCTGTTAAACGTTATTACGAGAACCGCCCAACACCGAGTTGGTTGGTATTCCGTCGTTTGCTTAAGCAAGGTAATTGGGCTGCATTGAGAACCTTTATCTACCGTCAATTGCGAAACGAAACCTCTCAGTTAGAACTGAATAAAGCGCAACTTGGTAAATTGAATGGACAGAAGCGTTGGCTAGAAGATAGTGAAGCGCTTCAACTAGGGCGTGAAGACAAAAACGTATTTACTCGTTTATGGAAAAGCTTACGTAAATTACCCAGTGATAAATCAAACTCAAGCAATTCTCGTTCAATTTTCGACCGCTTGAAAATCCCTAAAGCCTTGCCAGACTTAAAAGATAGAACTAAGTAGCAAACTTTAGTCATTCGCATCGAACAAAATCGGCAGGTTCTCTACTATAGGGAACCTGCTTCTTTAATATGGAACTGTATGAAAAGTACCGAACTCAATCTAATTCCTATATTTGTCGCTATTTATGAAGAGCAGAACTTATCTAGGGCTGCTAATCGCATGGATATAAGCCAGCCAGCTGTGAGCAAAGCGCTTGCAAGGTTGAGAGATATCTATGACGAGCCACTGTTTCATCGAACTACTTCTGGCGTAGAGCCAACCACATTCGCTATTGATATCTATCCAGCAATGGCTGCTGCGCTTAAAAACTTTACTTCTACCTTATCCGCATCAAGAGATTTCGACCCTAAAACCTCTGGCCGTGTGTTTTCAATTGCCTGCGTTTCAGCAGCGAGTTATGAAATGATGCCAAGAGTCATGCAGTTAATCAGTCAAGTCGCACCTGGTATCGCATTAGAAGTTCATCCTCTATTTACGGAAGATTACGAGTCTGATTTAAGGCTTCAAAGACATGATGTCATTATCGATATGACGCCAAGAGGAAGAACCATGCTCAAGCATGAGGTGATCTCTAAAGAGGAACTGGTGGTGGTGTGTCGTAAAGACCATCCCACGATTGGTGATACTATCGATATGGAACAGTTTTTATCACTTGATCATGTGGTGGTCTCTAGGTGGCATGCACGTAGAAGCTTATTGAGTTCTGAACACTACAGTGACCTTGAAAAACGTAGAATAGTCTATCGAGCTGCTGGCGTTGTTGAGATGCTGCCTGTTATTGAGGGCTCTGATTACATTGGCGTGCTACCTATGTCATCGGTGCGTTGCTTTTCTGAAAAATATGACGTTAAAACGCTGCCTTTGCCATTCGAATTGGAAGACCTCGATATGTGTATGATTTGGCACCCCAGTCGCACTAACGAACCTAGCCACAAGTGGTTGCGCACTAAGCTCAAAGCGGCAGCAAAAGAGTTATCAAGTTAGCTTCTAAAGGGCATGGTCATAGAAAGCATTCGCGCAATTTTAAATGGAAAGAAAGCCAGTATCCCTGAGCTGAGGTAAGCGGTGTTTACTACAAGGGGACGGGATATTGACCTACAAGTTAGAGTCAGGTGGGACTCGTAAGATATGTTTCGCTTGGTGCTGCCCGAAGGCAGCCCTTGTTTAATCATAAATCAGTGAAGGAACTTAACTTACTGAATTGTTTCATTTAAGTAACGGATGCTAAGCCTCTTTTGGGCTCTGTTCTGAGTTAAGCAAGAAGTAGGACACCCAATCATCAATAGGCAAAGGTCGCGCGAAGAAATAGCCTTGAGCATATTTACAACCGATCTGGCGCAGAGTCGTTACATGATTCTGGGTTTCAAGGCCTTCTGCAATCACTGAGAAATCGAGTATTTGCGCGAGCTTGAGAACCGCGCAAGTAATCTCATAATCTACTTTTGACGAGTTAATATCTTCAATAAAGCTTCGATCTAATTTTACGCAATCGGCGGAAAGATTCTTCAACACCGACAACGAAGAATAACCCGTTCCAAAATCATCGATAGCGATCTTGTAACCCTTAGAATGAAGTACCTCGATGGTCCTTGAACAGGTCTCGAAATCTCGCATCATATCCCTTTCTGTGATTTCCAGAAGCAGCTGATGAGGCTGACAATCCGTTTCGTCGAGTATCACTTGTAACTGGTCTGCGAGATCGGTCATATAGAACATTCTCGCTGAGAAGTTGATGGAAAAAATTACGCCCTGTAGGTCCATTCCTGCGCGTTGCCATTCGGTAATCAGATTCGCTACTTTCTTAAATACCCATTTATCAATGTCGATAATGAGATCGCTTTTTTCGGCAACCTCAAGGAAATCGACGGGCGGCAATAAGCCCAGTTTAGGGTGACGCCAACGTATTAGAGCCTCGGCACCAATGATGTCTTGCGAGTCTAAGTTGACTTTGGGTTGGAAGAAGACTTCAAGCTCGTCATTGGCAATGGCTTGATGAAGCCCCATGTTGGTTTCAATCAAGTCATTTACCTCGTGAGTCATTTCGTCCGCGTAGACGCGATATTGATCTCGGCCGTTTCGCTTTGCGTGATACATTGCTGTGTCCGCATTTCTGATTAGAGTTTCACGATCTAAACCATGAGTAGGGTACTCACACACACCAATACTCGCCGATACAAAGATAGAATTATCATCGATGTAATAAGGCTTTCTTAACGCTTGATTTAAGCGATCTGCGATAGGTTCGCCTTCGTCTAACCCAATGTTTGAGTAAACAACCAAGAACTCGTCTCCACCCATTCGGGCAACAAATCCTTTATCACCCACTAAGTTACTCAATATGTGCCCGACATTGACTAATAAGTTGTCACCTGGTGCATGCCCTAAAGAATCATTAATGGTCTTAAACTCGTCAATGTCGAGGTAGAACAGCAAGAAAGAGGCGTTGTTCTCATAGGATTTCCTGATCTCTTCATCTAACTGTTTGGTTGCCAATAGTCGATTTGCCAAACTGGTCAGTGGATCGTGGTGGGCGAGGAAGTCGAAGTTCTTTTTTTCTTCCGTGAGGTCTAGGTATGCTTTAGATAGCCTGGAAGCCATATCGTTATAGGCTTTCTCCAAGTGAGACCATTCGTCACTTCGGCCCAAGTTAATTGGATTTTTTAGGCTTCCGGATTCTAGACGATCGAAGCCATGTCTCAGTGCATTGAGTGGCTTTCGAATGTGGTGTCGAACAACGTGGTGAACCAACAACATCGATAATACAACGGCTGAAAAACTGATAATAATGGCGTTCATTCTTGATAAACCGATCTCTTTTTCAAGCTGGTCGGTTAATTCTAAGGCTTGGCTTTGTACGCGTGACTCGGTTTTTTCTACCATCTCCAATAGGTCGCTTTGAGCGACTAAGAGTGAAGCCATCACCAACCAACGCTGCTCCAGATTAGCTCTAATGCGCTTTAAAGCGGCGTTGTATCGTTTCACCGTTCGATTGATTCTTTTCTTCTCAGCAATAACCGCCGTCGTTTCGATATCAACGTTTTCTAAGTGGAGTAAGAATATATCGAGTTCTTTCTCGACTTCGATAAGCAGTACTTTCTCCGTTTCTGGCGTGATGCGACTGTGAATGTCTCCAACCATTTTTCCTGAGGTGAGGAACGACTCTCTCAACATGTTGATAAGATCTAATTCATTGTTATAACGAATGAAATTTGGTTGGTCTAAATGCCTAAGTTTGCTGTCGGCTATCGCAAATTCGAGTTGATCAAGCTGTTCAGCTAAGGTGACGTCGATTTGATTGGTCTGCTTTAGAATTCGATTTAATGCGAGCGAACTGCCTAAGAAACGGTGGAAGTTATCGATAAAGGCATCAATCTTTTGCGAGAAACCTTCGTTAGTTGATAGGTCTCTGAGTCGTTGAAGCTGGAAATCCACATTAAATGCTTCTTCCGACAGTGTGGTTTCACTGAACAAAAAAGTTTGTTCAAGTAGCTTAACTCGAGAGGTGAGCGTAAATACGCGTCGGCTGATTTCAGAGTTAACAATCAAGTCTGATACGTGTGTAGAAGTTTCGTTTTTAAGCGTCGACTCGACGTAATAGAGAGATCGAATCACCATGATGACAGCAAAGCTGACAATCAAAAGCGAAAGCAGGTTCGAAATAATGAGTCGTTGGGTGATGTTTATCTGAGGTAATTTCATTGTGGCTTCCAAATTTTCAGATACGCTTCACGGTAGCCATTTTTAGGGTCGTAGATGCCTTTGTCTGACTGGCTGATGAGCTCTTCAACATTATCGGGCGTGACGAGATGCACAGGGGCAGAGTACCCACTTGGCGGCATTTGATTAAATGCTCGGTTGAGTTCGTCGACTATTTGCCAGCCTTGTAGATATAAGGGCTCAGGTACTGTTGCTAGTTGGAATTGACCGCTATTGATTCTTTTGTACGCGGCCTTGCTACCATCACCCGCTGAGATATTTTGTGGTATTAACCGGTACTCCTCTAGGTTTGATTCCAAAGAAGGGATAGCATAATCAATGTACAGGTCGTTAATTGCTAGGAGATGAGTGACTTTCTCGCCGTACTTCTCATCTAGGTTCTTTAATGTCGCAGGCATTTGCTCGGCAATTTTATCGAGCGGTAAATAGTTAAGCTCAAGTACATCACAAGTGCTGCAACGCTTGATGGTATTGACCATCGCATTGGCTTTGATCATCGCGATTTCATAGTTAGGGTCGGTGAACACCACGATTCTCGCTCGACCGTTTGAGTTTACAATCGCGAGTAGCGCGGCCACTTCCGCCACATCGAGAGGGTCGGTGGTGATG
This sequence comes from Vibrio sp. QJM3NY_39, assembly GCF_057785895.1. NCBI lineage: Bacteria > Pseudomonadati > Pseudomonadota > Gammaproteobacteria > Vibrionales > Vibrionaceae > Vibrio > Vibrio sp. QJM3NY_39. Next base: position 1,843,199 of record NZ_CM173506.1, on the reverse strand, counting down.
TTGGTGTATAAACCTATTTCTGGATTACCACCGACAAGTTCAGTCGCGTGCCATCCAATGACTACAATTCCCAGATCTTCTGCTTGTTTCAAAATGGTTTTGTGTCGGACAGCGTCAATGCCGCCCAAAACAATGGCATCGGGTTCAAAACCAATCGCTTTCCTGATAGCTGCACCTTGGCGCACTTCTGATCCTAATCCATCGATGAATCTAAGGTGCCAATTGATGTTAGAAATGGCTTCAGATATGCCTTTCCCAACGCCATAAACGCCACCATTACGTAAATCAGACGCGACAAAAATAACGTTCTTTTCATGGCGCACAGCAGGGCCTTGTGTGGGGCCTTTCCACGTTCGCTGGTTGGAAACCGCACGCATCACTTTTTCTTCAGCATATTGGAAGAAATCGTCTTCATGATTACCCGCAAAACTCTGAGAGTAGCAAGTAATAGCGAGCAACAAACTCGCAAAATTTAATCTCTTATTCATATGGCTTATAAAGCGCTTTAACTTATAATCGCTCTATATTTATAATAATGTTAATAAACATTCAAACATTTGGTAACAGTTATGCCGGGTCAAATTTGTAAAAACGTCTTGCTAACCCTACTGACAGCGTGTTTTTCCCTCCCTTTGTACGCCAAGTCCGACCGTATAAGGGTGGAGGCTGATGCTCAGAAACTCGAAAAATTTCAAGAGACTGTGAGTGGCGAACCGATTCTTTTGGCTCCAATGTCGGTAGAAAAACCGGTAAGAATTGCATTAATTTACCCAAGTGCAGATATTTCTGACTTTTGGACAAGAAATTACACAGCATTGAAGCAAAGGCTCGTCGCTTTGGAGTTACCATTTGAGATCAGCGAGTTCACCTCAAGGCAAATTGAGCACTCATTGCAGACCCAATACACCGAACAAGTGTTGAACTCTGAAACCCCTTACGACTTCGTTATTTTTGGCCCTTCTGAACTGGGTATTCAAGCTGAGAATATTCAAAAACTGTCTGCTTCGACAGAGTTCAAAACGTTTATTTGGGCTTTTCACACGCCCAATGAACAATGGAAACATCAACCGGATAGCTGGTTCGATTTTTCAAGCGCGATGGGGGCCGATGTCCTGTGTGATCATGTGGTGAAAGAGCTCGGCAACGACGTGGAATTTTCAGCGAATCGTGGGATACCGGGCATAACAGATACTCAACGCTCGCAAGGTTTCATTGATTGCGTAGAAGAGAAAGGTGATTGGTTAACAGTGTATGAGCATTTTGGGCAATACCAGAAGATAGGCGGTGCCGATGGAATTCGTTTAGTGCTCGGTAATTTCCCTGAGGTGACCATGGTTCACAATGCCAATACTGCGATGACCATGGGAGCGGTGGATGCATTAAACAATGCCGACATGTTGTCTAAAATCTATGTGACGGGTTGGGGCGGTACAGCGAAAGAGATTGAAAAGATTCGTACGGATGAATTGGATGCGACTCCAATGAGAATGAGTGATGATCTTGGTGTGGCAACGGCCGAAGCGATCAAGTTTCATTTGGAAGAGCGTGAAGCAGAAGTCCCATTGGTTTATTTAGGTCGTATCACAGTTGTACACAACAAGATGAATGATGACCAGTTGGATCAGCTGACCAGAGAAGCGTTTCGATATTCTGGTAAGAACTAGGCTAGATTCAATCTATCCTTTATCAATCAAAAAGAGCCGCTTATCTGTTTTGACTGAATCAGTCTGAATAAGATAAACGACTCTCTTAATGAGTGGGTGCTGGATTCGAAATCTAGCTCACGAAACCTTAGAGGTATAGTTTACTCAGTGACCTCTTGCAACACCTCTCCAATTGATCCGCTTGGTTGGGTTATACCCAGTTTGTTCGAAAGTGTTGGCGCAATATCGTATGGCGTGATTGCACGCGAGATCTTCTGAGCTTCAATGTCGTAGCCTGCGAAGATTACAGGGACGTGCGTATCGTACTTCCATGGCGAGCCATGTGTAGACGCGATTTGAAGGCCTTCCATATCGTTAATGTAACTACGCGGTGCAAATACCACATACACGTCACCAGAACGAGCAGGGTGGTAGTTGTTTTTGATTAGCTGCATCACATGAGTATCAGGCACTCGGTTGGCTGCAATATCGCTGCTTGATACTGCAAACGCCACACCTTTCACTTTCGCTATTTCATCGGCGATCGCTTCCTGCACTTTAGCTAGGTCAAGTTTCTTCTCTGCGATTAAATCGTGATTCAGATAGATATAAGGCTGTGCATACAAGCGAATGGCGTCTTTGGATAAACCAAATTGATCCTTCAATCTTTTTTCTACGCCACTCGAGAGCAGTGTGTCTTTATTGAAGTATTGAGCTTGATTGAAGCCAAGCGCATTTGCCGCAGGTGAAGATTCAGGGACACCATGATCGGCAGACAATACAATTAATGTATTTTTTAGCCCGACTTGGTTATCAACGGTTTTAAGAAGCTTGGCGATCGTCTTATCAAGTCGAATTAGGTTGTCTTCTGTTTCTAGGCTTTCAGGGCCGTATAAGTGCACCACGTAGTCGTTTGATGAGAAACTCACAGACAGATAATCAGTCACGTCACCTTGGCCTAACTTTTCTTGCATCAACAGTGTGCTTGCAAAGTTTTCTGTGATCTCGTCACCAGCCGGGCTAACGGTTAGCGTTGTGCTGTAGTACTTGTAACTTGCAGGGCCATAAGGGTGAGGGAAGGTGCGTTGGAAATCACCGAGTTTCACTTTGTGTTCGGTATCGTGTTCTTGAAGCGTGTACTTCTCACGTGGTAATGAGAGCTCCCACTTCTGTTTCGAGTACTGAGCAGCAATCGCTTTCTCGTTCCAACGTGATACCCAATCTGGATACTCGTCGTAGTAATAGTTGCTGGTGACAAACTCAGATTGCGCTTTGGAGAACCAGAAGGCTTTACCACTGTGTCCCGCCAATGAGATTGCGCCGCGGTCTTTCACTGATACACCGAACACTTTTGATTTTCCACTATTGGAAATCGTCAACTCGTCACCAAACGTGGTGGAAAGTATTGGCTCCGGAGAACGTCCATCGCCCTGTGCTGTCTTCTGCGTTGGGTCGATCTCAGTTGCTTTGTCGACACCCGCGCCAGAGGTCAACATTTTGTAGTTGCCGTCTTCTACGTTATACACCAAACGCTCTTCGCTGCGGTCATACCAAACGTTACCTACCATGCCGTGTACGCTCGGTGGCGCACCTGTTGCAAGCGACACATGGCCCACGATCGTTTCCGTGTTGCCATGTTGGTAGTTCGCGTTGGTGTAGTAAGTACCATCATCCATTAAGTACCGGAAACCGCCTTCACCGAAGTTGTGCTTATATCGTTCGATTAGATCTGCGCGCAGGCCATCTACCGTGATTTGAAGGACCAGATCTGGCTTATCCGCCGCCGAAGCAGGGAAAGCACAGAGTAATGCGAGTGTAAGCCCAGATAGCTTGGTGTATTGCATAGAGTTTCCTTATTCAGTATTGCCGTAGCGACTCAACGTTTGGATAGTGAAAATTGTATTTTTAATCTTTTTGGTGAAGGTTATTGAGCCGTAACCGTTGGCATCGTTAGTTAGTATCTTTAACTAAACGTAAGCCCATGTCAGACATGGTAATTGACTGACTTGCAAAGTCTCGACGGTAACTTTCAGATTCATTTTCGTCATAAGCAAAGCTGCCACCACGAACTGATTTGTGTGATAAACCCACGTCACTGTGTTTCGCGTTGTTAGGATTGTCTGTTGGACCGAATCGGTAAAAGGTGTCGTCGAAGGCATCGATTACAAACTCACCCACGTTTCCGGTCATGTCATATAAGCCTAGTTCATTTGGCTTCTTTAGCCCGACTGGATGTGCGCTATTTTTAGAATTTTCTGAGTACCACGCAACATCATCTAAGTTATTGGAACCACTGTAAGTATAGCCTTTGCTATTGTTGCCACCTTTCGCTGCAAATTCCCATTCAGCTTCAGTCGGCAGACGGTATTCTTCACCCGTAAGTTCGTTCAATTGTTCAACGAAGTAGTTCGCCTGTTGCCAACTTAAGTTATTGACCGGAACTTGTGGGTTTTGGAAATAACTGAGAGATGAACCCATCACCGATTCGAACAATTCTTGAGTCACCTCAAACTTCGCAATGTAGAAACTATCTACAGTTATATCTCGCGCTGGTCGTTCTGCTTTGGTCGCTTCAGGATCGTTCGAACCCATGGTGAATGTACCACCTTCAACTAGCACCATTTCTTGGTCGATTTGTTGAGCGATAGGGTGTGTAGGCACGCTCGCACAGCCGCTTAGGAAAATAGTCATGGTGATGCTGCTGATCGCCGCTAATTGTTTGTAATTGAAAAATTTCATCACGTGCCTCGAATGTTCGAAATAGAGGGCAATTTTAACGTTTAAGGTCATTCCTATTGGTTATAAAGGGTATAACATGCCACTGACTGAAATAGGCATTATGATGGCTACAGACACTAAGATAGGTAGATAAATCATGCACATTACTCAAGGTCCACAATACAATGGTAAAGCGTCTAAACGCTTGCATGTTATGGCTAAGCCAATTGGCGCAGCGTGCAACATTGACTGTAAATATTGTTATTACCTAAGTAAGCAAGATTTGTTGGAGTACAAGAAAGGCAGTTCTCCAAGAATGGATGATGAGACGTTAGAAACCTACATCCGACAATACATTGAAGGTCAAAACACGCCTGAAATTATCTTCTCATGGCAGGGCGGTGAACCGACCATGCTAGGTTTAGCGTACTTTGAAAGAGTGGTTGAGCTACAGAAAAAGTACCGACCTCAAGGTGTGTTGATCTCAAACGATCTGCAAACCAATGGCACATTATTGAATGACGACTGGGGCCGATTCTTAGCAAATAACAATTTCCTAATCGGCTTGAGTATTGATGGCCCTGAAATGCTGCACAATGCGTATCGTGTTAACAGAGCAGGCCGTGGCACATTCAAACAAGTGATGGCGGCCGTAGAGCTGCTCCACAAACACCAAGTGAAGTTCGCAACGCTGACTTGTGTGAATAACCTCACCAGTCAAAATGCACTTGAGGTGTATCGCTTCCTACGTGATGTGGTGAAGTCACCGCAAATGCAATTTATTCCTATCGTTGAACAGAAAACGTTCCGAACGGTTGCACCACAAACATCCCAAGTGAGCGAGCAGCTCAAACAAGGCGACAAACGCCTGATCCCCGGCCATAAAGACTCGATCATGGAATCGTGGTGTGTGTCGGACTTGGCTTGGGGTAACTTCCTTATTTCTGTATTTGATGAGTGGGCGAAGAACGACATCGGTAAAGTGTTCGTTCAGTATTTTGAAGCAAGTTTAGAAACATGGATAGGGCGTCCTAACCCGCTTTGTACCTTGAATGAGATATGCGGAAAGGGTTTGGCAATGGAGCCAAATGGCGATGTGTTCTCGTGCGACCACTATGTTTACCCTGAATACAAGATTGGCAATATTCATCACGAGAAGCTTGATGATTTGGCGTACAGCGCACCACAGCAAAAGTTTGGTTTTGCTAAATCACGCACAATGACCAGTCAATGTCAGCAATGCGACTACAAGTTTGCTTGTCATGGTGAATGTCCTAAAAACCGCTTTATCAAAACTCGTGCCGGTGAACCGGGCTTGAACTACTTATGTGCAGGTTGGCACAAGTTCTTTTCTCATGTCGACAAGTCGATGGCTTATATCGCTCGTGCGATGGGGCATCCGGTTACTCATGGCAAATTCAGTGACTCAGTATTGATGGCACATCGTGCAAAACAGGCGCAACAAACTACGTTCGAGACCAAGTTTTAACTCGTCTTTTGGGTCAACAGATCCAAGACAAATTTAATCAGATACGAGTCTAAGGACAGGCTAAGTTCTCCAGTTTAAGGTAATACTATGATGAAGAAGAGTTTAGCGACGGCTGTTGCTTTATTGATTTCAACGTCCGCATTGATTTCAACGTCTGCGATGGCAGCGAATAGCGTTCAGCAAACTGTTGACGCACCGGCACAAAATATCAATCAAGTGCTTGAAATGACGGACACACAAACCCGTATTCAACAGTTGTCTTACATGGCACAAGATCAAAATCAGTCCATTGAAAACCGCACTGGCGCGCTGCAGGAGCTAGCATCATACCCAAGCCAGAATGCGCTGGTGGCAGTTGCGCGAGGCTTAAAGGATCAAAACCCTGAAGTTCGTGAAGCGTCGGTTATCGGTTCTGCACCGTATCAATTGGAGCACCGTTGGGCGTTGGTTTCTCCTTTGCTAAAAGACAGTGATTCGATGGTGCGTCACACAGCGACATCCAATTTAGTTCGTGATTACAATACGTTAGATGACGAGCAGAAAGCTCAAATAGAACAGCCTGTTGCTGAGCTAATCACATTTTTGGAAACACAAGAATCTGAAAAGTTTCAATTGTTGTTCGCTGACGTGCTCCGTTGGCACAATGAATGGGATAAAGCGGAAACGATTTATATTGAGTTAATTAATACTCACCAGAAAGACCCTCAAGTTTGGTTGAGCTACGCGGATAACTTCCGAGCTCAGAATAAAGATCAACAAGCGGTCGAGGTGTTGGATCGTGGTTTGAAGAACGTGCCGGACAATGCAGCGATGCACTATTCTAAATCATTAACTTTGGTTCGCCTTGAAGACAAGGCAGCAGCAGCTAAAGAGATTGAAGTAGCAGCAGAACTTGCAAAAGATAACAGCTACTACTGGTACTTGAATGGGGTACTACAAGAAGAGCTGGATATCGACAAATCGACTGAATCGTTCGAGAAGGCGTATTTGATCTCTGGTTCTCCAGAGCAGTTATATGCGGTATGTGATATCTACGTGCGATACGGCAACGACAAGACCGATGATTGCTTAAGTGAGCTAGGTAAAGTGGCTCCTGACTATGTTATTGAGCAGTTGAAAGAGAAGCGAGTAGCGCCAAGTTCATAATATTTGAATGAGTAAATAGATAAGCCGCTTATGAAAAGCCAGTCGAAATATTCGACTGGCTTTTTTGGATCTAGAGTTCTGTTTGGAATGTCTTTTAAAGCAAAGCACAAGTTGGAAACATCTAAAGTGGGTGAGCTTATTCTCTCACCCGTTAAGTTAAATTATTCGCCCATTGAGGTGGATGCACGGCGTCTGTCTGTCGCGCCATGGATCTTGCCATCTTTGATTTCAATGGCGTTCAAACCGCTGACCACTGGAATGACATGTACTGGGTAACCGAGCTGCATAAATTCTGGAACCAACATTTCAGCGTAAGTTTTCTTTTCGACCAATAAACCCGTTGGGTCATAAGGTTTGGTGCGATCTATCTTGGTGCCGTATTGGATGTTTGGAAGGTCAATTGCTTCCTGCGCAGACAGATCCCAATCTAAAACACCAACCACGGTTTTTAACACATACCCCGGAATTTGTGAGCTACCAGGAGAACCAACCACTAAACGCAGGTCGTCTTTTTTATCCATAACCATTAACGGGGTGATCGCGGAACGAGGTCGCTTACCTGCTCCGATAGCGTTTTGAGTCGGTTTACCGTTTATTGTGGGTTTGGTGGAGAAATTTGCCATTTGGGCATTAAGAATCACGCCGTCGACCATTACCCCTGACCCCATGCCTGTGCCGACGGTACTGGTCATTGCAATGGCATTACCGTCTTTGTCGATGATAGATATGTGCCCTGTATCTTGGCTCTCAAAACCTTGATATTGAGCGTAATCGGTATCAGATAGCTTGCCTGCTTTCGGTTTTGTTTTCGCAATGCCACTCTCCGGAATGAGCTTACGTCGCTCGTCGATGTAGGTTTTGTCGAGTAGGGCAGCAATTGGCGCTTCAATGTAATCTGGGTCACCTGCATACGCAATGCGATCGGCTTTGGCGATTCTCATGGCTTCAGTCATCAAGCGCCAAGGTTCAACATCAGTTTTAGACATGGCGGCTAAGTCATAAGCTTCTAACATTTCAAGGCTTTGAGCAACCATCACGCCACCAGAGGCTGGATAACCGAACGAGACAATCTTGTTGCCTCGGTAGTCGCTTTCAATAACCTCACGCTGTTTGACTTGGTATTGTGCAAAATCTTCTATAGAGAGCTTTGCGTGGTCGGCATCGATTCTGCTGTTCACAGTTTCAACGATGTGCTTACCAAACTCGCCACCATAAAGGTACTTATCGCCTTGTTGAGCAATGTTGCTAAGAGTGTCAGCAAGCTTTGGGTTCTTCATCAATGTGCCGGTTGGTTTGATTTGGTCGTCACTCCAATACTGGGCTTCGATTTCTGGATCTTCAATCAATCGTTTTTGTTCACGAACCACGATGTCGTAGGTGTAGCTGTTCATCGCGTAACCCTTGCTTGCCAGTTCAATCGCGGGTTGAACAAGCTCAGACCATGGTAGCTTTCCGTATTGTTGATGAGTGCTATAGAGCAAACGAAGCGTGCCGGGAACGGCAACAGATCTTGGTCCTAAAATCTCATTTCGACGGAGTGCTTTACCATCTTCCATAAACATATTTGGAGTCGCACTTGAGGGCGCTTCATCACGCCCATCCAGTGCGAGAAATTGGTCTTTGTCTTTTTGATAAAACAGCGCAAAAGTACCACCGCCAATCCCTGTCATATCCGGTTCAACCACCGACATGGTCATCTGCATCGCCACCATCGCATCGACCGCATTACCGCCTTGCTTGAGTACCGAATACCCAGTGCTGCTTACATATGGATTCGTTGCACTTACCATAAACTCTTCGCCAGTTTCGTCTGGCGTAATTGGAAAAGGATTTGGCTCAGCCGCGAAACCGACCGCTGAAACCAAACTTAAAGATAAAGTCGCTATTCGCATGCGTTCTCCGTTTAAGGTATCTGTTTATTCGCTCTAGGTTGACTGAATAAAGGCGGTCAAGTTCGTGAGTTTTCAGCCTTCTTACACAATGCTGACGCTGCTGACAGAACCATTAAATAGTAGAGAATTTTGTGGTTCAAATTTATTACGAAGCTAAATGTAAGAGGAAACTTGGGTTCTTAATATTGATTTAACTATCGTGAAATCCCCACTCATGAATAACTAAAGCGAGTTTGGAATATGATGAGTTTCAGTCTTATGGTGAGGTGTTCAGTTTGATGTTGAACTTGTTTTTAATAAAGAACTCAATTATACCCACTGATTTATATGGTTATTCTCTTTTATAAATAGTATTAACATTTCTGTCACTATTTTCGTTGTAACAGATTGATATACTGGTCAGATCTGTTATTGTTCAAAATATATGTGCGGTTCATCATACTGTTTAACAAAGGGAGCTTATGTTTACACTATCGATCAAAAATAGGATTTTGGCTTTATGTTTAGTGTCGCTAGTAGGATTTACTAGTATTCTATTTGTCGGAGGGGATACGTTAACCAGTAACACCCAGCAGGTTAATCGAATTGACCAAGTTACTTATCCGGTTATGAATGCGGCTTCATTGAATAGTGTATTGATTTCTCAATTAGCTGAGCGCTTTAATTTGGCAGTGACTCTAGGCGATGAAGAGATTTTGGAGATGAACAAGCAAACTCTCGCTGAGATTCAAAATAACTTCAACATTCAAATCTCTCTCGATCCTTCGTTACAGAGCTCATCTGCACTTCTGCAAAATAAAACTAATCAATATTTTGAGTTAGCTTACCGAATTGCTCAAGGCATGATAGATGAAGAGATCAGCCTTAGTGAAGCAGGGCGTCTTGCAAAACAGAGCACCGCAATCTTAGATGAGCTTATTTTGGGTATTCATGAGTTTTCTTTGGCTCGTCAATCAGAGTTTGAAAGCGCAGTGCAAGATTTAGAATCAAACAATAAAAAAGCTAACCAAATCATGAGCGTGTCTGGTGCTGTAGCCATGCTTGCGATGTGTATCTTTGGTTGGTTTGTGGTGAAAGGTATACGTAGAGACCTCGCGAATATCAGTGACAAAATGCGTGATATTGCTGAAGGAGAGGGAGACTTAACGGTTCGTCTTCAGCATGAAAAAAATGACGAACTGAAACCTTTAGTAGAGTCGTTCAATAGCTTTGTCTCTCATTTACAGCAGAACGTCACACACACTATAGGTAACGTTACTCAGCTGGACACGATCTCTGGTTCACTTGTTAAATCAAGTCAAGTAACAAGTCAATTGTCGACTAAGCAGCACCTCTCTATTGAAGAAGTATCAAGCTCATTAAATCAGTTGTTTCTTGCCGCTAGAGAAATCGCTACGAACGCTAATGATGCTTCGACTTCAGCTTCCAGTGCGAGTGAGCAAGCAAGCTTAGGAGAACAGCAAGTCAAGAGTACGATTTTAGCCGTTCAAGAATTAACGCATGATGTAAGTAATGCATCGCTAGTGGTTAAACAGCTAAATGACAACACACAGAGTGCTGGCTCAATACTTGAGTCGATCAGTTCGATTGCAGAGCAAACCAACTTGCTTGCGCTCAATGCGGCAATTGAAGCTGCGCGCGCTGGTGAACAAGGCCGTGGCTTCGCTGTCGTTGCTGATGAAGTAAGAACGTTAGCATCAAGAACTCAATCATCTACACAAGAAATTCAATCTGTACTATTACAGTTGCAAGACCAAGCTAAAACTGCATCGTCTATTATTTCAGATAGTGTTAAAAAAGCTGAAACTTGCGTTGAGAAATCCCTGGTAGCTGAGAACTCGCTACAAAAAATCACATCAGATATCACTGAAATTAGCCAACGAAACGAAAGTATTGCCGCTGCGACTGAAGAGCAAGAGCAAACCTCCACTCGTATCGAAACGTTTGTCGAAGAAATTCGTAAGATGGCAGAAGGCACCAGTAATAGTGTTCAGCAAGTCGACGCCGTGGCGCAAGATATTCAAAAAGTGACTCGTAATCTTTCAACATTAACTGGCCACTTTAAGGTCAGTTAAGTCCCCTTGAATCATTCCCTCTTCCTTTCGGCCGTGCCTTAAGGAGGGCGGGAGTATGCCCCAAATATGGGCTGATTATACAAAAACAATTATATAAAAAACGAAAAATCACATAACAATTGGAGTTAGTTATGAAGAAGACAGTGGTTGCTGCCCTAGTAAGTATGGCGTTTGGAGCAAATGCTGCAAACATGGATGATCTTCGAATTAGTGGATTTGGTTCTGTAGGCATCGGTAAGTCGGATAATGCGATCGGTTATGCGGGTTACACAGATGAAAAATTAGATTGGGAGCAAGAGACATTAGCAGGCTTACAATTTGATTTTCAAGTAAATGAACGTGCTAAGTTTGTGACGCAAATCGTTGCAAACAGCCGTTATGATTATGAGCCAAAAATTGAAATGGCGTATGCCTCTTATGATTTTGAGGCCTTCACAGCTCGAGCAGGTAAGTTGCGTTTACCTTTGTTTTTCTACTCAGATTACACCGATCTTGGTTATGCATACCCTATGATCAGAGCTTCTCAAGAATTGTATGAAAACATTGTTTTGAAGGGCTACACCGGTGCTGATTTATTGATTCCGATTGAACTTGAAGATTCAAGTATTCTTCTTCAGCCAGTGGTTGGTATCGGTACTATTGATGAAGATGACTCAATTGTTGGTGAGGTGAAACTGGATAAACTATTCGGTATCAGTGCCAACTGGAACGTTGATGATTTTACTTTCCGTGGTTCGTACTTTGTTGCTGAGTCAAACCCTTCTTGTGATTTCCAAAACTCACAAGACCCGTATTGTCAATTGGGTGCAATGCTAGATAGCCAAGATGGTCAGTTCATCTCCTTGGGTGCTCAATATGACAATGGTGATCTGTTAGTTAATGTTGAAGCTGCGGATGTTCAGTTGGAAGGGCAGTTTTATGACTATCAATCGGTTTCTGGCTTGGTCGGTTACCGAATTAATGAATTTACGCCTTACGTTTCTGTTAGCTGGGTTGAAACAACAGACAACGAAGAACGTGAAAACATGACTACGACGGCAATTAAAGAGTCGATGAATTACGAGCGTCTTTCTTACTCTGTTGGTAGTCGTTGGGATTTCGCTAAGAACATGTCTTTAAAAGCGGATGTGACGTATGTGGATTACCGAGATACTAGTGGTGGGTTCCAAAGCAATGTTGAAACAACAGCAAACCCATATATTGCAACGGGTAACTACGTTGAAGACAGCTCTATTGTCTATTCAGCACGTCTTGATTTCGTATTCTAAGGAGGCAACATGAAAAGTTTACTGGCAGCAATAACCGTAGCGGTTCTTTCATTTAACGCTTCTGCTGGAATGGTAGTGATTGGTAACAATGCTGGCGTTGATTCTCTATCTAAATCTGACGTTAAAAAGTTATTCATGGGTAAGAAAAGCAAGCTATCGAATGGTACCAAAGCACAGATCATCGAGCTGGCTGATGGTTCTGAAGGTCGACTAGCCTTCCATGAGGTGGCGACGGGACGCAGCGAATCACAACTTCAATCAGCGTGGTCGCGACTTGTATTTACCGGTAAAGCTGAAGCGCCAATCCAGGTTGCAGACTACAAGGAAGCAATCACAACGGTTGCTTCAAAAACCAACGCAATTGGTTATGTCGACGAAGCCGCTGTAACAGGTGACGTGAAAGTATTATTTAAATACTAAGCGTTGTTTGCTTACCAACATTAAAAAGCCCAAGGTTATTTGATTACCTTGGGCTTTTATTTAATGGTGATTGTTTAATTCTGGGTTAGAAAACGAAACTCAACATTATGGTGTAAAGGACGGCATCTTTGTCATCAAAACCAGTAAGTGCGTTGAAATCCTCAACAAAGGCACCGTTTGCTTTACGAGCCTCAAAATATTGCACTTCACCATTAATAGACACGTTAGGTAACACATCATAGTCAACGCCAATTAAGTAGCTGTTCCCCTCTAAGTGTTCATTGGAGTCAAATTGTGCGCCATAAACGACGTAAGGCGTGAATGACCCTAAGTGGTAACCAAGACTTGCGTACATGGATGAAGAGAAGTCGCTGATTTGCCCTTCACTGGCAAGTACAGCTTGACCAAATTCGTACTCAGCACCTAACGACCAAAGTTGGATGTGTTGGTTATCTTGCTTAGTTCTGAATGGGGCTGGTACTCCAGGAATTGTCGTGGTGACCGTTTGATCAAAATTTGAATCTAAGAAAGATAGATTCCAACGATAATCCTCACCACTTAATTGTAAGTTGGCACCAAACATTCGATTGGTTTCAAACTCCAGCTCAGTTGTCGAATTGAAATCAACTTCATTATTGTCTTTTATACCGAAGAATGGGGAGAGTAATAGGGTCGCTTCATCGCTTACATCATGAGTCCAGCTCACTTTGATACCATTGAAAGCCGTGATGCCAAGTACGCTGTTATAGACCTCTGTAGGCGGTCTAGCTGTCATGTAGGCTTGACCCACATAGTAATACTCAGATGCAAGGAAGAGTGGAAGTCTTAATCGCCCTACACTGACATCGAAGTCATTAAACTCATAGCCGACGTAAGCCCATTCTAACTGTGGGTCACTCCATTCAAACTGTGGTGGTTTGACAACTTGTACTGAGGCTCTGAACGAGTTGTAGTAGTAATCTAACTGAACGCCAAACGTGGTATCACAGTCATAACAGTTTTCATCAGTAAAACCGCGGTTAATGATTAAAGGATTGTCGTTATCTGATTTTGCCCAAGACGTAGAGCCAAATCCGCTTAATGACAAATTATCGGTAAGTTCAATAATGGCAAAGGCCGGAGAGGCAATTGAAGCACATAGCACTGACGTGATTATTTTTTTCATGTTATTTCTCCGAACTTATAACGTATAGAACGTTGGCATTTTGAGGAACTGAAGAGAGCGGTGAGTAACCAATACGATTTGGTTTGTCGTCCAGCCAATTAACTAAGCTGTCAGCTGAAGCCTGTTTGATCTCTCTTGGATAACGCGCTTTCCCTGAGAAAGATAAGCCAGCCCAATGCGCGTTCATTTGAGCTGTATTTTTCCCAAGTAACAGCTGATAAAAATCTTCTCTTTCGGTGCTGTTTTCAGGCCAATCTGATAGTTCTACTCGCTTGCCGTTCAGGCGTTTGGTTTTTCCTCGATATAGCTTTCTGGCTTTGTTTATTGATATCTCTTCAAAACCAGAATCTAAAGAAAAAATGGCGTAATCTTCCGCTGCATGCGCTGGGGTAAAAAGGAGTAAGCTCCCTAACAGCCCAATTGCGGTTGGTAGCACAACTCTGCGAGAGAGTGCGTTAATCGTTCTGATCCAATCCATTGGTTTCTCCTAACAAGTCGCACTTTCTATTTGGTGGAATAGCTTTTCTTTTCGCACTGGCTTCGCTACGTATCCATCCATACCCGAATCAAAGCATTTTTGGATATCATCATCGATAACACTGGCTGTTAACGCGATAATAGGCGTCTTTCTTAAACCTAGATTTTTCTCGAGCTCTCTTATCTCTTTTGTCGCTGTGAAACCGTCCATAACTGGCATCATGCAATCCATGAGAATAATGTCGAAGCTACTGTCGTTTTGATACATATCAACGGCGATTTGCCCGTTCTCAGCAATTTCAAATGCATATCCCGCTTTAGTTAACATTACAGATGCCACTTTCTGATTAACCCGGTTATCTTCGACTAACAATATTCTTTCGGATTTAGTTGGCACTGTTTGTTGATCGACTTCTTCCGGTAACGTTGGTTTAGCTGAATTAGCATTGTGAATCGGGGTTACGGTTGAAGCTTTTGATGTGGCAGGAGGGATGTGCCCGCTAGGAAGCGGCATTGCTTCTACTGCGGTGAGTATTTTCTCTTTTAACATTTCGAACTTGAACGGTTTTGGTACGTAGTCGTCCATACCTACGTCGAAACATTTCTGAATATCGTCATCAATAACACTGGCGGTTAAGGCAATGATCGGAATACGGCGTGTAGCCTTAGTTTCTAGTTCAATTCGTCGAATATTACTCGTTGCTTCAAAACCATCCATAACGGGCATCATGCAGTCCATCAGGATCGCTGCGTAATGAGGGTTTGCTGTGAACTTGTCTATGGCTTCTTGGCCGTTGTTAGCAAACTCAAATTCGAAACCACTTTTTCCAACATGAAGACCAGCGATCTTCTGGTTAATTTTATTGTCTTCGACGATAAGGATTTTATGCTGTATTTCTAAAGGTTGTTGGCTAGCCTCTGATAGTTCAGCTAGACCTTGTGTATCACAAAGTTCAACCGCTTTAATTAACCGTAAGCCGAGTAGGGGCTGCGATACTTGTGCTGTAACACAGTCTCCGATATCGGCTGGCTCGCTAAGAAATGAACGAATTAGACAAATAGTGATTCCATTCTGATGAAGCTTGTCCAAGTCATTCGAGTAGTCACTGGCTTGGAACGCATCGTCTTCAGCAAAAACAACAGTGATTGGTCTATTGTGCTTTTGAGCAGCGAGTTGTTCTGTTATTGCAGCCGTATCACTTGTTTGCTGAGTAACTTTTAGACCATAAAGATTGAGGTCGCATTCTATGCGTCTAGATAGCTCGTTCTCGTTACCAAGTACGTAAATATCGGCAGTTGCAATGCTTGGCTTCGGTAGCATTAAGTCAACGGGTAACTCTAAATCGAAGTAGAAACAACTGCCTTCACCTTTAACGGAATCGAGTTGAATCTGACCACCCATCAGTTCAACTAATTGCGTACTAATCGCCAGGCCAAGCCCCGTGCCACCAAACTGACGTGTAGTTGAATCATCTTCTTGAGCAAAGGGTTCGAATATCTGTTTCTGTTGCTGTTTATCGATACCAATGCCGGTATCCCTAACTGCGAATCTAATGGTTACGTTGTTTTCAGTATTGCTGAGAGTCTGGATGGATAATGTCACCCCACCTTCGGCAGTAAATTTTACCGCATTAGACATAAAGTTCATTAAGATCTGTCTTAATCGATGATCGTCTATCATCACTCGAGCGGGGGTGTCTGGACTGATATCGACGTTAATCAAAACTTTCTGCTCTTTTGCTTTTGGTGCAACGATAGAAGCGATGTCATATATCGACTCTCTAATGGATGCTGAATGTGGGCTGATAAGCAGCATGCCGGATTCGATCTTAGAAAAGTCTAAGATGTCGTTGATTAAGCTGAGTAATAGTTGAGATGAGGTTTCAATGGTATCAACGTAATCTCGTTGTGTTGGTGTCAGTGGTGTATCAGCCAGTATTTCTGAAATACCAATGACGCCATTAAGAGGGGTTCGAATTTCATGAGACATGTTGGCCAAGAAACTACTTTTAGCTTTGCTAGCTTGTATGGCGTGGTCTTTCGCTTTTTCTGCGTCTTCTTTTGCTAGGGTTAGTTTTTCTTTGGCGTGTTCTCTTTCGATGGTTAGTCGTTCTACCTGTTGAGCAAAAAGACTGAGTTCATCCTTACCTTGAATCAGTTTTTCCAGAGAGGGGCGGGTTTCATCGTTTTCGCTTTTTAAAAAATTAAGGACGAGTCCAAGATTATTCGTCACTTGTCTTGCCAGACTCAAGGTTAAGCCCATAACAATGGTGGCGAGTAAGGCGACGATGGAGATAAACAGTGTTCGTTCCATTTGGGCATCTGAAATCGCTTGAGCAACTTCTGTTTGGAATTCCTGTTTAATTACCCCTCCAAGGCTTTGCAACAAGTTAAGTCGAGCACTCATCGCTTCTAGGCCAACAGATATTTCTTGTGGTGTAAGTTGGCTGATTGCGTTGAGGTCTAGCAGAGCACTTCTGATTTCTTGACTCTGAGCGAAAACATCATTTCTAAATACTTCGACCATTAAAGATACTTGATGTTCGTTTGCATTCAATGACACAAAGCGTTCTAGGAACAGTTGTTGTCTTTCACTCAGAGTTTCGATCTGTTCTGCAAGTTCTGGGTCGTATTCTTGGCTACTTTGGAATATCTCAATCAATGAGGTACCCAGTTTAAATTCTTCATTTGACCAAAACATCAGCCATTCAAGCTGTTGTAACGCGGTGAGGTGTTGTTGAATTTCACGCTTGGTGTTTTCGAAAGGGACTTTTTCTATCTCAAGGAGCAACTGTTTGTACAAATCACTCTGCCATTCAAGTGCATCCAATTTATCGTAACTATCCGTCACTTCCATCGTTGATAGGGTTGCTTCGCTGAAGTCTGCAACCAGTTGGTTCATTTCATCAGAAGTGTTTAAAAATATAGCTGGAGAAAGTGTTTTTAGTTCTGCCTTTACTTGGCTGCTTTGCGTCGCGAATTCTTGAGGGCTAGAAGCCAGAGTGCTCCGATATAAGACCGAAATATCTTGAAGATACACAGATAACTGATTGGTTCGTTCAAAATCGGTTAACTGAGTCGTTAAAATATACGCTTGTCTGCCTGCTAGAAAGAGCAGTAGTGAAATGGGAAGTAGAACTAAGCCAAAGAGTTTATGTTTGACTGAAAGGTTATTCCAGACCGTAATCGCCATATAAGGATCCATCCAACTGTTTTTATATAAAAACAGTAGAATAAAAATGCGGATATGGAAACCTTGAAACGGTAAATTTAATGGAAGTGTGGGAGGGGTATAAGTTCTTGTGATTCCAGAGCTTATTTTGAAATATCTTCTCTTACTAGCAACTTATAGCGATTGTCAGTCGGTTTAATTTTTATGCTTATTGATGAATAGCTTATAAAGCGAGTTAATGAGGGCGCTTTTTATCGAGACTTAGTTCAAACAGAAGTTGCTCTAGCACCGTTTTTGCAGAGGGTTCTAACGCCCAAACACCAAGCATTCTGTTCAGTGCAGCGCGGTACACTCTGTTTTTGAGTAGGAAAGCGAGCGTACTCGTATCGTTGTTCAATACATGTGTTTGTATGACGGTTAGCTCAGCTTTGTTCTCGATATCGATTTTCTGAAGGTTGAAAGCGGGTAGAAAGGCACACTCATACCAAACCTCAACGATCTCTCGAAGTTCGATCTCCTCTTCAGGCACATCGCAGTCCTGAAGTTGATGGTTTTCAGGAATTGCGGATAAGTAAGCGACATCAAGCTTGTCTGCAACGAATGTGTACATTTGCTTCCTTGTTACATGTGATCACAGATCGAATCATCTCTATCACTTATGTTTTTGTCAATTACATCCATTTATTGAACGAGTAATCTGTGAGTAAGCATCGTCGTGTTTAACTCAAACTGTTTAAGTATTTGTCTGTTAAGCCAAAATATTTAAGATTCCCGTCAGGCTCTAGAACCAAACTCATATTGGAAGTGGCGATCAAGCCGGGATCATTGGTTGAAAAAATGACTGTTTTGTTCAACAACTTATCGCTGAACAAACGGTTAAAATACTGCGCGTTTTCATTTTCAGCCCCATTAAAGGGTTCATCAATGATGATCAGAGATTGCTCACAGTTGCCTAAACCAAGCGCCAAACGCAGCTTTTGCTGAATACCATTGGGAAGGCCTTTGCATTTATCGACACTCAATTGCGTTGCCAATCCTTCTGGTAGCCATTCGTCTAGTTCGAAGAAGCTCACCATTTCCTGCATTTTCTCTGTCGGAATCAACCCATTGTGCAAAATGAAGTTGGTCTCTAAAGAGCCTTCGAAAATGTGCAGATTGAAAGGGATGTAATTGATCGATGTGCGGTAGCGATAGCTGTTGAACTGCTTAATGTTATAACCATCGACAGATACGGCACCCTGATAACGATCTTCTAAGCCAGCAATAATAGAGATGAGTGTTGTTTTCCCACAGCCAGTAGGGCCGCAAATGACGACTTTTGCACTGGGTGGTATCTTAAAACCAAGGTTGGTTAAGCCGGTCGCCGCACCTGTGTAACGATGACTGACACCACTGCCAACAATACTACCTTGGAACAGACGAATCGGTGGGCTTTTCTCTAAGGTCAATTTGTCGTCATTCATCGACATTAAGTTATTGATCTGTGCGGATGAAGCCTTAATCGACTGGAATTTAGAAATTGAGTTGTAGATACCCATGATCGGACCTAACGCCTTCCAAACCAATATCACTGTCGCGAGCATCGCACCAGCATCAGAAGTCCCTTCCATTACTCCGATTACTGCGGTCACGATACTTGCAGTACCAATCACCTGAATCAAACTGCCGCCAGCAGCCTGAATCTTACTGTTAGTCACGGCAACGTTCTCGGCATCACTGGTGCTTTGCATATGTGAAGCACTGAAACGAGATTGAACGACACGAAGTAAAGGAAGGCCTTGGATAGTTTTGATACCACGAAGGATTTCATTCCATTGATACGAGACCATCGCATTGGCGCGCGAGCTTTTGGATGTGGCTTGCGAGTAGATATAGCGAGAATACACACAGAACACCAACATCAAGATTAAGCCCCCCATCACTACAAGCGCTGCCGTACCCGACATAAGGGCAATGGCGATGATAAATACAATTACAAACGGCATATCAAAATAGCTAAGCGTTGATTCTGCGGTCACTAAGCGTCGGAAGGTGTCGATATCTTTCAAACGAGCCAACTGAGACGAAACCCCAGCGGTTGATGTCATCGCGTAGGGCAGCCATAGAAGTTTCGATATTACGGCTTGTGAGATGTGCACCGCGAGATCTTTACCGGAGGTCGCAATAATGTTGACGCGCATTTTCTTAAAAAAGTATTCAGAGAAGCCAACAATGATGGCAAATAAAGTTAGCCAATAGAGTGTTGCTTGAGAACTCGAAGTTAGCGCGAAGTTATACACACTCATAATAAAGAAGGGCTGTAACGCGCCCAGTATACTGATGACGAAGCTCAGTATGATCAAGCTTTTAAGTTCGTTGTTATAGCGATAGAAAGCGTATTTTATCCAATTGCTTCTGTCTTGCGATTCCGGCGGTGGTTCGCGGAATAGACGAGAATATTCGCTAATCGAAATCAGCGAACAGGGCTTTTTGCACATTGGATATTCAATGGTGTTGTTGTTCGTGTAATCAAACAGGAGTAACTTTCCATCCTTAGTACCTAAGAAAATGGCGCTAAGGTTCTCTATCTCAATAAAGCATGGGTGAGGGTACTGGTCGATATTCTCGAGAGTTTTTAGCTTGGTCACATCACAGCGGTATCCAAGACGCTCTATAGTCGCAGTAAAACTGTCGCTGTCTTTTTGTTTGGGAATAAAAGCGTCACTGAGAATAGACGGCGTGCCTTCCCATTCCAGTGCTATCAGGGTGTAAGCTAAGCCACGAATCAGCGGTGACTGACTGTAGCGTTCATCATAACCACTTGCTTCAAAGTCCAACACCCGCTGCGGAACATTGTTGAAGTCAACTAGGATGCTCATTGATCACCTCCGGTAAGTTTTACGCGTTTGAGGCGGTGGTTTAGTTTGTCCATCTTATTACTGGCGATGATTAGGATTTTGTCATTGGCACGATAGGCGGTACTGGTCAGCACCACTCGTGCAAATTCCTCATCATAGACACAATCGATATCATCAAATATCAATACACGCTTACTGGCGAGCAGGGCGCGAACCAATAATAAGGCGTAACCTACTTGGCGTGAGAATGGATTGCGCATGTGGCCTTTGAGTTCTGTGTAAAAACCAGCAGGAAGCCCATCGATTTGTGCCTTGATGTTCATGGTCTCGCACAGTGCAAACGCCGTATTATTCAAACTTGGTCGGAAGCAGGTTAGGTTATCAATAATGGTTCCTTCCACGAACGAGCTTGTTTTATCGACCATCAGCACGCTGTTACGCCATACGTTGTAGTTCAAGTCATCCAGAGGCGTGTCATTAATCATGATATCCAGTTTGTTATCGCTATTCTGCCGCGTAATACAGTTGGCGAGATGGGTCTTGCCTGTGCCACTTTTCCCTGTCAGTAAATAAGCTTGTCCGAGTTCAAATTCAATACGCTGCTTTTCAGAATATTTAACAGAAATACGTTCTACTTCCGTTGTCTCATGTTGATGTTCAACAGACGCTGCCAGTTCAAGCAGTTCCGCGATACGTTGTATATGGAGCTTATTTAATTCCCAGCGGCTCGCAGTACGCATTACTTGTTGGTAAGGCGCGAAGTAACGGTTGGTCAGCATAATGATCGCTGCCATGATGCCTTGGCTTGATTCCATGTTGATAACAGCGGTTGCTAGTACTACAACAACGCAAGCAATTGAAAGCTGTTGGATGAGCGCCAAGATCAAGCCGAAGTTCGATTCAATCTGTTCGTATTTGATGTTTTCAACTTCACGTTCCTCGACCATTTGTGTCATCAGGCTTTCAACGCGGTATTCCATGTTTCGCGCTTTGATATCCAGCGGGCTAGAAATGATCTCGATGATTTTAGAAGTGGTTAAGCCTTCTATGTCTGACTTATTTTGTATGCTGCCAATCTTCTGTTTAGAAAGGCTCCAAGCGAAAATGGCTAAAATGAGTGAGGCAATCAGAAGCGTCACGCCTGCCCATATGTTGATTAGGCCGATGATGAGGATGGTAATTACGCTGACAGCTAGGTTTATAAGGGCTCGAACCGATTCTCCGCCAAAGAAGGTTTTCAATTCAGGAATGGTTGAGATTCGCTCTAAGTATTCGCCCGGTTCTAAACGGCGGAATTTAGAGATTTCAGCCAAACAGATGGATTGGAACACCTTGTTGGTTAAGTTGGTCTCAAACTGCCTCATGATGACGGAAGATATCTTCTCTTCCTGATTTTTCAGGTGATAGTCGAGGAAGATGGAAATCAAGATAATCGCGAACAATAAGAACAGAGTATCTTGTGCTTGGTTGGGTAACACTCGGTCAAAAATGATCAGAATAGAGAAGGGCAGTACCAAGCCAAACAGGGTGGAAATTATCGTAGAGAAAGTCAGATAGCACTTATCTGCCATATTGATCTTTTGAGAAAACTGCTCAGTTTGCATTGCGACCTCCTGTTTTCAACGACTCAGTTGAGAGAAGGTGTTTAGGCACTAATTCTTGATTGTTTCGTCCTTCGATATCGCTCATCAATTGCATGATGCTTTCTATCGATTGAATCGAGAGCACGCCCTTAACTTGCTCCAGCTTGATGGTTTCGATGATGTAGTCGTATCGTGCGCTTTCATAGTCTCTTAAGGCGCTGAAGAGCTTACTTTCTGCGGCAAGTAAATCGGTGATCGTACGGGTGCCTAACTGGTATGCCCTTTGAATACCTTTGTAAGACGCATAGTTGGCGCGAATGATGTTCTCGTAACTGCTTATAGATTGCGAAAAATCGTTAATGTTGAGCACAGAGGTGTTCACGCTGTTACGGGTAGTGTAAAGCGAGTCTTGATAAAGCAGTTCGGTACGTTCAATTGCCGTCGATGATTTTTGATATCCATAGTAATCAGAACCACCAGACAAAATAGGCAAGGCTAGATTCAAGCCAACGCTAGTTGAGTTGCTTTCGCCTGTAGCAGTGATGTCGGTTTTATCGTAGTTATTGGCGTCATCGTGACGATAACTGGCTGAAAGCGACACGGTAGGTAAGAAGTTTGTACCGCTCTCTTTTAAGCTTCTACGGCTTCTCTCGACGTTTTTCTTCGCCACTAACAAGTCGTTGTTGAGCTTTAATGCTTGATCCATGATTGAGTGTTGTTCGCTTTCGTTTATCTCTTTTAATGGCACACTTTCGTATATATCTTGCGATGGAGTGATAGGGTACTGAATCTGAATAGATAGTCCGTTGAGAATGACTCGTCGGTCTTTCTGCAAGGTTCTTAATCGATTCGACACACCTTCTTTCTGAGCGATAACTTCGTACAGCTCGCTGGCGGCTGTGTTCCCCAATTCTACGTTACGTCGCATCTGATGTTCACGAGTCTCAGACGACTTAAGTTCGACCTTGGTCGCTTTTATTTGCGCATTGTTTTTCAAATACTCGAAGTATTGAGATCCGATTTCAGAAATGGTGCTCTGGATTTTGTTTTCGTGTTTAATCTCTTCAATATTGAAGTCGAGTTTTGCCGTGCCATATTTGAAAATATCACCAAGATTGAATATCGACTGAGAAAGGGAAAGGCTGTAGCTGTTTGAGTTATAGCTAGAGGTTTCATCAGGCACACTTGATAACAAGGTTTCGTTTTCATTCCATGTGGTATCGGCTGCACCATTGAGTGAAGGAAGAAACTTAGAGCGGCTGATCCCAATGTTGTATTCGTTCTCTTCCACACCTTTATCACTGGCGCGAAGGGATAGGCTGTTTTGCAGGCCAAGTTCTACCGCCTCAAGCAGGGTCGTCGCCGATGCTGAAGGTGTTGTGCTGAATGCAAGCGCAGCCATAATGCTGCTAGTTAAGTTTCTGTACCGCCACATACTTGTTGATCACCTTGATGATTTGGTCGCTTTTGTAAGGTTTGCTGATCACGTAATCCATTCCGGCTTCAATACAAGCCTGGTGTTCGTTACTGCTGGTCAATGCGGTTGCCCCTATGATGGTACAAGGGTTTTTCTCGTTCTCTTGTTCAAACTGGCGAATGCGTTTGGTCGCTTCAATGCCGCCCATACCTGGCATGATGCAGTCCATGAAGATGATGTCAGAACGTTTATTCATGAAGTGCTCCACTGCGTCAGCACCATCGCCAACCGTGTCTGGTTCATACTCTTGTTTGGTCAGAATTCGTTTAAGTAAGATCTGCTGAACTCGGTCATCTTCTACGATAAGGAACGAACTGTTCTCCATCTGTTCCTCTGATGCTTCTGCTTCCATAATGGTGAGCAAGTTAGGAATAAACTCATAAGGAATCGCAGGGGAGTTGATGATCTTATCGACGAAGCTGTGACACTCTTGTGCATGCTGAGTATTGGTTACTGACAGCAATAGCTTGGTATTTGGGTGACTCTTAAGTTGAGATTTCACCGTTTTACTCAGCGATGGTAATTTGTTGGGTTCAAAGGTGTCGGTCAACATGATGGCATCGTACTCACCGAAGGTTTTCGCCGCCGAAAATAACTCATTGGCAGTGCGAATTTCAGTGATATCAAGCCCCAAGTTGCTGAGCATTTTCTTCATTACATCGATACGAACTTGAGTATTGGCACATAGCAGTAAACGTTTGCCGTCGAAGCGAGTTTTCTCTGTATGGAAGTTCTTCGCCCTGAGATCAAGCTCGATCTGAAAACGTTCCTGTGTACCCGATTGGAACCAGTGACTTTCGTAATACCCGTAATCTTTTAATACGCTTTTCGCTAAGTCGTCTGTGTTAGCAGTATGGTGTTTATGATCGCTCCAATGGAGCTTATTGAGCTTGGCGACAGAGACATCTAACGTTGAAAGGAAGTTTAGATTTATGGTAACTCGGGTATTTTCCATGTCTGAAGCCGCCCCAGATTCAATCGTCACAAATAGTTTCTTATTTGATTTGAGTTGAATGGCATTGGAAAGCTGCAGGAACAATATCCAGAACAAGCTGGTGGATTGCCCCTCTACGCGATTGGGCAAGTTGTCGGAAATAAAGCAGTCCAATTGGCTTTCATTGCGTTGTACTTTGGCGCTGATATGAATCATCAATTCAGATAACACGCTCAGTAGAGAAAACTCTTTCGACTTGCTTTCCGTACCCTGTGAAATCAATCGATTATAGTTTTCTGCTAGCTCAGATAGGGTGCTACATGCAGACGTAATATCCTTCGCCATTAAAACGCCGTTTTCATCGGTTTCTTGAACGAGATATTGGACACCACCATTAATGGTGTTGGTGATCCCACGAATCTCATAGCCGATGAGTGCATACAACTGTTTGTAGAGATCGTTATTGCGCTTCTGGTCTTCTAATTTACTGAAAATAAGTTTGAGATGAGAGTAAATCTGACGCTGCTTGGGGTTGATGCTCACTTCATTAAGAAGCTCTTCAAGACGTTGTAAATCTAGCTGCTTCAGCTCTTGATACAGGGCATCGAATTCATAGTCGATTTCGCGTTCGTTCGAGCTGGATTTCTTCAGTTTCAACATAGCAACTGAGTTGGATAGAATCGTAATCACAGCCAATATCACGGCCACCATAAACAACCAGATAAAGAACTCGTTTTTCTCAGACATTAAGTCATTCGCATGGTTGTTAAACATGGTGCGATAGTTGTCGTCCATCTGCAGATAGTTATTGGTCAATGAAAGGTACAAGCCCAATAAGTCGTTACGTGTTTTTGGGCTATCGGAGAAACGATTAATCGCCAATTCCAGTTGCGTGTATTCAGTTGCTCCAACCAAGCTGAACTCGGTTTTGTTCAACGAGGCTAAAGAGCGAAACTCATCAATTTCACGCTTTAAGTTAACTAGGTTGAATTCGTTAGTACCGCAAGTGTTGGTACTTAAACACTGTTGCAGAGTTTGAATATCTTGTTCTATGGTCTGATTAAGCTTCTGGGCTTGTATGAGCAGTGGGGCGCTTTGTACTTGTGCGACTGAGTCTATTTTTGACCAAGAAAAGTATAAATAGAAAGCGAGCGCAGCCAATACCCCGCTAAATAGTATGCTTAGACGCAGAGCGGGTACGGAAATATTGTACGAAGGTTTTCCGCTCATCGATTATCTCTCATCGAAAGCATCCTCGATGGCTGACATCACAGGTTTTGCAGCGTATTCTATCACGCGACGCGAGCCTGTTTTCACATCGGCGGTAAACTCCATGTAAGGTGATAACTTGTATTGAGTACCTCCTCGCTCAAGAAAGTTTCGGTCAATTTCAATCTCTGCTAAATAGAATTCAGCGTCTTCTTCTTCGTATGATGAACGGCTGATTGAGGCGATGGTTCCCTCAACAAATCCGTATTTTGCAAAGTTATAGGTATCCATTTTCACTTTCACTGCCTGACCAATTTCGACAAATCCCATGTCTTTACGTGGGATCTTCGCTTCACCGTGAAGGGAGTTATTGATCGGTGCAATATCGGCGATACTTTCTCCTGGCGGAATCACAGCAGAACGGAAATTGAAGTGCAGTTTGTCGACCACACCATCCACCGGAGAGTAGACGACTAGGCGATCAACCTTGTCGGAATGCTGTGGTTGTAAGATTCGCTTCAGCTTGAGGTCTTTATTCGCTTGAATGATTTGCGCTTGATACTCAGAGTTTCGGTTCTCAACCAAGTCACGGTGTTGCTTTTCAAGCTTGTCGAGTTGGAAGCGCTCATTCATCACCGATTCGTCAAGGTTCTCAATCTCACGCACCATATTCGACTCTTGTACTTTCATGTTAAGAACGTCGACATAAGACGCCATCTCTTCTTTATAGAGGGTGTTTTTGATGTTGAGCTGCTTACGTATCAGAGATAGCTGATTCTCTGAACTTTTTCGGCGCTTTAACATTGAGCTGATTAACGAGTTTTTGTGCTTAATATCGTGAGTAATGAGCTCTTCATTTGAACGGTTTTTAGAGAACTCTTGCCTCCAGGTATTCATGTTGACCTGAACCTGCTCAGGGTATTCCTCAATAAAGGCATCGAAGTTAGGTTCTTCCATGTCGCGTAAGCTTTCATAACGAATCTTATCGAGCTCTATCTGAATAATTTCAGTATTGACGGTATCAAGTTGAGTGTTACGGTCGAGTGAGCGTATGCGAGCGATAGGTTGGCCCTCATAAACGACTTCCCCTTTTCTGACTAACAATTCTTCTAATATCCCGCCTTCTAAATGTTGAACTTTCTCAACATCCGATTCCAATAGCAGTTCCCCACGTACAGAAACAACAATGTCGATACGTGCTTGTGACGCCACCGCAATAGCGACCAAAGCGAGCAAGAATATAATGAGCAACGTTTTGTGAACGCTGGTCATGGCACTAGCAAGCACAATAGTGTCATCAGCTGTGACCTTAGAAGCCTCATTATTGGAAGCAAGTGCTTTTCTGAGGTGATGTTCTATTTGGTTATTGCTCATGACCTACCTCGGTTACTTGCCATCTATTACTTCCTTAATATCCAACAAGTGGTTGATTTGTCGATTGACGTTGTGCAATTCAGTTTTTATATCCTCTATAAGCTCTTCCGGCGCAGGGAACTCGTGTCTGCTCAAGTGTTCCAATTTGGCCATTTTGGGCGGGAGGTCTTGGTCGCAAAGCAACGTTAAGATGGTCTTCAATTTTTTTGAGTAACTGTTGAGTTCATCAAAACGATTACCTTTATGAAGCTCTTCTATATTTAGGGCTGCATCAGAAAAGTCATTGTAAAAGTCGCCTAATAGCAATTGCAGCCCTTTGTGGTTGTTGTCGACCGAGCGCAACAAATTCGTCATGTCTATCATCTCTCCACTGCCTTAATTGCTTTAATCACAATAACTAAGGATCTTTAAAGGCAGTTTTCAAATTTTTTTTGATTCTTTCTCTTTAAAAAGAAATTATGAAAAATGTTGTATAAAAAATTGGTTTTTCAAAATGATGTCCTTTAATGCTTCTAAATACGATCAGTTAGCTAGTAGCAACGGAGGCTGTAATGGCAGGCGAAAATAACCAAAATAACCAAAACGAAGATCTAAATGACGCGGTAGAACAAACGGATACGAACGACGCGGGTACGCCCTCCCAACAGCAGAATCAACAAAATCAACAAAATACGATTGCGTCGACGGTAGCGACGGGTGCTGAAAATACGGATGCAGCAGACGAAGTTAACCAAGCGTTGGAAGACAATCCAAGTGGCGCAGGTAATGCGGAAGATGCATCGGCTTCTGGTGCGGCTGTGCAAGAAGAGACGCCAGAAAGTGATGGAGATTCAGACGCTGCACAATCCAATGTAGTTGGTGGAGCCGCTTCTGAAGCTGGCTCGGATAACGCTGCTGGCAGTGGTGGCGGAGCTGGAGCGGGCGCACAAGCTGTAGGTGGTGATAACGTAGAGGCTGCGACAGGTGGCGCAGACGCAGAAGGTAATGAAGAACAAGGCCAAGCTGCGCGTACATCAGCAGCGCCTAGTGCGACATCTTCAGAATCGGGTGACCAACAAGTTGGTGATGAGCTCGATTCGCAAACAGTAGAAGAGACATTTGCAGTTGATGTTCAAGCTTCTGACGAAGAGACCATCAGCGAAGTAGAAGATGACTTTGATTCTGAAACGGTAAGCGAAACGTTTAAAATCAAAGTCGAAAGTGAAAATGATGCACCAGAAGCTGAACAAGATCTGGCTTACATCATGGATGAAGATGGCTCCATAACATTCACTCAAGAACAATTACTCGAATACGCAAGTGATGTAGATGGGGACGAGCTTGTTGCTTCTAACGTTCAAGTTGGTGCTGATGCAACAGTTCAAGACAATGGTGATGGTACTTTCACCGTTGTTCCTTCAGCTGACTTTAATGGTGAACTTGACCTTACTTTCGACATCAGTGACGGCCAAGAAACGATTAGTAGCGCAATTGATTTAACGGTACGTCCGATTAATGACGCGCCTGTTCCTGAAGATAAAACGTTTGAAATTGAGGAAGATGGCACACTTATCTTCACCGATGCAGACCTGCTAACAGGCGCTACCGACATTGAAGGTGACAACCTAACGGTTGAAGGTGTGACCTACGATGGCGGTGACGGTATTCTTACCGACAACGGTAATGGTACGTACACCTTTGCGCCAAACGAGAACTTCAATGGTGACGTAAACTTCGGTTTTGATGTATCAGACGGAACCGATACGGTATCAGCGAACATCGACGTAAGCGTAACTGCAGTTGATGATGCGCCAGTATCGGGTGACCTAGCATACTCAATCGATGAAGACGGTTCGATTCGTCTAAGCCAAGAGCAGCTTTTATCACAAGCTTCTGACGTGGAAGGCGATGACCTGACAGCTAGCGGCCTAACGGTTGGCGGTGATGCAACGGTTGTAGCCAACGATGACGGCAGCTTCACCATCACGCCAGATGAGAACTTCAATGGCGACATCGATATCAGTTTTGATATCTCAGATGGTACTAACACCGTTCAAGCTTCTGCTGACCTTACTGTTAACCCAGTAAATGATTTACCTGTCCCTCAAGATCAACAGTTCAGCGTGGAAGAAGACGGCACGTTAATCTTCACTGATGCCGACCTGTTAACAGGTGCCACGGACATTGAAGGCGACAACTTAACAGTTGAAGGTGTGACCTACGATGGCGGCGACGGTATTCTTACTGATAACGGTAATGGTACGTACACCTTTGCGCCAAACGAGAACTTCAATGGCGACGTAAACTTCGGCTTCGATGTATCTGACGGCACCGATACGGTGTCAGCGAACATTGATGTGAGTGTTACAGCGGTTGATGATGCGCCTGTATCGGGCGACCTAGCGTACTCAATTGACGAAGACGGTTCGATTCGTCTAAGCCAAGAGCAGCTTTTATCACAAGCTTCTGACGTGGAAGGCGATGACCTGACAGCTAGCGGCTTAACGGTCGGCGGTGATGCGACGGTTGTAGCTAACGATGATGGCAGCTTTACCATCACACCAGATGAGAACTTCAATGGCGACATCGATATCAGCTTTGATATCTCAGATGGCACCAATACCGTTCAAGCTTCAGCAGACCTAACGGTTAACCCAGTTAACGACCTGCCAGTCCCTCAAGATCAACAGTTCAGCGTGGAAGAAGATGGCACGTTAATCTTTACTGATGCCGACCTGTTAACAGGTGCCACGGACATTGAAGGTGACAACCTAACGGTTGAAGGTGTGACCTACGATGGCGGCGACGGTATTCTAACTGATAACGGTAATGGTACGTACACCTTTGCGCCAAACGAGAACTTCAATGGTGACGTAAACTTCGGCTTCGATGTATCAGATGGCACCGATACGGTGTCAGCGAACATTGATGTGAGCGTTACAGCGGTTGATGATGCACCTGTATCGGGTGACCTAGCATACTCAATCGATGAAGACGGTTCGATTCGTCTAAGCCAAGAGCAGCTTTTATCACAAGCATCTGATGTGGAAGGCGATGACCTTACGGCTAGCGACCTAACGGTTGGCGGTGATGCAACGGTTGTTGCTAACGACGATGGCAGCTTTACCATCACGCCAGATGAGAACTTCAATGGCGACATCGATATCAGCTTTGATATCTCAGATGGCACTAATACCGTTCAAGCATCGGCTGACCTTACGGTTAACCCAGTAAATGATTTACCAGTACCTCAAGATCAACAGTTCAGCGTTGAAGAAGATGGTACGTTAATCTTCACCGATGCCGACCTATTAGCAGGCGCTACCGACATTGAAGGTGATAACCTAACGGTTGAAGGTGTGACCTACGATGGCGGTGACGGTATCCTTACTGATAACGGTAACGGCACGTATACTTTCGCTCCAAATGAGAACTTCAATGGCGACGTAAACTTCGGCTTCGATGTCTCTGACGGTACCGATACGGTGTCTGCAAACATCGACGTAAGCGTAACTGCCGTTGATGATGCGCCTGTATCAGGCGACTTAGCGTACTCAATCGATGAAGACGGCTCGATTCGCCTAAGCCAAGAGCAGTTGCTTTCTCAAGCCTCTGATGTGGAGGGCGATGATCTAACAGCAAGCGACTTAACAGTCGGCGGTGATGCAACAGTTACTCAAAACGATGACGGCAGTTTCACCATCACGCCAGATGAGAACTTCAATGGCGACATCGATATCAGCTTTGATATCTCAGATGGCACTAATACCGTTCAAGCATCGGCTGACCTTACGGTTAACCCAGTAAATGATTTACCAGTCCCTCAAGATCAACAGTTCAGTGTTGAAGAAGACGGCACGTTAATCTTTACCGATGCAGACCTGTTAACAGGTGCCACGGACATCGAAGGTGACAACCTTACGGTTGAAAGTGTGACCTACGATGGTGGCGACGGTATCCTGACCGACAACAGTAATGGTACATACACCTTTGCTCCAAATGAGAACTTCAATGGTGACGTAAACTTCGGCTTTGGTGTGTCAGATGGTACCGATACGGTGTCAGCGAACATTGATGTGAGCGTTACAGCGGTTGATGATGCACCTGTATCGGGTGACCTAGCGTACTCAATCGACGAAGACGGTTCGATTCGTCTAAGCCAAGAGCAGCTTTTATCACAAGCATCTGATGTGGAAGGCGATGACCTTACGGCTAGCGACCTAACGGTTGGTGGTGATGCTACGGTTGTAGCTAACGACGATGGCAGCTTTACCATCACGCCAGATGAGAACTTCAATGGCGACATCGATATCAGCTTTGATATCTCAGATGGCACCAATACCGTTCAAGCTTCAGCAGACCTAACGGTTAACCCAGTTAACGACCTGCCAGTCCCTCAAGATCAACAGTTCAGCGTGGAAGAAGATGGCACGTTAATCTTTACTGATGCCGACCTGTTAACAGGTGCCACGGACATTGAAGGTGACAACCTAACGGTTGAAAGTGTGACCTACGATGGTGGCGACGGTATCCTGACCGACAACGGTAATGGTACATACACCTTTGCTCCAAATGAGAACTTCAACGGCGATGTAAACTTCAGCTTCGATGTGTCTGACGGGACTGACACAGTATCTGCAAACATCGATGTCAGCGTAACTGCCGTTGATGATGCGCCTGTATCTGGCGATTTAGCTTACTCAGTTGATGAAGACGGTTCGATTCGCTTAAGCCAAGAGCAACTGCTATCGCAAGCATCCGATGTTGAAGGCGATGACCTAACCGCAAGTAGCCTAACGGTTGATGGTGATGCGACGGTAACTCAAAACGATGATGGTAGTTTCACCATTACGCCAGATGTGAACTTCAATGGTGACATCGATATCAGCTTTGATATCTCAGATGGCACCAACACGGTTCAAGCGTCTGCCGACTTAACGGTTAATCCAATCAATGACTTGCCAGTACCTCAAGATCAACAGTTCAGTGTTGAAGAAGACGGAACTCTACAATTTACTGATGCAGATCTGCTAACCGGTGCAACTGATATTGAAGGTGATGACTTAACGGTTGAAGGCATCAGCTATGAAGGGACTGATGGGGTACTGACAGACCATGGTGACGGTTCATACAGCTTCGCGCCAAATGAAAACTTCAATGGAGATGTAAACTTCAGCTTCGATGTGTCTGATGGTACCGATACCGTATCTGCAAACATCGATGTGAGTGTTACTGCGGTTGATGATGCTCCGGTATCAGGTGACCTAGCGTACTCAATTGATGAAGACGGTTCGATTCGTTTAAGCCAAGAGCAACTTCTATCGCAAGCATCCGATGTGGAAGGCGATGACCTTACGGCTAGCGGCCTCACGGTTGGCGGTGATGCAACAGTCGTAGCTAACGATGACGGCAGCTTCACGATTACGCCAGATGAGAACTTCAATGGCGACATCGATATCAGCTTTGATATCTCTGATGGTACTAACACGGTTCAAGCTTCTGCAGACCTTACGGTTAATCCAGTAAATGACCTACCAGTTGCTCAAGATCAACAGTTCTCTGTTGAAGAAGACGGCACGTTAATCTTTACGGACGCTGACCTATTAACAGGCGCCACCGATATTGAAGGCGACAACCTTACTGTTGAAGGTGTGACCTACGATGGTGGCGACGGTATCCTGACCGACAACGGTAATGGTACTTACACCTTCGCACCAAATGAAAACTTCAATGGCGACGTAAACTTCGGTTTTGATGTGTCAGATGGTACCGATACTGTATCTGCGAATATTGATGTGAGCGTAACTGCAGTTGATGATGCACCTGTATCAGGCGACCTTGCTTACTCAGTAGACGAAGACGGTTCTATCCGTTTGAGCCAAGAGCAACTGCTGTCTCAAGCATCCGATGTGGAAGGTGATGACCTAACAGCCAGCGGCCTAACAGTTGGCGGCGATGCGACCGTTACTCAAAACGAGGACGGCAGCTTCACCATTACGCCAGATGAAAACTTCAATGGCGACATCGATATCAGCTTTGATATCTCCGATGGCACCAATACCGTTCAAGCTTCCGCAGACCTAACGGTTAATCCAGTTAACGATTTACCAGTGCCTCAAGATCAACAGTTCAGCGTGGAAGAAGATGGCACATTAATCTTTACGGATGCAGACCTATTAACAGGCGCAACCGATATTGAAGGCGATAACCTTACTGTTGAAGGTGTGACCTACGATGGTGGCGACGGTATCCTGACCGACAACGGTAATGGCACGTACACCTTTGCGCCAAACGAGAACTTCAATGGCGACGTAAACTTTGGCTTCGATGTGTCAGATGGCACCGATACGGTATCTGCAAACATCGATGTGAGTGTTACTGCGGTTGATGATGCTCCGGTATCAGGTGACCTAGCGTACTCAATTGATGAAGACGGTTCGATTCGTTTAAGCCAAGAGCAACTTCTATCGCAAGCATCCGATGTGGAAGGCGATGACCTTACGGCTAGCGGCCTCACGGTTGGCGGTGATGCAACAGTCGTAGCTAACGATGATGGTAGTTTCACGATCACGCCAGATGAGAACTTCAACGGTGACATCGATATCAGTTTTGATATCTCTGATGGTACTAACACGGTTCAAGCTTCTGCAGACCTAACGGTTAATCCAGTAAATGACTTACCAGTTCCTCAAGATCAACAGTTCTCTGTTGAAGAAGACGGCACGTTAATCTTTACGGACGCTGACCTATTAACAGGCGCCACCGATATTGAAGGCGACAACCTTACTGTTGAAGGTGTAACCTACGATGGTGGCGACGGTATCCTGACCGACAACGGTAATGGTACTTACACCTTCGCACCAAATGAAAACTTCAATGGCGACGTAAACTTCGGCTTCGATGTGTCAGATGGCACCGACACCGTATCAGCAAACATCGACGTGAGCGTAACAGCGGTTGATGATGCACCTGTATCAGGCGACCTTGCTTACTCAGTAGACGAAGACGGTTCTATCCGTTTGAGCCAAGAGCAACTGCTGTCTCAAGCATCCGATGTGGAAGGTGATGACCTAACAGCCAGCGGCCTAACAGTTGGCGGCGATGCGACCGTTACTCAAAACGAGGACGGCAGCTTCATCATTACGCCAGATGAAAACTTCAATGGCGACATCGATATCAGCTTTGATATCTCCGATGGCACCAATACCGTTCAAGCTTCTGCTGACCTAACCGTTAATCCAGTAAATGACTTACCAGTTCTTCAAGATCAACAGTTCTCTGTTGAAGAAGACGGCACGTTAATCTTTACGGACGCAGACCTATTAACAGGCGCAACCGATATTGAAGGTGACAACCTTACTGTTGAAGGTGTGACCTACGATGGTGGCGACGGTATCCTGACCGACAACGGTAATGGCACGTACACCTTCGCACCAAATGAGAACTTCAATGGTGACGTAAACTTCGGCTTTGATGTGTCAGATGGCACCGATACGGTCTCTGCGAATATTGATGTGAGTGTTACGGCGGTTGATGATGCGCCAGTATCAGGTGACCTAGCTTACTCAATTGACGAAGACGGCTCGATTCGTTTGAGCCAAGAACAGCTGCTTTCTCAAGCATCTGACGTAGAAGGCGATGACCTGACGGCAAGCGGCCTAACGGTTGGTGGTGATGCAACCGTCGTTGCTAACGATGACGGCAGTTTTACCATCACGCCAGATGAGAACTTCAATGGCGACATCGATATCAGCTTCGATATTTCTGATGGTACCAATACAGTTCAAGCTTCAGCAGACCTAACCGTTAACCCAGTAAACGACTTACCAGTACCACAAGACCAACAGTTCAGCGTTGAAGAAGACGGCACGCTCATTTTCACTGATGCAGACCTATTAACAGGCGCGACAGACATTGAAGGTGATAACCTGACTGTTGAAGGTGTGACCTACGATGGCGGCGACGGTATTCTTACTGATAACGGTAATGGTACTTACACCTTTGCTCCGAATGAAAACTTCAATGGCGATGTAAACTTCGGCTTCGATGTTTCAGATGGTACCGATACGGTGTCAGCAAACATCGATGTAAGCGTAACAGCGGTTGATGATGCGCCAGTGTCTGGCGACCTAGCGTACTCAATCGACGAAGATGGTTCAATTCGTCTAAGCCAAGAGCAGCTGCTTTCTCAAGCATCAGATGTGGAAGGCGATGACCTAACCGCGAGCGACCTAACGGTTGATGGAAACGCAACGGTAACCGCTAATGATGATGGTAGCTTCACCATTGTTCCAGATGCGAACTTCAATGGTGATGTTGATATCCAATTCAACATCACGGATGGTACTGACACGGTTCAAGCAACCGCCGATCTTACGGTTAATCCAGTTAATGACTTGCCGGTTCCTCAAGATCAACAATTCAGCATTGAAGAAGACGGTACGCTGCAATTTACAGATGCCGATCTACTTACCGGTGCCACCGATATTGATGGCGATGACCTAACTGTTGAAGGCGTTAGCTACACAGGCGGTGACGGTGTATTAACAGACCATGGTGATGGTACTTATACCTTCGCACCAAACGAAAACTTCAATGGTGATGTCAACTTCAGTTTCGATGTGTCTGATGGCACAGAAACGGTCAGTGCAAATATTGATGTGAGCGTGACACCTGAGAACGATCCACCCGTTGCGGGCTCTACCTCGTACATGGTCAATGAAGACAATGCGATCACCATTTCTGATGAGCAATTGTTGGCAAACTCTTCTGACGTTGAAGGTGCGGTATCGGTTGATAGCGTGACCTACAGTGGCACCGATGGTGTGTTCCAAGATAATGGTGACGGCAGTTACACCTTCCTTCCTAATGAAAACTTCAGTGGCGATATCAGCCTTGATTTGATTGTTGCCGATGAAGACGGTTCGATTGATGAAACCACTGCGGGCATTACCGTTCTAGAGGTGAATGATCCACCGGTTGCGGGCCCAGCGTCATACATCATTGACGAAGATTCGGTACTGACATTCAGCGAATCTCAGATTCTTGTGAATGCTTCGGATGTAGAAGGCGATGTAGAGTTAGTCGGCATTAACTACGATGGTTCAGACGGTATCTTCACTGTAAATGGTGATGGTACATGCAGCTTTGCACCCAATGAAAACTTCAATGGTCAGGTTCAACTGGGTGTGATCATCCAAGATGAAGACGGTGCGACGGTAGAAACACAGATTAATGTCGATGTACTGCCAATTAACGATCCACCAGTATCGGGCGATTTGGCTTACACCATCAACGAAGACAGTTCTATTACGCTAAGCCAAGATCAACTATTAGCACGAGCAGGGGATATTGATAGCGAGAACCTAGAAGCTATTAACCTTTCTACGGATGAAAACGCGACCATCGAACAAAACGACGATGGTAGCTACACCATTACACCAGACGCAGACTACAACGGTGACCTAGACCTGAACTTCGATATCATCGATAACG
This sequence comes from Vibrio sp. QJM3NY_39, assembly GCF_057785895.1. Classification (NCBI taxonomy): domain Bacteria; kingdom Pseudomonadati; phylum Pseudomonadota; class Gammaproteobacteria; order Vibrionales; family Vibrionaceae; genus Vibrio; species Vibrio sp. QJM3NY_39. Next base: position 1,806,846 of record NZ_CM173506.1, on the reverse strand, counting down.
ATGGTGGTGAGGTTCAAGTTGGTCTAGATATCACAGTTAATCCACTGAATGACTTGCCACAAGCGCAAGATCAACAGTTCACGATTGAAGAAGACGGTACGTTACTCTTCACGGATGATGATCTGCTTGCAGGTGCGTCGGATATTGATGGTGATGAACTGTCGATTGAAAACGTGCTCTACACAGGTGCAGATGGTGTTCTTAGCGATAATGGCGACGGCACATACAGCTTTGCACCAAACGAGAACTTCAATGGCGATGTTCAATTCTCATTCGATGTTTCTGATGGCACTGGCTCAACGGCTGCTGTTATTGATGTCAGCGTAACGCCTGAGAATGATCCACCAGTAGCGGGTTCAACATCGTACACAGTTCAAGAAGATGGCCAGATCACGATCAGTGATGAACAGTTATTAGCGAACTCTTCCGATGTAGAGGGTGATGTTGCTCTATCGAGCGTTACTTACGCTGGTGACGACGGTTCGTTCGTTGATAACGGTAATGGCACCTACACCTTCACGCCAAATGAAAACTTTGACGGAGACATCTCACTAGACGTTGTCGTCGTTGACGAAGACGGTGCAACCGCAACAACAACCGCTGGTATCGATGTTATTGCTGTGAATGATGGACCTGAAACTTCGGGCATTCAGGCAGAGGTCGACGAAGATAATTCAATCACCATTACTCAAGAGCAGTTACTTGCAAACGCAACTGACGTTGAAGGTGATGAGTTAACGGCAACTAACCTGCAAACCAACGATCCAGACGCGACAATTGTTGCGAATGACGACGGTTCATTCACTATTACGCACACAGAAAACTTCAATGGTGAGTTGGACTTCACGTACAGCATCAGTGATGGTGAGAATGAAGTTCTGACCACGCTCGATCTAACGGTTAATCCAGTCAATGATGCGCCGGAAGCGGGCGATGAAATCTTCATCCAAGCGCAAGAAGACCAAACAGTTGGTGTGACTCTGCGTGAAGAGCCGGCACTACGCCTGGATCAAGCGCCAGAAAACGGCATTATTGAAGCGAATGTCAATGACGAATGGGTGGTACTGGAAGTAGGACAAGAAGTACCTGCTGATACAGAAGTACGCTTTGTTCCAAGTGAGGATGCTCTGGCTGAAGGAACACATACCACGCAAATTGGTACCTTTGACGATAATGCGAGCGTAGACGATTGGGGCACAGAAGTAGACCCATACACGCGTGAGTTCTCGGATGGCGACTTAACGGTAACGGTTCAAAGCAACGATGATCCGCTTGGCGCTTGGAATGGCAACACTCACATTGGTCATGGCCTCGGTGATACAGACCGCCAAGGGTTGAGTGGTGATGAAAAACTGACAGTTTCAGTTGAAGGTCAAGACATCAATGAAATCAGTTTCCACCTAGATGGTTTAGGTGGTTGGTTTATGGAAGATTCACGTCACTTTACAGAAGTAGAAATCAAAGCATTCAATGAGGATGGCGACCTAATTGACTCGATGACTTACCACAAAGAAGACCGTGGTACTTTCGAGACAGATTACACGCTAACGGTTGATCAACCGGTGTCTTACTTTGAACTTGGTACCGTGCAAGGTAATGGTACTTACGTCGTTCAAAACATGACAGTGTCACAAACTTTTCATGATGAAGCGGTGTTTACATCGATTGGTGTAGACGGTTCAGAAATCACCGAAACGGTTGAGTTGAACATCCATGCGGGTGACAACGAAATTGAGTTAACGGCTGATCTTCCTAATATCACTGTCGATACTGAAGGTTCTGCTCAATTTGCTTCGGTTGTGATTACTGAAGAGCAACTACTGGCGCAAGCATCTGATATTGATGGTGACGACCTTGATATTGAAAATCTAGAGCTGGTGGGTGAAAACTCAGAGCATGCAACACTCATCGATAATGGTGATGGTACTTGGACGGTAACGCCGGACGAAAACTTCCATGGTGAAATTGAACTCGGCTACCAAGTTACCGATGGTGAGCTAACAGACAGCAACATCATCAACATCAACTTCGAATCAGTAAATGATGCGCCAATCGTTTCTGGCCCGACTGTTCTATCGACAGATGAAGATGAAGGTATCACGTTCAGTGCAGATGACTTGCTAGCGAACACCACAGATGTGGAAGGCGATACGCTGTCTATTTCTGACATCACTTACGGTGGTGATAACGGTGACTTGGTCGACAACGGCGATGGTACGTTTACCTTCATGCCGAATGAAAACTTCAATGGTGAAATCGACATCGACTACAAGGTGTTTGATGGAACTGATGAAGTTGCAACGCACCTAGACCTAACGGTTGTACCAGTCAATGATGTGCCGGTTCCGGGTGAACCATTGCACACCCAAATGCTTGAAAACGGCTCCATGATCATCGAAGCGAAAGACCTATTGTCTGGTGCTACCGATGTTGATGGCGACATTCTTCATGTCGAAAACCTATTACTTGCAGACCAAACGCAAGGTACGTTAACGGATAACGGTGATAATACCTTTACCTTCGAACCTGCAGAGGACTTCTACGGTGAAGTGAATCTGACTTTCGATATCAGTGATGGCCAAGCAAGCGCACCAAGCACAGCAAGAGTTGACGTTGAAATTGTCAATGAAGGCCCAGAGGTGAGTGGTCCAATTGAAGCCGCTGTTGATGAAGACGGTTCAATCACTATCACTCAAGAGGATCTGTTAGCGAATGCAACCGATGTCGATGGTGATAACCTTGAAGCGGTTAACTTTGCGACCAACGATCCAAATGCGGTTGTTGTAGAAAACCCAGATGGTAGCTTCACGATTACACCAAGTGAAGATTTCTTTGGTGAGATTGAATTTACTTACGATGTCACTGACGCTATCGAAACGGTTGCAGCTGACCTCAATCTAACCGTAAATCCAGTCAATGACGCGCCAGACGTTCCAGACATGTCTTTCACTACGGAAGATGGTCAAGCGATTACTATTACCGAAGCTGAATTATTAGCACAAGCGACAGATGTTGAAGGCGATGACCTGTCAGTTGTGAATGTGACGAGTGCAAGCGACACGGTAGAAGTAACAGATAATGGCGATGGAACATACACATTAACGCCAGAGCAGGGCTTCTTCGGCAATGTAGACTTAACGTTTGATGTGAGTGACGGCACCGACGTGGTGGCTGCAAACATCGACCTCAAAGTTGAGTTCGTCAACGATGCACCAGAAGCGACTCCGATGGTTGCGGATGTCGACGAAGATGGATCAATCCTCGTTACACAAGAAATGCTATTAGAAAACGCGAGTGATCAAGATGGCGATGAGTTGTTTGCTACTTCGCTCGAAACCAACGATCCAAATGCCAGCATTGTAGACAATGGTGATGGTACTTACACAGTAACACCTTCTGAAAACTTCAACGGTGATATTGCATTTACTTATGAGGTAAGTGACGGAGAGCTAAGCACACCTAATGACATGACATTGACCGTTAATCCGGTGAATGACATTCCAATTGTTGCTCCAGGCATGTATCACATTGAAGAGGATGGCAGCATCCTGTTCACTCAAGAAGATCTGTTGAGTGGTGCGATTGATATTGATGGTGATGACTTAAGCGTTACCAGTATCAATTATTCTGGCGATGAAGGCACAGTCACCGATAACGGCGATGGCACGTTCAGCTTTGTTCCTGAAGAGCACTTTAGTGGTGACCTACAGTTCAGCTTTACGGTTACCGACGGAACTGACGAGGTAGATCAAGACCTAAACGTTCATATTGAAGCGGTCGCGGATGCGCCAGATCTTGTGATTACCGATGGCGACGGCGTTAACGTTGATGATGAAGCTATTTTGGTTGAGCCTGGCGGCATTGTTGAACTGAACATTGCAGCGGCGCTTGTCGACCAAGATCTATCAGAAACACTGACGGTAACTGTAGATGGTGTTCCAGAAGGTTCGGTTATTCAATACGATAACGAAGGCGTTCTGAATGACCAAGATAACGGTATCACCAGTTACAACGATACTGAAATCACGGTAACGTTTGAAGGTGAAACTGCAGGTTACCAAAACACCGCGGGTTACTACAAAGTTGACGAAGACGGTAACATCACGGGTGTTGAAGTCGTTTATGAAAACGCATCACAAGTTGATGGCGGCGGTGACCTTGTTCCTGGGCAAGATCAGTTTAGCTTCCAAGTTGAAGAAGGTGAAAGTTTCAACCTGTTCTTGATTCCAAACGGACATCAACACAACGACTTTGATGCGATGCAAGACGGTCAGTATGAGTTCCGTGCTGAGGATGGTTCACCAGCGAACATGGACACGGTTGATCCTCAACTTGTCTTTGTTGCTGCAGATGGAACCGAAACCGTAGTGCAAGGGCAGAACGGTGACGCGATCTTCCATGGTGGTTCAAGCTCTCAGCTAAACCAAGATGGTATCGAACATACTCGTACGACGGTTAATGAAGACGGCGAGCTGGTTTACGGCTTTGAAGATTTGTATGGCGGTGGTGACGCTGACTACACGGACTTCAACTTCACAATCGATGTGGGTGAAGTGAACAGCCAAATCTACAGCGGTGAAGTGACGGTTGGCCCTGATGGTACGGTGAACTTACCAACAACGGCAATCGAAAATGCGCTACAAATCCAGTTACCAGAAGACTTCAACGAGCAGCTTGAAGTTCATGTAACCGCAACCGCAACAGAGCTATCGAATGATGATTCTGAAACGGTCTCTCAAACCATCTACATTAACGCGACAGGCGCACACATCGAGCATGCACCTGAAGCACAGCCTGTTGCAGCAACAGTAGAAGAAGATGGTTCTATCACCATTACGCAAGAAGACTTGTTAGCTAATGCTCGCGATTTAGATGGCGACCAGCTGACCGCTCTGAATTTAGCAACCGATGATGAGAGCGTAACTATCACAGATAATGGTGATGGTACGTACACATTAACGCCAGATGCTGACTTCAATGGCGATGTTAACTTTACGTTTGATGTGTCTGATGGTGATGATGTTGTCTCTACCAACCTTGAGTTAACAGTTTCACCAGTGAACGATGGTCCAGAAGCACAAGACCAGGCATTCACAGTCGGCGAAGATGGCGTGTTAACCTTCAATGACCAAGACCTATTAACAGGTGCTACGGACATTGAAGGGGACGAGCTAAGCGTCGAAGGTGTGACTTATACAGGTACAGACGGTGTTCTTACTGATAATGGTGACGGAAGCTACAGCTTTGCGCCAAACGAAAACTTCAATGGTGATGTGAACTTCAGCTTTGATGTGTCAGATGGCACCGATACGGTTCAAGCCAACATTGATGTGAGCGTAACACCAGAGAACGATCCTCCGGTTGCAGGTAGCACGTCTTACACAGTTCATGAAGACAACTCCATCACCATCAGTAACGAACAATTGCTCGCAAACTCTTCAGATATTGAAGGGGAAGTCGCGATTGATAGCGTGACCTACAGTGGTAGTGACGGTGTTCTCGAAATCAACGGTAACGGCACATACACCTTCTCTCCAAACGAGAACTTCAATGGCGAAGTTAGCCTCGATGTGGTTGTTGTGGATGAAGATGATGCAGCCGTATCGACCACTGCAGGCATTACGGTCCTAGAAGTGAACGATCCGCCAGTTGCTGGCCCAACGTCATACACTATCGATGAAGACTCGGTACTGACCTTTAATGAGTCTCAAGTTCTGCTGAATGCCTCTGATATTGAAGGTGACGTACAACTCGTTGAGATCAACTACGACGGCCCTGACGGAATCTTCTCAATCAATGGTGATGGCACATGTAGCTTTGCACCGAATGAAAACTTCAACGGCCAAGTGCAGTTGGATGTGACCATTCAAGATGAAGACGGTGCGCAAGTTGATACTTTTATTACGGTTGATGTATTACCAATCAACGATGTACCAGTATCCGGAGACCTAGCGTACAGCGTTGATGAAGATAGTTCGATTACCATCAGCCAAGAGCAGCTTCTGGCTCAAGCAAGTGATGTTGAAGGAGACGACCTTACTGCTTCTAACTTGATTGTTGATGGAGACGCGACGGTTGTTGCTAACGATGACGGCAGCTTTACCATTACACCAGATGCGAACTTCAATGGCGACATTGACCTAACGTTCGACATTAGTGACGGTACAGATACGCTTGTTGCGACAGCCGACCTAACCGTTAATCCAGTTAATGACCTTCCACAACCACAAGATCAAACGTTCAGCATTGGCGAAGACGGCGTCTTGAACTTCACTGATGAAGACTTACTGACAGGTGCGACTGACATTGATGGGGATGACCTATCGGTTGAAGGCGTTACTTACACAGGTGCCGACGGTGTCCTAACCGATAATGGCGATGGCACATATAGCTTTGCGCCAAACGAGAACTTCAATGGTGATGTGAACTTCAGCTTTGATGTGTCAGATGGCACCGATACGGTTCAAGCCAACATTGATGTGAGCGTAACACCAGAGAACGATCCTCCGGTTGCAGGTAGCACGTCTTACACAGTTCATGAAGACAACTCCATCACCATCAGTAACGAACAATTGCTCGCAAACTCTTCAGATATTGAAGGGGAAGTCGCGATTGATAGCGTGACCTACAGTGGTAGTGACGGTGTTCTCGAAATCAACGGTAACGGCACATACACCTTCTCTCCAAACGAGAACTTCAATGGCGAAGTTAGCCTCGATGTGGTTGTGACCGATGAGGACGGTGCTACAGGAGCGACCACCGCCGGAATAACGGTTCTTGAGGTGAACGATCCACCAATCGCGGGTTCAACGAGCTACTCAGTCAACGAAGATGAAGTTATCACCATCAGTTCAGAGCAACTGTTGGCGAACGCTTCAGATATCGAAGGTGAAGTGGCGATTGATAGCGTTAACTACACCGGCTCAGACGGTATCTTTACCGATAATGGTGACGGCACATTCAGCTTCGCACCAAACGCTAACTTCGATGGCGATGTCAGCCTTGATGTTGTCGTTACTGATGAAGATGGCGCAACCGTAGCGACCAACGCAAGCATTGATGTTCTGCCTGTTAACGATGCTCCAGTATCGGGTGACTTGGCTTACAGCGTGGACGAAGATGGTTCGATTACCATCAGCCAAGAGCAATTACTTGCTCAAGCGAGCGATGTTGATGGAGATGACTTAACAGCAGCTAACCTGACCGTTGGTGGTGATGCGACTGTCACTGCAAACGATGACGGCAGCTTTACCATTACGCCAGATGCGAACTTCAATGGCGACATTGACCTAACGTTCGACATTAGCGACGGTACAGATACGCTTGTTGCTACGGCTGACCTAATTGTTAATCCAGTGAATGACCTTCCACAACCACAAGATCAAACGTTCAGTATTGGTGAAGACGGTGTCTTGAACTTCACTGATGAAGACTTACTAACAGGTGCGACTGACATTGATGGAGATGACCTATCGGTTGAAGGCGTTACTTACACAGGTGCCGACGGTGTTCTTACTGATAATGGTGACGGAAGCTACAGCTTTGCGCCAAACGAAAACTTCAATGGTGATGTGAACTTCAGTTTTGATGTGTCAGATGGCACAGATACGGTTCAAGCCAACATTGATGTCAGCGTGACGCCAGAGAACGATCCACCTGTTGCAGGCAGCACGTCTTACACAGTTCATGAAGACAACTCCATCACGATCAGTAACGAACAATTGTTAGCAAACTCTTCAGATATTGAAGGTGAAGTGGCGATTGATAGCGTGGCTTACAGCGGTGCCGATGGTGTATTTGAAGACAACGGTAACGGCACTTATACCTTCTCGCCAAACGAGAACTTCAATGGCGAAGTTAGCCTTGATGTTGTTGTGAGCGATGAAGACGGTGCTACAGAAGCGACCACCGCCGGAATAACGGTTCTTGAGGTGAACGATCCACCAATCGCGGGTTCAACGAGCTACTCAGTCAACGAAGACGAAGTTATCACCATCAGTTCAGAGCAACTGTTGGCGAACGCTTCTGATATCGAAGGTGAAGTGGCGATTGATAGCGTTAACTACACAGGCGCTGACGGCATCTTTAGTGACAATGGCGATGGCACATTCAGCTTCGCACCAAACGCTAACTTCGACGGTGATGTAAGCCTTGATGTGGTTGTCACTGATGAAGATGGCGTAACCGTAGCGACCAGCGCAAGTATTGATGTTCTTCCAATCAATGATCCACCAGTATCGGGTGACTTGGCATACAGCATTGATGAAGATGGTTCTATTACTCTGACTCAAGAGCAGTTGCTATCTCAAGCATCTGACGTGGATGGCGATGACCTAACGGCAAGTAACCTAAATGCGGGTGATAATGCAACCGTTGTTGATAATGGCGATGGTACATTTACGGTGACACCAGATGCTGACTTCAACGGTAACATCGACCTAAGCTTTGACATCTCTGATGGTACAGAATCGATTGTGGCGAACGCCGATCTAACGGTTAACCCAATCAATGACCTACCAACCAGCGACGATGTTTATGCGAACGTTGATGAAGACAACATCATCACGATCACGCAGGAGCAACTACTTGCGAATGCCGCTGATATTGAGGGCGATGACCTTGTCGCTTCCGACTTAACCTTAGTGGGCGACGATGCAACGATTGTCGACAATGGCGATGGTACGTTCTCAATCACTCCAAGCGAAAACTTCAATGGCTACATCGATGTTGCCTACAGCATCAGCGATGGCGACACACCAATTGCCGCTAACTTAGGCTTAACCGTTGACCCAGTTAACGACGCGCCAATTGTTTCTGCTGATGTGGCGATAACCATTGAAGAAGACGGTTCATACACCATTACTCAAGAAGAGCTCCTACAATTCGCGACTGACATCGAAGACGATGACATGACCGCAATTATCGGAGAGCAAGGCGATGAAACGACCGTTACCGGTACTGTGTTGGATGCTGAAACTGGTAATCCAATCGCAGGTGCGGATGTTACGCTAACCGACAACGCAGGTCATTCTTACACAGCGGTGACCGATCAATCCGGTAACTACTCTGTGAGCGGTCCTGTTGTTGACCAAGGTACCGTCACTATTGAACAAGAAGGCTCTATTACTAGCAGCTTCCTGGTTCCAGCTGGTGAAGATACCAATGGTGGCGTAACCGCAATATCGGAAGTGCTTGAAGAAACTGATATGCGTATCGTGGTCACATGGGGTGAAAGCCCACGTGATATGGACAACCATCTATGGCTCTACGATACAGAAAATGGCAATGAGCTAGACCATATTTACTATCGCGACATGAGCCATGATCTTGGTGAAGGTAACGTTGTTCAACAAGATGTAGATGACACAAATGGTGGCGGCCCTGAAACCATTACCATTCCAAACTACCAAGATGCGGACATGCACTATTCAGTACACAACTACACCAGCAGAAGTTGGGATGTAGATGGTGTTGAAGATGTACAAGTTCAGGTGTTTGTAGGCGATACATTGGTTGAAACCTTCAGCCCAGATTTATCTGATAACCCATCAGGTGACCATTGGCATGTATTTGATATCGTGAATGGCGTTATTGTTCCAAGCCAAGATGTAGGCAGCGAGAATGCGTTTGATTTACCAACGGCAGAAGAAGCGCTCGCGAATGAAAGCGGCATTGATATCTCTGAATTGCTAACTGGCGATGAAGGTGATGACTCTGGTGATACGGGTGCAAACGAACCAAGTGTTGGAGATGTTTCCATTGAGAACGCTCTTATCACTGACAATGGTGATGGTACTTACACCATTACACCGGAAGAGAACTTCAATGGTGAATTCTCGATTAGCTACAACGTAGACGATGGCAACGGTGGGGTTACTCCAGCGGAACTAGACGTGACCGTAACAGCAGTTAACGACCTTTCTGTAATTTACGACCACGACTACACCATTAATGAAGATGGTTCGCTGACCTTTACCGATGAACAGCTACTGACTGGTGCAACGGATATTGACGGCGATGATCTTTCTGTCGAGTCGGTTAACTACGAAGGCACAGACGGTGTGTTCACGGATAACGGCGACGGTACTTATACCTTTGCTCCAAACGAGAACTTCAATGGTAATGTCGACCTAACTTACGATGTGAGTGATGGTACAGATGTTGTATCGGCGAATATTGATGTTCAAGTGGTTCCAATCAACGACGTACCGGTAGCAGGTTCTACAACTTACAGCGTTGAAGAAGACGGCAGTATCACGCTAAGCGATGCACAACTTCTGGCGAATAGCTCGGATGTTGAAGGGGAAGTGTTTGTCAGCGATGTAAGCTACAGCGGCACTGATGGTGTATTCACTGATAATGGTGATGGTACTTACACCTTTGCTCCAAACGAAAACTTTAACGGTGACATCAGTCTTGATGTCTCTGTTATGGATGAAGATGGCGCAACCGCTGAAACAACCGCAGGTATCGACGTCATTGCTGTTAATGACTTGCCGGTTGCAGGTTCAACGACCTACAGCGTTGACGAAGATAACGTGATTACCATCTCTGAAGCACAGCTTCTTGCGAACAGCTCAGACATTGAAGGTGATGTATCCGTTAGCGACGTTTCCTACTCAGGCGCAGACGGTATCTTTACTGACAATGGTGATGGTACTTACAGCTTCGCACCAAATGAAAACTTCAACGGCAATGTCAGCCTAGATGTAACCGTTGCAGATGAAGACGGTGCAACCGCTCTAACGACTGCGGGTATTGAAGTTATCGCGGTTAACGACGCGCCAGTGTCAGGTGACTTGGCTTACTCAGTGGATGAAGATGGTTCAATCACGCTAAGCCAAGAGCAACTGCTTGCTCAAGCATCGGATGTGGACGGCGATGATCTTACCGCTGCCAACCTAACTGCGGGTGATAACGCTACCGTTACGGCAAACGATGATGGTTCATTTACCATTACTCCGGATGCCGACTTCAATGGCGATATTGACCTAAGCTTCGACCTTTCTGATGGTACTGAAACGGTTGTGGCAACGGCCGACCTTACTGTGAATCCAGTGAATGACATCGCGGTTGTAGAAGATGTCGCTTACACTATTGAAGAAGATGGTTCACTTACCTTTACAGACGAGCAACTGCTAGCGGGTGCTTCTGATATTGATGGTGATGAGCTTTCAGTTGCCGATGTTTCTTACACTGGCGCAGAGGGTGTGTTTACCGACAATGGCGATGGCACTTACACCTTTGCACCAAACGAGAACTTCAATGGCGATGTAAATCTTGGCTTCACAGTGACTGATGGCACTGAGACAGTCGATGCCAATATTAGTGTGACGGTAACGGATGTTAACGATGCGCCAGTAGCGGGTTCTACGTCTTACCAAATGAACGAAGATGGCACCATCACAATCAGCCCTGAGCAGTTAATTGCTAATAGCTCGGATGTAGACGGTGAAGTATCACTTGATAGTGTGAGCTATTCAGGTGCCGACGGTATCTTGGTTCAAAACGAAGATGGTTCAGTCACGTTCGCTCCAAATGAAAACTTTAACGGCGACATCAACCTTGATGTGACGGTTATTGATGACGACGGTGCAACGGCTCAGACTACCGCTGGTATTGAAGTGATTGCCGTCAACGACGCACCAGTAGCCGGAAACGTGGCTTACTCAGTTGATGAAGATGGTTCAATTACGCTATCTCAAGAACAGTTGTTGGCGAACGCTTCCGATGTTGATGGTGATGCACTGACCGCAAGCAACCTATCTGCGGGTGACAATGCAACCGTAACAGCAAACGAAGATGGTTCATTTACTATCATGCCGGATGCTGATTTCAACGGTGACATTGACCTAAGCTTCGACCTTTCTGACGGTACTGAAACGGTTGTTGCAACGGCCAACCTTACTGTGAATCCAGTGAATGATGTCGCGGTTGTTGAAGATGTGGCTTACACCATTGAAGAAGACGGTTCATTAACCTTCACGGATGAGCAACTGCTAGCGGGTGCTTCTGATATAGATGGAGATGAGCTTTCAGTTGCTGATGTGTCTTACACCGGCGCAGAAGGTGTGTTCACTGACAATGGTGATGGTACTTACACCTTCGCTCCAAACGAAAACTTCAATGGCGAAGTAAGTCTGGACTTCTCAGTCTCTGATGGCACTGAGACAGTCGATGCGAATATTGGTGTGACGGTAACGGATGTTAACGATGCGCCAGTAGCGGGTTCTACGTCTTACCAAATGAACGAAGATGGCACCATCACAATCAGTCCTGAGCAGTTAATTGCTAATAGCTCTGACGTTGATGGCGAAGTGTCGCTTGAAAGCGTGACTTACTCAGGCTCTGACGGCACCTTGATTCAAAACGATAATGGGTCTGTGACCTTCACGCCGAGTGAGAACTTTAACGGTGATATTAACCTGGATGTGGTCGTAACCGATGATGACGGTGCAACTTCAACAACAACGGCAGGTATCGAAGTTCTGGCTGTTAACGATGGACCTGAATCTGAGGAAGTGGAATTAACTACAGCCGAAGACAGCACCATTCTTATCACACAAGACATGTTGTTAGCTCAAGCTACCGACATCGATAACACCGCAGATGAATTGTCTGCTTCTGGTCTACAAATCGACCCTAGCTTGGGTGAGTTGCTAGACAACGAAGATGGTACTTGGTCATTTACGCCAAACGAAAACTTCAATGGCGATGTGCCAATGACGTTTAACGTTAGCGATGGCCAAGAGACAATTTCAGTCGACGGCAACATCGATGTCACGCCAGTGAATGATGCACCTGAAGCACCAATGATTGAGATGCAAGGCGAAGAAGATGTGGTCATGGTGATTGACCCAGCTTACATCGCGGATCAAGTAACAGACCTTGATGGCGACGATATCAGCATTGAAAGCATCACAGTCCGAGCTCCAGCGAATGCGACCTTAACTCAGCAACCAGACGGCATGTATCACTTAGTGACTACGCAAGACTTCAATGGCTTGGTAGAACTGGGTTATCAAGCGACTGACGGCGAAGAAGTGGTTGATGGCTCGCTGAATGTGGATGTGATTCCAGTTAACGATGCTCCATTTAACGTCGGTAACGCGATGATGACCACAAACGAAGATGGCGCGTTCACCTTCGATGCTGGCGACTTGATGAACTTGTTCGGTGACATTGATACCGCTGACCTTGTTGTTTCACGCATTATTACCGCAGACGGTGAAGATGGTGGTGAAGTAACTGACAACGGTGATGGTACTTGGACATTCACCCCAACAGGCGACTTTGCGGGTGTTTCTGACCTACAAGTTGTCGTGAGTGACGGTGAGTTCGAAACGGTTCTCGATGTTCCTGTGTACGTCCGTCCTGTCGCAGATGGCGCGGTTATCTCAACCGACCATGATGGTCCATTAGTCTTCGGCGAAGATGAAACGGGTCACTTGGGACTGAACGTTGGCCTAGTCGATGATTCCGAAACACTAAGTAACTTGGTGATGACAGGTTTCCCTGTTGGATTCGAGGTAACAGATGGTGTGAATACCGTGATGATCACTGAGCCGGGTCAGTACATCGACCTGTTCGACTGGGATATCTCAAACATTCAAATGACGCCTCCTGAAGACTTCCATGGTGAGTTCTTCGTAACCGTAAGCGCAACAACGGTTGATTACGGAGATGAGCCGGAAGCGTTTGAAGATGGCATCGATTCTGGTGATTTCGAAACCGTAGCGGGTGATTCCATCATCCTAACGGCGGACGACCTAATCGGATTGGCTGAGAATGTGGATGCCGACAGCGATGATGAAGTGAAACTGGTTCATCTAGCAGACCGAAGCCAGGGTGAGATTATCGATAATGGCGATGGCACTTGGACGTTCACACCAGCACCAGGCTTTACGGGCGAAGCAGACATTGCGTACGTAGTTGATAAAGATGGCGTGCTTCATGATGAGCAAACTGGCGTAGTCGTGAAAGAAGGCGACTCACCAGAGAATGCAGCACCAGAAGTTAACAGCATCACGACGACGGAAATCGCAGCGGATGCAACCTTGTCGTTCACTGATGAAGACATGTTAGCGAACCTGAGCGATGCAGAAGGCGATAGCTTGAGCATTGAGTCAGTAAGCTTGATGGAAGGTCAGGGCGTAATTGAGAGCGATAACCAAGGTAACTATCAATTCACACCTGCTGAAGACTACACCGGCGATGTTCAAGTTGGGTTTATCGCGACCGATGACGAAAATCGTATCGAAAGCTTCTTCAATGTGGATATCCAAGGTGGTGATGAAGCAGCGGCGAGTGAAGGTTATGCCTTAGCTGATGATGGTTCACTAACTATCACCGAGTCACAGCTGGTGGATGAGTTAGGCGTGAGTGATTCTGCACAAGTTGTCGATGTTGCAGACGCGAATGATGCAGGCTTCTTTGCTGAATCTGGCGAAGGTGAGTGGACCTACTGGCCAAACGAAGACTTCGATGGCAACTTAGCAATGAATGTTGACGTTAACGATGGCGGTGAAGTATCAAGCCACAGTGTAAGTATCCAAGTGGCCGATGAATCAGTGCAAAGTGATGAACCACAAGTCCAAGCTGCTCAAGCAACAGAAGAGCAACAAGTGGAAGTGGCTCAACAAGCTGATGACCAAGCTCAAGATGCTGAAGCTGAAGGCAGCACAGCAGATGTAACCGCGGCACCGGGCGATACCATCTCTATCTCAATTCCAGATGAGGTGAGTGGTAACGAATCGGTTGATTACGCTGATATGTCTGGCTTACCTGAGGGCGCTACTGTGAGCAACGCACTGGATAACGGTGATGGTAGCTTCACAATCAGTGGCAACCTAGAGCAGCCTGTATCCGTTGAACTTCCAGAAGGTTATGAAGGTACTAGCGAAATCCAATTCCAAGGTTACGACGAGTTGGGTAGCTCAATAGACGGAGCAAGCGGTTCTGTTGAAGTTGAGGTCGATGATCAATACACCATGCAAGGTTCTACTCAAGAGCAGCAACCGGACATGGCAGGTATGGAATCTGGAGGCAGCGACTGGACAAGTTCAGGTGGTCAAGATCAAGGTGTTGACTTCACGGATGACTCTGGAAGCTTCGATTCAGATTCTCAAACTGGAACCGATCAAGGCAACGACTTCGACCAAAGCTCGATTTAATCGAGAGGGCTTGGTTTTAGTCTGAACCGACATTTAGTCTAAACCAACAAGTAGATAGGGCAGCGTAAAGTTGCCCTCATTAAAGCCATGTAGAGTCATTGATGCATGGCTTTTTTATGGTTCATCGCGGCTTTCCGGGGAAAGCCGCTTTTATCTTCAAGAAGAAGTAGTCTGTATCTCGATACCCATACCCCATTCGCTTGATTAACTTTATCTTGTTGTTTATCCCTTCAAGTGTGCAGGTGTTCAACGGATAACTTGCCGATGCGATAATGCCGTGAAGATAAGGACTCAGTTTTCGTGCGAACTCTTTCAATGGCTTAATTCCACTCTCTTGCACTTGTTCCCACCACGTGTCCCAGAGCCCCTTCGCGTGCCCTTCGGATTCACAATACCAAAGCTCTTTGAGTTGGGCTCCGAGTATATAAGTGGTCATTAAGTCCTTATTGATATTCAATATTTCAGTAAGATAGCTATCTTGACGTGTATTTAAGTTGCCTCTATTTTTCAGCAGTACCCACCGTGAGCGCTTCACCCATTGCCTCGCTTTTTTATCTTGCTTGAGTTTGTTGGCTTGGTCGACTCTGACTCTATCCATCACCTCGCGACCGAACTTAGCAACAACATGGAATAAGTCGTAAACGATTTTTGCGTTCGGGCAGTGCGCTTGAACTTCAAGGTCAAAAGCCGTATTCATGTCCATCGCTACTGCTTCGATATTTACCCCATTCTCGCCTAGCTGCTCGAAGAACGGCCGTATGTCCTTGCGGCTGCGGCCTAATCCAACCCAAATGACTTGATGAGTCTTCGCATCAGCGATGACGGTGGCATATCGATGCCCTTTAAAGATGGCGAACTCATCCATCACGAGCTGCTTTAGCTCACCCCATTTCACTGGCGGCACCACTTGTCGAAGTCGGCGTTTATCTATTTCTTTAATGGTGTGCCAATGAACGCCCGTAATTTGGGATATATGCTTAATGGGAAGCAGGGGTAGCAGTTGTTCTATATAGCTTTTTAGGCGCTTTGTTATACGAGCATAAGGCTCTAACCAAGAGAGAGATTCTGTTTTTATGCCGCAGTCACGACACTTAATCCTTCGAGTTTGAACGGAAAGTTCAACAGGCACACCGAGCAACATGGCATCCTTTACGTGACGCCATTGATACTCATGGATAGCCTCGGCCTCAAGACCACAAAGGCATTTAGCCTCAGAGCTAGGTTTAAGAGTCAGGGTAATAAGTGATGCAGTCTGGAGAGACTTTACTATTTGAAAGCCTTCCCAGAATGAAGATAGGAAAGTATGATTCGGCATAGAAACGGTAGTTTGTGTATGATTTTTGTTTGGCGACTAAACCATATCACTTACTACCGTTTTTGTTTTTAGTTCCCGCTAATCCGCGATGAACCTTTTTTATTGCTTGTTGTTCTAAATAATATTGTTTGTTTCGCTAAATAAACTTGAGAATAGATAAAAATGTCCTTAATTATTAGACGAGTTAGTTAGAAAGGAGGGACGACATGTATCGTTATGTCAGTTCACCGCAAGCGTCGAAGTACATCGTGCCACCACCTCAACATCGTGAGTTGTCGAGTGTGGATGTGCCTGAGTCCGAATTAGAGATGCGAGAAATATTGAATAATTGGTTTGCTGATGGTTTAGCACCCATTATTGAAAGTGAAGATGACTACATCTCTGCGAGCGATCACGTTCGATTTGAAAAGCTCAGCGGCACCGTTGGGATGCTGTTGAGAAACAAAGATTATTATTTTGCGGCCAAACGGATTCTATCTGTGTGGGAACAAGATTGCCTTGAAACCACTTACATCAATTATCTCATTTTACGCAGTGAGCGAGTCACTTCTTTAAGGTAAGTTAATGCTGTGGCATTTGCCAATAGCGATTAGCCATTTAGGGTTCGTGTGCTTACGATCTTTTTGTTTTTCTACCGAATTAGGTAAACAAAACAGGCAAACAAAAAGGGCAAGCTTTGAGGCTCACCCTTAAGGTTCTTTCTTTAATTAACGTTGTTTCTCAATTAACGATGCTTTTGTCTAACGTTATTGTTCTTTCCTGTCGTTATAACTTATCAGTAGGGTTGAGACTTACACCCAACCATCAAATTTGAGTCGTTTTTGAATTCTCTCGACTGCTTCTTTCTGCATTTGTCTAACACGCTCATTAGAAACATTCACATCTTGCATTTGTCCCACCTCAGACAGTGTTTTCACCTTGTTATCAAAGAAACCAAAACGGTGAATGAGAACCTTCTGTAATTTGGGTGGCAGTGTGTTTATGATTTGCTCTAGAGCTTGGGTAAAAGACTGATCTTCACAATCTTTTTGCGGGTCAGGGATATACTCACTTTCACACTGTTCAAGTACTATCGGTGCGTGGCTGATACCAACCGTTGTTGTCACGTCAATAAACCCACTTAACGCCACCAGTTGATCGACGCGTTCGGCCTTAACACCAGAGCTGTCTGACAACTCTGAAATAGAAATCTCTTTACTCATTTTTTTACTTACATCGAGCTTCTTGGACGCGAGGCTATTTATTTCTTTGCATACGTGGGCGGGCAATCGGACAGTACGACCTTTGTTCATCAATGCTGCTTCAATATTCTCTCGAATCCACCATACGGCGTAAGTCGAAAAGCGATAACCGGGTTCGGGGTCGTATTTATCTATTGCTTTGATTAAGCCGATGTTACCTTCCTCGATCAGGTCGAGCAGCGTGAAGTTGTTACCTTTACGTTTTAGGTAACTCTTTGCGATTTTTACAACAAGTCGCAGGTTTGATTCGATCATGATGTCACGTGCTTGCTTGTCACCCGCGCGATTCAATTTTGCGTAATACACCTCATCTTCACGCGACAGCAAATCAATCCCCACAATATCCTTTAGATAGTGAGCATAAGGTTCTGCAGTGGTAGAAAATGATTCTTTAGTGGGTGTGTCATCCGTGAGCCCCTGAAACGCAGCAAAACTGTCATTGTTCATTTCCTTGTCCTTTTTTAGCCGACTGAACGTTTTATTTTTTTATTTTATTTTATTATTATGCCACCAAGTGATTAACGCTTGGTTTCATTAGAGTGTAGATAACAGTTTCTTCTTTACCAATAAATAAAATGCAATTTCGTATACTTACGTCACAAAAAGATCTACAAGTATTTAACCATTTTACATCTCATCGAACGTGTCGGTTTTTCATGGGAAACATGAACATGCATAGCTTATAAAGTATGTATTATGCATTGGCGCATGTAGATAAATCGAGTGAATTTATAGGAGCGGGCGGCTATATAATTGATAGGGAAAATGAGGAGAACGTGGCAAGAGTCGAGGTTCCATGTTGCCAAAGTACCTCAGCTCTTTAACCTGTTCAGCTGACATTGTTTGCTGCGTAAAACTATAAAACTATAAAACTATTAGTGGAGACTAAAAGCTGTTACGGAATACTAAAAGTTATTACTAAAAGCTCATTGAATTGACTAATAAGTGCTGAGCACCTCATCGATTTGTTTGTTGATGATCTTCATTTCGCTGTAGATAACAGAAAGATCATCATCTTGAGGTGCAAGCTTATTAAGTGTGTTTTGCTCGACTCTTTCTAAGGCCACGGTGGCGGTTTCTTCGCCGAAGCTGGCTAATATGCCTTTTAATGTGTGCACGGTAAAATGAAGCTTGCCCCAATCCTGTTGCTGTACCAGTTCTTGTATCTCTTCTAATGAATTGCCATGGTCTTCTTGATACACAGACAACACGGCGAAAATCACTTCTTTGTCATTATCTAAGTAGGCATTTAGGGCATCAAAATCTAGCATATAGACTCCTGTCGGCTGTATGTTGAAAATGGGCTGGGCGGCTTAGTAGAAAAACCAGATCTTAATGAATCACTGAGCCATTGGCTCCATCTTGGTGGAAGCTCTAGCTGTGCGAGCTGTTTCAAGTATTCGTGTCTAAGGTTTTCTTCTATATGAGCTTTATGGACTGCATATATATAGTCAAGTTTCGCAGCAATTGAATATGGGTAATTGTGAATGTAGTCCTTTAGTTCTTGGATGGAATCGGAATTTTCGATATTTACACAAGTAGAAGGGTCTACATCTTTTGATTCGAGTTGATGGTTTATTGTCTCCCCTCGAGCTTTTAGGCACTCTGCAACTAAGTGGTACAGGGAGTACTCGCCAAAGTGAGTTAAAAGAGGTAGCAATTGAAGCAATAAGTGAGTGGGTTGGTTGTAAAAGTTATTTGCTAACAGTGTCGAGGCTCGAATCACTTTCTTGTGAGCAACTTGAGGGCTGTTCTCAATGAGTAAAATATTACTTTGAAATAGGGCAAGGCTGGCCAGAACTTGTTGCTGTTGTTTTACCGGAAGTTTGAGATTTACCAACTCTGTGAATTGATTAGCATGTTCCAGCAGAATACGTTTGTACTTTAATTGTGTCTCACGTTGGTAGGTCGCCTTTAGTGAACTGAAGTGAGCGTCAATGGAATGAATAATATCAATGTCGGCAGACGATATATGCGTCGCGTACATCTCACCAAGCTTGATAAGCATAAGGGTGTTGTCGACGTTTTCTGCCAAGTCGATTGCTCTTATCGCACGGTGACTGATGCTAGGCGTCATTTCAAACGCTCTTATGGCCAGTTTAAGTGCGGGCAGTAACATATTATGTTTTTCATAAATGCAGCTTAAACAATCAATAACGTTTAATGACAACGGTTGAGCAATCAGGTAATTGTGGAGCTTTTTTATGGCTAGGTTCGGTTTACCCAAGCTGTCTAGAATTAATGCCTCTGCGACTAATTTGGTCGGGTGCATATTCGTGTTTGAGTTGTTGATTGTGCTTGAAAGCAAATCCCATTCTTTGCCTCCAATTAAGTGCTCAATCAACGTCGCTTCAAACTGAACGCTATTGCCATTAGGGGAGATCGCTAACGCTTGTGTCAATCGTTCCAGATTAGTGATCGGATATAAGTCATTCAGTTGGGTGAGTTTCTTCGAAACGGACACAGCACTTTGAATCTTCTTGCCTAAAGATTGAGTATTGATCGGTTTAGAAACAAAGTGATGTGCTTCGCCAGAAAGGGCCGTCAATACTGTTTCCTGACGCATATCCCCAGAAACAAGAATCGTGGCGACTGTATGATCGATGAGCCTGTTTCGATAGAGGATCCCCAAAAGCTCAAACCCCGTGAAGGATTGCTCTAAGTGGTAGTCAATGAGGAGTACATGAAATGAGTGCGTCTCGACCGCCTTGATGGCTTGTCGATAATCGGTCGCAATAAAGATGCAATCATGTGAAATGCCCAAGCTCGAGAGTTGCTGCTTAATGAGTATTGTTGCGCTCTTAGAGTCGTCGACAATCAAAACCCGCAGGTCTGTTGGTAAGGTCAAATCCATTTTCCTCAATACCAAATGTTATGTTTAATTTAGGTGTCAGGTTGCACATTGTCAAGGTGTCTATATCACATACAAACACTCAATAAACTATTGGTAATTAAAGAGTATTCGATAACATTTATGAAAGCCTTAAAACGCAGGTTACGTTTACCTTATTTTTGTGGGGTTATCCGTGTTTTAGAAATAAAAAAGAGGTAAGCCGATAAGCTTACCTCTCTGTTTTCTTACTAAAAAACTAGCGCTAATCACGCATGTTCAAAATCAATACTGCCGCTAGAGCCAAGAACGCCGTCATCATTAAGAACACATCGTTGTAAGCCATGATGGCAGCGTCACGTTGCATTGTACCAAGTAAGCTTGCTTGTGCTTGTTGCATCGCCGTTGCGGCATCACTTCCTGACTGAATGAAAAACGCTTGTTGTTGCTGAAGCGTCTGCCAACCAAGTTGACTCACAGAAGGTAACGACTCCTTGATGTGTGCCAAGTGCTCACGGGTTTTGTTATCCAATAGCGTAGCGATAATCGCGATGCTGAAAGCGCCCCCTAAGTTTCGCATCACGTTGGTTAACGTTGATGCGTCTGGCGTGTCTATTTTGCTGATGTTTTTCATGGCAACCAAAGACAACGGAACCATAATAAATGGGCTACCAATAGCACGCAGAACCATAGATAAAATCAGCTGTTGCCCACCAAAATCGATTGTCATGTGTGTATTTACGTAACAACTGAAACCGAACATCGCGAAGCCAAAGGTAACCAAGTACTTAGGCTTAATTATCTGTGTTAGTTTGGGCACAATTGGAAATATCAGAAGCTGTGGGAAACCCATCCACATTAGCACTTCACCAATTTCCATCGCGTTATATTGCTGAATTTGAGTGAGATACATCGGCAGCACATAGATAGAGCCAAGCAACGCCATCCCCAAAATCAAATAGGCGACACAAGACATAGCAAACTGCCCATCCCGCAATAGCCGCAGGTTAACCAATGGCTTTTTGTGTTGGAGTTCGTTTATCACGAAGTAAACCAAACTCACCGCCGACACGATACTCAAGCCAATAATAAAGCTCGAACTGAACCACTCTTCACGGTTACCTTCTTCTAGTACCACTTCCAAACAACCTAGCCCTAACGCCATGGTGGCAATACCAAACCAGTCCGCTTTTTTCAGCGTCCCAAGGTCGAGCTTTTCGTCATCCAAGCCATATCGGATCATGGTGATCACAAGCAAAGCAGGCGGAATATTGATGTAGAAAATATAGTGCCATGAAAAGTTCTCCGTCAGCCAACCACCAAATGTTGGGCCGATCGATGGAGCAAAGGTCGCGGTTACGCCAAACAGTGCCATACCCACAGCCCGTTTGTTAACAGGCAATAACTGAATCACTAACGAGAAAGCAAGCGGGATTAAAGCGCCACCACTGAAGCCTTGCATCGCTCGGAATACGATCATCGAGGTCATATTCCAAGAGAACGAACACAGCAAAGATGAAATGGTGAAAATGGCCGTCGTCCACGTGATATAACGGCGTTTACCGAGCGCTTTAGAAAGCCAACCACTGAGTGGAATAGCAATCATCTCTGCGACTAGATAAGACGTAGAGATCCACGAACTTTCATCCAAGGTGGCAGACAGCGCACCTTGAATGTCTTTGAGAGACGAGTTGGTGATCTGAATATCCAAGATCGCCATAAACGCGCCAATCAAACCGCCAAATAGGGCGATCCAATGGCGTCTAGAAACCACTCCATCATCATTAGTGTGGGTGACAACACCAGCGTTACTCATGATCTAGCCTCGTTTATCGATGGTCGCTACCACAGATAAACCAGGAAGCAGTCTACCTTTCAATTCTTGCTGATCTGGAATGGTAATTTTCACCGGTACACGTTGAACGATTTTAGTAAAGTTACCGGTCGCGTTTTCTGGTGGCAGTAGTGCAAACTTGGCGCCAGTCGCAGGAGAGAAACTGTCTACCACGCCTTCAAGTGGTTGTCCCTGGAAGGCATCTAATTCAACTTCTACGGATTGACCTTTATGAATGCCGCTTAACTGTGTCTCTTTGAAATTAGCTTCGATCCACACTTGGTTGTTTGGTACCAAACTCATAAGTGGCGCGCCGGCTTGAATCAACAGACCTTCTCGCACGCTGCGTTTGCCAATTACACCATCTGCTGGCGCGTAAACTTTGGTGTAATCAAGGTTAAGTTGTGCTTGATCTCTTTGTGCTTGAGCTTCAGTCACGGATGCGTTTGCTTGTTCGATTTCACTCGCAATCACGATTAGCTGATCATTACTTGCGACGAGGTTTGCTTTTGCTTCTTCAAGTTCTGCTTGGGTGACTTTTTGTTGTGCGACCATGCTGTCGACTTCATCTTGCGAAGCATAGTTGCGCTTTAATAAGCTGCGAGAACGCACGACTTGTTGGATTGCACGCTCGTATTCAGCTTGTGCGGAATCAACACGGCTCTCGGCTTGATTTATTTGGCTACGTTGTAACGTTTGTTGAGCGATAAGGTTGTGTACGCTTGATTGAACGACGCTTAAATGCGCATTCGCCTGAGCAAGTGCAGATTGGTAATCACGATCATCAATTTGAACCAACAAGTCACCTTGTTTAACCGATTGGTTATCACTCACGTAAGACTTAACAATATAGCCAGACACCTTCGGGCTTATATTAGTGATGTCGCCTTGTAGGTAGGCATTGTCGGTAGATTCAAAGTATTGGCCATAGCCGTACCAATATCCGGCACCAGCAAGACCTAATGACAGCATGATCGCAGTAGCAATAAGCGGGGCTTTTTTACGTTTTTTTGTGCTTACTGATTGCGAAGCGTTGTTGTTCTCTGTCATTTTTTATTTCTCATTTTGTTTTTATTTAGATGTAACGAATTGTAAATGAATTCGATTGATTGATAAGATAGGAAAAAAGGGAAACACTGTTGCATTAATCTTACTAATAGGGCTTTGGGAGAAGTACGATGGACTTAAATGCTGTGACTGTTTTTACACAAGTTGTTGATTGTGGGAGTTTCACGCACGCAGCTGAAGCATTGAATATGACCAAGTCGACCGTCAGCCGAAAGCTTGACGAGCTCGAGCAGCACCTAGGTGTGAGGTTGTTCACTCGTTCGACACGAAGTTTAGTTTTAACGCCAGAGGGTGAGCGCTTTTATCAGTCGAGTATGCAGATGCAAGAGATCATGAACCAAGCTGAGTTAGAGGTTTCTGCCAATCAGGATTTGATCCGAGGGCAGTTGAATGTTGTGTTGCCTGTCGAATTGGGACATCAAGTATTAGCCACATACATCCACAGTTTCCTAAAAGAGCACCCAAACGTGACTTTGAACTTAGAACTGTCGAATCGAGAAGTCGACATCATTGCGGAGGGGATCGATCTTTACGCACAAATTGGTGAGTTAGTGGACTCGAGCTTGGTTTCTCGCTACCTCACAACATCGAAGCGTGTATTGGTAGCCAGCCCTGAGTATTTAGAACAGTTTGGTGAAATCTCTTCACCCGATGACCTTAAGCCGCCATTCAGAATGATTGAGGTCGTCAACAAGGCGGCACGTCTACCTAAGTGGCATTTGCAATTAGAAGGCGGTGAGTCGATTTTGATCAATCTGCCGTGTCAGTTACGGGTGAATACCATCACGGCATGCTTAACAGCGTGTGTGGATGGGCTTGGCTTAGCAGTGCTGCCTGAATTTATTTGTCGGGAACATTTCAAGACAGGTAAGCTGATTCGTTTGTTACCTGAATATGAGATGCCAGAAGTTTCAGTAAGCCTAGTGTATGCAGACAGGCAGCTGATGCCGAAACGTAAAAAGGTCTTTATCGACTATCTACTGACTGCCTTTCAAGATAGGAAGCAAAAGTAACGGGAAAACCTTAGCGGGTAAATAAGTGCTTAGGCTTCCTATTATTCGTTTTTGTCTCAACTGTATCGAAGCTAATGATAAGTTGACTGCCAATCGACGACTTGTCCATTCGCCAATATAGCTTTGACCGACAGGGCCGCAATATCAACGTTATCGTGACGAAAGGTCTTGTTGGAGAAGTTGGCAATGATCTTACTCCCGTCACTGAACTCGGTTTGTTGAACATCTCCGTTCTTATCTAACCAGTCGAAATCGACCAACTGTTTATCCCATAACTGTTCGTGCATCGGTTCAAAGCCATCTTGATAGCGTTTGAGTGCTTTGATCCTTGGACTTGAACTTGATAAAGCTTCATCTCTGGTCAAGTGAACCATCGGTGGTGTGTTGTACAGCATCGCGGTTAAGTCACGTTCTGCTTGTACATTAGTGAACTTAAGGCTGTCTGAGTGCCAATGGTGCGTATTGATTACTTCATCATGGAAAACGGCTTGGTATAACGGAATTCGATATTGTGGCGAAAACAGTAGCGACTTGTAGGGCTCTTTAACCTCGGCGGGTTTAAAGAAGAAGTCAGGCTTGTGGTCTGGGTACCAACGACCTAAGTAATAGGGAGATCGGCGGTTCTCTTTCATGTCTTTATCTGTCCAACCAAAACCAACCGTTTCTAAGCCGTGTGCAAACACGATGCCTTTTGTTGTTAGGCTGTTGCCGTCTTCAGAGCCTAATACTAACGATGGTTGCTCGCTTAGCCACTGCATTCGGTTGTTGAAGCCTGAAAGCATATCCGATTCGTTAGTATTGCCATTGCTGTAACTATGACTCTTGCTATGACTGTCTATAGAGCCGCTGTAATCTTCACGTGCCATGGCGGTTGCATCAACATCTAAGAACAAGCTGTTGAAGTTGCCGAATTTCATAATGTCTTGAGCGCGCTGCTTTACGTCATCTAAATGGCAATTCGGATTGAGGTAGAATCCGTTACCTCGAAACCCTTTTTTTAAGCTGCCATCCGCTAGTTCAATGGCACAACTCTCACGCATCGGCTCTGGTAATTGAGCGGTTAGCCAGCTGTCGTTCAGCTTCGCAGGAATGGCTGTGTTGTAGGAATCGTAGGTGCCGACCAGATATCCGGACTGTTTTGCCAGACCCACAGCGTTAGGTTGATAGAATGCTGGCATCCAATTATCGAATCCGAGCCAAAGTTTGTTTAAGCCTGCCTTATTTAGATTGGCAACCATGCCTGAAGACAACGCTTGTCCCCAAGTGTCTGACGAGTTTAGGTAGGGGGAGGCGTGTTCAACCAACCAATTTTTCTTATTCTGCGCTGCCACGTATTGAGCTTTGATCGTGTTGTTTTCGAGTGTCGGAGTACCGACTGGAAGTAACTTCTGCAACGATTGGCTAATAGAATCTAACAATAACTGTTTGTGGTACTGACTGAACCAATCTTTGCCCTTTGAGAGTGATGAAAGCTCTCTTTTTGCTTCCTTGGATACGTTGAGTTTAGAGCCCTTTAGATACCAAGCTTTCAATCCCCACCAGTCACTCACATCTTGGACGCTTAATGGATCTTTACCAAACAAATAAACGTGGCTCGCGCCGATCAACTTGCTCACATCTGGATTGCGCTTTTGCTTTGCTACAAGTGTTTCAGACTGGTCATTATTGATGCGCCAATCTCTGTATTGTTTGGCACCATCTAACCACGAGTCTCCGAGGGTGATACGAACAATAAAAGGCTGTGACTGATTGAGCATCGTAAATTGGTGTGATGCCTTCATATCAATTTTGGTCTTTGTATTTGAGGATGCATTAGAAGATGCATCTGAAAAGAGCAGTTGATTGTTGGTTGCATTAATCATCTGATAGCTAATGAAGTGGTCGCTCTGTTGTGCTGTCCAAAAAGGCATCTTCAGGTCTTGAGTGGTGTTGCTTCCAGAATGGTTGTCGACTAGGTAACTACCCCAAAGCTTGTTATTTGTAGGTACACGCATGCCTTCGCTAAAAGGAAGAAATAGGGTCTGAGTTTGTTGTTCTGCAAGATCAAACCACGCCAACTCTACGGGCTGGTTACGTTTCACCTGTATATTTGAAGGGAAGCTGAACTGAAACGTGAGTTGATCTTGATTTAGTTCTGCCTCAATGTTTATCCCACTAGGTACTAAGGTCCAAGTTGCAGTCTTTGCTGAGTTAGTTTTATTGGAAAGACCAATGACTAGATTGGTCGCTTTCTGTGGTTGGCTATCAACGGTGAGAGCGCCGCTGTTAACGCTTAAGCCGTTCCAATCTATCTCTAAAGTATTCGATGAAATAGAGACGGTATTGTTGGTAGCACTGTTAGCGTTGTCGCGAATACTGCTGCCGCTAATGCTATTTCCGCTAACGCTGCTGGTGCTAATACTGGTTAGCGTTATTTGGCTCGCTTGTGCATTGGATGAAAACAGACAAGCTGTTGTTAAAGCTACAATGGCACAAGTAGAAAGATTGAGTGGGTGACGTACGCTGAGCATATCTAGATTCCGTAAAGGGTAAGTACGGTTATTACACCCAAGTAGCGCTAGTGCTTTGTCACCTATATGTCTCTATTTTCTGCATTACCTAGTTTCTCATCTTCTTCTGAATGCATTCCATTAGAAAGGCACCGCGACACGCTGCACATATTGGACTTCAATCGCGCCTTGGTATTCAAACATTTCAACCGAAGCACTCAAGTGTTTGGCATTAGTCCCTAGTGGGCTTTCTGTGGGAACGGGTGCTTGCGCTATCTTGATTGGCACTTTGTAGCCTAACAGGTTGTAGTTCTCATCGAACCATTGCCAACTCACATTGGCGTTAGGGCAGTTGTTGATCACCTTCGGTGGCGTGAGCACGATATGTGGTGCGCTGAGTTTACTTTCGAGTGTTAACCATCGCTTGCTGTTGTCTAAAGCGACAACAATAGGATAGTGGTTTGAATCTATCTTTAGTTGATAAACACCAGATTCGGGTTTGATAAACATTTCACTAGTCTCAATCTCTTGATACTCATTGTTAGAAGCGAGTTGTCCATCGAGAAGGATCTTACCTCTTGGGGAAACTAGAGAGATAGGTTGTGTTTGGATTTTCATGTCTTCACTGAGTTGTTCTGCAGCGACTTTGATTTGATAACCTTGCGATGACAGGCCGTAGCGTCGAATGAAGCTAACTTGAATGTGATGTTTCGTCTCAATGTCTTGTCTTAGTGAAGTTCCGCATTGAGTTTGGCTCAGTATCTCTTGTTTAACTGGCAACCAAAGCTCGCTATCAAGTGTTTGTTGATTGAGTGCGATTTGAAGCTCTTGCCACGCGACTTGAGGTTGTTCATCAAGCAGAGATTGATACGTATGTTGTAATGGCGTGTTGGTAAACCAAGCGGCGTGACACGCAAACGGCAAAGCGCAGATCAATGCGATTAACGAAGTGACTCTCATTGTGATTCCCCAGCTAAGCGGTAACCAACGCCGCGATGTGTTTCGATCTTTAGGGTTGGCAGCTTCTGGCGCAAGCGCAGTATGTGATTATCCACGGTTCGGGTACTTGGAAAGGCTTGATAACCCCAAATCTTATTGAGTAACTCATCACGATGAAACACACGACTTTGGTTCTGAACAAACAAGACCAATAACTGGAACTCTTTAGGTTTTAACGTGATCGGGCTTTCATCCAAATAAGCGATTCGTTCCGACAAGTTGATTTGGATATTTGCGTAATTTAAGTGGCTCACCCCTAACGGACGAAGTTGGGTAATGACTCGAGCAAGCAACTCCTCGTTCGAGAAAGGTTTAGTGACGTAATCTTTGGCACCTGCCATTAAGCCTTCTACGCGTTGCTGGACTTCCACTTTAGCCGTTAACACAATCACTGGTAGGGCTTTGAGCAGTAACCAATTCGGCAAATGTCGCAAGCTGTCACCGTCTTCGAGTTGTCGATCCAGTATCACTAGATCGGCTCGGAACCATTGCTTACTGGCACTCTCTGAATCCTTCGCCCAAAGGCATTGGTAACCATTGGACTCAAAGAAGCTGACGAGGCCCTGTCCAAGTAGATGGTCGTCTTCAATCAGCAGTAGGGTGTTCATAAGCTATTTCCAAAATACATCGGGTTGGGTTACGAAGAATAATGAGGCGGCCATTCGCTTGTTTCATCAAGTGTTCGACAATTGTGAGGCCAATGCCCATGTTGTCTTGTCTGTGATTGATATTCGGTGTTGATCGAGATACTAACCGTTGCAGAAAAGAAGGGAAGTGACCTTCGTCTTGCACCTCAATCCTGAGCTTATCAGCGAGTTCTACCTTGACCAAAGCCTCACCTATACCGTGCTGTTTAGCGTTCTTAATCAAGTTATCTAAGCAGATGGTTAGCCAGTAATACGGTAGGTTAAGTTCAGCATCACTTGAATCACATTGATACTCGATATTGTGCTTTTCACATACATGATCGAGCCACTCTTCTAATGAAGCGTTTTGCTTCAACAAAGGTTCTGACTGATCCGAACTTAGATACACTTTACTGTTTTCGGTGAGCTGAGAGAGCCTTTGATAGTCGGATATTAAACGCCAAACCGCATTTTGAGTTTCATCAGAAAAGTCATCGTAGCGATTTCTAAACATTTCGACGGTTAGACCTAGGCTAGTAATGGGCGTGCGAAGTTCATGAGTAAGAAGCTGTAAAACGAACTGCCTCTCTTTTCGTTGTTTTGTTCTTAGGTATAAGACTCTACCGAGTCCGGAAAGCAACGTTAACAGCAATGTAAAGATTAACGTTTTCATGATCAGATTGTCATTGCTAGGTTCGCTTAAGCAGACGTTGCTGTAACGAAAAGTGCAGGTTTCACCCGTCAAAGACACCTCTTGCTGCTCTGCAATAGGTTGCCAAATATTTAAGGGAATGGCTTTCCAGCCTTGTTCGCCACTTAACCAAAGCACATCGTCCTGTTGCCAAGCTCGGTAACCACTGAGCAGTGCTTCTCTGCCTTGAGCGGTTAGCGATTCTAGCTTGGTATATAAAGGGTGCTGAGGGTTGGTAATACTCAAAAACGGGCGTATTTGCTCGCTTACGTCGGGGTAAACTGCCAAATAACGATCAGCAAAACTGCCACCTGCAGGGTGTCGTTTGGAGTGTGCAGCAAACCAAATGGAATCCAATGCTTGTTGCTGACACAAAGCGAGCTCAAACTCGATGGCGTCATGTAATGAAGGGTTATCGCTTTCAATCGCTCGGCAGTGATCTTGTATTGACGCTAACGCTGCGATGTCGTCCCAACTGAATTGGTTGAAATCAGGATAGCGGCTACGTTCATGAAGCAGAACTTTCGGATACTGAGCCAACTCTTGTTGAGATACTAGGACTGGGGATGATTGCCAGCTCAGTTGATACAGGGTTTGCCACTTGTCTTGCAAACTTTGGGCATTAGCTAGAGTGGGGAGCCAAAAGATCAAGCAAAGAGCTAAGGTAAACCTACGCATCCAATCATTCTCGTTAAAAGTCGTGGGGCGAGTCTAAAGAGTTTTGGACGTGATTTGTAACCTGAATGTCAACAAGTGTTCCTTTAACAACAAATTGTCGAGTGGGTCATGTTTTAAAATAATAAATTGGAAATGCAGTAAGTATCATTTGGATGGATTAAACTAGATTATTGTGTACTTATTGTCATTATTGAACGAATGGAGGGGACTATACTGGGCTCATACCTAATCAGAGGAACCACCATGAAAACACTCATTAAATCAGTATTGGCACTTAGTATCTTAACAGCTGGCTCGGCTCAGGCATTCGAATTAACGAGTAATGATATTCAAGAAGGTCACCCAATGGCGAAGACGTTTGAATATTCAAGTTGGGGTTGTGACGGCGATAACTTATCACCACAATTGATGTGGAAAGACGCACCTGCAGGTACCAAAAGCTTTGCAATCACGGCTTATGATCCAGATGCTCCGACTGAAAGTGGCTTCTGGCACTGGGTCGCGTTTGATATTCCAGCAACAGTAAGCGAGCTACCTCGTGGTGTCGACATCTCTAAAGTGGGTGGCAAAGAAGGCCGCATAGATTATGGAACGGTAGGTTTCGGTGGCGCTTGTCCTCCTGAAAAAGATGGCATGCACCGCTACCAGTTCACGGTTTGGGCATTGCCAACGGATAAGCTCAACCTAGACGAAAACACGCCGTCGGCTGTGGTTGGATTCACGTTGAACAGCATGGCTTTAGACAAAGCGAAACTGACTACAACTTACACACGTTAATAGCTTTATACACGTTAATAATTGACACACGCTAATAAAGCGACCAGTTATTGATGCGATAGCTGGTCGTTGATAATAAGTAAACAAGGGGGATGAGATGAATCATCAATATCAAGTGACGATCTTTCGTGCAGAGCAGTTACAAAAGCTGCGTAATGTGAGGATTCTATCTCCTAGTATCATTCAGATCATTACAGGCAGTAAGCGCCTGTTTTGGAAAGATTCAGCGGCAGAACTCTCACATTCTGAGCTGCTGTTGTGTGAGGCATCAGCGTCATTAAGTTTTGAGAATATGCCTCACAAAGGACGTTTCTTGTCGCGAGTATTCAGCTTTCAATTCCAACCTTCTCAAGGGATGCTTGATTTAAGTGAGGAACGCTCGAATGATCTGGGGCTGCCTACAGTACAAGCGGACCGAAGCTTACAAGACTCACTCAA
Organism: Vibrio sp. QJM3NY_39; assembly: GCF_057785895.1. Lineage (NCBI taxonomy): Bacteria > Pseudomonadati > Pseudomonadota > Gammaproteobacteria > Vibrionales > Vibrionaceae > Vibrio > Vibrio sp. QJM3NY_39. Next base: position 1,775,674 of record NZ_CM173506.1, on the reverse strand, counting down.
CGCGCTGTTTTCGTTTGATACACAGAGAATGAGCAAAGAGACCCAACAGTTTTGGTTGCAGGGCTTATACCAGCAATTAGCCGAAAAAGGGGTATTGCATCGATTGTTTGCCAGTGCCAACGTTTCGTTTAGCCAAAAGCTCAGCCATTATCTTTCACATGCACCAGGTGAGAAGCATCCATTGGAGTCGGTGGCGGAGCGCTTTGCGATGAGCCGAGCCACGCTGATCCGAAAGCTCAAACTGGAAGGTATGCAATATCGTGAGGTACTGGCTGAAGTTCGCTTGAGTCATGCGCTTTATCTGATGCAAAACGGGCAGCAGAATGTGGCGATGTTGGCTCAGTCTTGCGGTTACCAATCGGAAGGGCGTTTTAGTCAGCGCTTTAAAGGGAAGTTTGGTTTGACACCTAGCGAGTATATTAAGACCGTTGCGGTTTAATAGCCGCGAATAGTCGCGGCTTCAAACTCATACTTTCATCGTTTAAACGCTGACTTTCTTGTCTCTTGCTGCTAGTGCCGCAAAAATCGTGCACGCAAAAGCAACAGATGCGATCAGCAGAATGGGAACACTCCAAGAATCGGTTTGAGCATGAAGCTTACCCACCAGCGTTGGGCCTGTTGCTGCTAAAGCATAACCAATTCCTTGCGCCATACCCGACAGCGATGCGGCTTGGCTGCTATTCGATGTTCTCAGGCCAACAAAAGAGAGCGCGATAATAAACGTAGAGCAGTTGGCTAATCCAAAGAGTCCTACCCAAAAGATCGCAAACTCAGGCAAATACAGCAGCCCAATTAATCCAATAAATACACTCGAAGTACAAAGCGTAATGAGCCATTGTTGGTTATCGCTTTTACCTAAGAACGGCAGTAACAGCAATCCCGGAACCATAGTCGAAAATTGTAGAAATCCATAAATATAGCCCGCGTCGATTTCGCTGTGGCCAAGGTCGTTCAAGATCTGTGGAAGCCAGCCTGCCAAAGAATAGAAGGTAAATGAGTTAAGCCCAAGAGCTAGTGTCACTTGCCATGCAACGCCACTCTTGATCATCTTCTTCATCGCAATCGGCTTTTCTTGATGCTTGTTATTGGTTGTTGAAGAAGAACGCTTTCTGATTTTAGGCAACCAGATCATCAAAGCTAATATTGGGAATATTAGGTTCATTAACAGTGCTAATTGCCAACCCGTGACCGTGAATAAAGTTAGATTTGAAAACGGCACCATCAAACTTGAGCCTAACGTCGAACCGATGCCCATCGTAAAAATGTACAAAGAAGTCACTGTCGCAATACGAGTAGGGAAGCTAATTTTCACTACAACGGGCAACAACACATTACCAATCGCGATACCAAGTCCAATCATCACTGTGCCGATGTATAACGTCGGAATTGCTCCAAAAGAGCGCAGTGTAATACCCGTAGTGATCAAAACTAAGCCTAAGAGCAAGCTTGGTTCTAGACCAATTCGTTGAGATATCTTGGTGACTAATGGTGAAAATAAGGCAAAAGTTAACAGTGGCAAAGCTGTTAAGAAGCCAGCAGCCGACGACGTAAGGTTGAGGCCTTCCATAACCTGAGAAAGCACAGGGGCCAAGCTCGTAAAAGGCCCTCGAAGGTTAAGTGCTAGGAATAGAATCCCTAACATGACGAAAATGCTATTACGAAGAGAGGCGCTCATAGGTTGTTCTACTGTTTGCTTATGAGAAGAAAAGCTAGCCTACAGGTCATTGAATGATTACACAAATACCGTTTAAATAGGTTTACTAATGATTGAATGTGCGCAGTACGCGCTTTACCAGAGAAGGTCACCCATGACTGAATTGAATATCGATAAACTCATCTCAAATTTCCCATTACTTCAACAATTGATTGCATTGGAAGAAGTGGTTTGGTTTAACCCAAATGTGACGACTCTGGAGCGCGGTTTACCTTATGTGGGATTGGGCGAGCAAGATATTCATGATGCGAGTTTGAGGTTACAAAGGTTTGCCCCTTATCTGGTGAAGGCATTCCCTGAAACTCATGTGACGAATGGCATCATCGAATCTGAACTTATCGATATCCCTGCAATGAAGTTAGCATTAGAAGCTCATTATCGGCAGCCAATAAAAGGGCGTTTGATGATGAAGAAAGACAGCCATTTACCGATTTCAGGTTCAATCAAAGCGCGCGGTGGTATCTATGAAGTACTAACGCATGCCGAGAAGCTTGCGATTGAAGCGGGATTACTGTGTGAGAGCGATGACTACAGCAAGTTGCTCGAACCTGAGTTTCGTAACTTCTTCCAACAATACAGCATTGCAGTAGGTTCAACGGGTAACCTAGGCATGTCGATCGGTATCATGAGTGCCAAGCTAGGTTTTACAGTGTCTGTTCATATGTCAGCAGACGCGAGAGCTTGGAAGAAAAGTAAACTGCGAGAGCACGGTGTTAACGTGGTCGAGTATCAACAAGACTATGGCGTTGCAGTAGAACAAGGACGTAAAGAAGCGGAGCAAGATCCACGCTGCTTCTTTGTAGATGATGAAAACTCGCAAACCCTGTTCCTTGGCTACTCGGTGGCAGGGCAAAGGCTCAAACAGCAATTTGAACAACAACACATTTCAGTGGATAAAGAACATCCATTGTTTGTTTACTTGCCATGTGGTGTGGGTGGCGGCCCCGGTGGTGTCGCATTTGGCTTGAAGATGGCCTTTGGTGATCATGTCCATTGTATTTTTGCTGAACCGACTCATTCACCTTGCATGTTGTTGGGTGTTCATACGGGATTGCATGATGAGATTGCGGTGCAAGATCTGGGTATCGACAACTTAACAGCTGCGGATGGTTTGGCGGTTGGACGGGCATCTGGCTTTGTGGGTCGCGCGATGGAGCGCTTGCTTGATGGTCATTACACATTAACCGATGAACGCATGTATCAATTGCTAAGTGAACTGAATCAAGCCGAGGGGATTCAATTAGAGCCTTCAGCACTTGCGGGCATGCCGGGTGTGATTCATGTTGAGCAGAATAGAGAATATCTTGATCGCCTAGAGATTGATGAGTCGACACTAGCGAATGCAACGCATCTTGTGTGGGCGACTGGCGGAGGCATGGTGCCGAAAGAAGAAATGGCCGCTTACTTGGAAAAATCGTCGGTTTAGCCCTAAAGCGTTTGTAAGTTGATCGTTTATAAACTGGGTGTTTATAAATGTAAGCTGTTAAACAGATAAGTCAGGAGAGAAGAGTGGTGTTTATAGCTTGAACACACTCTTTCTCATCTCCAATTCCCACCGTAATTCAAACAATAACTTGCGCAGATCGTTATCCGAAACGCATATTTTATAAATTAGGCTTCTTAGATGTTCTAACTATCAGTTAGGTTGAGTGGCATTCAACTTGATAGGGATTTAGCAATGCAAACGGATAAAGTGATGCAGACAAGACACATAAATACACCAGAAAAATTACTCCAGCGTTTAGATGCGATTGGGGAGTCTTTGGAAGCATCGGGTAAGGCTCATGCTTTACTGGGATTGGGCTCCGTAGGTATTGAAACGGAGCGACTTGATCAGTATTCAGATGTCGATTTTTTCGCGATAGTACAAACGGGGCATAAGCAGTCTTTCTTAGACTGCTTGCATTGGCTATCTGATATTCACCCAATCGACTACGCGGTGAGAAACACCGTCGATGGCTATAAAGTCTTATACGCTGACGGAATCTTTTGCGAATTTGCGGTGTTTGAATCCCATGAGTTAGCGCATATTCCATTTGCTGAAGGGCGCATTGTTTGGCAGCAACCTGAATTTGATACGCAGTGTTGTGTTCCACCAGTAAAAGGGGAGGCACACACTAACTCCCAAGAGTGGATCATTGGTGAGGCACTAACCAATCTTTATGTCGGCATGTCTCGTTATAACCGAGGCGAAAAGCTGTCTGGCAGTCGGTTCGTTCAATCTTACGCACTTGATCGTTTGATCGATCTTGTGGATCAAACTGAACATTCTGAGCCTGAATTCGTTGATGAATTTATGTCGGATAGAAGGCTAGAAACACGCTTTCCTAAGTTTGCTCAATTGCTACCAACCTTTACCCAAGGTTACGAGCGCACGGCTGAATCGGCACTTACCCAATTAGAATTTCTCAACACCCACTTCACGGTCAATCAAGCCATGTGTGACCGAATTACTGAACTGTGTTCCGGTAAAGATTAAGCCTATAACCTGTTAATCTTAAGACCTATTTTCCTGGTGCGCGTAAATAACAGTTGTCGCTCGTCTGTATTGTTGATAGGTTTTAACCATGAAATTTAATTCTGCTTCAACTTCAATTTTCTTTTGGTGGTGCTCTCAATAGAGCAGCACGGAATACTTACATTCTTTAGCTGCTGGACGGTAGCTAAGAATGTCATAAAAAATGTCGCCTCTTTTTATCTCCAGTAGCTTTTCTAACTTGGAGATACACCATTAATACCAACTCAAACAGCCATATCGACAGCAACGGCCATACTGGCAGCAAGAACAATACCAACAAACCTGAAATTATTCTGACTGGTGATAGAGCTACTGGGCCTTTGCATTTGGGTCATTACGTCGGTTCACTTAAACAAAGAGTCTCTTTGCAGCACATTCACGACCAAACGATATTGGTCGCTGACATGCAAGGGCTTACCGACAACGCCCATAATCCTTCGAAGGTTTCTTCCAACATTCTCAATGTAGTCGCTGACTATCTTGCGGTGGGTATCGACCCGACCAAGACCACGATTTGTTTGCAATCACAGTTGCCGGTGTTAGCTGAGCTCACCATGTTCTACAGCAATCTTGTTTCTATCGCTCGCTTGGAACGCAATCCGACGGTCAAAAGCGAGATTCAGAACAAAGAGTTTGGACGTTCAATTCCAGCAGGCTTCCTCACTTATCCAATCTCACAGGCGGCAGACATCACTGCTTTTAACGCGACTTTAGTGCCTGTTGGCGATGATCAATTACCGATGTTAGAACAAACCAATGAGGTAGTAAGGAAAGTGAATTCGCTCGCTGGCAAACCAATCTTGAATGAATGCAGACCGCTTCTCAGCAATGCATCTCGCCTACCTAGTACTGATGGTAAAAGTAAGATGTCTAAATCGATGGGCAACGCCATTAATCTTGGTGCGACAGAGAAAGAGATCAGAGCTGCAGTCAAATCCATGTATACCGACCCAAACCATCTACGAATTGAAGACCCAGGCAAGGTAGAAGGGAACATCGTGTTCACTTATCTTGATGCATTTCACAAAGACGTTAACTATGTCAGTCAGCTAAAAGAGCATTATCAAAGAGGTGGGCTAGGCGATGGACAAACTAAGAAAGTGTTGGAAGAGTGCCTGCAAGAGATGATTCGTCCTATTAGGGCACGCAGAGCTGAATTGTTAGATGACAAGGCACAGTTAATTGATATTTTACGCGAAGGCACGCAGGTATCGAGAGAAAGAACAGCAAATGTATTGTTTGATATAAAGGGCGTGTTTGGGCTGAATATACTCTGATTGCAAGGCTATTTATAGCACACAAATGCTGGTGCTTAACATTCAAATTATCAATGGTTTAAGTGTGGTTTATATGTAAATAAAGTCAATTACGTTGAATGGGAATAGTGATTAATTTATAACATCGCTTTTGTAACGGCACTTGTTACTCGTTTGCCGATTTTTTCATGCTTTTATGGCTGGGCGAGTGAATGAGGCCTTGTCTTCAAATGATGGAACTAAATGAAAACCAAATTATTACTCCCAATCTTACTTCTAGCCTCGGGCTGTTCTGACGTGGTCAGTGACGAGTACGCAACTTACGAACTGGCTCAACAAGATCGTTTGTTTGATAGAGGTTGGTTGCCCGATATCTTGCCTAGCTCAACGTCGCAGATTGAATTGAATAACGACTTAGACATCAACACCTCTGAAGGGAGTTTTCGTATATACGAGCCTCAGTTATCCGAGTTCATCGCTAAGCTGACGCGAACCCCGTCAAAGGATGAGTATCTGTTTACCGACAACGATAATACTTGGATGTTTAAGATAGCGGACGATAGCTTGGTCACTTACACGCTCAACAAAACCAAACACTAAGTCCTAAACACCGCCAACACACCCTCATCATTATTTTACTCGATACCATCTTTTGTGACTGCGGGAGTTGAATCTTGTGAGGGTGAGTTGGTGTTGTTATTTAAAAATCGATATCGATACTGAATCTCGTAACGATTTGAAGCATGAAATTTGTGCATATCATCGAAAATCAGATACCCCTTCATATTTTAGGTCTATTTGTTGAGTTGTTGGTAAGTATAAGAAATTATTGGTTTTTGAGTGCCATTCTCATTTTTAATTGCACTAGGAACTATGTTCTGAATCGATATCACATATGCAATTATGTGTATTTAATTATATGGAGTTTCTATCGTTAAGATGCGCGCTAATCCAGCGGGTGAATTTATAAAAACATAATTATAAAGGTGACGTATGCGTGGTGCACATTTACTAATGCTATTTCCGATAGCGTTTACTTCTCAAGCTGCCAATGTTGTCGACTACTCGCAAGTCGATTTATCTACAGTAATCAATCAAACAACACAGGGTTTTACCGCTGCAAGCCAACCACTTGCTTACCAAGATGCAAGTCGTGTGGATACTGGTACAACAACACTCCTCCGTAAGAAACAACTCCACTATGGGATTCCGGTTTACGGTCAATCGGTAGTGGTTGATCTTTCCCAGAAGGGCATTGCTAAAGCAGTAGATGGACAAGTGTTAACGGATATCGAAGCTGATATCGGTTCAACATTGCCAATGATCAACGCTCAGCAAGCGCTCGCTATTGCAAAATCACAATATCAAGGTGTAGCGGCAGCGACCATTCACAGTCCAAATACTGAACTTGGAATTTGGCCTGATGAACAGCAACAAGCACGTCTTATTTATAAGGTTGATTTCCTACAAACAAAAGGTATGGGACCTTCACGACCAATTACTCTTGTAGATGCAAAATCTGGCGAGCTACTTGACCAATGGGAAGGCATTGCGTTCATCGAGGCAGAAGGCCCTGGTGGAAACCAGAAGAGCGGCCGCTACTACTTCGGCCCGAACACTCAGTATGGTGGATTCCAAGTAAACTCATATTGCCAGATGGACAGCCAAAACGTTGTGACTATGAACATGAACAACCAACAAGGCTCAGGGCAAATTCATCAATTTAGCTGCAACGGGAATTACGGTAAGAACGTCAATAATTATCGCGCAGTGAACGGTGCGTATGCGCCAATGAACGACGCACACTACTTTGGTCAACGTGTGTTTGACATGTACCAAGATTGGTTGAGCACGCGTCCTATTCAGCAAAAGCTTACTATGCGTGTTCACTACGGTTCTAACTATGGAAACGCGTTTTGGGATGGCCGCCAAATGACGTTTGGTGATGGCAACCAATCTATGTACCCACTAGCTACGTGGGACGTGATTGCTCATGAGGTGAGTCACGGCTTTACTGAACAAAACTCAAACCTTGAGTATCGTGGTATGTCGGGCGGAATGAACGAGTCGTTCTCTGATGTGGCTGCTGCGGCGCTTAGTGAATATGTAAATGGCACTTTCAATTGGAAGATGGGCGAGCATGTAATGAAGCATAGTGATGCGATGCGTTATTTCATTAACCCAAGTCAAGATGGTATGTCTATCGGTCACATCAACCAGTATTACAATGGCATTGATGTTCACCATAGTTCGGGGATTTTTAATAAAGCATTCTACCACCTCGCAACGAGCAACAGTTGGGATATCAAAAAAGCGTTTAAGGCTTACGCAACCGCTAACCAACTTTACTGGACACCAAACTCGGATTTCCAACAAGGTGCCAACGGGGTGTGCAAAGCAGCTGAAAAGCTTGGTTATGAGACCTCTGCAGTGAAATCTGCGTTTAGCGAAGTGGGTATTGATGTACAACACTGTGGCTCTGGTCAGCCAAATCCGAACCCTAATCCTCCAACTCCAACACCTGGTGTCGTGGAACTAGAGATAAACGTGCCAACACCAATTGTGAGTGGTGATGATGAGCAGCAACAGTTCGTTCTAAAGAATGCACCAGGAAGTGATGCTTGGATTCAGACTTACCATGGTTACGGTAACGTTGACTTGTATGTCGCAATCGGTCGACCTGCGTCACTAAGCGACTACGATTGCTCTTCAACCAACTCAGATAACAATGAATATTGTGGTTTTGGTGGTATACAAGGTGAGGATATCTACGTGCTGGTGGACGGGGCTCAAAGCTCAATGGATGCTTACGTTGCCGTTAGCGCAGAGTTTGAATTCCCTCAGCCTGAGCCTCAACCAGAACCTGAGCCACAAGGCTTGTGCGATAACCTTCAAGAGTGGAACCCAAATTACTATTATCCAGCAGGTACGGTAATTCAATATTATGGCAACAGATTCTCAGCGTCTGCGGATAACTGGGGGGCTGATCCGTTCAACAATTATTGGTACTGGGTATTTGAAGGTTCTTGTTACTAGCTAGAACGACTTAAAGTGATTTAAGTTAACTAAAACTGATGAGAAGGGAGCGCAGTCTGTGCTCCCTTCATTCGTTCAAAGTGAGAGGTGAAGATGTATGCTGATCTTGTGTTAGCACGTCCAACATTAGAGTATGTGGCTTAGGCTTATTCGGCATTTAACATGCGACATTCAGTAACGACGAAACAAGGATGATTAAATTGGAAATCAGTCATTTGGATCACTTGGTGTTAACCGTGAAAGATTTACAAGTTACGGTCGATTTTTACCAACGGGTACTTGGAATGGAGCCTATCGAATTTGGCGAGGGCAGGTTGGCGTTGTCATTTGGGACGCAGAAGATCAATTTACACCTCAGTGGTAGCGAGTTCGAGCCAAAGGCAAGGCATGTGCAGGTCGGTAGTGCAGATCTCTGCTTTGTTACCAATATACCGATGACGGAGGTAATAGAGCATATCCAAGCGCAAGGCGTCATGATAGAAGAGGGGCCAGTACAGCGAACCGGTGCGACGGGAAACATTGTCTCTGTTTATATTCGAGATCCTGATGGCAACCTGATTGAAGTCTCGAATTATTAGTTATAGACCTACAATCGTACGCTTTTCTTTACTCTTCAAGTACATGACATTTCACTTTTACGCTGCTTGGTGCTGGATGTAGTTAACCAAATAAATTACAATCGAACGATGTTTTATTAATTCGTGCTTTATCACTATGATGAGAAACTTACTCATATTCATCGTTAGCCTATTTTTCTTAACAGCTTGTTCTTCAACGAGTAATAATCAGCTAGACGACAATACATTGAGCAACGAAGACGCTATGTCGAAAAGCGTAGAGGGACAGAGTAATCTCGAGATTTCAAAGGATACAAATGCTGAGACCAGCGTTAATTCTTCCCCTGAATCAATCGTTAATCATCAACCACTCACTAACCTTGATTCAAATAAAGACACGATAACTCACGCCAATGCAGAGCTAGAATCAGTGGAACCTTCTCAAGTAGCAGCGACAGAAACAACAGAAAGCGATGCTAAGAGTGGCGGTGAGAAAGGCATCGGAAGCTATTTTATTCGTCATAACCAACCGACTAAGACCGTGATTAAATCACTAGAGGGCGTGACAGATGCATTGAACGTCATGACGTTTGGGATATTTGCCACCGGTAATGGTTAAACCGTTAACCAAGAACGCCAACCTAATAGATAGAATGAAGCGATGAAGGCGAACCCAGTGGTTCGCCTTTTTTGATCTTCTAAATCTAGCCAGCGTTGCGCCTAATCATCGTGTTCACTTATCTGAGCGTTTGAGTCAAGCGACGGTTAACGAAAATAGGAAATTATTAGTTCTGGAAGGGACTCGCCGAATTTAACGTGTTTGACTTGTTATATGCATCAGGGGTTCTAATACTCATCCGAAAGTAAGCAATGAAATCTAATCTTACAAAGACAACTCTTATATTCATATGTGAGCATAGTAAGATGTTTGCTGTTAGGTTCGGTTTAGTTATCAATATTCTAGGGAAGAAATATGAACAACAAGAGTGTGTTTTTAAGCGTCGCGATGGTGATGTTATCTGCTCAAGCAAATGCATCTAGCGCGAACCATGAGTCTGTCTCAGATGGTGTTATCGCAGAACAAAGAGCGAAGCTTTCTGAAAACACCCAAGGGCAAGGTTTTGGCCCGCAAGCCCCACGAGATTTGGGTTCATTAGAAGGAACAAATACCAGATTGTTTTCGGATGCCCCTGATTCAACAGCGATGAACTTATGTAATATTCACTTCCATAAAAATGCTGAGCATAAAGGTGGTGAGTTTACTCAATACGCTGGCAATGGTGATGGCAAGGGCTTCCAAAGTGGTTTCAAATACACAGGTAAGTTAAGTGCTGCTGAGCTTAATCCATTCGATCAAAAGGTTTGTCCAAGTGATCATGGTTCTCTTCACTCGGGAGATACTATTGAGGTGCATTATGTGTACTCGACAGCACAAGTTGAACCGGGTGAAACACTGGGCGCTTGTTTTAACGATGCGATTACCAATCCACAATTGCGTGTTGAAACTCAAGTCTATGTATTAGTTAATGACGACAAAGCTCTCGACTTCGAAGCATTAGCGAAACACTCTAAAGTCAACGGTTTAAACCAAGCTCCAAATATTCCACAAAATACGGGCTCAGCGATTCAATACGCAGGCTCTACAACGGGCCCTGGTTACAATGAGCAAGGTTCACCGTTCCAAGTAACATGGAGCGTGAGACCGCAAGTTGCGAAAGTAAACATTGCGACGGTTGGCAGTTGGTGTGAAGGCAATGACTTCAACGAAGATCACGCGCATGGTGTGAGAAACATAGTTGTAAACCCAGAGTTGTTGTCACCAATAGCGAACTAATCTTGTTACGTTGATTTGTAATCAATATTTTTCAAAGGCGAGCCATTAGGTTTGCCTTTTTTGTGTCTTAACGAAAAACGCTTAGTTTAAGTTTAAGTTTAAGTTTCAGTTTCAGTTTTAGGCTTAGGTTTAGCGGGGAAATTACATGTGACACTTATTCTAAACATGAGTTGTGTTAAACGTGCTTAGTCAAAAACGTTCTTTACCCGAATCGAAGCTCCATGATACGTTCATGATCAATTATGTTGGGTTATAGATAAGGACAGTCCAATGTCATTAGAAGGTGCGATTACATTCTTTATTGCCATGTTTATATTTGGTATTACTCCGGGGCCTGGCGTGTTTGCCATTTTAGCTCGTGGCATGGTTAACGGTTGGCGAAAGTGCATCACTCTCTCGTTAGGGATGATATGCAGTGATCTTATCTATCTTGCGCTTGCCTGTTTTGGTCTAGCGACGATTGCTGAGAACTGGTCGTTTGCTTTTGAGGTAATTCGCTACGTTGGTGCGGCTTATTTGATTTACTTAGGCTACAAGATGTTTAAGAGCCTACCGGAAGTGCAAGGCTCAGCGGAGCTCGCTGCCAAACAAAGTCAAAAATCAGAACTCGCCAGTTTCGCACAAGGCTTTTTGATCTCAGCATCAAACCCTAAAGTGATTCTCTTTTATATTTCATTTTTGCCGACCTTCGTCGACCTGACTGTTTTGCGCTCACAAGACATCGTCTTGGTTTCTGTTTTAGCGGCTATTGCTCTGATGTCTGGATTAATGCTCATTGCAATGGGCGCGGGCAGAATGGCCAGTTTACTGAAAACGCCACGTGCACATAAAAGGTTAAATCAAAGTGCAGGTGGAATAATGATTGCTGCTGGCTCATATTTGGCGATAAATCGATAAACACGATTCTTCATGTAGAAAGGCGAACCCAATGGTTCGCCTTTTTTGTGTTATTGCACCAACTAGAAGCGAGAATATTAAGCACTATTAGGTAAACGGTTTACGCCAAGCCCTAACATTCCACAAGATGCCAGTTCTCTGGTTCAATACGCGAAATCGACTCTTTATTCAAATGTAATGATTAAGCGACGACTTTACTTATTAATCAGATTTCCAAGTGCCGGTTCCGTGTTGAATTCGCCCATATGTTAAGAAGTCGTGATTAACATATGTTTTTCGCATGATTTGGCTAAAGTTATCGGGCTTTTTACAGATAAAGGAATAGAGGCGAGCTCTAACACGAGATAAAACGTGCGAGCTTTGGTTTCGCTTTTTGAAACCTTTAGAGAACTTTTAACAAACTTGCGTCGAGACAACCTAAATGAAGAAAACAATCCTATTTGCCGTTTTTATTATGTTTGGCATTGCCGTCGCTGCGAGTATGGCGTCAACTTATTTCATTTCAAGCGAAAAAATTGATGAGATAATATTGAACAAATCTCAAGTTCAAGCTGAATTTTTGGCTGGGAATGCTGGGTATATCTTAGAGAATTCGGACAATCCAGTTCAAGATTTACAAAAGCTGGTGGGCGAGCTGAAACAACGATCTGATGTCACTTATGCCATTGTTATTGATAGCAACGTAAGTGCTATTGCTCACAGCGACAAAAATAAATTGAATAAAGTTTATGAAGATAGCTATACCGTTAAAGGCGCGACCAAAGGCGTACAACAGTTTTCAAAATGGTACGCTGATGTTCAACAAGTGTGGGTGTTTGACATCATGGCACCTATCTACGTCAACGGTGAGCTGTACGGTACTTTTGATATCGGTATCCCTATCACAGAGGTTAGCCAAGCAACGAATGGCATTATTAGCTACCAGCTTGCTTCAATGGTTTTCATTTTTGTTGTTTGTCTCGTTGTTCTATCGCTTCTTCTTAGCAAACTGATGCAGCCTCTCTTAGTATTGAAAAACACATTACACGATATTTCTGAAGGTGATGGTGATCTCTCAGTACGCTTGCCTATCAAAGGGAATGACGAAGTTGCTCAAATCTCATCGGCTTTCAATGTGTTCGTTGGCAAGGTGCACGAGATTATTACTCAAACAGTGAATACGGGTGTTGAATTAAATAGCACCGCTATTGGGCTTCGTGAGCAGTCACAGCAAGCATTGCAAAGAGGACAAGAGCAGAACGAACAAACCATGTTGGTCGTGACATCTATGAATGAAATGATCGCCACAGTTAATGAAATTGCGTCTAGCGCGGCTGGTGCTGCAAGCGCGGCAAACATGGCGGCAAGTGAAACTCAAGAAGGTCATAAGACGATCGAGAAGACCACAAATTCGATTGCAAATCTTGAAGCCGAAATGAATAGTGCTTCTAACATCATTGTTAGCCTTGCTGATAATACCCAGTCGATCGGTACTATTCTTGATGTTATTCGAGGTATCTCTGAGCAAACGAACTTGCTGGCACTTAATGCTGCAATTGAAGCTGCGCGTGCTGGTGAGGCTGGTCGAGGCTTTGCGGTTGTTGCTGACGAAGTTCGTAACCTAGCGACAAAAACCGCGCAGTCGACCGATGAAATTGACACTATGATCAACCAACTTCAAACCGAAGCTAAGAACGCTGTTAGCTCGATGAGTAATAGCAAGAACCTAATTGAAGAGGGTACGACTGAAACTGAAATGGCTCGCCAAGCTTTGGAAAAAATTTCAACGCAAGTTTTGGCTATTCTTGATATTAATACGCAAGTCGCAACGGCAACGGAGCAGCAATCAGCGGTAGCGAATGAAATTAATATGAATATGGATACGGTTAATAGCTCAGTCAAAAACGGTTTGAGCGCAAGCGAGAAGTTAGAGCAATCGAGCCAGCAGCTGGCAGAGTTGTCACAAGTTCTCGATCGTTATGTCGGCTCATTTAAAATATAGATTGCCCAACATATCTCTTTAAGAGATGTGTGAGTCTCCAGTTATTGAATAGCGCTTATGTCATACATGAGCGCTATTTTTTTGCGACATGCAGACGCAGATACTCCGATAGAGTGCAACAGAAATGAAGAATGTATCTGCAGTGTAATGTCGAGACAATTTGGCCTATTTAGAACAACGCGATCAAATAAGACAGCGACAGTAAGGCGCTAATTTTTATCCTCCCATGCGCAAGGTCTAAAAATCGACTAAACAGCAGGCTTGACGCGACACATAGGGTGTTCCGCATCTCATCACGATGTATAGTTATTGATAATTCATTCAGTAATTGTATCTGTAGTTGTCAGTTGATGTGGGTGTTATGAAGAAAAACGGATTTACTTTAATGGAATTAATCATTGTGATCGTGATACTCGGAGTATTGGCCGTTACAGCAGCCCCAAGGTTCCTCAATATTCAAGAGTCAGCAAGAGAAGCGGTACTAGAGGGGGTTGCGGGTGCGATGGAAGGGGTGATCACACAAGTAACCTCTAAGGCTATTATTGCTGGACTAGATCCATCTGCAACAAGCTCAACAGACCAAAGTAACTATGTGATCGATTTTGGTATTGGCCGAGTTGAAGTCGATTGGGGAACGCTTTGTCCAGAAAGTGAAGGTGATGAAGGTGACGAACTAAAGATGATTGACTTTCTTACGTTATCTGAAGACAACAGCTTAACGTCGGCTGTTGGGAACCGTCACACTGTTATCGGATACACTCATTCATTCAGTGACGAGGACCTCGACAGAAGTAATATTATAGACGCAAATCTTCCTCCAGGTTGTTATGTTATCTATGATTCTTTCGGTCGAGTGGATAATAGTAAATGTCCTGATGAAGGATGTGAATGTACAGTTCGTGTAGTGAATGACGAATGTTAACCCAAACACATTAACTGACTTATAGAAATTCAATAAAAAAGCGCGTTATTACGGATTGGTAGTAACGAGCTTTTTTGTATTAATTTAATGTTTTATCTTAGTTTGCTATTGCTGCATCTGCTGGTGGTAAGTCACGCTTCTTAATCACGTATCGCAAGCGAATTAACATCAGTGTCGCTGAAACGCTCAAGCCCGTTAGAATACCAATCCAAAAGCCTTCTTCACCCATTGCAGGAACAATGTGGTCTGTTAAGCCCAATACCATGCCCAGTGGTAGTGCTAAGCCCCAGTATGAAGCGATAGCTAAGATCATTGGGATCTTAGTGTCTTTATAGCCACGTAATGCACCGTTAGCAGACGTTTGCAATGCATCGCTGAATTGGTACATCGCCGTAAAGGTCAACAATACCGCTGCCGTTGCGCTAATTGCAGGGTCGGTGGTGTAAAGCCTAATGATCCACTCAGGGAACAGAAGGAACATCGCAACTGAAAGCAATGAAATCAAAGCTGCAACCAAAATACCGACTTTGCTGCGTTCAATTGCGCCTAGTTCGTCTTTCTCACCTAATGCATGTCCAACACGAATCGTAATGCCAAACGAAATACTCATTGGAATCACGTAAGTCAGGCTAGAAATGTTAAGTGCAATTTGTGCGGCTGCCACGTTCTCTGCACCAATACGACCAATCATCAGAGCGATTACCGCAAAGATACTGCCACATACCGCGATGTTCATCCCGATAGGTAAACCTAATCTTAGAAGGTGAAGCATTTCTTTAGCTTTTGGTTTTGCATCTGAAAAGTTGATGATGGTTTTGTAGTGGTGGTGACCTTTAATGTAGGAATACAGCATTCCCGACATTAACCAATACACCAAACTTGTTGCCCAACCACAACCTACAGCGCCCATTTCAGGGAAGCCGAACTTACCGTAGATAAGTACGTAGTTGACCGGAATATTCACTAACAACCCAACCACCGAAATAATCATTGGTACTTTGGTGTTGTTCATACCCTCACAGAAGCCATTCAAGGTGTAGAACAGGGCAATTCCCGGAACACCGAAGGCTAGGGCAAAGGCATAATCGCTGCCGATAGGGATGATCTCAGCGGCTACCCCAATCCATTCTAAGATCGGTTTCGCACTCACCAAGTAAGCGATAAGTAGCACACTCGCGATTAATGCCAACCAAACCATCTGGAAGAATTCAACAGAGATACTCTGGAAGTCACGTGAACCGCGGTGGTAAGCGACAACAGGCGTTAATGCCATAATCACGCCACGCAGTAACAGCAATACAGGAATCCAAAGACTGGTGCCAAGTGCAATAGCGGCGAGATCGGCAGGGCTTACTTGGCCAGCCATTGTCGTATCGACAAATCCCATTGCTTGGGTAGCTATTTGAGTCAAAATGATTGGAATCGAAAGATGCATAAGCGCACCCGATTCACGAGTAAAAGGACGAAATTTCGTTAGCATGGAAGTTCACAACACCAATATAAATACACGAATGATGGCAGGATGGCCGGTGTGCATTTTAGGATGTGCCCCGTTGGGCGGGCGACAATATAAACACCTTACCGTATAGGGTCAAGCTTTGGATTTATAGAGTTTCACTTGCTCCGAGATACGGATAGGTTCGGATGGTCAAAACACAGCTCCAACGCACGTAAGTTAATGATTTATTGGGAATCATTCGAGAAAGATAAATTCTATATTTGCCACGCTAATCACTAAGCTAACGGTATAAGTGATTGTTATGGAAAGACAAAGGCTAGTACAATTGGTGGCATAAGGAACTAGAGAGTAAGATTCTGTATTTAGATGCGGGATTTTTTCGGTCTAAGAACTATTAGGTTTTTCAATACATGTGGAGTAAGTATAAATGACTAAGGACGATGGTAGAGATTATATCGCCAAGCTTATTGGCGGGAAGCTATTGTCGATAGTTTTAGCGGTACTTTATTTTGGCGGTGCAGCTTTAAATAACAATAACCTGCTTATCAGCGATTGGGGATTAAGTTCAGTTAAGCTTTTTGTTTTACTGGTATTATTAGCCGTTTTAGTTTTTTCAGCGTTGATAGCAACATTCGGTGGTATTAATGTGGAGCGGTGGGTATTTAAGCATACTGACCCGGAACCATATAAAAAACTAACTAAATTCGATGCTATATTGGCACATTACACCAATGTAGCTACTGTCGGGCTCTTTATTATTGTTTTGACATATACAATGAAGTCATACCTTTACGACTACCCAAGGCTTGTATCCTTTATTGTTATGATTGTAGTGGCTTTCGTTTTTGCTTTATACGGCATCCTTTTCTTTAAACTAGCAAGACGTTTTGCTCGAGATGAATCGAAGGTATGGTTGTATGCAATTATTGTTGCGTTGATATTCAGCGTAGATAGTATGGCTATTCAAGTCTTTATTGCGTCAGTACCTGAGGTCAAAAGCTAACAAGTAGCTTAAGCAGACGCAATAATCTATGGCGCTTTTGGTTTGAAGTTTGTTGGGCTTGATAAGTTCAACGCAAGCGCTACTTAGCTTAGCGTTATAACACAACGATAAATTTTGTACTGAGTTGGTATTAAAAGGATAAAAAATGAATAAAAAACTAATAAAAATTGTAGTCAAGGATGGTGGCGTACAAGATCAATCTGGGGATTGGTATGCTGCAACTATTGGGCTTTCATATAATTCAAGAGGTGAAACGTATCTCAATAAAGAACAGATACAACACTTTAATATTGATGAAGAAAAGCAAGCGATTGAAATATTTTTTCCTATGGTAAGTGAAAACTTGGCATTTCGTGTCTATCTCGTATTCCCGAACCGTGGTGGAGAGTTTCAAAGAGTTAAACGCGAACTGCTGACATAGTGTTATAACAAACGACTATGGCGCCAATATAAATTTGGCGCTATCCATCTATCAGTAACTTCAAACCTAGTGCCGTATCTGCGCCCTACTGCCACAAAGCCAGTAGAAAAACAAAAAGACCAATCCCAAGCGTTACTTTTAGAAGCAAGCCAAGAGGGGCTCCACCTTTTGGCGCTTTATTGCAACATCCCATAATCAGTTCCTAATTCATCGTTGGTTTCACTCAACCTTAAACCTTTCCCTTACGGTAAGGTCAATGCTTTCTTAGTCATATAATCTGGAACCCGAAAAACAAAAAAGCGAACCAAGTGGTTCGCTTTTGTTTATCTAAAATCTACAAAAATTAGTCTTCGTAGTTATCGATGCTTGGGCAAGAGCAGATTAGGTTACGGTCGCCGTATACGTTGTCTACACGGTTAACTGTTGGCCAGTACTTCGAGTTCTTGGTTGCTTTTGATGGGAAGCAAGCCAGTTCGCGAGAGTAAGGGCGATCCCATTCTGCGCCTGAAAGGTCAACTTGTGTGTGCGGTGCGTTCACTAGAGGGTTGTTGTCTAGTGGCCATTCACCGGCTTTCACTGCTGTCATTTCGTGACGGATTGCGATCATCGCTTCACAGAAACGGTCTAGTTCTTCTAAATCTTCTGATTCAGTTGGCTCTACCATTAATGTGCCAGCTACTGGGAAAGACATCGTAGGCGCGTGGAAACCGAAGTCCATTAGACGCTTAGCAATATCTTCTTCGCTGATGCCTGTGTCTTCTTTAAGTGGACGAATATCGATAATACATTCGTGCGCTACGCGGCCGTTAGTGCCACGGTAAAGAACAGGGTAGTGAGGACGTAGTTTCTCCATCACGTAGTTCGCGTTCAGAATCGCTACTTTCGTTGCGTCTGTTAGGCCAGGTTCGCCCATCATTGCGATGTAAGCCCAAGAGATAGGTAGGATTGAAGCACTACCTAGATCTGCTGCTGATACCGCGTAGTCCGAACCTTGTACACCGTTTTCGATGTGACCTGGTAGGAAAGGTGCTAGGTGCGATTTAACACCGATAGGACCCATACCTGGACCGCCGCCACCGTGTGGGATACAGAATGTTTTGTGTAGGTTCAAGTGAGATACGTCTGAACCAATGAAGCCAGGTGAAGTTAGGCCTACTTGAGCGTTCATGTTCGCGCCGTCTAGGTAAACCTGACCGCCCGCTGCGTGTACTTGTTCACACACTTCTTTCACTTGCTCTTCGTATACGCCGTGCGTAGAAGGGTAAGTGATCATGATGCTCGATAGGTTTTCTTTGTGCTTCTCGATTTTCGCTGCTAGGTCTGTCATGTCGATGTTGCCATCTTCATCACACTTAACAACCACTACCTTCATTGAAACCATTGATGCTGTTGCAGGGTTAGTACCGTGCGCAGAGCTTGGAATCAGACAAACGTTACGGTGAGCTTCACCGCGGCTTGCGTGGTAACGTTGAATCGCGATTAGACCCGCGTATTCACCAGATGCACCAGAGTTAGGCTGTAGTGAGAAATCGTCGTAACCAGTGATTTCACATAGCTTCTCTTTAAGATCTTTTGCTAGTGCCGTGTAACCAGCCGCTTGCTCTAGAGGTGCGAATGGGTGAATAGAACCAAACTCAGGCCATGTTACTGGAATCATCTCAGCAGCAGCGTTCAGCTTCATCGTACAGCTCCCCAGAGGGATCATGCCGTGCGTTAGTGAGAAGTCTTTGTTCTCTAGCTGTTTTAGGTAACGCATCATTTGCGTTTCGCTGTGGTGCGTGTTGAATACTGGGTGAGTTAGGAACTCTGATTCACGACGGCAGTTTTCTGGAATTGCTGCAAACTCGTTTGATGCAATGTCAGAAGATAGTGCTTGAACGTCTTCTTTCACGTCGAAGATTGCGAACAGTGAGTTCACGTCGTCGATCGTTGTTGTTTCATCCAAGCTGATACCGATCTTACCTTTAAGAAGGCGAAGGTTGATGTCTGCTGCTTGCGCTTTCGCGTACAGTGCATCTGTCTTCTCTTCAGAGTTGATCGTGATGGTATCGAAGAAGCTGTTGTTCGTTAGCTCGTAACCCGATTTAGTCAGGCCAGCCGCTAGGATAGCTGTCATGTGGTGTGTACGACGAGCAATAGTACGTAGGCCTTCTGCACCGTGGTAAACCGCGTAGAAAGACGCCATGTTTGCTAGAAGTGCTTGAGCTGTACAGATGTTCGATGTCGCTTTCTCGCGGCGGATGTGTTGCTCACGAGTTTGCATTGCCATACGTAGCGCTTGGTTACCGTGAGTATCGATAGATACACCGATGACACGACCTGGCATTGTACGCTTATGCTTTTCACGAGTACCCATGAATGCAGCGTGTGGACCGCCGTAACCCATAGGAACACCGAAACGTTGCGCTGAACCGATTACTACGTCCGCGCCCATTTCGCCAGCAGGCTTAAGTAGAGCAGAAGCAAGTAGGTCAGTAGCCACTGTAACCAGTGTTTTGTTAGCTTGAGCTTTCGCAATGATGTCTGTTAGGTCACGAACTTCACCCGTTGAACTAGGGTATTGAAGAAGCGCACCAAATACGTCTTGCTCTGGAAGTGTTTCAAGAGCACCAACCATTACTTCAAAGCCGATGTACTCAGCACGAGTTTTAACAACTTCTAGTGTTTGAGGGTGAACATCGTCAGCAACGAAGAATACTTTGCTCTTGCTTTTGCCAGCACGCTTACACAGTGTCATTGCTTCGCCAGCCGCTGTCGCTTCATCAAGAAGGGATGCGTTCGCGATTTCCATACCGGTAAGGTCCATTACCATTTGTTGGTAATTGAGTAGAGCTTCAAGGCGACCTTGAGAAATCTCTGGTTGGTATGGTGTGTAAGCTGTGTACCAGCCTGGGTTCTCTAAAACGTTACGTAGAATAACGTTTGGAGTGAATGTGTTGTAGTAGCCTTGGCCAATGAAGGTACGTTTCACTTGGTTTAGGTTAGCGATCTCTTTAAGAGAGGTCAGCATGTCCATTTCGCTCAGTGGCGCAGCAAGTGTCATTGGTTTTTCAAGACGGATTTGTGCAGGAACCGTTTCGTCGATCAGTGCGTCTAAGCTAGTCGCGTTGATCGCATCAAGCATTTTCTGCTGGTCTGCTTTATTTGGGCCGTTATGACGAGCAACAAACTCGTTTTGAGTACCCAAGTCTTTTAGTAATTGGCTTTGAAGTAATTCAGTCATGATATGTTCTACTTTCTCTTTGGAGCCGTGAGCTAGCCCCTAAAATTAAGCTGCTCCAAAGAGCAGCTTTATCGTAATGAGGAACCTATTAGTCTTCTTCGATAGAGCTTAGGTATTCTTCCGCATCTTTAAGGTTGTTTAGTTCAGACGCATCAGACATCTTCACTTTAACAATCCAACCACCTTCATAAGATTCTTCGTTAATTAACTCTGGGCTATCTTCTAATTCTTCGTTGATTTCTACGATTTCGCCAGAGATTGGTGCGTAGATATCAGAAGCTGCTTTCACTGATTCAACTAGAGAGAAGCTTTCGCCAGCTTCGATTTCGTCTCCAGTGTCAGGCAGGTCAACAAACACAACGTCACCTAGCATCTCTTGAGCGTGCTCAGAAATACCGATAGTTACAGTACCGTCACCGTTGTCTTTTACCCACTCGTGGCTGTCTGCAAACTTTAGTGTATTGTCCATTGCTTATTCTCCAAAAATTTATGAGGTTTTAATTTAAATCTTAAAAACGGTTTAACGATAAAGAGGGAAGCGTTTGCAAAGCTCTTTAACTTGCTTGCGAACACGTTGCTCAACTTCAGCGTTGCCTTCAGGGCTTTCAACTAAGCCATCAAGTACATCGCCGATCCATTCACCGATAAGTTTGAATTCTTCAGTGCCAAAACCACGACTGGTTCCAGCTGGCGTACCTAAACGAATACCCGAAGTAATCATAGGCTTCTCTGTGTCGAATGGTATGCCATTTTTGTTACATGTGATCCCTGCACGCTCTAATGCTTCTTCAGTTACGTTACCTTTCAAGCCCTTAGGACGAAGGTCAACCAACATTAGGTGCGTGTCTGTTCCGCCAGTCACAATGTCACAACCGCGAGTTTGCAACACTTCAGCAAGAACTTTTGCGTTGTCGATCACTGAATCAATATAAGTATTAAATTCTGGGCCAAGTGCTTCGCCAAACGCCACTGCTTTAGCCGCGATAACGTGCATTAGTGGGCCGCCTTGAAGGCCTGGGAACACTGCAGAGTTGATTTTTTTGTTGATGTCTTCGTGGTTCGTAAGAATCATACCGCCGCGTGGGCCACGAAGTGTTTTGTGCGTTGTTGTTGTAACAACGTGTGCGTGTGGTAGTGGGCTAGGGTGAGCACCTGTCGCGATAAGACCCGCGATGTGTGCCATATCAACCATTAGGATAGCGCCAACTTCGTCAGCAATTTCACGGAACTTAGCGAAATCAATAACACGTGGGATAGCACTACCACCAGCAATAATCATTTTAGGTTGGCTTTCGATTGCTAAAGCGCGAACCGCTTCGTAATCGATTTCTAGAGTTTCGCGGTCTACGCCATATTGAACTGCGTTGAACCACTTACCAGACATTGCAGGGCGCGCACCGTGTGTAAGGTGCCCACCAGCGTCAAGAGACATACCTAGGATCGTGTCGCCAGGTTGAAGTAGGGCAAGTTTAACTGCGCCGTTTGCTTGAGCGCCAGAGTGAGGCTGTACGTTTACATATTCGCATTTGAACAGCTGTTTAGCACGTTCAATCGCGATAGCTTCAACGGTATCTACGTGCTCACAACCACCGTAGTAGCGACGGCCTGGGTAGCCTTCTGCGTATTTGTTGGTTAGGCAAGTGCCTTGAGCTTGCATTACTGCTTTAGAAACGATGTTCTCAGAAGCAATAAGTTCGATTTGTTCGTTTTGACGAGTGTTCTCTGCTTGGATTCCAGCAAATACTGCGTCATCAGTACCAGATAAGTTCGTAGTGAAAAAACTGTCTAAGCTATGGTTTTGGTAAGCGTTCATTGTCGAGACCTTTCATTAAGCTAATGGTGATTGTTTTTATAGTCCATTAGGTCTTAAGTTGATTTCTGCATCGGTATCGTTTGCGCTATATAGGTATAGATAAACGTGAATTGCGTTATAAATATACTCTTACAGCGTCTAAGCGATCGTTGTAGGGTCAATGCAGCACGAATTGTTTCCCAAAAAGTTCGGGTAAAAAACAGCTCTTACAAATGTTAAATCTATCATTTGCTGCAAGCTGAAGTAGCATCTCTTCATCTAACAAGTCGATAACATAGCTCCGATAAAATCAATTTTCAACAAAAATTTCCAATAGGAAACTACTTTTCTTGTTTTGCTACGGGGAGCACGCTTTATTTCTGTGTGTGCTCTTTAATCAACAAAGCGCTTCATGCAACAATGAAATTAATAGACAGGAAGCAAGAATTTAATGAGGGACCTATGTCAGAAGACATTTATGATGAGTACCCATCTTTAACGTTGGCGAAGGAAACGTTAGACCAGAATATCGAACCACTTAGGCTTGGCCAGCGCATTAAAGATATCCGCGGCAAGCTTGGGATTACGTTAGAAGAAGCGAGCCAACGT
Source organism: Vibrio sp. QJM3NY_39 (assembly GCF_057785895.1). Taxonomy (NCBI): domain Bacteria; kingdom Pseudomonadati; phylum Pseudomonadota; class Gammaproteobacteria; order Vibrionales; family Vibrionaceae; genus Vibrio; species Vibrio sp. QJM3NY_39. Next base: position 1,752,452 of record NZ_CM173506.1, on the reverse strand, counting down.
ACTGGTTTAGCTCGCTCTACGCTCAGCAAAATTGAGAACGAGCAAATCTCTCCAACCTTCCAAGCGATGCAAAAGCTAGCGATGGGCTTACAAATAAATATGCCCCAACTGTTTGAGCCACCAAGGAAAAAGGTCGCAACAGGGCGTCGTGACTTAACTAAGGCCGGTCAAGGTAAACCTCACCCAACCCCAACGTACGAGCATGAACTGCTTGCAACAGAGCTGTCTAATAAGAAGATGATGCCCTTTAAGAGTCGCGTGAGAGCGCGTACTTTTGAAGAGTATAACGATTGGGTACGTCACGACGGTGAAGAGTTTTTGATGATCATCTCTGGTGATGTGATGTTCTACTCAGAATTCTATGAACCTGTGCCAATGAGTGAAGGTGATAGCATGTATTACGATGCCAATATGGGTCACATGCTTATCTCGACCAGCGCAGAAGACGCGCTCATTTTGTGGGTGACAGCAAAATAAATTAACAAAGTTGGAATTTCTTATAGTGAATACAACCGTTTGCTTTTGTTTCTAACGTTGTTCAAAAGACGCGATATTGATGTGATAATCATCAATATCGCGTTTTTGTATGTATCAGAAAATTGTTTTTAAATTGTTAAATGTCACATTTTGAACTGTTTTACTATTGTTAAGGGTGTAAAACTGACTCATGCTTGTTTATTATAGTGAACACGGTTTACTCATGTTGATTGAAGTTTACTGAAGTGAATTCTTAGAAAGTGACTTGTAGAGCTTTTGTACAGCTAACCTGATTTATCAAGCTAACGATATAAGCCTATATCAAAGACATCACTTTTTACTATCTACTGTTTCTAAAGTTAAGACGTCAAGGTGACTAACGCGAATATGCTGAGGTGACTAATGATGATACTTATCGTTAGAGGCGACTCTAAATAGAGATATAAGCGGCAGACTCGACTTTGGACAGCCTGCAACGCTTCATGGAGAAGAAAATGACTCAAGAACACGCTAATCAAGACCTACTAACAACACCACTGCATGCACTTCATGTTGAAGAGGGTGCAAAAATGGTTCCTTTCGCTGGCTACGATATGCCAGTTCAGTATCCACTAGGTGTAAAGAAAGAGCACTTACACACTCGTGATGCTGCCGGTCTTTTTGATGTTTCTCACATGGGGCAACTTCGTCTTCATGGCGTAAACGCAGCAGCTGTCTTAGAATCTTTGGTTCCTGTAGATATTATTGACCTTCCTTCTGGTAAGCAGCGCTATGCGTTCTTTACTAACGAGCAGGGTGGCATTATGGATGACCTGATGGTGGCTAACCTAGGCGATTACTTGTTTGTTGTTGTTAACGCGGCTTGTAAAACACAAGATATCGACCACCTAACTGCGCACCTTCCAGCTGACGTAGAAATGGAAGTGATTGATGATCGCGCTCTATTAGCACTTCAAGGCCCTAAAGCGTCTGAAGTTTTAGCTCGTTTCCAACCAAGTGTTGCAGACATGCTGTTCATGGATGTTCAAAAAGTCGATATCGATGGTGTAGAGTGCATCGTGAGCCGCAGTGGCTACACAGGTGAAGATGGCTACGAGATTTCAGTACCTAACGATCACGCTGAAGCACTTGCTCGTAAACTAACATCAGAAGCAGAAGTAGAGTGGATCGGCCTTGGTGCTCGTGACTCACTTCGTCTTGAATGTGGTCTATGTCTATACGGTCATGACCTAGACACAACGACAACACCAGTAGAAGCTAGCCTTCTATGGGGTATTCAAAAAGTTCGTCGTACTGACGGTGAACGTGCAGGCGGTTTCCCAGGCGCTGATATTATCCTTGAGCAACTTGTGACTAAAGATGTTCAACGTAAGCGTGTTGGCCTAATTGGTCAAACTAAAGCGCCAGTACGTGAAGGCGCTGAATTGTTTGATGCTGAAGATAACAAGATTGGCGTAGTAACAAGCGGTACTGCGGGTCCTAACGCTGGTAAGCCCGTTTCTATGGCTTATGTTCGTACTGACTTAGCGGTAATTGGCACTGAATTATTCGCTGAAGTTCGTGGTAAGAAATTACCTATGACAGTAGAAAAAATGCCATTCGTACCTCAACGTTACTACCGTGGCTAATCTCTCCTAAGAGAAAATACCAAACCTAACGAAAGCCTATTGTTTACCTCTTTATACTAAGATGTTTGACGGTAGGCTTTTTTGTTTTTCGCAACGTATAAAACTTAAGATGATGAGCTGAGGTAAGTTGTTTATAAATTCGTTTATAAAATGAGATATGTGGCTATATCGTTACAATTACTTACTATACTCAGGGCTATGCCGTGTTATGGTGCCACACATCATTTTTATAAATAAGTCGTAGTGGTTACAAGGAGTTGACTATGAATGTGAACTATACAGTGAGTCCGGTTCGTAAAGCCGTTTTAGTGATACTGGCACCGTTCATTTATACATCTAGTGTATTGGCGACGGAAAACTCGGTCGAAAGTACTCCTAATACGGGTGTAACACCTTATATTGTGAATGGTAGCAATGCTTCGGTCACTGAGTTTCCTTCGATGGCGAGCTTGTTCATTGATCGTATTGATTATGATGGTGTGTATTCGACTGGTGCTTATTGCGGCGCGACCATTTTAGACCCGACTCATATACTGACGGCAGCACACTGTATTTACGGCAATGAAGAAGGGCAGTTATTTACTACTGTAGTTCCACAGCTCGAAGATACGTCTCAATTCCCTAATAATATTGTTCAGAAAGCACGTGTGTTTGAGGTATTTTATCCAGATAATTATTCTAATAGTTTGAATGACTTACTACGTAATGACGTTGCCATTCTTAAGCTAGAAAGTGCACTTAACGTTGATTCTATCAATGATATTGTCAAACGTCCGTCAAACGATGATTATCGCTTTGGTATTAATGATTTTGTTGCTGTTGGCCATGGTGATACAAAATCTGATTTTGATGGCACAACGATATTACAGAAAGCGCCACTTAACTACGTGGAAAACAACACTTGTGCCTCAGCCTTTACTGATGGTTCTGCGTTAACTGATAATCAAATCTGTTTTATTGGTGACTACAGTGTATTCACTAGGTTATACGGCGGTACATGCCAGGGTGACTCAGGTGGCCCTGTGTATTGGAAGGATGGTGCTGATTACAGACAAGTTGGTATTACCAGTTTTGGACCTGAAACTTGTGGTGGCGGTAGCATCACTTCGGGCGTGAAAGTGACATCTGTATTCACTGAAATATTAGACTATAAGACTTGGATCGATAGTGTTATTGCTGGAACTGAAACCGCTAAGTTTGTTTCTACGGATGCTAAGCGAACGGCTTATGTGAATGCACGAACTTCATCTGGCTCTGGTGGCAGCGGGGGCAGTGTATCATTTGGCTTGTTAGGTGCGTTGATGTTACTAGGTGGGTTTAGACGAGCGATGTCTCGTTAGATTCTTCATGTTAGTTAAACAAACGGCCAGTCATTCAACTATGACTGGCCGTTTTTGTTTTGTTCTATTCGTTTAAGCCGTTGAGAGTTTGGTGCTCTCGTTGATATTAATAGACTAGACGCACAAACCAGAGGACACTCTTCTACTGTACCTTTCTAGAATCTCATCCATCTCTTTTATTGCATCGTTGATGTCTTTAATACCGCCTTGCGCGACATCTTTTTCATTTTGGTTCAACGCAGAAAAAGCCTGTCTTAATTCCTTGTCTTCCAACATGTTCCCGTGCAACAACACTTCTTTGTAAGTGAGTAGCCTATGCTGTACCGCGATAATTTGACTGCGGGTATTGTCTGATTCTAAAGCGTGCTTTATGCAAGGAAATGCCAATGTATAACGATTCGCAATTTCCAATTTGACGTCTTCATTATTCGCAATTTGCAATTTTTCTTATTTCCCAACACTTGAATATTCAAGTTTAGTAGCCTGTACGCTCACGACCGATCTAAGTGTCAAAGTTTATGAAACGTAACGTTTTTTAATAATCGAATAATATGCCTTTAATGGCGTATGTAAACCGTTGCGAGTCAATATGGTCTGCTTCTTGCTGAAATTAGGTCATAACTGTCTATTGAGGATAAGCTTATGTCACAAGAACCCATAATCATGGCGCTGATTGATCGCAGGAAGCTCGCCAATTTGTCCCAGGAAAAATTAGCCTCAAGTGCGGGAATGAGCTTAAAAACCTACCAACGAATCGAGCGTGGTGAAGCTGATATCAAAATGTCTCAGTATCGTTCGCTCACTAGGACGTTGAAAGTTACCGATTTGGATGTAGTACTGGATGTTGTTGGCGCATCACAAGCGACAGCGAAAGATGTAGCGGCGGTCAGTCGTTTACTGACCAGCGAAGAGCGCATGTTGTTAATCAAGCTGATTTTGTCGGTCAAAAAACAGCAGTAGAGTTTTGTTCCATTAGGTTATTTTGGAATACCTAGCTTGCGCATGCCTAGCGTTCGAACTAATAGGCTTCGAATCAATACTTCGAACAAATGCCCTGCGAATAAATAGCGTTGGGTATCGTTTTTGTTCAAGCAAATAGAGTTAGAACGGCTGTTTGATGGGTGACGTGTTCACTGATGAAATCAAAAATTATTCTACTCTTCCACGCAGTTGCTTGGTGGAGCTTCTTTGTTTCTTTCCTTCTAAACGTCTTTTCTGAGAGCCACGCGTCGGTTTAGTTGCTCGTCTTACTTTTTGAACTTTTGTTGCTTCCAAGATCAGTTCTTTCAAACGCACCAAAGCATCGTCACGGTTTTGTTCTTGAGTTCTATACTGCTGCGCTTTAATGATAATTACTCCATCTTTCGTGATGCGGCTATCTTTGTGCGCTAACAGTCTTTCTTTATAGAAATCAGGTAGTGTGGAGTGGTTAATGTCAAAACGTAAGTGTATCGCGCTCGATACTTTATTGACGTTTTGACCGCCAGCTCCTTGTGCTCTGATCGCAGTTAACTGGATTTCCCAGTCTTGAATTGAAACAGAGTTAGATATTTGTAACATAAACATCCATTTTGAACGGTAATATTGGGTCATGATACTGAATATTGGTTATGGTATCAGTAACTTTCTCAAACAGTGGTAGTAATGATGAAAATAGATTTAACGGCGTATGAAGGGTTAATCTTTGATATGGATGGTACGTTGATCGATACAATGCCAGCACATGTAAAAGCGTGGCAGCAAACGGCTGAAGAATTCGGTTTTCATTTTGAAGCGCCTTGGCTGCATAGTTTAGGTGGCATGCCGAGTTATAAGATCGCCGGTGAAGTGAATAGTAAGTACGGTTTATCGCTCGATCCACAAGCGGTTTCTACGTTTAAGATGGCGTCGTTTGCTGCGATTGAAGACAAAGGAGAGATCATCCCTTGTACTCACTCTCTGCTGTTAGAGCATCTGGGTAATAAGAAGATTGCGGTTGGAACGGGCAGCCAACGTAAAAGTGCCGAACAGTTGTTGGACAAAACAGATATCTTGAGCAAGCTCGATATCCTAGTGACAGCAACAGATGTTAAGAATCACAAACCCAATCCAGATACCTTCTTAGATGCGTGTTTTGGTATGGGATTACAGCCAAAGCAGTGTGTTGTGTTTGAAGATACGAACTTAGGTAAACAAGCCGCTCATGCTGCGAAGATGGATTGCATTCTGGTGGTAGAAGGGAACAAGTTAGAGTTTTACCCGGCCCCAAGTTGATCGAGAGCCTAACAAGAGTGCTTGTACTATCTTTTGTTAGGCTATTTCACTCATTTCTTTGTCTAGGAATAAGCATACATTGTTTCTACCTGCTGCTTTAGCTTCGTATAACGCTAAATCAGCGCACTTGTAGTTCAGTGCTGGATCATTGGTGATGTTAGTAATGCCGCCACTCACAGTGACTACGTTATCGAGTTCAAGGCTGACTGCAATTCTCAGCCTGTTGAGAACGTATTCAGCTCCTTCCGTTGTGGTGTGAGGAAGAATAACACCAAACTCTTCGCCACCAATGCGAGCAACAAAATCTGTTTCACGGCATTCACGCTGAAGTACTTGAGCGACTGTTTGAATGACTCGATCACCGTAGTCGTGCCCAAATCTGTCGTTAATGCGTTTGAAGTAGTCAATATCCAAGATAGCTAAGCAAGATTGCTCGCGAGTAGGGTAACGATTAACACGAGAACATTCGTCGCGAAGTTCAAGGTCAAATTTTCTTCGATTCCAGCAACCGGCTAATGCGTCCTTTTCACTTAGATTTCTGAGCTTTTTCTCGAGTTCTTTGTGCTTACTAATATCGACAAAAGAAGCGACGTAAAACTGAATCACATCTTTCGAATCTTTGATGGTTTGGATTCGTAGTATTTCGGTAATCAATGAACCGTCTTTGCGACGATTTATCACTTCTCCCTCCCACATGCCTTTCTTCTGGATTACGCTCCACATCTTGATGTAGAACTCCTGATTATAGCGCCCAGAGGCAAACATCGATGGTTGGCGACCTTTTACTTCTTCCAGTTCGTAGCCACTGACTCGAGTAAATTCTTGGTTAACTTTAATGATTCGGTTATTTCTGTCGGTAATGACCAGTGCAGACATACCGTTCATTGCTGCTTTGGCCAGTTGGCTATCTATGCTGTTCTTTTTATGGTTACTGTTCCACAAAACAAAACCAGCAGAGATCATAGAAATTAGGAAAGATAAGGTGATGACCTGCACGAATATGGCTTGTTTTTCTTGTAGGTACTGGCTGCTGAACAGTTGGTTTTCAACATGAAGAACCAAATAAATTGGTCCTTCAAATTGCTTTATTTTAGGGCTGATATCTGAGTGGAAATACCAGTTTTTACCATCAAAGTAGCTAGAAGAGGTATTTTCTTGAATGGCTTTCCAAAGTTCAGGGTAAAGCTTCGCGTAGGTTTTATCTGAACGAGATGCAATAAGATGCCCAAACGATTCTTCGATATCCGGGCCCATGATGATATGTCCGGTCCTGTTAAGAATAACAGGGACGGCGGATGACGTACCTATTTGATAAAGAAGACGGTCGTAGACCTCGAGCATATTCAGGTTAGCGATAAAGTAACCAATAATACGATCTTCTGATGCGACGGGTGTCATTATCCTTAGGGCTGGCATCAAAGGATGGACAACCTCACCATTTTCAATCTCTAAATCGATACCGTTTGAGCTTACGTCTCCAATTTTTAATTGTTGAAGCGTTTTAAAGTAACCACGAGCCGACTTATCTTGAAGCTTATTAACTGGAACTATCGTCGCGTTCTTGTTGTTGTAGTTAATGCGGTAAACCTCATTACCTTCTAAGTCGAGGTAGCGAAGTTGAGAATAATATTGTTGTCCACGCGCTAACATCACCCATAGATCTTCTAGCGCTTCTTTATGAACAATCGAAGGTTCTTCGATCGCACGCAGTAGTGTTTGAGAATTTGCAATAGAAGGCACGGAGTTGGAGATTTGCTCAACAATTATTGCGAGCTCATGAAAGCTGTATTCAATTTGATTTTGGCTGGATTGCTTAATATTTAACGTGTGTTGGGCTTCGACCCGGTCAAATTCAGAGTTGATGTAGAGGGCAGGGACTAATCCTAGGGCAAATATGGTGCATAGAAATTGGCTGATTAGTTTTTTTATACTCGTATTCATCACTGTCCTCAAAGAATCAGCGCAATACTATATATTTTATAGGGTTTTTAATGTGATCTTAACCCAGAACTTAAAACAAGATTTGTATATAACTACGATTTTACTGCAACTTTTTGCATTCAAGCTTGATTGTTGAGCAATCACTTCGTTAGGAAATGATTGCTCAATATAGAACGCCGCTCTGAAACTTGAGCCCAATTAATCGCGATTAATTGCCGTTTATCTAGCTAAGAGCATCTAGCTTAGGCCGATAATATTTCCATTACTATCAATATCTAATGACATGAAAGCCGGTTTATCAGGTAAACCTGGCATGGTCATTACGTTGCCGCACAAAGCGTAGATGAAGCCGGCACCAGCACACAGTTTTAACTCTCTAACGGGTACGTCAAACTGAGTGGGTGCACCCTTTATTTGAGCTTCTGTTGAAATCGATAATGGCGTTTTTGCCAAACAAACTGATAGGTCGCCATAGCCGTGTTGGTTGAACTCAGTCAGTTGTTTCCTTGCCAGTGGTGATAGCGAAATACTTGCTGCGCCGTATCCGACTTCAGCGACTGCCATCAGTTTCTCTTCTAAGCTTTGCTTAGAGTAGTACAAAGGCTTAAATTTACTCTCTGTTTGGCATGCTTTTACCACGGCGTGAGCCAACTGAACTGCACCTTCACCACCTTGACCAAACGCTTCACTTACTTCAACGCGAACGCTTGGGTCGAATTCGATGACCATCTGTTTCAATGCGTCGAGCTCTTGAGCTGAATCTTGTGGGAATCGATTGATCGCAACGACAGTAGGCACTTGGTATTGTTTAACGTTGTTGATATGCCATTTAAGGTTCTCAAAGCCTGCAGTGAGCGCGTCTTGATCGTCATTAAAGATTGAATCAGGTAATGGAGTGCCTGGTCTTAAATCGTATAATCCAGAGTTGGCCTTTAATCCGCGTAATGTTGCGACAACTACGGCGCAATCGGGTTTCTTGTTCGATGCTTTCACCTTGATGTTACAAGCTTTCTCAAACCCCATGTCAGAGCCGAAGCCACCTTCGGTCACTACAAAGTCACTCAACTTCAACGCTATCTTGTCGGCAATAATCGAAGAGTTTCCGTGGGCTATGTTCGCGAATGGTCCCGCGTGAATGAGTGTCGGCACGCCTTCAAGAGTTTGCATCAATGTTGGTTCAATAGAGTCCTTCATCGTTACTGTCATAGCGCCCGCGACGTTGAAGTCTTCTGCGGTTAATGGCGAACCTTGATTGTTGTATGCGAGTACGACACGGCCGATACGCTTGCGTAGATCTTGTAGATCATCGGCAAGAGCGAGAATAGCCATCAGCTCTGAGGCGGCTGAGATATCAAAACCATCTTCGCGCTCAAGGCCATTAATTGTTTTGTCTGCTTCGTTTTTGCCTACTGTGATCATGCGCAATGCACGGTCATTATGGTCGAGTACACGGCGCCACACGATTCTGCTTGGATCGATGTCTAATGATTTTAAGCCAGAGCGTGTTTCAAAGGCTTCTAATCCTTCACGCTGCTCATGATACAAGCGTGCATCAATGGCTGCAGAGGCGAGGTTATTAGCGGCTGTCACAGCATGAATATCACCGGTGAGGTGCAAGTTTAACTGTTCCATAGGGGCGACTTGAGAGTAACCACCACCGGCTGCGCCACCTTTAACACCAAAAACTGGGCCCATTGAAGGCTGGCGAATGCAGGCCATCGCAGATTGGTTAATCTTTGCGAGGCCTTGTGCTAATCCAATAGTAGTGACGGTTTTGCCTTCGCCAAGAGGCGTTGGTGTGATAGCGGTCACCACGACCAATTTACCATCTTGTTGGTTGGCGAGGCGTTCAAGTGATGTCAGAGACACTTTAGATTTGTATTGCCCTAATGGCTGATGTTCGTTGTGTTGCAGGCCAGCTTGTTTGGCAACTTCACTGATGTTTTTAAGGGGAGTAGAGCGACAAATATCAATATCAGACAGCATATTTGATCCTTATATCAGAACCGAAAGGTTGTACGTAAACGTTTGCGTGGCGATAGTACTGCATAAATTTGCCAAGTAAAGGCAAACCACACGAATTATGTGCTGGAAGATAACAGATCTAAAGAGTCATTGCGCGAGATCAAATGTTAAACGAGCAAAATATTCGATGTGACTACCTTCAGCTGCAGTTATATTAGTACTGAATACAAAAAGGGCTGCATATAGCAGCCCTTCAGGAATGGAAAATCTAGCTGGTCATCAACTTTGATGAGTTAACAACCTGGCATGGTTGATTATCGATCCCAGTATGTTTCTTCTAAGCTATCTTCGCGTTCTGGTAGTGCACGAGAAAGGCGAGGAGAGTGCTGAGTCAATACTTCGTAGCTTACGCGGTTTGCGTACTTACAAATTTGAGACAGTGACGAGTAAGTTAAGCACGCGTGCTCGTGTTTCTCTGAATTCGGTACGTTCACGTGATGGTAACTGTTCGCTGCCATGTCATGTAGAAGTGCCGAAAGCGCGCCATCACCAGCACCGTTTGTGTTTTTAATCTCAAGTGGGCCACCTAAGTAAGGGCCGATGTGAGAGTACACTTTGACTGGGTCTTTACAGTCTTGCTTACGCATCGCACGGCTGAATTCGTATTTGTTAAATTCAGGAATGTTACCCGGTAATAACGGTAGTGTTGTTTCGCGTTTCGCTGGCTCGTCAGTGTAGCCTGCCATGTATAAGCCGACAGGGCCTGCAGTGCAGAGAACTAGGTCAACCCACTCAAGCGCTTTGTTCGCCGCGAGCAAAGGATCTTTTTCACCCGTTAATGCTTCACCTTCATCTTCGTTCATTGCGACGATGGTTACGTTCTCTTTCAGGTATTCTTGCCACCATTCAGCGTTACCTTCGATCACGTACTTCGTACCAAGCGTCAGTACAACTGGCACATTGTGCGCTTTCGCGTATTCAATCGCTTTTTGTACCGCTTTTGGCATCGGATCTTCAGGCTTACCGCGCATTAAGTATGAAGACACAACCAATGCAGACGCTTTTTCAAAAATCTGTTCAGGAATACTTTCAGGGAGTAGTTGGTTCATGTGTCCTTCGTTGATCGCAAACGTACGTTCGCCATCTTCGGTAATGAGCGTGTAACAACGACCAATTGGACCATCAACGGTTTGTAGGTGGTTTAAGTTCATACGAGAAGAAGTGCGGCAAAGGTAGCGGTAACCAAATGAGCCAACTTCAATCTTCTTAGACATTACGCCAAGCAGGACAGATTTACTGTCTGCAAGTACGGAATAGTTGTGCAATGTATTGCCGATAGTATCGCCAGGGTATTGATGCGTGATCAAACCGCGTTGAACTAATTCTTCATACAGCGCATCTGCTTTACTTTCTTCCAATACTAGTGAGTGACCTTTACTCAGCTCGTATTTTTCTAGGAACGCGTTGTCAACACGGGCCTCGATATCAACAATAGTTTGACCCACACCGACAATTGTTGCGCGGTGAAGCTTAGGTGTTTGTTGAATTTGGTTGACCAACGGATCACGGGCGTGAGTTGGAAAGTAGTGCTTAGATTTACGCTGTCCAGGAAATTTCATATGACAAATACAGTGAAAAAATTTTGCCGCATGATATCACATTTTGTTTCTGTTTCTTTCATTTTTATTACATTTTGAATCACCTGCGCAATGTCTGTACAGGTGATTCAGCTTACTCTTGCTTCAGACCATTCGTGTGAGACTATTCGGCTGGAACGAGTGTTGCCGGATCTACGTAAGCCTTTGTACCCCATAGCGGAACGGTTGAAAGGCTATGTTTGAAACTGCCTTCTGTTTCTTTGGTTGTGTAAGACAAGTAAAGCAGCGATTGATTCTCAGCATCGTAGATACGACGAACCTTCATCGTTTTAAAGAAGATACTTTTCGACTGCTTGAATACCACTTCACCTGATTTACTTTTGTCTATTTTAGCAATCATTTCTGGAGTGATTTCGCCCGTTTGACGACAAGAGATAGAGCTATCGCTTGGATCAGAAAGGCTAAGATTTGCTTCGATTGATGCAATGTGACAAGTCACACCTTCGATCTTATCATCATCTAAAGATGACATTTTGATATCCTTCATTGTGAAGAATCCCAAAGAGACGTCGCCAACCTCGTTGTCCGAACAGCCTGCTAACATTGTGATGATACCTGCTGCTATTAAGGCTTTTTTCATAAGAAGTCCTTTTTATTTATATAGTTCTGTTTACTATAAGGATATTGAAAGCTTGAATACGAGTGTAGAGCTTTTCACCGAGTTCTTAAAGGATGTTATGAGAGAATGAAAAATATGAAGCATTTAAAGTACTTGTTGGTGTTAGTTATGCTCTGTATCCTTTCTGCATGTAGCTCGGCACCTACGCCGACCATATGTCTTCCAAATAACTGTGATATTTGGGGTTACTAATCTTAGGTACTAAAAGAATGAATAACGAAATACCTGAAAGCGCGCATAAGAAAAACCAATGGCTGTTTAGCCAACTCGACATTGCTTATCCCGCAAAGGAGAGCTTGCTAGGTCGAGAACTTTATCAAAGCAGACTCCCATCCAAGAATTACCAACTCCTCGCTCAAGATCAAATTCCTTCCCAAATTGATGAACTTCATAAAGTCGATTTCCATAAACTGACGGTACTTTTTTCACTTAACCAAGCCAGTGTTTATCACGATGAAACCGAAAGGGCACATATGCTCGAGTTCTTGAGTCAGATTATGTTGTCTGATGAGCATGTTTTATACATTGGTACTCAAAGTGGTGATGTTGTGGCGAGTGCTATTGTCACAGAAGTGGAAGACTCTCTGTTGATCTCCGACGTGATTATTGAAAACGGTCAAGATATCAACGGCTTTGCTAAGCAGTTACATGATTTTTGGGCACAAGATCATGCTTCTCACGATAAAGTGTGGGTCGAGAACTAAAGATTCTTTGAGAAAGCGTTAATCTAAGTACAATACCCCATCTTTTATAAAGGGTTTTGTATGTACAAGCTATTGATATCAATCGCTGTATTGTGTGTTAGCGCTTTTTCTACAGTCAGTTTTGCTACCGACTGGGATATCAAACGCATCCTAGTTTTACACTCATACGAACCTTCTTACCAATGGACTGCTGACTTTCAGAAAGGGATAGGCAGTGCGTTCAGCCAATCTCAAACCGAAGTTAAACTCTCAATCGAGTATTTGGATACAAAGCGCGTCCATAGCTCTGAGTACTACCACTCTCTCACCGATTACTTACAAGCCAAATACGCAGGTTATAAATTTGATGGTGTTATTGCGACTGACGATAATGCGGCTAATTTCCTTGAATCACTGAGTGCGTTGATTGACCGTGCGACACCTATTGTTGCGGCGGGTATCAATGACATAAGCACCGATATGTATGCGGTGTCTGATAGAGCGACTGTGCTTTATGAGAACGATCAGATAGACGTCAATATTAAGCTGATCTCTAAACTAAGACCTAATCTAAAGAACCTCTATTTCATCAATGATTACAGTGTCACTTCTGAACTAATCCGTAAAGATATAAGCCATATTATGGCAGACTTTCCATCGGTTAATTTGGTAGAAATACGCGATTTGTCGCTCAAGCAAACAAGTGAGTTCTTGAAAGGGGTCTCTGTTGACGATGCGGTCTTACTGAGCCACTACAATACTGAGTTAGATCAAGGTGTATATCATACCTATCAAGAGGTCGCGGAAACCTTATCTGCATCGAGCGCCGCACCAGTGTTTGCGTTATGGCAGTTTAATATAGTCGGTGATGTACTCGGAGGTTATGTAAACCACTCGCGAAGTATGGGCGAAGAGGCCGTTAGTGCATTGGATAAGTATGTGCCTCTTAATTTTTCTACACCTTTAGTTCCCGGTGACAACAAGCGTTTTGTTTTCAATTATCCGGCGCTTAAAAAGTTTGGTATTGGTGATAATGTACTGCCGACAGGATCTGTGATTGTTAACGAGCCTTCCTCCTTTTTACAAAAGAACTTTCAATTGTTGTTGGGCTTAATCATGGTCATTACAGGGCTGAGCGTGATTATCGTGATGCAATTTATTACCCTGCGCCAAAAGAAAGAGTTGGCAAAAAAGAACAAGCGAATCCTTGCTCTACAGAAACAAACTTTGAATGTTCAAAAGGACATGATTCATGTGTTGGGTGAAGCCATTGAAACTCGCTCTGGCGAGACGGGTAATCACGTTAAGCGTGTAGCCAAGTTATCCGCATTGCTTGCCAAGTATCGTGGCTTGAGCCATCGCGAGGTCGAGATGATTGAGATCATAAGCCCGATGCATGATGTAGGTAAGATTTCGGTTCCGGAATCTATCTTGGATAAACCAGGTAAATTGACAGACCAAGAGTGGGATGTAATGAAACTTCACACCACTGCGGGCTACAATTTACTGAAGAGCGGAGCGGGTGATATTACCAACCTCGCAGCAATCATTGCTAACGAACATCATGAGCGTTGGGATGGCACTGGATACCCTAATGGTAAGGTAGGTGAACAAATTCATTTGTTTGCTCGCATTACTGCGGTAGCCGATGTATTTGACGCATTGCTTAGTGCCCGCTGCTACAAAGAGCCATGGCCATTAGAGATGGTCGTCGATTTGTTCGATAGAGAGTGTGGCTATCAATTTGACCCTAAACTAACCAAACTGCTACTGAAACACTTGCCCGAGTTTGTCGCCATCCGAGATTCGTATCCCGATACTGGAACTGTAGAATATGCGTCTGTACCTTCGATTGAAGTTAAGGTATTAGAAGAGTCGGTTGTTAGCTAACTCTCGCTCTATCTGAATAGTCTATAAGTCTTGGTTTCTTTATCAATTCGCCATAATCCGACTAGGACGTGGCAATTTATATTTTCCACTGAAATTAAGTCGTTTATGTAAACCTTGCAGTATTTGGTTTGGCAGATTCTGGGTTAATTTAATGAAAGCTGTTGCTTATGTCGAGCCATAAGGTGATCAAGTCTATATTTCGCGAAGAGAAATAAGCCTGCGTCCGTAAACTGTTATCTTAATCATCCCACGCATTGAAAGAACACTATAGGATAAAACTTGAATTCAATGCGAGTGAGAGAGCTATGCGGTTAGAACAGACTAAATGTGTAATTTTCGATTGTGATGGAACACTCATCGATAGCGAAAAGCTTTGTTGCCAAGCCTTGGTGAATGTATTCACCGGCTTTGGGGCGGAGCTAAACGTTAACGACTGCTATGCGCACTTTCAAGGTGGAAAGCTAGCCGACATCTTAATGAATACACAAGAACGTTTAGGGCTATCTATCTCGATTGATACGCTTGAGCCGTTATATCGTATTGAATTAGAAGCCTTGTTCCAACGTCATTTAAAGCCGATGGATGGTGCTATCGAGCTCATTGAATTTCTAAAGCGACAGGATATCGAATTTTGTATCGCTTCTAATGCGCCTAAGTCTCGGGTTGAATCTTCATTGGCCATGACAGGAATGCTTGATGACTTTAAAGGTAAAGTGTTTTCAGCTTTTGATGCCAACAGCTGGAAGCCAGAACCTGACCTGATTATGTATACAGCCATGAATATGGGCTTTTTACCCAATGAGTGTATCTATGTGGACGATACTTTAAAAGGAATTGAAGCGGGTGTTCGTGCGGGTATTCAATCGTTCCGATTGCGCCCAAATATCAATGAATCAGTCGTAGATCCCGAAGCCGACTCATCAGAGGTAGCGGCTCAGGATATCTACAGTTTGGAAGAGATTTCGGTTTGGATTAATGGCAAACACTGCTCAAGTGGTGGAATACCGAACCCTGCAGCTTTGGTGGGGTAGAGCCTAGCTGAAGGCTGACTACCTTACTAAATTGTTTAGTGTGAAAACCGCAAGATGCACAAGTAAACTTTTCTCCACTTTCTGAGAGTAGATATTCGTCGTGTTGGCATAAAGGGCATGTAATGTCGTCGGTGTTTGGTGTTTCTGTTTTATTCATTATGTGTCACCTGCAGCAAGAGGGTAAGCGAAAAAAGACCCGTTTAATTAGATTACCCCTAAGCTCGAATATTAGACAGTTTTGACACTTGATAATCTCGCCTTTGCGACTTGCTTCATGGTAATGATAATCTCATCGTTAAAGACCATGTGTTTCTTGTTGTTATTAAGGGGAGTTGTTATTAAAGGAAGCTGTTATTAACGGAAGTTGTTATTAGTGAAAGTTGCTATTAACGGACGTCGATAAAAAAGGACTCATGATGAGTCCTTTTTAGTTTCGCTTAATTTAACTTGGTCAGTAAGTGAACACTCAAATCTAAGTGCGGTATCTTGCCAAAGTTTTAGACAAAGAAACTGATGCGTCTGTCAGTGTCGACACGCCATTTGAAGAGTTTTGAGCCACTTCTTTAATCACATCGGATTGACTGCGAATATCGTTAAGTTCAGCTGCGATGGTGTTCGCTACGTTGCTTTGCTCGTCCGCTGAGGTTGCAATCTGAATACTCATATCCATTAGCGCTTGAGCTGAGTCAGCAATCGAGTTTACATCGTCCCCAATGTTTGAAATTAGTTGGCTGCTTGTTTGCGCTTGGTCGACCGTTTGCTCGGTGATCTTAGCGATATTTTGGCTCTCTTGCTGTAAGCGTTCAATCATCGCTTGGATTTCAACCGTAGCCGACTGAGTGCGACTTGCCAATGTTCTTACTTCATCCGCAACAACTGCGAAACCACGGCCTTGTTCGCCCGCACGAGCGGCTTCAATCGCGGCATTCAAAGCAAGCAAGTTAGTTTGCTCTGAAATAGCGTTGATCGTCGTGATCACTTCATTAATTTGGCTAGTGTTCACATTCAAGCTAGTAACTGAAGATGAGGTTTGCTCAATCAAAGAAGAAAGGGTAGTGATTTCTGAGATAGCTTGTTGAACTTTCGTATGGCTGTCGTTGATTTGCTGCGCGTCTTGTTCAGTTTGTTCTGTTGAGCGTGCTGAAATGTTAGAGACTTCATTGGCTGAAGCGGTCATTTGATCCATGGCAGTAGCAACAGAGTCTAGAGACGCATTCTGGCTCATGATTTGTGTTTCACTGCGCTTCATCTCTGCTTCGAAAGAAGCCGATGTTTCGCTTAGTGTCGCGGCACTGTGGTTTACGTTGTTGACTAGCTCACTAAGCGTGTCCATTGAACGGTCAAGTGCACAACCAATCGTACCGAACTCATCACGTCCTGGGTGGAAACCAAGGCGTGATGTTAAGTCGCCATCACCAATTTTTTGAGTAGTTGAGTAAAGCACCCACAGTGCACCGCCTAGAAAAGTCGCCACCCAGTAACAGAAAAGACCAAAAGGCACACACCACAAAAAACTGAGTAATAAAGAGTACAGTGCTTGCTGCTTTTGATTCTGCGTATCAAGATTTGAAACGGTAAGAGAGTAGTAGTTACCATCTTGTGCAATGGCTGTTGCTGTAACTGCACCATTCTTTAATATGGTTGTTTCTTGAGGACGTGTTTGTTGGCTAACTGAACGAACGGAAGCTGGGGAATCTGACGCTGATAAGATGCCTTGCAATTGATATTCAACCTGCTGTTTTGCACTCGCGTCAATTTGTTCCATATTGTTGACGTAGTTGAGGCCAGCGAGGCTTGCCACAGCGGCAAAAAAGATTAAGAAAATGACCCAAAACTTGTCGTTGATAGACATTTTAATAAACAGTTTATCTATCGTTCGAAATTGTACTTCTTTCATAAAAACTCCACGGTAAATCCTTTACCGTGGACTCTAAATAACCGACCTCAATAAAAATGTGATGCCAATCGACTAATTGTGAAAATTAATGATACCAACATATCGTTTATGAGATATCTATCAAGTATTTTTGTTCTCTATGGGTTTATTAGCCTAGAGAAGGCAATAGCCCTACTGAAATAAGGATTTGAATCGCAATGATAAAAACGCCTACGCTGCCAACTAAAAACAACGCTTTACTTCCACCGAGCACTTGGTAAGTCGCTTCTGTGCCTTGAGGTTCTACAGAGAAATCCGTGTAACGAATCTTGTATACCATCACTGTCGGCAGCAAAATTGCGAGCACTGAAAGCGCTATGGCTGCGTAACCCAGAGCTGTAATGAATCCCTGTGGGTAAAACAAGGCAAAACCTAATGGCGGTAAGAAAGTGATAGCGGCCGTTTTAACACGTTTTGCACTGCCTAGTTTCTTGCTCAGTGAATCCCCCATGAATTCAAATAACCCCAAGCTCACACCAATAAAAGAAGTCAGCAGTGCAAGGTCTGCGAATACGCCAACGATCACGCTAAGGTTTGATTGATGAACGGTTTGTGACAATGAGACTAATAGTGCGCCTAAGCTTGTATCCGACAAAAGCTGCTCTTGGCTGATCACACCTAGAGTCACACTCTGCCAGAAAACATAGATGACCAAAGGCAGTGCAGAGCCAATAATCATGACCTTACGTAGAGATCGAACGTCACCATCTAAGTATCGAACAATTGAAGGGATGCTGCCGTGGAAGCCAAAAGAGGTAAACACAACTGGGATTGCTGCAACAATCAGCCCTTGCTGTAAAGGCATGCTCATTAGGTATTGAGAGGTGATGTTCGGTGCTAGGAAGCTGAGTACCAGTACCATCGCAATCAGTTTAAGTCCGAATAAAACGCGGTTAACTTTATCAACACTGTGCGTACCAATCGTCACAACGCCAGCAACTAACAGTGTGAATAGAAGGGTAGTGATTTGGCCATTAAGCTCAATGCCTGAAATATCCGAGATACGTTGATTAAACTGCGCACCACCGCCTGCGATATAAGCCGAACACAGAGCGTAGAAAAGGAACATAACTGCAAAGCTAGCGATCCACTTACCTTTTGTCCCTAAAATTTTGTCAGCTAGCGTATGTAGGGTTGCGTCAGAATCAGCGAATTGATGTAGTTCTACCATTAACAATGCAGTAAAGGCCATTAGAGCCCATAAGCCAAGCATTAGAAAAAGTGAGGTTGAAAAGCCAATACCTGCTGAAGCAAGTGGAAGAGCGAGCATGCCAGCACCAATAGTGGTGCCTGCAATGATCAAAGTACTACCAAAAACCTTTGATTTATTCATTGTATATAATTCTTTACGTTAGGGTGTGTTTTCATTGTAATTCTTCTAGCTTAAGCGCATAAACCCAAAGAATATCTCGATTTTTAAGTATTCTGATTGAGTTTAATTCCAAATGCAATGTCTAATGTAATTAAAAATACCCACTGTAAACTTTATTTTACGACTGGTGGGTTGGAAGCACTCAAATGCCCGAAGCAAACGTTTGACCATGATCTGCTTCAAAATTTGTAGAGTAATTTGTTGTACTTGGTGTAAGGTGACAGTACATATGTCGTTCGCGTATACCCCTTTAGCGTAAACAAGCGCTAATGATCGCGAGTAGCTTCAAGCTATAAATATGGAATGGGTAGAGTAGAGTGCGTTCATCAAAGTGACATAATATAAGTCCAAGATGGTGCACTAGTTAATCGGACATCATGTCCGCATCAAGGAATAGAGGGGGCACTATGAGTGACCAATCTTTTAATGACGAAAGTCTTGAGTTGTTAGATGCCATGGAAATTGGCATTGATTTATCTGACTACGAGCAGGCGGTTAAACAATTAGCAGAAGAACTTTTTAAGTCTTCGAACTAGGTTTTACCTGAACTAAAGGTTTCTGTAGTTCAACGTTCTCAAATTAGACAATTCTTAAACTGAGCAAATCTCATTCGCTCACACGTCATAACAAAACTATCCTCATTAAAGTTCGCGAAGATAAACGAGTACGTTTACCATGTTACTTAGTTCTCGATACTTTAATGAGGTTCAATGAACTTTCTCGCACACCTCCACATCGCTCAACACTGTAAAAGTAACTTAGCTGGTAATCTGTTAGGTGACTTCGTTAAAGGCGACCCTAATAAACACTATTCAACCTCGCTTTCAGACGGAATAAGACTTCATCGATTCGTGGATAGTTACACAGACCGCCACGATGTATCCCGATCGGCAAAATCGCTTTTTTTAGACCAAACGCGTCGCTTTGCACCTATTGCACTGGATGTATTTTGGGATCACTGCTTAGCCAATCATTGGACTCAGTTCTCGCGGCAGACGTTAGAGCATTTTTGTTTCGATAGTCATCAACAGATCTTTGAACATCAAGAGCCTCACTGGCCTGAGAACTTCATTACTATTCATCAAAAGATGGCAGAACAACGTTGGCTCGAAAGCTATCAAGACATGTCTTCCATAGAGGTGGTATTGCAACGTATGGCGTTGAGAAGGCCCAAGCTAGGGATGCTCAAAAATTGTTACGGCGACCTCGAACGTCATTATGATACGTTGCAGTGTCACTTTAATGAACTGTATCCCAACGTTTTAGAAGAAGCGAAGCAGTTTAATGCACTTCAAATGAAGAAAAATCACAAGGAAAGGTAAACAGCGTAATGCAGGTTTGCTACAATCCGCGCCTATTTAATCTTTGAGCATCATACTATGTCTGAATCTACCCAATCTTTTAACCAACTAGGATTGTCTGAGCAACTTCTTACAACGCTATCAGAGCTAAACTTTACGGCTCCGACTAGTGTTCAAGAACAAGCTATTCCATTGGTACTGGAAGGCAAAGATGTACTGGCTGGTGCGCAAACGGGTACCGGTAAAACCGCGGCATTTGGTTTGCCGATTATTCAAAGGTTAATCGAGACTAAAGACAATGTTATTCCGAACCCTAAGCTCGTTCGTGCACTTGTGTTAGTGCCAACGCGTGAATTGGCACAACAGGTGTTTGATAACGTAACGAGTTATGCGAAAGGCACCGATATTAAAGTTGTGGTGGCTTACGGGGGCGTTAGCATGAAGGTTCAAACCGATAACTTACGTGGAGGTGCCGACATTCTTGTAGCGACGCCTGGTCGTCTTATTGACCATATGTTCACCAAGAACATCATGTTGAGCCAAACGGAAGTGTTGGTATTAGACGAAGCAGACCGCATGCTAGATATGGGCTTCATGCCTGACATCAAACGCATTCTTTCTCGCATGAACGACGTACGTCAGACGCTGTTCTTCTCTGCGACGTTCGACAATAAAATTAAAGCGCTTGCACATCGAATGATGCAGTCACCAAGCGAAATTCAAGTTACGCCAAAAAACAGCACCGCTGACACCGTTACCCAGATGGTTTATCCGGTTGATAAATCGCGTAAAAGTGAACTGTTGGCCTATTTGATTGGCTCAAAAAACTGGCAACAAGTGTTGGTGTTCACGAAAACTAAGCAGGGCACTGATGCTCTAGTTAAAGAGCTTAAGTTAGACGGCATCAAAGCGGCATCAATCAATGGTGATAAGAGCCAAGGTGCGCGCCAAAAAGCACTGGATGATTTCAAATCAGGCAAGGTGAGAGCGTTGATTGCAACCGACGTGGCAGCTCGTGGTATTGATATCCAGCAGCTAGAACAAGTTGTGAACTATGACATGCCATTTAAAGCTGAAGATTACGTTCACCGAATCGGACGTACTGGCCGCGCAGGTAATACTGGCTTAGCGATTTCTTTGATGAGTCAGGATGAAGCGTACCTATTGGGTGACATTGAACGCTTACTTGATACTCGCTTGCCTCAAGAGTGGTTAGAGGGCTTTGAACCAAGCCTAGAAAAAGATGTAGCCCCTGATCGCGGTGGTCGCAGTAAAAGTCGTTCATCAGAAAAACGTAAGATGAAAGCGAAGCTTAAGATTCACCAAAATCGCGGTAAAGCACGTCGCTAACAAGCTGGACAAAGCTCCAGTTTAAAGATCTATAGATATAAAAATGCGCCGTTACAGTTGGTTCTGTAACGGCGCATTTTTGTTTCAAGTAAATCAATTTATGACCAAGGAAAATAAAACACTGGATTAATGATGTTCTTGATTGCACTTCCATACACAGGGCACTTCATAAATTAGCTCATCTAGGCTAATTGGGTTTAGCACCCATTGGTCTTCGATTCTAAACTTACTTACCATTTGTGAGTTGAATAGTTGCCAATGCTTAAGTAGGGCATCTTCGGGCGAGGTGACCATATCGCCTTCATTCCAAGTGCTTTCCATGAAGGGAGTTAGGCATACCGCTCCGTGCGCATACATGATCATTTGCCATTTAATCTCATAAATGTTGATCAAGTTCTTTGGATTCGCATCGTTATATTGTTCAGCTAACATGTTGATTTCTTTTTCGACATCGCCAACATTGTCGATAAAGTAATCGACCAAGTTGTCTTTTTGACGAACAGAGTCAGTGATAAGTTGCATCGGTTTTCGTGAGTGAATCATGTTGCTAAAGAGGCGCATACTAAATAAATAGATAGTAATGTTTGGTGCGACGCCTTTTGGTAACTCTTCCACTATCTTAGCAATATAAGACTGAAAATAAGCGTGTAAACAATCACTTATCGCATGCCAAATTTTTTCTTTGCTGCCAAAGTGGTGGCGAATAAGGCTATGCGATACGCCTGCTTTTTCACTGATGTTACGAAGCGAAACGCTATCATAACCATGCTCACAGAACATATCCGCGGCAACACCCATGATCAAAAATCTCGTCTCTTCAGCGTCTTTTGCGCTTCTTCTGCCTTGTTTCTTTTCAGTCATCTTCATTTCACACATTTACCTGATAACCACATTCTACACTGTTTTTACTCAAATAAAAAATACTGCACAGGTGGAAAGTAAAGCTTGTGGATTACGGAATTTTGAATATACTGCCCACCTGTGTAATAAATCATAATAATTAAATGGAGAGACATCATGCAGTCCAATTTGTCTATCAATGTCATATCGAGCAAGCGCATGGGAGCTGTGATTGCAGCACTATTGCTCGCAGGCTCTTTGACCGGATGTAATAAGGTTCAGTCAGAAGAAACGGTTCAAGTTGTTAAGCCTGTAAAGCTGTTTGAGATTCCTTTGCAGACGGATATCGAGCTTGATAGCTTTATCGCAAAAGTAGATGCAACCGACCGTGCTGCGCTTTCCTTCCAAGTAGGAGGCGACATTGAAACCTTCGATGTTCGTATGGGACAAGAAGTGAAGAAAGGTCAGGTGCTCGCCGTATTAGATGCGACGGATTACCGTATTGCGGTTGATGCAGCACAAGCCAAATTTGATCTTGCGAATAGCCAATACAAACAAGCTTCTGAGTTGTACGCGAAAAAGTTAGTCAGTACCGATTACTACGACCAAGCCGTGAACACCTTTACTGCCGCTGACGTTGAGTTGGACCAAGCAAAAACAAACCTTGGCTACACCACCTTAGTTGCTCCATTCGATGGCGTGGTATCGATGGTGTTTGGAAAACAATATCAATTGATCGCAGAAAAGCAGCCTGTACTGAATATTTTGAATCACAGTGAGATGGACGTGACGTTTTCAATTCCAGTATCAAAGCTTGAAGACCGTTCTATTCAAGACCTAACGAGCTCAAACATGTGGGTTGTGATGGATAGCCACCGTGGTATTCGTATCCCGACTCGCTTTAAAGAAATCTCTACACAACCAGATGAAGACACCAACAGCTACCAAGCGGTTGTATCCATCGAAAAACCGGAAGGCATCAATTTACTTTCTGGAATGACAGCGCAAGTTGAAGTTCAGAAGCATAAATCTGACTACGGTATTGGCATTGTTGATTCAGCTTGGTTAACCAAAGAAGCTGACCATGGTGAGCTATGGCGCTATAACCCTGACTCTCAATTGATTTCTAAAGTACAAGTCCTTCTTGATGAGCAAGGCAAGGTTATTGATGGATTGTCGTCTGGTGACCTTATCGTTGAAGCGGGTGTGGATATGTTATCCGATGGACAGCAAGTTAAAGCTTGGTTACGTGAGGGCGGTATTTAATGAACCTTTCCAAATTATCAATTGTTGTCGGGTCGGCTATGTTGCTTCAAGCCTGTAACAGTGAAGTCGTGCATCGTGAACAACCCCCTCTGTTAGTTTCTACCTTTGAAGTTGGCGCGCCGCTGACTGATCAATTCAGAAGTTTTAACGGTCAGGTAATGCCCGCTGAATTGACCCCCTTGGCATTTAAGCTCGCAGGCGAAATTCAACAAGTCTTGGTTGAAGCCGGTGACAACGTCGAAAAAGGCCAGCTACTTGCAACTTTAGACAACGCGACGTATCTCCAAGATCTTACTGATGCTAACTCTCAATTCAAACTGGCGAGCAAGCAGTTAGCCCGTGGTACGGAGATGTTTGGTAGCAAGATGTTGTCGCAGTCAGAGCTAGACCAACTAACGGCTAACTATAAGCTGGCATCGGTGAATTTGGCGGCTGCAGAGCGCAAGCTAAGTTACACAGAGCTTTTAGCGCCATTTTCCGGGACCGTTTCTACCGTGGACAAGCAACGTTTCGAAAACACGACACCGGGTGAAACACTATTAAGCGTGTACCAGAACGATAAGGTGTATGTACGAATTCAAGTATCAGATTCGATCTTGGCATCGATCAGTCCAGACATGCGTTCAAATAGCTATCGTCCTGAGGCGACCTTTGGCGGTCACACTGGGCAATATCCCCTGACGTATTTGGAGCACACCAGTGAATTGCACCCGCAATCGCGTACTTACGAATTTTGGATGCAGATGCAACAACCTAAAAACGAAATCCTGCCGGGCACCAGCGTTACGGTGAACGTGGATATGGCGAAAGCCGGCTTGAGCGATGTTCAAGGCTACCAATTACCAATGACAACTTTAGAAGCGGGTTCTGAAGCGAATCAGTTTTATGTGTGGAAAATGGAAGACGGACAAGCATTCAAAAGCGAAGTAGAAGTCGACAAGATCAGTGGCCAAGGCGCATTAATCGCTCACGGTGTTGAGCAAGGTGATCGACTCGTAAACTCGAATCTAAGAAAACTCCGTGACGGAATCAAATTGTCAGGAAAAGCAGAATGAACATCGCAGAATATTCAATAAAAAACAAAGTAATAAGTTGGCTGTTTCTCGTCATATTGGCCATTGGTGGCGTGACGTCTTTTGGTAATCTATCCCGTTTGGAAGACCCAGCTTTTACCATTAAAGATGCAATGATTATTTCAACTTACCCTGGCGCTACGTCAATGGAAGTTGAAGAAGAGCTGACTTACCCGCTTGAAAAAGAGATAAGACAGCTGCCTTATATCGACAAGATAACCTCAACGTCGTCGAATGGTATGTCTCAAATTATGGTGAGCATGAAGATGGACTACGGTCCAGACGAGCTACCACAAATCTGGGATGAAATGCGTCGTAAGATCAACGATTTACAGCCCACGCTTCCTAGTGGTGTTAACTCAGTTCAGATCATTGATGACTTCGGTGATGTGTTTGGCGTGATGATCATGCTGACGGGTGATGGCTACGATTACGTTGAACTCAAACAATATGCTGATTATCTCACACGCGAAATCGAACTGGTTGAAGGCGTAGGCAAAGTAAGCATTGCAGGTGACCAACAAGAGCAATTGTTTGTTGAGATGTCACTTGAGCGTTTAGCCGCGCTGAATCTAGATATGTCGATGGTTACGTCACTGCTATCACAACAAAACAGTGTGGTGTCAGCAGGTGAGGTAATGCTCAATGGCCAAAACCTAACGATCAAACCGAATGGCACTTTAAGTACGGTTGAAGAACTAGAAAACTTAATCATTCATGGCCGCGATACAGGTAACCTGATTCGCTTGAAAGATGTCGCTGAGGTCACTCGCGGAATCCAAGAAAAGCCAGGCAATGTATTAACTTATAACGGCAAACCAGCAATCAACCTAGGCATTGCGTTCTCTTCGGGCGTAAACGTGGTGGAAATCGGTAATGCGCTTGATGGAGAGCTTGAGCGTTTAGAAAGCATTAAGCCAGCCGGTGTTGAGTTGAATTACTTCTACAACCAAGCGCAAGAAGTGGACAAGTCCGTTGCTGATTTCTTGATCAGCCTAGTGGAAGCGGTCGCAATTGTTATCATCGTACTTCTGTTCGCGATGGGCTTGCGCAGTGGTTTGATCATTGGTTTGGTTCTGTTGCTGACTGTATTCGGTACGTTCATTCTTATGGACTACAACGATGTTGAACTGCACCGTATCTCGCTGGGTGCTTTGATCATCGCACTGGGTATGCTGGTGGATAACGCGATTGTTGTCGTTGAAGGTATTTTAGTTGGCTTGAAGAAAGGCAAAACCAAGCTTGAAGCAGCGGAAGACATCGTGACACAAACACAATGGCCACTATTAGGTGCAACCATTATTGCTATCACAGCCTTTGCACCTATCGGCTTGTCGAAAGATGCAACGGGCGAGTTCATGGGCTCGTTGTTCTGGGTACTGTGTTTCTCGCTATTCTTGAGCTGGGTAACGGCGCTAACATTAACGCCTTTCCTGGCTGAGATGTTGCTTAAAGAAGAAGACAAGGTTGATGGAAACGTAGACCCTTACAAAGGCATCTTGTTCGTTGTATTTGGTGCGTGCCTGAAAGTAGCGCTTCGATTTAGATGGCTTACTGTTGTCAGCATGGTTGCGCTATTAGCGGTTTCCGTTGTCGGCTTTGGTATGGTGAAACAGCAGTTCTTCCCGCCATCAAACACGCCAATGTTCTATGTAGACATGTGGATGCCGGAAGGTACTGATGTTCGTGAAACGATCAAGCAGACAGAAAAAGTCGAAAGCTATATTCGTCAACAAGACGACGTAGAGTTTGTAACCACAACGGTTGGGCAGGGCATGCAACGTTTCGCGCTGACATACCAACCAGAAAAAAGCTACGAAGCGTACAGCCAGTTACAAGTAAGAACCACTGACCGTGACACCATGTTCGAAGTCCTAGAGGAGTTAGACAAGGACTTAGCCAACAAATTTGAACAACCCACGTTCCAATTCAAATTGATTGAGTTTGGCCCGTCACCAGCTTCAAAAATAGAAGCACGTATTAGTGGCGCAGACCCACAGATACTTCGCAGCATCGCGGTTCAAGTAGAAGATATTTTGTTAGCGGATCCGAGCTCTCGAAATGTTCGTCACGACTGGCGTGAACGTACCAAAGAGCTAGTGCCACTGTTTAACGAATCAAAGGCTCGTCGTCTTGGCATTTCAAAGACGGATCTGTCCGAGACGTTACAGATGGCGTTTGGTGGCTACAACATCGGTTTACTGCGTGATGGTACTCATATGTTGCCTATTGTTGCGCGTTTACCTGAAGCAGAGCGTTTTGATTTTGAATCACTGAACAATGTGAAGATTTGGAGCCCATCGTTACAAACCTACATTCCAGTTGAACAAGTGATTGATGGTGTAGAGCTTCAATGGTCTGAACCACTGATTCAACGTCGTGATAGAAAACGTACGCTAACCGTACTGGCTGATCATGATGTATTGGGTGATGAAACGCCGGCTAGCTTGTTTGCTCGTGTTAAACCAAAGGTAGAAGCATTAGAGCTACCAGCAGGTTACAACATTAGCTGGGGTGGCGAGTACGAAAGTTCGAAAGATGCACAAGAATCTCTATTTGGTTCACTACCAATGGGTTACTTATTGATGTTTATCATCACCATGCTTTTGTTTAATTCGCTTCGTAAGCCACTTGTGATTTGGTTTACGGTACCACTTTCTATCATTGGTGTTTCGATTGGTCTGTTAGGTACCAATATGCCATTCAGCTTCACGGCGTTCCTTGGCCTACTGAGCCTAAGCGGCATGATTTTGAAAAACGGAATCGTCCTGCTTGACCAGATCAACACCGAACTCTCAACAGGTAAAGACCCATACCTAGCGGTTGTCGACAGCGCGATCAGCCGTGTACGACCTGTATCTATGGCAGCATTGACGACTATCTTGGGTATGATTCCTTTGGTATTCGATGCATTTTTCGGCTCGATGGCGATTACCATCATGGCAGGCTTAGGCTTTGCTACAGTACTAACGCTAATAGTAGTACCAGTGATGTTCGCTATTCTATATAGAATCAAACCGTCCACTGCGGGTTATTAGGGAATGATATAAAACAGATTCTTTTAAGCCAGCCTAGTCAATTTTGACTGGGCTTTTTTATGGGTGTGATTTGGCGACTAAGGGACTATAGTGTCAGCGAACGTTGCGTTAAGAAAGAGATAGGTATTAAAAAGCCGCTAACCAATGGTAAAGCGGCTTCCTGTAGAATAGAGAATAGGGGCAGTTCTAGATTGCGAGGCGGAGATCTAACTCAATCGGCTTTGGCATGGCTAAGTGATAGCCTTGATACATATCGAAGCCTAAGCTTTGCATTGCTGCGAGCTGTTGTTCGGTTTCGATACCTTCGATTACGGTCTTAGCACCAATTTGATTAGCAAGGCTAAGAACCAATTCCATCTCGCTTGTGTCGCCTTGTTCAAAATCTAACATGACAGAGCGATCTATCTTGATGATATGAGGATTAATATGACGAACGCGCTGTTCTGTTGACGCTTGTGTTCCAAAATCATCAACAGCAATTTGAAAGCCGTTCTCTGCGAGAGAGTGAGCAGCATCTTTCAAGCGTTCTTCACTTTCTGCATTCAGTTCTACCAGCTCCATGACGATTTGTTCGCATGAAAGGTTAAGTTCATGCAGGCGTTTAGCCAACAGGCTGTCACTGACTTTTTCTGCGGCAAACAGCTCACCAACGTTTGGAAGAACGTTTAGGAAGAGGTGTAAATGACGAATATTCGATTGCGCGAAGTTACGGATATGGATAGCGCGACTCAGCCTTTCTACATTGATCTTGTCAGTGCACAAGGTATCGTCGGAATGGAAGAAGTGATCAGGACGAACAACATCCCCTTTGCTATTCGAAATACGAACCAAAGCCTCAACGCCTATCTGAGTCATTGAACTGTCAAATATAGGTTGATAGACACTTCTAAGTGTTAAGTCTTGATATTTCGCAATAAACTGCATATCGGCATCCACAGATATACAGCTAATAAATTCACTTCTGTCTGATAAAATCATAGTCGCTAATAAAGGTGTTTATTTAATGACGAAAATATACGTCATGGCTGTCACAATATTGACAGGTGTAAGTAAATTGTCAATTAATAAAAATTCATTTGTAGGGTCAATATTTAAATAAATATAATTAACGAAAAATCAGCATGATAAATGACATTAGCCATTAAATTTACTTATCATTCACTATATTTGATAGTTGCACTGAATTTAATGGCTAAGTAACGTCTCTCATATTAACCCCAGCCAATATAAGGCTAGAATGCTGATACACCAGAGAAAAGTAGGGTTAAAGGCTTAGATTGTGGGGGAATGTCAAAGTTACAAAACAGAGAGACTAAGCGAGTTACATAGAAATGGTATCTATCTCTCAAAATCGAGACGGCAAGTACAACAACTATTAATAATTAAAACAGAAGGTTCGAATAATTAATGAACAGGGAATGAGTTGTCTTTTATAAAATATTGGGATGAAGGTCTAACAATTTACTTTCAATATTGAATGAAAAAGTTGACCCGTATTATCACTGCCATTGAAGTACCGCATAAAGTTGCAGGTATTTACGAACCAATTGTTGATTTCCTGACCGTTTGAGTGGGTGGCTGAATTTAATAAAGCAAGGGCTGATTCTGAAATTGTTATTTAAATCGGAAGCGAATTGAGAATCACTCTCTCTTAGGGTGATGCCCTGCTGGCTGTATTCCGTTATCTCGTCTGGGAGTTCTCCCATCCACCAATGTAACAACTCACTACTGTTTTTACTTCGGCTTATCCAATGGTCGGAGACAATGATCAAAACGTCATTTGGCTGAATGGCAAATCCATACTCTTGCTGCCAGTTATGAATGTCTAGCATCAACTTTTTACGACAGGTTTTTCCTGCACTCACCATATGATGGCTGATCATCCAAACGGTACCTATTTCAGAAGAGATTCGGAAGTGTCGAGGGTTTTCACCAGAAGAGAGCATTTCGAGTGGGCTGATGTTGCTTGCATGGTTAAAGCTAACAAAGGTGTGTTCCATTCGTCGGGCAAAGGCTTTGCCGATGTGATGCTCACTGATTCCTTGATTGTGTACCGTAGGGTAGTGGCGTTCACATAGCTTTAGGCAATCATCTTGAAATTGATTGACGCTTTTAATCACTAGATCTAATAACAATGAAGTCCCTTATACACAGTTACTATCTTATTGATGGGCAATAGTACGGTAATTGAGGTTCCATTACCTATCGCCAAAGTGCGAGTTCTTGATCCCTCTATCAAAATTAGCTATTGCCGAGCGATTTTATGGATAGCACTGGCACTTCAATGGTCTGTATTCTAAATTATGAGGAATTCTAATTAGTTAGAAGGATTATGCTTAGTTAGCAAAGTTACTGGTGGCTAGCTTAATCTTAGTCAGCTAATCACAATTGATCTACTTACTCTTTATTTGGAAACATTCATGACCATTCAATTAGATTCGAAGCAAAAGTCTGAGCTTACCCATGCCCTTCAAAAGTACCTGCAAGATGAACTCGATGTAGAACTCGGTCAGTTCGACACAGAATTTTTGGTCGATTTCATCAGCAAAAAGTTTGGCGCTGTTTATTACAACAATGGGATAGAAGATGCTCAGAAAGTCATGGAACGAAAAATGTTGGATATCTCAGATGAGCTCTATGAAATTGAACAAATCGTTGAAATATAGACACAGCAAGCGATTGTTCGACAAAGAAATTTGTCAATAAAGCAACTTGTTCAAAAATTTTGAATAACTTGTTTAATTTGAAATGATGTAACTAATGTAAAGCTTGGTAAATAATATGTTACACAAACTTAGTGTAGGGTACGCTTTTCAAAATTACACGACTCGTCAACATTCGGAACAGATGCATGGACAACAACGTTAAAAATTACAATCCCTTAGCAAGAGCAATGCATTGGATTTCAGCACTCGCAATATTTGGCTTATTTGGTGTAGGCCTATGGATGGTTGATCTTTCATACTACAGCGAGTGGTACAAAACAGCACCAGACTACCACCGTTCGGTAGGCATTCTTTTGGCTACAGTTACTGTTCTCCGCTTTCTTTGGAAACTAGTTACCGCGTCACCTAAGGTGGAAGGTAAAAGCTATGAAGTTGCAGCAGCGAAGATCGCTCACGGCTTTATGTACATCAACTTAGCAGTTTTATTTGTTTCAGGTTATTTGATTTCGACATCAGATGGCCGCGGGATCGAGGTTTTCAATTGGTTCACTGTACCAAGTATGGGTGAACTGTTTGCAAACCAATCTGATCTCGCAGGTACGGTTCACTACTATGCTGCATGGGTACTGATCATTATGGCATCAGTGCACGCCTTAGCGGCGATAAAACACCACGTTATCGACAAAGACGATACGCTACGAAAAATGATAGGAGCTTCAAAATGAAAAAGTCAATTATCGCTACAGGATTAGCATTTGCTATGGCAATGCCTTTCGCTGCGAACGCCGCTGATTACGTGATTGATACAAAAGGTGCGCATGCTTCAGTTAACTTTAAAGTTAGCCACCTAGGTTACAGCTTTATCCAAGGTCGTTTTAACACATTCTCAGGTGATTTCTCATTTGATGAAAGCAACGTTGAAGCGTCTAAAATAAACGTAACGGTTGATACTACAAGTCTTGACTCAAACCACGCAGAACGTGATAAGCACATCCGTAGCGGTGATTTCATCGATGCAAGCAAGTTTTCTGATGCTACATTCAACAGCACGAAAGTGGTTGATAAAGGTGACGGCAAACTTGAAGTAATGGGTGACCTTAAACTTCATGGCGTAACTAAGCCTATCGTTATCGAAGCTGAATTCATTGGTGCTGGTCAAGACCCATGGGGCGGTGAGCGTGCTGGTTTCGTTGGTACAACTCGTCTAGAGCTTGCTGACTTCAACATTCCAGTAATGGGCGCTTCAAGCTATGTAGACATGGATCTGCACGTTGAAGGTGTAAAGAAATAATCTAGCCTTCAATATTCGCTGACAGGTATCAACATTTTTTAGAAACATCAAAAGTTTGGTCGATACTAAAGAGGTCAGCAGCTAGTTAGCTAGTTGGTAAGTAGCAAAACAGCTAGAAATAGAGAAAGGCGCAAAGTTTTCACTTTGCGCCTTTTTTATTGAGGTAAATGGCCACGCGTTTAGGTCTGTTTTGTGTCAAACCTTTTACTGCGTCTTAAGCCACCATTTACTTCTGCCAGTCAACGTTGCCATGACTGAGTTATCTAATTGAATTACTAATCCCTAATAGTTCAACTTACGATTAGTTAAGCCGTTTCTAGTTCAGCCTTTGGAACCACGTTTAGTCGGTCACCGTAAATTGGACGTAGTGCTTGCATCACTTCAATGCGAGTTAACACACCGACCATTACGCCATTTTCTAACACTGGCAGCATATGTGGTTGGCTTACTTTCATCGCTTTTGCACGCTCTTCTAGAGAAAGAGAAGTCAGGCGAGTGGCGTAGCCCATGCTTGTAGTAGGGTAAAGTTGCTCTTTGTCGATACATAGGAATTCAGCAACATCGACCAACTTATCACTAGCAGAGATAGCGACTACGTCACGGCTCATTAGGTCTACCACTTTCTGGCCTTTAGTCGGAATGTAGTCTTGGCACCAAAGGTCAACCATTACGTCATGAACAGAGAAGATACCCACTAGACGACCTTCAACATCGCAAACAGGAGCGCTAACAAGTTGAGCGTCTAGAAGAGAGTCAATCGCGACTGATGTAGGCATTTCTACGCTCAGTGTAATTGGTTGAGTGTTCATGATTTGCTTGATAGTCGTTGCTGTGTTCATAGTGATTTCCTTAACTGACGTAATTTCTGTTGTTTGTGTAATTGCTGTAATTTTTGCTGCTTTCAGCTGCGGGCGACGGTAAATGCTCCAATTGGCTAAGCCGACCAATACTGAACCACCTACAATGTTGCCGATTGTCACTGGTATTAAGTTTGCGGTGACAAATTTCATGATGTTTAGGTCTGCGTATTGGGCTGGTGTCGCGCCAATTTGCATCCAAAAACTCTCTGGTGCGAATGTTTGAATCGTGATGCCTAGTGGAACCATGAACATATTCGCCACACAGTGCTCAAAGCCTGAGCTAACGAACATTGCAACGGGTAATACGGTCATCATTGCTTTGGTCATGGCGTTCGCAGAGCTGAACGTTAACCAAATCGCTAAACACACCAATAAGTTACAAAGCACACCCAAAGCAAAAGCTTGAACAGGGCTGTGGTGTAGCTTGTGTTGAGCAATGTTCAGAGCGTTTAAGCCCCATTGACCGCCATCCAGTTGATATAAGCCTGCTGCGCTTACCAAAGCCAATAGGAACATGGCTCCAATAAAGTTACCGACGTAGACCTTGCCCCAGATAGACAACATCTTGGTGAAGGTTATCTGCTTGTTAGCCCATGAAATGCTTGATAACACTGAACTGGTAAACAGCTCGCCACCGCAAATCACAATCAGGATTAACCCCATACTGAATGCAAGACCGCCGGCTAAACGACTCAATCCCCATCCAGCATCAGCGCTACCCGTGGTCACCGTGATGTAGAATAAAAAAGCAAGCCCGATGAATGCGCCAGCCATGATTGCCAAACTCAATGTCATGCTGCTGGTTTTATTTGCTTTGCTTAATGCAAACTTCTCGGCTTCCGCCATCATTTCTGTTGGCGAGAACAGTTGCTGATTTTCAGAAGTGCTGGTTGCCATATCCCCCCCTTGAACAATCCGTCATGTGTAATTCCTAGTGTTAATGACTTAGTTAATCCGTAATGTTTTGCAGGGCTCGTTTGTGTCCTGCCATTCCAGATTAGGGGGTAGAGGGGTAGAGGTAAAATTGATAATTTTTAGAAACCACATCAAATTTATTGATATAGATTGGGTTACGCGTAGAATGAAATTGATTGCTCATCGGCTTAAGAAAAAACGAGCAACAGGACACAAGTTATTAAAAGAATTAAGGATGAATTTTGCGTTATTCATTAAAGCAACTCGCGGTATTTGATGCAGTGGCAGATTCCGGGAGTGTAAGTCAAGCAGCAGACAGATTGGCGTTGACTCAATCGGCGACAAGTATGTCTCTTGCACAGTTGGAAAAAATGCTCGGCAGGCCTTTGTTTGAAAGGCAGGGCAAGCAAATGGCCCTTACTCATTGGGGTATGTGGCTAAGGCCTAAAGCGAAGCGTTTACTGCAAGATGCGCAGCAAATTGAGATGGGTTTTTATGAGCAGCACTTACTAAGTGGAGAGCTCAAACTCGGTGCAAGCCAAACACCAGCGGAACACCTTGTTCCTGACCTCATCAGTATTATTGATAACGACTTTCCTGAGATGCGAATCTCGCTCGGCGTACAAAGTACCGATGCGGTTATTGATGGCGTATTAGATTATCAATATGACTTGGGTGTTATCGAAGGTCGTTGTGATGACAACCGAGTTCACCAAGAAGTGTGGTGTACTGACCATTTAACGGTGGTTGCATCGGCTCATCACCCGTTTGCCAAGCGTGAACGAGTAAGCTTGGCGCAATTAGAACAAGCAAAATGGGTATTACGTGAACATGGTTCGGGTACTCGCAAAGTTTTTGATAGCTCTATTCATCATTTAATTGGTGATCTTGATGTTTGGCGAGAGTATGAACACGTTCCTGTTTTAAGAAGTTTGGTTGCAAACGGCCCATATTTAACGTGTTTACCTTATCTCGATGTCGAACAGTTTGTTGAGTCTGGCCAACTGGTCACGTTAAATGTCCCTGAGCTTGAAATGGAAAGAACACTGTCTTTTATCTGGCGTGCTGATATGGCTGAGAACCCACTTGCTGAGTGTATTAAGCGAGAAGGTAAGCGCATGATGAAAGGCAAACCGTCGGTTCTGTAGCGATAAATTGATAAAAGACTAATAACTATTTATGTTGAACAAGCGATTCCGGTCTCCATCTGGTGATAAATGCATGTTCGCATACATTATTAATGTGATCGCGATCGGCTAAAAAAGGGTGTTCTTCCCATAATATGCTTACTTGATTTTAAGTGAGGCTAAATCCGGTTGCGATAAATTACGTAATTAGGCTTTAGAAATAGTATGAGTACATTAGTCGCGATTTCATTAACAACAGGTATTTTGTCAGGTCTATGGGGATGGATTGCTATCTCTTTCGGCTTATTGTCATGGGCAGGTTTCTTAGGTTGCACCAGTTATTTTGCTTCGCCAACCGGCGGCGCTAAAGGACTAGCCGGTAGCTTATTGACCAACATGACAGGCGTATTCTGGGCAATGGTGATTATCGAAAGCTCAACCTTCGCAGGGTTAGAGATTTTAGGCTATATGATTACCGCTATTGTGGCTTTCTTTATGTGTATCCAAGCGAAACAAGCGTGGCTAGGTTATATCCCAGGAACCTTCATTGGTTGTTGTGCGACGTTTGCTGCAGGTGGCGATTGGCAACTTGTAGTACCATCTTTACTGCTTGGTGGTGTATTTGGATACTTGATGAAAGCAACGGGGCTATGGCTTCACGAGAAATCGACTCAATCTTCGGAAGTGGTTGAACAACACACTAAGCAAGCTAAGGCCTAATTAATACGTTAAGCCGTAGTTTAGTGACTGTAAACTCTTGCAAGATAACCCCCAATTAATTTGTATATCGATTTATACAGGCACACCACTTGGTGTGCCTTTTTTGGTTCTTGGTTAAGCCAATCAGTCAAAAAATTCATCTGCAGAAGAACCAATAGCATCTATCAATTAATTAAAGCGCTTAGGTGTTGCCGTTTGCCATGGTGATGACACGTTTTAGCGTCCACCTTAATAACAAGGGAATACAGTCTTGTCCTTGATTCTCACAATGAGACACGATCGCTAAAGCCAGATCTGGTTTTGCGTGTTTCTTAAGAACTTTAGCCACGACTTTTTTCGCTGGGATAGGGTGATCGTAAGGAATCTTAACCATGTCTCTGAAAAAGTTCTCAAACCCATTCATATACAAGTAGTGCTCGATGTCCCTATCAGGCAGTTCTGTGAGGCGATGTCGCTCTTGATCGTTCCCAAGTTTAGATAGCACTGTTGCCGCATATTTTTTGCCTGCTGCATCACCATCGGTGACGACATGCCAATCGATGCCAAACTCTTGCGCGACTTTGATTAATGCCTTTAGTCCTGATTGAGCGAACTCAATAATCTGAACGCCTTCCGCAGCAAGGTTATACCCACATTGGTTGGCTAGCTCGTTAAACAACCAAACTTCAGTCTCACCTTCTACCAATAACCAACAGCGAGCATACAGAGCACCTGAACGATGGAAACGAATATGAAAACCAATTCGACGAAGCTCATCTTTGCTAAAGTGGTTCATGTTGAGTTGGTTAGCGATGGTTTTATCGGACTGACGCACCAAACGACGAATCGATTGAAGTGGTACAGCAGCAAGTAGATCGCCACTGTTGGTGGTAAGGATTTTTTGCATGGGTAACTTCTGCATTAAGCTCCAAGCCCTTGCTAGGTGCGTTGGGTGCAGTCGACCTTCTGGATCTTCAAGGATCAAAAGAGGGCGCGCACATCGTCTTAAGTCAGTCGGCCCTTTGGCCTGTAGATATGCGTTAAGTAACCCCATGAATAACAGCCGAGTTTGCTTATTCTTGGTCTCCTCGACCAATTGATGAATGCTCTTGTCGTTCGCGCCAGCGGAGTACAGTAGCCCGTCACGCGGTTTTCTCGGATTCTTACGTGAGACACTCTTAAACGAGAAGTAGTGTTCTATTAAGCTTTGCATTGACTCAAGACTACTGCGCATTTCACCTTTATTAACATGTCCGGGTATCGCCATAAGACGGCGGCAGGTGTTGTCGATGCGCTTTTCTATTCTTGCCTGACGGCCATTGCTATTGCCGTTGCCATTGCTGCCATTTCCATTCGAGCTATGACCATTGGTCGTGTGATTATGTCCGTTCCCATGTCCGTTATTTGGGTTGTTGTTCCCATTTCCGTTTGCATTGTTAGCGTGACCGTTATTAGCGTGAACATTAGTCGGCAGGTGAGCATTGTGGTTGAGTGAATTTCCGTTGAAAGGGCGATCAAAGTGCCTTGCGTCTCGTAAACGGATCACAGGATGTAAGGTCATTAATTCTTGAGCGAGCTTTTCTGAGTGATGAAGTTTGAGCGGATCACCGTCTAAACCCAAAAATGCGTAGTTTGTGGTCGTTTCATACTGTTCTAATGTGGCACTGATTCGGTAATAGATACGATAGATGCCAAACTCATCTTGAACCCAAATAGGTTTGAGCTTGCGATAACGACCAGCGTTGAGTTCGCTCTTGTCATTGGCTTTTAATGCGAGAACAATTTGAAGATGTTGAGACTGTGGATGTGAAACCGAGTAATCGACATGAAAATCAGTCATTTCGAAGTGATATGGCACACCGTCAGAGGGAAGAACGACGGAAAGGGCATCCAATAATGAAGACTTACCCCAAGTATTTTCACCAATCAGCGTGGTTAGCTCATCAAACGCGAGTGACATGCGCTTAATACCTCGAAAGCCAGAAATCTCGATTCTTTCTAGTTGCATAGGCTTACTCCTAACGGAAGGCTCTGCTAATTGTTTGAAAGCTAACAGATATGTTTAATCATAATCGAAAAATACCAATCCGGTATGCTCACCTGTCACAAAACCCGTTGTTTATTTATACGGATCGAAACGAGATTTTTGATCTATCTCGAGTATTTTTTTGCAGTGCAGTTTCATAAAATTCACGATTCTGTCATGATTCTCGACCTAGTATGAAGGGACAAAGAGAGAAGAAAATATGACTAAAAAGAATAAGCCGACAAAAATAGTGTTGGCACACATCAACGACACCCACTCATACTTTGAACCAACCTCATTACAGCTATCACTTAAAATGAACAACCACATCATTGAACCTTATGTCAGTGCTGGTGGCTTTGCTCGAATCTCAACACGTTTCAAACAAATAGAACAAGATGCCCATCGACAAAAGGTTGGAACCTTGTTTTTACACGCCGGAGACTGCTTCCAGGGCACTTTGTACTTTTCTTTGCTCAAAGGAAAAGCGAACGCCGACCTTTTAAATGCTCTGAATATAGATGCTATGACGCTCGGCAATCATGAGCTAGACATGGGTAATGAGCCCGTTGCGATTTTCGCGAAAAGAATCAAATTCCCGCTGTTGGCCGGTAACTGGAATCTATCGAATGAGGATATCAATAAAACTCATACCTTAGCGGACAACGAAATTGTTAAGCCTTATCTGACTGAAACGCGAAGTGCTTCTTTTATAACGAAAGAGTTTGATGGCGAGAAGGTAGCCATATTCGGCTTAAGCATCGACAAGATGGCAGGCATTGCTAATCCAGATATCGATACACCATTTGAAAATGCTTTAGAAACAGCAAAAGCGACCATTGAGCAGATTCATAAAGCTGGCATCAACAAGATTGTGTTACTTAGCCATCTTGGTTACGAAGCTGATTTAGAGTTAGCAGCCAACGTAACAGGTATTGGTGTCATTGTTGGTGGTCATAGTCATCGCTTACAAGGTGATTTCTCTGATATTGGCTTAGTTAAAGATGATGATTACGGCGTGAAAGTCGGTGACACCTATGTTGTGCAAGCGGGTTTCCACGCAATGAGCCTCGGACACTGCGAAATCGAGTTCGATGCTGAAGGCAAAGTGACTCACTTTAACGGTAAGAACGAACTGCTGTTAGGCCGTCGACTGTTTATAGACGCGAAACTGAGTGAAGTAGGACAAGATGACGCCCACGATATGGCGTGTGAGTTCTTAAACAACCACCAGAATATTGCGGTATGTAAAAAAGATCCGGAACTTCAGAGCATTCTTACGGATAAATATCAGCCGAGAGTTCGAAAGCTTCAGCAACAAGTTATTGCTCATGCAGATACAAAACTGCGCCACATACGCATCCCGGACGAGAAAGGCCCGAGCCAACTAGCGCCCTTAGTTGCTCAATCATTTCACTACCTAATGAACAAAAAAGGGCATCAAGTTGAATTTGCCATTCACAACGCAGGTGGTGTTAGAAATTCACTGAATAGCGGCGACGTCTCTGTTGCCGATATTGCCGGAAAACTACTACCGTTTGCCGTACCCATTGGTGTGTATGAAGTAAAAGGTGAAACGATCGCAGGCATGCTTGAAGGTTCAATCAACAATGCTTTGGATAATGGCGTTGTAGGGACAGGTTCAGGCAGTTTCCCTTATACGCATAACCTGAGGTTCTGTTATCACAAAGAAGCGCCTCTAGGGCATAGGATTCACCATTTAGAAATTCACTCTGAAGCATTGGGCTGGCAGGCTGTTTCTCGTGACCGTGTCTATCGAGGCGCGTCGTCAGCCTACACCATGAAAGGAAAAGAGGGCTATAACGCAGTCCTAGATATGATAGGTGATGGCGTGGTTACGACCGACTCAATGGCAGACTGTTTCATCGAGTTTCTGCAAGACCACCCAGAGTCGCTTCAACACAACGAACCGCTGAATTGTTTGGAGTGTTTTAGATAGCCACAGTTAATACTTGTGATTGGTGTTATTAGTTTTACCTATTTATAAATTTGGCATTGTTTATGCTTTATTCCTGCAGGTTGCCTTCTTGTGGAGATAAGCATGGATAAGAAAGATTGGTTAGATGCGGTAGCGGTGGTTGGTTGGGTATCGGTTTGGTCTGCGTTAGTGTACTTGGTACCCGCTGCAGGTTTATAATGTAGCGTGCCTTGAAGTGAACTGTCAGACAAAGCGCGTACCAGACTCGTTCGTTATTCGCATCATTGAGTAACGGATTTGTATCATGAGTAACGGTAGTAGGGGTTAATCCTCTCAGTAGTATTCTCAGAATCAATACGAATGTCGTTTTGACAAGCCTATAGAAATAAATGAGGAGCGTTTTGCTCCTTTTTTATTTATTTCCGAAAATTTTTCTAGACGAAACAAAGATAGAGGAATATTATCCACGCGTTTGGGGAGTAGTTAGCGCAAGTTTACATATCGTCATCTCGTTAGGCCAAGAGTCTATCCGGTATGTAAAGGTGAAATCCCATATTTCACTTCAACGAGACCAACGCAATCACAATCAAGATCCGTCGTGGAACTTGATAGTTTTGTTTGCGGAAGGTCTTTGTACAGTTCTTCCGCCCGGAGGAATAATGAACTCAACTCAATCTCTATTATCTACAAATAGTGAATCCTTTTTTTCATCGCCAATCATGACGACTTATGCGGGCTTTTTCCTGCTGACAGTCATTCTCGTCTCTATTGACATCTATCAGACTCGTGGTGGTAGTGTAACCATCAAGAAAGCGGCAATTTGGAGCGTTTTCTGGTTTGTGCTCGCGTTTTTATTTGCTGGTTCCATTTACCTTTTTTGGGACATCTATGCGCCAAATAGTGAATACACAGCCCAAAAAGCAACCGTGTCATTTATTACCGGTTACTTGCTAGAAAAATCATTGAGCGTAGACAACTTGTTTGTTTTCGCGATGATCTTTGCTCAATACCAAGTTCCTGAGCATCTAAGACCTCGTGCGCTTCTTTGGGGCGTAATTGGTGCATTGGTGCTTCGCGCAATTATGATCGCATTAGGTGCTCAGCTATTGGCTGAATACCACTGGGTGCTTTATGTATTTGCTGCGTTCCTAATTGGTACGGGTATTAAACTGGCGCTAGACAAGGGCGAAGAGGAGAGTGTGAATACGCTACCTGAGAAGTTACTTCGTAAAGTGATGCCTGTGACAGAAGACTTCCATGGTCCCGCGTTGATGATCAAGCAAGGCACTAAATGGGTACTCACGCCAATGATGTTGGTGATTGGTGCCATTGCGGTTATGGATGTCATGTTTGCACTGGATTCTATTCCTGCAATTTTCGCCGTTACGCGAGAGCCATTCTTAGTACTGGCTGCAAACGTATTTGCATTGCTTGGCCTTCGTTCTTTGTACTTTGTTCTGCAAGGCATGATGGATAAGTTCATCTACTTGAAGCCTGCACTGGCATTCATCATGGTGTTCATTGGTGTGAAAATGCTATTGGTTGACAGTGAGTGGGCTATCCCAACGTATTGGTCGTTAGCTGTTCTAATTTCTACTATGACGATTGCGGTTATAGCGTCGATTTATGCGAAGAAGCCAGACATTAAACAAGTAAATTAAAACAAAAATAACTTATCGAAAACTCGATAATAATTAGGTGGTCAATGAAGCTTGAAATTTATTTATGTAAATTTTTTGTGACATTGGCCGCTGTTGTTTGAGGGTTATTTGTACTAAATGCATGATTTAGG
This sequence comes from Vibrio sp. QJM3NY_39, assembly GCF_057785895.1. Taxonomy (NCBI): domain Bacteria; kingdom Pseudomonadati; phylum Pseudomonadota; class Gammaproteobacteria; order Vibrionales; family Vibrionaceae; genus Vibrio; species Vibrio sp. QJM3NY_39. The sequence goes on along the minus strand of NZ_CM173506.1, from coordinate 1,711,476 downwards.
CACTGCTGTGAATTTTTACTCATCAAGCGTGAATATGTATTTCGAGGTGTTGTTAATGATTTGTTTTATTAGAAAAACTAATCTGAATTTCTAATTTTAGTCATTTTTTAACCTGCAAAAGATCACCTATTATTCTTGTCATCAGAACGAACCACATAAACAAATTTATAGAGAGGCAATCATGGCTCAAGCAATGCAAATGAATACTATCGCTGTTCCTAACTCTATGGATAAGAAGACCTACTCGGTTAACATCAAAGGATTGATTGCACACATTTTCGATATTCTTTTCGTAGACAACTCTCCACGTAGTTACTACGCAAGCGACCTATCTGGTCACATGCAACGCGATATCGGTATCAACCGTTAATCTCTGCGTTAACATGTAAAAATATAGAATTTTAAAAAACGCCAGCTTCTAAAGCTGGCGTTTTTGTATCTGAAATAAGCTGTGCATCTGAAATAAACTACACATCTGAAATAAACCCAGCACCTGAAAGAAACTCATCACCTGAAAGAAATACTTAGGCATAACGGTCTTTGTTTGAGCGCCAGTAAATTCGCTTTGTACAAGGATCTCGGTATGTCACACGCCACACGCAATTCATCATTGATTAAACTTTGTTTATTTGCCTTACCGATCGGCGCCTATTCCTCTGTGTCGTTTGCACAAACCTGGAGTAACGAAGGCCAGCCTGCTCAGGTTATTGAGCTGTTTACCTCTGAAGGTTGTTCTAGTTGTCCGCCTGCTGACACGTACCTTAGTACTTTTGCAGATCATCCAAAACTTTGGACCGAGGTCATACCGCTTGCTTATCACGTAGACTACTGGGATTACTTAGGCTGGGGAGACAAGTTCGCCAGCAAGGCATTCAGTCAGAAGCAACGTTTGTACAAAGCTTATGGGGTAACAAGTGGCGTCTATACACCGGGCTTCGTTGTCAATGGAAAAGAGTGGCGTGGTTACTTTAATTGGCTAGACAGAACGTTGCCTTCGCTCCAACAACAAACTAATCCCAAATTAACAGTGCACCATGAAGGCGATACGTTCAGTGTGAGTTACGAAAGCAAAGGGGATTATGTCGCTCATATTGCCTTGTTGGCGATGAACGAAGTCACCAGCGTTAAAGCGGGCGAGAACAGAGGTAAGAAACTTGAGAACGATTTTGTCGTGGTTTACGATGGCTACCAACGTGGTGAGTCTGAATGGCAATTCAATATCGACTTCTCCCCGTTAGTTGCCACACCTGACGCAGTAGCCGTGTGGTTAACAGAGCCTAACTCGTATGCTCCAGAGCAAACGGTAGCGGGGTGGCTTAACTAAATTTGCGATAACTTGATATCTGGATGTGTTTTAGAGGGGCTTAATCGCTGAAACACGGGAGAAAGGGGCGATTTAGTTACGTAATACTGCTGAAATACGTTAATATAGCGCGCTATTATTTTAGCTTTGAGTTCCTGCAATTAATGACTAACACCACAACACCAACCAACTTCTCTGATCTTGGCTTAATCTCTCCTTTGATGGCTCGCTTAACCGAGCTTGAATACCAACAGCCAACGCCTATCCAAGCGCAAGTTATTCCAAGTGTGTTAGCAGGACGCGACCTAATTGCAGGTGCAAATACGGGTTCAGGTAAAACCGCAGCATTTGCACTTCCACTGTTACAGCAGATCCATGAAGATGCACCTTTAGACCGTCGTTCGGGCAAAGGTAACTTTGTGTCTGGTCTTATCTTAGTTCCTACTCGTGAGCTTGCTAAGCAAGTGGCCGATAGCGTTAAGTCTTACGCAGTGCATTTCAACGGTGCAATCAAAACCGTTTGTGTCTTCGGTGGTGTGTCGGTGAACACTCAGATGCAAGCGCTACGTGGTGGCACAGATATCTTGGTGGCAACACCGGGTCGTTTGCTGGATCTGATCTCAAGCAACGCTATCAAGCTAGATAAAGTAAAAACGTTAGTGCTTGATGAAGCTGACCGAATGTTAAGCCTTGGTTTTACAGAAGAACTAGACGCGATCTTGAAACTTCTGCCAAGCAAAAAACAAACCTTGTTGTTCTCTGCGACTTTCCCCGAGCAAGTTAAAACGCTGACTCACGAACTACTGAATGATCCAATTGAAGTTCAACTTCAAAGTGCCAATGCGAGCACTCTGGTTCAGCGTGTATTCGAAGTAGAAAAAGGTCGTAAGACCGCATTGCTAGCGCACCTGATTCAACAACACGAGTGGCGCCAAGCACTGATCTTCGTAAACGCGAAAAACAGCTGTGAGCACCTTGCAGACAAGCTATACAAGCGCGGTATCATCGCAGAAGTATTCCACGGCGATAAAGGGCAGGGTTCGCGTACTCGTATTCTTGAAGACTTCAAATCTGGCGAGATTGACGTTCTTATCGCGACAGATATCGCGGCACGTGGTCTGGATATCGAAAAGCTACCAGTAGTAATCAACTTTGACCTACCGCGTAGCCCGTCAGACTACATGCATCGTATTGGCCGAAGTGGTCGTGCGGGTGAGGTTGGTCTAGCGCTATCTTTGATCGATCACGAAGATTACCATCACTTCACAATCATTGAGAAGAAGAACAAAATCCGTCTTGAGCGTGAGCAAATTGAAGGTTTTGAAGTGGATGAAGAAGCTACGGCTGAACTTGTTGCTGCATTAAAACCCGTTGCGCCACCGGCTGGTACAGGCAAGAAGAAAAAGAAGAAAGCACCTAAAAACCAAGATGTTTGGTTGAGAAACAACTGATATTGAATCAGTAAAAATAGAATTTCTAAAGGCGCTTAATTGCGCCTTTTTTGTGTCTGCTAGATAAAGAGATGTAATTGGCGAATGAACAACTGAACTTATGTTTAAAGTGAAGGCACATTAGTTCGTAGGACGACGTCCTCTATAAGAGATTCAGTGATTTCACGCTTTGCTCATAACCTATTCGGGTTTTGAGCAACTGGGTAATGGCGTGAAGACCTCGATTAAACAAGTAATACTGGCAGCTTCACTCTTCATGGTTATTCACCCCGCTGCGATAGGTGCAGACTTTAAGGTTAAAGGGCTAAACAAAACTCTCACTGAAAATGTAGAGTTATACTTAGAACCTTTGGTTGATGTCCCAGCTTCCCAGCTATCCCATACTAAGTTATTGAAACGGGTTCAAGACGCGCTCAACCCTTATGGTTACTATCATTCTCAGATAGATATCGAACTTGATGACAGTGATAACCTCACCTTGAACGTCGATTCTGGCCCTGTCATGTACATTGCAGAATCGGTTGTAAAAGTCACAGGTGAAGCGAGTAAAGATGAAGAGTTCATCAAAATACTCACGCAAAGTAAGTTAGATTCAGGCTCACCATTATCTCACCAAGAATACGACCAAACTAAACGAGCGATTTTCTCTATGGCAAAGCGTAAAGGCTATTTTGACGGTAGGTTTGTCGAGTCTAAGATTGAAGTGATTCCTAGCGAAAACATCGCCAACATTCACCTGCATTTTTCTAGTGGCCCACGCTATAAGTTTGGCGCTATCAGCATTCCTGATGATGGTGTTGAAGCTACTCGTATCGATAAAATTCCAACATTCAAGCAAGGTGACGAATTTGACACCATCAAGTTGGGTGAGCTGCAGTCTGACTTGTTTGAAACTCAGTGGTTTCGCAGCGTTGTTGTGCACGGTGACTTAAACCACCTTGATGACAATCTAGAAGTGCCAATCGAAATCATTGCTGATCCAAGCTCTCGCAACATTGTGCAGGTGGGTGGGGGTTATTCTACCGATCTCGGTTTAAGAGCGTCTTTAAACTGGTCCAAGCCTTGGTATAACCGAAGAGGACACAGCTTTGAAACACAGACGTATTTGTCTGAACAAGAGCAATCACTGCAGCTAGGGTACAAAATCCCAACAGAGAAAGTGACGACCGATTACTTTGGTATTCAGTTTGAATCGAAACGAATTGATCATCGAGACACCAATAGTTTTTCAAACGATCTTAAGTTTGAACGTTACTGGCAACTAGACAGTGATTGGCAAAGCACTATTTATGTCAAATATTTGCACGAACAGTATCGTCAGGCGTCTGAGGAAGATCAATCGCAATTATTGTTACCAGGCCTCAGTTTTTCTCAGATTGATCGTAAAAATGATCAATTGGAACTTAGTCATCGACACATCTACTCTGTTGAGTATTCTGACCCTAGTCTGTTCTCTGATTCAAGGTTGTTGCGGCTGGAAGGAAACAGCGTGCTTTCGTGGGACATTAGCGAAAGCCAGAAGCTCCATTTCCGTTCAAACGTTGGCATTAACATAGCTAAATCGTTGTCGGATGTACCATCGTCATTGCGTTACTTTGCTGGTGGCGATGGGAACTTACGAGGCTATGGCTATGAATCGATTTCTCCGAAAGATGAGAACGGTGAATTAACAGGCGCGCGTTACATGCTAACGGCAGGGCTTGAATATCAACATCAGGTTTATCGGTCAATTTGGATGGGCGCGTTTCTCGATGTTGGTGATGCGTTTGATGACGAAGCGGATTGGAAGCGCGGCACAGGCCTTAGCCTGATTTGGAACTCACAATTTGTGCCTATAAAACTCGATTTTGCTTACGGTTTAGATGCCCCTGAAGGTGATGAGTTTCGTATTCATTTTTCCTTGGGCACTCAGTTCTAATATTTGTACGTTGTTTAAGCGCTCACGAGGATGCGATCCATTGAATGGGATTCAAGTAAATCGACAGAGCGTAATAACCTTTGTGCTCTAGCAAACACAAAGGTAAAAACAATGAAAAAGGTACGATTCGGTGTATTTGGTAATATGGGCCCTGAAGCAGATGCTTTGTTCCAAGATATCGTCGCCAAGAAAGAAATTGAACACGGCGCGCTTAAAGACCAAGACCACATGGCCATGATTGTGGTTAAAAATTCAGATATCCCAGATCGCTCTGAAGCAATAAACGAAGGCGGTATCGACCCTGTCCCAGAGTTGATTGAATCAGCGTGCATTTTAGAACACGCCAATGTTCAATTTGGCGTTATGACCTGCAACACCGCCCATTACTTCAGACCTGAAGTTCAAAAACATACCAATGTTTATATCGTCGATATGCTTCAAACCACGGTTGATCAAATCAAAGAGCAGAACCCTGAATCCATTGTCGGTATTTTGTGCACCAACGGTACATACAACTCGGGAATCTATGATCGCTACCTAACAGACGCCAATCTTGTATTCGCTAAACCAGATGCTTTTGAGCAAGAGCATAATGTTCATAGCGCTATCTATGGCGAAGTCACGGGTGAGATGACCGCATGTGGGCAAGCAATCCGAGAAACCAACGGCATTAAAGCAGGCGAGTTTGACCGTAATGCGGCACTTCTTGCTGTTGCGGTTCAAAGCATCGTAGAGAAGGGCGTTGATACGGTCATTCTGGGGTGCACTGAACTTCCTCTGGTTAGAAAGCAGCTTGAAACTGCATTTCCAGCACTTACTTTTATTGACCCAATGGAAGCTGTTGCAGAACGTGTCGTTGATATCTATCGATTAGCAGAGCAGTATGTTGAACGTGACCATCTTGATTACGACATTAACGATGTCGATTCGATTTATACAACGTTAGATATGGTGAACTACGTAGCCAAGAGAGCGATGACCTACCGCCTGTAAGCTCCGATACGTCTATTTGAAACATGAGAAAGCCGCGAATTACGCGGCTTTTTTGCATTTGGACTGGTGAGAACTCGAAGCTCGGCACTTAAAGCTCAAACTCGCCATTCATTTTTTGAAACAACCAATCCGGCAATTTATTCCATGAACTGTAATCAGGGTTCTTAGTCTGTTTTTGTTCCCCTGAAACCCAAGTAGTCTCGCCTGATTGGGCTCGCGATACAGTCCAGAACAAATCCTCTTTCTGACGTGTTAAGTAGTGTGTCACTTGCTTCGCAAACTCTTCACTCTCAATCAACACACCAAACTCAACGTTGAGAAAGTCTGATCTTGGGTCGAAGTTGGATGAGCCTATATAAGTAACACGCTCATCTAGAATTACAGTCTTATTGTGATAATAGGTATCAACATGAAAGTAATGGTCGTCGTTTATCGCATCGCTTTTGTATTCTAAAATATTAACCCCTTTGTCCAACAAAGTTTGACGATGTTGTTCGTAGTAGGCGGGTATAAACCCAGAGTCATTCGACGCCGAAGAGTTTGTGATTAATGTCACTTGAGCTTGTTGTTCGGTCAATGCATCAATAAACACAAACTGCTGGTCACTTGGTACCACGTATGGGGTTGAAATCATAGCCTTAGAAGGTGTCGGTACTTTTTGCTTCATTAAGTGCTCTGTACGCTGACGAAAGTAGGGCTTGTTGTCATTTAGCTTCTCTAATGAATCGAATAAAGGCGTTACCGATGCTTTAATAAACCTTGGTTCGCTTAGGCGATGTATCTGTTGCTCGACATCGAAAGTGATCGGCTTTTTATTCTTCTCACCTTTATTTATTGCCTTGGTAAACGCTTTGTATTGGTCTTGTTCTTTGACTTTGATTCGCTCTTGAATTGGCACTACATATTGGCTGTCCCAAAGCGCTTGGTAATTGTTGTCGAAAGACGCGATTACGTCACCTCGAAACAAAACGTCCATATCAAAGAAGTTGGCATTCTCGCTATAGCCAAAGTAATCATTGCCGATATTTCTTCCACCTAAAATCATCGAGTGATGATCAACATTGAAGTACTTCTCGTGAAGCCGATTATCCAGTTGTTTTTGGTGAGTCGAGAAGTTAAAGGCGCGACCAATCCAGCCCGCTTTACGTGACTCAAAAGGATTGAATAGTCGAATCTCAATATTGGGGTGTGAGTCCAATTCCGCTAGCCATTTATCATTAAATACCAGTAGGTCATCTAAGGTCAGTCGGACATGAACCTCGCGATCCGCCGCTTGCTTTAGCTCGTTTAGAAGCATCAAACCAAGTGTGTCACGCTCCCAAGAGAAGTAGGTCATATCAACTGAGTGTTGTGCTTGGCGAACAAGCTCGATACGACGTGCGAAGGCTTCTGGCGCAGTCGGGATCAGGTACACTTCTGCTTGGTGTTCCGTACTTTGCCAATTTGCTTCGAAGTCAGGTTCAACATCGGGATAAGGTTGGGCACACCCTGTGACTAAAGCAATTAACATCATTGTGCATGTTGTTTTTAGTTTGCTAAGTGTCATAAATAACCTGCGTTTGAAAGTAAATTTTGGATATAAAAACAGCCAGCGAGCTGGCCGATAAAGTAGGAGGGGTGTTGAGTCTGTTTAGTTTAGGTACCACTGCCAAGGCATAAGACCTTGATCTTCTAAACCGTTTAAGCGACCTTCACGAAGCTTTGGATCAACACCTGGGTTTGTAGCATAGTCCCAGTCATAGGTTGTGCTAGCGCTAAAGCCTTGAGATTCGATAACTAATACATTGTCGGCAGAGTCGCTGTACTGGTAGTTAATGAATAATTCTTCGCTAAACCATAGGCGTGACATTTCGCTCATCAACGCCTTCTCACTGCTTGTCGGGTGAATCTCACTACCGTCAAAACGTACAGCTTTGTTAAACATAAATGGCAGTTCTGAACCGTTACATGCACCGCTGATGCAACCGATCGTTTTGAATAGATCAATGATTGACAGTTGGTCGTATTCGCCCGTTTCTTCATTTAGACCTGTTTTAAAGTTCCACATGTTGAAGCTTGGTTTGTGCTCAAAGTGGTATAGCGTTGCTTCTACTTCGTTGTTTGCTGCCATATAACGAGCTGGGCCATTGAACAAGGTGTCATTTAGCAGGGTTTTAAATTGTTTCATGTTGTCAAGAGCACCACCTATGTCAGCTTCTGAGTTAGGGTAGAAATCAGTTAGAGCCAGAATATCTTGGGTTTGTTGATGGCTAGTGATCTCAACAATGTCAACCAAGCAACCTACGGTACCCGTAATATCGTTGGTATCAATGCATCCAGTCATTTCAAGTAGATCACCTTCTAGCTTGGCACCATAAAATAAGCCCGTTACTGCGCTGTAAGCACTGCTTGGCAATACAAGGTCTGCTGAAACTTCATCGCTTGCTTGCTCAGATAGTTTTTGCTGCAGAAGAACGATATTGTTTTCATCTTCTAACCAGTTAACCATAGCTAGAGCTAGCTTTGCTGGATCTTCATTAGTAAGCAGTTCAGGTTCATCATTTGTTAATAACTCGATGACTGTCGGAATTAAGAACGTAGTAGTAAAGAGCATGCCAAAGCTGTTCGCTTCATGTGCATTTTGACCTAGGACAGTTGGTACTGAGAAGCCTGCTTGCATTGGTGATTTTGCTGATTCGCTACAGCTACCAAGGAGACTCGTTTTTTCACACAATATGTATGGAGCAAAAGGCATCAGGTTTGACATTGGAGTCTCATCTGCGGTTGGGCTCAGAATTGGGATTTGCAAAGAACCTAACAACCAATTTTTTAGCTGTTCAATACCATTCAAAGCTGTCTCTTGCGACTCCATGATCTCGTCGGCCGAAGTGTCTACATCAAAGTTATTGTTGCGGCTCTTAGCCACGTCATAGCTAGGATATTCAAAACCATACGGGTTACTTTGCATGATGGCACGTTGGAAATATTGACCTGCGATCTCTTCATCTTGCTGCAAGAAACCAATAGACATGGCACCTGAGCCTTGACCGATAACGGTTACGTTTTGAGCATTACCACCGAAGTCAGCGATATTGTTATGTACCCACTCCAAAGCGCGCTTCTGGTCACCTAGGCCATAGTTGCCATCTTTGTTCGCGCCTTTAATCCATTGAGTACCTAATTGACCAAGACGGTAGTTTAAGCTTACATAGATGAAAGGCTTACCATCGTCGCTTCCTTGAGCAACCACGGTATCACCGTGCACAAGTGCTTCTGCACCAGAGCCGTATTCAAAGTCACCACCGTGGATGAATACATAAACCGGTAGGTCTGCATCAGCATCTACGCCTACCGGGCGCCAAATGTTCAGGTTCAAACAGTCTTCAGATTGTGTCTGTGAAATGGTTTTTAATTGTGGGCAAGCATCACCAAACGAAGTGGCATCGACGATGCCTGCTGAGTTCAGCAGCTCAGTAACTTCTACAGGGGTACTGTGCTCAAAACGTTCAGTATCCGCAAAGCGAATACCTTTAAAGATTTCAACAGAAGCCAGCTTGTCATCTTCAGAATTAGAAGACACAACAAGTTCTTGTTTGGTCGCTTTGATCATCACTTCGCCGATTTGCGCAGTAAACTGTTCAGCAGGTGCCGGTACTAAAGGCTCTGGTTTGTTTGGCATAGGAACAGTAGGTTCTGTATCACTACCACAAGCAGCGAGTAACATTGAGATAGTCACAGCAGGAATTAATTGTTTGTTGAGTTTCATTGTTACGTCCACAGTTATTTGTTGTTACCAAACCAGCAATTCCGTGCGCTATCGTCGACCGTTGTCGTGCTTGGATGTATGTAATTTTCTTATGGGATGTATATTAAATACATTTAATTGATTGATGGAATCGCATAAGTAGGACGCCACCCATCAAGAGTGGCCGTGACCACTCAATGCATGATGTAGGGCTAGAAGCGATAACCAAGGTTCAATGTTACAGCCGAGCGCGTTTCGCCCTTGTTGTACAACATCGTCATGTTGTAATGTTTGCCGATCTGCTTATTGAATCCGGTTAAGAATGCCCACTGGTTAATGTCGACACCAACGTCATAATCAAATTCGATGTCATCGGTTTTTACGGTGCCTTGCATACGTGAATTTAAACCTTGGTATTCAGCACCAACGAAAAACTGAGCGCGATAGTCAACTAATTGATAACCCAACATTGGTTGAATAGTGACGATGCCATCGCCCCAATCATCTAATCCTTTTAGGCGTGTTTGTGAGTAGGTACCTGTCACTGAGGCAAAGAACTCTTTGTAACCAACAGATAGTGTGGTGCCCGCACCGCGTAAGTCATATTCGAGATGCAGTGGTACATTCAAACGGCCTCTGTTACATAAGGCAGAGACACCTTCGCAAAGTGCGTTACCTAGCCCTGGCAGTTTGTCATTGAGCTTGTCTTTTAGGTATTCACCTGCTGCGCCGGTATAAGCCGCATCCACATTCGCATCAACGTTTACCTTTCCTACATATCCGAATACATTCCAGAATGGCAGGATATTTACATCGCCGCGTATCGAAAGGCTTTCTGCTTTAACTGTCGCAACGCTATCTTCAGGATCAAATAAGTCATTCAAGCGAACACCACCAATCACGTAATCAGTCATTGGAATGTCCATGTCTTGGTTGCGATAAGCCACTGATACGCCGAATGGAAGAGGCAAATCAATGCCTTGACGGCGCACCATGTCACCCATTAACGGAAAAACTCGGTCTAGCTTCACGTTTGCTTCTTGCATTCTTGGGTCTGATACTTCTTGAAGTCTGTCTTCATTCAGTATCTGTACACCGTTGTCGTCTTCATACAGTGCAACGGGTTCAGTTAAACTCGTCATCTTCATAGGCTTATTCTTTGATGTACCTACGACTTCAGTCGCTTTACTAGCAATAACAACCTTTCCTGAATCCAATGTGTGGAATTTAATCTCTTGACGATAAGTTTCTACTTTGTATACGTGATGTTTGAATGGCTTATCGTTAGTGATTAGCATTCGCTTGGGTTCGCCATCAATTAACTCAATGTCGACATTCAAAAAACGGAAATACGCGATGTCTTGAGGTAGTCCATACTTCGAATAGTCGAAGCTGATGATTACCTTGTTATCGTCGATTTCTTTCACGCGAACCGAAGCTGAATCAAAGCTTTCTGCATAATCACGTAAGCGATATTCGGTACGTGTGAACGCTTCGATTTCATCTAGCAGGTTTTCGTTATCATCCAGTTCTTCTGGGTTGTATTTGATACGAAGATCGATGTTGCCTTTGCTATCGGTGTTCTTGACGAGGTAAACGCTTGAGTCACGAACTTCATCACCAACTTTCAGAGTACGATGTGCGTGCTCAACTAGGTGCTCACCCTGTACAAGTGAGCTGATTGCAAGCTTTGGCAAGTCATGGCTAATACCATATTTGTCAAACAGTGCTCGACCTTGCTCCATGACTTCGGTGTAAGTCTTGGTTTCCGCTGCTGACGCAAAAGTGGGAGTAGTAAGTAATAAGGCGCTCGCTAACACAGAAAGAGTATGGGTCTTACGGGCGCTGTTGCGGATTTCAAAAAAACTCATGACGGATTCCACGCTGAGTAACCTCAAACCTTCGAGGTTCACACAGTCGATGTAAAACTGAACTTCGTGTTCAGTTGTTATGTATTTATCCATTAGGATTGCTAGTGTGAATGTCGCGACTAAAAATGCATTGCGTCAATCAATGAGAGGATTTTAAGAGTAGGTGGCAGATCGCGTTAATCGCGTTTGATGGACGCTATCCTACTTTAGTTAGTTTTGATACTAAGACTATGATTTGTAGGCGCTTTAATTAGATAAAAACGGCCTGCTTAGTAAAATACTTTGCAGGCCGTGTTGTTATCGTGGTGAATGTATTTATTTTTAAGCGGTTACCTTCACTCTAAATAGATCAGTAAACAGCTTGGCTATCATTAAAATGATCAAAATATTCACCAGCATCAACAGTGGCGTTTCTATTGTGTAAACCGGGGTGAGGTTAAGTGCTCCAGATGTCAGTACGACTAACAAATTAACACCTAGTATTCGATGCACCATGAGTTTAGGCGTGGCGAACACTTTCCATATCACCATAATGTTAAGGAAGTAGAATAGACCCAGCTCCCATAACTCTGTCATTAATGGCATCACAAAGATGTACTGCAACAGAATCACCGATCCTGTACCCAAAACACCATAGAAGGCATCCTTAATAACGCTTGGTGGCATGGTCGGCACCATAGAAGAGAATACACCGGCTAACATAGGAAATATAAAACCACCCGGAACTGGAAGATAAATCCAAATCAAGAGCGATGTGATAAACATCGACACGCCTTGCAGCACTTTGCGTCCATCTTCATTCAAATGTTCAACAAATGTGCGATGAGCATGATGCCAAGACACTTCTTTATGATCACCCATTACATTAGGCTCACCTTCCACAAGTGATTGGTCTGGTGTTAATACATCGAACGTCTTCAAGTTGTTAGTTAGAACTGCCCATTGGATGCCCAAGTCTGATTCGATGTTACTTTGTTTGAGTAATGTATCTTGGATATGTGCCATTTCATCTATGCGCAAACTCCATGCTTGGATGTTCTCTTTAAGGTGGTAACTTCCGGTTAGTGGCAGATCTAAAAGTTGATACAGCTTATCAATATTCGCAGTGTTGCTTTCAAGTGCGGCAATGTCGATGTCGCCTGTTTTTTCCATCGCATCTAACAAGGCTTGTTTACTGGCTTCGAAACGTTGTACAAAGTTGAGCTCTGTATTCACAGGCCACAGGATGCGATACACAAAAGAGAACACCACAACACCTAGTAGTGTTTCTTGAAGTCGAACTACAGCAAAGTGAAAGGTGGTTTGGCTATCAAACCCGCCCATGCAAGCAACAATCGAACACACGGCAAATCCTATTGAAAAGATATAGCCGTACTTTTCATCGCTCGACATGAAGATACATACCCCAAGAAATAGGGTGAAAAAAGTAAGAAACAAGAAGCGATCTTGAGAAAATATGGCGATAAGGAAAAAGGCATAACTGGTTCCTAACAAGGTTCCCATTAACCGGTTATGGCCTTTGTTTATCGAATGGGCGAAACTCTCGTTCAATGCCATCACTGCTACGGCTATCGCCGCCCAATACGGTTTTTCCCAACCAAACCACAACGCTAGGCAGATTGCGATAACGATAGATAGTGCGGCTTTAATCGCGTCTTTAGTCGATGCAGTGAACATAAGAATCACCTAGCTATTTTTGATTATTTTAATCGAGGCAGTCATACCAACACGTAGTTGTACGTCTTCTGGTATTTTGTCTAACTTAACTTTGATAGGGATGCGTTGAGCGAGACGTATCCATTGGAAGTTTGGGTTCACGTTTGGCAATAAATCATTACCTGTGCTGCCATCTTGCTTAGCGATACCAAAACCAATGCTTTTTATATGTCCTTCTAGTTGAACATTGTTGTGCATCATTAAGGTGACATAGGCTGTGTCCTGAGCATCGACGCCGACTAAATCAGTCTCTTTGAAATAACCTTCAATCCAGAAGCTATCTTCATCAATTAACGCAACCACAGGTGAATTCGCGACAACTTGAGAGCCCACTCGTAGGTTCAGATTAGTGATGTAGCCGTTAGTAGGCGCGTATACCTTAGTGTACTCAAGGTTGAGATGTGCTTCTTCTACGTTCGCTTTTGCCAGTTCTACATTCGCGGTGCTGGTTTCTACCGCGTTGTTCAAGTTGTTTAGAGTAAGAACTGGTACGGCACCGGGCGTTCTTTTCTCTAAATTCAACGCGCGTTGCTCTTCGTTTTTGGCTTTGGCGAGTAGGGCAAACGCTTGTTTTTGAGTCGCAAGTGCTTTTCTGTAGGTCGCCTTGTAAATACTCGGATCGATTTCAAAAAGAAGATCGCCTTTTTTTACTTTCGAGTTGTCTTCGACATGCACTTCAGTCACTTGACCCGTTACTCGAGGTGTAATCGAGACAATATAAGCGCTCACTTGCCCGTCTCTGGTCCACGGGTTACTTGAGTACGACTGGTAATAGCTATAAACCACAGTTCCCGCAGCAGCCAATAATAAAAGTGTGATGAGATAACGTTTGATCACAGTAAGTGCCTCAAAAAATGGTAATAAAATGGCCGATAGCGCCAGTAAAAATCACGATCAAGCTCAGTTCTGCTATTGCAGGAAAGGCGACGTACTTATGAAGGCCAAACCTTGTAGCGATTGACCCTGTTAGTATTGTCAATATGTAAGCCAGTGCGATAACCAATAACAGCGGTGGGAAGTAGACTTCACCCCACACAAGTTCATGTGGCATTGTGTTCATGGTTCTTTTCTCTATTTGTTTGATGAATACAAAGATAACGGAGTTCAATTTATTGTGATAATCGCGTAAAGAGGATCGGATCCATCAAAAGTCCGAATTTATTCGGTGACTATGTTAACTGCATCTTTCTTTAGTGCCGTAAGCGACGTTGTTGCTTAAATCGAATTGAACCTTTCTCCATAACTACGATCTGATCTCTTATGAGTGTATGAACGAGTATAAAAATGGGAAATTCAAAAGCTAAAATTACGGACTGGAGGCAATATAACCGCGCACTCTGTAAACGTGGAGATGTGATTTTTTGGATTGATGACTCGGCCGTTAAAGCATGGAAATGTACCACGCACCATGGGAATCGAGGCCGAGGATTCTAATACTCGGATACCGCTATTGAAACAGCCCTTATGATAAAGGGCATATTTTCTCTTCCGCTTCGCGCTCTACAAGGGTTCATCGATTCAGTGTTTAAGTTGATGGACGTACCGCTCTGCTCTCCCGATTATACATGCATCAGCAAGCGTTCGAAGACTGTGCAAGTAAAGTATCGCAATAAGTATCGAGGACCAGTTCGTCATATCGCTATTGATTCTACGGGTCTCAAAGCGTTCGGTGAGGGAGAATGGAAAGTCAGAAAACACGGCTATGAAAAGCGAAGAGCGTGGCGAAAGCTGCACCTGTGCTATGCTGATGCGCTCGAACAATAGAGCCGTCTAGAAATACCCACTAAAAATCGGCAGTGCTTGATAACTGATTGAAAAATTTAACTAAGATGCCTTTCTTTGACCAAAGATTAAAACGCCTGTAAACAGTGCTCCATTCACCAAACTCTGGAGGTAAATCTCGCCATGGGGTACCGGTCCTCATTCGATAGAGTATTCCCTCAAAAGTCATTCTATGTTCAGGCTTATTATAAATACGACCTGTGCTCTTCATGACTTGTAGCAGCAGTTCCCATCGGGTATCAGTTAACATTGTTCTTGGTATGGTATTGGTTATGATTTTACTTTTGGCGAAGTAAATTATAACCCTTTACCATACTGTTCAAAAAATACTCACGAAAGGTCAACACGCCCTAGAGATTGGATTGACCTGATCAGTTAATTTTCCGGATAGGTATGAGTTCAACAAGATAGGCCGCTGGCGTGTCTTGCGAAATACTCAACTCAATATCGTTTACAAGCAGTGTCATGTTATGTGTTGGTGTCTGGGCAGCCTGATATTTTGTTGTCTTTTCGACGACTTTGGCTTTGAGAAAGCCAAAGTCGTCGACGGGGTTGCTGCTTGAAGCCGACGCCGCTTTACAAAGAATGCGGATAAACTCAGTTCATGTTGTTCGCCAAAAAACGCGCTGGGTATAATATTGCTGCTTTCATATTGTGCAAACAGTGCTTCCATTCTTGGTTGGTGCGTCGTTTTACCGTTTCAACTCTCCTTTGGGTTGGAGAGCTGACCATATTATTCGTGCTGGAAGATTAGAATGAAGGCTTCATGACGCGCTTACGGTAGTCGAGAGCCGCGAATGTTTTGCTACAGTGAAATTGATACGCTTTTAAGTCAACATAGGGCAGGATCTTTTAGATCGCAAAACACTTAGTGTCGGGTCTAGCTTTAATACTAAGTCTCACTGGTGGCTTTATAGCTTAGGTAGTCGCTTTCAAACAAATCTGCTCTGACGTCATCGATAAGTCGAAAAACCTGTTCATCTTCAAGGCCAAAATTTAACAGCAGATCGCGGCCCCTCAATAAGGTACTTTCTATGTAAACAGAGCCGGCGTATTGAACGCCTTGCTCTTTTAAGAAAAATTCATCGGCTCTGGATTTAGTTCGCGCATAAGTTTCCAAAGAGGGGTACTGGGATAACATTAAACAAATCTTTCGCAAAGAGCCGGGATGGTCCACAGACACAAATACCGCTTTGGCTTGCTGTAGTTTTGCTCGCTCTTGAATACTGGGTTGCATTATGTCGCCATAGTGCACGTTTAAGCCTAGCTTTTTGCCGTTTTCAACGGAGCTAAATTCTGAATCAAAAGCGATGTAGGGGATTTGCGCTCTTTTAGCTAGCATTGCCATTAGCCGGCCCACTTCATCAAGTCCAATGATGACTAATTGTCTATCATCACTTTCAAGCGGTTCACTCGATTTGACTTGTGTAGGTTGCTCTTTTTGAAGTACCCGCTTAGCAAGATAATTACCCAATTTGTATATCCAAGGGGTAAGAACCATGCTGATACTGGCAACAATTATCCCTAGCGCTGCATAAGCGCTATTTAGTACATTTAAACTTGCAGCAAGCCCCAGCAATACAAAGGCAAATTCTCCCACCTGGCTTAAGGCAAAGGCCGTCTTTATACTGGTGGCTTTGGTTTGGCTGTCACACCGAGCCAGCGTATACAACACCAATAATTTAAGGCTAATCACTAATATCAGCAATATAATTAAGTCTTGGTAATTGCTTAACACTAAATCGAGGTCTATGGACATGCCAACCGAGATAAAGAGCAAGCCCATTAAAATGCCTTTAAAAGGATTAATGATGTTTTCTACCGTAAAACGAAAGCTAGAGTTGGATAAGCAAATTCCCAGTAAAAAAGCCCCTAAAGTAGCCGAAAGCCCAACTTCATCTACGATCCATACGGTGGCAAAAATAGACACAAATAGGCATAACATGAAACCTTCTTTACTATGCGCTTTGGCACTTAAACGTAGCCCAAATGGCAGTAAATATAGCCCAATAGCTAAAATGGCCAGAACGACTAAAATAAGCAGTAGAGTACTTAATAGCGCACCGTTTGATGTTGGGTTAGATTGATGGGCAAGAATAGGGATTATAGCCATGATGGGCACAATGCTGATGTCTTGCCCCATTAAATTAGTGAAGATGTTTTTGCCGTGAAAAGTATTGAGTTCATTGTTCTCTTTAAGCATGGTCATAACTACTGCGGTAGATGATTGACCAAAAATCAAACCCAGAGTAAAGCCCGTTTCCCAAGCAAAACCTAAAATGTAACCCAAGAATGAGAACACACTCGCGGTGACTAAAACTTGCCCCAAGCCTTGAACTATAAGGCTTCGCTTCATTCCCCACAGGTCGATAGGTTTTATTTCTAAACCGATAGTAAACAAAAACAATATCACGCCAAAGTCTGCAATTTGCTGTAATAGTTCAACATTCGTGGCGGCTATCAAGCCCGGGGTATAAGGCCCTAATGCGATGCCAGCGATAATAAAACCGACCACTGTACCTAAACGAAGTGTTGAGGAAATCGCGATACATAAGGTGATTGTGGAGAGAACAAGCGTAGCAAATTGGAAAAAACTATCAGCTTCCATATAAGACCTTTTTTGGGGTTGCGTTAACTAACTGCTAGGGTTAGCGATCGTGTTAGTCTAGGCGGATAATCAACTTAAGCCAATAGCGATGCCGAGTTCAACTCCGAACTCAGAGGGTAGGTCTCGCCAAGGAATACCTGTTCTCATTCGATAAAGTATTCCTCCAAATGTCATTCGATGTTCAGTTTTATCGTAAATACGACCTGTACTTTTCATAACTTGGAGTAGCAGTTCCCAGCGAATATCAGTTAGCATTGTTCTTGGCATGGTATTGGTTATGGTTTTACTTTTGGCGAAGCAAATTATAACTCTTTACCATGCTGTTCAAAAAACACTCACGAAAGATCAACATGCCCTAGCTAATGTGGTAGATCCTTAGACCACAATGAGTCCGAGTTGGCTTTATCGTAACCATATTGATATAAAGCCAACATATGTTCATGCTCAAACATCTCTTTAGTTTTTTTTGTGTGCTTAAAATCATCGTCAATAAAGGTGAGCTGCAAGTTATAACCATTTCTCTCGCTAACATGTATCATTCGGTATAGGTCGCCGCGATTTTGCTGAATAGTCAGGCTTTCTACACTACGGCTCAGCAAATCAACGCCTTTATCTTTTATTCCTTTATAAGGAACACTTAATACACCGTTACGCACCACATACACATTGGGTTTTAATTCTAAACCTAATATTTCGGTAATTAGGCTATAGCTATAACCTGAAGTTCCCATAAAAACTTGTGCGGTTAGGCCGCCGTCTACATGTAATTCTTCTCTAATTCTACCACCTACCGTGACTTCGATAAACTGAGGTGGAAATACCCCGGGTATTGAGGCACTGGCAGCTAATACTTGATGAATCAACTTCTGTTTATTAACAAGATCGCTGTCTGCTATTCGCCCTAAATTCCAAATAACCTGAGCCCCTGAATCAAAATGCGAAGTACCAATAAAGAGACGTTTTCCTTGATTGTGGGCCAACGCAATTTTGTCTATCATTGAAGCATCGAATGTTTCCACAATAAAGTCATGTAAGCTTTTTCCGCTAGTGAAAGCATCTTTGATTAGAGTATTTAGAAAATTGGTATTACCGAGGATCATTTTATCGTCAATTCCTAGCATTACCTGCTTCAATTTGGGAATTTCTTCGCCACCGACAAAAACAAAGGGCGCAACTAAGGCTCCAGCACTTACACCTGTAACAATCGAAAATTCAGGTAGTTGATCACTGTCGTATAGGCCATTAATTACTCCTGCACTAAACGCGCCATTCGCTCCACCACCTGATAAGGCTAGGATATTTAAGGAGTCCGAAGACGTGTTTAACACGGTTTTTTTAGTCAGTTCGTCAAGTAAAAAATCTGGATTCTGGTACCCCCAGAAACGGTAGGGCTCCGCGCTCTGGACTTGTTTGTTTGGACCGATACTTGCTGATTGAAAGTTATCTTTGCTTACTCGTTGTTCCAAGTCATGTTTGGAACTACAAGCGGAAAGTAAAAAGCAACTAAAAACGATCAGTAAAAAATTTTTCATATTTTGAATACTCGATTATTTTAATGGAGAGTAAAGTGTTTCTCTCTACTTGCCCAAGCAGAAAGTAAGGCTCTAATTCAACTGCAAAGTGCGAAACTCGCCAATATCAAGCAGCCAATGCCATTTCTCTAACGACAATCGCTGGTTGCTTGAAGTCTAAACACTTTCTCGGTCGATAATTTATCTGCGATAAAGCAATTTCAAAAACTGAAATCCCTAGCTCCAAAAGAGCAGAAATCTGGTGTCTTCTGGCTTAGGTCAATTGCTGATAATTCATGGTAGTACTGCTTGTTTCTTTGGCGAGAGGAGCGTACCACTTTCTATAGTTGGGTTCCTCTTCTGCACCTTTCCATGAATGTCGCAATTATTATCTGAAATCGGGGGATACAAATAGATACATTAAATAGTTCTATCTCAACCTTTGATGTTTTGCCCAGAAAACGAAGAGCAACAGTCTTGGCTTTGGAGGCTTACTATGATGACGAGAGCGGTTAAATAGAGTGTTTAACCGATCGAATCAGGAAACGAGTAACTCTAAGATCAGCCCCTAAAATCGATAACCAAGGTTGAT
Source organism: Vibrio sp. QJM3NY_39 (assembly GCF_057785895.1). Classification (NCBI taxonomy): domain Bacteria; kingdom Pseudomonadati; phylum Pseudomonadota; class Gammaproteobacteria; order Vibrionales; family Vibrionaceae; genus Vibrio; species Vibrio sp. QJM3NY_39. Next base: position 1,692,007 of record NZ_CM173506.1, on the reverse strand, counting down.
CGTATAGGCTTCTCGGGTTTCTCCCTTGTTATATAAGGCGGTGATGTTGTAGTGTTTACCGATTTGTTTGTTAAATCCAATTAAGTAGGCCCACTGATTAATATCCACGCCAACATCATATTCAAAGTCCCCTCCTAGGCTATCTACGTACCCCAAATTCCCTTCCAACTTCGAATTTAAACCTTGGTACTCTGCACCAATCAAAAACTGGGCACGGTAATCGACAAATTGATAGCCAACCATTGGTTGAACGGTGATTAACGTATCCCCCCAGTTATCTTTACCTTCAAGACGTGTTTTAGTAAAGCTGCCATTTAATGAAGCGAAGTACTCCCGATAACCTACAGACAACGTCGTACCTACGCCTGCGACGTCATAATTGAGTTTAAGTGGCACTCTAAGGCGGCCCACATTACAGAAAGGTAGACCATTTTCAGCTAAAGTTTTGCATACACCATCCCCCAGGCCAGGGATTTTTCCGTTGAGAGAGTCACGCACTTCATTCATGGTTGCTGCGGTGTATTCGGCATCGACATTAGCAGCCACATTCACTTTTCCTATCAAGCCATAAACGTTCCAGAAAGGTAAAATGTAAACATCACCACGCACAGTAAAGCTTTGGGCATTTACTGTGGCGAAGCTTTTAGTGGGATCAAAATCTTTATTTAGATCAACAGCTCCTAACGCGCCCAAGCCTAAATTGAACGAGGTGAAATCTATATCCATATTTTGGTTACGGTAGGCAAATGAAACACCGTAAGGAAGGGGTAAGTCTATACCTTGTCTTCTGACCAAGTCGCCCATCAGAGGAAGTGCTCGCTTAACTTGAAGTTCTTTCTCTCTAATCCGTGGGTCAGAAACCAAACGCAGTTTTTCTTTATCTTTTATTATAGTCCCTAAGATATCATCATATATAGCAACAGGGGTTATCGTAACGACCAATGAAACGGGCTTCTTCTTGTATGTGCCGGTAGCCATAACCGTTTTAGTTTCCATGATAACGCGGCCATCTTCCAAATAGTCGATCAACACTTCTTGTCGGTAATCATCTAAATTGTACTTGCCATATTTAAATGGCTCCGTATTGGTCAGCACCATTAACTGTGGCTTTGAATTGACGATGGTAATTTCGACGTGCATAAACCTGAAATACGCAATATCTTGGGGCAAAGCATATTTAGAGTAATTAAAAGAAACGATCACAGTTTCTTTATTAACCTCTCTAACCTTTATCGATGATCGGTCGTAGGCTTCTGCGTATTGGCGTAACTTGTATTCGGTTTTCGCTAAACTTTCAATGGAGTCTAGACCGTCATTACCTTCGAACAGCCCTGGTTCTCCGTCTTCATCCCCGATGTCTTTATCAAAGTATTTAACCCTTACGTCGATATTTCCTTTAATATCTGTACTTTGAACCAAAAAGAAACTAGACACGGCTGTACCTTCACCAATGGTAACTTCTTTTTTTACATGTTCAACAATGTGATCGCCAATACTCAAGGAGCTTAACCCAAACTTTGGTAACTCTTTTGGGATCCCATTTTCGTCAAAGATATCAACCTTCATCGCGTCTTGTTGTGCACTATCAACACTAAACGCGGGTAAAGCGAATAACACAGAAAGACCAATTAGTATTAATCTTACGGATGGACAAAACGCCTTGACGAGCGGGGTAAACGTATTTTGAAGTCTTTCATATAATGGAACCATCATATCCCTCCATGGATACCGCATAAAAATAAAATGTACGCTATAGTTGGTAACACCAACCATAGAGAGTTAAACAATCAGCATGTGTTAATAATCAATAGCCTCACAGATCCCACTTAAGGTTTGGTTATCGACGCCTACATTAATGGTACTTCCCCAATCGTTGATTTCTTCAATCTTGCCTTGCTTTTCTGATTCTACGGTCACATTACGAACCATTAAAATATTATCCTTTGCGTCGACATAAGTGTAGTTTTCGAAAATCGCATCACTAAACCACAACCTAGATAGGTCCTGCATCAGTGCGGTATCGGCATCTTTTGGAGCAATTATCGAGCCACGTTCATTATATAAACGGTTGAAAATGAATGGAGTCTCAGCTTTGTTACAAGCCTTACCTGAAAAACAGCTTAAATTACCAAGCGTACCCAAAATCGAATCATCCAACACATTGGTATTGAAGTTAGCTGTATAATCAAAATGATAAAGAGTAGCACGGTTGTCGGTAGAGTTTCTTTGTACAAAATCTCTAGCCGAACACTTAAAAATAAGTTGATTATTTAGCGCATTGAATTTGCTCATGTTCTCTTTAATACCGGCCAACTTGGTATCGTCTAGCGCTGGTGCAAAATCTTCAAGATCTAAGGCACTTAAATTATCCAAATTAATAATCGCAGATAAAATCGAATACACTGGTATATTTACACTCTCATCACTGTAAGGGATATAGTTATCGATATCTGTGGGCAAAGTTTCGATATCAAGTAAACCCATTATTAAATCAAGTAAACTAAACCCTGCAATTTCGAGGTTAATAACAAACGGAATTTTAAAAGCTGCTGTGTAAGAATTTGAATTGTCGCTATTAAAACCCACCACGGAAGGAACTGTTAACGTGGTGTTCATGACCTGTTCCCTAACATGATAACCTGAGTAATCAGCGTATTCTTTACAACCAAATAAACCAGATGAGATACACTCGGTATGCGCTTCTAGGTAGGGTGCAAAAGCTAACATTTTAGCTCTTGGTTCAATAGCAGCAATGGTCGTGCCATAAATTAAAGCAAGTTTGGCCCCAATAATTGCTGCGCTATCGCCGTTGTCTAGACCATCTAAAATATCACTAACAATATTTTCGATGGTGCCATCAGGTAAACCAAACAAACGCCCAGTAATTTCTGATTTAACCTTCGATTGAAGCGTTAATAGTTCGGCTACGCTTAGTTCATCTAAGCTGCTTTCAGGATAAAGTGATTCGATAATTAACTCGACACTTGTGTAAGTATCTTCGGCTAATTGATAGCTTTTAATCGGTAAACCAAAAGGCAAACTTTGCATTATTGCTCGATGGAAGTATTGACCTGCTGCATTATCGAAACCGGTAAGGTCTGAAGAGGGGGGAAGGATTTGTTGCATTAGGTTAATTGAGGTTGCCCCAGCACCTTGTCCATAAACTGTGACATTATCGGGGTTTCCGCCAAAATATTGTATATTCTGATTGACCCACTGTAAGGCTCGTTTTTGATCTCCTAGACCAAAGTTACCACCTTTGGTATCTCCGTTGTCTTCTTGCCATAAACTCCCTAGTAAACCAAGGCGATAGTTAAGAGTAATGCCTATAAACGGTTGTTGTCTTTCTCCCAATAAAGTGTCTGAAATACTTTGTGCCACCACTATATCAGGAATGATATCAAGTGCTTGACCTGAACCTGCCTCAAATGAGCCTCCATGAAGATAAACATAAACGGGTAAATTGTCTTCTTTTTCAGTGCCTTCTGGACGCCATATATTTAGATTTAGGCAAGCTTCAGACATCGGCAGTTCGGTATTAGCCTGCGGACAAATATCACCAAATTCAGTAGCATTAAAAGGCTGTTGTACGACTAAACTCGATAGAGGTAACATTTCACTGTGTGCGAAACGCTCAGCAGAGGCGTAAGGAAGGCCTTTTATAGCTTCTATATTCACTGAGCTTGGTTGACTATCTAAGGTGGTAATCATTACGGGTTCAAGTAATGCTGTAAGTACTACTTCCCTAACCTTTATTTCTATTGTTTCTGTTCCTGGCAATTCAGGAGTGGGGGTAGGAGTAAACTTTAAAGTGCTAGGGTCGTCGCTACAACCAATTGTAAATAATCCTGCTAATATCCACGACTGACGAAATATCCATTTCATATAGTTCCCTATTAGGCTAAGTAATCTCTGTTTTAATACTATTTGCTCAAATTCCTGTGGTCCCTTCAAAATTTATTATAGACCAACCAGTAGATTTTGCACGTAAGCGTGGCTTTGTTGCGTAATTCAATGGAACTAAATCAAGAGCCTACGATCTGATCAGCTACGTTCACTCCTTCTCGTAGCTCTATGCCTAAACCTCTTTATAAAACAACCAACTGGAAGCAATACAACCAATCACTCATTAACCGTGGTTCTCTGACCTTTTGGATTGATGAAGAAGCAATAAGCGGGTGGGCGCAAAGCAAACAGAATAAGCGCGGGAGGCCGCGTCGGTTCAGTGATTTAGCTATCACGACAGCACTGATGGTCAAACGAGTTTTTTCTATGCCATTGAGAGCGCTTCAAGGATTTATCGACTCGATATTTAGGTTAGCTCATGTACCGTTAAGTTGTCCGCATTACACCTGCATCAGTCGTAGAGCCAAGCAAGTTGAGGTTTCATTTAAGACTAAAGCGAGAGGAGCAATACAGCACCTGGCCATTGATGCAACTGGCCTAAAGGTTTATGGCGAAGGTGAATGGAAAGTCAAAAAACACGGGACAGATGGCAAGCGTAGAGTTTGGCGAAAGCTGCATATTGCCGTTGATACAAGCACTCATGAAATTATCGCAGCCGAGCTAAGTTTATCGACGGTTACAGATGGAGAAGCCCTCCCGAACTTACTGAAACAAACACGCCGAAGTACCCTTGAGGTGTCTGGTGATGGCGCTTACGACACGAGATTGTGTCATGCTGCTATTAAGATTAAGGGAGCCATTGCGCTTATTCTCCCAAGAGAAAGGGCAGCCTTCTGGGATCGTGGTCATCCTCGAAACCTCACCGTGGGTTGCCAGAAGTTATACGGCTCAAATAAGTATTGGAAAGAGCGGTATGGGTACCACAGACGTTCACTATCAGAAACAGCGATGTATCGAGTTAAACAGTTACTAGGAGGACGATTGAGCTTAAGACATTACAATGCGCAGGTGGGTGAGACTTACGCGATGATAAAAGCGTTGAACAAGCTTACTGGGTTAGGTATGCCTGAAACTTGTCGTATTGACTAAGAAACACACGAAATGGGGTAGCTCTATCTATAAATTTGATTACGCAACAAAGCCGTTGTTATCAAACGTTTTTGGGTGAAGGTTGTGCTCTAAACAAAACTGAGCAGCGTGTTGTTCACCAATGTAGTACTGCTGCACAAGGCGTAGCCATTCTTGTTGAGATCTATGCTGAGACATTTTCGAGTACCTTTAACGATCAAAGTTAAAGGTTACGACGTTTATTGAAAGGATTGAATGAGTCGATTTAAAGACGCTTACAACAAAACTATAGAATTCATCTATATTATCCTATTTATTAACTCAAATTAATGGTGTGATTAGGGGTAATTGCCCCGACTTATCTAATGATAATTGTTTAAAATAGGAACTGTGCCTTTAAACCAAATATGACATCGGTCTTATCTTTAATCAGTGCGTTTTCTATATCGCCTGATTCTAATGAATCAACCTTTATGGCGGTGTGGTTTAAAACTTGAACACTTGGGGATAGCTGGAACCATGATATTACTTTGGCGCGATAGTACAACTCGGCTGTGTATTGATCATCAAAGTCGACATCACCAAAAGTGCTTGCCATTGGACTTGCCCAATTAAATGCCAGTCCCATCATATCCTCTGACCGGTTGGTAGGAATATAACCAAAGCCCACGCTGACAGAGGCATCGTACATCGCGCCGCCGTCATCAGCCCAACCGCCTCGAATAAACGGAAGCCACTGGTTGTTAATAAGACCCGATAAAGAAAGACTTACGCCATGTCCTTCTTTATCATTCCCAACGGCATCCCGCTGCCAAAAAGATACGTGTGTATTGTCAAGGAATAACATGTCACTAGAAGGAGTATAACCTAACTCAACACTTTTCCATGTAGCACCTGTATCAAACAAATCTTTTACACCTTGCGTGAGATCTGAGGCATTGCCTTTCGCATCAATAATACTTGCTGAGGCATAGATATTGTCATTAAGAAAACCACCTAGCATCAGACCTAATGCACCATCAGGGAGACCGCCAATGGTTCCATTACCTGTAGTGAAAACCGCATTGTTGAAGTCATTCCAAGGACTAGCCAATGCATAAAAATCGGTATAGTCAGTCATATCTAAAAAGCCAGCATAAGTGACCATCCGGTCTTCAAGCATAGATTGACGCCAAAATAGATGTGTGGTTCTGAACCCTTGATCACCATATAAAGAGTGAACGAAGCCTAGGTAACCTAAATCTTTTAAACCGAAGTCCTTTGGAGAGCTGTCGGTGTATTTATGTCTATGTTCAAATTTAAACACGATACCGCCTGTTGAACCGGAATCAGTATGAACCATATCCCATTGACCATACACTCTCAACGTACCCGCAGCGGCAGAAGAATTACCTAGCGCATCATTTGCCACCAATCCCAACATGTTATAATCAAGACCAAGCTGCAATCCATACTCTTTTTGCCAGTGTTCCTTTGTTTGATTCCAAGAGTCAAAATGAGGTTGCTCTGTGGGCAAATCTTGCATCACCACACTATCTTCAAATTTATTATTGTCTTCAGCAGCAAATATATGCTCAGAGGCAGAAAGAAGTGACAATAACATCGAGGATACTACCGATAAGCGAAAGTTCGTTGTCATTTTAGTCTCACTATTTGTTTATTAATCAAAAGTAAAGTATTCGTATTTAAATATAAATGAACTCAGTGCTTCATTGATGCTGTTTTTATTGTGCCGTAGGTATTTTCAATACAGAATTCACCCTAGTGAGTTTTTTCAGCGTTCATTGGTGTACCAACGCGCAAAGAATTTTAAGGGTGTTGGCTTCAATATCACCGACGGTTGAATTGTAACTCTATAGTGGTAAGCTGAATTTGGTCACTTCGTTAGAAATGATATCACCAACCCATAAGTGTCTTGTTGTGTGCTGGTGTTTATATGTTATTTTAGTTCTATTAAGCAGGATTATCAAATGTACGGCCGATAGTAAGCATAAGCTACCAATCGCTCCGAACTTGCTTGAGCAAGATTTTAATGCAACAGCACCGAATCAAAAATGGGCTGGAGACATCACCTATCTTGCAACAAGTGAAGGCTGGATGTATTTAGCCGCCATTATTGACCTTTATTCACGGTAAGTCAGTGGCTGGTCTATGAGTACAAGAATGACAGCAACGTTAGTTTGTGATGCACTCTCAATGGCTTTATTCCGCAGAGGGTGTGATTATTCACAGCGATCGTGGTAGCCAATATTGTTCAAAGGATTACCGAGAGTTAATCGCAGCTCATAAACTTAAACAAAGTATGAGTAGGAAAGGAAACTGTTGGGACACTTGTGTTGAAAGCTTCTTCAACTCGATGAAAGTAGAAGCAATCCAATACGAGCCTATTATGGCACGAGAAGACATGCGCCAAGCACTCTTTGAATACAAATACATAGAAGTGATTATAATCGAACAAGAAGGCACAGTGCTCTTGGGTACCTAAGCCCTGTTAACTTCGAAAAACAATATGTCGCTTAACAAAGTGTCCAGTCTATCTGGTGCAGATCATTCAAAAGCAATGGAGCAATTCTTTACTTTGACTCTTCCTGTGTTTGCAGATTAGTTGACGTCTCGAATCAATGATAATTTTCAGGTGTTCAAACCTGCATCTTCAAGTTGATGGGTTATAACCGAGTTTAGAATAACGGAGTAACCGCTTGAACAATTTGATTAAACAATTACTACTGGCAGCCTCACTTTTCATGATTATCCAACCCTACACGATAGGCGCAGACTTTAAGGTTAAAGGGCTCAACAAAACTCTCGCCGAAAATGTAAATTTATATTTGGATCCTTTAGTCGATGTTCCCGTATCACAGTTATCGAAAACTAAGCTAGCGAAACGTATTAAAGACGCGCTCAACCCTTATGGCTACTATCACCCTCAGTTAAATATCGAACTTAAAGACCCGGATAACATAACCCTGTATATCGATTCTGGTCCTGTCATGCGCATTACAGACTCGGTCGTAAAAGTTACAGGGGAAGCAAGCCAAGATGAAGAGTTCATAAATATACTCAATCAAAGCAAGTTAGAAGTCGGCCTAACTTTGTCTCACCAGGAATACGACCAAACTAAACGGGCAATTTTCTCTTTAGCAAAGCGGAAAGGTTACTTTGAAGGTAGGTTTATTGAGTCTAAGATTGAGGTTATTCCTAGTGGCAACATCGCCAACATACACCTGCATTTTTCAAGCGGCCCACGCTACAAGTTTGGCTCTATTAGCGTCCCTGATGATGGAGTTGAGCCCACTCGTATCGAGAAAATTCCAACCTTTAAACAAGGTGATGACTTTGACACAATCAAGTTGGGTGAACTGCAGTCTGATTTATCTGAAACTCAATGGTTTCGAAATGTCGTGGTACAAGGTGACTTTAACCACCTCGGTGACAACCTAGAGGTTCCAATCGAAATCATTGCTGAGCCAAACTCTCGTAATATTGTTCGGGTAGGTGGTGGCTATTCTAACGATCTCGGCTTACGAGCCTCTCTCAACTGGTCAATGCCTTGGTATAACCGAAGAGGGCACAGCTTTGAAACACAGACGTCCTTGTCTGAACAGGAGCAATCACTGCAGTTGGGTTACAAAATCCCAACAGAGAAAGTTATAACCGATTACTTTGGTATTCAGTTTGAATCAAAACGAATTGATCATCGAGATACAAAAAGCTTTTCAAACGATCTTAAGTTTGAACGTTACTGGCAATTAGACAACTATTGGCAAAGCGCCATTTACGTCAAATATTTGCATGAACAGTACCGTCAGGCGTCTGAGGAAGACCAATCGCAATTGCTGTTACCTGGCATTAGTTTTTCTCAGGTTGATCGTAAAAATGATCAATTGGAGTTCAATCATCGACACATCTATTCTGTTGAGTACTCTGACCCTAATCTGTTTTCTGATTCAAGGTTGTTGAGGTTAGAAGGAAACAGCGTGCTTTCGTGGGATATTAGCGAAAGCCAGAAGCTCCATTTCCGTTCTAACGTTGGCATAAACATTGCCAAATCGTTATCGGACGTCCCGTCGTCACTGCGTTATTTTGCTGGTGGCGATGGCAATTTGCGAGGTTATGGTTATGAATCGATTTCTCCAAAAGATGACAACGGTGAATTAACGGGGGCACGCTACATGCTAACGGCAGGGCTTGAGTATCAACATCAAGTGTACCGTTCGATTTGGTTGGGCGCCTTTCTCGATGTTGGTGATGCGTTTGATGATGAAGCTGATTGGAAGCGTGGCACAGGTCTTAGCCTGATTTGGAACTCACAATTTGTGCCTGTGAAATTAGATTTTGCTTACGGCTTAGATGCACCTAAAGGTGATGAATTTCGTATTCACTTTTCCTTGGGTACTCAGTTTTGATGTTTATACGTTGTTTAAGCACTCCGTTGATTCGAATCGGCTTTGTTGCGTAATTCGGTTTAGAGACAGAGCTAAACCGTTTCGTGTATTTATTAGGGCGTGTTGATCTTTGCTGCACATTTCGTGTTCAACAATACATCGGTAGCCACGTTCCTTATCAAAAGTACGGAAAGGTTCGCTGTCATATCCTCTATCACAAACGATGGTATTAACTTCATCGAGTTGCTCAACTAAGCTTTCGGCATGCACTATATCGTGGCGTTGTCCTTCTGATAAATCAAAGCAAATCGGCAGGCCACCACTATCCACGGCTAAGTGAATTTTAGTTGAGTTGCCCCCGCGACTTTTTCCTATTTGCTCTGAGCTTTCAGTAGCTGCACCTGTGCTATGCTGATGCGCTCGAACTATAGAGCCATCAAGAAAGACCCATTAAAAATCAGCCATGCTAGATAAGCTTTTGAAAAAATTATCTAAAATTCCTTTCTTTGACCAAAGATTAAATCGTCTGTAAACGGTACTCCACTCTCCGAACTCAGAGGGTAGATCTCGCCAAGGAATACCTGTTCTCATTCGATAAAGTATTCCTTCAAATGTCATTCGATGTTCAGTTTTATCGTAAATACGACCTGTACTTTTCATAACTTGGAGTAGCAGTTCCCAGCGAATATCAGTTAGCATTGTTCTTGGCATGGTGTTGGTTATGGTTTTACTTTTGGCGAAGCAAATTATAAGGTTCATCGCGGCTTTCCGGGGAAAGCCGCTTTTATCTTCAAGAAGAAGTAGTCTGTACCTCGATATCCATATCCCATTTGCTTGATTAGCTTTATCTTGTTGTTTATCCCTTCAAGTGTGCAGGTGTTCAACGGATAACTTGCCGATGCGATAATGCCGTGAAGATAAGGACTCAGTTTTCGTGCGAACTCTTTCAATGGCTTAATTCCACTCTCTTGCACTTGTGCCCACCACGTGTCCCAGAGCCCCTTCGCGTGCCCTTCGGATTCAGAATACCAAAGCTCTTTGAGTTGTGCTCGAGTATATAAGTGGTCATTAAGTCCTTATTGATATTCAATATTTCAGTAAGATAGCTATCTTGACGTGTATTTAAGTTGACTCTATTTTTCAGCAGTACCCAGCGTGAGCGCTTCACCCACCTGTGCATTGTAATGTCTTAAGCTCAGTTGCCCTCCTAGCAACCGTTTAACTCGATACATCGCTGTTTCTGATAGTGAACGTCTGTGGTACCCATACCGCTCTTTCCAATACTTATTTGAGCCGTATAACTTCTGGCAACCCACGGTGAGGTTTCGAGGATGACCACGCTCCCAGAAGGCTGCCCTTTCTCTTGGGAGAATAAGCGCAATGGCTCCCTTAATCTTAATAGCAGCATGACACAATCTCGTGTCGTAAGCTCCATCACCAGACACCTCAAGGGTACTTCGGCGTGTTTGTTTCAGTAAGTTCGATCTGTAACCGTCGATAAACTTAGCTCGGCTGCGATAATTTCATGAGTGCTTGTATCAACGGCAATATGCAGCTTTCGCCAAACTCTACGCTTGCCATCTGTCCCGTGTTTTTTGACTTTCCATTCACCTTCGCCATAAACCTTTAGGCCAGTCGCATCAATGGCCAGGTGCTGTATTGCTCCTCTCGTTTTATTCTTAAATGAGACCTCAACTTGCTTTGCTCTACGACTGATGCAGGTGTAATGCAGACAACTTAACGGCACATGGGCTAACCTAAATATCGAGTCGATAAATCCTTGCAGCGCTCTCAGTGGCATAGAAAAAACTCGTTTCACCATGAGTGCTGTCGTAATAGCTAAATCACTGAACCGACGTGGCCTCCCGCGCTTATTCTGTTTGCTTTGCGCCCACCCACTTATTGCTTCTTCATCAATCCAAAAGGTCAGAGAACCACGGTTAATGAGTGATTGGTTGTATTGCTTCCAGTTGGTTGTTTTGTAACGAGGTTTAGGCATAGAGCTTCGAGAGAGAGTGGACGTAACTGATCAGATCGTAGGTTCTGGATTTAGTTCCAATGAATTACGCAACAAAGCCGCTCTCACCCTGGCCAATTGACAAGCTAACATCCGACAACTATGTTTTTCTGGTGGGATATTTTAAGGAAAAAGTATATGTTTAAAATTATGAGTTTATTTTCGGTAATTTGTTTTTCTTCTTTGGCCGTAACCGCTAATGAGGGAGGTGATAAAGATTTAGAAGAGATAGCACATGAGTTAGCTAACCCTAATACAACAATGGGCTCCCTTTCATTTAACTTTGATTATTTGGGCTATCAAGGAGATTTAAATGGTGCGGGGAGCCAGGGTGGATACCGAATGAGTTTTCAACCTGTTCTACCGATCCCTCTTGCAGAAGGAACTAACTTATTTGTCAGGCCTAACATTCCCTTAGTATTTGACCAACCTTATTATAATGTGGACAATTTTAAAGATTCAGGCGCAGGTCTAGGAGACATAGGATTTGATGTGGCTGTAGGGCACTCTTTCAAAACAGGTCTAATAACAATAGGGGGTATTGTAGGAACACTACCAACGGCAACGAAAGATGAATTAGGTAATAAGCAGTTTCTACTTGGCCCTGAGTTTGCTTTAGCTTATGCGCAAAGTTGGGGGGTCATTGGTGCTTTAATTACCCATCAATGGAATGTCGGTGGTAGTAATGACTCCGATACTAGCATTACTGGTGGCCAATATTTCTATACTGCAAATCTTGATGATGGCTGGCAAATCCAAGCGCAGCCGACCTGGAGCTATAACCACGAAGCTAGCGACGGAAATAAGTTGTCTTTCCCACTTGGTATAGGTTTCGCTAAAACAACTTTAATTGGAGGAAGTCCTATTAAGTTTGGGCTTCAGTATTGGAATTATATAGAAAGCCCTGATAGTTTCGGTATAGAGCACCAACTTAGATTTATAATTACTCCGGTAGTTGCCTTGCCTTGGTAAGAATATACAGTTTAACGTATTGAAATTTAAATGGGTATTAATTTTTTGTTTGTTGAAAATTAATACCCTAGGAGATATATATGCACAATAATATAAAAAAATGTTGTAATTTTATTTTCCTTTTAGCTGCTTTTTCTAGCGTTGGATCATTGTATGCAAGTGAAATGGTGTTTGATATTACTATTAACAATGGTCGAGTCATGGACCCAGAAACAGGTCTTGACGCGATTCTAAACGTTGGGATAAAAGACGGTGAGATTTTACTCATTACCGAAAAGACAATTTCAGGCAAAGAGACCATTGACGCTAGCGGACATGTCGTTGCTCCAGGTTTTATTGAAGGGCATCATCATGCGACAGACCCATTTGGTAGGAAACTCGCCCTTCGAGATGGATTAACTACAATGATGGATTTTGAAGCTGGTGTTAGAGACGTAGCGAAATTCTATAATGATGCTGAAGGTCAAACACAAACTAATTATGGGACAGTATTAAATGTAGGTTTAGCGCGCATGAGTGTGCTTGATGGGCCCGATGTCGCTAATCTCGGAAACGATGCTGGTGACATGTTCAGTGTATTATTGAATGCTGCCGGTCATAAAGCTCAGAAAGAAGGTCGTAAGCCGGGCTGGTCAGCGACCCTAGCCAACAAAGAAGAGATGGAAAGTATTTTCCATTTGGTTGACGAAGGACTAAGACAAGGGGCGTTAGGTGTGGGGGTGCCTGTTGGATATATGACTACTGGGCTTACACACTATGAACTATTTAAATACCAAGAGCTTTCTAATTTGTATGGGCGCCTTTCTAATGCGCATACTCGATTTGCAGGCGTGAGGCCACCAAATGGAGGGTTGTTAGGGATACAAGAAATGCTAGCAAACGCTTTGGTTTTAGATGCTCCGTTTATGGTCGCGCACCATAACAGTATTCAAGATTGGGAATATAGTATCCCGATGATTAATACGGCTAGAGAAAAGGGCGCTAAAGTTTGGGGAGAAGTCTACCCATACGCTGCTGGTTCAACTATGGCTTCCACAGACATTGTGCTAGAGAAAAACATGCCTAATATGGGTATTTCTTATTCAGATATATCTAATCTTGATGGAACGCGATGGAACAAAGAGATATATGACGATACTAGAAAAAATAATCCAGGAAGCCCAATATTGATTTTTAATAATAAAGTCGAAGATATTGCTCGTTGGCTAGCGATGCCTGATGTTGTTGTCGTTTCAGATGGGATGCCTTTGCTAAATTCTAAAGGCGAATACTATTCTTGGGATGAAACCTATGAAGGCAAATCCGCTCACCCACGTGCAGCTGGAACACGGGGGAAAGTTCTTCGAATGGTAAGAGAAGAAAACATAATGCCCTTGATGGAAGCTATCTCAAAAATGAGCTATTTACATGCTAAGTATTTTGAAGAGCTGGGCGGAATAGAACATTTTGCAAAGAAAGGAAGAATGCAAGAAGGAATGGACGCGGATATTGTCGTTTTTGACCCAGAAACGGTCACTGATAATGCGACCTATCAAATCGGAGAAGGGGCCTTGCCAACAACAGGTTTGCCTTATGTTATAGTTAATGGAGTCACGGTCGTGAAGGACTCAAAGGTTCAGAAGATTTATCCAGGCAAACCCATAAGGTTTCCTGTAGAGGATAAAGGAAACAATGTTGATAAACTTGATTTGAGCCCGCGTCAGTTTGTCCCAAACCAGTCATGATTATATTTGACGACTCGGAAAGTTAGCGCCAAAGGACAATTATGAATCATATCGTCTTAATTCTTCTTTTAATAAGTATTGGAGCGATGGGAGCGACGAATAAACCGCTGTTGCCATGGTCTGAACTGAGAGGTGAAAACACGTCACCCCGCGCTCCTTTAATAGTTAAAAAAGTTAGTCCAGAGCAGCAAGTTGAGTTGCAGATTGTCGTTAACTACCATTTAACTCAATCAGGCTTCCTACCTAGGACGCCTGAGCGAGTAATCCTCGCACAACAAAGACTCAAGTTAGATGAGGTCGATATAGCTCCATACTTGGCTCAAGCAAGAAGGATCAAAGCTAGTGCCCCCCTTAAATTAAATGAAAAAATTATCGGTAAGCAACAGGTGATAGGTGGCTTTATCGTGCCACTTGTTATGGAAGAGCTATTGGTTACGGAGTTTTTTTTCGTCCCTACAGCTGGAGCGTGCATACACACTCCACCTCCCCCGTCAAATCAAATTATTTATGTTAATTATTCTCAAGGTGTGGCCATTGAAAGCATCTATGAAGCATTTATTATAGAGGGGGTACTGAATGCAAAGCCTAGTAGCATAGAGACTAGTTTTATAGATGGGGATGTAGACATTCAATCTTCATATGTAATGAGTGCTGTATCAGTCATAAAATATTAGATTGGGGAGGGATATGTAATAAGCGTTAGAGACTCCAAAAGAGGGAGGCGATGTAGATTTGTAAATCGAGATAAAGACGATCTTTTTTACGTGTTTTAGTTTAGAGATAGGCTCGTGCCGTGACCACCATTATCAGACTCGTCAAGTATACTTCGGTCCGTTTGTATTAGGCGTGTTGGTCTTTCGTGATTGTTTTGAACAACACGGGAAGGAGTTAAGATTTCTTTCGCCAAAACCAAAACACGCCTCTCAGTGGTAGAAAAAACTCTTTTAACATAAGTGTTTTCGTGATGGCTAAATCACTGAATCGACGTGGTCAGCAGCCCCTATCTTTTTGCTTTATACTCAACTGTTGACCGATTCTTCACCAGTCCAAAATGTCAAAGAGCCACAGGAGCGATCGCTTGGTTGTATTGTAACGAAGTTCAAGCATAAGGATACGATGTATAATGAATGAAACTGAACAGATCTCTGGTTCTGGTTTTAGTTTCACTGAATTACGCAACAAAATAATGTAAATACAGTAGGTAACATTATGAAAATGAAATCCACAGTGTTGGTACTTAGTGCCGCAATGATGAGCGCGGCCAGCTCTGCGTCAGAAACCGTGTTTGATTTTGGTGGATCCATTAAAACAATACTGATTCATGACAGTGATGTCGCTGGAGTGGGAATAAATATCCCCGGAAATAGCCTATTTGGTAAAAGCAATCATAGTGATTCAAAGTTAGATGCCACTTTATCTCAATTTAAACTGGTAGCGCTAAAGGGTTTTGATAATGGCACCTCCATTGACTCTAAGTTGGTGGTTGATTTCAACGCCAATAATGACGGTAACATGTCACCACGATTAAGAGAAGCCTACTTGACCTACCATATCGAGTCTGGCGATCTATTGGCTGGACAAACTTGGTCTACCTTTATGGATATGCGTAATTATCCTCTGTCACTAGCTGAACCAACATTAAGCGGTGTAGTATTTAAACGTCAACCAATGCTCCGTTGGTCACAAAATTTCAGATTATTTCGCTATGATATCGCATTAGAAAGTGGCACCAATTCGGATATTCAAGATCCATCGGGTGATACCATTGATACCATTGATACCAGTGGGTCATTGCCCGATTTAGTGGTAGGCCTAGAATTAGACAATCAGCGCGGTTGGTTACGAGCGACGGTTGCGCTGAGTCAGATACGTCTGTCTTCTAATGAGCATGAATATAAAGAGTTGGGTTACGGTGTTCAGTTATCCGGAGGGTGGAACATCACTCTTAATAATACAGTGACGTTATTGTTATACACAGGGCAAGGAACAGACAGATATCTATTAGGCTTATCTGGAACTGGCGCAACATGGAATGAAGCTGAACAGTCTCTCGAGGTTCGAGAAACACATAGCTTTATGGCATCATACACAAGACATTGGAAGCAAGACCTTAAATCTGTTTTTGCTTATGGCTCGGTTAAGAGCGATGCCTTAGATTCACAAGTTGTAATGGAGCAAGATACATTAACGTCTAGTGAATATATTATGGCTAATTTACTGTGGAATATTCAACCTGATTTAATGGTGGGTGTTGAATACAATTATTCAACATATGAGCGAAGCGTGTTGGACTCTAGAGACAATCATAGAATTATGCTCGGTATGGAATGGAAGTACTAAAAAATAATCTGTTCGCTACCATCATTATAGAGCAAACTGTTGTCGAGGCTTTGTCTCTAGACTTAATTATGCAACAAAGCCGCTCACATCAGTAAACCAAATTCGTACTTTGGAATACTTTGAAGGCTGTGAGTGTATTGCGTTTTTACCTTCCATGACCTTCTTTCTTAGTGTTGGTTAGAGTATTCCGCCACTTCCTTCACCCATTTTTTTTCGACACCAAAGTGACTTTTTGGATTGATGATTCGGCCGTTAAAGCATGGAAATGTACCACGCACCATGGGAATCGAGGCCGAGGATTCCAATACAGGGATACCGCTATTGAAACAGCCCTTATGATAAAGGGCATATTTTCTCTTCCGCTTCGCGCTCTACAAGGGTTCATCGATTCAGTGTTTAAGTTGATGGACGTACCGCTCTGCTCTCCCGATTATACATGCATCAGCAAGCGTTCGAAGACTGTGCAAGTAAAGTATCGCAATAAGTATCGAGGGCCAATTCGTCATATCGCTATTGATTCTACGGGTCTCAAAGCGTTCGGCGAGGGAGAGTGGAAAGTCAGAAAACACGGCGAAAGCTGCACCTTGCTGTTGATGTAGATACACATGAAGTCATTAGCGCTGAGGTAAGTCTAGTCAATGTCGGAGATAGTGAAGTACTACCAACGTTACTCAATCCGCTTCGAAGGAAGATTAACGCAGTCTCGGGTGATGGAGCGTATGATACGAAAGAGTGTCATAAGGTGCTGCAACGAAAAGAGCTAACTCCATAAATACCTCCGCGTAAAAATGCAGGGTATTGGGAAGGTGGACATGCAAGAAACGAAGCCGTACAAGCTTTAAAAGATGATGCTTTAGTTCAATGGAAAGCAGACTCTGGTTAACATGATCGCTCAATATCTGAAACAGCAATGTCTCGATATAAAGGCTTAACTAGTGGCTAACTAAGTTTGAGAAATTACAACGCTCAAGTAGGTGAAGCACTTGCGAACGTCAAAGCCATGAACAAAGTCATAGTAAGCGTCTGCGAATCGACTCATTGACTTCCTAATATCAACACAGATACCGCCAACTAAGGCGGTATCTGTCATTCTGAACGGCATTATTTTTGAGATACGGACTATTCCGTTTTTGGCATGTTCCAAGGAAGAAGATGACCATGGTCGTCCTCACTCCTCAGTTTTGGAATTTCTCGTAGCACGTATTCGAGGTATTCATACGGCTCACAGTCGTTAGCCTTCGTGGTTTCGATAAGACTGTACAGCACGGCACTGGCCCGTGCTTCATTATGACTCTTCGAGAACAACCAGTTGTTCCGCCCTACCGTGAACGGACGTACTGAGCGTTCCGCTCGGTTATTATCCATGCTTAACCGACCATCATCGATAACTCGTACTAACTTCGACCATTGATTGAGATGTAGCTTATCGCATCACCCAGTTTACTCTTAGGGGCTCCTGGGTGACCGATTTATCTAACCACTCCTTGAACTCATTGAGCAGAGACTGAGTATTTGATTGGCGGGTAACATATCGTTCTTCCCTCGTCTTATCTTTGAGCGCTTGTTCAACACGATAGAGCTTTTGGATCCAACTGACTGCCCACTGGATTTTCCCCCTTTTCCTTGCTTGCCTTTTGGTTGGCTCTGCTCGGCCTCAATGAACTTGCGTCTTGCATGTGCCCAGCAATCCACCAACTTCGCCTCTGTCTTTTCATACGCCTTATACCCATCAACATGAAGATAACCGGTGTAATCTGACAGATACGATTGAGGGCAGTGGTGCCCCGACTCCCATCTTGGTAGTCGAACAGGACGATACCGGGAGATTGTGCATGGCCTCCTCGGTCTGGACCAAACCCGTATAACCAGATGTAGCTTTTCTTTCTCTCGTCATCGAGCACGCTCAACGTGGTCTCATCCGCGAACAGAACATCTTGAGCAAGGAGGGTTTCTTTCAGTAAGACGATTAACGGCTCTAACTTATTAGCACAACGCAGTATCCACTGACTCATCGTTTTACGGCTGAGCTCTATTCCATATTGTTTGAACAAAGACTCCTGGCGATAGAGAGGCAGGGCGTAGTGGTATTTATTCGTGATAATTTGCGCAAGCAAAGAGGGGGTTGCGATGCTTTTCGGGATAATCGCTGGCGGCGGTGGAGCCATCAACACGAGGGTCTTTTCTCCTAGCGCGTTACACTGACGACCGACGTATTTGGGTCTTTCGGTGACTTCGACGTACAACTTAGCTGGGATATACACCAGTTTTTCGCGGGTGTCTTGCCCCATATTGCAAAGCATCAACTGGCAACTCGAGCAGGTTTTTTCTGATTCTGGAATGTCCACCACGACACGCTCCCGCGGCAAGTCTTCTGGAAGCTTAGGGCGACCACGACGCTTTGTTTCGGATGAAGTGTTTTTCGCGTCCGATGTTTCATCATTCTGATTGCTGGTCGCTTCATCTTCACCTGTCGTATCGGCATGAGTCTCCGCCTCATTGAACTCTAAGTCCTGAGGGGGCATGGTTTTACTACTGCTACCAAAGCGTTTACGCTACGCTAGGTTGAGTTTTTCAACCAGCGATTGGATGGTTGTTTCGCTCTCGTTTAGAGATTGGCGAAGTGTGAGTACCGTAGATTCAAGCTCAGTCACTTTTGATCGTGAGAGCGGCTTTGTTGCGTAATTCAATGGAACTAAATCAAGAGCCTACGATCTGATCAGCTACGTTCACTCCTTCTCGTAGCTCTATGCCTAAACCACGTACAAAACAACCAACTGGAAGCAATACAACCAATCACTTATTAACCCTGGCTCTTTGACTTTTTGGATTGATGAAGAGGCGATAAGCGGGTGGGCGCAAAGCAAACAGAATAAGCGCGGGAGGCCACGTCGGTTCAGTGATTTAGCCATCACGACAGCACTAATGGTGAAACGAGTTTTTTCTATGTCGCTGAGAGCGCTGCAAGGATTTATCGACTCTACCGTTAAGTTGTCCGCATTACACCTGCATCAGCCGTAGAGCCAAGCAAGTTGAGGTCTCATTTAAGACTAAAACGAGAGGAGTGATACAACACCTAGCCATTGATGCAACTGGCCTTAAGGTTTATGGCGAAGGTGAATGGAAAGTCAAAAAACACGGGACGGATGGTAGGCGAAGAGTCTGGCGAAAGCTGCATATTGCCGTCGATACAAGCACTCATGAAATTATTGCAGCCGAGCTAAGTTTATCGACGGTTACGGATGGGGAAGTTCTCCCGAACTTACCGAAACAAACACGCCGCAGTATCTTTGAGGTCTCTGGTGATGGGGCTTACGACACGAGTGCGTGTCACGCTGCTATTAAGATTAAGGGAGCTATTGCGCTTATTCCCCCAAGAGAGGGGGCAGCCTTCTGGGAGCGTGGTCACCCTCGCAATCTCGCCGTGGGTTGCCAGAAGTTATACGGCTCAAATAAGTATTGGAAAGAGCGGTATGGGTACCATAAACGTTCATTATCAGAAACAGCGATGTATCGAGTTAAACAGTTACTAGGAGGACGATTGAGCTTAAGACATTACAATGCGCAGGTGGGTGAGACTTACGCGATGATAAAAGCGTTGAACAAGCTTACTGGGTTAGGTATGCCTGAAACTTGTCGTATTGACTAAGAAACACACGAAATGGGGTAGCTCTATCTATAAATTTAATTACGCAACAAAGCCGCTAAATGCAGTTAAAACAACGACTTTAGAAGTAAATTACGCATTAAGAGTTATCCAAATAGTCAAAGTGATGATCTGATCCATCAAATGAGATTACATATTAAAACCTTTTGCTCTTAATATTCGGTTCGAAGCAACGAGCTGCTTTATTAAATTGAATAATCCAACAAATATCACTATTAAGTTATTCGTTAGATTATTTACTCCTTATATTTTGTAACAAGAGTAAATTTGTCATGGACATTATTTCTAATCTGTTTGACATGGCACCATTTGTCGCACTATTTATTACACTCTCATTAGGTTATATGGTTGGTAAAATTACTATCGGCCGATTTGTTTTAGGCGGGGTAGCCGGAACATTATTAATGGGCGTAATTATTGGGCAATTTGGTGTTCAGATTGATCCCGGCGTAAAAAGTATTTTCTTTGCGCTCTTTATTTATGCTGTGGGTTATCAAGGCGGTGCTCAATTCTTTAAAGCCCTTAACTTCAGAACCATTAACATTCTGCTCTCTGCGGTTGTTATGACGGTTTCAGGCTTATTGTGTGTGCTTGCTGCTGCATGGTTATTTGACCTAGATAGAGGTACAGCTGCAGGTTTAGCGGCTGGTGGCTTAACTCAATCTGCGATCATTGGTACTGCAGGCGATGCGATTGCACGTTTAGGCGGCGTATCTGAAGAAGCCAAGCACATGATGCAGACAAACGTAGCAGTTGGTTACGCTGTAACATACATCTTTGGTTCTTTAGGACCAATCTTGATGGTGACTTGGGTATTCCCAACGCTCATGAAGTGGGATATCCGATCTGAAGCTATTGCTCTAGAAGAGAAAAACTCTAACGGCAAACGCGATTTAGCAGACGGCGAATTTAATGCAGTCACCGCTCTAGTGACACGTGCTTTTAAAGTAACTCACGACGATAAATTGGTTGGGAAAACGCTAGCACAACTGAATCAATCATCACTTGCTGCGTGTATCGAACTTATTGAGCGCGACGGAAAAGAGCTAAGTGCAGACAAGTTCACTGCGCTTAAAGCAGGCGACCTGGTTGTGGTTACCGGCCGTAGAAATGCGGTTCATGAGCTACAGAGCAAGGCACAAAGCAATGAAGTAGCATTACCGGAAAGCTATGAAGTTATTGAAGAAAATCGTCAACTTATCGCTGATAACCGCAAGCTAATAGGTCACTCGCTAAAAGAAATCAAAGACAGCTCAAACGAGCGCTCATTCCGCGGCGTGTATGTGACAGACTACATGCGTGCAGGTACTTCAATGGACATTACTGATGACCTGATTGTCGAGAAAAACGATGTTATTCAATTAACGGGTACCGCTCAAGACATCAACCGAGTTGAAAAACACATCGGTAAGCGCATGGGTTCTGCGACTATGACTGACTTCATCGTACTGGGTTTCGGTATGGTGCTGGGTCTTCTAATTGGCCTAATTAGCTTCAAGATTGCAGGTATTCCTGTAACGATTGGCTCTGGTGCAGGTTGTTTGATTTCTGGCTTGCTTGTCGGCTGGTTACGTAGCCGAAACCCGCATGTGGCTCAGTTCCCAGCGGGTGCAGCAAACTTCATTCGCGACTTTGGTTTAGCGGCATTTGTAGGGATTGTTGGCCTACAAGCAGGCCCTCAAGCGGTTGATACCATAAAAGAACACGGTATGTCGCTTCTGTTCTTGGGTATGGCGGTCACCATCATTCCACAGATTATTTCATTCTTCTTCTCGTACTTTGTATTGAAGATCAAGAACCCAGTAGAGGCTTTAGGTTGTGTGACTGGTGGTCGAAGTGCAAACCCAGCATTCGCAGCATTGATGGAAAAAACAGGCAACGCAACGCCAGTATTCTCTTTCACTGTGACTTACGCTGTAGCTAACGTGTTACTGACGTTATGGGGACCAATTATCGTCGGCATTATTACCGTTAATGCGGGTATGTAATTAATACCTCGAACTAATTATAGATATAAAACAGCTAAAACAATCATCAAATTATTAACAGAGCTACCAAATAACTAAATAGGTTAGGTCTGAATAATTACAATTAAGTAAAACACTTCATTCTAATTGAAAGTGTTTAAAATTAAACTATTAGGTAAATATTATGACTACAAAAAACACTACTATCGACTTTTCAAAATTCGCTGATTTAAGCCCTTTTGAATTGAAAGATAAATTAATTGAAGTTGCACAAACAGTGCCAGACCGTGCTTTATTAGATGCGGGTCGTGGTAATCCAAACTTCCTAGCAACACTGCCACGTAAAGCATTTATTCGCTTGGGTGAATTTGCCGTAATGGAGGCGGAGCGCACGTATTCATATTTAGATGGTAGCTTTGGCGGCATTCCAGATGGTGTTGGTATTGTTGAGCGTTTTGATTCTTACGCAAACAATAATCAACAGAACCCAGGTGTTCAATTCATTGAAAAAGCTCTGAGCTACGCAAAAGATCGCTTAGGTATCGAGAAGCAAGTGTTCTTAAATGAGCTAGTGAATGCGTACTTAGCGTGTAACTACCCAGTACCACCACGCATGCTGACGAATATCGAAAGTGTTGTAAAACAATACATTGCAGAAGAGATGTACGGTCCAATGCCAATGACGACGGATTTCGATTTGTTTGCAACGGAAGGTGGAACAGCATCAATGACGTACACATTCCAAACAATGTTTCACAATGGTCTACTAAAGAAGGGCGATAAGGTTGCGTTAATCACACCAATCTTCACACCTTACCTAGAAATCCCTGAGCTTTCAGAATACGAACTTGAGATTGTAGAACTTCGTTTAGATGAGACAACATGGCAGCTACCTATGTCTGAAATCGAGAAGCTTGAAGACAAAGACATCAAACTGCTATGTGTGGTAAACCCAGCAAACCCTGCATCAGTGAAGTTCTCAGATGAGACGCTTGATAACCTATCAGACTTCGTTAACACACAACGTAGTGATCTGTTCATTATCACCGATGATGTGTACGGCACATTCGCAGACGATTTCGTTTCACTGTTTGCCAAACTTCCATACAACACACTTTGTGTTTACTCATTCTCAAAGTACTTCGGTGCAACAGGCTGGCGCCTTGGCTCGATTGCGATTCAGCACAATAACGTGTTCGATGATGCAATGCGCAGCCTACCAGAATCACGTCAACTGGAACTGGATGATCGTTACAAAACGCTTGACCCAGAACCACGTGGTATTAAGTTCATCGATCGTATCGTTGCAGATAGCCGAAGTGTTGCACTAAACCACACAGCGGGTCTTTCACTACCACAACAAGTTCAAATGGCGCTGTTCTCATTGAACTGCCTAATGGACTCAGAGCAAAACTACAAAGAAGCGTGCAAACGCATCATTCGCGAGCGTTACAAAACTCTGTACAAAAACATGGGTATCGAAATTGAAGAAAACAAAGATCGTGTGGACTACTACACATTGCTTGAGCTCGACACTTTGGGTGGCAAATTGTACGGCCCAGCTTTCGTTGAATGGTTCAAAGCGAACGAGAAGGGCAAAGACTTCCTGTTCCGCCTTGCACACGAAACTGGCGTTATCTTGCTTCCAGGCAAAGGTTTCGATGTAGTTCACGCTTCTGTTCGTGTATCGCTAGCTAACCTGACTCACCACGAGTACGAACTGATTGGTCGTGCAACTCGCAAGGTGTTAGACGAACACTTCGCTGAGTTTCAAGGCGCATAAGTTCAAGTCAGGCTTAGAATCGAATACATGATTTTAAGCCGATGACGTCCAACTCGTTAAGAATAAGCCTCGGCGATGTCGAGGCTATTCCGACCAAATAAGCACAGTGGTTAGATCGATAAAACTTCCTATCTTGATGTTCCGTTGTGTTTATTTAGTCGTCTTATCTAAGTAATTAAATCCATTTCAAACTGAAAGAGCGACGCATGAAAAGCATTATTTCTATTCAATCTCACGTGGTTTATGGGCATGCAGGCAACAGCTCTGTGGTTTTTCCAATCCAAAGGATGGGACTCGATGTGTGGCCAATCCATACTGTTCAGTTTTCTAATCACACTCAATATGAGCAAGGTTGGACAGGACAAACATTTGGCTCAGACGATATTCGAAACTTAATTAGAGGCTTAGACAACATCAGTGCATTGAAAGACTGTGGCGCGGTTCTCTCGGGTTATCAGGGAAGTGCAGACCAATGCAAAGCGGTTGCTGAAGCGGTAAATCTCATCAAAGATAAAAATCACAGTGCACTCTACATTTGTGACCCTGTAATGGGTGACCCAGATAAAGGTTGTATTGTTGATGACGGCGTGAAAGCGGCTATTGCCCAACATTTGCTGCCCATAGCTGATGTCATCGTGCCTAACCAATTTGAGTTGAGCGAATTGACCGGTAACAAAATCCACTCGCTTTATGATGCGGTTACAGCCTGTAAGAAGGCATTGGAACTTGGGCCAAAGATGGTGCTCGTGAAACATCTGCACTCATTACCCGATGATGCGTTCAGCATGATCCTCGCAACGAAAAAGGCATGCTATTTAGCTCAACGACCGAATATCGAATTTGATAAACAACCGGTCGGTGTTGGCGATCTTATCTCAGGCATATTTACTGCAGGGTTAATGAAAAAAATGTCTCCGGTGGCTGCATTCCGTCACGTAAACAACGCTGTTTACGGTGTATTGGAACTGACTAAAAGCTATGGCACTTGGGAACTACAAACGATTAATGCTCAATATGAATTTGTTGAGCCTACCCACGATTTCAACGTAGTCAAAATAGCCTAGAGCGTTTAACTCTAAATGTGGTGGCGATGGCTATTCGATGGATAGCGTCCTACAAACGAGCTTACGAATAAAACCGCTAAATAACGGTCGATTACAGTCTCTGCCGCCATTTTGTCGCCATTCATTTTTTAATGGATTGAGGTGTACCGCTTGTATCAAATGTTCTGGTGCAAAATGGGAACGATGTACGCCGTTGTATCTGATCCTACATAAGTGATTATGTACTATAGTTTGGTACACATAGAATAAAAGCCAGATCGAGAGCCAAACGTCTTGAGAGCATTTAGTCTAGTGTTTATCGTTCTGTAGTAGCTCAAATAAATAAGAAACTAGCAAAAATATAAGGGCAAAAAAATGAAAGTAAATAAGAAATTAATTACTGTGTCAGTGCTAGCAGCATTGACGTTAAACGCCGGAGCGTTGTCGGCGGCAGACTACGACTTAGTGATTGAAAATGGTCGGGTCATGGATCCTGAAACCATGCTGGATGCGGTGCTTAATGTCGGAATAAAAGACGGTCAAATTATTACAATTTCTGCCGATCAATTAGAAGGTAGTAAGGTTATTGACGCATCAGGTCAGGTTGTTGCTCCGGGGTTTATTGATACACACTTTCATTCTCTTGACGGTCTGTCAATTAAACTGGCAGCTCTTGATGGTGTGACCACGGGGATGGACCTAGAAGTAGGGGCAACTCGCGTAGCTGAATGGTATGAAAATAAGAAAGATGCTTGGCCTTTGAACTATGGCACTGGAATCAGTCAAGAAGCTGCCAGGCTTGAGATTCTGGACCCTGAAGTGAAAATTGACCGAGCGTATGACGCGCCTGATATTTTGAGTAAATTACGTACAGAAGCTGCCAAAGATGGGGTCAGTGGATGGTCTGATACCAAGGCTGATGAAGAACAAATGAACCAAATTCTGACTATTTTGGATCAGGGCTTTCAAGATGGTGCTATTAATCTAGCATCGACAACCGCATACATGCGAAACGGTCTTACATCATTTGAAATGTATGAATCGCAAAAGGTGGCGGCAAATTGGGGGCGATTCACCGCATCTCATACTCGTTTTCATGGCAATCCAGTAAACCCAGAAGGACAACTGGGGTTTGATGAAGTCTTTGCAAATGCTGTAGCACTCAAAGCAGGGCTATTAATGCTTCACAACAATGAATTTGGTTGGTGGGAAGTTGAGGAGAAACTTAAATCTGCTCGTGAGCAAGGCATGAACATGTGGTCAGAATACTACCCTTACGACGCTGCATCAACTGCTATTGGTTCGTCATTCTTAATACCAGAAAGTGTTGAGGGGCTATTTGGTTATAAGTACGAGGACATCTTATATGACCCAGAGTCTGACAAATTCTTAGACAAAGAAGCGTATCTAGAATTGGCAGCAAAGGATCCAGGACACCTTGTCGTAATTTTCAGTCCACCACGTAAAGAGTGGTTGAAGTATTTCTTGCAGATCCCTCACATGACAGTCGCAGCTGACTCTATTTATTCGGGGCTAGGTGTTGATTCTTGGGATGCGGACTACACGGAATATAAAGGTCACCCACGTACAGCGGGTACGCGCGGTCGAGTATTCGCAATGGCGCGTGAAGAGGGTGTTCCACTTATGTTTACCTTAGCGCAGATGACTTACTGGCCAGCGAAACATTTAGGTGATGAGGGCTTAGAGTCCATGCAGAAACGTGGGCGTATGCAAGAAGGTATGGTGGCTGATATCACCATTTTTGATCCAGAAACTGTTCAAGACAACTCAACCTATAAAGCGGGTGAACAAGGTAAGCCAACATCTGGTATTTCTTATGTGATTGTTAATGGTCAAAAAGTGGTCGATGATGGCGAGTTCAAGAAAGTATGGGCAGGTCAACCTATTCGTTATACACCAGAAGATAAGGGACGTTTCAAGGGTATTGATAAAGCGAGCTGGTTGAAAAATATTACGATTCCAACGTTCTCCGCAACCCAATCTGGAGCAGATGGTAACCCGACGTTTAAAAACAAGTAGGAGTATGTGATGAGAATTGCCGCTACTGTACTACTTTGCGCAATCTCGTTTGGAGGCGTAAGTCACGCCTCTTCACTTGATGATTTAGCGAACCAAGTTACGGTCCTAGATACGTATCAACCGCTTGCTGAACCCAACATAAATAGTCAGCCAGTGAAAAAGAGCAAGCTTTCAACATACGCTTATGACGTTGGCTTGGATGTGTCTAAGTTAACGCAAGGACAAGTATCAGAAATAGAATCTAGCTTTAAAGGAAAGCCGTCTTGGGCGTTTTGCGACGACCATCGAGAGGTAGAGATTGTCATGAATGGAAGTAGTTTATGGGAGAGAACAAAGGTTATGAAACTGCAACGTTATAGTGATATATCAATAGTTCACTAGAGATTACGTCATTGCTATTATGTGAACTGATTTATATTCTAATTGTTATCAAATCTACAAAATCCTCCTCTGGAAGGATAGATGTCGCTGTTAAAATTTAACCAGTTTGGGGCGAAAAGAGTGAACAGTGTCTAGGGCGTGTTGATCTTTGCTGTACATTTCGTGTTCAACAATACATCGGCAACCACATTAACATGAATGCCAGTGATAACATGCTGGCATAATTCCTTTCTAGCTTGTTATATCTACTTGAAATAGCTAGACAATGCTTAATTCTCGCAAAGGCATTTTCGACCAAGTGACGATATTTGTGATGCCGAAGTGCTCCCCAACCTACTTAAGCAGGCACATCGTAAAATCATTAAAGTATCAGGAGATGGCCCTTATGACACTAGAAACTGTCATGATGCCATACGAGTTAAGCGAACTGTTCCGCTCACTCCGCCATGAGAAGGCGCTGAACAAGCTTACTGGACTTAGTATGCCTGAAACTCAGTATACTGTTTAAGAGCTGTTTAATTTCGGGTCGCTAGGTTTTTTGTCCGAATTACGGAACAAAGCCTATAGACATATCTAATGTCACTGCTGCTCTGATCTATTCTAATTTTCAGAGATAGTAACGCTAAGAGTTCTAATTGTGAGGTACAGCACTGCGTTGATCTGAATCAGCAACTTTGAACTTTCGGGTTGTTCAGCTAACTGCCATTTGATCTTAGCGACTTCAACCGCTAGATCTTGTTCTTCGCATTTTTACGCCACCCATAGATTTGAGACTGATGGAGCGACAATTACCTTGCTCAGCCACTTTCTACCCCCATTGTTTACCATGGTAAATCGCCACTTGAATAATTTTGTCTGATCAGATCCTACGTAATGTGTTGGTTTATTTCTGTGTTCAACCGTACTATTGTTAATAAGACACAGGTCACGAGAGAAACCTTGTAAGAAAAAGTATCTATAGTTTAGTCACCTAGTTGACTCAATGGCAAAGACATAGGCTAGAATACTTAGCTAGAAGAGTTTCTCATCTGTACTTTCAATCTTTTATTTGGAATATGATTATGTATAAACCCACTAGACTGTCTACTTCAATTCTTGCTGCACTTTCACTAACGATATCTGCCAATGTATTCGCTGCCGATCGTATGATTATCACAGGGAAAGGCCACCTTATCGGTGCACCAGTACCCGCGGAAGCCATTGTTGAAACTAATGGTGAACAGATGAAAATTTCCGACGAAATATTAGCAATGCAAGACCAATTGTCTAAATATCGTCGCACCTTACATCGTATACCAGAGGTTGGCTTCGAAACCCCTCAATCTCATGCATACTTAATGAAGACTTTACAAGACATGGGGCTCAATCCACAAGCGGTCGGTGATACGTTAGGTGTTATGGTAGACATCAAAGGTGAAGACGAATCATTCACTATTGGTGTACGAGGTGATTTCGACGGCTTACCCATTTTAGAAGTTGATGATGGCCGCAGTTATCGTTCTATAATTGAAGGCCAAGCACATGCTTGTGGCCACGACGCACACTCTGCAATCGTTTTAGGTATCGCCCAAATGTATGCCAACAATGTCGTGAAGCCTAAAACCAATATGCGTTTAATTTTTCAACCTGCAGAGGAAATAGGTCAAGGAGCACAAGCGCTCATTGATGCAGGAGTACTAGAAGGCGTAGACACCATTATTGGCTTGCACTCTGATCCAACGAGAGAGTGGGGCCGTGTTGGTCTGACTCCGTTGAATTGGAGCGCCTTTGCGACTGGATTTACGATTGAAGTTGAAGGCAAAGCGGCCCATGCAGGTATGGCCGTTGAAGAAGGAAAAGATGCGGTTCTTGCTGGTGCTTACGTGACCAGCCAGCTTCAATCTATTGTGTCTCGTGATATTGCTGCAGCTGATGCTGGTGTGGTATCTGTGTCTACGTTCACAGCCGGAACTGTTGCTAACCAAATTGCCGACAAAGCAGTGTTATCGGGAACGACTCGTGCTGCAACGAAAGAGGACCATGAGTTGATCAAAAAGCGTATGCAAGAGATTGTAAATGGTGCTGAAATCGCAATGGACATGCCCATTGAATTGAATTTCGTCGTAGAGGCGCCAGGAACCGTTAACAACGAAAATATCTTTAATATGGCAGTTGATGCTGGTAAGCGCGTGCTTGGAGAAGAAAACGTCGATGTTTACATGCGCCCTGGTATGGGGGGAGAGGATTTCGCTGCATACACCCAGATAGTGCCGGCATTTTATTATTCGCTGGGAATCGCGAATAAAGAAAAGGGAATTACTGCAGGCTTACACACGCCTGAGTTTGATATTGATGAGAGAGCATTGCCAGCGGGAGTGGCGTTGCAACTTGAGCTTATTGATTCGATTGCTGAATATCATCTAAATGGCAATAAGCTTTAATTTAAACTTTCATTAGAGTATTACATTATGAAAAAATCATCACTAATCATGAACGGTTTATTGGCAGCAATTTGCGCTTTCTCTAGCTCCACGTGGGCCCACGGAGATCATATATTTTTCAGCTCACCGACTGAAATGGAAAGCGTTAAAGACGGCGTCAATTTTAAATTACTAGCTCCGCACAGTGACATCCCAGAGATTCACCTGAGTGTTAAACCAAAGGGTGCGGATGCTGCAATTAATGAAGTTTTTATTGCTTTGGATAAGGAAGAAAAATCATACTCAACCAATATGGATACCAGCGGCTGGGAAGCTGGCACATATTGCGCAGAAGTGACTCAGCTAGGTGTCGTTCACGCGCATGAAACTAATGTCTGTTTTGTAGTTCAATAAGGTTTATCCATATTCAACTGAAAGTTCCAGTGTTCTTTATGTCGCTGGAATTTTTAGTTTGATAATCACATTGTTCATAGGTTGTTTGCACCAAATTGCCATGAAAAATGCAACTACCACTAGAGCTATTTAAGGGAGGACTTTATCGTCCTACCCGCGAGCAGCGTTATTGTTGGTTTATTTCATGAGCCGATAAACACGATTTTTGCCACGCATCAAATCCACTTCTCTGTCATTCTAAGAATTTGATCCGCACCAGAAGTTTTGGACACTGAGTTAAGTGAGTACAATCACTAACGAGGTGAACCATGACAACTAAAAAAACACGAATCAAACATGCTCCTGAATTCAAAGCCGAAGCGCTTAAGTTAGCAGACAAAGTCGGTGTCGCTGCTGCCGCACAACAACTATCGTTACATGAATCTCAAATCTATGGATGGCGTAAAGCCGTCAAAAAAGACGCGAAAATCAGCGATAGAGATAGAGATAGAGAAAGAGAACTCGCCACTGAAAATGCCAAACGGCTTTGTTGCGTAATTCAATGGAACTAAATCCAGAACCTACGATCTAATCTGCTACGTCCACTATCTCTCGTAGCCTCATGCCTAAACCACGTTACAAAACAACCAACTGGAAGCAATACAACCAATCACTTATTAACCGTGGCTCTTTGACTTTTTGGATTGATGAAGAGGCGATAAGCGGGTGGGCGCAAAGCAAACAGAATAAGAGCGGGAGGCCGCGTCGGTTCAGTGATTTAGCTATCACGACAGCACTAATGGTGAAACGAGTTTTTTCTATGTCGCTGAGAGCGCTGCAAGGATTTATCGACTCTACCGTTAAGTTGTCCGCATTACACCTGCATCAGCCGTAGAGCCAAGCAAGTTGAGGTCTCATTTAAGACTAAAACGAGAGGAGTGATACAGCACCTAGCCATTGATGCAACTGGCCTTAAGGTTTATGGCGAAGGTGAATGGAAAGTCAAAAAACACGGGACGGATGGTAGGCGCAGAGTCTGGCGAAAGCTGCATGTTGCCGTCGATACAAGCACTCATGAAATTATTGCAGCCGAGCTAAGTTTATCGACGGTTACGGACGGGGAAGTACTCCCGAACTTACCGAAACAAACACGCCGCAGTATCTTTGAGGTCCCTGGTGATGGGGCTTACGACACGAGAGCGTGTCACGCTGCTATTAAGATTAAGGGAGCTATTGCGCTTAATTCCCCCAAGAGAGGGGGCAGCGTGGTCACCCTCGCCGTGGGTTGTCAGAAGTTATACGGCTCGAATAAGTATTGGAAAAAGCGGTATGGATACCATAAACGTTCATTATCAGAAACAGCGATGTATCGAGTTAAACAGTTGCTAGGAGGACGGTTAAGCTTAAGAAATTACAATGCACAAGTGGGTGAAACTTACGCGATGATAAAAGCGTTGAATAAGCTCACTAGGCAGGTATGCCTGAAACTTGTCGTATTGACTAAAAAACATGCAAAACGGGCAGCTCTGTCTCTAAACTGAATTACGCAACAAAGCCAATACGAACCTATAATGACGCGAGAAGATATGCGCCAAGCGCTTTTTGAATATATCGAAGTTGATTATAATCGAACAAGAAGGCACAGTGCTCTTGGGTATGTAAGCTCAGTTAACTTTGAAAAACAATATGTCGCTTAATGCGGTGTCCAGTCTGACTGGAGCAGATCAATCCACTTCGTAAGTTATTTGTTTCGCCTGTCTTTATTTGTCCGCTTATTCTTTATACTCACTGAGGCTTTCAGCTGTTAATAAGTACCCAGTTGTTGCTAAGTCGGTGTCGAGAGTTTTGGTCGTCAGTTCGCCTGTTACGTAAACGACATCCCATAGTTTAGTCACCGGAGCACCTTCTTCAAACTTAACATAAATTATTTGATTAGCGGGCGGCGGTGGCACGTGTATGCAGGCTCCAAAGAAAGGAACCAACAAGAACTCAGTGACACTCGACTCTGTGCCTTCAAGGGGAATAACGAATCCAGCAATGGTGACCTCGTTACCATCTAAATCCTGACGAACTGATCCAATGGCACTCTGTTTAGCCTGCGGTCCATTGTGGTTGATTTGGGCATCGTATCCCGATAGATATGCAGAGCGCTCCTGCTCAGGAATAAGATCGATCCACTCAAGTGTTTGACCAGCATTTGCAAGCGAAACATTTAATATCGCAGCGATCAAAATGGACATGTGTGACAAAAATTTGGAAATCATAGAGATATGCCTTTTAAACTCATTCAGATGATAGCGGCCCCCTAGTCTTTGGGGCCGCTTTTCTAGTGACGCTTCTTTTTAGAATAGAAATTGAGCCTTCAATCCAAATACGACATCGGTCTTATCTTTTATCAGTGCGTTTGCCAAATCACCTGATTGTATGGCGTCGACGTTAATCGCGGTGTGGTTCATAACTTGAACACTAGGTGACAACTGAAGCCAAGGCGTGACTTTAGCGCGATAATATAGCTCTGCGGTGTATTGATCGTCGAAATCGATATCACCAAATGTGCTTGCCATTGGACTTGCCCAGTTAAATGCGAGCCCTATCATATCTTCTGAACGACTAGCTGGAATATAACCAAAGCCAGCGCTAACTGATGCGTCATACATGGCACCACCATCTTGCGCCCAACCTGCTCGAACAAACGGAAGCCATTGATTGTTTACAAGGCCGGAGACTGAAACACTGACACCGTGCCCCTCTTTATCATTGTCAACCGCATCGCGCTGCCAAAAAGATATGTGAGCGTTATCGATGAACAGCATCTCTTTCGATGGTGTATAACCAACCTCTAAACTTTTCCATGTCGCGCCAGTGTCAAAGAAGTCTTTAACACCTTGGCTGAGATCAGAGGCGTTCCCCTTCGCATCAAGAATACTCGCTGAAGCGTATACATTGTCAGTCATAAAACCACCAAGCATCACCCCTAGAGCACCATCAGGAAGGCCACCAATCGTACCGTTACCTGTGGTAAAAACACCGTTATTGAAGTCGTTCCATGGACTGGCTAGAGCATAAAAATCGGTATAGTCAGTCATATCCAAAAATCCGGCATAGGCCACCATTCGCTCATCAAGCATAGATTGACGCCAAAATAGGTGTGTCGTTCTAAAACCTTGATCACCGTATAAAGAGTGTGCGAAACCAAGATAGCCTAAATCCTTTAAACCATAATCTTTTGGCGATGAGTCGGTATATTTGTGTCGGTGTTCAAACTTGAACACGATACCGCCCGTTGACCCTGAATCGGTATGTACCATATCCCATTGACCATATACTCTAAGCGCCCCTGAAGCTGCTGAAGAATCCCCTAGCGCATCCGTTGCTGTTAATCCAAGCATATTGTAATCAACGCCCAATTGGAGTCCGTACTCTTCCTGCCAATGAGCTTTGGTTGCGTTCCAAGAGTCAAAGTGAGATTGTTCAACAGGTGTATCTCTCATCACTGTAAGATCTTCAAACTCATTGGTGTTATCTGCAGCAAATACGGTTGTAGAGATTACCATCACTGACATTAGTATTGTCGCGGTTGCAGATAGGCTAAAAGTGGGTTTCATTGTGACCTCGATGAATGATTATTTCTTAAAATCAACGTGACGCATTTCACTTTCAATGCGGATATAAAATTTGAGTATAGCTCAAAATGGAGACGGGTTATGGACAACAGAACCATAACCAATTATCTATGTTGCTTGCTTAGAAGAAAGACTTGTACATAAACCACGCAACGGTGTCATCAACGTCGAGTGTCATTGATTCTGACTCCATTGTTCCGTAAGTATTCTCAATACGGAATTCTCCCCAATGAGTTTTTGCAGTGTTCATTGGTGTACCAATGCGTAAAGAGGTTTTTAGAGTGCTGGTTTCGATATCGCCCCCAGTATAAGTGTATTCAGGGCTTACCATTACGTAGGTGCCATCGCTACCCGTCTTAACTGTAAAGTAACCCGCAGCCATACCACCCACGGTTGCGTTGTCACTCACACCGAATTGACGCGTCATTGCATCACTGTATTCTCCGCCTAAAACACCACCTCTTAGATACATAGAAAACTGTTCGACGGGTGTAATCGCTACAACAGCACCTAGCGCAGCAGTCGTCATTGAAGCGTTATCGATAAGGTCGAGAGATGCTGCGACTTTTGGTACTGTCGGGTCATCAAAGTTGAATACATGGAAGTATTGAGCGCGAGCATCTGAATACTTTCCTTCTTTATCCATGTTGCCTTCTAGAGCGACCATGCCTTGTTGAGTGTCGTTAACGGAAAATGCATACGTTAGCGCTCCCTTTACATCGCCGTTATTGGTTGCGCCGACAGTGAAAGAGGTCGTCGCTCTTGCAATATCTGAAGGGTCGTGATCTTCTTCAGCCATCACTAAAGTGCTAGAAAGAATGAGTGCGGCAAGAGCCGTTAGTGCAAATTTTTTATTCAGTGTCATTTTAGTTTCCAAAGTGGGTAATCAGTTGATGCGATAATGGTACAAAGAATTACTCTGACCCCTAACTCACGTTTGTAGGGTTAAACTGGACAAAAAAAATCTCGTATATAGTATTGAGAAGTGAATAAGCAATATGATCAATGTGCTGTTGTACATTTTTTCTTGATTACAAAAAAATTACTTAATGCAGCTGTGGTAGCGTATTAGAAAAATGAATGGAGATATGATGAATTTTAGTCTTGAACAGCTGGCCACTTTTGTCGCTGTATACGAACAAAAGTCTTTAAGCAAAGCCGCAGTCAAACTGAACAAACATCGCAGTACGATAGGTCAGGTCGTGACTAATCTAGAAGATACTTTGCAAGTGAATTTGTTTGTTAAAGTCGGCCGTTCGGTGGAGCCAACTGAAGAAGCTACATCGTTGTATCGATATGCAAAGCAAGCAGTAGAGCAATTAAAAACGTTCGATAAGCTTGCGATGAGTCTCTCTTCTGGCGATTTAGAATCAATTAACATAGGGTATTGTAGCTTCGTCCCACAAATTGCTATTGCTGATATTAGAATGCAGTTAGCTAAAAATTGTCCGAATCTCAGAGTTAATTTATTTGTCTGTGGGAAAGATAAAATCAAACAAGGAATTGAATCGGGTGATTTGCATTTTGGGATAGTGAACGTTTATGACAGTACAGCGATTAATAGCTTTCACTCAACATATTTAGAAACACTATCCCTTATTCCGTTTGGGGCAAGAAACAGTGAGCTTTCACGCACCCCTCCTGAGGAGATGCTTGTTAAGCTAAAAAGCACGAAGCAATTGGTATTGCAATCTCTGATTGAAGAGGGGATGTCCGATAAAGTCATACTTTCACCAAACTATGAAGCAATAGACCAACATTCTGTCGTTATACGACTGGTAGAGCTTGGTCACGGTTGGGCCTTACTTCCTAGATCAGTTATAAAATCAGAATACGTTAACCAAAATTTAATTCAGTTAGAAGTTACCGAGTGGAAAAAAAGTTTAGAGGTCCCAATCTCACTTTGGAGTCCACATTCAAGCCAACTGGAAAAAATCAGAGAATCGATTCTCAGTGCATTGCAAGAGTATATTGATTACGTGCTAGAAGAGCTAGATAGTTGAACGTAAAAGTCACGTTTGTGCAGGACTAAACTCATTCAAATAAATAGCGTTTGAGGCCTGTAAGGTACGACACTCTTGATGCACGACGACGACAAAGTTCGTCTATATTTGCTAAACAGTGAGGCACTCTTTCTCATTTAAAAAACGTGGACGTGAATTATCTATTCAACTTTGAATACCTCAAACTCATGGGTAGGCTCAACAAACTCATATTGCGCATCAATAATTTGAAGCTCACTCTTACCTTGTTCATTTGTGACTTCTAGTACACCGTATGCAGCATTGAGGGCATGGCGAAAAGACTCTAATGGCAATGTGTTTCGGACTAATCCTGCAGTAAAAAGAGCAGAAAATAAGTTTCCAATGCCAGACACTTTTTCATCAAAATTGATCTTAGGTAAACTCGCAAAAAATGAGGCATAACGTGTTGCTAAAAGTAGGGTATAGGTGTCGGCTTCTAAACCGTCAATACTCTTTACTATGACCGTTTTTGCCCCTGTTTTGAGTACCTTTTCACACGCAGTGACGGCTTCTCCAACAGATTCAACATTTAGCTTTGTCAACTCACTCAGTTCACGTTCGTTCAGTACTACCGCATCGGACATTGGAATCAGTTGCTGTTTAATAATATCGAGAACATTACTTGATACTCCAAGCGAGTATTGACTTAATAAAAATTCTGGCTCGTATATGAATAGAGCTTCCGGATTACATTCTTTTACGAGCTTCACTGCGTCACCAATTGCTTGATATTGACGTTCGTTCCCTTGATATCCCGCCAGAACTGCACCACAATCGGCTAACTTTCCTGCGCTGTTAAGTTCTTGAATACGTGAGTGAATTTCTTTCGCGCCACAACTTTTATGTAATATGCTATTCATGTACTCTTTGGTGGTTGCGATTTGTGCGGAATGAATAGGCCAAACCTCCATTCCCATTTTTTGCATAGGAAAGACAGCTGAACTATTGGCTACATGCCCACTCACAAAGTGAGACTGAATCGATATAATACTTTTCATAATCTGTTCTCAAAACTTAGGCTGATACCAAATAGTGTTAATGAATATAAACACTACAATATTCAGGAATTTAATAATTCTTAAATACCATTTGTAGGATCGTATCATTTGTTAAAATATTTCTACTTGTATATAAGAATTGAACGGTAAATAGACAAAAAAGCCACTTGATAGATCAGGTGGCGGAGTGGACTAAACTCGAATTGTGGTGTTTAATCAAAGACTTTATTTGTCTAATTGATTCTTATATACAACACCGTCTTTCATGATCAGATCTAGGTTTGTACTGGGAAGAGCTAAGATAGATATATCTTCAAGTGGATTTCCGTCCACAAGCAACAAGTCAGCATAAGCGCCTTCTTGAATTACACCTAGCTTTCCTTCTTTATAAGGGTGGCGCTCGCCCGATAATTCAAATAGCTCTGCATTTTGTGATGTTGCTTGCTTTAAGATTTCATAAGGCGTGAAATACTTGCTGCGCGCGATAAATTCACGGTTTTGCATACGGTGAAGAGTCAGCGATCCTAAAATATCGGTACCAAACGTCATTTTTAACCCCATTTTTTTTGCACGCTCATACCCATTTTGGGCCCCTTGTTGTGCTTTTAGGTATTTAGGGATTGAATCACCTTTCATTCCTGCTTTCTCTGGGGAGAGGCTAAAGGCTAAAAATTGAGTTGAGAACCAGACATCATTCTTTTTCATCAATTTCATGGTTTCTTCAGATGCAAATAATCCGTGCTCGATACTTTTCACACCGGCTTTGATTGCATTTTGTATGCCTTCATCACTGTAGGCATGAATAGCAGCGTAAGTACCCCATTTGTCGGCTTCGGTCACAATAGCTTTGAGTTCTTCATAAGTATATTCAGTCACATCCAATGGATCATGAGCGCCTGTGATACTGCCACTACCAAAGATTTTTAAATGAGTTGCGCCTGAGCGAAACACATCTCGTGATGCTTTTTGTACTTCAGGTACGCCATCAGCAATTATTGTCCATCCTCTAATGTAGGCTTTGTCGATTTGGCCTGTAAAGTGAGGTGACATGTAAAACATACGCTGATCATAATCGCCATGGCCTGATGTTTGTGAAATAAACGCTCCAGCGGGTAAAATTCTAGGCCCAGGAACGATGTTTTCGTCGATAGCTTTTTTCAAGCCGAAAGCTGGGCCACCATTGTCACGAATGGTAGTGAAACCACGTTGCAGCATTTCGCCTGCGTTAACACCAGCAAGGGTTCCAGACCAACCTTCGGGTGCGCCATAGATGAGTGTTTCGATATCATCGGTCCACATTATATGAGTATGTGCATCAGACAGACCTGGTATCATCGTTCTACCATTGCCATCAATGACCTTAGCACCTTCATGAATGATATCATCTGTTGAGATTGTTTGAATTAGATTGTCTACGATCAACACATTTGCGTCTTCCGTAAGTTCTTCATTGACGCCGTCAAAGACATCGACATTAGTGATTAATACAGAATCAGCTAGTGCCCCAAATGAAAGACAGCTGCCAATCAGTGCGCTTAGTATGGTGAGATTATTCATTTTCATTTACCTAAGGTTGGTTAATTTTGTAAAATTTGCTGTTAGCTCTTTGTTGAAAGTATTAACTCATATTCTATGTTCCAATAACAAGCTATGTGCAATGGCTCGTCCTATTTGATCCAACCTACGGTAGGAGGGATAGCTTGCAATGATTTGTATGCGACTCAATTGGTTTGGAGGCCAATATGTTGACACCTTGTAAGCGTAGTAGTTTTGGCGACGATTGGTAAAGAATTGAACCCTTAAGTAGGTTTTGCCCAAATCGTCATAGGCTGAATTCTTATCTGTGGCACTTTCTATCTCAAAAATGCTGGGTGGACGACACTTGTCACCAAGTGTCACCACCCTAAGAACCGTACGTGCAACATCTACACTCATTACCCGACGACGCATTCAGTATGATCCTCGCAACGAAAAAAGTATGCTATTTAGCTCAACGACCGAACATCAAATTTGATGAGCAACCGGTTGGTGTTGGCGACCTTATTTCGGGCCTATTTACTGCGAGATTAATGAAAAAATGTCTCCGGTGGTTGCACTCCGTCACGCAAACAACGCCGTCTACGGTGTATTGGAGCTGACTAAGAGCTATGGCACTTGGGAACTACAAACGATTAATGCTCAATATGAATTTGTTGAGCCTACCCACGATTTCAACGTAGTTAAAATAGGCTAGAGCGTTTAACTCCAACAGTGTTTAAGGCGAAGGCAACAGGGCGAAAATCGGTGGATAGCGTCCTACAAACGAGATTACGAGTTAAGCCCGGTTCTAGCTATATTACGACCACAAAGAGATGGACTTCACTTTATCCTATTTATTAACTGCTCTGCTTTTTCATTTTATTAAACAGAGTCTCTGAATCACGTTAGAGAAAATTAAATGAGCCTAAATATGAACCGTCTAATCTCTTCGGGTCTTACCGTTGCTTTGTCATTCCTAGTAGTGGCTTGTAGTTCACCTCACACACTGGATGTACGCGTAAACAAAGACAATTACAAAGACGTCATTGTAGAAGATGCATCATCAGTAGAAGAGCCACTGCGTATTTGGGCGAGTGAGGCGCCAGACTTCTTATACTCTGCAGACGATCAAACCACGCCGATTACCGTATCAGGCGATCAACTGAACATCTTGGCATTGTCAGGAGGTGGCGCAAACGGAGCTTTTGGTGCGGGTATCTTAATAGGGCTTGAAGAATCAGGCCAACTGAAGGACTACTCGATAGTGACTGGCATCAGCGCAGGAGCATTAATGGCACCGTTTGTGTTTATCGGGGGAGATGCGTTTTCGAAGATGAAAGAAGTAATGTTGAACATCAATGATAAATCAGTGCTTGGAAAAAAGAACTTTTTAAACACTGTCTTTAAAGATGCGTTTACCGATGGAGAACATTTGTACCAGTTTATTGCTGAGGCTTTCCCTGAACCGATGATTGAGCAAATTGCAACGCAACATCGCAGCGGCAAACGTCTGTTTATTGGCACCACACATTTTGATTCTGGCGAGCTTGTCATTTGGAATGTGGGCGCAATAGCAAACAGTGAAATGCCAAATAAGTCTGAACTCATTTATAAGGTCTTGGCGGCAAGCGCTTCCATTCCCGGAGTATTCCCACCGCAGTTTATCAATGTGGAACATGAAGGTGTAATTTTTGAAGAGTTACACGTCGATGGTGGCTTAGCGACTCAAGTGTTCTTCAATCCATCTAACTTTGATTATCAACAGATCTCAGATTTACTTGGGTTAAAGGCGCCACCACAACTCGATGTTATTCGAAATGGTTCGCTGAAAGCACCGTATCACTCGCTCAGAGATAAGGGACTCGATTTGGTAACAAAGAGTGTATCAAGCCTGACTCTTGCTCAGACACGTGGTGACCTATATCGAATGAAATACATCAGTGAAATCAATAACATAGAAATGAAATTCACTTATATGGAACACGACTTTGGATATGCGAAACGCACCAAAGACATGTTTGATGAACATTACTTATTAACCATATACGAATATGGTTATCACAAAGCAACTCAGGGTGAACCTTGGGTAACCGAATTACCTTAATTAGGGATATTGTAAAATGAATAAAACAGCATTAACGCTACTTATCATGGCAACGTCTAGCGCTGCAGTGGCACAAAATGGGATCTCAATGGATCAACAGAAAGTCGATAATGACATGCTACAACTGGTCGACGTTCAACAACAAGCGGCGTTAGTCATGGTTGAAGAAAATTCAGATTATGTGGCGATTGATTACATTGGTCTGTGGGTTGAAGTGAACAATTACGTTACACACGAAGAAGCCAAGCAACGCCAACTTCAAAAAAACACCAAAAAATACATTTACTCGCAAACGGGTGAAACTCTAGAGTCTATTGAGCAGCGTATTGCTGAACATATTCAAACGGATCAACCTAGATATTTCAGTGTCGATGTTTACCGCAATTACCACGGTGATTCAGGCGACTTTAACTACTTAGCACGAGTTATCGAATACATTTAAGTTATTCGTTACACATCAATGATAGAACCTACTGACTTGAGTAGGTTTTTTGTATAAACCAGACGAATTCATTTCACTATTATTCTAACAAAGTAGATATTACGTCAATCTGTGATAATTTAAATACATAACGACTAAAAGTAAGCACAACAAAATGAATTTCAGCATTGAACAACTTCTCGCGTTTGTGACTGTCTATGACCAACTGTCTTTCAGCAAGGCTGCGGTTAAGCTTAACAAGCATAGGACAACAATCGGCCAAGTTATTACTAACCTTGAAGACCAACTCGCGGTAAGTCTATTTGAAAGGGTTGGACGATCGGTTAAGCCAACAGAAGATGGCCACCATCTCTATCACTATGCTAAGCAAACGATTGAACAAGCACGCACTTTCGACAAGGTAGCCTTGAGCTTGTCTTATGGCGGTTTGGAAAATATTACTTTTGCTTATTCAAGTGTGATACCTCATCAAATACTTGTGGATATTCGAAAGAAGTTGCGTCGCGATTTCCCGATGATGCGAGTGAATTTTCTAGTACGAAATAAAAAAGACATTAAGCAAGGCCTTCAGAGCGGTGAGTATCATTTTGGACTGGTCAACGTGCATGACAGTCGTGGAATACACAGTTTTGATGCCACCTTTTTAGGCCATATAGAATTTTTTCCTTTCGTTCAAAAAAATGGTGAGTTTTCATCTTTGGCAAAAGAAGATGTACTTTTAGCGCTAAGAAATGCGAAGCAGTTTGTCTTAAAATCCTTCATTGAAGAAGGAATGTCCGAAAAAATAACCGTTAGTTCTGACAATGAAGAAGTCGACCAATTAGCGCTAGTTATCAAAATGGTTGAAGCAGGCTTAGGATGGGCACTTCTACCAAAAACGTTCGCTCATTCTGAATTTTCGCATTACGACATCGAACCTATACAATCGTCTGAAATGGAACAAGGATTTAAATTTGGCTTTGCACTGTGGTGTCCTCATTCTAAACAAATTAGCGAAGCTAAGTCATCAGTCTTAGCAGTTATCAAAGAAAACGTAGAGCGATTGCTAAAGCGAGATTAATGAACCAATAACACAGGTTATTTGCTTATAGAGGCTCATTTATATGAGCCTTTTTCGTTCATACGATCTATGGATTATTTGATTTTGTAGGGCGAGACCCTCCATATGAGAGTAGGGGAAATATTAAGAGCTAGCTATTATGCTTGCGCTGATAAAGAACTTTCTTTGTAGCAAAATGTTATTATTTTTAATGTTTATTGCACGGAAGCAAATTTTCAACCGAGGTTCGCGCCTCGGTTTTTTTGAGGCAATTAATATGAACTGCAGTGGTGTGCTTGCGTTATTTTCAAGCTCTTTATTGATCCCTTTTTCTACTATGGCGTCTTTTTACGATCCTGTGGATGGCAAATTTGATATGGGCCATCACATCGCAGAAAATGCGACGGGCTTTTTACCTATTCCAATTTTGATTACCGAGCCTGCAATAGGTTACGGTGGCGGTGTAGCTGGCTTGTTTCTACATGAGACGGATGAAGAAAAGCGACAACGAAAGCAGGCAGCACTCTCTGCTATAGATGGTGGTGCACAGCTTGTTCCTTCTGCAATGTCAGTGGTTGGCGCAGTCGGTACAGAAAATGAGACTTGGTTTGTCTTTGGTGGCCATAGACGTTCATGGATGAATGATGCTATTCGTTATACTGGGGGGGGCGGTTTTGGTGTTGCGAATTTAGATTTGTACACATCAATCGATTGGGCACCGATTGACCATGACCTGAGAATAGGCACATCAACTTCCGTTGCTGTACTGTCTCAAAAGGTACAGTTTAGACTCGGAAATACACCTTGGATGTTGGGTATAAAGCAATTACTGGCAAAGTCTGAAATTGAATTCGAAAATACACTTTTAGATAAACTCCTGGGTAACGAATCGGTCACATCAGGTTTAGGGTTAGAGGCAGAATATGACACGCGAGATAACCTATTTTATCCGACTAAGGGCTATAAGCTGTCTGCTGATTACATGATTTATGATGATGCCATTGGCAGTGATTACAATTACCGTAATCTCAATATTGATGGTGAAGCTTATATCCCAATCACCAATAAATGGACGTTAGGCTTGGCCGCAAACTATCAAAACTTCGAACAGAAAGATCTGTTTGTATCACCAACAGCGAAGCCTTATGTTTCTTTACGTGGTGTGTCTTCTTACCGTTATCAAGGGGATGAGATTGAAACTATACAAGGGCAATTGACGTATAGCATTAATCATCGCTGGAAGGTTTCGGGGTTCTACGGTTCTGGTAATGCAAAACAAGATAGCAGGATAAGTCAGGATAGTACGGTAAATGCAGGAGGTGTCGGTTTTCGATATCAAATCGCAAGACGTTACGGTTTACACCTTGGTATGGACTACGCGCAGAGCCATGAAGAGCGAGCTATCTACTTTAATATAGGCAGTGGTTTCTAGAACAACTCATGAGTTGAAATTTTCCCAAGAAAAAAGGTTCATCGCGGCTTTCCGGGGAAAGCCGCTTTTATCTTCAAGAAGAAGTAGTCTGTATCTCGATACCCATACCCCATTCGCTTGATTAACTTTATCTTGTTGTTTATCCCTTCCAGTGTGCAGGTGTTCAACGGATAACTTGCCGATGCGATAATGCCGTGAAGATAAGGACTCAGTTTTCGTGCGAACTCTTTCAATGGCTTAATTCCACTCTCTTGCACTTGTTCCCACCACGTGTCCCAGAGCCCCTTCGCGTGCCCTTCGGATTCACAATACCAAAGCTCTTTGAGTTGGGCTCCGAGTATATAAGTGGTCATTAAGTCCTTATTGATATTCAATATTTCAGTAAGATAGCTATCTTGACGTGTATTTAAGTTGCCTCTATTTTTCAGCAGTACCCACCGTGAGCGCTTCACCCATTGCCTCGCTTTTTTATCTTGCTTGAGTTTGTTGGCTTGGTCGACTCTGACTCTATCCATCACCTCGCGACCGAACTTAGCAACAACATGGAATAAGTCGTAAACGATTTTTGCGTTCGGGCAGTGCGCTTGAACTTCAAGGTCAAAAGCCGTATTCATGTCCATCGCTACTGCTTCGATATTTACCCCATTCTCGCCTAGCTGCTCGAAGAACGGCCGTATGTCCTTGCGGCTGCGGCCTAATCCAACCCAAATGACTTGATGAGTCTTCGCATCAGCGATGACGGTGGCATATCGATGCCCTTTAAAGATGGCGAACTCATCCATCACGAGCTGCTTTAGCTCACCCCATTTCACTGGCGGCACCACTTGTCGAAGTCGGCGTTTATCTATTTCTTTAATGGTGTGCCAATGAACGCCCGTAATTTGGGATATATGCTTAATGGGAAGCAGGGGTAGCAGTTGTTCTATATAGCTTTTTAGGCGCTTTGTTATACGAGCATAAGGCTCTAACCAAGAGAGAGATTCTGTTTTTATGCCGCAGTCACGACACTTAATCCTTCGAGTTTGAACGGAAAGTTCAACAGGCACACCGAGCAACATGGCATCCTTTACGTGACGCCATTGATACTCATGGATAGCCTCGGCCTCAAGACCACAAAGGCATTTAGCCTCAGAGC
Source organism: Vibrio sp. QJM3NY_39 (assembly GCF_057785895.1). Classification (NCBI taxonomy): domain Bacteria; kingdom Pseudomonadati; phylum Pseudomonadota; class Gammaproteobacteria; order Vibrionales; family Vibrionaceae; genus Vibrio; species Vibrio sp. QJM3NY_39. The sequence continues at coordinate 1,647,610 of NZ_CM173506.1, read as the reverse complement.
TAGGTTTAAGAGTCAGGGTAATAAGTGATGCAGTCTGGAGAGACTTTACTATTTGAAAGCCTTCCCAGAATGAAGATAGGAAAGTATGATTCGGCATAGAAACGGTAGTTTGTGTATGATTTTTGTTTGGCGACTAAACCATATCACTTACTACCGTTTTTGTTTTTAGTTCCCGCTAATCCGCGATGAACCAGAAAAAAGGCGCTATTCAGCGCCTTTTTAGATTTTGTTCAGCGAAAAGAAGAATTACTTCTTACGGCAGAACTCAGCGATTACGTACATTGATTGACCGCCGTTTGTTTTACCAGAAACAAGCTTAGGATCGTCACCAACGCTGATGCCACGGATAACAGTACCTTGCTTAATCACTTGGTTAGTACCTTTGATTGGCAGGTCTTTGATTACTGTTACGTCGTCACCTTTTTTAAGTTCAACGCCGTTCACATCAAGAGGCTTGTCATCAGCAGACATGCCGATTTGTGCCCAAACTGATGTTTCTTCTTCAAGGTACATCATGTCTAGCGCGTCTTGAGCCCAGCTTTCAGAGTTCAGACGAGTAAGTTGACGCCACGCCATTACTTGAACTGGCGCTTCTTGGCTCCACATGCTGTCGCTTAGGCAACGCCAGTGGTTGATATCTTTTGGATCGTCAATCTCACCCAGGCATTTGTCACATACCATGATGCCGTGATCCACTGTTACGTGGCTGTGTGGCGGTACTGCGTATGCAGTAAGAGAAGAATCAGAACCACATAGTTCACATTTAGATTGGCAGCGTTCTAGCATCGTAGCTTCAGAAGACATAATGGACTCACATTTATTAGGTATTAAATTACGGGGCTATTATCCACTTTATTTACAATAAAGAAAGAGGTCGTACGGTATTCTGTCTTGATTAATTTTAGCTGAGATCAACCATTTGTGTTTTAAGGTTCTATGCAAACGGTTAACTAGGGGAATTGTTCGAACGACAGATACAAAAATGCCAGCGGTTAGGCTGGCATGAATAAGTTATAACTTGGCTTAATGATCTGGGCTATTTGCCTTTTAATCATTAGTTACTTGTTGCTAATCAATCGTTGCATCAAGCAGTGCAGAGTTAACGACTAAGCTACCCGTCGCATTACCTTGGTTGAGATTGAATTGCACAATTTGTGACACCATTTCTTCATGCGCGGCACTATCGTCTTCTGCAGGTAGGTGAGATTTTTGTGGTGCAATCACAGTACTATGCTCAGCAAATGAAGTGCGAGCAAAGTAAGAAGCCAATAATTGGCCTGTAGAATGATTAACGCTGTTCTTTAACTCAAGTTTGCTAAACAGAGCTTGTGTGCCAGCTGTAGGCAGTTGAGTCGTATTAGGTATTGTCTCATCACCTTCTGCTTGTATGCCAAGTACTGGGCCAGACATAAGTGTCGCAATGTTAATCGGGTCAACATTATCTAACACTGTTTGCGCCGCATAAGTGAATGACGTGAGCGTTGCATCAACCACGGCTTTTGTTTGTTTTTGTTCATCACTTGCGTTAGAGCCGCTGAGCGTTGCATAGAAATCATCAAAGCAATCACCATCGTCAACTGCCGGCGTTTTGTTATAACAATTGACGGCATAATAGTCTTGATAGGCGGTGACTTGAGCACCTATTACCGTATGCTTTATTGTTCCTGAAAATGAGCCAGATTCCAGTAAGAATGGACCGATACCACCGCCTGGATTCGCTAACGTTGTCGCTTTATAAGCAAGTTCGTCATCAACCGTAATGCCGAATGTCGCATCAATCTTGGTGTTGGCTACCGCTGAAGAGCTAATGCCGGTAATGCCACCAATAGAATGTCCCATCAAAGAGACGTTACTCGTATCTAAAGAGCTAAATGGTGCACCAGTACCGTTATTGAGAGCAAGTCTCAAACCAATGCCATCAATCGCACTTTGTCTAATATTGTCACGGGCAACCGGTAAGTACTCAAGGTTCATGTACACAGTCGGTGTGTTTGGCGTAGTCACGACTTCTCCATTTTGTCCAAGACTTCGCTGGCCATGCAGTGGTTGATCAATCGCAACAATGGCATAAGGTTGCTGGCCGGTTTGGATTGCGCCCGCAATATGCTGCAACGCGAAAGCGTAACTGGTCTCTTTTAAACTGGTAATACCATGCTGGTATTGAAGTACTGGCAGGCTGTTACCGACAGGGCCACCAGAAGGGATAAACATAATGACATCAACGCTTTCTACAGAGCGAATCTGTGGAACGGCACTGTATTTGGTTAAGATTCGTTCTGGGTCCAGTTGAGACCCGTCCGCTAAAGTCAACTCCGCGCCAACTAGGTTCTTTTGGTAGTTTGGGTCGAGTAGTTGAGTCGCTGGGTCAGTGATACCCAGTACAAATAGTTGCCTTGCTATTTCACCTTTGTCTGCGTCCGAACCAGACGTTAGAACTTTGAGGATCTTGAGGACACTCGGCATGCTACTGCGCCAAGGCTGAGTTTTCCAACCACTGTTCGCCGTGTCATTAGATAGGAAATACGGCAATTTAACTTTAGCACGGTAGACCGTGATTTCGCTGCCCGTTGCTAACTTTAAACCAGCATAATTGGTCGAGAGGGCATTAATGCCATCTGTTCCCAGTACCGCTTTTGCGTATGGATCAACACTTAGCGCGGTATCAAATGCCATAGTATTTGGAATTTGGCTAGCAGTATCAATTTCTATCTCGTAAAGGCTATTGAGCATGTCTGCATCAATATTGTTCGGGTTGGCGCTGCCTTGCCAAATCTGAGATTGGCTTGATTCATACCCTAGTGCTAACGCATTTTTAGTATTTAGCATTACGTTACCTGCCGACGCCGTAGTAAACCAAGATGAGTAGATGATTTCATCTGAGCTTGATACAGAGCCATAGCCAGCGAATAACGCTTCAACTTGATGGATGACTTTTTGTGGTAAATCGAGCGAGCCTGCTTGGTCTATATCTGTCGTTTTTAAAGACGCGTAGGAGCTTGATGTTCCTAGTGGTTCATCTGCGCTATCAATAATTGAGTCAGTTAATGCATAAATGTAGTCAGAGCTAGGATCTAAACCTTTAAGAGGTAAAACTTGTATGGTCTTAAAATCGCTAGATGCCACTAAGTAGTCAACGCCAGCAGTTAGCGCAGTAAAGTTAGACATGACACCAGTGCTCAGATCAACATCGACTTTAGCAACTTTTACCCCAGCATTGAGGTGCGCACTAAACGGTGTCGTCCCGTTCATCACGACATCATTCTTCAGCGTCCTATCACTTGGAAGATTCACATTAATAGTGAACGGCATGATAGTACTCCAACCATCAGCTTCACCCATGGCTATTTTTGGATCATTCAAGAGTCCAGTTGAATTTGCATCTAACGGAATATTCAGAGTGTGATCGTTGGTATCGAACAAGAAAAACGAAGGAAGAGGAACATCCGCTTCATTACCTAGAAGAGTGAAGCTAATTTTTGAACTTCTAGCTAATGATTGGTTGATTGCATCTGAATAAGGTGCCGCTGTTGAATCACCAGAGCTTTCACTATTGTCCCCACAGCCAGCAAGCAGTAATGCTGAGCATACGAGAGATAAAGAAAATTTGTTGTTCATGTAATTATTCCCGTACGGTTAGTTGAAGGTGTAGTTAAGTTGTATCGCTGAAAGGTAAGCAACGCCTTCAGCATCAAATGTAAGCTTTTGTCCTGCTGCATCGGTTTCGGTAAACGAGCCGCTTTCGCTTTGTACTAATGCAAATGCTGCATCGACAGTCATGTTTTCAGAAATTGCATAAGTTAAACCGGCTGAATACCACATACGGTCGCTATCGGGGATGCTTAACGTTGCTTCACCAGCTTGTTCGTCATATGCCAAACCTGCACGTAGAGTCCAGCTTTGGTTAACCATGTAAGTAGCACCAACAGACCATCTTTGGTTGTCTTCGTAATGCTCGTTTTTTAAGAAACACTCATTATTTTTACAATCTGAACTCGTTGCTTTTAATTCTTTGAACTTACTCCATTTGGTTAATTGCCAACCATAGTGTATTGCCCAAGCATCGTTAAGTTGATGAAAAGCAGATAGTTCAAAGATATCGGGTAGTTCAATTTCTAAACGTCCGGTTGTCTTACCTGGAGCGTTATTTTCCATTTTTGAACCCGTGTAATCGGTAAACTCACCGTCATCAAAGTCGAGTTCAACGGATGAGCGATAACCAAAGCCAAAGCGGTTGTACTCGTTTAGTTCGTACAATGCACCGACATTCCACCCAAAAGCGAATGTTTCACCAGTCATTGAAATTAATTTGTCACTTGATTCACCACCAAAAGGTAAGCTGCCTTGATGTCTATTTAATTCAGCTTCCGCATATACCAGATTGATACCAGCACCGAGGCTTAAGCTTTCATTTACTCTGTAAGCAATGTTTGGGTTTAGGTTTACGGACACCAAAGATGTGTCACCAGCTAAATCACCTGCATAAATATCGTCGGGATAATCAGTAGCAACGCCATATGTAGTGAACATGCCAATCCCCCATGCCCACTTTTCATTGATTGGACTGATGTAGTAAGCGGCCGGGACTATTTGCAAAGGGGCTACGTCAGAAGACCTCTGATTGAAATCGCTATCACTAATTTTGGTTTGAGTGACGTTAACCTCTGGATCAACGATAGAAACCGCGCCTGAAAATTGGGCTGTATCAAATAGGGTCATTGCGGCGGGGTTTCTCGATAGTACACTCGCGTTATCAGCTACAGCACCTTCACCTGAAAATGCGCGACCAAGACCTGAGGCAGAGTGCTCAGCAACTTGGAAACCAGCCGCAAGTGAATTACATGCAAATAGCACAGAAAGTGAAACGAGAGAGCGTTGTATTGTTTTCATCCTTGACCCTCCTAGGGCATCAAATCTCATTCTTATTATTGAAAACACACTGAGCGTTGTTGGTGTTTTAGCTCCAATGTAAACGGCATGTTAAATTCATGTTTAATGTAAAGTCAAAGAATGAGTTGTCATTTTGTGAAGTAATGTTTTTAAGGGGTGGCACTCTAACACTAATAATATAACCACAATCAATGATTTATGGGTGGTTGGAGGTGTGACCAGAATGTTTATGTTAGGTGCTGGTATAAATAGTGTTCAACTGCTCAATATGTAACAACTTTGTTTATGTTTACCGTTAATCGCTAAATCGGCATAATATCGATTCATATTGATAGTCATTAAATTGGAATTAAAGTTTGGAATTACTCGCGATAGAGTTTCTTGGAAAACCACTTCGTTTAGAGGGGTCAATGGCAGGGTGGCAACAGTTGTACTGGGACAATACTTTGGTGTCCCAATTAGACGCAACCACAGATCAAGATGACGCTCGAGCTCATGCATTTACTCTGCTTGCAGGTGAGGAAACGTTGCAGTGTCACGTTGAGGCGGCCGTTCAGTGGCAACCGTTTGAGATGACCTATAAAGCGACCGTGAATGGCCAAATCGTTACCGAAGGCAATCGAAACACCAAAGATATCGAGCAACAAACCCCGGTTGTCGCACCAAAACCAGAGAAACGTTTTAGCTTAATCGGGTTAGTTTCGCTGGGAATGAAAGCCCTCAAGAGTGCCAAGTTAATCAAGGTGGTACTTGCCTCTGCGAGTTTAGCCGCTTATTCGTGGCTATTTTCAATTCAGTTCGCTTTAGCCTTGATCGCTTGTTTAATGTTCCATGAATATGGCCACATTAGAGCAATGAAATACTTTGGAATGAAGACCAAAGGCATCTACTTAATACCGTTCCTTGGTGGCTTGGCGTTATCCGACGAAAAGATCAATACGCGATGGCAAGATGTGGTGATCTCGATCATGGGACCATTGTTTGGCTTGATACTTTCGTTGATATTTATGGTGTTGTACTGGGCGACTGGCGAAATGTTCTTCGCCGGGCTTGCAGTATTTAACGCATTATTAAACTTGTTTAATCTATTGCCGATTTTGCCTCTCGATGGCGGACATGTACTAAAAAGTATCAGTTTCTCGATGAACAGTGTGCTTGGTATTGTCCTGTGTGTTGCGGCAGCTATTGCTGGCGTGGTACTGAGTTATCAGTTGAATTTGACCCTGTTTGGCTTCTTATTGATTATGGGCAGTGTGGAAATACTATTCGAATGGAAAGGGCGTCACCACAGTCACTTGTTGCCATTAGACAAATACGGTCAAGTCGTGTCGTTTGTTTGGTATGTGGGTCTAGTGAGTAGTTTGATCGGTGTTATCTGGTATTTTGCATCTACGGGTGATCAGCTATTAAGCCTACCATTGCAAATTCTTGGTACTTAACAAGAATCAAAAACCAAAAAATGCCCTAACCAATACGGATAGGGCATTTTTGTATTCGAAGTTTAGCGTCTAAACGAATGTTAGATTACGCTTTGCAATTTGGTCTTGGTGAACCTGATTGAGGTAACGTTTTTATCGTCGCCTGTAGATCTTTGATACGCGTACTGTGGGAAGGGTGCGTAGACAGCAATTCTGGCGGTTGGTTCCCACCTGATGCTTTCGCCATGTTTTGCCACAAATCGACACTTTGTTTTGGATCGAACCCAGCTTGAGCCATGTACTCTAAGCCTACAATATCGGCTTCAGACTCCTGAGTTCGACCATAAGGTAGAACAACACCGTATTGAACACCTAAGCCTAACGCAGCCATTGTCATTCCCTGATACTGTTTATATTCTGAAGCGCCTAACGCGACGCTAGTAATAGATAGGCCAGTATTAGCGATTTGAGACTGAGATAGACGCTCATTACTGTGGTCAGCGAGAACGTGAGCTACTTCGTGTCCAATAACCGTTGCGAGTTGGTCTTGATTGACCGCTACCTTAAGTAACCCTGTGTATACGCCAATTTTGCCACCCGGCAAAGCAAAGGCATTCACTTGGTCGCTATCAAAAACAACAACTTCCCATTCACTAAAGCCTTGTTTTGGAATATGTTGAGTAATGCTATTTGCAACGCACTGTACATAAGCGTTCGTTTTCGCGTCTTTACTTATTGGCTGTTCTTTCTTCATTTGTTCAAACGATTGCGCCCCAAGTTGAGACATGTCTTGATCAGAAAAAAGCAGTAATTGGTTTCTTCCTGTCGGGGAAGCGCTACATGCGGTTAGGCCTGCAAGTGTGAGAAGCGAGGCAAACTTCATCCATGACGTCATACAATATCCTCTGTGTATTCGGTTTTTATGCATGTTAACATCAACTTGCGTAATAACTAAGAGCTGTAAGATAAGTATTGTATTTAAAAACATTGTTATCGTTAAGATCACTATTAACGATAATGAAGCTATTCACTCACTAATAAAGCGATTCACGCACTAATAAAGTCAATAATTAAGGAACCCATATGAGTATTTGGAAAAAGCCCGTTGACCTAGATACCTTCAACGCGACCTCAAAAAATACCTTAATTGAGCACCTCAACATTGTTTACACAGAAGTAAACGATAATTCCTTAGTGGCAACCATGCCGGTTTGTCATTTTACGCACCAACCACTAGGCATGCTTCATGGCGGCGCATCGGTTGTGCTAGCTGAAACGCTTGGCTCATTGGCGGCTAATTTCTGCGTACCAGAAGGCTACTATTGTGTTGGATTAGATATCAACGCGAATCACGTAAGATCAATGCGTGAAGGCCATGTTATAGGTACTGCTGAACCTATTCATCTTGGTGTCTCTACCCAAGTATGGCAAATCAATATCACTGACGAGCGCCAACGCTTAGTTTGTACGAGTCGATTAACGATTGCGGTGAAGAAATATAAGCGATAATAGAGTAGGCAGCAGTTAACTGTGTTCTATTTAGAAAATAGTAATTTGTATTTAAAAGAAGTAGCTAGAGAAACCGATGGTCATAACGTTTAAAAGTGGAAAAGTTATCGCAACCGCACATGAGCTGGTTGTTCGTTTAGATGGTGAACATAGAGTCACGCTGCAAGCGCAAGTTGATGCGATTCAATTAATTGGAAAAGGGGCAAATGTCATTTCGGCGAATGGCTCTGAGTGCAAGTGGTCAATTAAATTAGATAATGAACAACAGCTTCGTGACATCGCCAATGAAATCGGCTGCGATGTGATGTAACCGTATGCTGCAAAAGTACTTAGCCATTCTGTTTGAATAACATCTTGGGACGTCATACCCAATAATTCGCAATAAAAACACGTCAGTAAGATTGATTTTACGTCTTAAAATAGGGAAACTGAATCCAATGTCCTTTGAATAAGTTTTCCTCTTTATGAGTAGCCCAAGACTTCGCGTTCAATTTGAAACCCTGTTTGAATACTTCGATGGTAAAGATTCTGATGTTCAGCTCGATGACATAACAGATGTACTCTGTTGTACCCGTCGTAATGCAAGAATGGTACTCAACAAACTTGAAGAACAAGGCTGGGTAGAGTGGCTACCGGCGGCTGGCCGAGGTAAGTTATCTCAACTTATCTTTAAGCAGAATCGTTGCGATGTCAGTGAAAACTTAGCGAGGCGGTACTTACAGGAAGGTAAAATTGGTCAGGCGCTGTCAGTGCTTGACCACAATGCTGCCAAGCTTACTCAGGTTATTCAAAACTATTTGGGTGTGCAATATCAAGAAGGTGAGCAGGTCATTCGTTTGCCTTATTACCGACCGCTCTCAATGCTTAACCCGACAAAATCGATGCGACGTTCAGAGCAGCACATTGCCTGCCAAGTCTTTAGTGGGTTAACGCGACTGGATGAAAATGATCAGTTACACCCCGATCTTGCTCATTCATGGCAAAAAATCAGTGACTATCAATGGCGATTCTTCTTGAGGCCGGGTGTTCGTTTTCATAACGGGGAGCCTCTATTAACGAATCATGTTGTCGACACGCTTCTTGCGCTCGAACCACTCAATTTGTTCTCGCATATTAAAGATGTCTCTTCACCCGCAAATTGCGTGGTCGATGTCTTCTTAACACGCCCAGATAAGTATTTCCCACTCGCGCTCACGGAATCGGTCGCTAAGGTCACTTTACCGATGATTTTACGTGGCGAAGACTACGATATTCGACCAATTGGTACGGGGCCGTATCGCATTGAGAAGAACGATGAGAAGCAACTCGTACTAACGGCTTTCAACGGATACTTTGGTTTCAGGCCGTTGATTGATCGCGTTGAGGTTTGGGTGGTTGATGAAGCGTATTCTTCTATGGTTTACCCAAGCCTTTCGAAACCGGTAATGGCCGACCGTGGTGATAGTGATGAAGTAGAGCTTGATCCCGGTTGTACGTATTTACTATTGAATAGAAAGAAGGGCATTGCACAAGATCCCGCATGGGCGGAGTTTTTGTCTAACGCATTGAATGCAGCTGATCTGTTTGTTCATATCCCAAAAGAGACCGTCATCGATTTGGGCGTTCTACACGCCTATGGGATAAAACCTGGCTGGTATGACATAAAGTTAAACACGCCAGTCTGTCCACCAGCAAATGCGAAACCAACCATTAGATTGGCGTACCAATGCCAACACCCGATGTTCCCAACACTTGCCAAAGCGATTGTCACCGTGTTGAAGCAATATAATGTCGATGTTGAGCTTATCGGTTACGAAACCGATCCTCCACACGCCGATAATGTTGATATTTGGATTAATCCAATGGGTATCGCTAACAACAGAGACGATGCATTGGCTGGTTGGTTAATGGATTACAGTTTTCTTGATGAATCTAGCCCAGCTGAAGACTTCGACCAATGGTGTCACATGATTGATCGTTGGCGCTCGGGCGAGTTTGAGCAATTCCCAGCAAGACAACTCGGGAAACAACTTGTGCAAAGCAATCAGTTGATCCCTATGTTTCACTGTTGGCTAGGTGTAAACAAAGACCAATGCGGTACGCTGCAGAACGCAAAGTGTAATGCATTAGGCTGGTTCGACTTTAGCCAAGTTTGGGTGAAGCCTGACGTTGATTGAAACCCAACGTTGATTGAAAACCAAGAACACTTATTAGGACCAAATAACTCAATTAGGACAAAACGATGCAAACTGTGATGGTTACATTTATTACGCTGGTGGCCTTTGCTGCTAATTCAGTTTTGTGTCGCTGGGCTTTAATGGATCAAACGATTGATCCTTTGAGCTTTTCGATCGTGCGCATCTTATCTGGTGCGCTTACACTTCTGATTTTATTCACTTTATCTTCCCAATCTAAGTATAAACAGGAGTTAGCAAACAACAGCACATCGGTATATACAAAGCTAAAGTCACAGTTTCAATTCACATCAATATTGTCACTGCTTGTGTATATGTTTGGCTTCTCATTCGCTTACTTAAAGCTTGGTGCAGGTCTTGGTGCGCTGGTGTTGTTTGTCGCAGTACAATTTACGATGATTGTCGCACACTTGTTCTCTGGAAACAGAATGTCATTACTTGAGTGGGGCGGATGTTTGTTATCGGTGGCAGGGCTTGTTTACTTGTTAATGCCAACTGAATCGACACAGGCACCAGACTTAGTTTCTATCATCTTGATGTCTCTGGCAGGAGTTGGGTGGGGTATTTACACATTGGCAGGAAAGAAATCTTTAAACGCACTGCAATCGACGACCGCTAACTTTGGATTTAGCTCGCTAGTTATCCTTGCAGGTTTAAGCCTTCTAGTTGTAATACCTAATGCAATGCCTCAAGTCTCTATCACTGAGCAAGGTTTGATTTACGCGCTTATATCGGGCTCAGTGGCTTCAGGTGTGGGTTATAGTTTGTGGTATTCCGTGGTGAAAAAGCTTAATACAGTGGTCGCATCCATTGCACAGCTCTCTGTGCCGGTTATCGCGACACTCGGTGGCGTCTTGTTACTCTCCGAGCCGGTCACCATGCAATTTATTATCTCATCGACCGTTATTTTACTCGGGATAAGCTTGGTTCTTGTCGCACCTAAACTTAAGAAATAAAGAGTTCAATCATTAACTTCTATGGCTAAACCAAACAAGAAACAACCAACCAAAACGGTTCAGATTTTCTGTGCGAAATGCAAAACGCAACTTTTTAAGTATCGGAAAGGTGGCAAAGGTGCCCTCGTGAAGTGTTTTAAGGAACGTATTGTTGAAGATTTCACTAAAGAGCCATGTGTGTGCCCTGAATGTGGGATTGAATTCGCGCGAGATACCTTGGTTCGAGGTACGCCAGCCTACAAGTTTGTGGGTGGCAAGGTGACTATGAAGTAGAAAAGAACAAATGCCACGACACAGTTTCTGTGTCGTGGCATTTAAATCGACTTATTAGCTTATAAGCAAGAAGTTGAGCGGGCTATCCACGAACTACTGATCTCTAACTCGCCCTTGAAGTTTCAGAAGTAATAGCGAGACAATAGCACCCGTTGTATCACACAGCATGTCTTTCTGTGCATCCCAAATATCACCTTGTGAGCCAAGGAACGCGATACCTTCATCACCACCTGCAATCTCGGCATACCACCACTCGATAATTTCGTAACCTGCGGCAACACTCATGATCGCAAATAAGGCAAAGAAACATGCCAGTACTGGTTGAGCCAATTTCTTACGAATCAAATATTCAGCGAGCGGGTAAGCGTAGAGACCAATCGAAAAGTGCGCCACGCGGTCAAAGTTATTACGCTCAGATCCAATCAGGTTATTAAACCAATCAAAGGGGACTTCAGCGAAAGTGTACTTAGCGCCAATCGTATGCAGAACCAACCAGATGAACATTAAAACGTAGGCAGTCTTAGTGAAGGTGAGCTTGGTTGATAGCCACCAGATACCTACTAATATCGCTAGAGCAGGAACAATTTCGGCAATCCATACTGCTCTTGAAGAGGGAGCAAACGCTGAAAATAGAAACACAATCAGATAAAGCGTCGTTAATGAAAGCAATGGTCGATTTTGAGCAAGTGGCGTAATTGTCATATCGAGATCTCTCGTCGAAGTTTTTAATAGTGTTACACAATATTGAACAGTGTTCAATTGGGCTGTAATCACCATATTTGTTGAAAACTGGCGTTATCGCCCAGTATCTAGACAAACGGTTGCGAGAGTTTCACAAAAGTTTGATTTACAACAAAGCGATCCTTAAAATCGCTCCATCACTACATAACAAGAAAGAAAAGTCATGAAACTGGAAACTGTCGATTACCTTGCTGACGACGCAGCAGAACAATTTGTTCGCTCTCTACGTGAAACTGGTTTTGGTGTTCTTAAGAACCATCCAATCCCGAAAGAGCTTGTTGAGTCTATTTACGAAAACTGGTACCAATTCTTCATCTCTGAAGAGAAAGAGAACTTCCACTTTAATGTTGAAACACAAGATGGATATTTTCCACCATCAGTGTCTGAAGTTGCTAAGGGCCACACTGTAAAAGACATCAAAGAGTACTTTCACGTATACCCTTGGGGCCAAATTCCTGAGCAGCTGAAAGAACAGATTCTAGATTACTACCAACGTGCGAATGCTTTTGCTCAAGAGCTTCTAGGATGGGTTGAAGCTCATGCTCCTAAAGAAGTACAAGAGAAGTTCTCTATCGCGTTGTCTGAAATGATCAACGGCAGTGAGCAGACTCTGCTTCGTGTTCTTCACTACCCACCAATGCAAGGTGACGAAGAGCCAGGCGCTATCCGTGCAGCAGCACACGAAGACATCAACTTACTGACTGTTCTTCCTGCAGCAAACGAGCCAGGCCTTCAAGTTAAAGCTCAAAACGACGAGTGGTTAGATGCTCCGTGTGACTTCGGCAACATGATCATCAACATTGGTGACATGCTTCAAGAGGCATCGGGTGGTTACTTTCCATCGACAACTCACCGTGTAATCAATCCATCAGGTGAACGCCAAGAGAAATCTCGTATCTCTTTGCCTCTATTCCTTCACCCGAAACCGGAAGTTGTGCTGTCAGAAAAGTACACAGCAAACGAGTACCTAATGGAGCGCCTAAGAGAACTTGGCGTTATCTAATTAGCGAAATATGTCGTGCTAAAATTGGTATAGATATCAAAGGTCAGCTAAATTGCTGACCTTTTTTGTACCTGTACTTCAGGATCACTTCTGCATTGATGGCGGTTGCACTCACTTAATGACTTTCAGTTTCATGATGAAAGGGGGCCTTTGAGCCAAGCGTTTGAAAGTTGTTGGTCCATTAGCTCGACAAATCACAGAAAATCGCTTTCAATTAAAAGAGATACGCCAATGGGTATGATGTAGGTTGCTCATTGTATCCAATGCCCTAGTCATCCATTAATACAGAAAATCTAACTGAGTCCACTATGTCGAATCATCAAGAGGTGAGAGCAAACTTTCATTGCCATATGGAGAACCCATTGCTTTGGCCGATTATGGAAGTGCTCAAGCAAAAGCCAAGCGGCTGGAAAGTACACACATTGGCGGCTCATCTTAACGACCTTGGGTTTGTGCCGGTGCTAGACCCAGCACCTGAGAAAGAGTTGTTTAAAAAGAACTTCCTCATCATGAATGCGCTTTATCAGCTTCAAGAAACCTTACACCCTGATGGTTGGCTACAAGTCCAAGCGATGGACATTGAATTGATGAATGGTCGTTATCACGGAAGCAGTCACAGCATCGATCATCAAGACCCACTTCGAGAATACTACATTAATTGGATTAACTATGAAGCGGACGAGGGCGAAGTTAAAAGGCTGCTGAACGAGTTCTGGACTCGGTACAGAAAGTTTGTCGGTGGTGATGAGCTCGATATGGATAGAAGCCGAGCGTTAAACTTGTTTGAGTTACCGTTGGACGCGACTCACCATGAGATTAGAAAGCGCTGGCGACAATTGGCTTTGCGCTGGCATCCAGATCGGGACGAGGGAAATACGGCGAAATTTCAGACGCTCTGTGAAGCATGGAATGTATTACGAAGCTCGTAATCGAATGTAACTCTTATTGCGCGGTTTATTGACTCTTTGGAGTGAAATTTAGGCCCTAATATATAAAATTGAAAAGCCCCACATTGTGAGTGATACAAGTGGGGCTTTGTCGTCATTAAGCTATATTCTGTAACTATATTATGTTTTGTAAATACGTTATGTGTTGCTTTTACATTATGCGCTGTTTCTACACTATGTGTTGCAACTAGATTAAGCGTCGTTACTACTTCATTTATTGTTACTACTACATTTATTGATGCTACGAGTGGTCTTTGCTTTCACCACTTTTATGCTCAAATGCGTAATCCAATACCTTACGAATGTAAGGAGCACCAACTTTTGAACCTCCGTTACCGTGTTCAATGACCACCGTCGCGACATACTCAGGGTGCTCGTAAGGTGCGAAAGCCGTGTAAAGCGCATGGTCGAGTAAATGCTTAGCCAACTTCTTCGAGTTATAGACCTGATCTTTCGCAAGATCAAAGACTTGTGCCGTACCTGATTTTCCGCCGCTAGTGTAGCTAGTTCCCTTAAATGCGCGCCTGCCGCTACCTCGGCTGCCGTGGTTTACGAGTCTCATTGCATTGATGGGTACATCCCATATTTTGTCAGGGACTTCAGTGATAGATGGCATAGGTTCAGGTGTAACGAGTTGTTGTGTGTCAAAGTCCTCACCATGATCCAAGATTGCTCTCAGGATATGAGGTGGCATCACCTTTCCATGATTGACCAACACTGAAGTCGCTTTTGCCAGTTGCATTGGTGTCGATGTCCAATAACCCTGACCAATGCCAATTGGAACTGTGTCACCTTGATACCAAGGGGTACGATAGCGCATCATCTTCCATTCTCGAGTTGGCATGTTGGCGGTACTCTCTTCATAGATATCGATACCTGTAGGTTCACCAAAACCAAAGCGATTCATCCAGCTTGAGATACGGTCAATGCCCAAGTCAAAAGCGGTTTGATAGAAGAACGAATCCACTGACTCTTCAATGGCTTGAGTAACGTCGACAGGGCCGTGACCCCAGCGTTTCCAGTCTCGCCATGATTTAGAGCTACGCTTAGAACCAGGGATTTGCCATGAACCGTGATCATCACGAATCGTATCCTCAGAGATGACATGCTCTTGCAAGCCAGCTACTGCCATAAATGGTTTGATGGTAGATGCCGGAGGATAAACGCCGAGAGTAGTGCGGTTTACCAATGGGTGAGCAGGATCATTCAATAAACGCTGATAGTTCTTGCTAGAAATACCGTCGACAAAGAGATTCGGGTCGTAGCTGGGGCTTGATGCCATTGCAAGTACACTGTTGTCTTTCGGGTCCAGAACGACTGCGCTGCCTGTTCGGTGATCAAGCTGGTCGAATACGTATTTTTGTAGTTCGAGATCGATATTTAATACGATATCTTTTCCTGCTACTGGAGCTACATACTCAATGGTGCGGACGACTCGCCCACGGCTGTTTACTTCGACTTCTTGATAACCTTTGGTGCCGTGCAAAATGTCTTCGTAATAGCGTTCGACACCAAGCTTACCGATAATGGTCGTCGCTTGATAATTCGCTTCGATGCCTTTTTCTTCTAGTCTCTTAAGATCGCTATCATTGATGTGTGCGACATATCCTAAGACATGGGTAAGTACCTCTCCATTTGGATAAAATCGTTTCAAGCTGGTATCGATCGATAAGCCGGGGAATTGGTACTGGTGCACTGAGAACTTAGCAATTTCTTCTTCGCTTAGGTTCTCTAGTATCGTGACAGATTTGAAACGGCGAGTGTTGTGATAACGCTTTTTGAAACGAGCAATCTGCTCAGCCTCTCGCGGGATGTATTTGTCCAACTTGGTAAGCATTGCATCGACATCATCAGTTTGCTCTGGAATCATCGTCAGATTAAAGACAAGTTCATTCTCGGCGAGCAACACACCATTGCGGTCGTAAATGAGCCCGCGAGTTGGGGGAATAGGTAATACTTTGATTCTGTTGCCGTCGGCACGAGTTTGATAGCTTTCAAAATTTTCGACTTGAAGTCGGTAAAGGTTGCCGACTAAGACAAGAGTGAACAGCAAGATCCCACAAAACGCAACGGTTACACGGTTTTTGAACAGATTTACTTCTTTTTTATGGTCACGCATCTTAACGCGTTTATGATTCATTGAAGCCTCAAGGGTTTGTTACATTTGGTTACACCTGTCGAGTCGGAACTTTATATGAATATCGCTATAGTTTTGTAAAAGCTGTGTCATGATTTTTAGGATAAGCACAATATTGGTGGGTTTTATCTTCAAACAAGAAAAGTGAGGCAGGAGACGGTCTTAAGGCTTTAGATCTAGAGCTAGCGAATAAAAAAACGGCCCTCAGAATGAGAGCCGTCAATACAATTTATGATGCTTGAATCTAACTTAGTTTGAAGGTTTGAACTGAGACTTACGCATACGGTTTAGTGCGGCCATTACATCCAATACTCTTGGTTTCGCTAAATCACCGTAGTTTGGCATATTAACGTGCCACTCATCGCTTAAGATAGCGCTAAACTCTTTAGCAGGGTTGTTTGACCAACCCGGAGTTTGTGCAAACTGGAACCATGCCCAACCAATCGCGTTCACTTCTGATGTTGACTCTAACTGCTCTAATGCAGAAAGATCAGCGAATTCCTTACCAAAACGCAGTGACTCTTTGCCTTTCGCGTTAACTCGGAATTTGCCGTCAGTAAGAATGTTCATCAGTGCAGCACGGTTTAACGAGCGAGGAACAAAAGTTTCTAATGCTGTCTCACATTCGTTAGTTCGTTGAGTAGGGTGTTGAGCGATGACTTCTTGTGCTTTTTCAGTGACGTCGACCGCTTGGTAGTCGTGCATTTGAATCACAGTGTCAGCCACATCTAAGTAATCACCAGAACCACCCATTACCACGATAGTTGAGATGTCCATCTCTTCGCGAAGTTGGCCAATACGGTCAACAAGTGGAGTGATAGGCTCAGCCCCTTTTGATACAAGCGCTTGCATACGCTCGTCACGAATCATGAAGTTAGTCGCTGACGTATCTTCATCAATAAGTAGCGTTTGAACGCCTGCTTCAATTGATTCTTGTAACCAAGCCGCTTGCGATGTCGAGCCAGACGCATCTTGTGTACTGAAATCAGACGTGTCTTTTTGCATCGGCAAATGGTTGATGTAATTTGATAGGTTCAAGTTGTGAACACAGCGGCCATCTTCAGCGCGGATCTTCATTGTATCAGTCGCAGTCACGATACCTTCACGACCGTCACCAGGAATATGGTTGTAGATAGAACGTTCAACGGCGTTCAACAGCGTAGATTTACCATGGAAACCACCACCAACGATTAGCGTGATACCTTTTGGAATGCCTAGGCCAGTCACATCACCTTTGTTCGGTGTGTTTAACGTAACACTCAACGATTCTGGAGCAGAGAAAGGCACCGCACCTTTCATTGGTAGGTCACAGTTACCAGCAATACGAGGTAATACGCTGCCATTTGCTACGAATGCCGCTAGGTTGTTTTCTTCCAATTGAGCACGCAACGCGTCTTGGTCTTCAACGGCTTCACAATGCTTAATCATCGCTTCAATGTTGAGTTCGCGTTCAAGCGTTGCGCGACGAATAAACTTAGGCAAATAGAATGTAATGATGTTGATTGCTTTCTTTGCAAGAATACTACGACCATCAGCAGGTAGGTTGATACGAAAACGGATTTCGATACCGTGCTCGGTGAAAACCACAGATGTGTTATCCAAAACAGTTTGGCCTGTTAGTGCGATAGACACAGTCGTTTCTTGCTTAGCAAATTCAGAGAAGCTACGTGCAATGAAATCACGCGCTGCTACTTGGTATTCGTAAGACTTTTCTTTCAGCCAACCTAACCCTGTTAACGACCAGGCGCGTGTTGCGCGAAAACGTGAAGAAGATGCGTACGGGTCACCTTGAACGTGGTCGATGTGTAATTCGAAATCAGCAAAGTCGTATTGACCTTTAATTTGTTGATATGCGCGGAAGTTTTGTTTTTCGAGCTTTTTAAGCTTTGCAGTCAACTGATCCATAACGAGGAATGCCTATATAAAGGGAAGATTAAAACAGAAAGGCGGCGATTATAAAAATCACCACCTTTAGAGTAAAGAGAAAGTAGGCCTAAATCCAAAACAAACTGCTCTTTTTTGCTTTAAGCGTAACGGGTTGTCCCCAAATAGTTTTGATTGATTAAACTATGTTCGAATTCTTGGCTCGGCATTGGCCGCCCATAAAGGTAACCTTGTCCCACATCGCAGCCCTCGTTGATAATAAATTGCTCCTGAACTTCAGATTCTATCCCTTCAATCGTGACTTTTAGGTCGAGCTTCTTCGCGATTTGGACAATAGAACGAACGATTTCCGAGTCTTCGTGTGAGTTAAGCATCTGATCGATGAAGCTCTTATCAATTTTAATCGTATCGAACGGAAATTTCTTGAGATAACTGAAAGAGGCATAGCCCGTCCCAAAGTCATCCAGTGACAATGTAACGCCAATGTCATGCAGCGATTCTAAGGTATTCTTAGCGACAACTTCATCGGCAATCAGGCCACTTTCTGTCACCTCGAGTTCCAAAAAATGAGGTTCTAGGTGATAGGTTTCGAGTAGGTGAACCACTTGTTCCGCAAAGTGCACGTTCTTGAGTTGAATTGCAGACACATTCACAGCCATCTTGAAATCTTCAACGTATTCGGACCACTCTTTCGCTTTTTCAATCGCATTACGCAGAACAAAGCTTCCGACTTCGAAAATCAAGCCGTTTTGCTCGGCCATATGTATCAAGGTTTCGTTGGAGATATCACCTAATACTGGATGGCGCCAACGTAGTAGGGCTTCAGCACCAACCCAACGATGCGTTAATGGACATACCTTAGGTTGAAAGTAGAGCATGAGGTCATCGTTACGGACAGCTTGAAGCAAATAACCTTCGATCTTATTGATGTGACTTTGTTGTTCAGTATGAGATTGAGAGTAGTAAGCGAATTTTTGCCCGGAATCTTTACAGGCGAGCATGGCTTCTGATGATTTCTGGAGAATGCTTTCCGCATCGTCTTCGTTATCAGTAATCGCAATCCCGATAAAGGCATGCAAATGTACTTTGTCACTGTCGATATCGAACTCTGAATGGCCGACCTTAACGAGCGTCTGGCAAAGTTCTTCTAGGCGTTGGTGTAAATCTTTTACGCTGAAGGCCAGTACGAGATCGATAGAAGTAGGACGTGCAGTTAGTACATCGATATCAGAGATACTGTCGATACGTTGTCGGTATTCAACCAACACTTGGTCTAAAGCGTCATAGCCATATCGAGCCTGTATGCGCCTTCCATTCGTAAACCCTATATGAATAACCGCAAATGAACTGTCCGTCAGCCTTTGTTGTGACGATAGTTTGTTATTTAGGCGAGACTCGAATGCGGTTCGGTTCAAAAAACCGGTGCCGATGTCATGATTCTTTTGGAAGTTTATCTTTTGTTCAGCCGCTCTTCGCTTATCAATCTCTTGGTTTAAAGAATAATTGAGACTCGCAAGATCTTTAGTGCGAGTGTAGACCCGGTTCTTTAAGTCACGATTCATTTGGGTGAGCTTAGCGTGCTGAAACAAGGTTTTAAGCTGGGACTCTATCGAGGTACGAAAGCTCTCTAATAGCTTGATATAGGTAGGCGTATAGTGATTCTCTTTCGAGTCCAAGATACAAATGGTGCCGAACAATTCGCCGTTAGGCCAAAATAGCGGAATGCCACAATAAGAGATTAAGCCAAGCTTTGTATCGGGGTTGTTTTCCCAATCAGGTTCGGCAAGCGCATTGGGCACCACAAGCTGTTGCTGAGATTCCATCACCGTTTCGCAGTAAAGCCCATTACCTAAGGTTTCAGAATCGCCTTTGTTGTAAGGGTTATCCTCACTGCGACTGGTAGAGAAAACTTCAATGTAGTTGGTGTGAACGCGCATGATAAGTGCGGCGGGAACTTCAGTGATTTGAGCCAAGAGGTCGACAATATTCTGCCAACTGGAGGCCATATCGTCAGGGATATCTAAGTCTATCGTTTTTATCTTCTTCATATGACTCCGAGTCAATTATGCTAAATGCATCAACACATCCTGTGTTAATTAAGATGAACCAAATAAACTGTGAATCTTACTTTTACTAAGTATAAGAAATGTTGCACAAAAAAACCTCTGCAATTTTGCAGAGGTTTTCAAATGTGAATCTGGGTCTCAGTAATGAGATAAGTTTCGATTAAGGCTTTAACTTTATAAAATCATCAGTGTTAAGTTTCTCTTTATAGTCTACCGACGGTTGAGCAAAACCGTTCAACTGTAAAAACTCTTCTTTGAATCCTTGATAGTCGCCAATTGCTTGAAAGTTGTTTTCATCCATAGCTTCAAGTAGCTCAGTCACATGGGCTTGGGTTTCTGGATCGAGTTCCCATTCATCCATCCGAATTAGGCGTTCGCCGTCCAGAGGGACTTTTGATTGACCATACAGTTTACTGCTGAATAGACGCTGCATTTGTTGGATACAGCCTTCGTGCGTCTCTTTCTCTTTCATCACTTTATATAAAGCGAGCAAATAAGGACTTAATCCCGGAATGAATACACTGGCTTTGGTGACGAGTGCCTTACACACAGTCGCGTAGGCATTACCGCCGAAGTTTGCTAGTTCAAGATTCAGAGCATGGCTGGTTTGATGAAGGTCTATTTTAGCGCGCCCCAAAGTGCCGTCTAAGTAAATAGGGTGCGTGACTTCTGGACCAACATAGGAAAATGCGATGGTTTTACAACCAGGGGCAATGGATTCAGCGTTGATGAGCTCATCTATCCACTGTTCCCAATCTTCGCCGCCCATGACTTTGAGTGTACTTTCGGCTTCTTCTTCCGTCGCTGCAGCAAGTGTGTCTGTCACCCAGTTGTCGTGCTCTAGCGAGATAGTCGCGCCGGTAACGCTTTCACCAATAGGCTTAATGGCAGAACGCCAAAGCTCATCAGTATTTGGCTTAGGTCGAACGCCCGCCGCTAAGCTATAGATAATCAGATCCACTTCACCTTCGAAGTAGGTTTCAATGGCTTCGACAACTTGTGTACGTGTTTCTTGTGAAAATGCATCGCCAACGATGTTGATAGCAGTGCGTTGCTCTCGTTCGGCTTCTTTCTTGAAGTAGATGTTGTTGTACCAACCAGCACTACCGAGGGACTTTTCGTTAGGACCGCGCTCGAATGAGACGCCGATGGTGTCAGCTTTTGCACCGCCAAAGGTCACGGCAATACGAGCGGCAAGGCCGAAGCCTGAGGAAGCGCCGATAATCAGTACTCGTTTGGGGCCATCTTTGATTTGCGGCGCACTCTTAACAAACTTGATTTGTTGCTTTACAGCTTCTTGACAGCCAAGAGGGTGAGCGCTTTTGGCTACCACACCCTTGATAATAGGTTCGATCAGCATAAATAACCTTACAGTTAACGGTGATATGCACTCAGGCTAACGTAAAGCTGTGTAAAATTTATTGAGCTAGACCATTAAAACTTAAAGATACTGATATAATTCTTCGGCGACGCATTCAGCGATCCAAGGTTGAGCTTCTGGTTTTGGATGCAGTCCGTCGTTCATCATCCACTCAGGTTTAAGGATGATATGCTCTAGGAAAAACGGCAAAAGCGGCACATTTTGTTGATCAGCAAGCGCTGCAAAAACGTATTCAAATTGCTGGTTGTAACGCTTACCGTAATTCGGTGGGATTTTAATCTGCATCATAATTGGCTTGGCGCCCGCAGCTTTTATCTGCTCAATGATTTGATCAAGATTTGCAGACATCAGCTTAGGTGGGAAGCCACGAAGGCCATCATTTGCACCGAGCTCAATAAGAACAGTGTCTGGAGCATGTTCTTCAAGTAATTGTGGTAAACGAGCTAACCCGTTGCCAGTTGTGTCACCCGAAATACTGCCGTTTACCACGGTAACTGTTTTGTCATGCTTCGCTAATGCGTTTGGCAACAGACTTGGCCAACTCTGTTTGATGTCCATGTTATAACCAGCACTCAAGCTATCACCAAGTACCAGTAACTTAGAATCTAACTCGGTATCTTGAGCCAAAGAAGCGGTTGAAAATATAATAAAGAATAAAAAGGAAATTAGTCGAGTCATGCATACATCCATCATTAAAGCTGAAGCTGTTTCGAAGACAGTGTCTACTAATCAAGAACATTTAACAATCCTAGAGCACGTCGATATTGATATTCGTGAAGGTGAAACTGTCGCGATTGTCGGCACGTCTGGCGCAGGTAAATCAACCCTAATGACATTGCTTGCAGGGCTTGATGTGCCAACGAAAGGCGAAATCAGTTTATTAGGGCAGCCACTTTCACAGCTTGATGATGAAGCAAGGGCTAAGATCCGCAGTGAATCGGTAGGATTTGTATTTCAAAGCTTCTTATTAATCCCAAGCCTTTCTGCGCTGCAAAATGTCACGCTTCCTTGTCTACTTAAAGGGGAAGACGAAGACATCGAACGTGCGACGGCTTTGCTTGAATCAGTGGGCTTAAAAGACAGGCTTGATCACCTGCCATCTCAACTATCAGGCGGTGAACAACAAAGAGTCGCTTTAGCTCGAGCTTTTATGATCAAGCCAAAAATCCTTTTTGCTGACGAACCCACAGGTAATCTAGACCAACAAACGGCAGCCAAAATTGTCGAGTTGTTGTTTGAGTTGAACTCATCACATGGCACAACACTTGTTCTAGTGACGCATGATCCTAAACTCGCACAACGTTGCCAACGAACACTTAAGATGCATGTCGGTCAGATAGAGGAAGTCTAAATTGAATTCATCAAACGGACTGAATAAACGCCTGTTCTCATGGAGTATCGAAGAGATTCGACACGGTCAATTGTGGCCAGTTTCCATAGCATTAACACTGATCATTGCGTGTGTTTTTGCATTGTCGGCATTGGCCGAACGTATGGAGCAGGTGATTGTTAAACAGGGCAAAGATGCGCTTACTGCCGATAGCGTGTTTATCTCAGCAAACCCAATCCCGCAACCCTTGCTAGACCTCACTCAGGTTGAACAGTTAAAAAGCTCTCAGTTGACCCGTTTTTCAACGATGGCATTCAGTGATAACTCGATGCAGCTAGTGACGGTGAAAGCGGTTGAAAGTAATTACCCATTACGTGGAGAAATGATACTAGAAGGTGCGGACAATGTGTCTAGTAACCATGTTGCGCCAGGTGAACTTTGGTTAGACGAGCGTATATTTGCACAGCTTGAGGTTGAAATTGGTGACAATGTCACTATTGGCGATGCCGATTTAACGATAACAGGGCGTATCACCCAAGAGCCAGGTTTGAGCTTTAACCCATTCCAACAAATGCCTGCTGTGCTAATTCATACCAGCGATATCGAGGCCACTGGAGCGATTCAACCGGGCAGTCGTGTAAGCTTTAGGCTGTTTCTAAACGGTGATGATACAAAACTGAAAGCCGCGCAAGACAGCGTAGAATTAACACCAAGCGATCGCTGGCGCACGCAAGATTCTGCGAGTCGCACTAACGACATGTTCGAGAGCACAACTCAATATCTTTCGCTAACGGTTGCTATCGTTGTGATCATGGCGGCGACCACTTTGGTACTCACTTGCCAACATTATGTGGCGAGTCGCCGTAAAACCATCGCGATGCTTAAGAGTTTAGGCGCGAGCAAGCAATGGATCATTAAATGGTTGTTTGTACAGGTGTCTCTGTTAGTGGTCATCGGCGCTGTACTGGGAATTACAATAGGGGTCGGCTTAGAGTTTCTACTTCGTATACCATTAGGTGATTTGTTGCCAACACCACTTCCTAGCTATGGTATTGAACCTGTCATTTTGGCGATTTTATCAAGCATCCTCATTGGTGTGCCTGCTCTTGGTATTCCGTTAATTGGCTTGGTCAACACTTCGGCAATCAGCGTGATTCAATCAAGTCATCAATCAAATGAAAGCTACAAGAAATACTTGTTATTGCTGGTACCTATAATTCCAATGATGCTGATGTACGGCGACAATCTGTTGGTATGGATAGTTCTAGCAGGTATCGCATGCCTGTTCTTAGTGCTCGCGATTGTCAGTACGTTTGTTCTGCGTTTGGTCGGCAAGCTGCCGACGTCGACATCTATGCGTTTGGCATTGAGCCGAATTAATCGCACACCATTAGCAACAGGGATTCAATTTGGTTCTCTAGCGCTATCTTTGATGCTGCTATCGATCATATGGCTTGTGAGAAGTGACTTGTTGTCGGATTGGCAACAAACCTTGCCCGAGAACGCACCTAATGCGTTTGCGCTGAATATTGCGAGCTATGAGAAAGACAGTTATCTCGAGACGATTGATGCAAACGGAGTAGAGCGTACTCAAGCGTTTCCAATTATACGAGGAAGACTCACGACCATTAATGGCGTTGAAGCGGCAAAATACAGTGATACCTCACAAGAAACAGATGCACTAAGCCGCGAAATCAACTTCACTTGGGGAGATAGCCTTCCTGAGTACAATGAAGTGTTAGAAGGCAGCTGGACACAAGAGCAGGGCGTATCCGTAGAATCCGATGTCGCGGAGCAGCTGGGTCTAAAGATTGGCGATGAGTTATCGTTCACAATCAACAGCCAGAATGTCTCTGCCAAGGTGAACAGCATCCGAAAAGTAGAGTGGCGAGAAATGAAGCCGAACTTCTACTTCATATTTACGCCAGATGTCTTGAGCTCTATTCCTTCTACTTGGCTCGTGAGCTTCCGACTAGAAGAACAACATAATCAGATGCTCAACGAACTCTCTCGAAATCACCCAACCGTGAGTTTGATGGATATTCGTAAGATGGGTAGCAAGATCCAAGAGTTGCTCAAACAGATTGTTTGGTCGATAACCGTACTTGCGGCTCTGGGTGTGGTAGCAGGGTTGTTGCTAATCTTTACTCTGTTGCGATTGAGCTTGTCTCAAAGACAACAAGAGATACGTTTGTACCGCACTTTAGGTGCGAGTAAAAAGCGAATTCTCAACACTATTTGGTGTGAATACGGGTTAATGGCGTTTGTGGCTGGCTCGATTGCTGCGATGGGTTCTGAGCTCAGTGTTGCAGGAGTAATGAACTTTGGCTTCGAATTACAACCTTCACTCCACCCAATGCTGTGGATAGCGCTACCTGTACTAACGTTCATCACATTGGCCGCGGTAGTGAATAGCCTAATCAAACGTTTGTTGGCCCCCGTGAACAAGGATTTTGGCTAGTCGCTAGCGAGATCTCACAAATGCTTAAAACGGTTTAAAAGTGATATTATTTATATTTAGTCATGCACTATTTATATGGCGCCGCTTTAGACCGTTTTTTATTTGACCAATGGGTAGCACAAGTAACGAATATCGCACCTTAATTTTCCAATTTTTTAGTGTTTTTTAAAACTAATCGCACAATAATGCCGATTTAATGAACAGCGGTTAGTCCCTGTAAACAAAGGGTTTGCGCAACTTAGCAAGAACGTTATCAACAGTTATCCACAAAAACGGTGGATAACTTTAGGGATAAGTTAACATCTATGTTTTAAGAGTACTGAGGCAGCCTTTATGTGGCGTCACTTAGGACAATTTTGACTGTTAGAATAACCTTTAAAACTCTATCTGGAGTTATTGAGTCAAGAGATTATTTATGTTTTTTACATAGATATTAAATCCCACCGAACTAAGACCTTGATAAAAATGTGTTTTAATTCATCGCAGAACAAAAGTAGAATAGCGGCAGTTAATCTTATTCTACAGAACACGATGAACCACAACAAAACGGATACAAATCAGCCTTCTATTGCCATTGTTGGTGGTGGTATAGCCGGAACAACGAGCGCGATTCACTTTAGTGAGTTGGGTTTTAAGGTCACTATCTTGGAAAAAGGGCCGAGTTTGGTTAATGGCCCACCAATTTGCCACCTGCACGCTGGCGGCAATTTGTATCGGGATATTTCTGTAGAGCAGTGTCTTCAGTTGCTCACTCAGTCAATTGATACTGTCCGCTTGTTTCCCCACACGATCAATATTCGTCCGACAATTATTGCTGTTCCACACAGTGATGGTGGAGAGCCGTTGGATCTACTTCCGCGTCTAAAGATAATCAAGAACGCTTATGCTGAGCTTGTTAATCAAGATAAAAGCAACCAAGTGCTTGGTAAACCGGAAGAGTATTACAAGCTGTATGGTAAAGAAGAGTTACTAGCACTTGCTACCCGAACACAGCCTCTGAAACCAACATCGCTTGATGATTGGTGTATTCCTTTTGCGAAACATACGGATCTAGAAACCCTTAAGTATCCTGTTGCTATGGTCCAAGAGTATGGCTGGAGTGTATTCCGCTTATCTGCAACCGCTCAACTGTCTTTGGGGCAACAATCAAATTGCTCAGTATTAACCAACAGCCGATTACAATCTGTTGAATCGTTAGAGCAAGGCTGGTCTTTGACTTATACAGACGCTGAGAACCAAAGCTGTCATCTAACGACCGACTACTTGATTAATGCAAGTGGCTTTGAGACGGGCATCGTGGATGACTTTGTCGGTTCTAAGCAACAAAGGCTTGTTGAGTTCAAAGCCGCATATGTTACAGAGTGGCCGTATTCGCAAGAATGTAAGGAAGAGTGGCCAGAGGTTATCTTCCATGGCCCGAGAGGCACACCGCAAGGCATGGCTCAGCTAACACCGTACGCTGATGGTGTATTCCAACTTCACGGTATGACAGAAGGGATTACTCTGTTTGAGGGGGGGCTTGTTTCATCATCAACAGATTCATCACAACCTCAGCTGCCTTCTAAGCTTCTTAAGAAAATCGTATCAGGTTGGAGTGAAGAGCAGCTTGAATTAAGAACTCGCGCTGCGATAACACATATGTCTCAGTTCATCCCAAGTTTTAGCTCTGCACTGGTAGGTGGTAAGCCTCTGTTCGGTGCACAGCAGATTCCGGGAACCGATCCGAGCTTAAGAGCTTCAGATGTTTCATTCTGTGGTGAGCGCTATGCTCGACTTGAAGTAGTCAAAGCTTCCTCAACCCTAGAGGCTGCACAAAAGGTTGCTGAGCATTGGTTTGATGTCGCAGAGTCAGTATCGATTGAAGATACGCACTCGGTGACAATGTCACTTGATCTAAATGCTATTGAAAATAGAGCGATAGATTTGACACAAGAACGTGGATACCCAGAAGCGCTTGCAAAGGTGTCAGGTCAAGACCACGCTTAAAATTGCGCTGATTCACCTACCGTTTAAATCATGATGACCTCACCAAAAAAATCCAGCTTGCTGCAAACAGTAAGTTGGATTTTTAGTTTATATGTCTTGCTTCATGTTCGAAATTCTACCAATCACAGTAAGTAAGTGATCAAAAATAGCGTAGGAAAAAAGCTTGAGAACAAGGCGGCTCTTTTCGATAAGTAGTTATTCTACAATCAAAAATTCTAACGAAGTTATCGAGATTTTTAACAAGCTAGGGTGACCAGTTAATTACTACGATTGGTATTAAAGTGGCTTTTATCTACAGGGGCACATCAATAACCGAAAAATTGAGCCCATTGGCACCAAACATCTTGTAAGCCTAAGCGATCTCCCTTGCTGAATGATATCGCATGTCCAGGTTTGGCTTGTGCTAAGCGCGGTAAATCGATTCTGGCGACACATCCAATCTTTGGGTAGCCACCAATAGTCTGTCTGTCATTAAGCAACACGATAGGTTGCCCATCTTGGGGGATTTGAATTGCACCTAAGGCAATGCCTTCTGACAATAGCGAAATATCAGGTGAATCAACCGATTCACCACTCAGTCGATAACCCATGCGATTTGAATTTTGGTCAACGTGATACTGTGCGTTATACAAAGTCTCTTTTGCTGACTCGGAGAATAGTTCGCTTTGATAGCCTTCAATCACTCGCAGGTTCACTGGTAGGTTGTAATTAGGCGTGTATCGGAAGGTGACACTCAACGCTTTAAACGGGCGAGAGAGTTTGTGTTGGGTAAACGCAATTTGTTGCCCTTGCTGGCATGGCTCTCCATCTTGCGTTAATCCACCAATCTTTTCTCGAGTCACCGTAGAACAGCTATGAAGAGTTGATGGAACATCGAAGCCCCCCTTTATGGCTAAATACGCCCTTAGACCATTTTTAGGTAAACCAAATGAGAGAACTTGCCCTGCGAAAGCTTGAAAAGTACGCCAGTTCGACTGTGGTTTGCCATCAAGCTTCGCTTGTAAATCGCCACCACATAACGCCATCTCACAATCAAAGTCGATTCGTAACGCGCATTGCCCAAGAGTGATTTCCAACGCCGCTTGGTTGACTGGGTTTCCGAGCAGGTGATTGGCCCAGCTATACGAGTAATCATCAACAGGGCCACCTTGTGTCAACCCGAGATGAGCGACACCAAATCGTCCGAAATCTTGAATCAAACTCAACGGGCCGGGTTTAATCACTGTTAGTGTTGGTTTAGCTATTGTATTAACCATTAGCGACATCTCCACTAATCTCCATAAGCCTAAGCTCTACAAATTCTTGTTTTGAAATCGCGATGAAACGGACCGTATCACCGACATTAAGCAGAGACAGCGGCGTTTGCGTGGTATCAGCGTTCTTCAATTGGCTGTGATCAAACAGTGCGATCGGGCAATTGCCAATAATATTCCAACCGCCCGGTGAGTCCGAAGGATACACCGCCGTTTTCGTATCCGCGATGGCGATGCTGCCTTTCGGTACACTTAAACGTGGGGTTGAATGACGAGGCAAAGCAAGCTCGCTGACCACATTAGACATAAACGCAAAGCCAGGCGTAAACCCAATCGCACTGACGCTGTATGTTTGTGAGGTGTGATGTTGAATGATTTCATCCAGCGACATGCCTTTGGCTTGATATCGGTCTAAATCGAGTGCTGTTTCTGGTGAGTAATAGGCGGGAAGCTCGATAGTGTTACGCGTGTTACTAACGCTAGAGAAGGACGAAATAGCATGACTCAACAAGGCGTTGAGTTGTTCCATGAGCTGATGTTCTGAAATTCTATAAGGTAAGTAGTCAACCAGAATGGTGTGGTAAGCCGGTGTCACATTCATCAATACAGATGCTAAGTTTTGACGAATAGCATCGGAAAAATGAGCCATGTACTGCGCATATTGAGCGCTAGATTGATTATTTGAAGGCGATAGCGCCAAGGTGACCAAAACACTGCATTCTGCGACTGGCGCTATATTGAACTCAATTTGATTCGTCGTCATTTCGTTTCCATACTTTTGCTTGCCTTTGATTTACTTACTGCCTTTTATTCGCTTATTTGGCGTTTCTAACTTCCGTGTCTAAACCAATACAAAGCAATTAGACCTTACGAGCAATTGGTTAAGTGCTCGTAAGGCGAGCGATAAGGCCATGCGCCATACCAATCACACGCTTCATATTAGTTAAAAGCGTTGAGGTCTTGTCTGATTTTTCTAATTAATGCGATGGATTGGGGGTTATCACCATGAACACAAATGGTATCGGCTTCAATAGGCAGTCTTTCACCTTCAATGGTCGTGACCGAACCGTAGTTAATGATTTGCATGACTTGGTTGTAGATGTCATCTTGATTGACGTAAACCGAGCCTTTTTGTGTTCGCGGCGATAACTGTCCATTATTCAAGTATGCACGGTCGGCAAACGCTTCAAACAAGAGGGGTAAGTCATGATCGTCAGCAATATCTAAATACTGCTGATTGTCTGACGAAGAGAGGATCATTAAGGGGATGTTAAATTCAGCGACGGCTTGGGCAACGGCATTAAACACATCAATATTCGCCATCATATCGTTGTAAAGGGCGCCATGAGGTTTCACATAGCCAACAGAGGTGTGGTGATAGCGGCAAAGGGCTTGTAGTGCACCGACTTGATAACAAACCAGTTCACTGATCTCGTCCATAGTATGAGGAATAGAACGGCGACCAAACCCGACTAAATCTTGATAACCAGGGTGAGCACCTATTTGGGTGTGATAGTGCTGTGCCAGTTTAATAGTCTTGGACATAACGTGCGGATCAGACGCGTGAAAGCCGCAAGCGATGTTCGCCATATCGACCCATTCCATGACCGACTCATCATCGCCCATCTTCCAATTGCCGAAACTTTCTCCCATGTCGCAATTAAGCAAAATCTTCGTTGTCACGTGGTGCTAATCCTTTACGTTGAGGTAAGTAATGACGGTCTTATAAATGCCATAAATAAACAGTGACCTGACTCAAACTTTCGATACCGAAAATTTACCAGTATGGCATTTCATATATAGTTGAACTATTGATTAAAGGATTAATATCTATCTGTATATTAGGTGAGCACATGATATCGCGCCAGGTTTGCTTAGGACTAGCATTAACGACACCTGTTTTTGTAGCTGCTCAAGAAAACTCTTTAGACCAACTCATGTCGATGAGCCTTGAAGAGTTGTCTATGTTAGATGTTGAGATGGAAACGGCTTCGAAAGTGACACAAAAACTTGCCGACATTCCCTCATCGGTTTATGTACTTTCTAATGAGCGAATTCAACGCAGTGGGGCGAAAACCATTGCGGAAGTGCTGACGCTAGTACCCGGCCTCAAAGTGACTAAGTTTAACGAGACCTCGTGGTTTGTTTCGACGCGCGGCTTTCATGATGGGCTGTATAACAAAATGCTCGTGATGATGGATGGACGAAGCTTATTTAGCCCAGTCTATGGCGGCACGTATTGGAGCGATGTTGACTATATACTTGCCGACATCGAACGTATCGAAGTATTAAAAGGCCCCGGTGGAACGATTTGGGGAGGCAATGCAGTTAATGGTGTGGTGAATATCATTACTAAGTCTTCCAATGATACTCAAGGGACGTATCTCTCTGGTGTCGCTTCTAATACTGATAATTACGAGTTTAGTGTTCGTCAGGGTTTAAGCTTTAATGACGATGTGAATGTGCGTGCATTCTATAAGTACCGAGAAGAACCCACGTATCGCACAAACGAATCTGAAAAATGGAAAGCGCAAACGGCTGGGATGGTGTTTCAACCAAGTAATACTGAAGAAAACTGGTCATTGCGTATCGGCGGCGAGAAAAGCTTTTACGAGTCGGAACTCTATACGTTCCAATATGATAACTCAGGTTCGTTTGTCGGTTCACAAGCCAATGATTTCGATAACAAGAGCCAATCTGTTTACGTCCAATTCAACGACTCTCGCCATTTTGATGAAAGTTCGACACTCTCATATTCGTTATGGGGGGAATATAATGAGGATAACGCGCCAGATGCTCCGGGAAGCTACTCGACCCTCGATTTTGATTCGACCTATATCAACCAGCTATCTGTAAAGCATCAGATGACACTCGGTGGTGGCCTGCGATATATGTATCTTGATTTCTCGTCTAGCCAAATTTCGGACGTTGATTGGTACAATCCCGATTACGAAGGTCGAGCCTACAATATCCAATCTGCCAACGATTATATTGCGAACGCTTTTATACAGTCTCAAATTCAAATGACGGAAGCACTATCTATTACTATTGGTGCCAAGGTCGAGCACTTTACACAGAATGATTCAACTGAGCTTTCACCTCAATTGCGAGGTTTATATAAGTTAACTCAACGTCATTCTGTGTGGGCGGGGCTCAGCCGTGCAGTGGTTGCACCATCATATATGGATTCAAACTCTACATACTACTTCAACAGTTATAATACCGATTCAAACGACAGTTATCTGGATGTCTATAAATCAAACTCTAACCTTGAAATAGAGGACGTCATAACGGCTGAAATGGGGTATCGCTACTCTAACAATTCAAATTTCGAGCTCGATGCAACAATCTACCTGAGTGAACATGACAATCTACGCTTCCACAGCTATGACCCGAATGATATCCCCGCGAATCATGTCTATGTCGGTGCATTATCTGATGATTATAAAGCGAAAACCTATGGCTTAGAGCTAGGTGCAAGTTATCAACTTACAGAAGATCTCACCAGTTACCTTAGTTATGCTTATTCAACGTTAGAAGGCGAAAACAAGGGGGATGACCCTAAATCTAGCCCACAAACTGGCGTCTATTACGATATTGATAATGAACATTTAGCCACGGCACAGTTGATGTGGAATATCACCGATAGCTGGCAATTCGATGTTATCGGCCAATACATTAATGTGAATTACCCAGACTATTGGATAGCAGGCGATGGCACTCAATACGAATGGCAATCTTACCCACATGAAATAACCTTTGATGCACGTCTTGCATGGAAAAAATCATCCGCAGCACCTTTAATTGAAGTGGTCGTTGAAAACATTGGTAAGAGTGACGGTTATCAAGCTGAGTTCACGTCTGAGAAAAGTGCTAACCAAGAGTCCGTATATGTGAGGGTCTCTCATGAATTCTAAGTGGCTCAAGTACCGTATTAAGCTTGGTTTTACTAAACTCAGCATTGCCACTTTAGCTATGTTTATTGTGCCTTTGAATACATCGGCGGCTAGCTTCAAGCCTTATGAAGTGAAAGCGGTGTACCTATTTAGAATTGCCAACTTTATTCGTTGGAACGACGAAAGCACAATGAATACGGTTAACTTCTGTGTGATTGGCGATGAGAAGGTAAGCAAAGCACTGACGTCGATTACACAAGGAAAATCTATTCGTTCTCTTGCTATTCAAGTTCATCAATTGGTGACTCCTAAGTGTGATATCACTTATCTATCGGATCTCGATAATGATGAATTTAGCCGTAAAGCCCACTCACCACATACTGTGACGATTAGCGATATCCCAAACTTTACGGACATGGGAGGAGTCATTGAGCTAACGCACATCGATAATAAGCTAAAGCCTAAGATCAACTTAGTGAATGCAAGACGCGGTGAATACGTCATCGGCTCAAACCTGTTACGAATCGCTATAGTGGAGGGCCAATAATGTTGTCTTTCATTAATAATTTATCGATTAAAAACAAGCTGATATTACCGATTGTCATCTTCATCTCGGTTACTTTTGTGACGATTCAATCAGTTAATTACACTGTCACTTTTGAGCGAGAAAAAGAGAGTCTTATTCAGCGAGTTAAAGTGTTGGCACAAGGTGTTGCTTATAACCTGCAAGCCGCGATTCTATTTGAGGATAAATCCTCGGCTCAGGAGATTTTGTCAGCCTTCGTTGCGGATAAAGATATCGTCAGGGTGAAGCTCTATGACATTAATGAACAGCTTTTTGCGAGTTATCAAGTGAGTAATACGCTGGTTCCTAGGCCGAATACAGATGAATTAAATGACATCGCGGATCACCAATTTGCCATCTCCGAGAATTTCATCTTTTTGCTTGTTCCGGTGACGCTGGATGACGCTGTGATCGCTAACTTGAGAGTGACAATATCAAAAGAGACGTTTAATACGATCTTAACGAATATTTTCAAGGTTGCGGCCGTCTACTTGCTGTTTCTGGTAATCTTAGGCGGGGTACTGGTCAAATTGGTTCAACGCTTGATTATCGAACCGATGTTTGACCTTAATGAGGCGATGCAAGCCTTTGTTGAACGTCGTTCAGAACAACAAAAATTAGTCGCAACGAACCACGATGAGATAGGGGATCTGGTTCGAGCTTTTAATACCATGCTCGAAAGACTTCAACATCGTGACAACCAAATCAATTTTACGCTCGATAAACTACAAGAAGAAAAGTCGTTTGCAAATGAGGTAATTGAAACTGTTCAGCACTCGTTGTTGGTAGCCGATGAAAAAGGGTTCATCGTTCATGCGAACGCTGCTACTCATGACATTTTTAAATGTACCGAAGCGTTTCTTGAAAATTTGTTGATCCAAGAGTTGATCGCGACAAAGCAAACTGGGCTCTTACAAGAGGTTATCGACGCTAAGATTGAGCTCAATGACGAACTACTCGAAACCACCGATCTCTTTCACTCAAAACGCTGGCTTCGTGTGAGTAGCCGTTCGTTGCCAAAGCACGGTCGTATTCTTTATGCAATCCAAGATGTCACGGGGATGGAAACGGCCATGAGTCGCCAACGTATAGCTGCGGGTGTTTTTGAGAACAGCAAAGACGGCTTAATCGTACTGAATTCATCCAATGTAATTACCATGGTTAACCCAGCTGTCACCCAACTTCTCGGTTATCACGCCGATCTGCTGGTGGGCAAAACACCATTTGACGTGTTTTCTTGGCAACAATTTTCATCCCTAATGCCGACAATTCGCAGTTCATTGGAAAATTATGGGCAGTGGCAAGGCGAGGTATGGGAGAAGAGTGCATCCGGCACTTTGGTTCCAATGTTTGTAAAAGTGAATCGAGTTTCGTCAGACAACGAGAAAGACGAGTTTGATATGGTACTCACATTGTCTGATTTATCTAATGTCAAAGAGATGGAAAGGCTCGAACACTTGGCTCATCACGACGCATTAACGGGTTTGGCCAACAGAGCTCAGCTGTATAAAGTGATGGATGATGTAGTCACGTCTAGCCATTATTCTAATCAACACTTCGCGGTTATCTATTTGGATCTCGATGGCTTTAAACACGTTAATGATAACTATGGACACGATGCGGGCGACGAAATCCTCAAAGCAGTATCGAGCCGGTTGTTATCTCAAGTTCGTGCAGGAGATTTGGTAGCACGTTTGTCGGGTGATGAATTTGTTCTTATTATTAAACAAACCAACAAAGTCTTGTTAGCAAAGTTAGCGGAGCGACTGTTGGAGCTGATCGGGCAAGAAGTGACCCATAAACAGCGCTCGCTTCATGTTGGAGCGAGCTTGGGCATACACTTAGTTGATGGTTCAGAGCGTGATATAGACGTGATCCTAAAGGTTGCCGATGAGGCGATGTACCAAGCAAAACGCAAAGGAAAAGGTCAATTTGTGTTCTCTCGTGATAGTTAATAGCCGTAGGCGTTTGTGACCTCTACCTAAGTTGTTGTATCATAAGTGATAGGTTGAATATTTTTAATTAAAAGGTCTGCTAAACATGAATGTTTTAGTTACAGGTGGCATGGGTTACATCGGTAGCCATACAAGTATCCAGATGATCAAAGCAGGAATGACACCTGTACTTTTTGATAGCTTGTATAACAGTAAACCAAGCGTTCTAGAGCGTATCGAAAAAGTATCTGGTGTTCGCCCTAATTTCATTGAAGGTGACGTTCGTGATAAAGCGCTTTTGACTGAAACCATGAAGCAACACAACATTGAAGCCGTTATTCATTTCGCTGGTCTAAAGGCGGTTGGTGAATCTGTGGCTAAGCCACTTGAATACTATGACAATAACGTGAACGGTACGTTAGTTCTTGTTGATGCAATGCGTGACGCTGGTGTGAAAACCTTAGTATTCAGCTCTTCAGCAACGGTCTACGGCGATCCTGCGAGTGTGCCTATCACAGAAGATTTTCCAACAAGCGCAACCAATCCTTACGGTCGTAGTAAGCTAATGGTTGAAGAGTGCTTAACCGATTTCCAAAAAGCCAATCCAGATTGGAGCATTACACTGCTGCGTTACTTTAACCCAGTAGGTTCACACCCAAGTGGTGAGCTAGGTGAAGACCCGCAAGGTATTCCAAATAACCTAATGCCATTTGTATCTCAAGTAGCCGTGGGCCGCCGTGAATTCCTATCGGTATTTGGTAGCGATTATCCAACAAAAGATGGGACTGGTGTTCGTGATTACATCCACGTCATGGATCTGTCTGATGGTCATATCGCGGCGCTTGAGAAAGTAGGGCGTAAAGACGGTCTTCATATCTACAACCTTGGCACTGGTAACGGTTCGAGTGTATTAGATATGGTTAAAGCGTTCGAGAAAGCGAGCGGTAAACAAGTCCCTTATAAACTGGTCGATCGTCGCCCAGGTGATATCGCAGAATGTTGGGCAGACCCTGCTAAAGCTCAGAAAGAGCTCGGCTGGAATGCGACGCGTACATTGACTGAAATGACGGAAGATACATGGCGCTGGCAGTCAACGAATCCTAATGGTTTCCCTGGCTGATCTAGTAGTTTCATGAATGATTAATATACAAAAAGATGCTTTAGGGCATCTTTTTTGATCTAAATCGAATAAAAAGTGAATTAGTGGTTAAAAAGTATCATTCTGTATCGGTTGTTGTTATCATGCTCGCGAATTATATGTTTAATGTTAATTTTCTTTGGAGTTAATCATGGAACTAGGCCTAATTATCACTTTCATCATTGCTGCTGCAGTTATGGTTAAGAAAGAGATGGCAGAGAAGTAATTTCACTTTATCCCTTTTTGATACAATTTTTAGTGAAATAATAAAAGCCAGCGTTTAGCTGGCTTTTTAGTATCTGTTGTATACGTTTCTGTGGTTCAGCTTACTAACGAATTAGAATTCGTATTTAGCGGTGACTGACCAGTTACGACCAGCTTGCGTGTAATCTTTATCTTCTTGTGAGAACCCACGAACATCATTCCACGAATAGTACTCTTCATCCGTAACGTTGAAAAGACCAGCTCTAAGCGTAAGATCCTTCATCGGCAAGTAGTATGCAGTTAGGTCAACTACTGTTGCAGAATCAGTCGGTAGAATTTCGTCTTTTAGACCCGCGCTATTTATATCACTAGACTTCTTGCCAGCTGTATAACTAATGTTAAGCGATGTACCCCATAACGCTGAAGGAGCATCATAGTTAAATCCAACTACAGCATTCCAAGGGTTCACGCTGTTAAGAGGGTTACCTTTACCGTCTTCACCTTCTGTGTACGTAGCTGCAACACGGGTACTCACACCTTGTACCGGCATGAAGCTATTCCAAGACAACGTGTTTGAAGCCTCGATACCTTTGATTACTGCTTCATCAATATTTACATTCTTATATACTGTTGGATCAATAGGAGTCGCTGAACCACTAACAGCTACATTATCAATAAAGTTATCATAGTCGCTGTAGAAGATAGCGATTTCACTTGATGAATAATTTGTGTTGTGGCGCCAACCTAGCTCGTATGAAATACTTTCTTCAGCTTCTAAATCTGGGTTAGGGGCATTAACATAACCGTGAGCTGGATTACCAAATGAATAGTAAAGCTCTTGGAAATCAGGAGCTCTGAATCCTTGGCTAATTTGACCGAAGAGCTTATTTTCGTCATTAAGCGTGTAAGTTGTACCTAAGCGTCCAGTTACAGCTGAGTCTGAATATTTTGCATAAGCTCCTTCAGGGTTTCCACTTGGGTTTTGGCTTGTATCACCAGGATCCGTTTCAAAGCCGTCAAAACGAACCCCCGGAGTAATCATCCAATTTCCGATCGTCATTTCATTTTGTGCAAAGAATCCATACTTTCTTTCTGATGCTGAAGGAATATAGAAGATAACTTGGTCTGCACTGATAGAGTTATATTCGTTATTAACGTTTTTAATATCTTTGTCCGAATATGAAGCACCATAGATAAAGTAATTTTCTACATTACCTGTCATGAAGAACTTATCGAATTGCACATCAAGCTGATAGCCTTCATCTTCGTAGATATAGTCTTTTTTCTGAACGTTACCAGCTGGCGGTAAGAACATACTACCACCCTTAGATGTACGATTAGTTATACCGTTTTCTTCTTTGCTCAGCCAGTCAGCTTGCCAAGTAACGGTGTCGGCAAACGCTAAGTTAGCATCCCAAATATGTTTGATACCAATTTGCTGTTGGCTAGTCGAATCTTCGCCAGTGTAACCGGTGTAGCTTGAGCTATTTAAATCGGTATCACCTGAATTCTCGATAAAATTACCTGAGAATTCTAAACGATGTTGTTCATTGAATTGATATTGAAGCTTAACCAGTAAGTTGTTGTTTTGATTATCTTGTTCATCAGGTGTACCGAAGTTTTCAGTTTGCTCACCATCCCTGCGAGTATAAGCAACTAGCGTTTCAAGATCTCCAATACGATTCGCTAAGGCAACAGATTCGCTAAATGTGTTATCAGATGAAGAGTAGTTGAACTTCGCGTGCCCCCCGAAATCTTTGCCTTTTAAAAAGTCACTTGGGTCTTTTGTTTCAAACGCAGCAATACCACCAATAGCGTCTGAACCGTAAAGAGAAGAAGCCGCACCTTTAACTATCTCTACAGACTTCAACATGTCCGTATCAATATCAACGCGCGAAGAGTTGATGAAGTTATATGACTGAGTACCACTCGGGGTAAATTGGCTAGTTTGTGATACTCCATCAACGATAACCTTTACTCGGTTACCTTCCATACCACGAATATTAATACCTTGAATCCCCTGGCGAGAATTCGTAGTGACGGTGACACCTGGTGTGTACTTAAATAAATCGTTTACATCCGTTACCATGTTTTTTTCGATATCTTTATCGTTAATCACAGTTACCGATGCAGCAACATCTTCAAGTTGTTGATTAGTACGAGTCGAAGATACAACAACCTCATCAAATAGGGCATAATCGTCAGCAAAAGCTGATGTTGATGAAAGCGCCAAAACGATTGAAGCAGAGAGTAGGGATTGCTTATACATCTGATAGTTACCTTAGTTCCATAGTATTATCTTGATTTGCGAAAGATAATATTGGATCTAAATGATAATTACTATTATTTGCATTTAAATAATTTTCAATATTATCAACTAATTCATAATTAACAATCTTAAATATCTGTATTAAAAAGACTTTTACAGTTCCATTCATAGCCTGAATGCTTCTGTTTTTGTGATTCAAGTCTCATTTATAAAGTAGGAAAGCTATGCATAGTCCAATAACACTTGAAGCATTACACATATTAGATGCCATTGATCGTCGTGGGAGTTTCGCAGCTGCAGCGAATGAACTAGACCGAGCGCCTTCTTCATTGAGTTATCAAATCCAGAAGTTAGAGCAAGACTTAGATATCATGATTTTTGATCGCTCAGGCCACCGTGCAAATTTCACGGAAGCGGGGCAGTTAATCTTAGAGCAAGGTAGAATCATTCTTGGTGCCACTGAACAACTCGTTAACGATGCGAGTATTCTTGCTAATGGCTGGGAGCTAGATTTAACCATTGCCTTTGATGGCATCATTCCTATTGCCAATTTCTTCCCGTTGGTCGACGAACTAGGGAAAATCAGCAAAACACGTGTTCGCTTACAAGAAGAGATCTTAGCCGGATGTTGGGAATCCCTGACAGATGGCCGAGCCGATTTATTGGTATGTCCCAAGCTCGACACGATTCCAAACGATATGAAAAGTGACATCATTGGTAAGATGGAAATGGTATGGGTCGCTGCAACAAACCACTACGTTCATAAGCGCTCTGGCGATTTCGATCAAAAAGCGAGGGAAAGTTACAGGGTTGTTGCAATTGCGGATACTGCACGCGATCAACCAGCGTTAAGTCGCAACATTCTCGAGAAACAACCTCGTTTAACCGTAACAAGCTTCCCTGCAAAGGTGGAGGCCCTGACAACTGGATTAGGGATTGGCACCTTGCCGAGTAGTATTGCTAAGCCGCTGATTGAATCTGGCGTTCTACAGCAGATTTCGGGTACAGAACCACAGCCGATCGATATCGTCATGGCTTGGCGACGCAACAAAATGGGCGACGCCAAGTCTTGGTGTATCCAACATCTTAAAAAGACATGGGCGTTAAAGTAACGGTAACACCATATCTGCAGTACCATCTTCAAAACTGATATCTAGCTCGAAGCCGAGCTTTTGAGCTAGTGTCAGCATCCCTCTATTCGTTGGCATCGTCATGCCCGACATCTGTTTAGTCTGCTTCGCACGGCAGTAATCAATAACCTTAGTCATAAGAATACGACCTAAGCCGACACCTTTCAGATCGGAACGTATCAGAATCGCGAACTCGGCATCGGTGTTCTCTGGGTTAATTAGCGCTCTCGATACACCAATAATCGCAGGCACACCTTGTTCCTTACGAACCACCACAAACGCGATTTCTCTATCAAAATCAATCTGAGTAAAGTTCGCCAACGCCTCATGATTGAATTCACCAACATCACTAAAGAAACGCTTATAAAGATCCTCTTTAGATACGCGATTAATAAAGTCAGCATGAAGCGGTTCATCTTCAGGAAGAATAGGGCGTAGCAACACTTCGGTGCCGTCCTTGAGTACGATATTCTCTTCAAGCTCGACCGGATAAGGGCGAATCGCAAGACGTTCTTGTGGATCGCCTTCGTACGCTTTCAAGATGATATCGGCATCTAATATCGTGAACTTGTCACCATTGGCTAGTACTGGGTGGATATCCAAATCATGTATTTCAGGGCAATCCACTACCATTTGCGATATACGAACCAGCAACTCAGAGAGCCCTTCAATGTCGATCGGGTTAGGCAGTTTTTGCAGGCGAATCTTGCCACTTTTTATCGCCCTAATGATCAAGTAACGCGCCAGTGTCATGTTAAGCGGTGGGAAAGCAGCAGCGGCATCAATTGATTCGTCCC
Source organism: Vibrio sp. QJM3NY_39 (assembly GCF_057785895.1). NCBI lineage: Bacteria > Pseudomonadati > Pseudomonadota > Gammaproteobacteria > Vibrionales > Vibrionaceae > Vibrio > Vibrio sp. QJM3NY_39. The sequence goes on along the minus strand of NZ_CM173506.1, from coordinate 1,607,271 downwards.
ACTCAGAGCCACCTTGGCCAAGTAAAATGATAGGGCCAAAGGTTTCATCCGTTGTAACCTTAACTCGCAGTTCTTGGCCGCCTGCAAGCTTGGCCATACCTTGAATCAACAAGCCATGGATATGAGCAGTAGGGAACGACAATTGAGATCGATCGAGAATTGCCTGAGCGGCATTCGCGACTTCACTACTGTTTCGTAAATTGAGCATCACACCTTGAACATCCGACTTATGCGCAATGTCTGGTGAGCGAAGTTTTACGGCGACCGGGTAACCGATCGTTTCAGCAATGTGCACCGCTTCACTTGGGTCAGAAGCAATCCAAGTTGGCAACACATCAAGATTGAAGTGCTTGAAAAACTGACTGTTTTGATGGGTATCAAGACTAACTGTATCTTTATCCAGTAGTTGGCGCTCTATCCAATTTTTGGCATCTGCTAAGTCTTCAATGTGCACTTTTTCTGCCGTGGTCGGCGTTTCCATTAACTGACGTTGGTTGCGTCTGTACTCGACCAGGTGCATGAATGCGACCACTGAACTTTCAGGCGTTCGATAGGTTGGGAAACCCGCTTCCGTAAACAGCTTTCTCGCTGGCCTTGCGGTTAACTCACCAGACCAATTCGTTAAGATATTAAAGCGCTTGTGGCGAGGATGCTTTTTAATCGCCTCAGTAATTCGCTCTGCTGTTTTGGCTGAATGTGCGACCGCAGAAGGGCTGTGCATGATAAGAATGGCATCCGCTTCATCACCATCGAGCAAGATGTTTATGGTGTCGATATAGCGTTGATCGCCGGCATCGCCAACAATGTCGATAGGATTGCTATGAGACCAACTCGATGGCAAAACCTTACTGAGTTTATCGAGCGTATCTTCAGATAATTCTGCGAGCTTACCGCCGCGGTCAAATAGGGTGTCCACGGCCATAATTGCAGGGCCGCCACCATTGGTAACAATAGCCAAGCGCTCGCCACGCAAGGGCACTGAATGAGTCAGTGTCTCTACCGCAGCAAACAGTTCATGTAAGTTCTTAACTCGCAACATACCGCTACGTCGGATCGCAGAGTCATAGATAATGTCTAAGGTATCGGCACCACCAGTATGTGCCATGGCCGCTGCTCGGCCTTTCGCTGTTCGTCCGCCTTTGAGCACTAGAATTCGTCGGTTGCGTGACGCTGCACGCGCTGCTGAGATAAAGCGCCTCGCATCAGTAATGCTATCGACATAAAGCAATATCGCTTCGGTGTGAGAATCGGTACTCAGATAATCCAAGAGTTCCGAGAATTCAATGTCACTGCCATTGCCTATCGAGATAAACGCTGAGAAGCCAATCTCTTTGTCGTTCGCCCAATCGAGAATCGTGGTACACACTGCAGCCGACTGAGAAACAAAGGCGATTTTACCTGGCAGCGCAGTTACCGGAGAAAAAGAGGCATTCAAATTTAACCAAGGGACAATAATCCCCAAGCTATTGGAGCCAAGCACCCGAATGTTGTGTTTTTTAGCAATCGCTAGGCATCGTGCATCATACGTTTCGCCATTATCGCTTTGTTGCTGCATGTCGGAAGAAAGCACAATGACAGAGGCTATGCCTTTCTCGGCCAGCTCTTCAAAAATGGCCACATTACGGGTCGCATTGGTACAGAGAATCGCAAGGTCAGGCACGATAGGCAGTGACAAAATGTTCTTGTATGAGAGTACGCCTGCCACCGAGTCATATTTTGGCGTAACGGGCATCACCGCACCTTTAAAATCCCCGTGCAACAAATTGTTCATGACGATATATCCCGCGCGCGTTTCTCGTTGAGAAGCACCAACAACAGCGATTGAACGGGGTTTAAGGAGGGGATCAAGATGATTCATAGACATATCCTAGCAATGCACGTAAGTTCATCGTAACTTACTTTTCACTCACGGGTTGATGGCAAATTCACCGAATTCAGATGAATAAGCAAACACTGCATAAAGTTTGTGAAATAGGTCACCCACTAATGGTGTATAATCTCAAAGTTAACTTGATTCTAAACCGACGTATCGGCATGATTTATAGTAATTATTATTAAGGATATAGAGCTTTCCATGAAAAAATTTGCAATTGTGACTTTGCCACTGCTCTTGGCTGCATGTGTATCTGACGACTACGTTACAAATGTAACTTCAGATAGTTATCAAGAAGAGTACAAAACGGCAAAAGTTGAAGCTCCAGTTGTATCTCAATCTGAGCAAACAGGCGTTGTTGAAGAAAACGTTGTCAACGTGATCAGAACCGAACCTGTTGAGCAGAAAGTCACTCAAACGACTAAAGCTAAGCCAGTTGCAGTAGTAACAGGCCCAACGAAGAAACAACAAGATATGAACCAGCGTTTTGGTTACACGGTTCAAGTTGTTGCTGTTGGCAGCCAGAGTAAAGTCGATTCTTTCGTGAAAATGCTACCTACGACTTCTCAACCAGTTTGGGAAAACTACAAAATGGTTAACGGCACTAAGTGGTTTACCGTACTTTACGGTGATTACGCAACACGCTTAGAAGCTAAAAAGGCAATCTCAACGCTGCCAACCACTTTCCAAAACTTGAAGCCGTTTGTTAAGAGCATTGATGACATCAAGAACTCTGAATACCCAACGCTTAACAAGTTGAACTAAGTTTTAATTCATAAAGAGGGAGCAAATGCTCCTTCTTTTGTTTTAAGACCAGCAGTTTTGTTTAATAGTTAATCGCTCGTTCTTTCGAACACAATTTTAACGTTCAAAACACTGTACCTATTTCGACTTTTGTTTATCATTGAAGTCAGTATTCCTAGTTTCAAGGACCGAATTTACCCATGAACACCATTAACATCCTTCTACTTTGTGGCGGTGGATCTTCAGAGCATGAAGTATCTTTAGTTTCAGCCAATTACCTTTTTGAACAACTGAATAGCGTTGCAGATTTTAACGTTGTCAGAGTTGAAATTAAAAACGAAGGCTGGTGTCTTGATTCAGGTGAATTGGTTTATCTAGATATCACTAATCAAACCTTACGTGGCGACAACCTAGAATCTAAAGTCGATTTCATTGTGCCTTGTATTCACGGCTTCCCGGGTGAAACTGGTGACATTCAATCATTATTTGAAATGGCTAAGATTCCGTACTTAGGTTGTGGTTCTGAAGCGAGCAACAACAGCTTCAACAAAATCACTTCAAAGCTTTGGTACGACGCACTTGGCATCCCAAACACGCCGTATCTGTTTTTATCAGACAACAACGACCAAGCTCATTCACAAGCGACTCAAGCTTTTGAAAATTGGGGTAAAGTGTTCGTGAAGGCGGCTCGTCAAGGTTCTTCTGTAGGTTGTTACCAAGTTAACCAAGTGGAAGACTTAAGCGAAGCGATCAATAAGGCGTTTACCTTCTCTGATCAAGTGCTGGTTGAGAAATCAGTTGTGCCTAGAGAGCTAGAAGTTGCCGCTTATGAAATCGATGGTGAGCTACACATCAGCAAACCGGGCGAGGTGATTGCACCTAATGGCGCATTTTACTCTTACGAAGAGAAATACAGCTCAGACAGCCACTCAATTACAGAAGTTGAAGCAAATAACTTAACAGATGAACAACTAGAGTTAATTGCAGACAGTGCTCGCAAAGTATTCACCCAAATGAAGCTTCGTCACTTGTCTCGTATCGATTTCTTCTTAACACAAGACAACGAGATCTACCTGAATGAAGTCAACACCTTCCCAGGTATGACACCAATTTCCATGTTCCCTAAAATGGTTGAACATGATGGCCACAAATTCAGCCAGTTCCTAGAGAACTGTGTGAGAACAAGCATTTCTTAGTTGTTTCAAAATATCTTAGCGAGTCTTACACCACTGGCTAAAGAACATAATAGTGCCTTGAGCTTATTGCCAAGGCACTAGTGTTTTAAACTTCATCTTCTCAGTCTCAGCCGTCCCCGAGTAACCCACATATTGCGCAGGCATTGCAGGGCTGAGCCAACGACCAAAATCCTGAATCTCCCTCACCTTAAGACCTTGTTTTGACAACTCTTGTGCGGCACCCACACGAATCGAATTCCCTGAAAAATGGTGGTTTTCTGCGAGTTGAAGTAAGTCGCTTGCACTTCTTAGTATCCTATAGATCGACGAATCATCTAAAGGTTGCAGGCTGATATTCTCATGCTTGTCTATCGCTCGAAACACGGGTAACTCATCTTGTGTTCCAGTAAACGCAAACCAACGCTGAAGTGCAGCACTGGCTACTTGCGACAGCCGATACGCTGAATCTTTTACTGTAATCAGGTAATCAGTTTCAACGCACTCGACATTACCCATTGATAACGCCTTAAGTTCTGATCGTTTTAAAGCACACTCAAACATCACATTATAAATGGCGATGTCTCTGATCTCTTTTAAGCTCGATTTCTCATTTGAAAGTAACGTGTTTAACTCAGCGAGGTGTGCAGATGTCATGGCATTGGTTTGCTTAGCGTCGCCAGCCATTTGAGCTTGCAAGTGGAGCAGGGCAAAACGAACTTGTCTATGCTTGATTGGGTTGGCAAAGCTCAACACAGTATGCAACAAACTAAGCGTTGCAGTGTAACGTTTTAAAGATGCGTATTTTCTGTCACTGGATTCCGTCTCTAGAAAACGACGAACAGCAGTAATAGAGGCTGGGAGAGTGTTGATACGGTTTTTAGTACAGAACGCATGGTAGCGATTCCAATCACTGTAGATACCCAGCAGTGAGTTACGAGAGTACTGGTATCCTGTTAACTCATCTATAATTTCAATTGTCGCGTGCCTGTTCAATTTTTCAACAAATGAATTAATTGTCACAGAGTCGGTTAAAATAGGGACTTTTTTTCGCAAATTACCGTACCTCGACAGGTGTTTTTACCATATTATGCTTGATATCATTATAAGTATACTTATGATTAATACAGTGAAAACAAAAAGATGATTAATAGATATGGCTAATTCAATTTACCGTAGCGTCCATCTGCAATCGATGGATACGAATAACACCATTTGGCGTGCTAAGTTAAAAAACAATGTGATTCAGGGCAACCTAGCTGCCGTGAAGAAGAGTATTGATTGGTGGATTGACACGGCGTCTATTATTGACCCTAAAGAGTTCACTGCATTAAATAAGTCGAGAGGAACTGGTGGCCTAACTGAAAACTTCAACGGCTATCAGATCAAGAATGACACCGGTGAGCCTAACGCGTGGTATTGCATGTTTAACGGGCGTCTTATCAAAGGCGGCAAGATTGCAATCCAGCGTCATATAGAAGCTTACTTACTCGCAAAACAAAAAGCAGAGCAACAAAAGAAGTAATTTATGAGCCTAGTATATTCAACAGAAACAGGTCGCATTAAACCTGAAGAAGAGAAAGTCCAACGTCCTAAAGGCGATGGTATCGTTCGAATCCAAAAAGAAACCAAAGGCCGTAAAGGCAAAGGCGTTTCTATCGTAACGGGCTTAGAGCTAGATGACGCACCATTAAAACTAATGGCAGCGGAACTCAAAAAAGTGTGTGGCTGCGGCGGCTCAGTAAAAGATGGCAACATCGAGATTCAAGGCGACGCTCGTGACAAGCTCAAAGCGCATCTTGAAAAGAAAGGCTACAAAGTTAAATTTGCTGGCGGTTAAGCTCTAACTAATGCCAGGGGTAAAATCGAAGATTATTATCACTGGTTATTAGGTATTTTATGGTAAATAGCCAATATGGTTAAATACACAGTATAATTCAGAGAATATCGACACCAAATAAAGGCAGGGCATCACATAGAGATACCTGCCTTATAAACACCAAAATCAATTTAACATAACGTACATAATACGCACTAAGCGTGTTATTAAGTGAGACAGTACAAACTACGTTTGTTGCTCCTTTATGCTCTACAAGCAAGCTTATAGCAGCAGAAAGCGAGCTTAATCTAACTATCATGAGTACCAGAAGCCAACGAAAATACGCGAGCATGCATAAGAACGCCTTGCAGGCTTTCTATTTCATTAAGCAAATGCTCCGTAATCCCTGCACGAATATCATCTGTATAAGCCCCAGACTCCAAAAACATAGAAATACTATGCAGACGGTTAACCTGGTCTGAAATATCATCCAGAGTGAATTTATCGCATGATTTTTTCTTATCCATAGATAGCTCTAAAATATCCGAGCTATTGCTATTGCTTTCAGTGTTTACAATAATTGTATTCATATGTTTATTCCTAATTTTCGTGGTTGGGGTTTCATACATTCAGGGACGCTGTAACGTCCCTGAATGCTCACAGCAAAAAAATCAATCTATACGACCTTTCCTTAGGCAAGACAGCATATATCTCTTCAAAGCAACTGTCGGAGAAGACTGATCGCGCTTACATAGCTTTTTAAAATCCTCCTTAAGCTCAGAGTTACAACGAAAGTTAAAATTCGAATCCAAATCATCAGAGTAAGACTTGTTTCTATCCTCATTAATTTGGCGCACTTTCTTGGTGTCCCAAGGACTAGGTATATCTGACATAAAGCACCCTATTGCAATTGCATTGAAATCACAAAAAGAATAACAGACGACATTTGCAATTACAAGAGATTCGCAAATGCTTTTTTCAGGCAAAAACGAAGAAATCTAACTTATTGATAATAAAAGGAATGCAAAGCGTTAATACCGAAATGGTACAAGAGTACACTATTAAAGATAGTGTACTCTCCATCCAAAACGCTGTGCGCGTTTTGGGTCCCTCCCGACGAAACGGGCCCCTCCCAAAACGCGCACAGCTGTTAGATAAAAAGAGAAACTGAATCTAATGAAGCTAGGAACGTAAGCAAGGAGAGATTTTAAAAACTAGTGGTATGTCATTTTTTAACATACTGGTATGTCATGCAATAACAAACTCAGAATGTTAGTGCGCATTGTGCAAATTATGTTACGGGTTAACTTCTAACAACGATTTTCCTAACGGGCATCAAAAAGGCCAGACAAGCTGACCTCCTCATTGAGCATGTTACTCACCCACGTTCTTATTCAGTTAAGCAAAGCAAACCACTCAACATAATTTAGACCCATAATACGCACTGAGTGTGTGTAAACCCCAGATAGTAATGTCACTATTTTCCAAAGTTATCCTTATCATCGTTTCCTCTTAAACCCTTAATACAACTGGCGCCTCAAGCATATTGAGTTCACCAGCATTCTTTTAATCCAATCATTATACGCGTGGCCAACATCTACATGATTCGTTTACACAAAGCCGAACAACGAGAACATTTGTTCCGTCTGTCTGACTTACATCTTCTTGTACTCATAATTCACCGCGCTGTGTGTAAACCTTGTGTGCATTGCTGTCGTTTCTTTTTTAGATTTTACACACGCCACCGTGTTTCTTGTTGGCTACACACGTTGAATTCTGTTTTGTGTTATCCACTAAGCCAGTTAATTTTTCTCGTGTGAACTCGTCTGTAAATTTCCATGCTGAGTTTTTTAAACCAAACTTTACAGCTCGCTCTAAAGTTTATATTACGAGTAGTGCGGTAGACATTACAAACGCGGTGTCTGTTGAGCTCGGGCTTGGATCCAGCACGCTAGATGGACACCATTCACTTAAGATCTCGAGCATTGTTTTCCACGGTAAAATCATCAACAAAGCTTTGTTAGGCGAACTCTTAATTGGATTATGGGTGACGTATGCCATCTGTTATGTAGGTTGTGCGTTACACATCGCACAGCGAAGCAGAACGCGTGCAGCAGAGCAACAACGCCATTTGACCGAAGAAATTGAAGAGCTCAAGGTAAAGGCAACAACCGATCCGTTGACCGGATGTAGAAACCGAACCGAAGCGTTAGATACCTTCTATGATTTCGAATGGCTGGCGCAACAAGGAAAAACCATTCACATCGCGTTGTTTGATTTAGACCATTTTAAGCAGATCAATGATCAACATGGCCATGAAGTGGGTGACAAAGTACTTATTCAGTTTGTCGCAACGGCGAACGAGAGCCTTGGTGAGCAGTACTTGCTTTATCGCTGGGGTGGTGAGGAGTTTCTACTCGTTTGCCTCGAGCAAACTGCGCTACAGTGTAACGAATCTATCGATAATTTTTACCTAGCAATGGACCAAAGCCTTTGGCCTAAAGCGCTTAAAGTAACGACTTCGACCGGAGTAACGCAGCTTAAGGAACATGAATCGATACGTACCGCCATCAAACGTGCAGACAAAGCACTCTACCAAGCGAAAAACAACGGACGAAACCAAGTCGTTACGTTTTACTAAGGCTCGCTAGACTGGACCGCAGCTACACATTCAACTCAGGCCACTACTCAATCAACAAGCCATTAATACCCAGTCGATATCTGCTCTCCACTTAAGCACCCATCAAATTTTTAACCGCTGACTAAACAAGCCCATAAGCTTTGCTGTCTCATCAGAACTCAAATCGATTCGTATGCCTATAAGCGCGCTGTCGCCATCTGCTATAACACCGTTTGCTAGAAAACCATCTGTAATAACGTCATCAATGGCATTCTCCGGTTGATACGTATCGTACCTGAATCGCTCTATAAACAGCTCTTCCTTACGCCTCTAAGCTTCTCCTTAGCACTTGTTCTTAAGTTCACATATTTGGCGAGTAAAGCTTGCTCTAAGCGGCGGTAAGTCACTCGCGGTATCGGTTTTGAACATTACCGTCGTCACTTATCTCGCACTGTTCTTAGATGAAATCCTCATTTGTCTGCTTCTGAACATTCACTCGTATCCGCTAAAAACAGAAGTCACAACGTCACTAGCCTTAAAAAACGCCACACATTGAACTACTTAGGTATGGTGACATAAATGCTGACACCTAAAGTGGCAATTGTTTTACTTTCAGATCTTGATGTAATTTAATTACAAATAGAAACCGAGAAAAGCCTATAAAGTGGATTATTTCACTGTAACTTACTGAATAAGCTTAATTTAAGGGTTTTGGGTAGGTTGGGATTTAGGGTAACTAAAGAGTTCGGATGTACGAAGGGTAACAATATTTAGTTATAGTGCACTAAGGGGTTAAAAAAGAAGGGCTGATGCCCTACTCTTCTTTATTACTCATTTCTTCACGAATTTGCTCAGCAACGATTTTGATAGCTTGTGCTGTGCTGATGCCCTGAGTCATCATTTCTTGAATTCGTTCAACAGCTTTCTGTTGTTCTTCGTGAGAAAGGGTTGGTAAGTCGTTTAGCATGCTCTGCTCCTTTATTTAGGAGCAGAACTATATAAGGACTGTTAGTAACTAGCAAGGAAATTGATTGAAGCACCCATTGCATTTTCGTTTGTGTAGTTTGCACTTAGATCTAACTGGAACAAGTTGAGTGGCGAGATACCAATACCGGCTGTGACTGTTCCTTCCGAATCAGAGTAAGCTAGGTTCTTGTAGTACCCTCCTCTTAACTTAAGCTGACGCAGAAGATCGACTTCGGTACCAACACGAATCATCTGTTCGTTATCAGCAAACGAAGTAAACTTCTCAGTCTCGTTTAGGTCGTAATCAACACTGAAAGAAAAGTAATCCGATACGATGCCGGCACCCACTGTGTATACCGGTTCAAGTTGGTAAGTGTATTTACCGCCAACTTGGTGTGTCGCACTACTTGTGCTGCTGTTTAGCGTTCTCGTCGTATCTTTGGTTTCGATGTCTCGAGAGATTAAGTTAGTTGCAGCAACACCCACTCGGAATGGGCCGAAGAACCAAAGCGCACCAGCATCCATGTTAAATGCAGTTTCGCCGTCACTGTTTTCTCTTACATCAGATAAATCGTAATCATCAACCGATGCAACATAGTTGTACGTGTAAATACGTTGGATTTTAGGTGTGATACCAAATGAGATGTGTTGGCCCATAAAGGTTTGGTATTTTGCTAAAGAAAGGCCGACTTCTGCGACACCGATTGAAACCGCTTCAACGGTAGACAGTTCCACTTTATCTGCATCTGAACCTGTTGTGTAAACGTTAGGTGTTGCAAATGATTCTGTGTAGGCTTTAGCGAAAAGGTTTGCCGCGATAAACTGATTAGGAAGAGCAAAGGCGACTACACCACCCAGTTCAACATTGGCTTGGTTGCCATCCAATTTATTCAGCGCCGCATCGAGTTCTGCAGTATTTGATGCATCAACAACACTATCGATGTTCGATTTCATGTCGTTGGGGTCGTTATAGCTACCACCAAAACTTGGCGTGATCATTCCCATATCATCGTTACGACGATAAATGGCAACAAGTGCTGGGTTATAGAATGGAGCGGTTAGGAAGTTTGCTGAAACAACACCAACACCACCCATCGCATCACCACGCGCTTCAATGGCGTAGTTTGCTGCTGAAAGAGGAAGACTGGCGAATGCAATTGATGCTGCGAGTAGTTTAGTCGTATTTTTCATGCCGTTTATCTTTGTTAGATCCCTTACATAGTTAACGGCTCAATTCTAAATTACTTTAACTCTTCTTCGCTAGAAATATCATAAGTTTTACTGATAGTTTGTGCTTGTTCTATCGCTATGTCACCTTGCCAGCGTGAATGCACCATTGAAACCGCCAAAACGTAGCGATCATTTGGAAGTTCTTCGCCAGTTAGGTTCATTGGATAATCAGATTCATAGCTCTTGCCCCACACCTGCTCATAGTGTTCATCGACGTAATCGTACAAACCAATTTCGAGCTTAGGAAGCGGACAATAAGGATTCAGCAGTTCTTTTTTATCGATGCGCCACGTGTCTTTTGATGCCCAACGAACTTGCTGGCGAAAAGCAACGTCACCAAGAATAATCCAAGTACTCCATGAATTACCGCCATCGCCTTTCACACTTAAACGATACAGGCCTGACTCAAGTTGAGATGCTAAATTGTAACGCTTGCGGTATAGGCTCACCGATGCGTTGTTTACCACTTCACTGTCTTTGGTTAGCTCACTGTCCGATGAAACAATCTTATCGACCCACTTCTCGAAGGTAATATCTTGAATGTTGTTTTCGGATTCAACATCAATTGATACGCGAAAAGTATCTCGGCCAGGGCTTTGAATGATGTGTCTTTTAACGACGACTGAACTGATCCAATCTGGGAGTGTTTTTCTGGTGAGGGTTTTACCACAATCTTTGTTCAATGCTTGATCGAACAGCTCATTGAGGTGGTCTTCTCGTGATTGAGAAGAGTTGATTTGCCAAACTTCCACTAGTGAATCAAACATCTGAGGTAAGTCATTATCCAGCAGGTGTTTATGAACTTGAGTTAGAGTATCGCTACTCTTAAACCAATCTGCAGCTTGCACGGTATTCACCACGCAAGACAACATTAATAGTGGAAGTAAGGCTTTTTTCATTACGCTTTCATCTTGTAACCAACGCCACGCAGCGTTTCGATTTCTAGACCCAGCAGTTTCTGTCTTAGTTGCAGAACGTGCGTGTCTACCGTACGTGTTGTTGGGAAATGGTTGTAACCCCATACATGGTCAAGCAGCTCATCACGCGTGAAAACACGGCCAAGATTGCTTGCCAAAAATAGCAGTAGGTCGAACTCAGTTCGCGTTAACGTGACTTCCAGTTCATTGAAAAACACTTCACGTGTCGCTTTATCGATAACCAGATTTTGAGCCATCACTTTTGATGCGTCTTGATCTTCAGCATCAGGCAGGCGTAACTGCGCGCGAATTCGAGCAAACAATTCAGCTTCAGCAAAAGGCTTAGTTAGGTAGTCGTTTGCACCTGAGTCTAGGCCCGCAACTTTGTCTTTTACTGTTACGAGAGCCGTTAGCAAAATCACTGGGATGTCTTTCTTTTTCTTCCAACCTGGAAGTGAATCTACTGAGTCACCATCCGGAAGTTGACGGTCTAGAATCACTAGGTCCGCTTGTTCCCAGTAGCCTTCAACTTCAGAGATCAGTTCTGCATGCAAACATTCATATCCAGCTTGCTCAAGGCTAACTAATAAACCGTCAGCTAAATTTTTATCATCTTCAACGAGAAGCAATGTCTGTTTCACAAGGTATCTCCAAAATAAATGTTGTTGGGGGGCCTATCAGCGTCATGTGACCGCCCATTTTTCCGACCATAGATTCCACTATCGTCAGGCCTAAACCGAGTCCACTCTTACTTACGAATGGCTTTCTTAGTTGCCCCCAATCTTTGCGGGACAAGTCTCCATTATCTATAACTTTGAATGTCAGCTTCTTGTCAGAAGTATTCAGTTCTAGTATCACTGGTGCGACACCGTATTTCACGGCGTTCCTGATCAGGTTGTCGATGCACGTTCCTAACCAATATACGTTTATTTTTGCAGCAATATCTTTGTTTACACGGAGTTCAATGCCCGGTGCAAATTCTTCTTCAACTTTGTATTGAAGCCACTCTTCTACGCTTGGTACCCACTCTGTTGCGAGCGGTTGGTTGTCTGATTGCAAATAGTCTTTACTTGCTTCTGCCAACTGTCTTAAACGGCGTGTATCTTCACACAGCCTACGAAACTCATCATATACCGACTCTGGTAAGTGTTCGAACTCACGTCTGAACCCTTCAACCGTCAATGACAAACTTGCAATCGGCGTTCTTAATTCGTGCGTTAGGATTTGAAGCACCAGCATGCGGCTCTTCATCTCTTGTTTCTTGCTATTCCAACGGTAAACCGCCCACCCCAAAACAAGCATGATGTTGGCGAGCACCAAGATAAACATGGCGACTTGCAGAAGCTCTGAATGATCTTCTATTTCCCAACATACATTACCGCGCTGAACAAAACAGCTTTTGCCTTCTGAAGATAAACTGAACGATAAGCCGGCAAGTGTCGCGTTTTCATTCCAGTCTGATTCTTTGTACAGGTAATATCTGTCGCCGCGTTTTACCCACATTTCGTCAAGCTCGACAAACATGCTCGAACCGGCTAACAGTGCCGTGATGGCCTCACTGTCCATGTTTTGTAAACGAGATAACAGTTCATCATGCTCAGTGTTTGGACGCTCTTGAATATGCATAAAGCGTTTCAAAGAGTCGAACTTGTCAGGGTACTTCTCTACGTATCGCGCCGCATAGGAACCACCACCAGGGTGAATTAAGCCACTGCGGCTGAACCAACGATCAGAAAGCTTGGTTCCTTTACACATTGCACGAGTAAAGACCAAAGGCTCAGTGATCAACGGGCTTAACGGTAATTTCCCGCTACATGTTTTTGATAACTGGTATAAGCGCTGTATGTCTTTTAATGGGTACTCTGCGGTTTGTGGCAGCATAGAAGACGGCATGATCAAACGTGTTGGATAATCAGCCTGCAACAATCGAATATCATAAGATTCGATTGCGGTTTCATGATCAAAGAGTTTGGTGAAATTATCGATACGCTCAGGTAAAGAGTCAGCAAGCGCGTTTGCAGACACAGATAACGTAGCGATAAGAAGAGTAAATGTTCTTTTGATGATCACAAACCAACGCAAATTCATATAGATCAAACAAATATATACCATTCGCTATCAAAGATAAATTTTTAACCGCATGAAAAACAGTGGGAATGGTGAGTTATAGCGATAAATTCCATCATATTAGGATTGTGTTGCACAGGCGTACTCGCTAGCTGATTGATGAATCCAGCCATCATTCGAATGGGTTTCCTTGCCCTGTTTGTTGTGGGTTTGGGTTAAGACTAGTTCTGAGGATCAAAAAAAGGAGCTCAAATGAGCTCCAAGTCTGATTATTACATGGTGCTTAGAAAACTATTAGAAAACCCCTCAGAAAACTCTTAGAAATCTTCTTAAAAAACTTCTTAGCAAGAGATTAGAAAGTGCTTTCTATAGATGTTCTAGAATGCCTAGACAGCTCTGTTTAGCATCACCAAACAGCATCTGCGTATTCTCTTTGAAGAACAGTGGGTTTTGCACACCGGCGTAACCTGTGTTCATCGAACGTTTGAATACGATAACATTCTGAGCATTCCAAACTTCAAGTACTGGCATACCAGCAATTGGGCTGTTTGGATCTTCAAGTGCTGCAGGGTTCACGGTGTCATTTGCACCAATAACCAATACAGTATCTGTCTCATCGAAGTCATCATTGATTTCGTCCATTTCAAGAACGATATCGTAAGGCACTTTTGCTTCAGCAAGTAGTACATTCATGTGACCCGGTAACCTACCAGCAACTGGGTGGATACCAAATCGAACTTTGATACCCTGCGCTCTTAGCTTGTCAGTGATTTCATGCACTGGGTATTGAGCTTGAGCTACTGCCATGCCGTACCCTGGAGTGATAATGACTGACTTTGAGTTTTTCAGCATGTCTGCCACATCTTCAGCTGATGTTTCGCGGTGTTCACCCTGCTCTTCATCGCCATCAGACACAACCACGTCTTGGCCGAATCCACCAGCGATAACACTAATGAACGAACGGTTCATCGCCTTACACATGATGTAAGACAGAATCGCACCTGACGAACCGACTAACGCACCCGTTACGATAAGCAGATCGTTCGCAAGCATGAAACCTGCTGCCGCCGCTGCCCAACCAGAGTACGAGTTCAGCATAGAAACAACCACTGGCATATCTGCGCCGCCAATCGATGCCACTAGGTGGTAACCGAATGCGAATGCGATAAGAGTCATCACCATTAACGCGAACATGCTGCCGTCAGCTTTAACGAACATGATCATGAGCAATGTAGAAGCAACGATAGCCGCTAGGTTCCACTTGTGCTTATGAGGGATGTTCAGTGCCGACGAAGAGATAACGCCGCGAAGCTTACCAAATGCAACAATAGAACCGGTGAAGGTTACCGCACCGATAAACACGCCTAGGAACACTTCCACTAAGTGGATAACGTGCTCTGCATGCGTTGCCGCTTCTGGTGCATCAATGTAGCTGTTGTAACCAACAAGTACCGCCGCCATACCTACGAAGCTGTGCAGAATTGCTACCAGCTCTGGCATTTCGGTCATTTCTACTTTCTTCGCGAAGTGGATACCAATACCACCACCGATCACCATAGCAATGATGATCCACACAATTCCTGCAGAATGAGGGCCAAAGATCGTCGCGATCAACGCGATTGCCATACCCGTGATACCGTAATAGTTACCTGCACGTGCAGATTCCTGTTTCGATAACCCGGCCAAGCTCATTATAAAGAATACAGCAGCAACAATATAAGCTGCTTGTACTAATCCTTCAGACATCTGTTACTCCTTAGTCTTTACGGAACATTTCAAGCATACGTTTGGTCACGGTAAAGCCACCAAAGATATTGATACTTGCAATTAATACGGCAATAAATGATAAGAATGTGACGACGCCACTTCCTTGTCCTATCTGTAACAGTGCGCCTACTACAATGATCCCTGAAATCGCGTTAGTTACGGACATCAGAGGTGTATGCAGAGAATGGCTTACATTCCAAACTACGTAATAACCCACCACACAAGCGAGAACAAAAACGGTAAAGTGAGATAAGAACGCAGCAGGAGCAACCGAAGCTATCCAAGCGAAAGCACCAACAGCAACCGCCATACCCGCCGCTTTCTTAATTGGAGAGACAGGTTCTTGAACTTTTGGTTCAGGTCTCACCGCTTTAGGCTTAGCTTGTTGTTGTGGTTGAGCAGAAACTTGAATTGGTGGAGCTGGCCAAGTCACTTCGCCCTCTTTAACCACCGTTACACCACGTAAGACAACATCTTCAAAGTCGATATTGATGTTGCCATCTTTCTCTTTGCAAAGCAGTTTCAGCAGGTTAACTAAGTTAGTCGCGTATAGCTGAGATGATTGAGTCGGCAGTCGACCAACCATATCGGTGTAACCTACCACTTTCACGCCATTAGCGGTTGTGATCACTTGGTCTGCAACCGTGTATTCACAGTTACCGCCATTCGCAGCGGCAAGATCCACAATGACGCTACCTGCACTCATGCTGTCTACCATCTCTTTGGTAATCAGCTTAGGTGCCGGGCGACCTGGGATCAGTGCCGTTGTAATAATGATATCGACATCTTTTGCTTGAGCCGCATAAAGCTCTTCCGCTTTCTTGTTGAATGCTTCAGACATCTCTTTTGCGTAGCCATCACCCGCGCTGGTATCTTCCTTGAAATCAACTTCCAAGAATTCAGCGCCCATAGATTCGACTTGCTCTTTTACTTCAGGACGAACATCGAACGAACGAACGATCGCACCCAAACTACCTGCAGCACCAATCGCTGCTAGGCCAGCAACACCCGCACCAGCAACCAATACTTTAGCTGGTGGAACTTTACCTGCCGCCGTAATTTGACCCGTGAAGAATCGACCAAACTCATGTGCCGCTTCAACAACAGCACGATAACCGGCGATGTTTGCCATAGAACTCAATGCATCTAGCGCCTGAGCTCTCGAAATTCGTGGAACAGAATCCATCGCCATCACGTTGATGCTACGAGTGGACAATTGTTCCATTAATTCTGGATTTTGAGCAGGCCAAATAAAGCTGACCAATGTTGCGCCATCTTTAAGTAGATCGATTTCGTTTTTAGACTCGTCAACGATCGGAGCGTTAACTTTAAAGATAATATCAGATTTCCAAGCTTCATCTGCGGTAACAACTTTTGCTCCAGCTTGTTCATAAGCTGCATCTTCAAAACTTGCTAACGCACCTGCTTGTGATTCAACACAAACTTCAAATCCTAATTTTAGAAGCTGTTCTACCGATTTCGGCGAAGCAGCGACTCGCGTTTCACCTGCGAGTGTTTCTCTTGGTACACCAATTTGCATAGCTATTCCTTGACTATTGGCACGAATGACTTATTCGTTTGTATCTAACGACAACTAATACTTCAAGCGTTTTGTTCAAAGAACAGGAAAAGTTATTACTTATAACGATTTGGATGGAATTTGAGCGCTTCATTTAAAGAAATGACGACCATCTCGAACGAAGAGGTCAAACCACTTGCAAATAATCCTTTAAATAACAACTTACTAGCTGTTCTTTGTCCCTAAAACTAAAAAGAGCTTTCAGCATATACACTGAAAGCTCTCTAAATTATGACCAACATCAATTCTAACCCTATTTGGTTAGCTAAATATATTGTCGCCCATTTGGTCGATGAACATCTGCGATTTTTTTAGCATGAATTCATCGGCATCTTGTTTGTTTGAAACAACATCTGAACGAATAAAACGATGAGTTTTGATTTCACCGTCGAATTCTTTCTCGATTCGCCCAGCAACACGGTATTGACCAGATTCTGCAATGGCATCTTGATAGATATTGAAACCTTTATATTCGACTGGCTCAATCTCTACTTTTTGTTCGGTTTTTTCTTTGCCACCAAATAATCTAGAAAAGAATCCCACGTTTTTTACTCCTTAAATGACCGTATTAACCCTAAACTATCACGACTGTTTACGGTTCAACAATGGCTTTTCATACCACTGCAATTCTACGTCATCATCAAAATTGTGTTGACTAAAGATAACGGGCACATTGTCGTCACGTTCGCGTCTTCTATCGTCAATGATCATACTTTCTGCATTCTTGACCGCGATCTCACTATTTCGTTTATAGAGTACCAATTTGTCTTCTGGCAATGCCGAAAGAAAATCGATATCGAAACGAATATAGATGGGCTTAAGTTGACCTAAAGCCAAACACGCGAGATCAGCCAACTGTTCGTTGTTATAACTAGACACATACTCCTCGGTAGCCAAGACCTGACCCACCAGCGTTTCCATATAGTTGTGAACATCAACACTAATTTGCATACCACACCTCCATTTGTAGCTATCACGACAGATCGAGTTCTAGCCTGATTGGCAACGACCTACATATTGTTACCTTACTATACCCTACTCATTACTACAGATTTACTAACTGCATGTTAACTAACTATAACGACTAATTAATTTCTCATATATACTGTGTAGTTGGTTCTATGGTTAATAGCAACTCAAATACATATAAAAATGGTTGCACCATTAGCGGCCTATGACTATGTTTTTGCTCTAATTTAAGTAAAAAGCTTGGCATTCGCTTGTTTAACCGTATCCTACGTATAAAATTAAATTATAAGATCATCAGTATAATTAGGCTCACCACGTAAATGGCATCTTCTTTTGTAACGTCGAGCATGTTTCGATTTTGCTTCCCTCTATTTTTATTGGCAATTTTACTCGCTGGTATGAACAACGTCATTCTTGTGACGGATTCAAACCTAGGGTTTGCTAGCAACCTTCCATATATCTTATTGAGCGTTGCCGTTTTGCTATGCCATACATTCAGACAAGGGCGCATGGCCATGGTGTCATTAACCATGCTAGTAGCCTATTTGATCATCCAAGTTCGCTTACAAACCCCTTTAAACACCGGAACCACCTTATTAGAGCTGTCGTTACTTGCGGCATTAGTACCGGTTACTTGCTTATTGGTGTATGCCTTCCCGGATAACGGTGTCAATTCAAAGTCGATGCTCCTCTACGCCATCGTTCTCGTGCTGTTTATGGTTTGGGCGCAATTGATCGTTTCTCATTTCCATGCTGGCGGTTTTGAATCATGGAGTGAAGGCCTACTGTTCATTGTTAGAGACTTCTCCAAACTGCCTTTTGTTTTGGTGTTGTATAGCCTTTGCTTGCTTGGCCTTACAGCCATCCTAGTGCTGGTGTACAACCGTTCTATTGATGTTGTCGTTTATAGCACTATCTTGCTGTCTTCTTGTACGTTCATCTTCTTTGACGTGCAGTACATCTCTAACACTATGTTCTCCTTATCAGGCACGTTGATCATCGTCTATGTGATGTCTGCTAGCCACGATATGGCGTTTAATGACCAACTGACTAACATCCCAGGTCGACACGCCTTAGAAGTCGATATGAAGCACTTAGGTCGTAAATATTCGATGGCTATGGTTGATATCGACCACTTCAAGAAATTTAACGATACCTATGGCCACGACATTGGCGACGATGTGCTGAAACTGGTGGCTCGTATTCTTAGAGAAACCACCGGTGGTGCGAAAGCGTATCGCTATGGTGGAGAAGAGTTCACGATTATTTTTAAAGGCAAATACACGGAACAGGTGAAAGAGCACCTTCAAGTTCTGATTTCAGAGATCCAAAACTACGACATGACCATTCGAAATAGCCTCGAGCGCCCTGATGACCATGAAGTGGGTATCAAAAATCGTGGTCAGAACGTGAAACCATCGGAAGTGGTAAACGTGACGGTAAGTATTGGACTGTCTGATAGCACAACCACCAAGCATCCTGAAGAAGTATTGAAGCTTGCTGACAAGGCACTCTACAAAGCGAAAGAAACCGGCCGAAACAAGCTGTGTGTTGATAGCTAAACGTAAGTGTCGATAACTAGACTAGAGTGAGATTAATCTTGGTTGAAGAAGATAACTAAGCTCCCTCCTTTCAGACTACTTCCGTAATTGATCGTAAACCCTATTCCCACATTATCGACCCAGTCGTTAAATAGATTTGGGTTGAGTAGCCAACCTACACTGCCTTCGTAGTATGACGTTGTACCCATAGAAGCAACGGTATCACCACCGATATCAATTCTTCTTATACTGGAGTACATAGAAGTAATGTTCTTATCCCAGCGTATTAAGTCATAGAAAATCTTGGCTTCATTGGCGATATACCAACCTTCGGGATATCCAACGTTGCCATTATTAGCCTCTCCCCAACCTATACCATTGAAGTAATGCCAACTAGTACTTAACTTGTATTTTCCCCAGTCATTCTTGTCTTCAAAGGTCATTTTAATTTTAGGTTCAATGATGTAAGCCCATGCATCGGTATTGAGATAAACGTTATCCAATTGATCTTTAATAGTCTCAAGCAATGATGAACGATATTCGAAGTCGTTACGGTAATAAGAAATGTGGTTACCAATAGCAGAACTGAAACTCCAGTGCTCATCTAATTGGGATACATTCGCAAATTCTACATAGCCAGAAATGACTGATTCTTTTTGAAAATCGCTTTTCACCGTAGACGCGTACGAAATGTCCTTCTCAATACGCAGTGCAGACAAACGCAATGTTATCTCTTGATGATTATCTTCAATATATTCAGGTAGTTCAAACGTATACGGAAGGCTGATTGAAGTAATATCTTTTCTGCGACTTACAGAGTCTTTTGAACCAATATCTTCGTTATCTAAACTAAAGACTTTGTTTGGATCAAAATTATTAATACCAAAGGTAAACACGTCGGTGTCGTTAAGCAGTACGCTCGTCGCGAATGTTCGTTCGATGTCCTTTCTGAATGCATCTGTCAACGAATTTGCATTACCTATTGTAGGAAAGATAAAACAAAGCAGTGGAAGTATGGCTGCCCTATTTATATTAACCCTAGAGCATAACTTTGAATGTGGCATTTCTTTTATCACTAAATCGGCTTCCTAGCTCAATGCTATTAGAAGTATAAATTCAATTATCTAAAAGAGCTCACCAACTAACGTGCAAGCTCCAAAATAGTTCGCTGTATAAAGGTATTTCTACCACTTTGCTTTGCTTGATAAAGCGCCTGGTCAACCTTGTCGTAAATAGAGGCCGTAGATTCATCACCTCCGGGTACAAATGACAACACACCTTGTGACACTGTCACCCTATCAGATGCCGTTGAATGATCGTGTGCATAATTCATTTCATGCAGCGCTTCTTTGACTCGGATAGCTTGTAACTTAGCCGTTTCACTGTCGGTATCACTCAGAATCAAAACAAACTCTTCACCGCCATAACGCCCTACATACTCACCCGCACGAACGAAGAGTTGCTTTAAGGTTGAGGCAAGGCCTTGCAAGCAGGTATCCCCTTGAATATGCCCGTAATTATCGTTGTAAGGCTTAAAGAAGTCTACATCTAATAAAATGACTGTCATGGGTATATTACGCCTTCCATGCCATGCAATACTTTCTTCAAGCTTAGTGTCCATATATCGACGATTATACAGTTTGGTGAGACCGTCTTCGTTTGCTTGTTGCTGTAGGAGTATGTTGAGTTCTTCGAGTTTGGCAGTACTCTGCTTTAATTCTCGTCGCATGTGCGCGATACGCTGCATTGCGATCAGCTTGGAATTCAAAACAACTTTGTTAACTGGCTTAATCAGGTAATCGTCACCGCCCGCATCAATCGCCTTAGCGATCATTGCTGGCTCTTCGTGACCACTCAAAAAGATGATAGGAACCCATTCAGGGAATCGACTGCGAACCTCATTAGCTACTTCAAAACCATCCATGTCTGGCATGCTGATATCGAGCAATACGAGTTCAGGATCAAAATCAGAATAAACATTCAGGGCTTCCTTTCCGCTGCCAACAGCTTCAACAATATGACCTAATTGCTTAAGTCGAATAGCAAGTTGCATCCGGTCGAGTTGAACATCATCAACCAGCAATATGCGCATCGAAGATCCCTTTTCTATCATCACATCACCTTTATCTAGTGTTGAATATTCAAAGTAGCTCAAATTTGGGCTTAAATCATGCCCTAATCTCTATATTATATTGACTTTTTTACAGATCTTTTTAGCATTGTTTCTTTTTAAAGAGAAATACTATGTCAGACGCTACAAACAACGAAGTACAAGAAATCGATTTAACCACTATCTCACCAGAGCTTCGCCAAGTTATCGAATTTGATGAAGTGCCTAAAGAGATGCACAACATGGTTACTTCTATTCATGAAGTGTCTGAAGAAGCAGTGCGTGAAACTTGGAGCAGCCTTCCAGCAAGCGCACAAAATGTTTTAGACAACTTTGAGCAATTCCACGCTCTAATCTCTGTTAGCCAAGCTTTCGCTGGCGTAAACATGATGGAGGAGTTCCCTACTCTTAAACTTCCAGAAGGCATGTCTGATGAAGAAAAAGAAGAGTACCGAGCTCAACTGCTTGACCAAATTTTACATAACTGTGTAAAAGACATGGCTAAGCAAATCAAGAAAGCGCGCCGTGATGCTATCTTGAAGCGTGATTTCAAAGAAGTTTTCATCCGCTAAGCTATTCATCGCACCTAAATTTAGGTTGAATGTTTAACGAAAACTTAATGATTAAGCCGTATGTTATTTAAAACATGCGGCTTTTTTGTGCCTGCAGCTTTTTCTGTTCGTTGCTTGAGAGCTTCGCTCACAATATCTTTGTGTTTTTTGCCACTGAAGCTCTTGTCAGTGTCGCTTTTGACATTCTACAAATAAGTAATATGCCTTAACACTCATACAGTGTGGCGTAAAGCTGGCAGTTATACCGTAAAAAAATGACGCATGTATCCATTCATGGAATCAAGATCAATATTCATATCGCGGACAAGTATTCATATTGCAGACAAACAGTAAGTATCGCAAACAAGCAGTAAGCATCACTGACAAACGTTAAACCCGCTGAAAAGCAGTAAACATAGAAAAGACAATGATCGAACTTATCTCACTCATTGCCTCAAAAGTCGCGCCTGAATCAGTGCGTGACGGCAATATCTCGCTGGGCGACACTCACGCCTTTAATTTGAGCGTAGACTTGCTGACCGATTTCCAAACTCAACTCGTCCAGAGCCCACAAGGTTATGGTGGCCCACAAGTAACAACCAGGCTCTAGCTCCAGTTCTACTGCAACACTCTGCTTGTTTGAGCCTTGCTGGTGCGTCTCTACGCTTTTAATGGTCACAGGGAGGATATTACGTATAGAAGTGCCTTGCGGCTGTTCTAGCGTGATAGAGACATCATTTGCCCTAACTTGTAACCTTACCGCAGCTCCAATGTCGCTCGACACCTTCTGAACCCACAACGATGTCGATTTACCAAGCTTCAGTCGAGATAACGCGTAATCGTCATTGTGCTCAGCCAGCGTCCCCTCAAACAATGAACTTTGTTCTGAGAATGATTGCCACGGTTGCATGGCTCTTGAAGCCCACACTTCTTCTGTCACACCCGACGAAATGACTTTGCCTTGCTCTATGATCACTAGGTGATTGGCCAAGCGTAGGATCTCATTAAGGCTGTGCGTAACGTAGATGATTGGAATATTCACTGTTTCAGAAAGGTTTTCCAGAAACGGCATCACTTCACGCTTACGAGGTAAGTCGAGAGAGGCCAATGGCTCATCCATCAACAAAATACTCGGCTTAGACAACAAAGCACGTCCAATTGCCACACGTTGCTTCTCACCGCCAGACAGGCGAGCTGGATAGCGATCAAGCAATGAGTCCAAAGACAATAGCGAAACTATTTGCTCAAAGTGCGCTTTGTCCGCACCTTTCATACCGTACTTAAGATTCGCCGCGACTTTCATGTGCGGGAACAATCGCGATTCTTGGAACACATAACCAACGTTGCGTTTATGGGTTGGCAAATTAATGCCATTACGACTATCAAACAGAGTGGTTCCAGATACGCTGATCAAGCCTTTGTCTGGCTGTTTAAGGCCACTGATCGCATTGATAAGGGAAGTTTTACCCGCACCAGAACGACCAAAAATCGCCGTAATCCCGCTACTCGGTAACTCTAAATCGATATCAAAAAAGGTTTCACCAAGCTGCTGCTGATATTGAAGGATCAAAGCACTCATGCATTTCCTCCCAAGCGTTTTGCTGACTTTTTGTTGAGCCACTCAGATAGCATTAATGAACCAAGCGCTATCACAATTGAAATGACACACAAACGCGCCGCTTCCATTTCCGCGCCAGGGGTTTCAATAAAGGTATACATGGCCAATGGAATGGTTTGAGTTTCACCGGGAATATTTGAAACGAAGCTGATGGTCGCACCAAACTCACCTAGGCTTCTTGCGAATGAAAGCATGGTGCCAGTAATGATCCCTGGGATCATTAAAGGTAAAGTGATGGTGAAAAACACACGAAGAGGTGAAGCGCCCAATGTGGCTGCGGCCTCTTCCAGTTTACTGTCTACGGTTTCTAGGCTCAGGCGAATAGAGCGAACCATCAATGGCAGCGCGACAACAACACACGCGAGTGCCGCGCCCTTCCAGCTAAAACTGAATACGATACCAAACACGTCATTAAGCCAAGAGCCAATAACGCCTTGCCTGCCCATCATCACTAGCAGCAAATAACCGATGACCACAGGTGGAAGTACCAAAGGCAAATGGACAATACTTTCTACAATGCTTTTACCCACAAATTGTTTCTTAGCAAGCAACCATGCTAAGCCGATGCCGATAGGAATAAGCCACAAGATGGCAAAACCAGCGACTTTCAAGCTCAGCATTAAGGCTTGGTATTCGTATTCCGATAAATACATCATTTAACGCACTTCAAATCCAAAACTGTTCAAGGTGTCCTTCGCTTTTCCGCTATTTAGGAAAGTATAAAACTCTTCTGCGACGACTTTATCGCTCAATTTCGCTACAGGGTAACGTATTGGCGTATGTAAATTTGATGGGAACGTCGACACTAGGTTCACTTCTTTAGAAAGCAACGCATCTGTTTTGTAGACAATGCCAAGCTTAGCTTCACTACGCTCTACCAAAGCCAATGCCATACGAACATTGTTACTTAGTGCCAATCGAGTCTTCACATCGTCCCATACACCTAACGTTTCTAGCGCTTCTTTCGCATAGATACCCGCAGGAACCGACATGGTGTTACCAACCGCAAGTCTTTCATTCGTTAGTAGTTTAGCCCATTGGTCACCGTTTGAGAGATCCAACGATATTGGCGTCTCTTTCGGGGAAATTAGCACCAATTCGTTTTCGCACAAGTTTGTGACATTGTCACTAGAAACCAATTGACGATCGACTAAATGCGTCATCCATTTTTCGTTTGCCGAGATAAATATGTCTGCTGGCGCGCCTCTTTCGATTTGGCGTACCAAAGATGACGTGCTCGCATAGACTGGAATAACATCGACAGAATGATCTTTCTCAAACTCTTCGACCAACAAGTTAACCGCATTCGTCATCGACGATGCAGCGTAAACTCGTAGCTTTTCCGCAGCCAAAAGATGACTAGAACTCAATGCCGAAGTTAAGGCGATGGTTAAAAGGATGACTCGCTTTTTCATTGTGATCACTTATCTATTGTTCGTTTCAGTTCTTGAGCTCGTTTTAAGACAGACTCAACGGTTTAACGAAAGCTAAAGCTATTAACGAAAGCTAAAGCTATTAACGAAAGCTAAAGCTATTAACGCAAGCTAAAGCTTGAAGCTATTAGGTCAGACATAAGCTAATGAGTCAGACATAAGCTTTTGAATTCAGGCTAAAGCTTTTAATTCAGACCGAAATGGTTAATTCCGGCCAAAGCAAATCAAGATTTAAATGCTCTTCGATGGCATCAGCGATTCGATTAATACCCAGCTCTTTAAGCTGTTCATGGTCAATCGCTGTTACATCGTTGGCTCCTGCCCATTCGCAAATAAGCGACAACGCATCGCTGTTATCGAATACGCCATGCAGGTAAGTACCAAAAATTGAGTTATCTTGATTCACAGCGCCATCAAGGCTGCCTGATTCTAACTGAACCGGTAATGCTATTTCTTTGACATCAGTCCTACCTACGTGGATCTCATACCCTTTTACTTGTGCTGTTTTACCATCAAGTGTCATGGTGCCGCGCATGTTTGTTAAGGTTTTCTGTTGTGTTAGCGTCGTTTCAGTATCGAGATATCCTAACCCTTCGCTGCTTCCTGGCTCACCTTCAACGCCATCTGGATCGTGGATGATATTTCCTAGCATCTGGTAACCACCACAAATACCCATCACTTTGCCGCCCAAGCGTAAATGACGCTGAATATCTTTATCCCAGCCTTGTTGTTTTAGGTAATCCAAATCAGCTCTTACCGATTTTGTACCCGGCAAGATAATCAAATCTGCATTGTTTATACGTTCACCTTTACCGACATAACGTAAATCAATGGAAGGATTAAGTCTTAACGCGTCGAAGTCCGTATGGTTGCTGATTCGGGTTAGCACTGGCACCACCACCTTAAGCTTAGCTTCTCCGTCAGACTCTTGAGCTGAGGTAATGGCATCTTCCGCTTCTAGGTTAAAACCATGGAGATATGGCAATACACCAATCACTGGCTTGCCGGTTTTCTCTTCTAGCCAATCAAGTCCAGATTGAAGTAGCGCGATATCGCCTCTAAAGCGGTTTATCACAAAGCCTTTTACGCGAGCTTGTTCAGATTCAGATAACAACTCTAATGTGCCGTAGAGGTGTGCAAAAACGCCACCACGGTCAATGTCAGCAACAATGATCACAGGGATATCCGCCTTTTCAGCAAATCCCATGTTCGCAATATCATTTTCGCGGAGGTTAATTTCTGCTGGGCTACCCGCCCCTTCAATCATCACGCTTTCGTATTCGTCAGAAAGTCGGTCAAATGAGTCAATAACGGTATCCATCGCCACTTTCTTGTAATCGTGATAGCCCGTAGCTTCCATGTTACTGATCGCTCGGCCTTGCAGAATCACTTGTGCGCCAGTATCTGAATTGGGTTTTAGCAATACCGGATTCATGTGAACAGTGGGTTCAATGTTACAAGCTTGCGCCTGAACGGCTTGAGCGCGACCAATTTCGCCGCCATCTTTTGTCACCGCACTGTTTAACGCCATGTTTTGTGGCTTAAAAGGTGCCACTTTGATTCCTTTCCTTGCCAAAACACGGCATAAACCTGCCACCAAAACACTTTTTCCGGCATCTGACGTTGTCCCTTGAACCATAAGGGCGTTTAACGGTGATCGCATCTGTACTTAAATCCTTAATTTCTTAATTTCTTAATGTTCAATTTATAGCTGTACGCAATATTTCTCTGCCTCCATCTTAACGTCATTGCCGAGTAGATGCTCAATAAAATGAATGGAAAATGAATGTGTTACTCACTCTGGATTCAACCCCGGTGTTGTTTAATGGCTCCATCGAAACGAAGCTTATGAACAATAAGCAGCGCATCAACAAATAAAACGTACTAACGAAAAGAAACGTTTCAAATTCAGAAAAACGTTTCTACTAAAAACAACATTAAGGGATTCACCATGAAAAAAACTGTATTAGCTATCGCATCTACTATTATCCTTGCCCCTACTTTCGCAATGGCTAGTGACCACAACAGCAGCAATACCCACAACAGCAATAGCAAGCACGAGAGCGCTATCGCTTACACAGGGCCGATTGAAACCGTTTCTGTTGCGACACTACTTGCCGACACAAGCATGTTCGCAGAGCAAGAAGCGATTGTAGATGGCAAGATTGTTCGTCAACTAAAGAATGATACATTTGTCTTCTCTGATGGGCAGAGTGAAATTCAAATCGAATTGGATGATGATATCCGCCTAGCACAACCGCTAACTGCTGATACTAAAGTACGCATCTTCGGCGAATATGAAGGCGGCAAGACACCGGAAATCGAAGTGGATCATATCCAAGTTCTATAAGCGATAAATACAAAACATACTGACTTCAAGTAATTGGCCTGCATATTGCAGGCTTTTTTGTATTATACTGCCGAAAAATACAATTTATATGGAGTCACCATGCTAGGTTGCACGAATAAGACTGTCCTTTTAGGACTAGCTGCACTGTGTTCATTCTCTGCGTCTGCAAACAACTTTAACTACAACACATTCGAGCTACGCATGGGGGCTAGCCCTAGTACGTTTGGTGGTGAGTTCACAACACTATTTACTCAAAATGCTCATTTTATCGGTCGTATTGATAGTGGTTTCGAAAGTGACTGGGATGCTGCAGCTGGTGTTGGCTTTAATGGTCCGATTGGACAGTTTGCCGATATCTATGGCCAGATGCTATTACACAACATCGAGCGAAACGATGAAAACGACATTAAAACGGAAGTAAACATCGGCGTAAAAGCCTGGATCATTGCAAATGTTGAAGTCAACGCTCGCCTTGGTCAACTGATTGATAACGATAACAGCAACTCAATTGTTGGTTTTGGTGCTCGTTTTCACTCAACCGATCAACTTTCTGTTGGTGTAGATCTGCGGAACAATGGTACTTATGGCCACCAAATCTTAATGTCTGCTCGATTCGGCTTCTAAACTGAATCGGCTGCTAAACTGAATTAGTTGCCTTAGTTAAGTTCTGTTTCTAAGCTAGGGTCGACTTTTAAGCTAAATTCCCTTTCTAAGTAGTGATACAGAGATACTATTTAAAAAGCCCCGAGCACAATCATGCTCGGGGCTTTTTATTATTCGCTGTTATCGCTCGCTTTAGCCACATTAAGGCTTCGCGAGCAATTTGCATCTATAGAGCAACCATCAGCATCTTTTTCTGATGATCTAAGTACTCTTCATAAGTACCTTGGAAACTAACCAATTGCTTGTCTTTCACATCAATAACGTGTGTCGCCAAAGAAGAAACGAACTCACGGTCATGGCTTACGAAGATAAGTGTGCCAGTGTAAACCTTCAACGCATCGTTAAGCGCTTGAATTGCTTCCATGTCCATGTGGTTCGTTGGTTCGTCCATTACAAGCACGTTGATGTCTTGCATCATTAGCTTGCCGAATAACAGACGGTTCTTCTCACCACCTGAACAATTACGCGCTTTCTTGTTCGCGTCATCAGCGGTAAACAATAAACGACCTAGAATGCCACGTACCATAAGGTCATCGTGCTTCACTGTACGCCATTGAGAGATCCAATCGAAGATGCTCAGGTCGTTGTCAAAGTCAGTCGTGCTATCTTGTGGGCAGTAGCCTACCGATGCGTTTTCAGACCATTTAACGATACCTTCGTTTTGCTCTAGTTCTTGAACTAGGCAACGTAGCAGCGTGGTTTTACCCACACCGTTCTCACCGATAACAGCAAGGCGTGTACCCGCTTCAAGCAGCAAGTTACCACCAGCAAACAGTGTTTCGCCATCGAAGCCGTGACTAAGCTCTTTAAGTTCAAGCGCTTGACGGTGTAATTTCTTGCCCTCACCAAAATCAATTGATGGGCTCATACGGCTCGATGATTTCACTTCATCAAGCGTGATTTTGTCCATTTTCTTAGCACGTGAACTTGCTTGCTTCGCTTTAGATGCGTTTGCACCAAAACGGTTAACGAAATCTTGAAGTTCGCTAATTTCAGCCGCTTTCTTAGCGTTGTTTGCTAGAAGTTGCTCGCGAATCAAACCAGACGCTTCTAGGAAGTATTCGTAGTTGCCAGGGTAAACACGTAGCTCACCGTAGTCGATATCAGCCATGTGCGTACACACAGAGTTCAGGAAGTGTCTATCATGCGAAATGATGATCATTGTACATTTACGCTGGTTTAGCTCTTCAGCAAGCCAGTTGATCGTATGAATGTCCAAGTTGTTGGTCGGTTCATCAAGAAGCAGAATATCTGGGTTTGCAAATAGAGCCTGTGCCAGAAGCACACGCAGTTTCCAACCTGGAGCAACTTGCTGCATCAGGCCGAAATGGAACTCTTCTTCGATACCCGCTTGAATTAGGATGTCACCTGCACGGCTTTCTGCTGTGTAGCCATCCATTTCAGCGAATTCACTTTCAAGTTCAGCGACTTTCATACCATCGTCTTCGCTCATTTCTGGCAAAGAGTAAATACGGTCACGTTCTTGTTTTACTTCCCACAGTTTTCTGTCACCCATGATCACAACGTCGATAACGCTGTATTGTTCAAAAGCGAACTGATCTTGGCTTAGCACACCCAGTTTCTCTCCTGGAGTGATAGAAACGTTGCCCGAGCTTGGCGTTAATGCACCACTTAGGATTTTCATGAACGTTGACTTGCCGCAACCATTGGCGCCGATCAAACCATAGCGGTTGCCGTTACCAAATTTAGCAGAGATGTTTTCAAACAACGGCTCTGCGCCAAATTGCATTGTGATGTTCGCGGTAGATATCAAAGAACTAATTCCTAAGCGTGTACTGACAGATAATTATTAGGCTATTTCAAGAACCTAAATAAGAAGTACGAAAGTATGGATTAAACAAAAATCGAAGCGCGGATTATATAGAGATCTCGATCACGTTGTCGAGGCCAAACAGTAAACGAATCGTAAACATAGACCATTTAGATGCTTTTCATACGTTATTAACGTGTAAATAGAAAAATCCCCACCAGTTGAACTGACAGGGATTCAATTTATCGATACTAAAAATGTTCTAATCTGATCGCTTTTAAAGCTATCTCTCTTCAAGTCTAAAAGCCTTGATTATGAGAAGAACCGTTATTTAGTAATTTTCTTTTGAACGTACTTTTGACTTACATCCACTACCGCAACATCTCTAAAGAAGCTTCTACCCAATAGAATAGGGAAAGAAAGATGCGTTCGGTCTGCTAGCGTAAACTCAGTTTTGTCTTTCAGATCGCCGATTTGAATTGAAGCTACGACAACAGCACGTCGTTGTGTGCCTTCCGCGCTCGACTGCTTGATCTTAACCCAACGCTCTACCGGTAAACTGATCTCTTTGGTTGTGATACCGTCATGCTCAATTTTAAACTTAACCCAGTCTTTTCCGTCACGCTCAAAATCAACGATATCTACAGCACTGATCGAAGATGTTGTTGCACCTGTATCAATACGAGCTTTAAATGCTTCTTTCAAACCAGGAACAAACACCCACTCTTCTTCACCAAGAATCAGTTTTCCATCATCCGTTTTTAACGGTTTTGCTGGTGGCTTTTCAACTGGCTCAGGTTTAACTTCTGGCTCAGTTGGTTTTACTTCTTCAGGCTTCTCTGTAGGTTCCGTTACTTTCTCGCCTTCAGTTGCTTCAGTCTTTGAAGAGTCATCCACAACAGGTTGTTCTACTTGAGGCTTTTGCTCTGGCTCGACAGGAACTTGAGTCGTCGTCGAACAAGCAAACAGGCCACCACTGAGCATTAAAACTACAATCGCTTTCCAATTATACATTCAGTCACCTTCTATTTCGAAACGTTAGCTATCGCTTTAGCTACATAAAGAATATGGGATTCAGAAAGGCCTGCGATATTGATGCGTCCGTCACCAACACCATAGACTCCATATTCTTCACGTAATTGATTCATTTGAGTTTCTTTAAAGCCTAGTACACTAAACATACCTTTATGGCTTTCAATGAAGTCAAAGTGTGACGTGTTGTAAGTATTTCGCAATTCATCACATAAACTTTGGCGCAGATTTAACAAACGTTGCTGCATTTCACTCAACTCTTGCTTCCAAATCTTCGTTAGCTCTTGATTCTGAAGAATTGTTTTAACCAGAGCAGCACCGTGATCAGGCGGCATAGTGTAAGTTGAACGAGCCAGCGTAAGAAGCTTGCCTCTTGCGTTGCCAACGTGTTCGCTGTTCTTACCGATAACGATCGCAGCACCCGTTCTTTCACGATACAAACCGAAGTTCTTCGAGCAAGATGTTGTGATCAGCATTTCTTCAACGTTGTTAGCCATGTGTTGAAGACCTTTTGCATCTTCTTCTAGGCCGTCACCAAAGCCTTGATAGGCAATATCAACGAACGGTAAGAAACCATTTTTCTGAGATAGTTTGGTGATTTCCTGCCACGCTTCAAAGTTGATATCAGCACCCGTTGGGTTATGGCAGCAACCGTGAAGTAGTACAACGTCTGATGGACCCGCTGTTGATAGGTCTTCCATCATTCTTGCAACATCAACTTGCTTCGTTTCAGGACTGAAGTAATTGTAGTATCGAACTTTTAAGCCTGCCGCTTCCATTACCGGTTTGTGGTTAACGTAGCTTGGGTTTGAAATCCAAACCGTGGTGTCTGGTTGAGAAACTTTCATTAAGTCACCCAACATACGAAGTGCACCACTTGCACCCGGTGTTTGAATCGCGGCAACACGATCCATTGCAGAAGTCCCTTTAAGCAGCAGATCAACCATGCTCTGGTTAAACTCTTCACAGCCTGCTAGGCCAACGTAAGCTTTGGTTTTCTGAGTATCGACAACAATGTCTTGAGCCATAGAAACGGCTTTCATGATCGGTGTTTCGCCTTGGTCGTTTTTGTAAACGCCAATGCCTAAATCGACTTTGTCAGTACGAGGATCGCCGCGGTAAGCGACAGAAAGAGATAAAATTGGATCTAAAGTTGGTTTTGGTAGATGTGAAAACATGAAAGTCACAACCCTTTGAAATTCAAGTATTGAATTTCACGTTAACATTTTCGTACTAAAATCAGAAACATTTTTTAATAGAAGAGCTTAGTTACCATAAGTAATCAGAGATTGGTCATTTTAAGCCAAGATAAAGTGAATATTTCGGGTGTTTAATGACCAATCACAAAATAAACGGGCTTATTGTTAAGTCTTTTGTGACGACTTCAATTAAGTGTTCTGTTTGAATTGCCTCGGTGTCATTCCAGACCACGCCTTAAACCGAGTACTAAAGTTAGCGGCATTGGGATAACCCACTATCTCGCCAATATGTTGAATCGACCAATCACTCGACTTCAGCAAGCGTGCTGCGTACTCCATCCTCATGCGCATGATATGAGTCATAGGGCTATGTGAATAATAACGTTGGCACAAACGATGGAAATGGGGCTCTGAGCACGGGAATAAGCCTGCCAGCTCATGAACGTTCCATTCCTTGTGGAGCTGCTTTTGTACGTTGTCGAACACTCGTCTTAAACGAATCAAATTGCGTGATTGTTGCTGAGGTACCGGAGCATTAATCATGTGTTCTATTTGAGCCACACTATGATTAGCAATTGCTCCACCCAAATCGATCGGTAAGGCAATGCTTCTCAACAGAGTATGAATGCACGACGAGACGACTTCTGCTGCGGGAGACAGCGTATAACTCACTTCATCACTGACGACATTTTCCCATTGTTTATCGGGTGAGAGAAAGATCCATGCGATTTGCCATGTTTCTTCTTCAATCCCGAATCCATTCTCAATGCCCGCAGGCACGGTAATACACGACCCTGGCTCTAGAATGTAGCGACACGCCCCACTTTCTAACCAACCCTTTCCTCTCACGGTATACAGCAACATGTGTTTTTGTTGGTTTTTCCGATACACCGAAAAGAAATCACGACACGACGCCGTCCCACACTGAACGATACCTAGCTCTTCGAATGCCAATACATGGCTTTGGTCGACAAACTCTTGATGCGTGTTTTCAGAAATCTCATACCGTTCTTGCTTCTCACTCATTTCTCTTTTCACTCATTGGGTTTGCCTGCAACTGAGTCGCCTGTAAGTAGTTCGATAGTTTTGGAAAATAGAGAGTTTGGCAAAAGTTTGTGATGAACAGGAACAATACAGGCAAAACAAATGCCGATAAACTTCTCACATATTAACCACAGGAGAAATGCGATGCTCTCGACATATCGTCATTTGGACAAAGAGTTTTGGCAAAAACTATTACACATTGGTTTACCTGTCTCACTGCAAACCATGTTGTTTTCATTACTAGGCGTGGTCGATATTTTTATGGTCAATCAGCTTGGTGATTCTGCAACCGCCGCTGTGGGCGTTGGCAACCGCATCTTCTTCTTCAATTTGATCATGGTGTCGGGGATTAGCGGCGCCGTCAGCGTGCTAGCTTCGCAATATTTTGGTGCGGGTAATTTCAACGGGATTAGACGCACACTAGCGCAATCGTGGGCATTGTCGATTGTCGCCATTATCCCGTTTGTGTTGATTTATACATTGGCTCCTGAATCAGTGGTGTCTGTGGTGGCCTCAGACCCTGATTACGTCCGCTTGGCAACGGATTACCTTTGGATAACAGGAGCCAGCCTTTTTGGTACCGCGATCGTAGTGCCACTAGAAAGCGCACTGCGATCGGTCGACGAAGCTAGGCTGCCCACCAAGATCAGCATCTGGGCGATCATCGTCAATGCGATCCTCAATGCCTTATTGATCTTTGGCTTGTTTGGATTTCCAGAACTGGGGGTGGTTGGCGCGGCAATCGGTACTACGGTGTCTCGATTTTTTCAAACGATTACCCTGTTTGTTATGGCAAAGAAACACTACGCCCACCTATTCCCAACACTAAGCAATTGGCGCGATGCGATATTACCGAAGCATAGAAAGAAGTATTTCAAGATAGCGATTCCGATGTTGATTCATGACACGGCTTGGGCGGGTGGCATTCTGATTTATAACGTTATTGTTGGTCAGATGGGTGTTGGCGAGCTTGCGATAATCTCATTATTATCACCAGTAGAAAGCATCTTGATCTCGGCGTTCATGGGCTTTGCCGTCGCTGCTTCGATCATTTTAGGCAACGAGATCGGCGCAAAGAACTATCAACGTGTTGAGAATACCGCTTGGGGATATGTATTGGTCAGCTGTGGGCTTGCGGTTCTGTTAGCCTTATTGTGCTGGTTTGCTAAACCCGCGATCGTATACATGATCGGTCTTACGCACTTAGAGCTCAAAGATACGGCAGTTAACGTTACCTTAGTAATGGCACTCGGCATGATATTAAGAGTCTTCAATATGGTTGGAATAGGCGGAGTGCTGAAAAGTGGTGGCGATATCAACTACAGCATCTTCATCGACCTGTTTGGCCAATGGGCAATCGGTATTCCCCTCGCCTACTATACTGCTCTGGTGTTGAGGTGGCCGCTAGAATGGGTTTTGATGATTGTGCTGCTGGAAGAACTAGCCAAAATCGTTCTAACCAGTAAGAGGATTCAATCCAAGAAATGGATAAACAACCTAATTGATGAGCCTGAGCACATTCCTATTTAAACAGGCGCCAAACCGATACTTACGTTCGGGCGATAGATTCAAAAGAACTCACACCCAAGGGCTGATTTGTAGCATTACGCTAACGATGAAGCCCTTTTTTCTGTTTCTTTTTCTGTTCACGAGAATACTGAATCAGAACAAACCTTATAAGTTTATAAGTCAGTAAATCGATGGATGATTTGGTTTGAACTACCACGCCAATCTAACATTGGGTCCGCTTTGTCTTGCTCGAAGCGGCCGTCAATCAAGGTATCAACGTATTCAAGCACTTGCTTCTGTTTGTCATCCAGCTCATCTAACTCATAACCCGTCCACATCCAAATATCTTTACCTTCACATTCCGCTTTTACACGCTGAACAAGCCTCAGCACTTCAGACACGTTTGCCGGATGCAGAGGATCGCCACCAGAAAGCGATAAACCACGACGCTTAATTCTCGGATCATTGAGGTCAGAAATAATTTGGTCTTGCAGTTCTTGAGTAAACAAATGCCCAGAGTCCAATCGTTGCGTCGACTGGTTATAACACCCGCGACACTGGTGCACACAACCCGACACAAACAAAGTGCATCGTGTTCCTGGGCCGTTTACAACGTCGATTGGGTGATATTGATGATAATTCATAAGGCAGTATTGAAAACTCGTATTGCTTAATAGTTTGAAGGAAGTGCTGTAAGAACTGAAACGAAAGAATTGGTATCGACATAGCGCCGATACCAATCTTATGTCTTGAAACGTAGCTCTTCTAAGTGAGCTAGCCAAAGATCGCAGATCTTAACTAAGATCCTTCGTTAGATTAAAGATGCTTCACGCGGCGTTTAACTTCTTCTTGCTTACCGAAGTTAAATGGTCGTGCATCTGGGCTACCAAGGTAACCACATACACGGCGTGTTACCGACACTTTGGTTGAGTCATGGTTGCCACACTTAGGACACGTAAAGCCCTTACTTGTACAGTCAAACTCTCCGTTGTATCCACACTCGTAACATTCATCAATCGGCGTGTTGGTGCCGTAGTAAGGAACACGTGTGTAGCTGTAATCCCATACGTTTTCTAGTGCTTCGATGTTCTTCTGCATGTTCGGGAATTCGCCGTAACAGATAAAACCACCACTAGAGATTTCAGGATAAGGCATCTCGAAATCGATCTTGTCGTATGGGTTCACTTTCTTCTGCACGTCTAAGTGGAAGCTGTTTGTGTAGTAACCACGGTCTGTCACGCCATCAATCACACCAAACTCTTTGGTATCAATGCTGCAGAAACGGCTGCATAGGTTTTCACTTGGTGTGCCGTATAGGCTGAACGCGTAACCTGTTTCTTTGGTCCAAGATTCCACTTCACGCTTCATGTACTCCACTAACTCAAGCGCTTTAGCACGCATTTCGCCGTCGTCATACAGGTGAACATCTGTGCCGTAAAGCGCAGTCATTGCTTCGTGGATACCAATGTAGCCGAGAGAAACAGAAGCACGGCCGTTCTTGAAGATATCGGCAATAGAGTCGTCCGCTTTCAAGCGAACACCACATGCACCTTCCATATATAGGATTGGAGCAACACGTGCTTTGACGTTTTCTAGACGAGAGATACGAGTCTCTAGAGCACGACGAGCCAGCTTCAATTTTTCATCAAGCAGTTCGTAGAACTTAACCATATCTTGCTTCGCGTTAATCGCGATACGTGGCAAGTTGAGGCTAACTACACCTAAGTTGTTACGGCCTTCGTGAATCAACTCACCATTTTCTTCGTAAGTATTCAAGAAGCTACGGCAACCCATAGGCGTTTTAAATGACCCTGTCACTTCTACTACTTTGTCGTAGTTAAGAATGTCTGGGTACATACGCTTAGACGCACACTCAAGCGCCAATTGCTTGATGTCGTAGTTTGGATCTTGCTTCTGGTGGTTCAAACCATCTTTGATTGCAAACACCAGTTTAGGGAATACCGCTGTTTTGCGGTTCTTACCCAAACCTGCAATGCGGTTTTTCAAAATAGATTGCTGGATAAGTTTCGAACCCCAGCTTTCGCCTAGACCAAAACCAAACGTAACGAATGGAGTTTGGCCATTAGCCGTGTGTAGCGTGTTTACTTCGTATTCCAGAGATTGGAACGCGTCGTAACACTCTTTCTCGGTACGAGAGATAGCAAAAGCTTCTGGGCTATGAATGTCCCACTCTTTCGCTAGTGATAAATGCTTCTCGTAGCTCGCCATAACGTAAGGCTCTAGAACCTCATCGATACGGTTAATCGTAGTACCGCCATAGATGTGGCTCGCGACTTGCGCGATGATCTGCGCGGTTACCGCTGTTGCTGTAGAAATAGACTTAGGCGTGTCGATCTCCGCGTTACCCATCTTGAAGCCATGCGTTAACATGCCTTTCAAGTCGATAAGCATACAGTTAAACATTGGGAAGAACGGTGCGTAGTCTAGATCGTGGTAATGAATGTCACCACACTCGTGAGCTTGTACGATGTCACGCGGCAAAATGTGAGTTTTTGCATAGTGTTTAGCCACGATACCCGCCAGCAAATCACGCTGAGTTGGGATTACTTTACCGTCTTTGTTGGCATTCTCATTGATCAGATCAACATTGCTTTCTTCGATCAAACCTTCGATCTCACGAGTTAAAGCGCTTTGCTTTTCACGTGCGATGTCTCGGTCATGACGATATTCAATGTAGGCACGAGCCAGAGACTTATACGGTCCCTGCATTAGCTCATTCTCGACCAAAGTCTGAATTTCAGAAATATGAACTTCATCGTAGTCTTCGAGCTTCAACTCAACTGCTAATGCCACATTCAGAGCATAAATAGCAATTTCCTTATCGGCTTTGTCTGATGCTGCTTCCACTGCAGCTTGGATACGATCTCTACTGAATGGAGCTCTTGAGCCATCACGCTTGATTACGATTGATTTCACCACTTCTCCTTACTCTTGAGGTATTCACAGACTTATCCACAAACACACTATATAGAGCGATTTATCGTTTAACTAACACTAGATATTGTGGCGTATTTAACGAGAACCACCAACTTTGAGTATTGATTTGGATCAATAAAACGCGCACGCTGAACAAGATAAATCCAATATTATTACGTGAGTTCTCAAGTCGAAAAGAAACAATGTAACAATAAAAAAACTGCTAAAAAGAGTTGAATTTTTGGTAAGTGTTGTAGGATAACGGCTCAACTATATTGGACACCAAAATTAGGGATATTTGGGATGAAACGACTTCAAAAGTGGATAATGTTAGCTTGCTTACTCAGTAGCCAGACATTTGCTGAACCTTTGACCATATCCAGTTGGAATATCGAATGGTTATCAACCAACGAGGCTGTGAATAAGTTTTCTTCCAAACGAAACCAAGCAGATTTCGATAAACTCGAACAGTATTTCCAATCCTTAAATGCGGATGTGGTCGCTTTTCAAGAAGTCGATGACATCAATGCCATTCAACGCATCGCCGGCGCTCAATACAAAATATTGATGTCTGATCGTTCATTGCCCAAAAACAGTAACCGACAATTCAAAGAAGTGAACCAATATACGGGCTTCGCGGTTCGTAAAGGAATCGCTCTCACTGACTACGCTGACTTTCCTCTGGAAACGAGTGCTAACAGCAAGCTCAGATTTGCCAGTTATATGGTTGTGGAAACGGATTCAAATCCAATTCACATGTTGTCAGTGCACTTAAAGGCGGGTTGCAGCGGCGCTTACAAGTCGAACCGTGACTGTTCAATACTTAAAGACCAAGCTAAGCAACTGAATAAGTGGATACAGCAAAGAGAACGTAATGGTGAAGACTACGCGATTCTAGGCGATTTCAACCACAACCTATCCTATTCAAGAGATTGGATGTGGAAAGATATGACGCAAAATACCGATGCCCAGTTGGCAACAAGAAAAACTCGAGCAGATTGTAAGGTGCGCTCAAACCGCAACAATCATCGCACACACCAGTTCCGTTCGGTGATTGATCATATTGTTGTGAGCAAGTCCTTGGATGCCTCTCCTGCGAAGCAAAAGGTATTTGAAACGCAAGATGTTCTGGACTACAAACTCAGTGACCACTGCCCTGTTTCAACGACTATTAAATAGTAGATTTTAGATAACGGCAGATTGTAGATAAGTGCAAATAATAGAAAACAGTAGATATAGAAAGAGGCTGACTGGCTTTTACTGAAAGCGGGCCAGCCTCTCTGTTTGGTCAGATAAGATCGAATCCTCTCAGCCATGCAATAAATGGTAGGCGTACTGCTAGCAACCTTTATTGGTTCGACCCGCTAGCCACATCCCCACCAGCATACTTAAGACGAACAGCCATACCGTAGGGTTACCGCCACTAAGGCTGGTTACTGCAGGCCCCGGGCAAAAGCCTGCAATCCCCCAGCCTAAGCCAAACGCTGTAGAGCCAAGAATCAGCTTTCTGTCTATCAACGGATTGTTACGGCTATCTAACGGCTCGCCATTAATCGCTTTAGCGCGCTTTTTAATGACCAAATGATAAAACGGTGCAAAGACCAATAGCGCGCCACCCATAACGAATGCCAAACTAATGTCCCAGTTACCGGTAATGTCTAAGAAGCCGAGTACCTTCTCAGGATAAACCATGCCTGAGATAATCATTCCTGACCCAAACAGAATACCTGCGACCAAACCGACAACGATAGTAAATGAAGCGTTTTTCATTATGCCCCCAAGCCAATCAGATTCTTGATAAACACGGTTACGATTGCCACGCCCATAAATACGCAGGTCGCAACAATAGAACGTTTAGATAAACGAGCCATTCCCACAATGCCATGGCCGCTAGTACAACCATTTGCTGTTTTAGTACCAAAGCCAACCAAAAGACCAGCAATAATGACTAAAACGAAATTCATCTCTTCTAACTGTGGAAGTTGATAGCCTGTCGGGATTAATAGCCAACCACTTATGACCATTCCCACAACAAAGGCGATGCGCCAGTGCTTTTCGGTCTTCTCAACGTTGTTGTCCGTACCTGATTGAGAAGCCTTGCTTGCACTATTGTTCGAACCTGATGGCAATAGTCGGCTAACAATACCGCTGATTCCTGCTACTCGCCCTATGCCTAACATAAGTATAATTGCCGAAGCACCTAACAACATGCCACCGAACAATGCATCCCAAGGTATTAAACCCATCACCGACCTCTCCTATCCACAAACATCATAAACTCATAACAAACTATAAATTAGAGTTTACTAATAAATGTAAATTAGTCAATGCTAATGTAGAGCTAGTATGTTTCGTTTTGTAAGTCTGGAATAGAAAGCGTCCCGCATGAAAAAAGCCCCTAGGCGTTAACCTAAGGGCTTATTATTTGATTCGGTTATATTTTATCAGCTACTTAGTCTTGTTCTTTTCAGCTATCCACTGCGACATGTACTTGGTGCTCGCCATGCTGTGGTGCTTGAGCATCGAACCAAAGAAGTTATCTAGTCGATGAGATTCAAGTTCAGACTCTAACGCCGTTAATCGCTCAATCAATGCGTCGCCGAGTTGATTCTGCTCGTAGTGCGCTTCAAGGATTGAATGACACTGGCTTTGTGCCTTAAGCCACTTCTCTTCATCTTTGTATAGACCGACAGCTTGTTCAACAAACTCGTCGATATCATCAGCAACCGCACCCGGCCATTGCAGTTCACCTTGCGGTAGCATGCCTTCACTGCCGATCTCGCTGGTTACATTCGGAGTTTGCAGCTTCATCGCATCAAGCAACTTACCTTTAATGCCAGCGCCAAAACGTAATGGAGCAACACAAACACGCGCATCTTCCATCACTTCTTGAGCATCTTTAGCCCAACCTTTGATATGGAAACCGGTTTTAGGGTTGTGTAATGCGGTCGCTTTTGGCGGCGGATACGATCCATAAATATGAAGTTCAGTGTCAGGTAGCTGTTTGCGAATCTTCGGCCAAATCTTCTGTAACTGCAGCACAGCATCCCAGTTAGGTGCGTGTCTAAAATTGCCTATC
Source organism: Vibrio sp. QJM3NY_39 (assembly GCF_057785895.1). NCBI lineage: Bacteria > Pseudomonadati > Pseudomonadota > Gammaproteobacteria > Vibrionales > Vibrionaceae > Vibrio > Vibrio sp. QJM3NY_39. Next base: position 1,566,711 of record NZ_CM173506.1, on the reverse strand, counting down.
GTCATGAAATTCTTACGTTCTTCAAAGCTTTTCGTGCTTTCAGGTAGCGTATTAAGATCAACCATGAAAGGCAGATGATGAAGCAGTTTTGGATCGATATTGAACTCAGATTGAAGAAGTTCCATCTCGTAACTTGAAATGATCAACGAAAGATCACAGCGTAGAATCGCGGCAATTTCACGTTTCGCTAAGTCACTGTACAAATGCGCTTTGGTCAGTTCAGTCTCTTTCTTAACAGCTTCATGGCGCGCGTTACGTAGGAACTGTAAATCTTCAGTATCCAGTAACTTAAATGCATTCGGGCATACTTTCTCAACACGCCAACCAAACTGCTCTTCCATCATAAAACGGTCGAACATCACGACATCGGGTTGCAGCTCTTCAATGTATTGGTCAAAGCTGTCGCAATTCAACTGTATAGATTGGCTTGTGATGCCCTCTTCAGAAAGATCGATCATGTGCTCGGTTTCTTGAGCTGGCGTTGCAAATTCAACTGACCAACCTTGTCTCTTGAACAGGCGTAAAAGTGACATCATATGGCTACCCGCCGCCGATGAATTCGGTTCTGGCCAAACGTAGCCAATTGCTAAAACTTTCTTCAAAACACTTCCTAAGAAATAACAAAAGGGACTGTAGAAGTCCCTAATTAAACGTAAGTCGATTTATACCGCTGATTATAATTAGTTCTAAAAACTCAGCGATCAGATTCGCTCACCTATATTGCGAGCGATCATAAGTACTTCATCAGCAGAATACAGGTTTGAAATCGTGGTTTCGACTTCTGCACCCAACGTAGATTGATAAAGCTTTTGTGCAAAGTTGTCTGCTCTGGTGGTCACTAGCACGTGTTTGAGCGTCGAGCCTTGATCCGCCAAATGCTGTTTTACCTGCGGCAGGGAATCTAGAATCAGCGTTTTTCCCAATCCTTGCCCTTGCACGCTTGGTAACACGGCAAGTTGCTCTAGTTCTAAAACAGCTTCAGGTCTAAACCCGCTTTTCTGAACCCAGATGATGTAACCCAAGATCTCGCCTTCACTCTCCACAACAAAGTTAAGAAAACGCGGTGCAGCATTTAAGTTACATTGTAACCAACTTCTAGAGTGCTGTTGTCGAACAAATGCAGCTTGGTGGACTAAAGCCGCCTCATCAAGGTCGGCTTTAGTCATAAGACGTACTTTGACGACTGTACCCATCAGCGTTATTCGCTCGCTGAATTCGGGTGTGTTTTACAGTGTAAAATGGCTCTTTCTAGAAGCTCTAAAGCGGATTTATCAGCTTCTGGAAGCTTAGCATCTGATTGACCTAGCGGTTCAACACGGTTACCCCATTTAATGTGGCCAGCACCCCACGTTAAACCCGCACCAAACGCTGCAACAAGAATATTGTCGTTAGGCTTAACGAAACCTTGCTCTAGCGATTCACACAATGCGATTGGTACTGTCGCTGCGGATGTGTTGCCGTAATTTTGGATGTTAACAAACGCTTTCTCGCGATCGATACCCGCCATATCACAAAGGGTTTGAATAATTCGGATGTTCGCTTGGTGCGGAATCACAACGTCAATGTTGTCGGTTGAGATGCCTGTGCGACTCAAAACTGTGTGCGCCGCTGCGCCCATGCCTTTCACTGCGCGTTTGAAGATTTCTTTACCAACGAAATCAAAGTCCCAGTAACCGTTATCAGCCGCAAAGCGATCCATAGACGTACCGAATTTTGGTACCGCTAAAATATCGCGGCCTTCGGCGTCACAACCGATTTGAGCTTCTTGTAAGCCGACTTGTTCTTCAGTGCGAGATAGAACCACAGCGCCGGCTCCATCACCGAAAAGAACCGCGGTATCACGCTTAGTCCAATCAATGAAAAATGACAGGCGTTCTGCGCCTACAACGATCGCATTGCGGTAGTTACCCGCTTGAATCAGTCGAGTCGCCGTTTCGACACCGTAAATGAAGCCAGTACACGCTGCGTTAAGGTCGAAAGCCGCTGCACTCTTAATGCCTAAGTTCTGTTGAACCTTAGATGCGGTATTTGGAATAAGGGAATCTGGGCTGCACGTCGCGATGATCACGAGATCGATATCTTCGGCTGTTAGGCCAGCACACGCCATGGCATGTTTCGCTGCAACAGTCGCTAGCTCAGAGGTATTTACATGACTGATACGACGGTTTTCGATACCAGTTCGAGTTCGAATCCACTCGTCAGACGTATCAATGAAAGTGCTTAGATCATCATTGGACAGCACGGCTGGTGGTAGACACTTTCCCCAGCCAGTAATTTCGGCGTAAAATTTTGTCATCATTTACCTGTTTATTGTTTGTTTCTATTTAAGTATCGTATTCTAGTTTTAAACAGTATAAGCGCTCCGTGCGTGATTCGTAAATCGCGTTAGCAACGGAGTTACAATAAAAAGAGAAAGTTATGTCTACATTCAACACACGATGCCCTTCTTGTAATGGCGTAAACCGAGTTCCTTCAGAAAGAATTTCAGAAAGCCCAACTTGTGGTAAATGCAAAACAGCATTGCTCGATGGCGCTCCTATCGAGGGAACGTCACTTAATTTCCAATCTATATTGAACAGTTCACAGCCTGTGGTTGTCGATTTCTGGGCGACATGGTGTAACCCATGTGTGGGTTTTGCGCCAGTGTTCAGTGACGTTGCTAAAGAGCGCTCGGGAGATGTTCGATTCGTTAAGATTGATACTGAAGCTCAGCAGCAGCTTGCCGCGATGTACCAAGTCAGAAGTATTCCGACGGTAATGGTCTTTAAAGACGGTAAACGTGTCGATACGATTAACGGTGCGTTACCAAAAGGCCAATTTGATCAATGGCTTAATCAAGCTCTAACCAAGTAACACTATTGTTTAAGCTATTGATTAAACTATTGAATTAGCTTTTGCTTTGTTCTAAGTAAACACACAAAAATAGGTTAGAGAGTCTTATCAAATCAAGACTATCTAACCTACTGTTTTATTTATGGTTATCACTTAGCTTCTTGAATTAAACCACAGCTTCGCCTTTCGCTTGAATACTAGATTCTTGCTGACCTAACCCATATTCCTCTTTGATTTGATCTGCGATTTTTTCAGCAATCATAATGGTTGGCGCGTTGGTGTTTGCCCCAATCAATGTCGGCATCACAGAAGCATCAATGACTCTCAAATTATCCAATCCATAAACTTTAAGATCGTTATCTACCACGGCTAATGAATCACTACTAGGGCCCATTTTACAGGTCCCGACCGGGTGATACTGAGTGTCTGCACGGTTACGAATGTCTTGCTCGATAGCCTTGTCATCACTGGCGTCCACTGGGTAGAAAGCATTGCCACGGATGTCATCAAACGCCGAACTCTCTAACATTTGATACTGCTTCTTCCAGCCCTTAATCATAATCTCCATGTCTTCTGGATGGCTGAAAAACGCAGGGTCGATCTTAGGCGGATCATAAGGATCACTACTATTAAGCGTTACGGTTCCTATGCTTTTCGGTCGTAGCAAGGTGACGTGAGAGGTAAACCCATGACTGGTATGTATTTTTCGGGCGTGGTCATCTACCACAGCGACGACAAATACAAACTCTAAATCCGGCACGGCGATATGATCTTCTGAACATAGAAAGCCTATCCCTTCAGCAAAGTTGCTACTCATCTTGCCACGGCGTTCTTTGTGCCATAGCGGCAGAGCTTTGGTCATTTCAGAGGCCATTTGCAACGAGATACCGAAGGTTTCACGCTTTTCACTGCATTTGTACGAATGCACTAAGTCGATATGGTCTTGTAGGTTCTTACCTACTCCAGGCAATTCATGAACCTGTTCGATGCCATGCGTCTCTAGTTCAGCTTTAACGCCGACACCCGACAGTAACAGCAATTGGGGAGAACCAAATGCACCCGCAGATAAAATCACCTCTTTGTTGGCTCTGATCTGATAACGCTTCCCGTTAGAGCCATATTCAACCCCGACCGCCTTCTTGCCTTCAAACAAGACCTTATGCGTGGTGGCCTTGGTCACGACCGTTAGATTTGGTCTCGAAAGGTTTGGTGTTAAATAAGCCTTAGCAGCACTGCATCGTTCACCATTAATCTGAGTCACCTGAGTCGGCATCGCCCCAAACTGAGCCGCACCGTTGATGTCGTCATTACGAGGAATCCCTATCGACTCACACGCCGTTAAATAGCGTTCCAACATTGGACTTGGCGATCGAAGGTTAGCCACATTCAATGGACCACCTTGGCCGTGATACTCATCTTGGTGAACTTCGTTATTTTCTGCTTTCTTAAAGTAAGGCAGACACGATTCATAATCCCACCCAGTGTTACCCAAACTTTCCCATATATCGTAATCATAACGGTGCCCACGAGCGTACATCATGGCATTGATAGAACTAGAGCCGCCAAGTGTCTTACCTCTCGGTTGGTAACCTTTGCGGCCGTTCAAACCCGGTTGTTTAACGGTTTCAAAAGCCCAATTATTCAGTTTGGTTGGCATCATTGCCACAACGCCAACCGGTGTATGAATGAATGGGCTCGTATCTTTGCCGCCCGCTTCTAGTAAGCAAACAGTGACATTAGGATCTTCCGACAGCCGAGAAGCCATCACACACCCAGCCGAACCACCGCCAACAACAATAAAATCATAACTATCCATTTGCCATCTCCGCTATTTCTAGTGGGTGTAATTCGCGCTTCAAGATTTTTCCGGTTGCTGTCATGGGTAAGGCTTTACGAATGAATATCTTACGCGGATATTTGTAATCGGCCAATTGCTCACGACACCATGTTATCAGAGCTACACTATCACATTGCGTATGTTCGTGAAGCACCACATGGGCGTGAATCTCCTCGCCTAGGCGATCATGATGTTCACCCACCACCGCGACCATTTCGACATCAGGATGACACATCAATACTTCTTCGATTTCGCGCGGGTACACGTTGTAACCACCGCGGATGATCATGTCTTTAACGCGATCGACAATGAACAAGTTGCCGTGCTCATCGGTGCGTCCAATATCTCCAGTTAGGAACCAACCACCGTCTCTGATGGCTTCCGCCGTAGCTTCTGGCCTTTGATAGTAGCCTTTCATGACACTTGGACTTTTGATGCAGACTTCGCCCAATTCACCCATTGCAACAGAGTTACCTTGTATATCAGTGATCTTGATAAGGTGACCACACAAAGGTTGACCCACACTGCCAGACAATCGGTCACCATCAATATGATTAAAGGTCGCAACTGGCGCTGTTTCTGATAAACCATAGCCTTCTAATACTGGAAGCTCAAAGCGAGACTCAAACTGTCGAATAACCTCAAGTGGCATAGAAGCACCGCCAGAAACACCCAACCTCAAGCTGTGTTTAACCTGTTCAGAGCGTTTGCTTATTTCTAAACTACTAGAGGACTCTTCTCCCGCCTTTAATAGCGCGATATACATGGTTGGAACGCCCGCAAACACGCTGACTTTATGGTTAATGATCTGTTCGATCACCAGTGACGGTTCGAAACGCGGAATCAACACCATGGTCGACCCTGTTAGCACACTCGCGTTCATCATGACCGTTTGGCCGAAGCTATGGAATAAAGGCAGTGTGGCCATTGTGGTGTCGCTGTACTCCAATCGCATTAGATACTGTGACGACATCGCATTGGTTTGCATGTTGGTGTGGGAAAGCTCAGCCCCTTTTGGCTGACCTGTCGTACCTGAAGTATAAAGAATCACAGCGGTATCATCACCATGGCAAGCCACAGACTCAAACGAAGCCAAAGGTTGTTCTAACCAGTCAGTGATTGATTCATGCTGCTCGTTTCTTTCTGAAGTCGTGTCTGCGCCGGTTGGGATGGGTATCTCGACAAAGTGTTCACAATGGTTTGCCTGTTCGAAACCTTGTAAGCCATAGCGACCGATGGGCAGCTCTTCACTGCCCTCAAAGCATAAATAGGCTTTCGCGTCCGAGTCATTAAGGTGGTAAGCGATCTCTCTTGCTTTAAATAACACGTTTAAAGGCACCACGACGCAGCCTGCTTTCAGGATTCCATAATAGGCAATCGGGAAATACGTGACATTCGGACACGACAACGCGACCTTATCTCCTTTCTTGAGCCCCAGCCTCTTTAAATTAGCGGCGACGTTTCCAGAAAGTTGTTCCAACTGAGAGAAGCTGACTTCATCCGTCCCCATTCGTAGTGCGGCTTTAGTTGGGAAAAGCGAAGCGCTGCGCTCCAAGTTAACAGCAAGATTGTGCATCCATGATCTCCTTATTCGGCTTAGACCTATTAGTCACGGTCACCGTAGACGTTGTTGTGTTTTGTTTCGAATATGTGTTTAACCTATGTTCATTTACTCTTTGCTTTCGTTTCTAATCTATTGTTATTTCGACCCTATGCACACGTGTCCGTGTATTATTTATTAAATTACAACATTTCGATAACATTCCGCAAAGGTTGCAAAAAGACAAAAAACGGTGATATTCGGACATAATTGCAACACAGCCGACGAAAAGATGTTCGTGGTTAAGATAGAATAAGAACACTCAACAAGAGGCATATTATGGAATACACCGCAGTTTACGAACCGGATATGCAGGCATTTGGTATTCTTGATCTTCAACTATTGTCTCGCTATTTTTCATCATCCTTGACGGTCGATACGTTATTGAAAGGCAGTAACATCGATGAGTTCCAGCTTAATACGCCCGATACCCACATCACGCTCGCACAAAAATTAGCGGTGTTCAGTAACGCGCTTGAGAGTTCCAACGTAGAGGGGTTAGGGCTAAAAGTTGGACAGGAAGCCCGATTCAGTGATTTTGGTGTGTTGGGTTACGCAGTGTTCAGCAGTGAGACACTGTTAGACGCTCTTTTAATGGGCTTCAAATATCTGCGTCTTGCGGGCCCTGTTCTCAAGAAGACCATGTCCGTTGAACATCAAATCGGATACTTTCGCGCTGAGCAACTTATCGAGCTCGACTCTTTGTTGCCTTTCTGTTGTGAGTATTGGTTTTCCGCTATTCAAAGTTTGTGTGAAGAAGTGCTACAACAGCCGTTTCCCTCTCTTGTGATCCGCTTCCCTTACCCTAAACCAACTTATGGAGATCTCTATCAGGAGATTTTCCGTTGCCGTGTAGAGTTTGATTGCGAGCAGCTTGAGTGGCAGTTCGATGCAACAAGCCTATATTCACCTTTACCAACGGCTAACCCAATCACCTTACAAATGTGTTTAAAATCTTGTGACGACATGTTGGCTAGAGTCAGCGCGCCCACCAGCCTAAAAGAGAAGATCTCACAGATGTTTATTGAAAGGCCTGGCTGTTACCCTTCCATTGAAGCGCTATCCACAGAATTGGGAATGTCTTCTAGAACACTGCGTAGACACCTCAAAGCTGCAGACACGAGCTATCAGAAAATATTGGATCACGTGCGATTTCACCTCTCTAGGCACTATCTTTCATCGACGCATATGAGTATTGAAGAGATCTCCGATAGAGTCGGATTTTCAGACAGTGCGAACTTTCGACATGCCTTTCGTAAGTGGAGTGGAAGCTCGCCCAGACAATACCGAAAAGAAGTGGTCTAACACGATTAAACGCCCTAAATTAAAATCTGATGAATACAACGAATCTCTCTCCGTCTTTCAAATTAAATAGTCGTTTGAACAACGCTTTATCGGCTATTTAACCGCAGAAAATATCGCGAAAACATGAAATATCACAACGGTATTTTAGCCAACAAACACGATAGATTTCTTTTATCTTAACGACCATTTTTATTCGTTTTACCCAATTCGGTTTCTCCCCCATAGTCGCGGAAAATTCATCGTTTCTTTTACTATTTAGAGGCTCCTGCATTGGACAACATCCAACCAACAACTCGCATAACTGTTCCTGTTATTGCATTGTCTTTTTACGCGATCGCTTCAGGCTACTTAATGAGTTCATTACCATTAATGCTGTCTGAGTATGGCTTAGACAGTAATCTATCGAGTTGGTTGGCGAGTGCCTTTTATGCAGGTCTTTTAGCGGGTACGTTATTGATTGAGCGTGCGATCGCTCGCGTTGGTCACAAAGACGCGTTCGTCATTGCACTTAGCGTATTTATCGCCACGATTCTTGTATTACCGTTGGCGCCACATCAATCAGTTTGGTTGTTGGCTCGTTTCGTCGCGGGTGTCTCAGTCGCTGGGATCTTTGTGATTGTGGAATCTTGGCTAATGAGCGGTGAAGAATCTCAACGTGCGAAACGTTTAGGGGTTTACATGTGTTCGTTGTATGGCGGTTCGGCCGTTGGTCAACTTGGCATTGGATACCTTGGTATTACGGGTGGCGTGCCTTTCATCGCAATGTTCACCTTGCTGTTTGGAGCAATCATTGTATTGATGTACGGACAAGCAACAGCACCACAAATTCACGATGCGCAGTCTTTATCACTGAAACAAATCAGCAAGCTAAGTCACAGCGCTTTGATTGGCTGTATTGTTTCTGGGTTAACACTTGGGTCTATTTACGGATTGATGCCTGTAGAACTCGCTCAGCGCAACATCGCACACCAAGACATTGGCGGTTTGATGGCGTTAGTGATTATGGGTGGTATGGCCGTTCAACCGATGGTGACGTGGTTATCTCATCACATAGGACAAGTGTTATTAATGGCTCTGTTCTGCCTGCTAGGGGTTGCAAGCATTGGTGTGCTCACTATCAACCATGATTTTTACGTTCTTGGTATGAGCTTGTTTGTGTTAGGTATGGCGACATTTGCACTTTACCCAATTGCGATTAACTTGGGTTGTCGCAATTTAGACCCGAGCTACTTAGTTTCAGTGACTCAAGTTATGTTGTTGTGTTACAGCATCGGCTCTGTAGCAGGGCCATTGGTTGCAGATAGCTTTATGGATTCACAAGCAGGATTATTCACTTACCTGTTCGCGTCTCTACTCGCTACAACCATCTACATGCTAATTGCTAGCCTAAAGCGTTCTCCTCTACAGATTGCAGGCGAGTAAATCAAATAGATAGGCACAAGAACTGTATCACTAGGGCTCTTAGTTATGACTTCCCATCTAAATTAAGAGCCCTTTTTGTTTTATGTCGTCTGGAGGAAAGATCGACAAAAAACCAATAGCAAATAGCAAATAGCAATAAAATCTATTATTTCAAAAGGTTAAGGTTGAAATACGTAACCTTCACCAGTAATCGTGATGATTAATCCGTCTCCGAATAATGATCTAATTTCGGATATCGCAACAATCACAGATGAGTTGGTCACTTTCTCACTTTCCCAGCCAATCTTCTTTAATTGGCCAACACTGAACAGTTCACCTCGATGTCGATTCATAAATAAAATGATCTTTCGGTACGCCAAAGGCATGGTAGCCAGTACGTAACCATTTTCAACATTGCGAATGAGTTTGGTGTTGAGTTCAACAATTTTACCGTTTAGTTCAAGTACTACGTTGTTTTCAGAGTGGTTCGTTTCTATTGCAGGATAAGAGTCCATTTTTATATCATTCCCTTACTATATAGCCAGCGACAAAGTCAGATTCGATCGTATTTATATAACGTCGCTTATAAGTGGACGTTTTAGATTTGACGATAATCAATGGAATTCGTACGGTAAAGAGATTAAATTTTTATTATTAATATATTAACAGGATATCAATATAAGATTATTTATTACTCCATGACATACCCTTCGTTGGAAACGGTTTGTATACAACGGCAGTCAAGAATCCTCCTTATCTCGTAAATAGCAACCAACACAGATGCAGATGTCACCGCTTTACCTGCCCAGCCTACACGCTTCAAAATTTGCTTGCTCACCACTTGGCCTCTGTTCAGGTAAAGATAGAAAAGTACTTTACGATGAGGCTCAGCAAGCGTTCCTATTATTGAACCACAACCCTGCTTGCGTACGATTTTAGTGCCTGATTGAAACTCTTTATTGTTTAAAATGAGCTTCGACGGAAGAGCTAAATCATCCGTCTCACTGATAACTTGGTGCATTAATTCCTCACATTGCATATGCAGTCACCCTCTTGGATATTTCCAATAGTACCGAATAGAGTAAAAATACTAAACTGATAGATAGCTCAATACAGTAATATTACTGCAAAGCTTGATCTTGCGTAATTGATCGACGAAATAAGCAAGGCTAACCAAGAAGTCGATGGCTTTTTCGATACTGGCTGGGTGACAGACCAAAATGTTTTTTGAAACGATGTGAAAAGTTATAAGGATCTTTGTAGCCCAACCGATTAGCAATCATAGAGACTGACCAATCTTGATATTTCAGCAAACTGGTGGCTTTATCCATGCGTAATTGAATCAATTTACTGCGTGGTGACAGGTTGAATAGCGTCTTGGTGACTCTATTGAGCTGCTCTTCACTGATGAACACCCTTTCGGCCATCCCTGCGACGGTCCATGGCTGGTGCAGACTGCTTTCAATCTCGTTATAGAGTGCTTGAACACGTGCTGTGGTGCTGGTCGATTTGGGTTCAAACCCCGTCAACGTTCGGATGATTTCACTCAAAAGTAACTTACGGTAACTGGCTCTACCGCCTATCTCAAAGTAAACCAAGTTCATTAATGACCAGATCTGCTCACACTCTCCGAACGGCACTATCCCCTGACCTAAACTTGCTATGTGCTGCCATTGCTGCGTATCGGGCGTCAGCATCCACGCCATTTTCCAATAATTGTATTGAGGATCGAGTTCAAAACGAAATGGGGTTTCGGCAGGAAGAACCACCAGCGTATAAGGTGTAATCGCTTGTACCGAGGTTGAAGTGGTTAGAATTCCGCCCCCTTCTTGAGTAAAAATCAACGTATGAACATTAACGGATTCGCGCTCAACCCAGTAGCCATCATATAGCTTCGCCATGCCGCCCATATAGACACCAAAGCTTTTCATCTCTGGAATATCTTCAACGGTCAAAAAACGTTCTTTGCACTGTTCAGCGAGAAAAACATCATCGCGCCAAGTTGATTTTGGTCTCATTGAATCAATGACGGATTCGCACAGGTTTTGTTGTTTTTTAAACATGTTGTTACTTCGCTCAAAACACTATAGTTCTGCCATAAATCGGAGAGCTTATGACAACTAACATCAACCCTAACTCATCTATGAATAACAAGCCAGAGAGCATCTTACCTCGTATCGTTAAACTTGGTTTACCTGTTGCTTTGCAAAGTGCGCTTGTCGCTATTCTTGCCCTTGCTGACGTATTAATGGTCAGTGATTATGGTATGGAAGCAGCTGCGGCTGTGGGAATTGCGTCAAAATGGCACTTCGTTGCTATTATGATTATGGCAGGGTTGGCCTCAGCAAACGGTACATTAGTCGCTCAATACTGGGGAAAGAATGACCGAAAAAGCGCACGAACAGTATCATCGATTGCGATGATATTTGGCTTAAAAGTTCTGTTGCCTGTTACTGCAATCATCACTCTTGGTTCTCAGTTTTTAATGATGTTGCAAACCAGCGATCAAACCGTGATTGAACTTGGCGCGACTTACCTATGGTATGGCTTCCCTGTTCTACTTCTGACTCACATTGTTGTCGTGGTAGAAGCTAGCATGCGCTCATCAGGTGACACCGTAACTCCGCTATTATTAGGTGGCGTTACCATCGCACTCAACATTGCGCTTAACTTCGTTCTTATTAAAGGTGCTTTCGGCATTCCAGCAATGGGCGTAGCAGGTGCGGCATTGGCGACAACCTTAGCGCGATTGATTCAAGTGGGCTTAATGTATAGCTACATGCGTATGCGTAAACATTGGCTATTAACGACACCGAGCTCACCACATCGCCCGCCATTGTGGTTGTCTTACCGTCGCATTGCTTTGCCGTTGACGATGAATGCTGTGTTGTGGGCAATGGGTACCATGGCATATCAAATGATTTTCGGTCACATGGGCACGACTGAGCTTGCAGTGTTCTCGATGCTCGCACCATTTGAATCGCTGTGTTACTCGATCTTCTTTGGTATCTCAGTGGCGTGTTCTGTTTTGTTAGGCCATTCATTAGGCCGTGATGAATTTGATGACGCGATGAGCATGGGTCTAACATTCATTAAAGCCGTCGTGGGTTTTGGCGCGGTCGTTGGGTTGCTACTGTTTATGGGTAAAGAACATGTTCTATCATGGCTAAACCTTTCTACCGATGCATTGTACCCACTCGCTGCACCTGCAATGACTATTATGTGTTTTGCGGTAGTCATTCGTATGCTCAACATGGTGATCATTAACGGTATTATTCGTGCTGGTGGTGATAACGCTTTTTGCCTGCGAATGGATTTCATCGCGATGTGGATGGTTGGGATTCCAGTGTGTGTTTACGGCGCATTTGTCGCTGGATGGGATTTCAAATACATCTATGGCCTGATGTTGGTAGAAGAAGTGGTGAAACTGGCCATCTGTTCACACCGATACTTGAGCCGACGCTGGATCAATAACCTGACGGTTACCTACGAAGAGCCTCAAGCGGCGTAATCTCTTACGTTCTAGGTTAGGACATCGGATATAAAATCAAAAGGTCTGAGAAATCAGACCTTTTTTCGTTTCGTCAGTAATCGATTTAAAGCACCAGTTACTTCTTGTTCATTCGGATATGGCGATTAGACACATTCGGCAGTGGCTTCTCTGGCACTTTACGTTTCTCATGAATCAAATGTCGTATTGCTAAAATCGGATGCTTAAGTAGCATTCTTGGCCCTGCATAGCGCATTACTAAACGCATCTGCTCTTTAGGATCAGGCTTATAGCAATGAATTGGACACTTATTGCAGGTTGGTTTCGCCTCGCCATAAGGACAGCGATCAAGTCGCGTCTCTGCATAACGCAACAACTTCTCACACTCTTCACATAACGCGTTATTCTGACGAACCGTACCGTGGTGATCTTTGCAATAGATGTGCACCATCGCAATAACGGTTTTGTACTCCGTCTCGAGTTCGCCTTGTAGAATGTTGTTATGTTGAAACATGATTAATTACTCAGTGATAAACCGTACAGGTTGAGGTTGACGTCTTCACTTAACACGTCCTCGACTCGCTCAAACACAAAACCCAACTTAGTCAGCAGTGCGATGCTTCGAATATTATCAGAGGTCGTGATGGCAACTAAATGATCGATATCAGCATTATGTTGAGCTTGTTCAATTATCGCTTGCGCCGCTTCCAATGCAAAACCTTGCCCATAGACTTCAGGGACAAAACCATAACCAATATCATGCGCCTCTAGTGTGTCTCTTTTAATCAAACCACAGACACCGATTGGCGTTGAAGACTCTTTCATTTCGACCATCAGTAAACACACACCCTTCTCTCTATACATCTTAAGAATGTTGTTTTCGATGTATTCAACAGCCTTGCCAATATCTGTAATTTCCTTGTCTCCGATGTAACGCAGGAAATCTTCTGAGCCATATAATCGTTGGATAAACGCCGCATCTTGAGGTGTGCTCATTCTTAATCTTAAACGTGCGGTCTCGACTGCCTGCATAGTGATATTTTCCTTGCTGAATACCATGTAAATATTGAGTTCTAGATCTAAAATGATTATCCTCCACCGCATAAACTAAATACAAGGCTATGCAGCAATGAACCGTAAGAAAAAAATCAATCAAATTCTAAAGAAAAGACAGAAACAGGCGACGTCTAAACTGCATGGTAGCAACAAGCCTCGCTATATTTCTAAAGCTGACCGCGCAAAAATGGAAGCTGAAGAGCAAGCAAAAGCCGCTCAAGAGCAAGCGGAAGGATCGGTAGAAGCTTCTGTTGAATCTGAAGAAGCTGGTATCGAAACTAAAGATACAAAAGCTGCAGAGTAAGTTTTAAACTCGCAGTATTCTTGCCCAGCACTCTGACCAGAGCCAACGGACAAGAACAAAAAAAGCAGCCTCTATTTGGGCTGCTTTTTTGAACGAGCGATTTATTAGCTAAATTGTTTTAGCCACTTAACCTTTGAAAGGCTCAACTTCCCAGCGAGCAAATGGCGCTTTTGCATTAATCCCTGCTCTTCCCCAACGGTCTACGGAATCAACAACAAGAATTCGCTCATTAGGCACCAGTGACTTAATCAAAGTCGTAGGCTTTTTCGCTGTGACTAACCACAGTGCATCGTCTTCTGAAAACATCGCTTTGAGTTTCGCTATATCTTGCTCTGTCCATTCAAGCTCTGCTTTGAACATGCGCTCTTCAACAAACAGTTGGCTACCTGAAGCGAAATCTTCCAAACTTTCTGAAAGCAACAATACTGAATCTACGTCGTTATCCAATAACACCGCTTGTTGCTTGTTAATCAGTTCACGAACATCAAGCATCACGCGTTGTAGGTTGCTATCAATGGTCTCAGCTTGCGCCGGCCACAACAACTTAAAGTCATCAGCCACAATTGCCGCCATACGCGTTAGATTGGTTGGGTTTAACCACGCGTATTTAGACACTTCACCATTTGATAACGTCAGCGCAGCGACACCTTGCGCGCGCGGTGTAATCGCTTGAGCAGCATCCACCTCAACCAAATGGATGTTGCCTTGTCTTGCGTATACAAATGTAGGATCAGCTTGCCAGATCGATGACAGCGTTAGTGCAACGGTCGCCTTTTCTCCTGATTTAAGGACTTTGCTCGCCCCCTTAGTGCCAAACCAATTAGGCAAGCGATCAATGCCGTAGCGTTTTGGTGGTAGGTATTCAGTCGTAATGTCTGTGCCTTTGGTCAGCTCAGTTGCCAACGCGTAGGTCACCGGCGTACTGGTTAGAATATCTTCAGCATTAACATTGAGAGACACCATTGAGCCAACCAACAACAGACTACTAAGTGCACTCACTTGAGCCACTGCTTTTACTGAGATTGAGATACGATTCATTAAAGAAGTCATGGTTATGCCTTTCTTATAATTCGGTATAGCGTCGCCGCTAGGAAAAAAGTCGCAGAAACGATGATGATTGAAGCGCCCGATGGCACTGGCAGTTTTAGCTCCATCGGTAATACCGTTCCAACCAAACACGCGATGGTTGCCAGCAACGCAGAAAGCAAAACAAAGCTGCCCATGCGTTTTGTCAACAGTCGAGCCGTCGCGCCAGGGATGAGCAGTAATGCCCCAACAAGAACCGCACCCACGATCTTCACTGCTGCAATCGTCACTAAGGTGATCATCATGACAAACAAGTAGTCATAAAAGCTGGTGTTATAGCCACGAACCTTGGCAATATCAGGGCTAATACAAGTGAGAAGAATACGGTTGAACGTCGGTATCAAGAGCAAAATGATGAGTGCGCAGCTGCCTGCGAGAATCGCTAAGTCTTGATCTGTTACCGTGAGAATCGAACCAAACAGCACGTTCTCAAGCATGTGGATGTTGATCTTACGTGCCACGTACATCAGTAATGCCGCGCCGACCGCTAAAGCGAGCGCAAGGAAAACGCCGACTAAAGTATCGTATGGCACATTGGTTCTGTTTCTTACAAAATGAAGAAGCAAAGCAAAGATCATACAGAAACTGAACAGACCAATAATTGGGTTTTCTGGTGGCTCACCAAGCAAAACACCGATAGCAATACCGGTTAATGCAGCGTGACCTACCGCTTCAGAGAAGAAAGCCAGACGCTTTGCAATCACCAAAGTACCAAGGCCACCTAACAACGGGCCGAGTAATAGCGCCGCAACCAAGGCATTCACCATGAACGCGTACATGAAGCTGTCTGATAACCAACCCGCTTCAACGCCACTTATGGCAAGTTGTCGTAACCAATCCATTACGCAACCTCCTTCGATTTAACGATAGCTGCACCACTGCTGTAGTGCTGGAATAGACTCTCGATCTTACTTGGATGTAGTACCTGCTCATGTGGACCACTATCAACCAAGAATCGATTCACAACATGTACATTCGCTTCAAGGCGACGCACTGCGGTTACATCATGGTGAACGGCAAGAATCGTACGGCCTTCATCAACACATTCACGAATTAAAGATTCAAGATAACGAACGCCCTGCTCGTCCATACCTGTTGTCGGTTCGTCCAACACCAACAAACTTGGGTTATCCAATAGCGCTTGAGCAAACAACACACGTTGCTGCTCACCACCCGACAACTGTCCCATTCGGCGATCGCTACGTGTCGCCATACCGACGCGATCCAATTGTGCTAATGCAAGATCCAATTGCTTGGACTTACGACGCCAAAATAGCGGAATTCGAGTTTGGTTAAGCAACACGAAGTCCATGACCGTCAGAGGTAAGCTCGATTCGAAGGTCGCTTTTTGAGGAACGTAACCAATACTTGGCTTTTCTGGCCAGTGGATATTGATTTGACCAGAGAAAGGCGTAAGTCCAAGTACAGATCGCAACAAAGAAGTTTTGCCTCCACCGTTTGGTCCCATAATCACATGACACTCACCCGCTTTAAGTTCTAGCGAGATATCATCAAGAATCACATTGTTATCGTATTGCAGGCCGAGTTTATTAATTGAGATTGATGGACCTAACATTATGCGTTCCCGCTTTTAACTTGGTTCGCCGCCGAAAATTTCATTGCTTCGATTAACGTTTCTAGGTTTTTCTTCATCTCAACTTCCACTTTATCGTCTTCATATTCGCCATGCGTCATGTGAGAAAAACGGTAAAGCTGAACACCTGTTTCCGCTTCAATGGTGTCAACAAAGCGGTTTGGCATGTTGAGCTCATAGAACAGAACATCAATGCCCGAAGCGCGGATCTTTTCGATCGTATCTTGCAGTTGGCTCGCACTTGGCTCAACACCGTGTGCAGGCTCAATCACCGCCGCGACATCAACACCAAACTCTTGCAGAATGTACCCATAAGCATTGTGCGTGGTCGCCACTTTCATACCTGAAGTATCGAGTTCACCTAATGACAACATCGCATCACGCTTCATAAAACGAAATTGCTTGGCGTATTTACGTGCGTTCTTGCGATAAAACGTAGCGTTGTCTGGGTCGAGCTTAGAGACTTCACTCGCGATGGTGTAAACCTTTTGAATCGTTGTCGAAAGTCCAACAAAGGTATGCGGGTTCACAGCACCTTGACCAACAGATTGGCCTAATGCGGGAAGTAGAGGCACTTCTTTGTTTGCTTCGATCACCACTAAGTCATCACGTTGCGCGGCTGAAATCACTTTAAGCGCGAAATCATCGTGACCAATACCGTTTACCACGATTGCATCCATTTGGCTCAATCGCTTTAAATCATTGGGTTGTGGTAAGTAATTATGTGGGTTAAAACCTGCATCAACCAATGGAAGGATGTTCACTTTGTCACCCACGACAGCTTTTACGTAGCTGTAGTAAGGTTGAAGCGTGATACCAATCGTTAGCTTGTCGCTGTCGATCTTGTATTCTTTTGCCAATGCATTGGGTGTCATTAACACCGCCAATAACGACATCAATAGAGTCATAATTCGCATAGTAAATCTCTTATTATTAGTGAGCATTTTTGTAAGCCGGATTGTTTAATGAGAAGAAGCATCATGCTGCTCAACTTCTGATTCATTGACGACCATTTTCCAGCCTGCAGATTCCAGTGTGTTCTCATCAAAATTAGTCGGTTGACTTGCTACGCCACCAAAGAAAATCCAGATTTCAGGAGAAACGATGTTCGCGTTTAAAATAAAGGAATCAGCAAAGCCATGATCGCTTTGTGCAGCTTGTTCACTTGGTGTCGCGTATTCGCTTGGCGTAGAAAAGTAGTAACCACGCTCGTCCAATAACCAAGTATGAGAACCTTTACGTTTCCAACTCTGGTCTTCAACAAATGGCGCGACCCATTCATCTTTAAGTGATACGACACTTGGCCATTCGCCATCAGAGTCCATACGCAGGTCGCGAATCTCTTCATGCGCTAAACGCAGCTCTGACAACATTGCCAAGTTTTCTTGTTCAACATCGGTCACCAGAATTTGATGATCAAGTACCGCTTTTACGTGGGATTCTGCTTGATGAAATGGAATAGCGACCGTAGCAAAGCTCAGAATGAACACAATGATAAGCCCTACCCATTTGCCTTCTCTGCCACCCGTGTCAGCACGTACGCCTTGAATCATCATTTCTCGCTGATCTCAACAACATCGACTTCAACAGGAAACTCATGGCCTGAATCGAATACAAGGTAGAACTCAGTGTCAGGATTTGGGAATTCAACGATAGAGCGTTTATCTGTCATCTCTTTTGCAATCAAGTTGTCTTCGTAGTCGTACATCTCAACCGCGTAATCAATCGCTTTGCTACCATCAGAGTAACCCGCTTCACAGGCCACGGTTTTGCCTTCAAACCAGCAACTCATCAGTGGAAAGTGTGCTTGCGCAGGTAATGCCGCGAAACCAAGTCCCAGTGCCAAGCATGGAGTGATTATCGATTTTAGTTTTGTTTTTATTGTCATGGTTCGTACCCTAGCCACAGTGCAAATTCTCAGAAGTTAACTGAGCGATAAAGGGCTCAAATGAGCCCTTAAGTTTTTAGTTGCTTAATCAGGAATCGAGCCCCGATATCACAGATTATTGAAGCAATGCTTCGAACGTTAGGTGAACGTTCGCGCTTGCTTTGTCTGCCAGTGGGTTGTCAATCAACTCACCTTTGTAGTTCGCTTTCATTACGTAACGACCCGCTACGTCTGGAGTGAAGGTAATTTCACCGTTCTCGTTACTCACAACATCAATCTGCTCTTGGTGGTTACGGTAAAGCGTGCCTTCTCGAGTGATCTCCGCTTTCACGTCTTTCTGGATTTCACCGTTGTAGAAGAATTGGAATGTCACCGGTTCGCCTTCAATGATGTCTGAAGGGTGCGTTACTGGCTTCATTTCAAGTAGCTTACCTTCAATCTTAAACACTGAATCCGATGGCTTACCCACTGTGATGTAGCTTTCTGCACGGGTGAAACTGACTTGCGTTACCACGTCACGCGACTTTTCAGGAAGCACAGAGTCACGTTCCGCTTTGTTTGCTTTGATCCATTTCACTGTGTCACGACGACCGGCCTTGTATTGCGTGTAGTAAGAAGGCTCATTGTTGATCGCCACTTTGTGTGTGCCTTCTTCTTCAAAATAGAAGTCGAAGATTGAACGACGTTTACCGCGAACAACAAAGTTTGGACGCTCGCTGCGACCGTCTGGCATGATGACATGAGCGTTTTCACTGCCTGCTGGCTTATCGAAAACGAACGTACCGTGAGATGCAGTCACGTCGAACGTTAGCCAGTCACCGCCTTCTTTCGATACAGTAAAGTGAGATGGTAGTATCCAACGCGGGTGAGCTTGCGCTGTTGTCGTTGCGGCTAGGCCGAATGCCATCACACCCGCTAGAGCAAGTGCTTTGATTTTTGTTTGTTTCATCATGTTCAATTCCATTATTTATAATTGTTAGCCGTGTCGCTCTATCTGAGCCTACGATGATTGCTGTCTATTCTGTTCAGTTTGCTTTTGCTATTCGTGCTTACTATTTAGCGATGTAGTTCAGAGTGATTTCACCCGTCTCTTCCGTCGCCTTTAGCTCATAAGAAGCGTTTGAATCTGTTAGCGATACTTTTTGACGAAGGTAATTACGGCCACCGTGTTCGCGAACAACTTCGATATGAACCGTGTACTCGCCCTGTTCTAGAGTTTGGCCATCATCGCTCTTACCATCCCAAACGAAGCGGTACTGGCCAGCAGGGCGCGTTGCAGACGTCACTGCATCAACCAATTCACGATCGTAACGCCCAACCTTTCTCCACCAGCTACGTAAATCTTTAAGCCATTCATCTTTACCGACCCAAAGCTCAATGGTTTTCACTGACTTTCGTTCGCTGTTCTCTACCCACACCGCCACATAAGGACGTGCGTACATAGAGGTATCAATCTTTGGAAGCTTAAAGTTCACATCAAGTTTTGCCGTATCAGGGATCGCTTGTGCCATACCTAGGCTTGGCAAAAGAGATAAAGCAAGAAGCGCCTTGCTCCAGTTCATTTTTTTCATGTTTAACAACCTTTTAAATCCGTTTAACCTTTAATTCGCTCTTCAAGTTGATTCACCAAGCTGACTCATCAACCTGGTTGATCAAGCTAATTAAGAATTAAGGTACGGCGACAAAATAGATAGCAAGAGAGATTGCAGACCCAAACACCGTCCATTTAATGGAGGTATTGAGCGTTTTTTTCTTAGGTAACAATAAGCACACGCCAGTCAGCACAAAAAAGATCATCAGTAGCGCAGTGATATCGATGAACCACTTCCAAACTTCACCGCTGTTACGGCCTTTGTGTAGGTCGTTCAAAAGCGCGATAATGCCGTAATTGGTGGTTTCGACTTCCACCATTTCAGACGTCACGTCAACGAACACAGAAGCGTTGTAGCCTGGTCCTTTGAAGTCCATAGACACTTCGCCGATGAGCAACTCACCGTTTTCAATCTCTGCGTAGATGTCTAAACCTGAAGGAACGCCAGATAAGTTGGCTTCTTCAAACAAAAACGTTTCAAAGGTCGTTTCATCGGCTTTTAATCGCCCGTCTTGGATTGAAAATAAACTTGTAGGAAGCGTTAACGTAGATCGTTGGATATTGGGTTGTGTTGATTCAAATAACTCAGGTCGATTGAGGGTGATACCTGTCACTGAGAAGAAAAGAACAACGAACAGAAGCGCCATTGAAATATAAACATGAAGTCGACGAGCCCATGATTGAACCGCCCTACTTTTTAACGACATACAAACCAATACCTATAAATTTTATGGCGTCAATTTAGTTGATAATCATTCGTATTGGCATTCAATTTACATTGTTTACGTTTGCCGAGCAGCGTAAGGAAATTTACATAACATTACATGGGAAGTAATCGAACTGTTTGCATATTCTTGCTAACTTATATTCATGGCGCTTAGTAGTCGTTTAAAGGTCAACAAAAAACTGAAGGTCTACAGAAGCTAAAGCTGATGGATTGAGCAACTTTAAGATAAAAGCCATGGTGTGAACGGACGAGTATTTAGTGGGTTTTGTACTTATATCACTAAAAAGATCATTAGGATCTCGATGTGTTCAGCGATTGATGTGATGTGCTTTAGAGTAGATTAAACTTATCAGTTATAAATTGGATACAGTTACACAAGCTTAAAGGGATTTTAAAAATGCGTATTATTATTTTAGTTTTTGCCATGTTGCTAACGGCATGTACTAGCCAAATAGCAAGTAAGCAAGACCGCCTCCAAAAACACATCGGATCAAACATAACCGATGTACAAAAGTTGTATCTAACTGAACGAGCACGTCCTATCAGTTTTTGGGAGTCTCGAAACTATGCTTGGGTTGAGACTAAAAAGCCGTTAGATAATGGCAATATTTTGCACACCTTTAAGGACCCGTATCGTGATTGCACTATCAACTGGATCGCTGATAATAGCGGCGTTATTCAAAGTACTACTCCGAGCGGCACAATGTGTAATCCTTAAGATCTTAACACTTAAGCTGAGAGCTTAGTTTTTCGCTATTTACTTTCCCAAACAGCAAAGCGAGCAAAATTTTAACGCAAGATATCAAAAAGGGTGCCATTTGAACGTTCAAATGGCACCCTTTTGCTTTTCTTATTTCTAGCTTCTAGTTTCTATGTGCTGTCTCTTATCTTCTTTGTTTAGCTATCAGCAGTTAGACGTTTCCGTTATCACTAACTGTTCTTAGCTGAGTCAGATATTTAATCCAACCTTTTGCTTCAGAAGAGGGTTCAATGTTGTTCGCACGTTTGGCTTGAGCAAGGGCGTTATCTAAGTTCTTAAGCTTGTACCAAGAACGTACTTTCGCCAATGCGACGTCGGCTTGTTTGTTTTTGTCTTTCACTTTGTCTAAAACAACCAGCGCTCGGTCGTAGTAACCTTGCTGAACCAATAGTTGTGCCACATTCCAATGGTATTGATTGTCCTTTTTAGAGGCTAACGTCCACACTTCAATGGCATTGTCCCACTCTTTCGCTAGCTGCCAGTAAGTTGCTTGCTCAGCCAGAAGTTGAACATCGCTGTTCGCATCATCTAACTTTGCGATTTCTTGAGCAGCACGTTCTGGAATGCCTCGTTTCGCATACAATTGAGCAAGCAGCCTACGGTCTGAGTTTTTAAGCTCAACACCTTGTAGATCAGCCAGTGCTAACGTGTTCAATGCATCACGATTACGTTCTAATCTTAGCTGAATACCAACAAGTTGACGCCACCAGTTATCTTTCTCTGGTTGAAGTTCAATGAGATTTCCCAGTGTCGGAATAGACGGTTTCCACTGCTTTAACTGTAGCTGAGCGCCCAATTTTAGCGATAAAGGTGATAACTCTTGTTTTGAATTGAACTTGTCGCGATTACCAATGGCCACCAGTACTTTTGACCAGTTTTCAATTTGATATTCAGCTTGTGCAATTCGCATCCAAAGCGTGTCTTTCTTTTCCTTTTCTGGCGCAGTTTTCACTAACTCGTAATAGTGCGGAAGCGCTTTTTTAAACTGCTGATCGTTTAGTAATAAATCAGCAAGCATACGTTTCGTTACCCAAGCCTGTTCATCCACCAGTAAATTACTGTCGACCGCATAAGTAAGCTGCTTAATTGCCGTGCCGGTTTTACCATCTTGCCAGTAAAACACACCAAGCATGCGTGCTACGTACGCTTTGTCGTAGCCTTTCGAAAGCTCCAATCCTGCAAGTACGTCAATCGCCTGTTTAACCTGTTCATCTTGAGCAAGCTTATGCGCCTTTTGAACACGAATAGCAGTATATTGAGTTAGCTCTTTTGCTTGTGTTGTAAGGGACATTAACAACAAGCCCACTAATATCCATATATGTTTCATCATTTTGCCAACTTAAACTCTAGTTTCACGGTTTGACCAACCTGAGCTATCGCTTTTCCATCGACGACTTTCGGTTGATACTTCCATTTTTTAAGTGCTCTCATCGCTTCACGTTCAAACATACGACGTGGGTTTGCGTCAGTGACTTGAATGTCAACTGGGCGCCCCGTTTCATCGATGGTAAAAGACATAATCACATGGCCTTCAGCGCCACGCTTAAGCGCCTTTGCTGGGTAACGAGGTTCAACTCGATACAGAGGCATTGCCTGTTGGTTTGATCCAAAATCAGAAAATGTCGGCGCGTTAATCGCTAGGCCATCAACTGATGTATTCAAATCCAATGACGGCAGTGAAGACATCGAATTCAGAGGCGTGACTTCAGCTTGTGACTGAGACGTTTGCGCTTCTGGTGGTGGCTCTGGCATTTCTGGCTGTTCAGGAACTGCACGTTGTCTTCTCTGGACTTCTTGTTCAGCTTCAACCATCACCATGTTGAAACTTAACGTCTCACTGTTGTCTGGTGAACGCTGGTGGCCATTATCAACCATCCAAGCCATGAAGGAAAACAGAGCTAAACCCAGTGCCCCCGCTATCGGTAAGGCAAGAAAAAGGCGAATCATTTATAAAGATCCTCCAAGATCATCGCTTTTCAGCAGCAAGCGCAATGTTTTTAACACCCGCACCTTTAGCGGCGTCCATCACTTTAACCACCGTTCCGTTGTAAGCGTGCTCATCCGCTTGAATAACCAAAGAAGCATCAGGTTGTTCTAGCAATAAATGTTCTAATGTCGCTTGAACACGTTCAACATCAACAACACGTTTATCGATGAAAATGTCATTCGCAGACGTAATCGCCACAAAGATGCCCGCATCCTTTTGGCTTACTACGTTAGACGCTTGTGGGCGATTGACTTCAACCCCTGATTCACGAACAAATGAACTGGTCACAATAAAGAAAATAAGCATGATAAATACAATATCAAGCATCGAAGTAAGGTCTATTTGAGCCTCTTCGTTTTTAGAATGACGTCGACCGAGTCTCATCGTTGACTCCTTAAAGATTTTTCTAATTTCAATTCTAAGCGGTTACATACTTTCGCTAAGCGAGCGTGAACAAACATGCCCGCTAGTGCAGCAACCATACCCGCCATGGTTGGCAGTGTTGCCAACGAGATACCTGAAGCCATCAATTTAGGGTCACTGCTTCCTTGAGTCGCCATGACATCAAAAACAGAGATCATACCGGTTACTGTGCCTAACAAGCCCAACATAGGACAAATAGCGACTAACAGCTTAATAAAATTCAAGTTCTGGTTAAGTAAGATACTCGCTTGGCCTAACCAACCTTCACGAATGGCTTTAGCATGCCAAGAAGAGTGATCTTCTCTTTCATGCCACTTTGCAATCCAAGCTTGGCGTTGTTTTGGAAAGTAGAACGCAAGATAAAGCACGCGTTCTACCACAAGCACCCAATACACTAGGACAACAGCCGCTAGCCACCACAGGACGAAACCGCCCTGCTCCATAAAGCTTGATAAAGACAGCAGCCAGTCACTCGTTAACCAACTCGCTGGTAATTGAGAACCCGACAAAATACCCATTACGCAGCAGTCCCAACTGGTGAAACAACAGCTTTTGATTCAACTGTCTTTTCTGCCTGCTCAGCAACAAGGCCAATACCCTGCTTCTCAAGAATATTGCGAATGTTCTCTGACTGAGTGCTAAGAATGTTATGTGCCAATAGCAATGGCATTGCAGCAACTAGGCCAAGTACCGTTGTTACAAGCGCCATCGAAATACCACCAGCCATCACTTTAGGGTCGCCATTACCAAACTGAGTAATCACTTGGAATGTTTCGATCATGCCGGTTACTGTACCTAAAAGACCTAACATCGGTGCTAGTGCCGCCAATAGTTTAAGCATTGATAGGCCTTTCTCTAGGTGAGTCTGTTCATCAACGACGGCTTCTAAAAGACGTAACTCTAGTGCTTCAACCGTTTGGTTTTGCTCTTTGTTGTAAACTGCAAGAACGCGACCAAGAGGGTTGTCGCCCGCTTGTTCAGGGTTCTTCAGTTGTGCGCGAATTTTCTGACGAGCGATAGCTAAAGAAATACCACGAACCAATGCGATGATTAAACCAATTGCCAACAAGCCAAGAATCACTTTACCAACAACACCACCCGCTTGAAGGCGATCAGTTAGGCTTGGTTCCAAAGCCAATTGTTCTAGCATGAATCCACGAGAAGGATCGACAACGATATTAGATACGTCGCCATTCGCAAGTGCGGAAAGCGACGCGAATGTTGGACCATTTGATGGCTGTTTCAAATACGCAATTGCATCTTCGCGCTGGGTGTTCCAGTTAACATAGCCCTGGTCAGTCACTAGGCCGATTGAACCTAGACGATATGCATTAGCTTTTTGTGTGTTGCCTTCACCGTTGATGAACGCAATTTGAGATTTACCAAGCTCAGAACTCGCTTGAATTTGCTCAACCATACTCATCCACAAGCCAGATAGCTGTGGCATTGATGGCAATGATTTAGCATCAATGATTTGCTCAACGGTTGCAGTATGTTCAGCGCGATCAACACTGTTCACTGTAGAACTAAGCTCTGCACCTAGCTCTTTTGCGTTTTGGCGAACGACGCCAAACAACTCACCGAGACTACCCGTTTCTAAACGCAGTTTCTCTTCTAAACGAGCAAGTTTGTTTTCGTTGTCGCTGAATGTTTGAGTCAGAACGTCTGTAGCGCTTTGGATTGAGGTGCGTTTCTCTTCAAGCTGCACTTTGATCGCTTTGAGCTCTTGTTCTGTCTTTTTGAAATCCGCTTCTCGAACCACGTTGTGAGAAGCTTGAGTTCGACTCTCTGATTTTGCTTTATTAACTAATTGAGCAGTCGTGTCTGATGCAGAGAAAGCAGAGAATGAAATAGATGTAATGCAAAGTAATGCGGCCAACGGTTTTAAGTTCATTACTTAACCTCCGCAACAGTTAGAGAAACAGGTAAAGTAATCAAGCTTGGCGCCGCTTGTTGACCAGCAATATCGTAGGCTTTATCCAGCTCAGATTTCATCGAAGAATCAAGCTCTTGCCATTGATCTTCTGTTTGATCCCAAGACCAGTATTGGTTGCCATTTAGATTGCGAGCGACTAAAGAGATGCGACCTAGGTGCAGTACATCAGCCTCAATCGTTTTTTCGCTCGTCAATGCTACGCGACCTTGATAAACACCTAGCTTAATGCCGTAGTCCATCTCGATTTGGTATGCCTCTAGAATACGACGGTATTTTTCAGCATCACTTACGTCAGCGCGAGTCATCATAGCTTGAAGCTTTTCAACTCTCTCTAGGCGTTGCTCTTTTTTAATCGGAATGTCTTGCTCTATTAACTGTTGAAGACCATCAATCATCTGATACATCAAAGGAACAACACCTTGGCGTGTGTACTTGATTTCATCGATCTGCCCTTCAATGCTCTGAGCTTCTTGATTCTGGCTCTCGACCAGTGCGGCAAGGTGATCGTGGTAGATTTCTAAGTTTTTAACTTCTTCTTGCAGTCGCTCAATCTCAGCTTGCAGCATTAAAGTCGCTTGTGAGCTTTTATCAATAACCTTTTGGCTCGAAGCCGACGCGTTATTGGTCTTGTTTTGAATTGATTGAGCTTGATCCAAGCTGTTTGCCATCGAAGACGTCGCAACCAAACTGATCGCAAGTGCTAGGCTAGTTTTTAAAAGATTCATAATTGTAGTCATTTACTATAAGAAGAAGGTCAAATGAGTTTTATTGATAAGCAGTCTCATTATCATTAAAAGTCACTCGCATTACTAGGGATATTTTTACTAAATAGCAGAATCACGAAAGGGGAAAGTCGAAACCTTCCCCTTAGTATTTAAGCTATCAATGACACCCTACAAACAAATTAGTATTTAACCTGCAGTGTTGCCATGTAGTTGCGGCCTTCGCCAATGACTACGTCTTCTGCAAATTGGTGTTTTGAAGAAGTTGAACCACCACCCGCTAGGTATTCTTTATCAAATACGTTCTCTACTGTTAGGCGAGCAACGAAGTCTAGAGAGTCGTCGTACTTAAGTGTGTATGCTGCACCCATGTCGACACGAGCATAGCCATCTTTCTTGAACGTGTTCGCACTATCACCGTAACGAGAACCCTCATAGATAAGACCTAGGTTCACATCAACTTCGTTTGTTGCTGCGTAAGTAGACCAAACGCTTGCTGCAAACTCAGGTACGTCAACTGGACGGTTACCTTCATACGTTTCATGGTTAGTGATTTCCGCGTCTAAGTACATTGCAGAACCAGACATAGAGAATTTTTCTGAGATAAAGCCTTGCGCGGCTAACTCCGCACCACGGTGAACTTGTTCGCCACCTTGTGTCTTCGTCCAATCACCTGATGAAGTGTCTTCTACATCCATCGAGATGTTTTCTTGGGTAATATCAAATACCGCACCTGAAACGAATAGACGCTCGTCCATCAGTTCCCACTTAATACCAACTTCGTATGATACACCTGTCGCGGCGTCAAGAAGTTCACCGTCATTGGTGTAGTTGCGGCTTCCGCTAGAGACAACACCTTGTGGCTCAAAGCTTTCGGAGTAAGAAGCGTAAATGCTACCGTTTGATGCTGGGTGGTAAATCACGCCAAGCTTAGGTGCTACGTTTTCTTCTGCAACGCCATCACTTACTTTACGGTCGAAACGAGCGCCCGCAAGAACTTGCCATTCGTCATTGATAGTAATCAGATCTTGGATATAGAAGCCCCAAGTATCGTAAGTGCTCATCTTACCTAGCGATGTTGGCCCCACTGACGGTGCTGGTACCGTTGCATCTGGTGCGTATTCACCGCTGCTGAAGCGATCCATACCACGATAATAGCTGTAACCTAACCAGTTAGCGCCGAATAGTAATTGGTGCTCTGTGCCAGCAAGATCAGCGGTTGTAGTTAGATCGACGTAAGCCGTTCTGAAACGCCATTTATCGTGACGATAGTTACCACCTTGAGTGACTGTACCCGTACCATCAGGGTTCATATTTCTAAAGCTTGGGTAGCTTTCCATATCAATGCGTTCGAAATCTTGGTAGTTGAAACCTGTTTTTAAAGACCATGTGTTTGTCAGGTTAGCAGCAATATCAAAACCTACGTTCTCAACATCGTTTTCAATTTGTGACCACTGCGCATCCCAAATGTGCTTGTCGCTACCCACTCGGTTGCCGTCTAGTGTGTATAGTGCACCAGAATCTACGCTACCTTCGTCGTTAGTCTTGTCGTAGTGAACAGAAACCGTCACGTCTTCAGATACATCGTAATCAACGAAGACACCACCAACAAAACGCTCTGTTTGTGGTTCAGTACCATCACCGTATGTTCTCCAAGAGCCGTAGCTTTCTTTAGATAGAATTGCGCGGCCGCGTAAAGTTTCGGCATCGTTTAATGCGCCACTTACATCTAGAGTCGTGCGAGTGTGATCATTAGAGCCGATGTCTTGGCTAAGGCTTACTTGTGTATCGTAAGTAGGCTTCTTGCTTACCATGTTGATCAAACCACCTGGCGCAGAAATACCGTAAAGAAGACCTGATGGACCTTTAAGTACTTCAACACGCTCTAGAAGTTCGATTGGTTGGCGGTAGTGAGACCAGTGTTGTTGACCATTTTTGAGGAAGCCCGAAGAGCTCTGTACAGAAAAACCACGTAGAGAAAAACGCTCACGGTTACGGCTTGTGCCACCAGCACTTACACTCGCGTCATTCTTAAGAACGTCACCTAGCGTTGTTGCACGCTGTTCATCGATGATTTGCTCATCGATTACTGAAACTTGTCCCGGAGTCTCTAATTGAGTCGCCTCCACGCGCATTGCTGTTGTGTTTGTGTCGGCCTTGTAACCGTAGTCACGACCTTCAACAACCATGTGCTCGTCTGTTTTTACTGTTTCTGCCAATACTGCTGGTGAAGCTAATACTGCGCCGATCACTAAGGCCAATGGGCTCTTTGAAAACATGTCCTTTACTCCGCTTTTATTCTTTTGTACGAGCACTTTGTTATTTATTCGATGTGCTCGGTTGAACCGTTTCCGGTACCACTGAATCATTTCGGGAGTGAATATAAGTGATAATTATTACCATTTGCATTAAATTTACATTCTTTGCATTCGTAAAGATTTGTAAAGCCCACTGAACGTACACTTTCTTTAGCTCAACAAAATCAATTCAATACGTTAATTGAGCGTGCAGATCTGTAAACATGAATTCAACATTTCACTATAAGGTCATTTGTCTGATCAATCTAAGCAGCCAAGATCAATACAAATACTGTCTTGTCTTATTTACTACCTTTGAAACGACTGATTGATGTATAAAACCCTCGATAAATGTAAATAAATGGTGAATTATTTTGTTTTTATTTGTTTAATTTACACAATTATCAGTGATTTTGATCACATCTATAATTTCAAACTCATTTTTTGTTTTTCGATTTGATCAACCGACTGCTAATCTCCCGCTCACTTTGAAAAGGTATCAAAGTTATAAATAATAAGGAGTGTTCTAAATGAATACCAAGAAACCTATGTCTCTAACTGGTCGAGTTATCCTCGGTATGGTCGTGGGCATATTAACGGGATTTGCCATTCAATCCCTTTTTGCAGACAGCGGATTTGTTAACAACTACATCGTTAACGGACTCTTTGAAGTAGGCGGACAGATTTTTGTCGCCAGTTTAAAAATGCTTGTTGTGCCACTAGTCTTCGTTTCACTAGTGTGCGGTACAAGCTCTCTTAAAGACTTATCAACTCTTGGCCGTATGGGTGGCAAAACGCTTGCACTTTATATCGGTACTACAGCCGTTGCTATCACTCTAGCACTTACTATCGGCAACCTGTTCCAACCTGGAGCTGGTGCGGATCTTACTGCTGCGAGCTCTTTCAAATCAGCGGATGCCCCTTCTTTGGGCCAAGTAATCATCGACATGTTCCCAACCAACCCTATTCAGGCGATGGCTGAGGGCAAAACGCTGCAAGTGATCGTATTTGCTGTGTTGTTTGGTATTGCAATCAGTGCAGCGGGTAAACCTGGCGAGCGTATCGCTGCGGTTTTCTCTGACTTGAACGAAGTGATCATGAAGCTTGTTGCACTACTGATGAACCTTGCGCCTTATGGTGTGTTCTTCTTGATGGCGAAGCTGTTCTCCGGCCTTGGTTTAAGCGCAATCTGGAACCTAGCAGAATACTTCTTAGTACTTGCAGGTACCCTACTCCTACACGGTTTGGTTACTTACAGTGCGATGCTAAAAGGTTTCACAGGTTTAAGCCCTATTACGTTCCTACGTAAAATGGAAGATGCCATCATGTTCGCATTTTCAACGGCTTCTTCGAATGCGACGATTCCAGTAACAATGGAAACGGCTAAAAACCGCATGGGCGTTGACAACAAAGTCGCTTCTTTCACTGTACCACTAGGTGCAACAGTGAACATGGACGGCACTGCTATCATGCAGGGTGTTGCAACGGCGTTTATCGCACAAGCCTACAACATTGACCTTACTATGGGTGACTACTTGATGGTTATCCTAACAGCGACATTGGCGTCTGTTGGTACTGCAGGTGTTCCTGGTGTTGGTCTTGTTATGCTAGCAATGGTATTGAACCAAGTTGGTCTACCGCTTGAAGGTATCGCGCTTATCATGGGTGTTGACCGCCTTCTTGATATGATTCGTACCGCAGTAAACATCACAGGTGATAGTGCCGTAACTATCATTGTGGCTAAGTCTGAAGGTTCTTTTGACGAAGCTCGCTTCAATGACCCTGCAGCTGGTGAGAAAGAAGAAGAAGTTAAGCTAACACGCCAACAGGCATAATCTAGTTTCTCTGTCGCTCTTACCTTCAAACTGAGGCGTAATTAATGGCTATGCCTTAGCTGATAATCAAAAGCGTATAAACAAAAACGCCACTGCATCTGCAGTGGCGTTTTTTATTGGGCTATGTTTATAAGCTATATTACTTAACTATATTTCTAAGCAATGTTTCTCAGCACGCTTTCAGTCATCGTTATCTATGGAGCACAACGCATAACAACGAGAAGCTAATCGACGATTGGGAACATAAGGTTCACTCTAAGCCCTCCACCGTCTCTATTCTCAGCAGTAACATGCCCATTCATCACTCCCATCGCTTCCTTCACGATCGCTAGCCCAAGACCGTAACCACCAGACTGTTTATCACGGGCTGACTCTATGCGAGTAAACGGATCGAAAATCCCTGCAATCTTGTTATCAGGAATGCCATGGCCGTCATCTTCTACAGATATGACACTGTAACGTTTATCGGTTAACAGTTCATAGGTAGTCACGACAACATGAGCATTCTCACCCGCATATTTGATCGCGTTACTGACCAAATTACCGATAACTCGCAGGAGCAACCTTTCATCAACATTAACCATTGATGTCGGCGTCTCTAAATCACCAATCAAAGTTTGATTCGGTTTTAAATCATTTTGCATCTGCGCGATTAGCATCGAACAATAATGCTCAAGATGCATCAAGCTTAACTTGGAGTCATAGCGAGACGTTTCTAGACGACTGAATTCAAGGATCTCACCCACCAGCTTGTTCATCTCTTCCGTTTCGCTTTCCATTCGCTCAAGCAAGCCAATACTCTTATCATCTACCTTGCTGCGCAACAGGTGCAATGCGAGGTTTTGCCTAGCCAATGGTGTTCTAAGTTCATGAGACACATCACGAATCAAACGGCGTTGCTTTTCAGCCAAAGACTTAATCTCAACCGTCATATGATCAAAATCATGGGCAAGTTCGTTGAACTCCCGCGTCGTAGAATTTAACTCAGAAACAACACTGACAGTGAAGTCGCCTTGCGCTAATCTTCGGCTCGCTTCTCTTAATCTATCCAGCGGCTGCTGCAGGCTTTTCGCCATGATGATTGAGAACAGAGACAACACGATCAAAGCTATTACCGCTTTCAACATGTAAGAATATGGCGCAAAGGATTTAGCCGGGTGAAACTGGTGTGGGAGTTGGATAACCAGTGTTTTACCGTTATCGAGTGGCAGGCCGAATATCGGCTTACTCACACGGTCACTAAGTTGATGATCTAAGGTACGCAGGTACTTGAGTTTGAATTCAAAGTGCGGATGCATGTGTCGATGGGTAATTGGTCGATTATTTTCATCAATCACAAATAGATAGTAACCTTGAGCATTGCCCCAGTCAGCTAACTCATCCATATCCCCTTCTTCGATCAGAACATTAGCTTGATACGCAAGATCCAACATTTCAGCTTTGACGGATTCTGGTACCTTCAACAAAGCCTTCATCAACGCTCGTTCAGCCACGCCTTGAAGGATTAATATACTTACCAGAATCACCGTCAGGTAACTGAACAACTGGAACGTTAAACCATCTTTACGCTTGGCAATAAAATCAGGGCAACGCAGCAGTTTCTGACTCATACCCCTACCGACTCTAGGTAGCTATAGCCTTTACCACGAACGGTTTTGATGTGTTGCTTAGACAAGCCTGCCTGAACGAGCTTTCGACGTATATTACTGATATGCATATCTAAATTACGATCGAAAGGACAGAGTTCTTTCTTTAGAACATGGATTTGAAGGTCAGATTTAGATACAACAATACCGTCGTTTTTGACCAAGTAATCAAGCAATTCTTTCTCAGTACCCGTTAACGGTAAACGAGAAAGTTGTTCACACAAGCCTTGATTAGGTGAAGCCAAAGATTGCCTTTGACGTTCAAAACCAACGCGGCGCAAGATCACCTTGATTCGGGTTAGGAGCTCAGGAACATTGAAAGGTTTGGCGATATACTGGTCGGCTCCAGCTTGGTAGCCATCCAGCATAGAGGCATCGTCGTTCAGTGCAGTCAGCATAAGAATAGGAGTAGCAAAACGCTGACAAATACGCCTTGCCACTTGAATTCCGCTCAAGTTTGGAAGCATTACGTCTAGTAGAACCAAATCGACAGGGTTCGATTGAATAAACTCTAGCGCAGATTCACCACAATGAACGGTATCGACGTGATACCCCTCATTTTCCAATACTTCACCCAGTAACTCACACAACTGGATATCATCATCAACAACTAAAACGCGAGACATTGCACACACCGATAAATAAGAACAGTTTGCATTCTAATTATCGTTATTATTGATTTCAATTATAAAGTGCAGGATTTCCTCTATAGAAGAAAATCTTTTTCAATCGGTACAAATTTTGAGGCAGAATCGATAAGATTTTGAGCAGTTAACCCTGGTACACCATACACTTCAACAGGTTTGCCAAAACGCTCTTTGATTCGCTCTACAAGGATTTCGAAATCACCGTCTCCAGATACCAAAACAATCGTATCAACCGTCTCTGCGAGTTCTATCGCGTCTAACGCAATACCCACGTCCCAGTCGCCTTTTGCACTGCCATCTCGACGCTGAATAAAGGGTTTTAACTTCACATTAAAACCAACACCACGAAGGATATGATGAAATTGACGCTGCTTTGGATCTTGGCTTGAGATTGCGTAAGCATTGGCTGTCACAACGTTACGCCCTTCCGTGGCAACATACCAAAACTGGTTATAGTCGAAGTTAGAACGGTATTTGTCGCGCGTTGTGTAGTAAACGTTCTGAACGTCGACCAAAATTGCTATGTTTTCCATAATTTCATACCTTTAGATTTTCCGTATACCCTATTCTATTCAACTCTAAAATGCGAGCCGCTTTCTTTAATAAAAATGAACTCATTGGCTATGCTTAACGTAGCTATTATTGGCTTAACGCAGATGTTATTGGCCTAACGTAACTGTTATTGGCTTAACGTCGCTACTATTAGCTTAACGTAGTTGTTATTAGCTTAACTCAGAGCTTGTTTGAGTTTATCAAGGAAGGTGGAACATGCAGTACCGACAAATAATCAGATCGTACGTTGGCAGCAACACCAATGGCTCAGTATTGCCACGTTGCTGCGCAGCGATAACCAAAGCAATATCCAACCCATTGAAAACTCTATTAACAAGCGCGGTTATGTTTATGATTCTGTCAGTCAACTCGTTGCACGCTTACCCAGCCTACTCTCACTCCAAGGCCTTGCCGCACCGCAGTGTGATCTATTTTGCACCGAAGGAGGACTCTGCCGTCAAAGAGTTTCTCAATGAAGTGTTGATCAATAACTGTCAATTGGATGAACGAGACGTGGTTATCATAGTCATCGCGGAAAGCGGCTACACAGTCCCTACTTGGCTTGAAGAAGAATTTAACTTAGAGGCGGTAACCGACAGCTATGGAATACCGAAAGGCTCACATACTGCTGTTTTGATAGGTAAAGACGGAAAAGAAAAGCATCGATGGAATGGGAAGACTGATTGGAACCTTATCACCAACATTATTGATGAGATGCCTATGCGCCAAAAAGAAATGCAGCGACAAAGTAGCCGCTGCAGTATTTGATTCTTAGTCAGCTAAGCGGTCGCTTAACACATTAACTTGTAAATTAATCAATTAAGCTTGCTTGTTAAACCAAGCCAATTTTTCATGAAGCTGAGCAACGCTACCTACCACAATCAATGCTGGGCTTTTTGCGACACTCGCAAGGTTGGCTAAGTCACTCAAACCACCACGGAACACTTTCTGTTCTTGGCGCGTACCATTTTCAATAATCGCAACAGGCATGTCTGCTCGCATACCGTTATCTAATAAGTTTTTCTGAATGTTCGGGCTCTCTTTTAAACCCATGTAAAACACGATCGTGTGATTGTGTTGAGCAAGCGAACGCCAATCAATATCTTCACCATCTTTCTTTAGATGACCAGTAATGAATTGAACGCTTTGTGCGTGATCTCTATGTGTAAGCGGAATACCCGCATACGCGGTAGCGCCTGCAGCTGCGGTGATACCGGGTACCACTTCAAATCTCACACCATTTTCAGCCAGAGTTTCGCACTCTTCACCACCACGACCAAAGATAAACGAGTCACCGCCTTTAAGGCGAACAACATGTTTATTTTCTTGCGCTTTAGTCACTAGCAGTTGGTTGATCTGATCTTGTGGTACACAGTGATGGTCGAGCTTTTTCCCCACATACAGCATTTCTGCATCGGAGTTAGCCATTGCCAAGATATCTTTAGATACTAAGCGGTCATAAACGACCACATCAGCCTGTTGGATAACACGTGCCGCTTTTAGGGTAAGTAAGTCTGGGTCACCAGGGCCCGCGCCTACTAATGAAACCAATCCTTTGGTTACTTCTTTAACATTCGATGACGATACTTCTGACATGCTGTGCTCCGAAGGTTTGCTTGTTCTATCTCAAGCTTTAATCTATGTGATAAGTCACTGTATTCATGATGACTTATCCAAATCCTTAACCCTTAGACTATCAGGTGTTGAATTAAATATTCAGTCTAAATACTAACGAAGATAGAAGTAATTATAACAAAACAGTCTATTGCGGCTATTTTACTCAATAAAAATCAACGCATTGATGATGTTTAAGGCTTTCGAACTAAAAAAGCCCCAAACATGTTGTTGGGGCTCTTAATCTCATACTAAATTACGTTTCACCGTATTCAGAATTACTTAGCACCT
The DNA here is from genome assembly GCF_057785895.1 of Vibrio sp. QJM3NY_39. Lineage (NCBI taxonomy): Bacteria > Pseudomonadati > Pseudomonadota > Gammaproteobacteria > Vibrionales > Vibrionaceae > Vibrio > Vibrio sp. QJM3NY_39. The sequence continues at coordinate 1,531,290 of NZ_CM173506.1, read as the reverse complement.
AGAGAAGGAACGGTTCTAGCGTGTGTTAGGAACAAAGGAACACATGTTAAGAAAAGGCCACCTACGATGTTACCAAGGATTGTAGGGATAAGGTTGAAGTTCAACCATGTCGCGATACCGAAATCAGCGCCTAGAATCATACCCAGTGGGAATAGGAACATGTTTACTACTGTATGCTCGAATACTAGTGCGAAGAAGATAAAGATTGGGAACCACATCATTGCTACACGACCAGACACAGTACGTGCTGTCATGTTACCAATCACGCCTAGACATACCATTAGGTTACAGAAGATACCGCGTACGAAACACGTGATCCATCCGTCCATACCCATGTTTTCAAAACCTAGGCTACGAGCTGTAGAAACCGCAATGAACTTTTGTGCTACTGCGTTTGGATCTAAAGAGAAGTTACCCGTTAATGAGATAGCAACCAGTACCGCAACGATTAGAGAACCGATAAGGTTACCAAGGCCAACAATACCCCAACAACGTAGAACACGCCCCCAAGTCACACCTGGGCGGTTATCGAATTTCGCTAAAGGAGCAAGGCCAAATACACCCGTCACTAGGTCGTAGCCCATAACACTTAGAATAACGAAGCCCACTGGGAACACAAGAGCGCCAACAATACCAATGCCTGTTTGCACGATAGTCGTAATTGCCACAACAACAGCAAGAGAAAGAATGATGCCTGCCATTGTGCTTCGAATCAGAAGATCGCGAGTACTTGTTTTCGTTTTCGCTTCACCCACATCGATCATCGTTTGAACGAATTCAGCTGGTTTAAAATCAGGAGACATAAGGTTGTCCTTAAAAAGTTAAAATTAAAAGTTAAAATCGGATAGGAAAAGGTTCTAGTTGCCGAACTAAGGCAATGTCGATAACTAGAACCCTTGATCTATCAAATCTTGTTACGTATTCGATTATGCTGAGATTTCAACAGCACCTTTGGTAATTCGAGCTTTATACGCTTTCACGCTGAAGTTCTCGTCTTCCATGCACACACCTGTTGCTAGGTTAAAGCGTTGTTTCTTAAGTGGGCTCGCCACCCAAAGCTCACCTTTGTGCTCAACCGTTAAACCGCGAGATAAAACGTTTGATTGGAAAAACGGGTCAGTATTACTAATAGCGAACACTTCTTCAGCTTTAGTTGGGCGGAAAATAGCAACTTGCTCACCACCAACCAATGCACAAACACCGGTACCTGGAATAATATCTTCGATCTTACAAACTTTGGTAAATGCCATGATGTCGTCTCCCAATTAAACCAGTTCAACGTGAAGGATGTCGCCCTTCGCTTCTGGGTGTTTTTCTGTAAATGTTGCTGGGCGGTGTTGTTCACGGCCATCGTTAACAAACACAACGTTTTCATCACGGTCATCAGCATTGATGAAGTGTGAGAATCGCTTAAGTTGAGCTTCATCGTTGATAGTGTCAGTCCACTCACAAGCAAAGTTACCCACTAGGCCAGCGACGTCAGCTTCGAGCTGGTCGTTGATGCCAAGTTTATTATCTACAATCACTTCACGTAGGTAGTCAACGCCGCCTTCTAGGTTATCCATCCATACCGAAGTACGTTGTAGTGGCGCAGCCGTACGGATGTAGAACATCATGAAACGATCGATGTATTTCAGCAGTGTTTCTTGGTCTAGATCGCTTGCCAATAAATCTGCGTGACGAGGCTTCATACCACCGTTGCCACACACATACATGTTCCAACCAGCGTCCGTTGCGATAATACCTAAATCTTTACCTTGAGCTTCAGCACACTCACGAGTACAGCCAGACACACCGAACTTCATCTTATGAGGAGTACGGATGCCTTTGTAACGGTTCTCGATCATCACGCCTAGGCCAACTGAATCTTGAACGCCGTAACGACACCAAGTTGAACCGACACATGTCTTAGCCATACGAAGTGCTTTTGCGTAAGCTTGACCCGTTTCGTAACCGGCTGCGATTAACTTCTTCCAGATTGCTGGTAAGTCATCTTTCTGAGCACCGAATAGACCGATACGTTGTGCACCAGTGATCTTCGTATATAGGTTGTATTCAGCCGCAACATCCGCAAGAACGCTTAGAGCTTGAGGCGTTACTTCGCCACCCGCCATGCGAGGGATAACCGAGTAAGTACCATCTTTCTGAATGTTACCTAAGAAGTTGTCGTTGGTATCGTGCAGTTTTACTAGCTCAGGCTTAAGGATGTGCTCACCCCAGCAAGAAGCAAGGATAGAACCCGCTAGAGGCTTACAGATTTCACAGCCGTAGCCTTTACCGTACTTCTCAAGTAGCTCGTCGAATGTTTTGATTTCTTCGATGCGGATTAGGTGGAAAAGCTCTTGGCGAGAGTAAGCAAAGTGCTCACAAACGTCGTTCTTCACTTCCACACCCGCTTTAGCAAGTTCAGCGATTAGCACAGAAGTCACAAGTGGAATACAACCACCACAACCTGTACCTGCGCCAGTCACTGCTTTGATATCACCAATGGTGTGGTGACCTTCAGCAACAGCTTGAGCGATCTTGCCTTTGGTTACGTCGAAACAAGAACAGATAACTGCAGTTTCCGGTAATGAGTCAGCGCCAAGCGTTGGTTTTTCACCGCCAGCGTGTGCTGGAAGAATCAATGCATCTGGATGTTCTGGTAGGTCAATTTCGTTCAACATAAGTTGAAGAAGGTCACCGTAATCAGAAGTATCGCCAACCATTACTGCGCCAAGCAGTTTCTTGTTGTCTTCAGAAACGATTAAGCGTTTGTAAACTTCTTGCTCTTCGTTTTGGTAAACGTAGCTTTTACAACCAGGAGTACGACCGTTTGCATCACCGATTGAACCTACTTTCACGCCCAGAAGCTTAAGCTTCGCAGACATGTCAGCACCTTCAAATGTGCTTTCGTTACCAACAACGTGGTCAACAGCAACGGTCGCCATTTTGTAACCCGGAGCAACAAGGCCGTAGAACGTTTGGTTCCAAGACGCACACTCACCAATCGCATAGATGTCTTTATCCGTCGTTTGACAGTGATCATTAATCTCGATACCGCCACGAGGTGCGATACCCAAGCCCATTTGACGAGCAAGTTTGTCTTGTGGGCGAATACCAGCAGAGAATACGATGAAATCTGTCTCGAGCTCTGTTCCGTCTGCAAAACGCATCACGTTACGAGCTTCAGTGCCTTCAGGAGCAATCTCAAGCGTGTTCTTGCTTGTATGTACGTTTACGCCCATACGTTCGATTTTTTGACGAAGTTGGTTACCACCCGCTAGGTCAAGTTGCTCAGCCATTAGCTTAGGAGCAAACTCAACAACGTGTGTTGTCACGCCAAGTGCTTTTAGTGCACCAGCCGCTTCAAGACCTAGTAAACCGCCACCAACAACAACACCAGACTTAGAATTCTTAGCGGTTGCTTCAATAGCTTTTAGATCTTCGATTGTGCGGTAAACAAAACAGTCTTTACCTTCGTTGCCTTTAATTGGCGGAACGAAAGGGAAAGAACCAGTAGCAAGAACAAGTTTGTCGTATTGGATTTCACGGCCAGTGCTTGAGTAAACCGTTTTTTTCTCACGGTTAACGTTGATTGCACGTTCACCGATCAGCATGTTTATGCCGTTTTTCTCGTAGAAGCCCTCTTTAACTAAAGAAAGTTCGTCTGCAGTGTGGTGTGAAAAGTAAGAAGAAAGGTGCACACGGTCATACGCAACACGTGGTTCTTCACAGAACACCGTAATGTCCATGTTCGCAACATCTGTCTTCTCGACTAAATCTTCGATATAGCGATGACCGACCATCCCGTTACCGATTACGACTAGCTTCATCTTGCTCATAAGAATTCCTGAAGGTTATATATTTCTTAACTACACGAATAATGAATTATGAAAGAAAATGAAAATATGATGTAAATCAATTACGAAAACGAACTACCCGAAAGGGGTAGAACAAAAGAGGTAGATCTGCTTGTTTATCGAGCTAAGCAAACGAATAACCTTGGTTTTGATAGGGTTTAGCGGGATTTTATATACACTTTGGCGCACTAGAAAGAGTGTTGTAAAGTTTCATAATAGGTTAGCAATAACGTAAGTAAATGACAATCATTTTCATTTACCGTTCCATTTTCTACTCTACAAATTGCCAAACCTCTTACTTCATGAAGAAGTGTGAGTAATTGTGAAGAGTCATATGATCAATTAATGGTGACAAAGCAAATACCATCTCCTCCACTATTACGCATAACGTGTCTATGACAGACGAAACTATTACCTTCGCCATTTTACTCATCCATACCTCGACACTACTCGCGGCCGCTAACAACTTAAAATGATAGAACGGTTAGGATCACGGGCTTTGTCAGACATTGTATGGATATGTATTACAGCAACTGTAATCACCCAATATCACGCGACATCTCGGTATATTAGCACTACGTTCAAAATCATAAGATGTGTCCCATGAAAGTGTTATCTTTAACTGCATTCGCTGCCACTGTTCTTCTTGTCGGTTGTAATAGTTCAAGCCAAAGCAAGCCTGTGGCAAGCCAAGAAAATGTCAAACCATCCGTTGTTCACGGGATCACAATAGAAGCAGTCCCTTCTCAGTTCTCTGCGTATTCCAAAGCAGGTTATAACCGACATGTCGCGGTCAATGCCCCCAATGGCAAATCTATCCATATTCTAATTATGGATCGCCTGAGCGATTATCAAATAGTCAAAGCAGTCAATGTTCTCAACCACTATCTAACCCCCGTTGATGGCACTAAATACGGGAGCGCTGACTCAAAACGCGATATTGCAAATGCTATGGCGAACAATGGCGCAATATTGAAGCTAATGAATTACCACGATGAGCCCCAATATAACGACGATTTGGATGGCCAACCCTTGTTCGAAGAGGAAATTCAAGTAGAAGGCGGAGAATGGTACGTTCGACAGGATTATGAAGAGCATCGCGATGCGTCTTACGAGGAAATTCTCCACCTAGTCCATGACTATGGTATTGGTGTTCTTAACTCACCTCAAAGTGGTGAATCGACATTACCTTTATTTCAAAAAGAGCTGAATACAATACAGACTCAGGCTTTACATAATACCTACACACCTCCAGTTGACACTTTGGAAGAGTGGCAAGAAGAAGTCAGTGTTGACCAAGAGTACTTTGCAGCCGTCATTGATAGCTATTACGGGCTTTGGGGGGCGTATAGTGGCGAAGGTATGTGGGGGTTATACAAAGTTAAAACTCGCGACGACTTCTCTACAAGAGATCCTAACGCGCAATATATTACGGAACAGATTTTCGCTCCAACACTGGCTTACGACGCATACATTGCAGATACATTCACCGGCACTTTTAAAATGCAATATGACCCAGCAACACCCTACACTCATCACTCTCAATATCTGACGAAACTAACGCTATCGGGCAAGAATAACGCAAATATTGAGATCAATGGATATGATAATAAGGTAACCGGAAATTTAGGTGTTAATATGGTTGTAGTACATGGTCCTAAAAGTGAATACCAAATCCACAATCTTGGGGGCGGTAAATTTCAGCTCAATGACACCGTTACTTCACGCGATGGCTTGAATACCCTATCAAGCATTGAACAAGTGCAGTTCACTGATCAGCGTTGGACTCTTTGATTCACATACACGTGTTTACTAATTAAACAGAGATATGATTCATAGCACTTGCTTCCTTAATGATTCTGAACAAAGACAGAACAAGAAATGTTTTCTAAGAACACTTTCCTACAGACGTAAAAAAGCCCGATCATTTCTGATCGGGCTTTTAAAAAAATGGAGGCGCCTCCCGGAGTCGAACCGAGGTCCACGGATTTGCAATCCGCTGCATAGCCACTCTGCCAAGGCGCCTTCAATAGTGTTTAAAGAGAACAACTCTTTTGAGTATTACCTAACAAAAGGTAACAATCCAATAGATGGTGCCCCGGGCCGGACTTGAACCGGCACAGCGCGAACGCCGAGGGATTTTAAATCCCTTGTGTCTACCAATTCCACCACCAGGGCACGCAATTCTTTATTGCGATGCCGATTACTGAAAAGTAAAACACCATCTTAATGTCAAAATGAATCAACATTACAAAATTTGGAGCGATACATCGGGTTCGAACCGATGACCTCAACCTTGGCAAGGTTGCGCTCTACCAACTGAGCTAGTATCGCAATTTCATTCTTTTAATTTCTCATTAATTAAATAAGAAAGAGAATGGAGGCGCCTCCCGGAGTCGAACCGAGGTCCACGGATTTGCAATCCGCTGCATAGCCACTCTGCCAAGGCGCCTTTATCAACATATAAATACATTGAAGTGTTTAAAGAGAACCACTCTTTGTTCAACACTCTACTTAAAGTAGAAACTAGATAGATGGTGCCCCGGGCCGGACTTGAACCGGCACAGCGCGAACGCCGAGGGATTTTAAATCCCTTGTGTCTACCAATTCCACCACCAGGGCAACGCAATCATGCGATGCTGATTACTGAAGAGTAAAACACCATCTCTCTGCGACCTAAGCCGTGAGAACGAGGTGTACTTTAACGGATAGAAAAAATTCGTCAACAGTAAATTTTATCTTTCAATTCAAGTGATTAATTATCGAACTCAAACGATTGAAATTACTACAAATCGCACAAACTGCACACACAACACCCTACATACAATACCTAATTTGACCTCGGATTAGCTATTGGACTTAACTATGGCTACCGAATTCGAATAAGAAAGCCAGTCAACAGACTGGCTTTTGTACAGAAAAGTAGTTTGAAAGCTAACCCAAACTTAATAATTTTCTTTTAAGAATTGGTATGTAGGCTTGGGAACTATTGCTTCTATACTGCTGAAATCTCGGCTTGCTAAGAACTCCCTTACTTTAGAAGCACTAATCACATCGCCATTTGTTGAAATGCGCTCAATGATTTCAACTTCAATATCATATGCAGGGAGTAGTTCCTGCATTTTTTCGTTGTATTGTTGGGTGGTTTGACACATTGGCTCATTCCCAAGGAATATCTTACTAATATTCAGCGCCTTAGCTATGTACTCACAGAAAAACCAGGCTTCCATTGATGCATCAGCTTTAGCTTCAGAAGTTTCTTTATCGAAGTAATCAGGGTAAGTCAATTCAGTACAAATAAACTTTCCGCCTCGAATAACGGTTACGTTGCCAATATGCTTGGTACTTTCAAAGACTAACTTAAATCGATCTTCGAATTTAAAGAAAGATTTATCTTCTTCGATAACAAAAATGAACAACTTATCGACACTTCTTGCCGCATACTCGATTAAGTGCAAATGTCCTTTAGTAATTGGGTTACAATTGACAGCTACGCTACCTATGACACCTTCATTACCTGTAGCATGTTGATCCAATAACTCTAAGTAAGATTTCATTTCACAAGATTCAAGTGCCTGCGCAGTATGTTTGAATAGGAAGTACTTGAACTTTTCTAGAACACACAACATTCTATTATCTAAGTCGAATTGATGCGGTACGGGTTCACTTTTCAACACAGGTATTAAATTATTTGTTACGAGCTCTCCCATTACCTTATTTCCCTTACGGGAGTAATGACAATGACGCGCGTTTAAATCAATGAAAAAGTCGCCACCTCGTGTCAACATCGTTGAGATCAATCGATAGTACAGCTGTATTTTCAACATTTTTGAATTCATCAAAGTTGAAAAAAACAATTACATCACCCTGCTTGATCTCCGTTTGTACCAAATTATTCATCGCTAGAAGCAAATTCATCCCTAGTACGCCATGATTTTCAACTCTAACGTTATCGGTTACTTTATTTATATTTTTCTGAACCTGACTGACAATTGTATTTTTGTCGCTCATACCATACGAAAAAGTTGTTGATGCTCCGAAGAAAAGCACTCGGCGATCTGATGTTTCTGGTTGGCCTGTGGTCGCTCTAAACCCATTCTGTACTGATATAACTGAGCTGTCATGATCAGATAAAGATACTTTGGTTGCTCTTACAATAGGCAGTACATCACTAAACAGCTCATCAATTTTGTTCTGCTCATCTTTGCTATAGAGTGATTTGATGTAAGTCGGTGGACTATTCCTGCGACTCCAATCTCTTCTCTGCTTTAGATAGAGCTTTGTGTTGTTAACAAGGTCCCTTTCCTCTTTAGACAGTTTAGTTAAATGTTCTTCTCCACTTTTAACATCAATGAGAACTGAAGATGCTCCTTTTGTAGCAATGTACGATTTGATAAAGGCCACTTTATCAGAGTCGTTCACACTTGAATTTAAGATATCCAAACTCTTTACAAGATTAGTACTTTCAGTAGTGGAATCTAATGAAACTTCAAGCTCTTTTGATTTTTCTGAGTCACCATTCATTAAATATAAATTCAATAACATGAAACAATATTCATTTTTTTTGAATTTGTAGACTAACTCTTCTATAAGACTAGTTGCTTTTTTATAGTCTTTTTTTTGTACATATAGCTCAGCAAGCCTAAGGTTTTTAGACATCTTGATTTTTGAAGGTAGTATAGGAAGTAATCTATATAAGTTTTTTAATATCCAGTAAAACGTTAACTTATGCGATTGACTTTTTGATAGCATGAATAGAGCCTTTTACATTATCTTTATAACTTCGAAATTTCGAAGATGCTACCATATTAAATTTTCAATAATGTAAGGTTAAGTAAGGCATTGTATTTATCTTAGTTACAAACCGTATTATTTAAAAAAGCTTACTTATTAGACAACACTCGAATTGTTATTAAAAAATATCAATAAATGTTACAATTTAATATTATATAGAACAGTTTTAATACAAACTGAATGTCATTCCATCGTTTATTCCCCCCTTCATCTCTGTTTCATAATCTAAGGCTATAGTATTTAAAATACTGTCAAAACGATGGGTACCCGTGAAACCACTAAAACGATACCAATATGAACGCTACGCCGTGCTCTGCAACCTCGCCTACCCTAGAGTATTTAAACAAACTCGTTATGGTTTTGATCCGAATGGACAGCGCATCATAAAGAATCAGTTTGGCAAAACCATGATTCGAGTCTTATGGAGCAGCGACAAAGATGAAGTGGTCGTGGTTATCAAGGGGTCACACAGCGTTTCTGACTGGCTACTCACTTTTGCACTATGGACCAGAAGCTGTAAAAGGATTGGGTTGAACTATCGGGTACACGCTGGCTTCTATCATCTTATGTTCCAAGAAAGCCAACCAGGTCATAACGAAGACAAGCTTGGGCAAACCGTTATCGAACGCTTAGAAGCCACGCTCTTGCCTTTGTTAGAGCAAGGGAAAAGAATTTCTATTACTGGGCACTCTTCTGGTGGCTCTATTGGTTGTGTATTTGCTGACTACCTAGACCAAAAGTATCCAGGCTGTATCAAACGAATTGTGACTTTTGGACAACCTGCAATTGGTGATTGGAGTTTTAAAAAGAACTACCGTTTGAGCAAGAAAACCTACCGTATCTGTTGTGACATCGATATTGTCACCTTCATGCCGCCCGTGCCACTGCTGTATTGGCATGTAGGGAAAGTACTTTGGCTCTATAACGGCAGGATCTATGAAAACACACCGACGTTAATACGCCTTGGACGCTCAATTTTCAGTTGGTTGATCCGGCCTTTCTCTTATCACCTAATGAGCAAGTATATTCGTAACAAAGATTTCTTCGATAAGCACTGAGGCAGTGAATTAAGTTGATGCTGGCTGCATAAAAAAGAGCACAAGCCTGTAATGACTTGTGCTCTTTATGGTTTTAACTGCACTTAAAGTTTAAATCTTGATAGTTCCTGTTTGAGATCGTTAGCTAAGTGGCTGAGCTGATCGGCTTGCGAAACTGCATCTGTCGCATCAAGCGCCATCACATCACTAACTTCACGAACAGACTCAGTATTCGCATTGATTTCCGCGGTAACTAAAGATTGTTCTTCAGCGGCAGAAGCAATCTGAGTCGCCATATCACTGATCATCTGAATCGCTTCACGGATTTGAGCTAGGCTCTCTCCGGCCATGTCCACGTCATGTACGCTTGTTTTCGCCATATCATGGCTTTGTGTCATCACTTTCACCGCACCATTGGTCGCTTGTTGTAAGCGTTTGATCTTGTCTTCGATCTCTTCTGTTGAAGCATGAGTACGTTGAGAAAGCACACGAACCTCGTCAGCCACCACAGCAAAACCTCTGCCTTGTTCGCCTGCCCTAGCCGCTTCAATGGCCGCATTGAGCGCGAGTAAGTTAGTTTGCTCCGCTATTTCACGAATCGTCGCTAAGATAGACGCGATTTGTTGACCATGCTCTTCAAGCTCGCTGATGATAGACACAGCGCTTGTTAGCTCAGTAGCAAGTTCATTGATCGATGATTGGCTTTTGGCCATCTGTTGGAAACCTTGCTCGCTCAACTCCACCGAATGAGTCGCACTTTTGGCCGTACTCTCAGCATTCGTGGCGATTTCGGCTGTTGCTGTCGCCATTTCTGTCACAGCCGTTGCTACCATAGTGATCTCATCTTGTTGTCTGCTTACACTATCACTGCGCTTCAACGCACTGGTATTAGCATGCTCGGCACCGCTGTTCATCGCGGTAGAAACTTGAGTGACGTTTTGCATCATTTGATGGAGTCGATCAACGAAGACATTAAATTTATCGGCAAGTTGACCCACCTCATCTTGGCTCGACACTTGTAGTCTTTGGGTGAGGTCGCCTTCCCCTTCCGCAATATCAGCTAATGCTTCACTCACTCGACCCAGTTCAACTAATTGACGAGCCACAAACCATGAGGTTGCTACAGCCATAACGATCAATACAATCAAACCTGTGGTAATTTGGCTAATCAACATATCGAACAGGGGCTGCTCTAGTACGTCTTTATCCATTTCAATCACAAGTAACCAGTCAGTGCCTTTAATTGGCTCAGCCATGATGACTCGCTCGGCACCATCCACTTGCGTAAAGATCGTCGTCAAGTTCTGCGCAGCACTGTTTAATCCAGAAACACTTAATTCAGGTGCTATCTCTTTGACTTCCTTAAGGATGAAATCTTTATTCTTATGAGCAACGACCGTGCCTTGCTTATCAATTAGTATCGCTCGTCCATTACCTGGAACCTGAATAGCCAACACATCTTCAATTAGCTTGTCTAACGCAAGATTAGATGCCACAACACCGATGATTGAACCATTTTCGGTCACAGGATCGGTCAGTGTCACCACCAAGGTTTGCATCGTCACACTCACATACGGCTTTGTTGTCACAGCTCGATTTTCAGCCAATGTTTGTTTATACCAACCTCGGACTCTTGGGTCGTAACCCGCTTTATTCAATGAAGGATCATGGCGAAACATCTCACCTTCTTTGTTACCGTAATAGCTCAATCCAAACCCACCAGATACCAAGGTTTGACGTAAATGAGGAACGATATCTATTGAAGGGTTAAGCTGTACTTGTTGCTTAAGCCCGTGTACTGCTTGCTTCTTATCGTAAAACCAGTCGCTGATGCCTTTTGCATGAGCTTGAAGCGTATTGCGGCTTTCACTTTCGATTGCTTGCCAGCTGTTTGTTTGAAACGTCTTATAACCCATGAAAAGAAGAATGGCAGATGTAACAGCAATCGCCAAAACTACAGAGAAAACCATTTTCCTCTTTAGACTAAATTGCATATTTAAGAACCTCTTATAGAACAATTAAAGAAATATAAAAGAGGGACACTATCACTCATACACATGTTTTAATTTGGGTTATCCCATAAAACAATGAAACAAATTGAGCATTATGGTTAATTGTGACTTTGGTTTATTTACCTGTCTATCAACAAAGGTTCAACTTAGGATCTCATCAAAATAGAGTGGGTCTATGAAAGGTAAAGGGGAGAAATGAAGAGGCAAGGATGGAGAAACAAGAAACAAAGAAGCCAGAAACGAAAAACCAGCCACAAGGACTGGTTTCTTCTAAATGATGGAGGCGCCTCCCGGAGTCGAACCGAGGTCCACGGATTTGCAATCCGCTGCATAGCCACTCTGCCAAGGCGCCTTCAAGTCGTGTTTTAAGAGAACGACTCTGTTGATCACTACCAAACAAGATAACAATCAAATAGATGGTGCCCCGGGCCGGACTTGAACCGGCACAGCGCGAACGCCGAGGGATTTTAAATCCCTTGTGTCTACCAATTCCACCACCAGGGCACGCAATTCTTTATTGCGATGCCGATTACTGAAAAGTAAAACACCATCTTAATGTAAAATGAATCAACATTACAAAATTTGGAGCGATACATCGGGTTCGAACCGATGACCTCAACCTTGGCAAGGTTGCGCTCTACCAACTGAGCTAGTATCGCAATTTCATTCGTCTAATTTCTCATTAACTAAATAAGAGAGAAAGAGAATGGAGGCGCCTCCCGGAGTCGAACCGAGGTCCACGGATTTGCAATCCGCTGCATAGCCACTCTGCCAAGGCGCCATTTTTCAACACGTTAGAACCGACTAAACGTTAGCCCCGCTGTGTTCGGGTGCCTACTTTACGGATTGAGTGAAGATAGTCAAACAAAAATGTGAATTTAAATTCTGTTTGCTGACATTTAAATCAAATTGCTGCATGTTCGATCTTTTTATTCAAAAAGCATACAGCAAAGTCGATTCATTTAAGGAGTTTGCGCCCTACCACTTTTTCATGAAGCGGCCAACGAGGCTTGGATGATACGACCAACAGTGATCAAACATGGTCATAAGTTGAGGGTTACCGTACTTAGAAAGACTAACTGCATGGAAACGGTTTTTGTGCGTTTTAAGTTTCTCAACTTGAGCAATCATTTCATCAGACTGCTTTGGTGCGATAAAGTCAGAAAGAACGATCAAATCAGCATTCTTGTACTTGTCGCCCATCATCAAATCTATCGACTTCATTAGCACTGGCTCAAGGTCTGTCCCGCCGTGGAATGAGTAACTTAGGAAGTCACTGGCTTCACGTAGGCCGTCTTGTCGCGTCAATTCATAAGTAATGTGTTCTGAAGAGAACAAAATCACATAACAGTCGCGTTCTTCAGCTAAGGCGATTTGCATCAAGGCATAAGCCATCGCTTTTGCCGACTGTTCTGGGAAACCACTCATTGAACCGGACGCATCCACACAAACAATAAATGGGCCTTTTTCAATGTCCACCGATTTGCTGTCTGGCTTTTGAGCTTTGACTTTACGTAGGGTTCGAGATTTACCTTGCGAACGATAGCTAAGCAAACGCTTGTCGGCCAAGTGTTTGTAGAAAATGACTTCTAACTCTGGGTACGCTAAGAACATGGTTTCGTTCGGCAGCATCTTGTTGAGGTCATCACTTTCGTGGATTCCAACAATATCATCGACTGCCTCATCGCTCTTCTCTTCAACCATCTGTAGTTCTTCTACAGGGGCTTTGTGCAAAGAAGGGTCATCTTCTAAGCCAGCCATGCGACCGAGTTTTTCAGCAATTTCTTGAAGGCCTTTGTGCTTATTTAGAAACTCCGCATGACGCTTCATTACTGTTAGGTCGGTTTTACTCAACTTAGCCGAAGCCATGTCCCACAAGCGCCCTACACTGCCTTCATCACCAGACTCCGTCACTTTATCCATGTTTTTCATGGTTTCCATGCGTTGATAAAGGTCAGCTAAGACTTTTTCTTTGCTTGTTTCAAGTTCGGTTACTTGAGCTTGTTTAATGGCGTCTGACAGTGATTGGTACCATTGGTCGCAAAAATAGTGTGGAAACATCGCGTTATAAACGCCTTTGTTGTTTTCCATCAAGCGTCTTGCTTGTAGATAAAACGCCGAGTGCCACTCCAGTTTTTTGATAACACTATCGATCTCGTCAAAGAACTGAGGTTCATCCCAATAGATCACTTCTTGGTAAAGTGCGATTTCCTCTTGGAACCTATCGGTTTCACACACTTTAGTGACGCGTTTTTTTACTTTACCGCGCCACTTAACCAAATGGTTTTTAACCGACGTTTTCACGCCCTTGTTCTCAGCAGCCATCATGACTTGAGAACGAGCGATGAGATCATTCATCGCTGTATCAATGATTCCTGAGTCAGCTACCATCAAAGCGAGGTTTAAGCCGTCTGCTCCTAACATATGCTCTCCCCTTACTCGAAGTACTGACTCATGAACTTAATGCGCTGTGCGATCTTACTGCTCTTCACTTTCGTGGTTTCAAGATCTTGCGTTACAGCTTGCAAGCTTGCTTCCATTGCCTTCGGTAAATCAGGATCAATATAGTTGTGAGGCAACGCATCATGGAATTCAGTTCGAACTCTCTTTAACTTAAATTCAGCCTCAGTTAACTGTTCTAAGGCTTTCTCAGCGCCACTCAACCACTTGTTATACAATTCTTGGTCTAAACCGTCGGTAGTAACCACACTCACCAATACAGAGCGATTGGCAATATCTTTAATCACTAATTGGTTCGATGCATCCAAGTCGAGTTTTAAACGGCATAGGTTTTTATTTTCATTTACGTAACCGTAAATATCGCCGTGGCCTTCTTTAAGCGCACGGTCAAAATCATCCTTGGCTACATATACCCAACGGCTATCGCCTTTCTCAGATTCAGAAACCGACATGTTGCTTTGCAGCATAACCAGTTTAACTAGGTTGTAAGCGCTGCCGACGCTGTACATTTTCGCGTTCTTGATATCATTTTGGTAAACATCTTTACGCAGTAAGCCGCTGGTTGATTCCATAGAGAGCGACACCGATAACGTTGATTCAACATCATCTTGAATTTCTTCAAGCTCTTCACGTGACATTTCGATTTGAGATTTCGACTCCTGCTGATCAAACGCTCGGTTCAATGCAAAATCTTTTACCACACTACGAACTACGTCTCGCGATTCTGGACTATGCCATAAACAATCTTGCAGTAGCATAATATCCAGCGGGTTTACGCTATCACGACCACTGAAGAATGCGCTTGCCTTCAACAGCTTGACCGCTTTCTTCCAGCGTCTGTCCGATACATATAGATCAGTTTCAGTAGCCGAACTTTGCTTTTTGACAGTCTCTTCAAGCATGGTTTTCAGTTCAAATAGCTTGTTAAACGAGTTATCCGTCAATTCCAAGTTATCGAGCTCTTTCTGCCATTGATGGTATTCAATATCAGTAATCGCCAAACCTTTTGGAATCACAGCTTCCTGAGAAGTACCCGTCGTCAGCATCGATTTGAAGTTTTGTTTGTTTTGAATACGGTTTACAAACACACGAACCAGCATCCGGTCGTAAAGAGCTTCTAAGCCGCTGTCTTCATCTGGAAGTTCGTTAGATGCAGACACTAATAAACGCATCGGCACGCGCTCGATGTCTGCGCCATTTTTGAACGTCTTTTCGTTAACGACCGTGAGCAAAGTATTTAGGATTGCAGGACCTGCTTTCCAGATCTCATCAAGAAATACAACTTGTGCGGTTGGTAGGTAACCCTCGGTCAGTCTTACGTAACGACCGTTGTCTTTTAATTCTTGGATACTTAGCGGGCCAAACACTTCCTCTGGTGTAGAGAAACGTGTCATCAAATATTCGAAGTAGCTACTGTTGTCAAAAGCTTGGATGAGGCGTTTAGCGATAAGACTTTTTGCAATACCCGGAGGGCCTAATAGGAACACACTTTCACCGGCAAGAGCCGCCAGTAAACAAAGCTTAATGGTGTCTTCTCTTTCGTAAACGCCATCTGAGAGAGCATGCGCTAATTTGTTGATTCTTTCAGAGAGTAGCGCCTTGTCAGCATGTGAGGAAATAGAAGGGTTCATGCGTTACTCCGAAAATCTTTGAACAGTTGAGAGTGTAGATACGTTTTTATACATTTGTTAGCACTTTGTTACAAGTATCTTTTATTATTGAGTTGCCTTTATATCAGATGGTTACGCTGCAATTTTCGCGTAATCATAGATTCCAATTATGAGAGTAACATCACGAACGGCGTCAAATTAAATCTATTGCTAAGCCTAATTTTTCTTTTATTTTCGACACCATAGACGTTATGGTGGTACACGTCTTCAGTTATACGAAAAATTGGCAAGGAATGTGGCCAAATTGCATGAGTAAAGTTATCCATCAATGGAAAAGTATTTCTCTCATCGAAGAGAACGTGACGCTCCCTACGAACGTCGTGGTAAAACATACAACAATACACCACCCCGGCGCGGCCGTTATTCTTCCTATCACTTCGTCAGGAAAAATCATCCTCATTAATCAGTTTCGTCCTTCTCTTAAGAAATGGCTTTTGGAGCTACCTGCAGGCACGATGGAAATTGATGAGACACCTCTTCAATGTGCCCAGCGCGAACTGGAAGAAGAAACCGGTTACAGTGCAACTTTTTTTCAGAGCTTAGGACAAGTCACACCTTTGGCTGGATTCTGCGATGAGATTCAGCATTTATTTGTCGCAAAACATCTTAGCCTCACTACCCGATTTGAATGCGACGAAGATGAAGTTATAGAAGTGATAGAGCTGAGCTTAGAAGAGCTGCACAACAAAATACGACACGATCAAATCACCGATACAAAAACTATCGCTTGTTTAAGCAAAGCCCAACTATGTGGCTATCTATAGCCAATTATATGACTACCTAAAGTACTCTAGGAGAGAAGCATGGACTTTCGTTCTGATACCGTAACTAAACCTTCGCAAGCTATGCGTGACGTAATGGCAAATGCAGAAGTGGGCGATGATGTTTATGGCGATGACCCAACCGTAAACGAATTGGAACAGTGGGCTGCCAATGAAACCGGCTTTGAAGCAGCGATGTTCACTTCTTCAGGTACACAAGCCAACCTACTTGGTTTAATGGCACACTGTGAGCGTGGTGACGAATACCTTTGTGGCCAACAAGCGCATAACTATAAGTATGAAGCTGGCGGTGCTGCAGTGCTCGGCTCGATTCAACCTCAACCCATCGAGAACAACCCAGACGGCACACTCGACTTTAAAAAGCTTGCCGCTGCGATTAAGCCAGATGACAGCCACTTTGCTCGTACTAAGCTTCTTAGTTTAGAGAACACGATCAATGGTAAAGTGCTGCCAATGTCTTACCTAGCGGAAGCACGTGAATTCGTAAACCAACACGGCTTACAAATGCACCTAGATGGCGCGCGCGTTTATAATGCAGCAGCGGCGCTGGATGTACACATCAAAGAGATCGCACAGCACTTCGACTCTATGACGATTTGCTTATCAAAAGGTTTAGGCGCTCCAATCGGTTCACTACTCCTTGGCAACAAAGAGTACATCGCTAAAGCTCGTCGACTGCGTAAAATAGTCGGAGGCGGTATGCGCCAAGCGGGTATTCTTGCCGCCGCAGGTAAAATGGCGCTGACTGAGAACGTAGCTCAACTTAAAAATGATCACGAGAACGCAAAAAACCTAGCGATTGGTTTAAGCAAGCTAGAAGGCTTCTCTGTTAACCCTGATTTCATTCAAACTAACATTGTATTTGCGAAGTTAGATGAATCTGTGGATATTAACCGCATCGCAAGCGAGTTAAGTGAGCAAGACATTACAATGTCGCCAGGTAATCCAGTACGTTTTGTTACCCATAGAGATATCAGTTCAGAAGACATCGCTACTTTCCTAACAAAGCTAGAAAATGCGCTTTAACTCTTGACGAGATTAGCCTTTATAGCAATTGAGATTTGAGCTTCCCCTGTGGGAAGCTTTATTCTTTCAGCAAAATCATTAACCCATTCCACAGCCCAAATAGCCTTCGACACCTGCTAATTTTCTAATAAACACACTTGATTGACTGGAACAGAACGCGATCTCGTTTTGGCCTATGAGAATACTTTCTGACAATTATTCTAACATTTAAACATTAAATTATTGTTTAAGTTGGATTTACATTAATGGCTTATCAGCATTGTATTGTCACTAAAGGTAAATGACTTAGTAATAACAGATTCAAGTTTTTAATCACCACGCACACGATAATTAAAACTAGAACACATCAATCCTAATAGATTCTTGTAAAGAACTAATTTCAATAAAGAAACAGTAGATATTCGCCATCCATTATTAATATTTTAAATCGCTACAATCAAATTATAAATTAAATAATCAAATTAGTGTTTTCGTTAATAATGCTGTCACATTCATGATGACAGTAACCCATCAAAAACTCCAAAACACCCGTGTAGACCATAGCTCTATTTTAATCAATTAAATAAAAAATCTCCGTCAATATTAGTATTGAGTAAAATCAACCTATCTAATTGAATATTAAATTATTATCTAATAATTTCGCTTCTACCTCTCAGCTTAAAATCATACTAAAACTCATACTTCTCCTAAATAATAAACTTTTTTTACTACTTCACCATTTTTTAAAGCACTTATAGTTTTGAAAGTTAAGCAACAAGTTACATTCAATCAGCGAGAGGTGAAATTATGATTAGAGTATTTTTGATTCTTCATAACTTCATCGTCTCCGGGTTAATTTTTAGTCTGTCACTTTCATTCTATGCCAGTGCTAACAACTTAACGTTAGGAATTAGCGGTCAGATCAAAGATCAATGCGAAATAAACTTCTTTTCTGGCAACATTATGAATTTCACGGAACACCGTGATGTGCAGTCGTTACCTTTTAATATGTATTGTAACCGTCCATTGGGTATAACGATCAACTCAAAATATGGAGGCTTAAAATATCAACACCAAGGGATTGATATTATTGAAAGTTACAATTTGTCATTACAAATAGACGAAATTCGTCTTTATGAAAGTAGGCACAGCAGCCAACTTATTTCACCTGTAATGATCAACAGTTCAGGTGTTATTCCTTTTGCTCAACATGGGAGCCTTAGGGTAGCACTCGAAAATAGCTTGCGTTTCGCAGGTTATTATCAAGACGTTATTGAGATCGAAGTTTACCCTTCGATTCATAGCGTGACAAAGTGAAAACTCTGCAATGTATCTGCAGAACAACATACGCTCAGCAGTATTCGAGCCAATCATTTAAGATAAAGGAATTTCTAATGAAAAAGCTAACACTCTATGCAGCAACAGTCACTGCTATTTTTGGTGCTCAAGTCCAAGCCGCTCCTGGTGATGTCCAGTTAGTTGGTTTTGTTTCACCTGTATGTGAAGTTACTGGTCTTTCAACGCAACTGATGGACTTTGGTAACGTATCTCAAATTCAAAACCTTTCTGTTAGTGGTCTTAACATGAAGTGTAATGACGTCGATGGTGCAACTGTGACACTGACAAGTGCTGAAGGTGGTCTAGAGTCAGACGATAGCGAAGACTACGCTCTTACCTACGATGCAACATTCAACCCTTCGGGCTTAGCTTCTTTCACGCTTAATGCACCAGGGGGCCCAGGTCTAAATGACGTTTCAGTCAGTAATTCTTATGGCGGTTCTGGAGCATTAGCGACAGGTGTTGCCGCATCTATTGATATTGTGACAACAGAAACCTCCCCATGGGCTGGTGGCTACTCAGATACATTAACCGTAAATATCACCTCAAATTAGAGGTTAATAAGTCGGGGGCTATTATTTGGCCTCCGACTTAATCTCATATCAATATCAATATCAATATCAATATCAAAGACATAAGTTTAATTTGGAGCTCTTCGCTATGTATAAATGGATCATGCATAAATGGATCGTTCTTTTCCTATTGTCATTCACTTCTCTGTCCGCTCATGCGTTCAAAGTCGAACCGATGTCTATGGAAATGACACCGCTTGGCAAAAGAGCTCAAATGACCATGAGGGTTGAGAATTCGTCTACCGAACCACTCACGGTTGAATTGTCTCCAGTATTTATGACAATGAACGAATATGGGAAAGAGACCACGACGCCTGCAGATGACGAGTTATTAGTGATACCGGTGACCGCAATAATAGAACCTGGAAGATCACAATCCATTATGGTGCGGTATTTGGGCGATCCTTCCATCACAGAATCTAAAGCGTATCGCATTGCTGTTAAGCAAGTAAAAGTTCAAAGAGCGAGCAGTAATCAAGGGCAAGTAAGTCTTTTGCTTCAGTTTAATACGCTTATCAACGTGCGACCTCAGAACACGGCTTCTCAGCTAGAAATTAAAAGTATCGAACAAAATGACAAAAAGAACAAATGGGTTCTTGAGGTACTTAACAGTGGTAATAGTTATGGTCGATTAACCAATACAACATGGAAAATATCTGATGGTAAAAATTCAACATATTTAAAAGGCGTAGAAATCGCTAAACGTATTCCGGGTACTTTAGTCCTACCCTACTCCACTCGCTTTTTCGAAATGCAGCCTCTTAAAAATTATGATGTGGACACCCTATCGATTGAAATAGAGCAGGATCAATAGCAATGAGACGTTATATCTTGGGTGGGCTCATTTATTGCTTTCTGTGTGCACAAACGTTTGGCATAACATTGTTTCCAACCGTCATCGAGCTCAACACAGATCACCGGGCAACATCGCAACTGGTTGTAACTAACAATTCAACACAAGCTCTCCCACTAGAAGCTAACGTTCGTCGTTTGAACTTCTTATCTGATGGCACGTTCCAAACATCAGATCTATCGAGTGAAGAGATGTTTGTGTTTCCACCAGCCGCAATGTTGGCACCCGGTGCACGCCAAGTATTCCGTATACAGTGGTTGGGAAAGCGATTACTCGAAACCTCCCAGAGTTACTTCGTTCGCTTCAGTACCGTGAATATTGGCCAGAACAACGCGAGGATAGACAAACCCATCGGGCTAACAACCGGTATCAATTTACAAGTTCACTACAATGCGTTGTTGCACATTCACTCGTCCTCTTTAGAGCCTGACGTGAAATTACACATAGATGAACAAGGTCAACTGACACTCACTAATTCTGGGTCGCGATTTACCTATACATCGTTACTTCATTTTGCGGGGCTCGAATCTCAGAGCCAAAAAGTACATGAGGCTTTAGGTGAGCAGTTTATTCCACCACGCTCCATTATTACTTTGCCTTCTTCTTTAAATTATTTACCAGTGGGCACTTACCATGGGCATGAAAACTGAAACCTATCCCAAGATATGGCAAGTTTTGTATGTCTTGGTATTAGTACTTTTTTATTGTGCTGCCTTAAGCCCTGCTGCTTGGGGTCAAGAAATGGTCTTGAACCCGACAGGACGAGATATTCAACTTACCTCTTTGTTAAGAATAAGTGACACCATACTTGGAGAAGCGGACATTATCATTACCGCAAACAATGAAATCTTGTTACCGAAGGAAAGTACGCTTTCTCTCCTTTCGTCCGTCGTAACTCAAGAAGGTATTGGGAAACTCAATGACACGACAAGCGATAAAATGCTGTCTCAGCACCATTTTGAGAGCGTAGGATTAGGTCTTAGTTTCGATTTTTCTTCATTAGAATGCATCGTGACGGTACCGCCTGAATTTAGCTTAACCCAGCAATTGTCTATGAACGGTGCAGATGATTTTTATAACTATGCCGAGCCAAGTTTGCTTAGTGGATACGTTAACTTTGCCCTTTCGGCTAATGAGAGCCAATATGTCGATCAGAATTCGTCAAGGCAGGACCTCTATCGCAGTCAGTTTGACTCAGCACTTAACATTGGTTTTCTAAACTTTGAGTATGAATCTTATTTAGAAAACAGCTCATCGCAAGATTCGCGATACGTAAGAGAAGGATCTCGTCTTAATATTGACTTTGCAGAACAAGGCACACGACTTGTGCTCGGTGATATGTACAACAGTGGTCAATCTTTTCAGGACAGCACCGACATACTTGGTATTGGCTTAACTCGAGATTTCACGCTCATTCCAACCAGAAATGCACGACCACGAGCCAATCAATCATTCACACTTCAAAGAGCTTCAAATGTCGATGTCTATATAGATGGGATTGCAGTCCAGCGATTAACGCTAGGCGCTGGTAGCTATAACCTTAGTGACATACCTCTAGCGCAAGGTAGCAATGATATTGTACTCGTCATCACCGACCGCTCCGGGAATGAAGAACGCATCGAGTTTTCTATTGCGACCGGTAACGACTTGCTCAATAGCGGTGAGTTTGAATATAGCGTCATGTATGGAACGCCTTCTGAATTACAGAATGGGCAAATAGAATATCTAACCGACGAACGTATTTTGCATGGTTATATCGATGTGGGTATTAACCCTTGGTTAACGTTAGGTACCAACTTCCAAACCCGTGAAGATCTTTACCAATATGGAGCCACCGCTTTACTCGCTTCTACATGGGGCGTCACTGAACTCAATGCTTCGCGTAGCGAACACCCTACATTTGGAACTGGCGACGCTTACAAATTTGCGTTCGATGCGGAATTTTCTAATACGAACACGCTGTCCCCACAACTGAGTGTAAGTTATGAATATCTGACCAACAATTTTACTGGGGTCTCAGGGTTTGATGCTTCCGATACCGATATCAATCTAACCACCCATTATGTATCTGCATTCAGCTCTATTTACCTTGGTCAGTCTTTACGTGCCGCCATGACCCTCAATTATCGCTCAGGGGTAGACAAAGAGAACGATTATTGGTTGATTAGCCCGAGTTTATCGGACGGACTGTTTGATACTCCCGCCACCTGGAGTGCACGCGTTAACTATCGGCATAACGCAACCGAAGACGATGATATCAGCACGACTGTCACCATAAGCTGGCCCCTTAGTCGACAAACTCGTGTAGTCGGTCGTTACACCACTGAGCTTAATGAAGCCGCCTTAGATTACAGCTATCAGAATAATATTGGTAATACTGGGGGGATGTCGGCGTTTGCGAGTGTCATTACTAACGAAGAAACGGATGCCGATATGGATGCTGGGATTAACTACACGGCTAACCGTTATGAATTAAACGCGACCCACGCTTCGCGGCTTGAAGACATTAATGGTGAAACACGAAATCACAGTACTGATGTGACGATAAGTAGTGCCCTTGCTTTTGCAGGTTCATCTGTGACGATCGGCAGACCGGTGCGCGAAGCATTTGCTATTGTTCGCAAGCACGAAAGTCTCGCAAAAAATGACGTGGCTGTCGACCCAACAAAAGATGGTGAGTACGCACGCGTTTACCTTAAAGGAGATGCAAGTGCCATGGTTCCTGACCTTGTTGCTTATAATGGCCAAGTAGTCGGTTACGAGGTCGATAACTTGCCACCAGGGTATGACTTAGGTGATGGTGCTTTTTGGATTAAGCCTGGTTATAAACGGGGATTCCAGCTACAGATCGGATCTGATGCTGTATTAACTGTTATTGGCAAGCTATTCGATCGTCAAAGTAACAACCCTATTTCACTTGTCGCTGGTGTAGCACATTACCTTGGTGAGGCAAAACAGTTGCCGATTGACTTCTTTACCAATCGTAACGGCATATTCGCAATCTCTGGATTAAAGCCGGGAAAATATCAATTGGTACTCGACACTAAAGAACAAGAATCAGTCATCATTACCCTCAGTGAACGCAGTGACAACTTGATAAGACTAGGAGATGTTTATGTGGAATAAACAAGTTCTTTGGGGAGCCTTGTTCCTCATCGCCATAAGCCATGTACCTTCGGCATTGGCGTGTGAAGCCAGTGCCTTGGCTATTCAACCCGTCTCATCGAAATCACAATATGATGTTTTCAGCGCAGGAACGTTCGCAACAATAAACACTTATCGTATAGATGCGATCATAATTGGCGAACCCTGCAAATTAGACTTAATTTTACAACTTAACGATACCAGTCGATCGTTAAAAGGGGTAAACCAAGCAAAACTCGGCTTTGAATGGAGTGGGCAGATTGGTATGTCAGTGGCTAATCAATGGCACTTATCATTAACCGAAAACCAACCTTCGGCAACGATACAAATGCGTTTCCCAAGTAAACAATGGTTAGCGTCAGGAACCTATCGAGGGTTATTGGAAGTCTCGCCTTCTTATACCTCAAATAGTAAACAAATAGAAATTAGCCCTAGTTCACTCCCGGTATCTGTTAACGTTCCGCCTGCTGCAAAAATTCATTTTTATGGATTGACCCAACAACATTATGACCTTGATCTAGGGACTTTATATTCCAACAAGGTTATTCGTTCCGCACCTAACCTATGGGTTCAAAGCAATACAGCTTATACCATCGTATTGGAATCATCCCATCAAGGAATGCTACGTCATGAATCTAATGAGGCAAAATGGGACATTCCATACCAACTTTCCCTCGAAAACGACAGAGTAAACCTTGAACAACTTGACGCAAGAATTCAACGTCTTTCCGCTACGATTGGTCAGCCTATTCCTTTGAGTTTTGTCATCGGTGAGACAGAGAACAAACCAGGGGGACAATATGACGATACATTACAAATTTCTATCGAACCCCAACTTTCACAACAACCATAATTATGTAATTATATAAAAAGTAAGATATGCAACTCAATTATATAAAATCCATCATCATACAATCAAACACGATTTTTCAGTTTCGGAGTAAATTATGTATGAAAATAAAAATAATTTAAAGCACATACTCCTGGTAGGTGACAACGGTATTAACAACCAGTTTATTCAACGAGAAATAGGGAAATACAGTGATTTTTCTTTTAGCAGAGAATGTATTTTAAGCATTGAGCGCTCTCGTAATCATAAAACGTTCGATGTCATTCTCATTAGCTACTTACTCTTGGAAAATATCGAAGATATCAACATCATCTTATCAAAAATAGAGTCCAGTAAATGGGTAGTCTATGACGTTCCCTCAGATATTACCGGACAGAGTATTACCGTAATGCAATTATTCAACCTGTTTAATATAAAGGGGATGATTTATCAAGATGCTCCTATTGAACACCTTACACGTTGTTTAAAAACAGTATGTGATGACGATCTATGGCTACCTAGAAAGTTAATGTCACATATTTTATCCAATGCGTGCTCTTATACTTTCAAGTCTCAGGTAATACTGTCTAACCTGACGAAAAGAGAGGCTCAGATATTTAAACGAGTTGTCAGAGGAGATTCAAATCTAGAGATATCAAGCGAACTATTTATTTCAGAAAGCACGGTAAAAACTCACGTATACAACATATACAAAAAAATAAATGTCACCAATAGAAAAGAAGCGATAAGAAAAGCACATTTTATCAATAGTTTAGAGACTATTATACAACCAGACATATAGTTTAAATTATGAACATAAACATAAAAATGCCGATTGCAGTTTTTTTTCAAACAGACGTATTAGAATTTAAGCCCTTGAAAGGTGACCTGATATTATTCAGTTCCTCATAGAATCACTGTCAGGCTAATAAACGAAGTTTAAATCGAATCGTCTGTGGTTTAATCACATTTTAAAAAGTAGAAAAACATCCCGCCCTATAAAATACGAGTCGAACCTGTTAACTCACGGAAACATCACTTCTGCAGCCCCTCTACTTACCTAACAGAGCAAAAAGTACGCTTTAACTGTTAGCACCTATAGCAATTCAGACTTGAGCTTCCCCTTAGGGTAAGCCTTATTGTTATGTTTTTAACTGGAGTAAAATCATGACTTATCAATCCTTCGCTTTACTATTACTCACTCTTTCCCCTAGCCTTCATGCCTCTGATTTTGGCGATCCTGAACTGGGTAAAATGAAATCACCAAGTTGCGTTTTCTGTCATAACCCCACGGGTGAAACAAGTAACACTGATTACCCCAAACTTTCGGGTCAAAATTCAACTTACCTCTATAACACGATGAAAGCATACCAAAGCGGAAATAGACAAGGCGACTACGCAGAAATGATGCGAGTTCAGCTCAGTAAGCTCGATGATCAAGACTTGAGAGATATAGCGGCTTTTTATTCATCTCAAGATAGTGGTTCCATAACTCATGTATTAGATGGAAATTAGTAAAAAGTCCCAATATTCAATTGGGACTTACTCTCTGAGGGATGAATTAAGAGGCTGCATTATCCATAAATTCTTTCTCCGTCAGGTATGCTTCAACAATCTTCTCAGCAGATAGGTCGATGTCTTCAGTCGAAGTATGGCAGCTCAGAACAGAGAACAGCATCGTCTTCAAGCCTTTGTAACCCGAAGTTGATGGATATAATGTTCCCTCTTCCTGTAAACGGTGAACTACTCGATCTGTTAGTTCATTGCGGTAAGTGTCATCGCCTTCACCAAATTGTGCTGAGAAACGATTAGAAATAACATCATTCAAAATCGTAATACCTTGCACGGATGAAAGCTTATTCGCCATACGCTGAGCTAACTCAGTACAACGATCAATGTGTTCAACAATCCCTTCTTTGCCTAATGATTTGAACGCTGCATACACAGGAACGCCACGTGCTCTTCTTGATGCAGAAATACCAAAATTAATCGCATTTCGATCTGGTTTTTCCATTGCATCATTAAGGTAGTCACCCATGTTACTACCGCCCATCGCTTTAGATAGTGCCGCTGCATCTTTTACGATGATCATTCCACTGTCATACGGCATGTTGAACCATTTATGCCCGTCAGTATCAATAGAATCTGCGCGTTCAATACCTGCTAATAAATACTTTTGTTTATCACTTGCGGCAGCCCATAAACCAATTGCACCATCTACGTGAAGCCACGCGTTGCCGTGGTTCTCGACAGCATCAGCCAATTCATTAAATGGGTCGAAAGCACCGGAATCAATACAGCCAGCTTGAGCGCAAACAAGCGTTGGGCCTTCTAAGCCTGAAATAATTTCTTTTAAGTTATCTGGGATAATACGTAAGTTATCGTCGGTTGGTACTTTGACAATCGTTTCAAGACCAATGCCAATCATGGATAGCGCGCGCTTGATCGTTGAATGAATTTGATCACTGACAACAACGTTAATACGAGGAGCTCCAAACAAGCCTTTTGTCACCACATCCCAACCAGCGCGTTCAAGCAGTGTATTGCGGGCAGTAATCAAACCGGTGTAAATCGCTTCTTGAGCACCAGAAGTGAAACCTACCGCCGTACCTTTATTTAAACCTAGTAGCTCAACCATCCACTCTGCAGCTGTTTCTTCAACAACAGACATAGCAGGGCTAGAAACGTAATAAGGCACATTTTGGTCCCAAGCACTCACGAGCCAATCGGCTGCTAGTGAAGCGGGAAATGAACTGCCAATCGCGTACCCAAAGAAACGTGCACCACCAGATGCCATTAAACCAGCATCGACATTCTTTACCATGTCATTAATCACTTGTGATGGGTCTGTTGGTCGCAATGGTAAATCCCCGCCGATAGCTTCACGTAACGCTTGTGAGGTTGTACCTTTGTCTACCGGTCTATCTGCTAAAGATTCTAGGTAAGAAACTGCATGTTTGAGAGAGCTTTCAAGTGGTAAGCGATATTCATTAAAACGGTGTGACATGATGATTCCTCTATTTGTTGTCTACCCAATCATGTTATTGGATCAGAGCGTTTAGGAATTGTCATATCGCGCCACGGGAGTGCGATTTAATAAAGTTCATATATCCAGCACAAAAACGAGAAACCAAAGACGAACTTTTCTAATCAATGTATAGAGTTTTGAGTCAATCATATAATTACCCCTCACTGACAGAAAACTATAAACCTTGATGTTGGCTGCGGAACTGTGAAGGAGTAAACCCTGTTTTGCGTTTAAAGAAACGAGTGAAGTTAGCAGATTCACCATACCCGATATTGGTTGCTATTGACGTTATTGAGTCGTCCGAGTACTTCAGCCGAACCTGAACTTCATTTAGAATAAGATCATCCAATACTTCGCGATAAGTTACACTTGCGCCGAATAAGCACCTCTGGATAGTCCTAGGACTCATTCCCAGTATGTTCGCAGCCGTTGATATGGGTAACTTTCCCATCGACAAATATGGTTGCATGGCATGTTTGAATGAGCACAAAAAATCACTAGGTATACCTTCTCGATCTATGACCTCTCTTCCTGAATTTTTTATTAAGTTAACTTTTTGACTCAAAATTTTGTTATTTAGACGAATACCTGTGACTGAGCGGAGTGTAAAAAACTGAACATGTGCTAACTGTGAGCATTCAAAAAAGCACTCCGTATGTGGGCTGACAATTGTCACATACTTTTCTTTGCTGTTGTGTTTTGTCAAAGCTGTTATCAACTCATCCAGGAAAATGAACGAGAATATTTCCGCGTACTTAAACCAGTCTTGTGTCGCACCCTCTTTTTCGCGAACTAACCAGTAACAATCATTATGGAGCTTTAACGATATTTTAACTCCGCTTGAGTAATATCGAATGATTTCACAGAATTCTTCTAGCGCTTCTTTTACAGTGCCCTCCCTTGCTTTAACCAACTGAGCAATCACGCCCGGTATATAGGTGTTCTTACACATTAACCAAACACGAGTCACAAATGTGTCCAACGAAACACTTTCACCAAACATTCTGATTATGTTGAGTAAAACAGTCTCAGGTATAAACGGGAATTCACATCTTTGTATGTCAACCGGTGCTTTAACACCAGTAATCAAAGAATAAACATTAATATCTCTTTCACTAAAGAGTTCAGCCAGGTCATGAACACAATCTGTGCGAACAAGTGGTACTCCTCTATTCGGTAACGCCATACGTTAGGACCTTCTTTATAATTAGATGTTTCTCGTTTGATATGTTGACAGTCGTGCCTAAGAATTAGAAAACCCCTTACTTGGCAAATCAAATAAGGGGTTAGATTCATACTATTTAGTTATATTTAATATAAAGCACCTTTCGTAGGCTATTGCATCGACTCTTATCCAGAGGGTCTCCTAAATAATCGCCACCTTCTGCAGCCCTTTTCATTAATAACGCTCTTGCACGTTCATCACTAAGTAGATCTCGGTACTTTTCATAGGTTTTCAGTTTGAGAATTTTATATTTCGAATTTTGGCCAGGGTCAGAAAAGTTATCGTAGCAGTAATTCATAGCACCTGAGTTTGCGCCAATCTTACTGGCATCTGTGATTGCATACGCGTTGGAAATCAACACAATCATAGAGAATGTGAGAATCTTTATCAGTTTCATATCCAGTATCCTTTAACGTTAGTCTTGTTTCAATTGCAGTTCTCGAACCTCTTAATTGGCTGCAATTGATGTTCAAAATCCATGTTAATCATTCATCTAACGTCATGCTTGCCATTTGGTGACACATCAAAAATAACCAATTTAATTAATACTTATTTGACTCTGCCTAGCATAGGTTTCAATTTCATCACAAAAATAAAAAAACCAATGTCACGACATGGCCATTAAATCAAGATATTTGATCTTATTTTTATCTTAAAAATAGTTCACTCTCTCATTAATAATGTGATGGTTCATTGATGGGAGTAGAACACCTAACTCCCTACATATCAGAATCTTAAATTGAGAGCCTCACATGTCAGAAATAAAAAAATCGGCACTGAAACGCAAAAAAAGAAACCAATCAATAAAGTAAAAATAGCGACAAACAGTCTGTTGGCATTCACCATACTTTCTATTGGTATCGCTGTAGTTTCAGACAGGATTATTCCAACTACCGACAACGTTAGAGTTGAAGGCAACGTCATTTCCTTAAAACCACAAGTATCAGGTTTAATAGAACAAATTAATATTACAGCAAACACTAAAGTAGAGAAAAATGACGTGTTGCTCAAAATTGTCTCTACCGACTATGAGATAGCCGTTAAACAAGCAGAAGCAAGATTGAAGATAGCCGGGCAGCAAGTTGGGGCGCAAATGGCCAGTATTATTTCCGCTCAAGCACAACTCACGACATCGTTAGTTGCACAACAAAATGCTCGGCGTCAGGGTCAACGAGTATTAGCGATGGCAGACAAAGGGGTTGTATCAAAGTCAGATGCAGATACAACACGTGCCACGATTGATAAAGCTAATGCTGAGGTCATGAACGCTCACGCTAATCTAGAAAAAGCTAAAGCTCAAGTGGGTTCAGAGGGAGAGGAAAATGCACAAATACAATCAGCACTACTTGAATTACAAAAAGCCCAATTAGACTTATCGCGCACAACCCTATCAGCGCCTTCAGATGGTGCGGTAACCAACTTGAATTTATCAGAAGGTTCATACGCTTCTTCAGGCTCTCCATTAGTCACCTTCGTCGAAAGCGACAATTTATGGCTTGAAGCTTATTTTCGAGAGAATAGTCTCGGTAACATAAAGCCAGGCGATGATGTTGAAATCGCATTAGATCTTGCTCCAGGCACTACGTTCAAAGGCACAGTTTCTTCAATCGACCTGGGAGTCACATGGGGCAAAAACGAACAACTTGGCGACCTTGCGAGTGTACAAAACCAAAATGGATGGTTAAGAGACACACAACGTATTCCAGTTACGATCAAAATAAACGAACCATCAGCGATCCAATCAATGCGAATTGGAGGCCAAGCAGATGTCATCGTTTATACTGGCGAAAACACTCTATTCAACCTACTTGGAAAATTCTGGATTAACGTAGTGAGCTTGTTCTCTTATGTTCGATAAAATAGAACAAGCACAAGAGCGTAGGATTTTTCGCTACGTCACGACAGTCGGCTTGGCAACATTCCTTGCACTATGGTTTAACTGGCCATTAGCTTTTTGTACGCCACTTCTGACCGCAAAATTTGTCACTGATAAACCTCAATTTCATATTCTCCATGTCAAACAGTTGGCCTATGCGCTTCTATCCACCGCTGTAATTGGATTCGTAGTATCAACGGGGCTACCTGAGTATAAAATTGCCTTTCTTTCTATACTCACACTCGGGATGCTTTGGGCATACTATTTATTTACCGACCCTAAATGGGTCATGTTCGCAACATTCTTAATGATCGAACTGATATTACTTCCATCTATAACTATAATCGATCAAGCATCCGCACTGAATGTAGGAATCGGTTTTGCGTTTTCAGGCACTTTGGCCGTCGCTTTGTATGCCCTTTCACACGTTTATTTTCCCGAAGAAGAGAAGACGGACTTTGTTGGCTTTCCCGTATCTCCACTTACCAAAGAAATGCGATGGGCAGCCGCTATACGCGCATGGGTGATTTCATTTCCACTCGTATGCTTTTACTTCTATTTTCAACTTTCACAGATACTGCTTACCGTTGCATTTGTAATGTTATTATCGTTAATGGCAAGCAGCGAAACGTCCGGTAAGACCGCGTTATTTTTCACAGTAAGTAACATCTTCGCAGGCCTGATTTCATTCGTCACTTTTCTCATCATATCTTTAGCACCTAATATGGGCTTTGTTGCGTAATTAAATTTATAGATAGAGCTACCCCATTTCGTGTGTTTCTTAGTCAATACGACAAGTTTCAGGCATACCTAACCCAGTAAGCTTGTTCAACGCTTTTATCATCGCGTAAGTCTCACCCACCTGCGCATTGTAATGTCTTAAGCTCAATCGTCCTCCTAGTAACTGTTTAACTCGATACATCGCTGTTTCTGATAGTGAACGTCTGTGGTACCCATACCGCTCTTTCCAATACTTATTTGAGCCGTATAACTTCTGGCAACCCACGGCGAGGTTTCGAGGATGACCACGCTCCCAGAAGGCTGCCCCTTCTCTTGGGGGAATAAGCGCAATGGCTCCCTTACTCTTAATAGCAGCATGACACAATCTCGTGTCGTAAGCTCCATCACCAGACACCTCAAGGATACTTCGGCGTGTTTGTTTCAGTAAGTTCGGGAGGACTTCTCCATCTGTAACCGTCGATAAACTTAGCTCGGCTGCGATAATTTCATGAGTGCTTGTATCAACGGCAATATGCAGCTTTCGCCAAACTCTACGCTTGCCATCTGTCCCGTGTTTTTTGACTTTCCATTCACCTTCGCCATAAACCTTTAGGCCAGTTGCATCAATGGCCAGGTGCTGTATTGCTCCTCTCGCTTTAGTCTTAAATGAGACCTCAACTTGCTTTGCTCTACGACTGATGCAGGTGTAATGCGGACAACTTAATGGAACATGGGCAAGCCTAAATATTGAGTCGATAAACCCTTGCAGAGCTCTCAGTGGCATAGAAAAAACTCGTTTCACCATGAGCGCTGTCGTGATAGCTAAATCGCTGAACCGACGTGGCCTCCCGCGCTTACTCTGTTTGCTTTGCGCCCACCCGTTTATTGCCTCTTCATCAATCCAAAAGGTCAGAGAGCCACGGTTAATAAGTGATTGGTTGTATTGCTTCCAGTTGGTTGTTTTGTAACGAGGTTTAGGCATAGAGCTACGAGAAGGAGTGAACGTAGCTGATCAGATCGTAGGCTCTTGATTTAGTTCCATTGAATTACGCAACAAAGCCCCTAATATGTATGTATATATGATGGTTGTACTCAGTGTCATTGCGCTTTTCGGAATAAAGATTTATACCGTTCCACAAAAGGCGCCTATATATATTACGGCCTTTACCGGATTCAATGTACTTATGGGAACATCAATAAGCAGCGGCGCGTTGGATGATAAATTTTACGTTCGTATTTTCCAGCTATTTTTAGTCTTGCTATACATGGTATTTATGACCTATTTCTTAGAGTCACGAACTAGGAAATAACCCGTCAAAAATCAACTTTCAGTCGTTCGTACAATCTCATCCATTGTTACTAGGTGTTGTTAAATGGCAGGGAAACTCCTGCCATATCTAGTCATGTGACAGCCACAGCCCCTAGATTACACTGTAAAGACATGACTTCAGGTACAACATAGCGCTTTACACGCCCTAGCGAACCCTTACAATGTGCAGCAAATATATTTATCAAGGTTTATCTCTATGTCTATTCAATGGTTTCCGGGTCACATGCATAAAGCCCGCAAAGAAATCGAAGAAGTTATCCC
The DNA here is from genome assembly GCF_057785895.1 of Vibrio sp. QJM3NY_39. Taxonomy (NCBI): domain Bacteria; kingdom Pseudomonadati; phylum Pseudomonadota; class Gammaproteobacteria; order Vibrionales; family Vibrionaceae; genus Vibrio; species Vibrio sp. QJM3NY_39. The sequence goes on along the minus strand of NZ_CM173506.1, from coordinate 1,498,512 downwards.
ACAGGTTGATGTGATCATCGAAGTACTGGACGCTCGTATCCCGTTCAGTAGTGAAAACCCAATGATCTCTTCACTGCGCGGCGATAAGCCTTGTGTAAAAGTGTTGAACAAGCGTGACCTTGCCGATCCTGAGCTTACTGAACGTTGGATTGAACACTTCGAGAAAGAGCAAGGCGTTAAAGCGATTGCGATTACCACCAGCGTAAAAGAAGAAGTTAACCACGTCATGGAACTAGTTCGTAAACTGGCACCACACCGTGAACAAATGGGTAAGAACATCCGAACGATGATTATGGGTATCCCGAACGTGGGTAAATCGACCATCATCAACTGTTTGGCTGGACGTACGATTGCGGTAACGGGTAACCAACCTGCGGTAACTCGTCGTCAACAACGCATCAACCTGCAAAACGGCGTGATCCTTTCAGATACTCCTGGGATCCTTTGGCCTAAAGTAGAAAACCCACACAGCGGCTTCCGTTTAGCTGCGACTGGTGCGGTAAAAGATACAGCAATGGAATACGACGAAGTGGCATTCTACACAGTCGAGTACTTAGCGAAGCAGTACCCTCACCTTTTGCAAGAACGCTACCAAATTGAAGAGCTGCCCGAGTCTGACATCGAGTTGATGGAAGCGATTGGTCGTAAACGCGGTGCACTTCGTGCAGGTGGTCATATAGACATTCACAAGTGTTCGGAAATCCTACTTCACGAACTTCGCAACGGTACTTTAGGTAAAGTAACGCTAGAGCTACCAGAGATGATCACCAAAGAATTGGTTGAAGTAGAAGAAGCGGCTGCGCTGAAAGCTGAGCAACAGATTAAGAAGAAGGAAGAGCGCCGTAAACGTTACTTGAAGAACAAGCGCTAATCGCTATTAGTTTTTGTTAATCTCCATTAGTTTCTGTTAACCACTCTTACACCAGCCTCTAAGATATTCACGTTCTACCGATAATAGAGCGTGAGTATTGCCTTGTACCGTTTATTGATCTAGCTAACATACTGACAAATCTATAGAAATGGTCATTTACAATCCCAAAGACTGTGACATACTACGCAAATTATTGTGTATTCATTTCGGCTAGTTTCTCAATGCGCTCTTATTCTGGGTTCAAGAATCAAAGATTTAAAACCTATTTCGATAATGAAATTTATTTGCCGTACATAAATTTCATCTACATCCCGATCTCAATATTCTGTGCTTTCATTGTTACCGACTACATTCACTTTGGTACAGAGTGTGTAACCCCTATCATTTTCCGAGTCTTACTTTTTCTATTGATGATGGCTGTCGCCAGATACTGCATTACAAATAAACCCAACGTTTTAGAACTCATAGAGAGTACCTTCCTTGTAATTAGCTCGCTTTTCTTGGTCTATGTAGGCCGACTCGCTATCGAGCTGAGTAATTTCCATTACCAAGGTGGCATCATTCTCGTAATGATCTACATCGGAACCTTTTCAAGACTATCTGTTAAATACAGCATCTCTACGCTGTCATTTATCTTTTTGGCTTATCTCATTGGCCTTGCCCCTCAGCTTTATGAAGCAGAGCCTAGTCACGAAATAGAAACCATTTCCGTATACGCTTCAGCTTATATTCTTATTGCAACTTCTTGTTTAAGACGAGATTTCGAAGTGCATAAACGCTTCACTCAATCCGAACAGCTTCGTAAACAAGCAATACAACTCCGCAAGCAATCTAATATGTTTGAAGCCCTTTCTTATCAAGATGCGCTAACGGGTTGCTACAACCGCCTTTATCTTCATCAGGTGATCGAACCAAGCATAGACCGTCAGTTATCCATAACATCGATCATGATAGATATTGATCATTTCAAATCGATTAACGACACCTACGGCCACCAAATGGGTGATATGGTGATCAAAGAACTGGCCGATGAGATTCAAAAAAGGCTACCAACCAGCAGTAACTGCTTTCGATACGGCGGTGAAGAGTTTTTAGTGATGGTCCAAGGAGAAACTGAGGCTTCAATTGAATCGCTAGTTAACTCCCTATTAGAATCTCCTTCTCTCCTTCGGTTAGAAGTAACAATTTCAATCGGTGTGAAATATGCGTCACAGGCTCTCGGCTCTGTCGAACAACTTATCGACGATGCCGATCAAGCACTCTACATTTCGAAGAAGAGCGGTAGAAATAAGATCACATGGAGTGATTAATCACACAGTATTTCACGCGCGTTAGCGATTCATTATAACGACCATTAATCCAATCAAAAAAGCCCCGAACAATTGAATGCTCGGGGCTTTTGTCTTCGTTCTTCGGCTTTAAAGTGACTTCAATAATTATAGTTACTTAAATAAGAAGCTACTAAGAATACACAACGCGCGCTGTTTTCTGTTCAAGTTCAACGGGAGAGCTCCAAGAAATCACTTTCTCTTTCACTTGACTGCCGCATGGCGCGTTCCAGGTTTGCTCAAGTTCCTCTTTGCCACCAATCGCCTGATAAAAAGCGATGGCTTGGTGGTTCTCAGACATCACCTCTAGGTAGAGCCCCGAATCAGAATAATATTGCTGTAACCATTTAGTGAGTTCAGACAATAGGCGCTTACCTACACCTCGACCTCGATAATTGCTGTCGACATGTAACGCATCAATGAACGTGCCACGTTCAAAGTTGTGATTACCAAACGCGCAGACGAAACCAACCAGTAAACCGCCTTCTTCAAGCAATAAAACATGTTGGTTGAAAGGAGGATTAATCAAACGAGTCTGCCAAATAACAGATCTGTCCTCCAAAACATCATTTTCTAGGTAATCATCAGCAAGAATGCCACGGTAATATAGCTTCCAGCTATCCGCGTGTAATTGGGCAATCCGCTCATAATCTTTATATTCAGCTACCTTAATTTCCATTTATTAGCCCTTAGTACTTCCATTTATGACTTGCTACTACATTTCACACTACCTTTATACAATATTTAAGTAAAACATACTAATACACGTTTACACTTTCAATATTGACTTACACGTGTACGCTGATATTCTAGCGAACAGATGTAAGCTCAATGGAAATTTACTAATGAATAGTGCCGATAAACCATCAACAAAAAAGCCACCACTAATCTGGCTCAATATTTTTGTATTCTCTTTCAGCATGCTGCTTGCTGTTGTCGCGGCTCCCGTTTATGGCTACTTTTTTGGCTATGGTATGGAGCACTGGATATGGCTAGCGATCTGTTTTACGTTCTGTAACCTGTCTATCACGACAGGTTATCACCGCTTATGGTCACACAAAGCATTTGAAGCGCATTCAAGCCTAAGATTTCTATTTGCATTAGGTGGCGCATTTGCTCTACAAAACAGCGCGCTACACTGGTCTTCTGATCACCGTGTGCACCACAAGCATGTCGATAACAACGACAAAGACCCATACTCAGCAAAACGTGGCTTTTGGTATTCGCACATCGGCTGGATGATTCGTAATTACAACACTGCAATGTACACAGATTACGAAAATTGTCGCGACCTGAAAAAAGATAAGATTGTTATGTGGCAGCACAAGCATTACGTTTTATTAGCATTACTTATGAACTTCGGCGTTCCAATCGCATTAGGTGTAATTTACGGAGACGTGCTTGGCATGTTGTTAATTGTGGGCGCTGTTCGTTTGGTACTTAACCACCACACAACTTTCTTCATTAATTCTCTTGCTCACATCTGGGGTAGCCAACCTTTTACCGACAAAAACACAGCGCGTGATAACGGTGTGCTAGCGGTGCTCACTTTTGGCGAAGGCTACCACAACTTCCACCACATCTTTGAGAACGACTACCGTAACGGCATCTACTGGTGGCAATACGATCCAACTAAATGGTTGATTAAGAGTGCTTCTTTAATGGGCTTAGCAAGCAAGCTTAAGAAAACGCCTCAAGCTCGCATCGAAAAAGCCGAAGCATCAATGTTATTAAAGCGCACGCAGCAAAAAATCATGCACCGTGCCGATAAGCAACAAATCGCGGAAAAGCTTCAACAAGAATTCGATGCACTTGTATCAAACATGAACGAATACTACGAAGTCAAAAAGCAGCTAATTGAAAGTAAACGCGAAGATGTTGTGAAAAAGTACGAACACTCAGTACTTAAGGTTCGTTACCAACAAATCAAAATGAATTTTGAACAGCAGAAGAAAAATTGGGCTATGACAGTAGAGCAATATGCTTAAAGTAAAGTAATACGCTTAACACCCCAATAACAACACTGTTTGATTCTTATTCAAATGCCCTTATCTTCCGATAAGGGCATTTTTATTTCATAGATCTAATTAAATACATGAATTTTAAGTCTTTATTCTAATAATAGACACTAGTTCCAAATGTCACACTTTCACTGCAACAAGATGTCAACCTATAGAGCTTGCCGTCACAAATGTCACTTACAGAACGATATCCATCCCATAACATGCGCGTCCCAAAATTGTTTCAGCAATTAGCGGACCCATTTTATGAAATTGTTAAAACATCTATCGCTTTCGCCATCTCTTCTGCACTTTTAATTGGTTGCAGCAGCGACACTGATTACGTTCAACCAGAAGAAGTTAAGATCGCTACCTACAACTTGTCATTTGACCGCGCAACCTTTCAAGATCTCGTAACTGAAATGCAAATCGAACCTAACGCTCAAGCGACGTTAGTGTCCGATTATTTGGATAATACAATTAGCGCCGCTAACAAAGAAACGGCAGCAAAAGTTATTCAGATCCGCAACGTCGCAGCTGTGATTCAAAAGAATCGCCCTGACGTGCTTATGATGGCTGAATTTAACAATGACGGCACAGGTACTGATAAATCAGCGCTAGAAGGTTTTCAAAAGAACTATCTCTCTGTCGCTCAAAGTATTGAAGGTGCAGGTGGCGACGCAAACTTAGAGCCAATCTCATACCCATACTTTGAAAGCTACTCAACTAATACAGGTTTACTAAACGAATTTGGTTTTGATTTAGACAATGATGGTAACGCTGGAACACTGCCAGGAGATGCGTGGGGCTTCGGTTTGTATCATGGGCAATACGCATTTGCTCTGATGTCAAAATATGAAATCGACACAGCCAACACGCGTACATTCCAAGAATTTAAATGGAAAGATCTCGAAGGTGCTACTATTCCAACAATCACTGTTTGCGACGATCCTAGTAAGTTCCCAACAGGTATGGTTTGCGGCGATGAGTGGTACACGGCCGAAGAATGGGCAGAAGTTCGCTTATCTTCAAAGAACCACGTTGATGCACCAATCGTCATCCCAACCAAAGATGGCACAGAAACGGTTCACTTACTGATGTCACACCCTACTCCGCCCGCTTTTGATGTAGGTAAAAACATCGAACAAAACGCAGCAGAAGTCGACTTCTGGCACCAATACATTCAAAACAAATCGTTCTTCTACGATGACTCTGGAAAAATGGGCGGCCTAGAACAAGGCAAGCATTTTGTTATGATGGGTGACCAAAACCTCGATCCAGTTGATGGCGATGGCATTAGCTCTGTTATGCAGGACTTACACAACGATGCATTGGTTAACCTAGATATAACCAATGGCTCATTGTATCCAACAAGTGATGGCGCAGCTGAGTATGCTGCTGATAAACCACTACACCATCCATTACCAAGTCGCATTACTTCCAATTTTGGATTGGCGGTCGACTACGCCCTACCATCAGCGACAATGAGCATCGTTGATTCTGGAGTATACTGGCCTGCCACAAATGAAGATGGCAGGACTTTAATCTTTGATTCTCGAATCCCAGATTCTAATGGCGATAGTAAAGAAATTTCATCTGATCACCGTATGATTTGGATCAAAGCTGACTTCAATAACTAACCTAATCAATTGAGACCTAAGAAGCCTTCATATTGCTATGAGGGCTTTTTCAATGAGCGTAACCTACTCGCCACCAGCTTTATTCTCTCAAGCTCGAATTATGGATGCTAATAACCATAGTTATTGGATTCCAGAGCTCTTTCTTCAATCTAAAATATAACTATATTACTGGAACTTATAGAGTTTATAGCTAAGGAATTGAAAATGAGCAAACTGACTATTATTGCGACGATCGTCTCTAAAGAAGACAAAACTGAGCTTGTTAAATCAGAGATGATTAAATTGATCGATAAAACCCGTGTTGAAGATGGCTGTATTAACTACGATCTGCACCAAGATAACAGTAACCCGGCTCATTTTGTATTTCATGAGAACTGGGAGTCGGAAGCTCATCTAGAGAAACACTTAGCGAGCCAACACATTGCAGAGTATGTAGCTGCGACTGAAGGTTGTATTGAAACCTTTGTGCTTAATAAAATGACGCACATAGCCTAACTAGCCAATGCAGCACTGATATAAGTAACAAACCCTGCTCAACCGATTATTGAAAAGCGCACTCGTGGTTACCTTGCCAATAATACGGTGTTTGAATACAGCCGTAACTACTTCACGTCTAACGATTACCGATTTACTTTGGTCGCAAGACGCCAGAGATAATACTCATCAGCGAGTTTCTATAGTCGTAATATGACCAACACAGAGAACGCTTGTTCTCTGTGTTTCTATGCTGTTATCTCAATCATAAACCTAACTTTCTCCCCAAAATATTCCTAAACCAATATCAAGCAACCTCACAAAAGATCATTCACGTTCATTTAAATACTGTTCGCGCACTTTGAACATAAACTAAGCGCCAAATGACAAGAACAACAGTCGACAGGAATGTAGATGAATACCAAACAACTTGAGGACGCTGTAAGCGAAGTGAGCTTATTCAATCAGCACCTCCACTTAATCCAATCCGTGCATACCATTCCGACCCCAAAAATGAATTGGGAGTCGATTGCGATGGAACCTGCGCCGGCAATGCCAACGGTCCGATTCGGTCATAAAGTCAAAGCCATGGAAGCACTCGATGAGTACAAGCCTAACTGGCTAGATATGCTGTTGGGCAGCAAGTCGAAGTTGTACACCCTGACCAACAATATTGAGCGTGCCGCCGAAAAAGACATCGAACAATACAAAACTGAGTTTGTAAGTTGGGTTCAACACTACAGCTACTGGGCCAAAGGTAATCAGTTGTCGAAAGGCATTTTAAACAACGATAGTCGCGCCAAGCTTTCTGCCCTTTCAGAAGCGCAACAGAACCCTATAAACGCCGCTGTAGTCGACACCAAGCTGATAAACCATAACTTTAATACCTATAAGAATGGGCACCTGTTAGAAGTCAATATTCAGGTTAATAAGCACAACGTCATCCCAAAAGAGAAAAAGGTATTGTGCCAAGGCGAAGTGAAGCTTGAAGCGATGCCTCTTTCAGAAAGCAACACCTTATATCGTGAGTATGTGTGTAGCTGTATCCTTAAATGCGCGCAAGATGCTTTCAACGTCTTGCCTGAGACAAGCGTCTTAATCAATGTTGAACAGGTTCTAGCTGACTATTCGAGTGAGACCATCGTTTCATGCCATGTCGAACAGAGATTACTCGAGTTCTTGTTAATCGAAGACGATAAACCCTCTGAGATACTTGAATTCTTTGTCCACATTGAAGATTTCAATCCTCATCGAGGTAACGGATTCTCTGCGATAAAAACGATTTTTTCGCCTTTGCCTATCGCGTCATAACTCACTTGACCTTACGGTTCAATCATTGACTACTCATCACGACTAACCCTTGGTTGGCCGTGTTAAATCACTTTATATACCTAACCATTATGTCGAAACACGCTATCCCACAAACAACGCGCCCATTAACAAGCATAGTTCCATGCACACGTTCCCTAGCAAAGCTACCTTTAGCTCTAATCGCTATCTCTATGCCCATATTTTCCGAAGAGGTTGATGAAGTGGTACTCGAAGGCGACGTCGTATTAAGCGAAGGTTCTGAGTTAAAAGAAGAAGCTGAAGAATCTCCTTTTACAACCCTGACTAAGCTTGGGTTTATCTACTCGCAAAACACAAGCTCATCTTTGTCGATCAACTCTGGAATCTCTGTTGGATACAAAAAAGAGAACTGGGGGCAGCGAGTTCAGTTCGACACCTACTATACCGATGCTGAAAATGATGAAGATGGTACTAATCGTTATACCACCAACTATGGCATTAGCTATGACCTGAACGAAGTCACCTATTTGGTCGCGACAACACGTTTTGAGCACGACCACTTTGGTACTTATCGTAAGCAATTCATAACAGCTACAGGACTGGGTCGCCATTTTTATGATACTGAAAGAATCAAACTCCAAGGATCTGCCGGTCCGGGTTACCGAATCAGTAAACGACAGTCTTCTGATGAAGAGTTTCCAAACAAAGAGAACTATGAACTGATCGTCAATGCCAATATTGATAGATCATTAACCCTAACAGAAACGTTTTCCATGGGGGCAACGGCTAACATGGCTTACGGTGAAGAGAACACCAATTACAACCTCAAAGGCTATCTAAAGAATATCTTGATGGGTAATTTGGCGCTAACTTTTGATACCGAATACATCTACAACACCACCGTTGCGTCAGACCAAAGTAACGCCGAAATCTACAGCTCAATGAACCTAAACTACGATTTCTAACCGTCCGCACCGCTCATTTCGCTTAATCTAGAAACCCCCATAGCAAAAGGCCCTCACAACGAGGGCCTTGAAGTATCTAACTTAGACTTAAACTATATCGCTATGCTGCTTTCGTTCTCAAGCGAGCTAATATGTCCATCTGTTTTAGGTTCGCCATACCGACGTAAGCGACTGGCACTAAGAACAGTGAGAAGAAGGTTCCGGCAGTCAAACCTCCGACCAACACTAAACCAATATTGATACGGCCTAATGAACCCGGACCATCCGCTAGTGCCAGTGGCAATGAACCGAGGATCATGGTGAGTGATGTCATCAATATAGGACGCAATCTTGAACGCGCACTGCTGATCGCCGCCTCTTGAGCACTTGCACCCGATTTACGTTTCTCGTTAGCAAACTCCACCAGCAAAATACCGTGTTTGGTCACTAGCCCAACCAGAGTAAGCAAGCCGATTTTTGAGTAGATATTAAGGCTTTGGCCAAATATCGATAGCGTCAGAATCGCACCCACGATACACAACGGAACCGTTAGCAAGATGATCATTGGGTCGACAAAGCTTTCAAATTGCGCCGCCAAAATCAGGAAGATGAAAATTAACGCCAATACAAACAACACCTGTGCACCGGCTGTTGAATCAACGAGGTCTTTTACAATTCCGTTGAATTCGTAGCTCTGTGCAGGTTTCAATAGGCTTGGAACGGTATCATCAATGTAGGCTTTCACATCGCTCGCTGTGTATCCGGGCATTAAGTCAGCCGTAATTTCAGCGCTGTCTTTACCCATAAACGTCTTAAAGTTCGATTCTGATGTCACTTGTTTAATCGATACAAACTGAGACAAAGGAAGCCTTTGGCCAGACTGTGAATCCACATACAGCTTATCGAGAACCTTAAAGTCGCCGAGATCCTTTCGGTTAACTTGAACTTGAATTGGGTACGTATAACCGTCATCGGCTTGCAAATCTGCCGCCTTCACTGAACCTAAGAAAGTAGATAGCGCATTGGTGACATTACTGTAATCCACACCAGACAACACAATCGCATTGCGGTCAATCGACAAGTCATAACGCAATTGGTCACGCAACATCGAATTTTTAATGTTGGTCACGCCCCCATAACTCTCAAGCGCCTCAACGACTTTACTTGCGGTTTCAGACAACACCGAGGTGTCGCGGTTAACCGTCGTCAGCTCAAGGACCATGTTGGTCGCTATGCTTAAGTTATCTGCAGAGCGAACCTTGAAAGACATGCCATAAGCCGAGACCGAACTTTGCGCTTTGGCGATAAACTCGTTAACCAGTTCATCAGCTGACTGGTCACGCTCGCCCCATGATTTCAATAAAACGTGATTAGTCGGAGTTCCTTCGATGTAAGACAAGTTTGCCTCTACCGAACGATCACCTTTGAACACACTGTTAAGTTGCTCGTTGTTGTCTAGGTGATACTGACGACCTACCCCTGTTGGTGGCGTTGAAGTTACCTCGACAAAACCAGTGTCTTCGGTTGGAAGGAGCACTTGAGGCATTTTCCAAACCGCCAAAACAGACAGAGCAATCAACACCAAAGCAATACAGCTCATCAGTGTTTTACGCTCAAACCATTTGCCCAGTTCTTTGGTGTACAAGTCAGACAGAACATTCAGCTTCGCATCAACTTTTTTGTACCACCTTGCCGGCTTTGTAACTGGCTTCATTAAGTAAGCACACATCATGGGTGAGAGCGTTAAAGCCACAAACCCAGAGATGATCACTGCTGCTGATAACGTGAAAGCAAATTGTCTAAATAGGTCGGCGGTTAAGCCCGACATCAAACCAATAGGGAGATACACGACCGCTAAAGTCAGCGTCATCGCTATCACAGGAAAGACGATCTCTCGGCACCCTTTGATTGCCGCATTAAAAGGGGTTTCGCCCTCTTCGATATGTCGGTAACAGTTTTCAGCCACAACAATGGCATCATCGACGACCAAACCAATCGCAAGAATGATGGCCAAGATAGTCAGCACGTTGATACTAAACCCGAGCAGATGCATAACTGCAAACACGCCAATCACACAGACTGGGATCGTGATAATAGGAATAGACGCCACACGAACTGAACCAAGGAACAACACGACAACGGCTGAAACAAGAACAATCGCCTCAACCAAAGTAATGAAACCTTCGTCAATTGCGGTTTTAATGAAATCAGCTTGGTTGTAGACCATCTTCATCTCAATGCCTTCTGGCAACTGAGGCTGAATCACGTCTATTTGCTTCTTAACCTTATTGGCAACAGTCACTGGATTTTCACTTTTCAGTGGCAGTACCTGAATCGACATTGCTAAGTTATCATCGACTCGAAGAATGCTCGGGGTTAAGCTTTCTTCTCCCATTTTAACTTCTGCAATATCGCCGACACGAATGATCTTGCCGTTATCAACACGAATCACCAAATCTCGCACATCATCAACACTGGTCACTTGGTTGACCGGGTTAATAGAGAAATCTCTCACCTGACCTTTGATAGTACCCGCGGTAAATGTCGCGTTGTATGAGCTTAATGTACCAACTACATCCGATGCACTCATGTTAAGCGCCATCATGCGATCGGGTTGAAGCCAAACACGCACCGCCTTTTCACTGCCGCCGTACGGTCCCCAAATACCACCAACGCCTTGTATATGCTTGAATTGAGGCACAACCTGTTGGCTAATGTAATCGTACATGTCTTGCTTCGACATCTTGCCAGTATTCACAAACGTGATGATGTTACTGGGCATACTGGTGTCAGAAGAGTCATCAGTTACCGTTGGCTTATCCGTCATACTTGGTGGAAAATCGCCAATCGCTTCGACACTGCTGCGCAGGTTGTTCATTAAGCTGGTGTATTCGACATCATCAATGTCATCTTCAAAGATGATTTTTAGATTACACGTACCTTCCTGACAGTCCGTCGTCATGGTTTTCACACTGTCGAGACCGGTTGCAGCGGTAATCAGTTTGTCGGCCACGTTACGTGACATGAACTCTGCGCTCGCACCATTAATCGCCGCGGTTACGGTCGCTGACGGTGTTTTATGTTCAGGGAAATATTGGATCGATAATTTCTGAAATGACAGCATGCCAAATAAAACAATTGCGATACTCAGTACTGAAGCAAAAACTGGATGCTTAATACAAATCTCAGGAAGCTTCATTCAGATTCTCCTTCGTTACAGCTTCCTTGCTCTGGGTTTCCTTACTTTGGATTTCCTTGCTTAAAGTTTCCTGGCTTAGGGTTTCGCTCGATAACGGCTCAACAGTCGCGCTTGCCTCTGCTTGCTCGGTGTTATCGTTGATCGCTTCGTCTACACCTTTCGATGCATCTGTCCAATCAACCGAAGGCTCTACCGGATGTTGTTCATCCACCTTTGTTACGCTCTTTTCTACTTTAGGATCAAAAGTCTGCTGAGTGTCTTCTTTGTCTGTCGGCTCCGTTATTAGCTCAACGGTTTTCTGTTCAACATTTGGGTTCATTACCTTAACCAACGACGCTTTCTTTAGGTTCTGTTGTCCCGTCACTACGACCTTATCACCCAGTTTCAAGCCTTTCTCGACAACAACGTATCCGTCGTTAGTATTTACGCCCAATTCAACAATGCGTTGTTCGATCTTTTCGCCATTCACAACCCACACAAAGCGCTCAGCATCTTTTGCTTGAACGGAATTTTGGGAAACCACCATCTGCGTTGTGTCTTCGCTCGTCATCTGACTCACTTTGGCAAACATACCTGGAACCAAACGATGGTCTGGGTTGGTTACGTGCGCGTGTACTTCTACACGGCCTGAACTCTCATCCACCGCGGGGGCAATGTAATCCACTACGCCAGAAAACGCTTCATCGACAAAAGCATCAACTTGAATAGAGACATTCTGCCCAAGTTTTGCGTTGCCTAAATCCGATTGTCCAATGGAATACTGAACTTCGACAGGATCGAGTTTAATCAAACTCACCAACGCGGTTGCGCCATCAATTTTACTGCCCACTGAGTGAGTGAAGTTGGTTAATTGCCCATCAAATGGCGCAACCAATAAATAGTCATTCATTAGCGCTTCTTTCTGACGGAAATCAGCCGCAGCTAAATTCGCCTGCTCTCCCAGTTCTTCCACATCTTGTTGAGACATAGAGTCAGGCTGTTTCTTTAGTAATTCTTGTACTCGCTTTAATTTCGACTTTGCTAGCGCGAGCGAGCTTCTTGCTTTGTCTAAATCGGCTTTCGCTTTGGTATTGTCCAATTGAGCGATCAATTCGCCTTTTTTAACTGAATCTCCATCTTTGAAATGGATGTTGAGAATTTTGTCGGAGGCACTAAATGTCAATGCAGCAGAGTCCGTTGCCCTGATTTTTCCAACTTCGTTGATTGAAGAAGTGAATGCTTGTTTGTGCGATTTTTCGATAGTCACAGGAATCAAGTTCGAGTCTTGGGCAAACGACGGAGAGATATGTAAGGCAAACAGTGCCAGACAGATTGTTTTACTAAGCTTTGTAAATTTCATTTTTAATAACCATAACCGTTGAATTCGTCTGAATTAAAACGTTTTTCTAAGCAGCTATTTCTTACTTAATGAGCTTCCAGCTATTTAAATAATGCTAAAACAGCTAATAATGAGAAAAGGGCTCAACTCACTGTCGAGCCCTGCAATTTTTATATGATTCCTAAATTTTTACGTTCTGAACTCCAAAGTAAAAGTTAAAAACGATGCTGATATTGAACACCAAGCAAGAGAGCATCGGCAGTCACATCAACAGTTATATTGGAACTCGTTCCTGGAATCGTCGTCAGGTTTTCGTCAATATCTTGTGATTCTCCGATGATAAATCCGACTCCAACGTCCACAGAACTGGCAGCCGTGAAGCTATATGTCCCTCCAAATGTGAGCCAGTGTCGGTTTACATCAGGTATAGACAAGGATGTAAGTTCATCGGTCGGTGAAATGTCGTACATGTAGCCCGCTCGTAGAACGATGTCCTTTGACATGCTGTATGTACCACCGACAGAAACATGCCCTGCATCTTTCCATTGATACTCTTTGATCGATTCGTCATAAGAGTCAGATGTTAGCGAGTCAAATTCAGACCAGTTCACCCACTGCAGGCTGTAGTGAAAAGCCCACTGATCGTTGAGTTGGTGCCAACCGGAAAACTCCAAAGTATCGGGTAACGGGACGTTCATTTTGTCAGCAGAAACGCCTGCTTTAGTGATGTCACCTTCAACTTCGATATCAGGGCTGTAGCGATAAGAAATACCGAACCTGTTTCGCTCATTCACTTGATAAGTTGCACCAATGTTGGCTCCCAAACCAAAGCCGTCCGCATCTACATTCAACAAGCCCTGACGGTAGATCTCACCCTCACCGTAAATAACATCAAGCCCTGCACCTAAGTTGATTTTTTCAGACAATTCATAAGCCACAGCAAAGCCAACGTTGATACTGGAAAGCGCCGTTTTGCCCCCAAACTCATCCGCTTCGAACGAGTTATCAAATTCGACATCGGTACCAAAGTTGGAGTGAACCGTCGCACCTAATGTGAACTTCGAATCTTCGATAGGATGAACATAATGAATGTTTGGAACTAATGTCCCTGCGTCTAATGATTGGTCATCCAACATTTCAGTATCACCAATCATTGGCGTGTAGCTAACACTAGACACATCAATACCACTATCGATATAGATAGCGCCGACAGAGAGTGTTGGTTGCTCGATGTAAGCCATCGCAGCACTGTTTTTAGCAACAATCGCAGCGCTATCGGCTATCACAGCATCACCCGCGAATGCACGACCTAACCCTGTTGCGGACTGTGCGTTAAGTTGAAAACCGGCCGCGTTAGTCAGGCAAGGAACAAGAGCAACTGCAGTACCCAATAAAAGTTTATTCTTCATTTTGAGGCACCTCTGTTTCGATATGATCTTCGTTGTTGATGACGACGACTGAACCGTCACTCATTACCATGGAAGCAACGGCAACTTGCTGAGTGTCCACCGCTTCACGCACGTCTGACATGTTTTCACCCGGTGTACCCGGTAAGCCATTTTCATCAACGGGGCCCTCATAAGGAAACAAATACGTACCGTGGCCACCAGTTGTGGTTCTTACCGCTCCACGCTTTTCATTAATATTTTCTGATGTGCCTGTTATTGGGTCTAAGCCAAGCGCAGTAATCAGTGGTTCAGTACCAGTACGAATGTTATCTGGCGCGGTATTCGGAATTACGCTATCTGGGACGTAATCAACACCAACGTCACAGGTTTCTCCGCAATCTCCCACGGCAGCTAACAAAAGAGTCGGTTGCTCAGCCTTAACTTGACGAGAGATGAAACTAGCAGGGTCTGAACTATCAATTGTTGCTTGAACCCCTTGTTTAAGGTCAGTCACAACTAAATCGAAGATGTCATTCTCTAGCTGACTAACAAGCAGCGCGTTATCAGATGAAAGCTCTACAAACTCTCTAAGTGCCTCAATACATTGTTGATTCGTTGCTTCTGTTGTACAGGTATCTGGTATCACCGTTTCAGCAATGCCACGCTGAACATCTGGAGACTTCTTAACACCTTCAGACATTTCAGGGCCTAAGGTTTGAGAAGACAGAACCAAGTTGGTTAACCCCTGCCCCGGAACAACAAAGTTCACCGTACTAAATTCAAAATCTGAATTAGAGTGAAAGTCAGGGCTAAGTTGGCTAAATTCACTGACCATCACAGCCATGATGCCGCCCAACGATTGGCCAATTAAGTGCACATCATCTTTTTTCACCCAATCTTCTTTGCTTAGCGCATAACGAAGACCTAAAAAGTCAGACACTGATTGCTGAAGGTTGGAACGCAGCGCTAGAGGAGAATCTATATTAATAAAGAACGCCTTGTTTGCTCGAGCGCTGATTTCAACTCCTGTTTCTTCACCATCACCATCAACGTCAGAGTCAGTATTGTCGTAACGCATACGTTCCCCGTGATATGGCATGTCAATCGCAACAACGGCATAACCTTTTTTTGTATATTCCGCAGCCATCAAAGAAGCGGTGCCGCGCTCTGCCGTAACACCATGGATGAATATTGCTGTGGGAAATCCGGTTGATGTTTCTTTTGGCCTTGGAGTATCTTCGTAATTTGGCAAATAAATATCAGCCGTTATATTGATGAATTCTATTACTTTAGGGGCTGACATCTCAGCAGTAGGAAAACCACCGTCGGCATTAGTAATCCACTCATAGAGTGGTGGGCAGTTTTCTTTCGGACTAAACTCATCAATGGTGCACTCAGACTCTCGAGCTTCAGTAAAAGGCAAATAAGACGGTATTCTTAATTGCTTACTGTATTGATTGTAATCTCCATTAAACTCTCGAACTTTCTCATAACCGTCTAAAAATTTGGTGTTGAACTTGACATGATTGTCTCTCATTGCGTCGAGAGACGAATATGAACTCTGAGTTTTAAACTGTGCGGCATATACAGGCATGTTCTGACCTGGATAAAGTGCGTCATATGAATCAATAGCACTTATTACCTGAGTATGAAGATCTTGTTCTTTGTCATTCTCAAATTGTGTCTCTGAGTATATTAATTGTTCGAAGCTAGAATCCGCTTTTAAAGGTTCGTTAAACTCTGTTTTGACTCCATCAGTAACGACAATTGAATACGTTGTGTTAGCGACTAAACCTGATTCACATTGAACTTTAATATTTGAACCGTCAGCCGATATCTGAGTATCAACTTCCAAACCTGATGACTCATCAATTAATACAACGTTTCCTTCCAAAGTTTGATTGTTTAATGCATAACGTTTATCTGAATTAACACTTTGTAGAGGAATTAAAATCGGTTCTGCACAAAGGCCCCAGCCATCTAGTGCTGCGTATGAATTGTTGTAGTCCTGATAATAGGCGTCATTCTTCGATGACATAGTCACAGCGTGTTCACCGACTCCGGTAATAGTCCTGTCCTCGTCATACCCATAACCATCATTCGGTTTTGGTAATTCATTAATGTTGTAGGGGACCAATACCGATACGGCATCTTGAGTCGAGTCTTCAGACTGACAGCCGAGTAAGGCAAGCGTAATTAGTCCACATATATATGGCTTATTGAAATCTTTCAAAACAGCTCCTTCGTAGCTTTCGCATTTAACTGGTGTGGCCATGCGACTTATCGTTATTTGAGTTGCCAATTGAGTCGGAGGTAAGCTCGACTTTTATTCGTAGAGAGCAAGGCAACACAGAGATGGAATGACACGTTGATAAAACTACGTAAGAAATTTGAGCACTTTACCCACACCCACTAAATCAGCATCACCCGTTAATGATCCAATAGCTACTAACGGCAAGCACCTGAAACCGCATTAAACAACCTCAAAAAGGTATATAAGGAAATCTAATTGAGTAAATAATTTACATAAATTCAGTTACTTAAATATAAAAGACGATGAAATCAGTAAGTTTATGTTTGTTGTAAGATTTGTTATATTTAGGTTAGAACGCTTATAACAATGAGAACCCAGATGTCTGCTGAATTTATTATCAATGATGATATACAGATCAATTTAGAAGAGAGTGAAATCCATCACTTTAAGACGGGCCGTACCTACCCAATAGGTTCTAATGAATCAGAGCTGCTTAAGTTTTTTATCTCGAGACCCAATGAGGTGATCACTCGCCAAGTTCTGATTGAACAAGTGTGGGTGTCTAAAGGTATCTACGTTGAAGATGGCAGCCTAATGCAGACTATCTCGATTTGCCGAAAAGCATTAGAAGATAAGAGCGGGATGATCATCGTCACTGAGCGCGGTAAAGGCTACCGATTTGCAGGACAAGTGACACAAGACAAAGAAAGCGCGCTGCGTAAAATTCAATCGCAACCAAAACAAGAAACGAAACAACCTGAAGACAATACGGCGACAGATAGCATAGCGACAGAAAATTCAACAACCGAGACAACGGCCGCAACGAAAAAAACAAACAGTGTAGTAGCGCTGGTTGCATTATTTGTGGTGACTGCAGGTTTATCCCATTATTTATTTTCTTATTTAGATAGAAATAGCCTAGGCGAAGATCTAGTGGGTCAGCATTTTATCTCTTGTAAAATCGAATCCGACGAATTCACTTTTAATGAATTATTCAACGTCACGCTTTATGAATATAAGGGACGAAAAATCATCATCGATAATTCAGGAAAATCTCTGAGCTTTCCAGCAGGATTTAAAGGAGTGACTTGTGAATGGCTTTGTTGCGTAATTAAATTTATAGATAGAGCTACCCCATTTCGTGTGTTTCTTAGTCAATACGACAAGTTTCAGGCATACCTAACCCAGTAAGCTTGTTCAACGCTTTTATCATCGCGTAAGTCTCACCCACCTGCGCATTGTAATGTCTTAAGCTCAATCGTCCTCCTAGTAACTGTTTAACTCGATACATCGCTGTTTCTGATAGTGAACGTCTGTGGTACCCATACCGCTCTTTCCAATACTTATTTGAGCCGTATAACTTCTGGCAACCCACGGCGAGGTTTCGAGGATGACCACGCTCCCAGAAGGCTGCCCCTTCTCTTGGGGGAATAAGCGCAATGGCTCCCTTACTCTTAATAGCAGCATGACACAATCTCGTGTCGTAAGCTCCATCACCAGACACCTCAAGGATACTTCGGCGTGTTTGTTTCAGTAAGTTCGGGAGGACTTCTCCATCTGTAACCGTCGATAAACTTAGCTCGGCTGCGATAATTTCATGAGTGCTTGTATCAACGGCAATATGCAGCTTTCGCCAAACTCTACGCTTGCCATCTGTCCCGTGTTTTTTGACTTTCCATTCACCTTCGCCATAAACCTTTAGGCCAGTTGCATCAATGGCCAGGTGCTGTATTGCTCCTCTCGCTTTAGTCTTAAATGAGACCTCAACTTGCTTTGCTCTACGACTGATGCAGGTGTAATGCGGACAACTTAATGGAACATGGGCAAGCCTAAATATTGAGTCGATAAACCCTTGCAGAGCTCTCAGTGGCATAGAAAAAACTCGTTTCACCATGAGCGCTGTCGTGATAGCTAAATCGCTGAACCGACGTGGCCTCCCGCGCTTACTCTGTTTGCTTTGCGCCCACCCGTTTATTGCCTCTTCATCAATCCAAAAGGTCAGAGAGCCACGGTTAATAAGTGATTGGTTGTATTGCTTCCAGTTGGTTGTTTTGTAACGAGGTTTAGGCATAGAGCTACGAGAAGGAGTGAACGTAGCTGATCAGATCGTAGGCTCTTGATTTAGTTCCATTGAATTACGCAACAAAGCCCTTGTGAATAACAAAAAGAATACAGTAATTTTTGTGGTACTGCTTGGCGTATTAATCGGTTGGCTTTCTACCTTTATTCCGAAGTCACACCTTGCAGGGCATTATTTAGCAAATACAGCTTCGATTATTAACCCGTCCAATAATATGATTCATAACCAGTCTTCTATTAACATCGAATTTAAGAAGAATGACAGTTATGACCTATTATACGTGTCGACCAAGCAAGTCGGTTTTACGTCATCGGGATCTTACTCTGTCACTCAACACGACATCTCACTCGATGAGAACCAACACCAGCAAATCATCCCGAATCGCGAGTTGTCGTTTTACGAAAAAGTCATGATAAGTGAAGGTTCTACCCTATCTTCTGACGCGATGCCTTACATTCCATTGAATAGAGAAGAGTTTTTACTGGTGACGCGCTATGGGATGATTCATTTTTGTAAGAAGGTAGTCTGCTCTGAGCTGTCAACGTATTCAAATGACATTCCTGACGTTGATATGAACTAAGCTCACTCGCTATTTTCACCCTAATTATATTTTAGTGCCAGCTTGTGTTTTAACGCTTACTTAGGGAAATAAGTAGGCGTTAAGCGTCAAAGCTAAGTAATCGTCAAAGCTAAGATTCTCACCTCTTTACTCCGATAAATACCCACTTCGTTACACATTCCCTTCCAAAGTACAAAAAACACTCACGATTTATAAAATAACGCATCCATATGCAACTAGAACAGCCAAAAGTGATCCAAGTTATATTCTAACGAGCTACAAAATTTGTTTATTAACATCTAAACAACAGTAGTTAATCACGATTTACAACCACAATTAACATCGAAAAAAATGTTTGTCTTAGATCATATCAACTTCAACTATGCCTCGTGCCACAGTGTAGTTTTCTGTACATTCATTGTCATATTCTGAAACACTTTCTTATATTTTTTAAACTTTGTGGAGATTTCTATGTTAGAGCTCTTGATCGGATTAGTGATTACTATCGCTGTTGGTTACTTTATTGTGAAAGGCTATAAAGCGGCAGGCGTATTACTAACTGCTGGCCTTGCCCTACTTCTTATTACTGGCCTTATTGGTCACACAGTCTTACCAGCCAAGGTCGCTTCAACAGGTAACATGGTTACCGACTCACTAGAATTTGTTAAGTACATGCTTCAGTACCGTGGAGGCGGCCTAGGCATGCAAATCATGCTTCTTTGTGGCTTTGCTTCTTACATGACGCACATCGGCGCAAACAACGTGGTAGTAAAGCAATTTTCTAAACCACTTGCAGCGATCAAGTCTCCATACGTACTTCTTGTTGCGGCTTACATCGTAGCGTGTCTAATGTCTCTAGCAGTAAGTTCTGCAACAGGCCTTGGTGTGCTATTGATGGCTACCCTATTCCCAATGATGACGGCAATGGGTATTTCACGCCCGGCAGCGGTTGCAGTTTGTGCGTCACCTGCAGCAATCATTCTTTCACCAACCTCTGGTGATGTGGTTATTGCAGCTGAAAAATCAGGCATGTCTCTTGATGTGTTTGCCGTTCAAACGGTACTACCTGTTTCTATCTGTGCAATCATCGTGATGGCTGCGGCTGCTTTCTTCTGGAACAAGTATCTGGATAAGAAAGAAAACACACCAATGGAAAAAGTAGACGTTTCAGACATTGAAACAACGGCACCCGCTTTCTACGCTGCACTGCCATTCCTGCCTATCATCGGTGTATTCCTATTTAACGGCCGTACGATTCCAGGCCTTTCACTTGATATCTACACCATCGTCGTGGGTTCTATCTTCGTGGGTGCTCTCATCGATTACGTTGTGAAGAAGTTCGACGGTGAGAAAACATTAGAAGACCTAGATTCTTGCTACCAAGGCATGGCTGAAGCATTCAAAGGCGTGGTAATGCTGTTGGTTGCGGCGGGCGTATTTGCTCAAGGCCTAATGTCTATCGGTGCTATTGATAACCTAATCGGTCTTGCTGAGTCAGCTGGTGCTGGCGGCATCGCGTTAATGCTTATCCTAACGGGTCTAACGGTTGCAGCTGCTATCGCGACAGGTTCTGGTAACGCACCGTTCTATGCATTCGTAGAACTCGCTCCGTCACTTGCGGCGAAAATGGGCTTGAACCCAGCGTTCCTAATCATCCCAATGCTTCAAGCATCGAACCTAGGTCGTACCATCTCGCCAGTCTCTGGTGTAATTGTCGCGACATCTGGTATGGGTAAGATCAGTCCATTTGAAGTAGTAAAACGTACGTCTGTCCCTGTAATCTGTGGTCTTATCACGGTTATCTTCGGTACGCTTGTTCTAGTACCAATGGCAGCTTAATTGTCAGTAAAACAGACATGATTATTTGGATATAAAATGCCCTAACAAAAAGGCGCTGAACTTAATAAGTTCAGCGCCTTTTTTAATGTCACGTGTTCAAAATCATTAGAGGCTATTGATGCTAAATTAAAAGTTATCACGAGAAACTGTCGTTAAAAGCTCACGTTATTTGCCCCTAACATTTACAACCAACAGTACGGCTTGAAATAGTTTTATTTCAAAGGAACAAGCCCTACTTCATGTCACCATAGCGTTCTAGGTACAGAACCGTTGCTGCAGTACGTGAAGGAACTTGTAGCTTTTTCAACAAACTCTTCATATGTACCTTAACTGTCGATTCAGAAATGAACAGATGGTCTGCGATCTGCTTGTTGCGGTAACCTTTTGCAACTTCTTGAAGGATCTGCATTTCACGTTCAGTCAGTTGGTCGAAGATGTCGTTGCGGCTCTCAGCATCATTTAAGTAGCGAGATACAACACTGCTGTAGGCTTTGTCGCCATGGTGCGCTTGTTTCAGTAATTCGATGAGTTCATCGGGTTCAGTGTCTTTAAGCAAGTAACCATCAGCGCCCGCTTTTACAATTGCTTCAATATCTGCTGGGCTGTCAGAAACCGTTAGAATAACGATGTTAGCGCTTGAGCCATCAGTACGAAGTGCCTTCAGCGTGTCAAGGCCAGACATGCCTTTCATATTAAGATCCAAAAGGATCAGGTCCGGTTCTTCTTCATGGGCAAGAGCGACCGCTTCAGTACCGTTACTTGCTTCTGCAATCACTTCGAATTCATCTTCAAAGCTCAGTAATTGGCTTATACCTCTGCGCATCAATGGATGATCATCAACCAGCATTACTTTACAAATCGTCAACTTTAACTTCCTTCAAACTTTTATATTTTAATATGACTGTACAGCCTTCACCTTGAGCCGCTTCAATCGTTAAGTCGCCATTCAGTCTTGCCGCACGCTCCTGCATAATGCTCATCCCGTAGTGGTTCATCTTCGAACTACTTGGGTCAAAGCCATCTCCATTATCTTTAATCACGACGAATACTTCACCTTCCTCATCGATACAACATACATCTATCAAGTCGGCATTGGCGTGTTTTATTGCGTTTATTGTTGCTTCACGAATCAATTGAAGCAAGTGAACCTGACTGTGCGCATCAAGCTCAATCGATGAAAGATTATTGGTTAGGTTAATCTTCGCTTCTGTTCTTTCGCTGAGTTCTTCAAGCATGGTGCTCAAAGCCTCTCCGAAGTTGCCCTCTTTTATCGTCAACCTAAAGGTTGTGAGCAACTCTCGTAACTGAGTATAGGCATCAGCCAAACCGTTACCGATCTCCGACGCTATTTGTTCCGACTGCTCTCGGTGTTGTTGCTCTGGCAGTTTGCCAATCACACGCTTCAGCAATGTCACCTGAATTTTCAAATACGACAGTGATTGAGCCAGTGAATCATGCAGTTCACGTGCAATTGTTGCACGCTCTTCCATAATAATAAGCTGCTCAGCTTTTTTTTGCGCGCGATTATAATAGATAGCTCGCGATAAGAGTTGGATAAAACTCTCAATCAGCGTCTTGGTTGAATGGCCATGATGATACGAACAATATAAATAGCCCAAGATAAGCTCATTGTCATCCAGCTTCATTTCAAATTTTTCATAATCTAATTTCGAGTCGTACCCTTCATCCATAATCAATGAACGACCTGAGTTGTCTACAATCTCTAGCCTTAACGATTCGATGCCTTCTAAGCTCACGAGGTGTTGCAGGATTGCTCGGAAATTCTCTGGGGCGATACGAGTTACGGTCAGCTCTTGTGAAGAGTGATACAACGCCTGGAGTGATTGGTTAGCGTTTTGTAGCTCTATTGTCTTAGCATCCACAACGTCTTCAAGGTTTCGATAGAGCGCACCCAAGTCTTTCGCCATTGAGTTAAATGTCTTGGTCAAAATACCCAGTTCGTTGTTATTGGTGACCTTCAACTCTACTTCAAAGTCACTGTTTTTGATTCGCTGACTGGCGCCAACGAGTGCATGTAACGGCTTAACAACTTGTTTACGGACAAAGTGAACAACAAAAAGAGATATGACGAGAATTCCCCCTAAGCCAATACCACCAGCCCACGCCAACTTTATCAGCTTATCTTCAGAGAACTCTTGCAGCTTAAAAACGAAGCCATCGATTTCAGCAACGAAGTTTTCAACTAATACGAGATAGTGCTTTCGGTCTTCGCTGCTTAATACCTGTTTTAGCTCGTGCCAACGACCAATAATTAAATAGTAATCTTCGGTGATGTCTGTCGGAACTTCCCAACTGACCAAGTTGGCCATTGAAGGGGAATAAAGAGAACTTTCGAATTCACGAATATGAGAATCATAATCAGCTGATTCTATTTGAATATCATGCGCTAAACGATAGCTTTGCATACGCATTGAGCCAGCCACGTTAACCGCCTCTGCGTCGTTGAGACTTGACGCCAATGTGAAGATAGCAAAACCAGTAGTGGCAACCGAAAGGAGCAGTATGGACAGCAATGATTTAGCTATTGTACTCGTTACAGATGAAACTGGTTTAATAAGCAAAATCAAAATCCTGAAGGTATATAAGTGGCTATCCGAAACCTATTGTCACACATCAAAAAACAGAGCTCCATTCAATATGTGACCAAACGCTTCGTAATTTATTGATCTAAGACAATATAGGATCCTATTTAGCCCTTAAGGGGTATTTATACAAATATTTCTAAAACTACACTACTTGTGAGGATAAATGACAAGATATTAACAAAACAATGATCTACAATTACAACATCTTAGCAACATTAGTAGGCATTTAGTGGTAGACCTATCGAGACGACGCCTATTTTCTAGGCGAAAAGTAGATTCAAGCCAGATTCGATTGCCTTGGATTAACAGCCTAGAAAGCTTTACAGATGACTGCACTCGTTGCGGTAAATGTATCGAAAATTGTGAGACTAAGATAATCATTGTAGGCGATGGTGGTTTTCCTACTGTCGACTATTCAAAAGACGAATGCACTTTTTGTTATCAATGTGCTGACGTTTGTCCTGAACCAATTTTTAAACCCAAGGAAGAAACACCTTGGCAAGCAAAAGCAAGTATCTCTGATAAGTGCTTAGCGCAACAAAATGTTGAATGCCGAAGCTGTGGTGACATGTGTGAACCTATGGCCATTCAATTTCAACTTAGAGCAGGCAGTGTTGCTCTACCAAAAATCGAGTTAGATGAGTGTAACGGTTGTGGAGCCTGCGTAGCAGTTTGCCCTACTTCAGCTATTCTTGTGAGTAATGCATAAAACAAAAATAACGAGAGCAATTTATGGCACTAAATGAAGTGCATATATCAAGTTTAGTCGTGCATGTGAGCCCAGAGCATCTAGACGAGATCAAAGCACAAATCGAGAAATTCGATAACGCAGAGATTTACGGCAGCAGCCCTGAAGGCAAAATCATAGTAGTCCTAGAAACCGAAAACCAAGGTTTTGTAACGGACACCATCGAAGAAATTAATAATATTACGAACGTTTTAGGCACAGCTTTGGTTTATCACCAAATCGAAACTGAGCTCGACGAAACGGATTTAGAAACTGGAAGCAACAATTCTCAACTTGAGGGTGAAGTATGAAAATGACAAGACGCGCGTTTGTGAAAGCAAACGCAGCTGCATCAGCGGCAGCCGTTGCAGGTGTAACTCTGCCAGCAACAGCAACCAACCTGATTGCTAGCTCTGATCAAACAAAAATCACGTGGGATAAAGCGCCTTGTCGTTTTTGTGGTACGGGCTGTTCGGTACTAGTTGGTACTCAAAACGGTAAAGTGGTTGCGACTCAAGGCGACCCAGAAGCACCTGTAAACAAAGGCCTTAACTGTATTAAAGGCTACTTCCTTTCAAAAATCATGTACGGTAAAGACCGTCTTGAACAGCCTCTTCTTCGTATGAAAGACGGCGAGTTCCACAAAGATGGTGATTTTACACCAGTATCTTGGGACCAAGCTTTCGACGTCATGGCTGAGAAATGGAAAGCCGCTCTTAAGAAAAACGGTCCAACAGGCGTTGGTATGTTCGGTTCAGGCCAGTGGACTGTAATGGAAGGCTACGCAGCCGTTAAGATGATGAAAGCGGGCTTCCGTTCAAACAACATCGATCCAAACGCTCGTCACTGTATGGCTTCTGCGGTAGGTGCATTCATGCGTACCTTCGGTATCGATGAGCCAATGGGTTGTTACGATGACTTTGAACACGCAGACGCATTTGTACTGTGGGGTTCAAACATGGCAGAAATGCACCCAGTACTATGGACTCGTATTACAGACCGTCGTCTAAGCCACCCACACGTTAAAGTAAACGTACTGTCTACTTACTACCACCGTTCTTTTGAGCTTGCAGACACGGGTTATATCTTCGAACCTCAATCAGATCTAGCGATTGCTAACTTCATTGCTAACTACATCATTCAAAACGATGCCGTTAACTGGGACTTCGTGAACAAACACACGAACTTCAAGCAAGCAACGACAGACATCGGTTATGGCCTTCGTGACGACGATCCACTACAGCAAGCCGCTGCGAACCCTAATTCAGGCAAAATGACTGATATCAGCTTCGAGAACTACAAAGCTTCTGTTGCTGAATACACCGTTGAGAAAGCGTCTGAAATGTCAGGTGTCTCTCAAGATGATCTAATCAAACTTGCGAAGCAATACGCGGATCCAAACATCAAAGTAATGTCACTTTGGACTATGGGTATGAACCAACATACTCGTGGCGTTTGGATGAACAGCCTTGTGTACAACATCCACCTTCTAACAGGTAAGATTTCTACTCCAGGTAACAGCCCATTCTCACTAACTGGCCAACCATCTGCGTGTGGTACAGCTCGTGAAGTTGGTACGTTCTCTCACCGTCTACCAGCGGATATGGTGGTTGCTAACCCTAAACACCGTAAGATCGCAGAAGACATCTGGAAACTTCCAGAAGGCACTATCCCTGCTAAACCGGGTGCTCACGCTGTTGTTCAAGACCGTATGCTTAAAGACGGCAAGATCAATGCGTACTGGGTAATGTGTAACAACAACATGCAAGCTGGTCCAAACATCAACACTGAACGTCTGCCAGGTTACCGCAACCCAGACAACTTCATTGTATGTTCTGACCCATACCCAACGGCAACAGCTCAAGCGGCTGACCTTATCCTTCCAACAGCAATGTGGATCGAAAAAGAAGGTGCTTACGGTAACGCTGAACGTCGTACACAAGCATGGTACCAACAAGTTAAAACTGTAGGTGACGCGAAGTCTGACCTATGGCAAATCATGGAGTTCTCTAAGCGCTTCACTATTGAAGAAGTTTGGGGCGAAGAACTAGTTGCGAAAATGCCTGAGTACCGCGGCAAAACCATGTACGACGTGCTTTACAAAAACGGCAACGTTGATGCATTCCCACTGTCTGAAGCTCAAGAGCTTAACGACGATGCACAAGCTCAAGGTTTCTACGTTCAAAAAGGTCTATTCGAAGAATACGCAGCCTTTGGTCGCGGCCACGGTCACGATTTAGCACCATACGATCGCTACCACCAAGTTCGTGGTCTACGTTGGCCAGTTGTTGACGGTAAAGAAACACTATGGCGCTTTAAAGAAGGTTCAGATCCATACGCTAAGAAAGGTTCTGATTGGGACTTCTACGGTAAGCCAGATGGTAAAGCGCTGATCATCAACGCTCCATACGAAGCGCCACCAGAAGTACCAAACGATGAATACGATATGTGGCTATGTACAGGTCGTGTTCTTGAGCACTGGCATACAGGTACTATGACTCGTCGTGTACCAGAACTTTACAAAGCAGTACCGGATGCACTTTGTTACATCCACCCTGCTGACGCTAAAGCTCGTGGCCTTCGCCGTGGTGATGAAGTTCTTATCGAAAACAAACGTGGTGAAGTACGCGTTCGTGTTGAAACTCGTGGTCGTAACCGTCCACCACAAGGCTTGGTATTCGTACCATTCTTTGATGCAAGAATTCTGATCAACAAGTTGATCTTGGATGCAACGGATCCTCTGTCTAAGCAGACGGATTACAAGAAGTGTCCAGTTAAGATCACTAAGGTTTCTTAAGCGCCAATTGCTTTTGGAACCTAGATACAAGATCTAACGTATTTAATATTGCGACTACTTTTTTCATCACTTTTTGAAAGAAGTAGTCCACTCAAAGAATTAGCCTTTAGGCGGAGAAATTAACCATGAAAAAACTGATTACTGCCCTACTATCAGCTGG
The DNA here is from genome assembly GCF_057785895.1 of Vibrio sp. QJM3NY_39. Lineage (NCBI taxonomy): Bacteria > Pseudomonadati > Pseudomonadota > Gammaproteobacteria > Vibrionales > Vibrionaceae > Vibrio > Vibrio sp. QJM3NY_39. The sequence continues at coordinate 1,471,038 of NZ_CM173506.1, read as the reverse complement.
TCTTTTGCTAGCTGGTGCAGTTCAAGCTCAAGCTGAGCTGGATAACCCAGGCGGCATTGGTGGCGTAGAATCTCTACGTGGTGCAAGTGAACTTGAAGCTACTCGCGCAGCAGATGACTTCAAAAAGTTCCCTCGTGACCAAGTACTCGAGAGTGACTACGTATACCAACCACCTCTAGTGCCTCATACTATTCGTAGCTATGAAGTTTCTCTTAACGCAAACAAGTGTCTTTCTTGCCACAGCTGGAAAAACGCAAAAGAAATGGGTGCGACTAAAGTGAGTGTAACTCACTACATGAACCGTGAAGATGCGGTACTTGCAGATGTATCACCTCGTCGTTATTTCTGTCTACAGTGTCACGTACCTCAAGCTAATGCTAAACCACTAGTTGAGAACGAGTTCAAACCTGTAGATTCACTGCGTTAATCGTAGCCAGACGGTAAGAGAGGCTATATATGATAAAATTACTTAAAGCGTTTTGGAAAAGACTCGCGACACCAAGTAAAGCAGCGGTAGGCGTTGTACTTTTCTTGGGATTCGCAGGCGGTCTTTTGTTCTGGGGTGCATTTAACACAGGTATGCAAGCAACCAACACAGAAGAGTTCTGTTCTGGTTGTCACGCTCCTATTGTTGCTGAAATCCAAGAAACAATTCACTACTCTAACCGCTCAGGCGTTCGTGCTATCTGTTCAGATTGTCACGTACCTCACGAGTGGACAGATAAAATTGTTCGTAAGGTTCAGGCATCTAAAGAGTTGTACGCGCACTTCATTGCAAAAACCATCGATACTGAAGAGAAGTTCAAAGCACGTCGTGCTCACCTTGCTGAACGCGAGTGGAAACGTATGAAAGGCAATGACTCACTTGAGTGTCGTAACTGTCACCAGTTCGATTACATGGACTTCTCAGAGCAGAGCCCTCGTAGTGCGAAACAACACTCAACTGCGCTAGCTTCTGGTGAAAAAACGTGTGTAGATTGCCACAAAGGTATCGCACATAAACTACCAGACATGCACGGCGTTGAAGGCTGGCAATAAGGAGCGATTGAATGAGTACTTTAGAAAGCGTAATTTGGCACATCCTAGGTTACAGTGCTATGCCAGTTATCATTCTTGGTGGCTTTGCAGGTGTTGCAGCCGTATCTCTTTGGCTTTTATCTATGACTAAAGACAAAGAAATCGATTAGAAATCGAAATTGCGTCAACTTTTACCAGTTATTTTTGAGATGAGTTGATACTAGAAAGCCACTGAATTCAGTGGCTTTTTTATTGTCTGGCATTTCTTACTTCTACTGTTGAGGTGTTTCTACTGTTAAGTAAGAGGCAAAACGTTAAGCTTGATTTTCCGAAGCTTCTGGATCGACGCTCTCTTTATCGACATCTTCCTTATCAACAATCGGCAGTACCTGTTTTACATAGTTACCCGGTGCTTTACCAATTACAGGGTGAAGCTCGGAACCTTGATTGAAAGGTTCGATTTTCTCGTCAGCTTCAAAGCCTTGTAACCATTGATCCCAGTGTGTCCACCATGAGCCTTCGTTGTGACTTGCGTTATTTAGCCATTCGTCAGCGGAATCGTCTAGGTTATCGTTCAACCAGTAGCCGTATTTCTTTTTCTCTGGATGGTTAACAATGCCGGCAATATGACCCGACTCACCCAGAACAAACGTTTTGTTTCCACCAGTGTTCAATGCACCACGGTAAGTCCCTTGCCACAAAGCAATATGGTCTTCTTTGGCTGAGATAAAGTAGCTTGGAATTTTGATCTTATTCAAATCAATCCAAACACCGCCTACTTTTACGCCTTTGTCTTGAACCAGTTTGTTTTCAAGATAAAGCTCTCGCAGCAAGAAGTTATGGCATTTAGCCGCCACGTTAGTGCTATCACTGTTCCAGTACAGAAGATCAAACTCCATCGGGCTACTGCCTTTGAGGTAGTTATCGATGTAATAGTTCCAGTATAAGCTGTTCTCTCGAAGCAAACTGAACGTCACGCTCAACGAGCGACCATCCATATAACCTTTAGCGTCGTTCTGTTTCTCAATAGCGTCGATTATCGTCTCATTGATGTACGCCCCAACCTCACCTGGCTGCGAGAAATCTAATAACGTGGTAAAGAAGGTCGCCGTTTTTATGCGCTTCTTCATACGCTTAGCCGCATAGTAAGCCACTGTAGATGCGAGTACCGTACCGCCAATACAATAACCTGCGGCATTGATTTGCTCTTTGCCGGTGATGTCTTCAATAGCGGTGACCGCCTTAACGACACCTTCCGTGACGTAGTCTCCGAACTCTTGGTCTTTCTGCGCCTCGCCCGGATTGCGCCAAGACATCATAAATACGCTGTGCCCTTGTTCAAGTAGCCAACGCACCATCGAATTCTTTTCGCGGAGGTCGAGAATATAGTACTTATTGATAAACGGCGGAACGATCAACAATGGTGTCGCATTGACTTGTGGGGTCTTCGGGTGATACTGAATCAATTCAAACAAATCATTTTGGAAGACGACATCACCTTCTGTATTCGCAACATCCACACCCAATCGGAATGCATTATTGTTGGTCATACGGATCTTAAGGATGTCGGCACTCGCTTCCACGTCCGCTTGCAACTGCTCTAACCCATCAAGAAGGTTCTCGCCATTTCTCTCAAGAGTCAGCTTCATCAGCTCCGGGTTAGTCGCGATAAAATTACTTGGGGACATGGCATTTATAGCCTGACGTGAAAAGAACGCTACACGCTCTTTGGTTTTCTCGTCAATGCCTTCAATCGAATTGATGGTATCGATATAGCTTTTACTAAACAGCAAGTAAGATTGCTTGATGAAGCTATAGAAAGGGTCGTTCTTCCATGCATCATCGATAAAACGCTTGTCACCACGATCTTCAGTGATAACGCTTTCAGTGTTACCCATCAGTGCTGCGTTTTGCCAGATTTGCAGTTGCTGTTCCCACCATTGGGATTGCAGCTGAAGTAGAACGGCTGGTTGGTTTGCGGCTTGCTCAAAAATTTTCGATGCATCATTAAAATTCAATTCTTGCATCGCTTTATTTAGGGGAGATTGCGCGGCTTCCTTGTTTTGTTCAAAATTTTCCCACCATTGCTGGTTTGTTTGTTGAAACTTAACAAGGTAGTCCGAAAAGAAGTGTTGAAACATAACATGACTCCAATAATCGGAAAATCGCCACCAAGCGGCACAAGCCAACCTGTACCAACTTGATGGCGACTAATTTTATGCAGGTGTAACTGTTTTCAAGTTTTCAGTTGTTAGTGTTTCAACATCTTCTTTGAACTCTTTTGCAGCAGCTTGCATTTTTGAGCTATCAGTCATCATCTGTTGAGACAATTGAGTGAGTGCCGTTAGTTGCTGGCCGTTAAAAGCTGTAAGACTATTTACGTCTTTGATTTCACTGACTGCTTTCATTTGTGCAAGACCCATATCGGTATAAGTCTGCAACGCATTCATTTGAAGTTCAGTCATTGTTTGAACGTTCTTTGCAACCAACTTATTGAATTTCAAGTACGGTTCGAACTGCTTTTCAGTTTGGTCTGTGATTGTTTTGAAGATATCCGTGTACATAAGTAACTCCTGGTGAATACATAGTTAGTGAAGAAATAGCTTAATAAAATAATTTGGCTCGCCTACGGCATGTCAGTTCTAACCCTCGATACCTTTCAGCAAAACAGCGGTTCCCATTCCCCCGCCCACACAAAGCGAAGCAACACCATAATTGGTATGTTGCTCGATCATTTCGTGGATGAGTGAAACAATAATTCGGTTACCTGATGCCCCTAGAGGGTGACCAAGTGCGATAGCGCCACCGTTGACATTAACTTTAGATTTGAACGCTTCAAGTGGCAGATCATGTTGTTCAGACAACTGGTACATCACGCCTAACGCCTGTGCAGCGAAAGCTTCATTCAGTTCAAATAGCTCAACTTCTTCTAAAGTTAAATCCGCTTTGTCTAACGCTTTAGATACCGCTTCTACTGGGCCCAATCCCATGATCTTTGGGTCTAAACCCGATTGCGCGTAGCTGCTTAGCTCTACGAGTGGTGTCAGGCCGTATTTCACGACCGCCGATTCAGACGCTAAGATAATGGCACTTGCGCCATCATTGATGCCCGAAGCGTTACCTGCCGTAACCGTACCTTCGCGGTCAAAGGCTGGACGAAGCTTCTGTAGAGCTTCGAATGTCGCGTCTGACTTCGGATACTCATCGGTATCAAAAGTGACGGTTTGTCTGCGTTGCTTAACTTCTACAGGCACGATTTGCTCGTTGAACTTACCCGCTTCGATTGCAGCTACTGCTTTCTGTTGGCTTTCTAACGCGTAGTTATCTTGTGCGAGACGCGAAATATTCAAAGCGTTGGCGATGTTTTCAGCCGTCATGCCCATGTGGTAATGATTGAACGCATCGGTTAACCCATCCCCCACCAACAAGTCTTTCATCGAGATGTCACCCATCTTGTGACCATTTCGAATACTCGGTGGCACAATAAAAGGAATCTGAGACATCACCTCAACACCCGCTGCAATAACGACCTCAGCATCTTGTGCTTTGATGTGCGCCGCTGCGTCCATCACCGACTTCATGCCGCTGCCGCAGATCATGTTCACACCGTATGCAGGAGTTTCCTCAGGTAACCCTGCATAGATGGAAGCTTGACGAGCAACCCCCATGCCTTGACCTGCCGAAATTACATTACCAACGATCACTTCATCAATCGCATCCAACGAAAGATCTACGGACTCCAACGCTCCTTTGATCGCAACGCCAGCTAACTCGCCCGCAGATACGTTTTTTAGCGACCCGGTGAATGCACCAATAGGAGTACGTTTAGCCGCAACAACAAATACTTTTTCCATTATTCCATTCCCTTCAGTTTCGCCAATTAGTGCATGTACAAGCCGCCATTCACAGACAGTGTTTCGCCTGTAATGTACGCGCCAGATTCACTTGCTAAAAAGCCCACTGCGTCTGCAATTTCTATAGGTGTCGCTAAACGCTTCATTGGGATTTGGTTTTTAATTGAATCAAGGACTTCAGGCTTCATTTGCTCAACCATAGGTGTGCCTGTGTAGCCAGGGGCAACCACGTTTACCGTCACGCCGCTTCTAGCCCCCTCTGCTGCCAAGGCTTTTGAAAAACCAATCATTCCCGCTTTAGCCGCCGAGTAGTTAGTTTGTCCAAACTGACCTTTTAGACCATTGACTGAAGAAATGTTGATGACTCGGCAGTTGCCCTTTTCGCACATCGGTGCAAACAGAGGCTGTGTCACATTGAAAAGGCTGTTGAGGTTAGTCTCAATCACATCTTTCCAAGCTTCGGCATCCATCTTTTTGAAGACGCTGTCACGAGTAATACCTGCGTTGTTGACCAAAACATCCACCGTGCCTTCTTCTTCTAACAACTTGCTTAAGCTCTGTGCACATTCAGCGGTATTGGTGACATCTAATTCAAACAATCTCACTTGATCTTCAGTGAATTGTTTTTCGTTAAACCAATCCAGTGCACACTGATAATTCCCAGTAAAATAGGTCGCGATAACACGATAGCCATCCGCGACTAATTTAGAAGAAATTGCTGAGCCGATACCGCCTTTTGATCCTGTAATTAAAGCAAGCTTTTTCATTAATGGTTCCATCCCTTACAAGCAATTAAATAACAATGATGTTAATAAGATAATGTCTTAGTCGATAATTAAACTTTACGTTTTGCTTTAATTAAACCCTACAGCTCAAAGTAAAAAATTATTATTACAAATATAAAATATTTTCGTATCATGATTAAAAACTAGACTTCCGTCCCAAAATCAATGAAATGTTACATGGATGTAAAACCACACAATACTTTGATTTTAATAAGGTTTATTTAATTTTACTTTTATCACCAAGCAGATAAGTCTTTGTTAATACGGGACAAACCTATATCTCTCAGCTTGTTTCAAGAAGAATGCAAAGTGGGAATTTGAAATGATTGTTCATGAGAATAATAACAAAACTCTAATTAGCCATTAATAAATGGTTCCTTATCATTCTATATAAACCTCAATATAATTAACGTTCTGGATTGGAAATCTGAACATTATGAATAGACAAAAAAAGCCCACTCAATCTATGAGTGGGCTTAAGTAAATGTTATTAATAAATAGAGCGTAGGATTCTACTTCGTAAATATTTCATTTGTATTTACATCTAAATAAATTTTATTTTCAAGCGATAGTCCGCCGCAATAAATAAAATAGACATCTCGGTCACTGTACTTCACCGATTTCACCCAACCACCTAACTCCTCGAAGTCACTTGGGTCACATTCGCCATCAGAGAGCAATTCTGCCACCGTATTGCGGAACTTCTCTTTATGGATCTTAAGATCATCGGATTTAACCAAATATGAATCCAATATCTCTATGCTTTCTTTCTCGGAAATAATCACTTCATTATTGGATAGGCCAGACATTGAAACCCATTCGGCTGTCTGTGGTCCGCCTTCTTTTAGAACGATATAGTCTGAGATACGTACCCATTCACCCTGTTTTTCGAGTACTTCGACTTTTTCGCCTTTGTAGAGGTAATCTGTTATCAAGCCATCAACTTCTGGTTGTTCTACCACTTCAAGCTTTCTATCCAGAACGTAAAACTCTGTCTGTTCTGGCTCAGGTTTAAGTTCCATGATCGGTTTTAAATCAGCTTCAGGCTGAGCAACTTCTTCAACGGACTCTTCGGCTTTGTCTGCTGGTGGTGAGTCTTTCTTCATAACAAAGAAGTAGTACGCTGCTCCTCCTCCGCCCAATATTAACAACACAAGTAAAGCGATCAGCGCTTTTTTCATCAAATCCACCAGCTCTTCCGTCTTAGGTATCTTTTAAGTGTACATCAACTCATGCTGCTGCTCATCTATACTCTCAATAGAGAACGCAGTAAGTAGAGGAAAGTCATGAGTTTTTGGGTGAAGGTTATCATTGTAAGTGTGCCTTTGATTGCCAATGCCGCGGTCGCAAGCCATTGCGATCGTGAAAACTGGCAAACATTATTGGATCGCCAACTCGTATATGAAGCTCGCTACAACCAATACACCAAAGAGTTCAACCAAGTTCTCTCTACCTATGAGTCACAAACTCTGCTATCTAAACACTTCAACGAAACACAGATCATTGAGCTTTGGGCAAAATATGAAGAAAGGTTTAATGTGCAGCTCAATAGTCATATGAATACCGCTTATGATGTCTCTGAGGTTTTGTTAAAGCAGGCATACGTAGTGTCTACCGAGCTAGATGGGACGGAATCTCTCATCCACTCATGGCAAGCCGTGGCTCAACACTGTGCTAAAGCAAAGCTACCGCGCCAAACTGAAAGCGCACAGTTGCACGTAACAAGCTCGCAATCACTCTCCCGAGATCTCCATACACTCAGTGAAAAGTTCCGTCAGCTGTCTTCAAAATACCGCAAAGAAGCCACGATGATTGACGAAGCACGCCACACAAATCAACCGACAAACGATGGCCCAAACTGAAAACATTACTAGGTTTCATCGCTTTCTCGACTGGATTTTTCCGATAAATATGCTTCCCTCAAGCCAAAATAGTCAGATAAGTCGTTAATCAAAGCTTTATCAATAAGTTGTAAAACTAATGTGCGAACTATCAACAATAAAGTTCAATTTCCGACCAATGCAAGCGAGCATATGAGATATTCATCACAAAATAGATTTACAAACGCCAAGAAATTGTTATCATGATTATTCATATAACTTAATAACAAGAAACATTTTGGCTAGGTAATATGCAAAAAACTATGGCTTTCAACTGCTTGAGTAACACGGAATGGACTGCGGAGATAAGAGGTAAACTTTTATCTGTAGCTAAACACATGGAAGAGTTCGGTTCAGTAAGTGAGCTAGAGCTATGTAAGATATTTGGAGAGACGATTTGGAATGACGGTGTGGATTATCATTCACATGCTTTCTCATTCAGAATTAACGCTCAAACTGGGGATTGTTCAATCTCTAACTTTAAGTATCACTAAGTTTTGCACCTATCATATACGGAGTGCCTTTCGCGAGGCGCTCCGTTTTTTATTGCTGCGCATTTGGTATTTGACGACAGTCTTTAAGAGCAGCGGCACCCTAGTTTAACAACGAAAGTCATTTCGTTTTCAGCTCATTTCCCCCAAAGACGTCTCCCCTACCTATAAGCTTAGTCAGTATAAACCGGAAGTGGCGCATTGCCTTTCACCTGCCTAATCGCAAGGTGAGTATGTATATCTTTTACGTTAGAGAGACGCTGTAGCTTTCTTGTAAATGCTTCATAAGCCATAAGATTTGGGCTGACAACTTCTAAAAGGTAGTCATAAGCTCCGGATACAACGTGGCAGCTGATGACCTCTTCCATCTCGACAATTGCACTTTCAAATTTATCAATCGACACTTCTTGGTGGTTGTTTAAGCTCACCTCAACAAACACACTCATTGCGATGCCGACCTGTTCTCGCGACAGGCTCACGCGATAACCGTCAATGATTCCTTTCTCTTCCAGTCTTTTGATGCGCCTTGCGCACGGTGAAGCCGACAAGCCAACCTCATCAGCTAGCTCAGCCGTGGTTAGCCTACCGTCTTTCTGAAGCAACTCAAGAAGATGTCTATCAATCCTATCCATAGTAAATACCGATCATTGGTTAAATTCATTAACAATTAGGAAAATATTAGCAGAAATCATCAACCATGACTCAAGTTAGAACAAAATTTGCCAACCTGTGGCACACCAAGTACCCCATAATGAGTCATCATCCACTTTCCTTGTTTATTATGAAGCTTGGCTACCTATCTATTATTGTCACTCTGCTCATCTGGGCGAGCTTTTTCCTTTCTCTTAAAGGCGGCGCAAATTCAGACTTAACACCTGCAGACATCGCACTGACTCGATTCCTCATTCCTGCATTGGTGCTATTGCCTTTGATGTGGAAAGCGCGCAGCACGATAGTTGCTGTCCCGAATCGATACTTGGCTGGTATGTTTGTGGGGTGCGGGTTGCCTTATTTGCTCGTTGCAGGAACAGCCATGCAGTTTGTTCCGGTATCACACGGCAGTGCTTTGGTTCCGGGAACGCTTCCTCTGTTCGTAACAGGAATCGCGGTACTCTTTTTTAAACAACCGCTTAGCCGGCACCGTGTCGTTGGTTTAGGTCTTGTTTTACTCGGGATATTGTTGTTTCTAGGAAATAGCTTAAGCAGCTTCAACTTTGAATACACCAAAGGTCACTTGTTGTTTTTGTGCGGCAGCTTGATGTGGGCGACTTTTACCATCTCAGCACGTGTTGCCAACCTTAATGCGCTCGTGAGTGCAGGTTTTATCTCATTCTGTTCCACTTTGCTACTACTGATCCTTATCCTTACAGGAACCCTTCCTAGCCATTTAATGAGTACACCAATTGCTCAATGGCCAGTCACAGAGCTTGCCGTGCATTCAGCAGTACAAGGCGTTGGTGCAGGTTTAATCGCGGCTTTCACTTATTTATATGCTGTAAACACGTTAGGGGCAGAGCGTTCAGCAGCATTTGGAAGTGCAACTCCAGCCGTAGCAACTTTGTTGGCGATCCCACTGTTCAACGAGATTCCGGATACGATGACTTGGTTAGCACTTGGTTCAATTTGTATCGGCAGCTTGGTCGCGAGCAACATTTTCATGAGAAACGACCAGTCTATGCAGTATCAACCGCCAAGCCATAGTAAAGCCTGATACTGCGTTCCAACCTAAATACAGTTCCCCTAAACATCAATTTTAGGGCTTGTAGTACACAGATAAGCCTACAAACGTAGGCTTATCTAAAATCTCCTTTTTCTGAGCTCGCTTCTCCATTAAACTGTCCGACCTTTTTGCAGATCCAAGAGAACACCATGCAACGCGATTACACTTTAACTTGCTTAAACAACATGCCTCGTGAAGAACTAGAAGAATTTAGTTTAAGAATGATTCATCGCCTTGTCCCTGAAGATGCAATGACGGAACTGTTTACGTTCGAACAGGAAGAAGTGACCAATGAAGAGCGTATGCAATCAGCGAAGTTTGATGCGATGCTTAGAATGACTGCAATCGCGCTGAGTGAAGTGAATCTTGCGTTTAGTGAGTCGGATAACTCGCAACAAAACATCGAGCGCATGACTCGACTATTGCTTTGGCACTTCTATGCAATGTCGTTCAACCTTGAGCAAGCGATCAGCCTTGAAACTCACTGTGATAAAGTCGAGAAGATTTTGTTGAAAGCACCGACAGAAGCGTTTGGTTGGGTAAAAGAGCTAACAGAGTTGCTTCACTTCTATGCTGAAGTAAATGAAGGCAACGAAGACAAAAAAGACGCATAAAGTCCCTTCAACTTAAAAGCATTTCAACTTCTCAACTTAAAAGCTGCTCAACGAGTTGTTCGTTACTCAAGGAACAACTCGCCTATCCCCTAGAACGGCGGCAAGTAGAACGATATCGGAGGAAAATAGAACTAAATCGAAGGCAAATAGAAACTTTGCTGAAATGAGTTCTCTGCCTTTGTTGTTTCTAACACGCTGTGATGCAACATCAGTATCGACTGAGCGATTTTAGTCCCAATACCCAGCGATCCATTGGGTGCTTCCAACTCGATCTCATTGTGTATAACCACTTTCACCCGTTTTGAATCAGCTTCTAGACCAACATTCATCGATACCACCGTTCCACTTGGACTATGCCTCAATGCATTATCTAACAGATTCAAGATCAATCTCTCAAGCAGATCACTATCACCTACAGCCTTAATCCCATCTGGTATTTCGATATTGATCTGAACATTTTTCTGCAAGTATTGGCTTTGTATCGTCTCTAAGCACTCTCCCATCAACACATTGATATCAATCGAAGCATACTGATAGGTTGGCACAGGGTTATCAAGTTTTGCATTGTCTAACAGAGAATGCAGCTGTTGAGATAGCTTGTTACCATTACGGTAAGCAACGTCGATCAGCGGATCCGATTGCGGATTTTGAATCTTCCATGTTTCTAAATAACCAAGCACACTGGAAAGCGGCGTTTTCAAATCGTGACTGAGCTGTAATAAGCTTTGTCTACGATGCGAGGATTGGTATTCAAGTTGCAAGAATTGTTGTTGAATGTGTTTCGCCATCAATTGATAAGAACGTGCTATGGGTACTAATTCTGGTACTTGGTGTGTGAAATTAGGTTCTAACCTAAAGTCTTGTTCAGCTTGTTGCTGCAATTTATTGGTTACCGCCTCTATTGGGTTCAACAAGCTGCGTTTCACTAACAGATACGCACCAATTGCAAAGCCCAAGATAGAAACCAGCACAAGCGCTGCTAGCGCGATATATGGCGTATCAACCTGGGAATTAGTAATTACAGTATGGCGATTACTTCCAATAACCACATACAAATAGCCGACAGTAGAACCAAGCTCTTCAATCGCCGCAACAGAAAAGACTTTAGGTGACTCGGGGTTAATCGGGTCCTCTCCCAAGATAGGATAAGCCCCTTCATTTAAAAACTGTTGGATAGGCGCTAAATCGATTTGGCTCGATAATTGGGTACCTTCAGGCGCCGCATGTGTAGTGATATTGCCCTGACTATCAAGAAAATAGATGTCGAAATCAGGTCCTATCAACATCAATGTATGGAATATAGATTTGAGTGCTTTGGGGTTGTAGTCGGTACCAATCATGAGAGGATTATCATCACGCATATGAACTGCCAGATCTTTATGTAAGCTCTGCTTGGTTCTTTGTTCTATGGTCTCTTTTTGCCAATGATAAGTGTAGGCGATGACCACACTCACCAACAGAAACCACAAACTTGTGAACAATACTAAACGCGATTTAAAACTCATGTTCTCTCCTCTATGGCTCGTAGATCTTACTGACTTTTTAATAAGCTTAGAAAGCGATACATAAACCTATACTTTCGATTCAAACTTGTATCCGACACCCCAAACGGTTTTAATGAAATCATCATCGTTATTGGGCATGGCAAGCTTGGTTCTTAGACGGTTGACCGTGCTACACACAGTGTGGTGGTAGCCAGAGTGATGAGTGTTCCAAACATGATCGAGCAACTCGTCTTTGCTGTATACGCGTCCCGGTCGGGTGGCTAAAAAGTGAAGTAAGGTAAATTCTGTTGCAGTCAACGGGACATCTTGGTTGTTAAGTGAAACCTGATGGCGCTCAGGTTGGATGGTGAGCCCACCAAAACTCATAATCGATTCTATTGTTGAGGTAGACTGGCCGGTTGATTCAACATGGTTTAGACGACGTAGTACGTTCCTCACGCGAGCTTGAAACTCCAGCACGCTAAATGGTTTAGTGATGTAATCATCGACGCCAGCTTCTAAACCCGACACCTTGTCTAGCTCCGCATCTCTTGCCGTTAGCATTAATACAGGTGTCCAGTCCTCTTGCTGACGTAACATTCGACAAAAATCGAGCCCATCTCCATCAGGCAAGCCTCGGTCAAGTACAACCAAATCAAACTGATCATTATTGTATAACGCGTTAGCTTTAACAATTGAGTTGGTTCTTGTTACGTCATGACCTTGGAACTTGAGATGCATTTGCACCAGTTCTGCCAAGTCATCATCGTCTTCGACCAACAATATGTTTGCCATCAAATTTACCGCAGCACTATTCATGATCCCTGCTCTATTCGGAGTCTGCCCACCTAAGATTGACCGGAACAGAGCAGGAATTCTTTCATTACACCTTTAACTCAGTTAATCGGCTACTCAGTTCGAGTAATAGTGATTCTTGCGCCTGGGTTAAGGAAGCGATGGTTGCCACTTAATGCCGACGTCGTCAGGCCATCATCTTGGCTTATTACACCTGCATGGAAGCTCACTACATCCGTGTCATTTCTTGTCGTGTTAAAGCCTTCACCACCGCCGGCAGGCCCCGGAATAGTCGCAGCAAGCTCGTCATTCAGCTCAGTCCCCGAATCCCAAACATTCATGTTCATGACGAAGGTATCACCCACGGCTAATGACTTGAGCGACAAACCGGATTCACCAACAAACGCATCATTAGTGTTTACCAGCATTGAAGCGACGGAGAGGTAGCCTTCTTGGTTAGGATCGACACGGATTGAAACAGTGTCCCTTTCACCTGAAAGAATCAAACCATTGCCAGAGATGCCTTGATAAACATTGGCATCACTGTCGCTTAGTGCCAGCAATTGAGCATTGCTGCCACCTTCCGCTAAGTATTCAAGATCGACCGAGGCACTTTGCCCGATTTCAAACAGATTGAAGCTATTATTGTGAGTCAATACCGCGAGTGGCGACATCGGCTGGTTTGGAGTGAGGTTAGTCACACTCACATCATAGCGATAGTAATCGTCGTCATCGTCCGGACAACCTGCTAACACAGCTACTGATGCAGCAATAAATAGAATTCTAGCTTTCATACATCCCCCTTACTTCACAACAATGGTGATAGTTGCAACAGGGTTTAACCAACGATGGCTGCTGCTATCGAGGTCACTGATGCCGCCCGCCGCATCACTATCACCAATGTTACCCGGATGAATATGAACCTTAGCGTTTGACACTGCAGTTTCAACTCCGGTACCACCAGCGCCAAAGGTAATAAATGGCGGGTTTGGCATGCTGCCCGCTAGCTCATCATTGGCTTCTGTGCCTGCGTCATAGCCATTGAGGGTCGCTTTGTAGGTGCCCGCTTGAGTTGGGATTTTCCAACTGTCTAAGCCAACAAAACCATCGTTGGTTGGCAGCAACATTGCACCCAATGACAAGTAAGCTAAATCACCAGTGTCGATATCAAACGTAGTTGCGACGCCCGGGTTAAGAATTCCGCTAGCTGGGTTTTCTACCACCACACCACCCGCGTTAGCAATCAAACTCGATAGACCTGAAATATCACCACCTTCGGCCATCGATTCTAATTCCGCAGAAGCACTCTCACCCGTTCTAAACATGAACAAGCTGGAGTCATGAGCGGCTGCCAAGATAGGCGTAAAGTAGATCCCTTTCGTTGCGTTGGTAACGGTCACCTCAAGCTCTGCAGCCTGAACCTGAGCCGCTCCGAAGGCCAACATAGCCGAGCTAATCACTAAGCTGATTTGAGTACGTTTGTTCATTTTGATTCCATCCTTTATCGAGTCCTATCGTTGCCAACAAAACTAATAACAGCAATATACCGTTACATTTGCCAGAACGAACTGTGGTGTTGTTGACTCTAAGAATGGCGATCAAATCTATCAGCAACTTCCTTGAATTATCATAAAAGTCTCACAAATTTATTATTATCCAGAGAATTAGGCATAAGAAGCTGATATTTAAATAGAACTCTCGTTCTAGAAGAGAGATATATAGAAGAATACATGGATGAATAACAGCGCTAACCAAACGTAAAAAGGCCCAATCGATATATCGACTGGGCCTTTCATCTGATGGGCAAAGTTATCTCAGGAAAGCTCTATTCGCCTTCAACTGAGCTAGCACCACCTATTTAGAATGCGTAGTTTGCGTCAACAAGTTCGCTTACTTCAACTTTGCTTACTTCTGCGCGAGCTTCAAGCCATTGTGCAACTTGCAGTTGCTCAGCTTCTGTCACTGAACGGTAGCGCTCAATAGAACATAAGAAACCTTCGAAGAGCTCTAAACCACCGCCACCAAAGCACAGGCCGATGCTGTCTATAAAATCGATAAATTCATCGATGAACACATCGTATTGGTCAAAATCAGCAATCGAAGTCGTGCAGCTTACCTCAAAACCTAGAATAGCGAATTCACCTAGGTATAACTTCTTGCGTAGGCGGCGATTTTTGTTTTCGATTTTATCTAATTTCATAACTGTCTCTCTTTTCGTTTGATAAAGCATTTATACACAGTTCTCCGTTAATTCCCAAGAGTTTTGTATTGCACGAGAGGGTTAGCAGCAAAAATCGTGCTACAGAAACAAAACCTTAATCAAAACTATAAAAATCTGTCACTTAACTGCTTCACGATTGCTCACACATCAGCCCAAGTTATTAACCAATTCATTAGTAAGTGGGTAAGTCATAAATAACGAATAATAAAGTCAGCCAACAGGAAGCAGTCCCGATGAGCAAGGAAACATTTGATAGCACTCGTTTTAACAAGAGTAACAACAAGCCTTTCGAAGAAGTTCTAGATGCGAACCTTTCAAGAAGAAACGTTCTGAAAGGCGGTTTAGGCATCAGTGCAATGACCGCCTTTGGCGCGTTTGGTTTAGCAGGCCACAGCACGGCTAACGCTACGACAATGCAAGCAACGGGCGCCCAAAAAAGCACTGCAACACTTGCATTCGAATCGGTTAAAGGATCATTGACAGACAGTGTCGTTGTACCAAAAGGCTATACAGCACAGGTATTAGTTCCTTGGGGTACTCCACTTAACAAGCAAGGCAAGGCTTGGTTAAAAGACGGCACCAACAACGCACAAGATCAAGCCAACGCATTAGGCATGCATCACGATGGCATGCACTTCTTCCCGCTTAATGGCAACAGCAATGATGGCTTATTGGTGATCAACCACGAATACATCGACCAAAAAGCGCTGCACGCCAACGGCCCAACATACAACGAAGGCGCTCGCCCTAGCCTTGATGAAGTACGTAAAGAGATCAACGCGCACGGCGTGAGTGTTGTTCGAGTGAAACTGGAAGGCAACCAATGGGTGATGGTCGATAACGATCCACTGAACCGCCGCTACACAGGCGCAACAGTAATGGATCTGTCTGGTCCTGTTGCTCACAGTGAATTTACCAAAACCAAGTTCTCACAAGACGGCAGCCAGGCTCGCGGCACGCTGAACAACTGTGGTAATGGCTACACGCCATGGGGCACTTACCTAACGTGTGAAGAAAACTGGCCGGGTTATTTCGTTAACAAAGGCGAGACAACGCCAGCGCAAGAACGTATTGGTATCGCAACCGACAAAACACGTTACGGTTGGGATACGCTTTCAGGTAACAAACAAGAACGCTTAGACGAATTTGCACGCTTTGACGTAACACCAACAGGTGAGTCAGCAATGGACGATTACCGTAACGAAGCACACGGTCACGGCTACATTGTTGAAATCGACCCATACACAGCAAACTCTCGCGCTAAGAAACGTTCTGCACTGGGTTGTTTCCGTCACGAAGGCTGTACGTTTGGTAAGTTGACTGAAGGCGAGCCGATCGTATTCTACTCTGGTCACGATTCGCGCTTTGAATACCTGTACAAATTCGTTTCTGAAGAGAAATGGGACCCGCGTGATGCAGAGCCGAGCAATCGCCTAAGTGCGGGTGACAAGTACATGGACAAAGGCACACTGTATGTGGCTAAGTTCAACGATGATGGTTCAGGCACTTGGCTACCACTGACTCTGAGCAGTAAGACCACAAACGGCGGTAAGTTAGGTGATTCATTTGATTCTCAAGCAGCACTTATCATTAATACCGCAGGCG
Organism: Vibrio sp. QJM3NY_39; assembly: GCF_057785895.1. Taxonomy (NCBI): domain Bacteria; kingdom Pseudomonadati; phylum Pseudomonadota; class Gammaproteobacteria; order Vibrionales; family Vibrionaceae; genus Vibrio; species Vibrio sp. QJM3NY_39. The sequence continues at coordinate 1,454,572 of NZ_CM173506.1, read as the reverse complement.
CAGCCGACCTTGTAGGCGCAACGCCAATGGATCGCCCTGAATGGTGCTCTGTTGACCCGATGACAGGTACGGCTTACCTAACGCTAACTAATAACAACAAGCGTAAAGAAGCGAACTCTGCGAACCCTCGCGTAGACAACAAGTTCGGTCATGTTATTCGTTGGGATGAAGGCAAAACAGCAGGCGAGTTCGATTGGGATATCTTCGTATTTGGCTCTCCAGCAGTGGAAGACAAGTCTATTAACCGCTCAGGCCTAACAGACATGAACCAATTCGCGAGCCCAGACGGTTTGGCGTTTGATGCTCGTGGCATCTTGTGGATTCAAACCGATAACGGTGCAGATGAAGTGACCGGCTACACCAATGATCAAATGCTAGCAGTAGTCCCATCAAAGCTAACGGATGAAAATGGCACTCAAGAAGTCATTAGTGCCGAGAACCAAGCACAACTCAAGCGCTTCTTTGTTGGTCCTAACGGTTGTGAAGTAACAGGCTTTACCATCAGCCCAGACTACAAGTCATTGTTTGTAAACATTCAGCACCCAGGTAACTGGCCATACAGCGCAGACGCAGCGGAAGAGACTCCGTCAGGAATTTCAGTTCGCCCAAGAGCATCTACGGTTGTGATTCGTCGTGAAGACGGCGGTGAAATCGCGGTTTAATAAGCTAATCTAGCTAAGTAAAATCAAAAAGAGCGATAAGGCTAAATGCCCTATCGCTCTTTTTATATTCTATCCGTTCTTTGATTCAACAAAGAACCTGCGGCTTCGTAAACGGCTCTTCACCCCAAAGCACTCACCGTCATCCTCTAGAAGGAGGAACGACTGAGTCGGGGATCTTTGCTCGTTGTCGGCTAACCAGAATTAACTCACGAACAACCACACACCAACACCCATCATCAATGTACCTGCGATACGGTTCATCAACTTGACGTTGTCGGCTTTACCCAGCATATGTTTTAGGCTCTTACCACCTGTCGCGTACAAGGTCATGCAGACAAATTCAGAAACCAGAATAATAGACACTAGAATGAACAACTGAGGCGCTAAATCGACATTGCTATTAATGAAAGGAGGCAGTAATGAAATCATGAACGCCCAACCTTTCGGGTTCGCAATCGCTGTCACGAAGCCTTGAACCACCAAATCCCAATCATTACTGACTTTGGTTGTTTGATTATCAGTACTGATCGCCAACTTGCCTCTTGAACGCCACATCTGAACACCCAAATAGAACAAGTAGCTTGCACCCACAAACTTAAAGACCGTAAATAGCCACGGGTAGTTAAGCATAATAGAAGCAATACCTAATACCGCGGCAATAGAAACTACAGCGACACCGGCCAATTCACCGATCATCATCCATAATGTACGCTTGTATCCAACACTCATTCCTAGCGTCAACGCCAAAGTCATACACATGCCGGGCGTGATTGACACAAAGAAAAAAGTGGGAATAAAAGCCCAAAGTAGCGCGCTGTCCATATTATTACCTTATCGACTTATTTTTATTTGAGTGTTTAGCTCGTTGAGCTGTCTTTGTAAGGAGTGACCTTGTATTTAGCGACACAACGAAAAAGAGCCACAATACAGTGGCTCTTTTTCATTACCAACCGTAATTTTACTTACGACGGTTTTTAATTCGCTTCATCATAGTCAAACGACGTTCAGCGCTTGCTTGATCTTGAGGCTCTTCGCTCGCGTTGTTCTTGCGACCCTGACGGTTTTTGTAAGCCGATTTTGTATTCAACTTCTCAATGTAAGCATCACGTTTCTTCGGTTCATAACCTGGTTGTTCGACACGGCGAATACGTTGTTGAATCAGTGTTTCAACTTGAACAACAGTCAGCTCTTCTTCGCGGTTAACGAAAGAAATCGCGTGACCTTGTTTACCAGCACGACCTGTACGGCCAATACGGTGAACGTAATCTTCCGCTAGGAAAGGCATATCGTAGTTAATTACGTGTGGTAAGTCTTCGATATCAAGACCACGAGCCGCAACGTCAGTTGCTACCATTACGCGCGCTCTGCCTTCTTTAAAGTCATCCAGAGCACGACGACGAGCACTTTGCGCTTTATCACCGTGACAAAGTACTGCTTTGATGCCGTCTAGCTTAAGCTCTTTTACCACATCATTCGCTGTTTCTTTGTAGTTCACGAATACAAGAACTTGGCGCCAGTTTTTACGGCCAATAAGTTCAGAAAGCAGTTCTGTTTTACGCTCTTGATCTACTGGGTAAACCACGTGACCGACAGTAGCAGCCGTTGAGTTTTCACGCTCAACACTAATACGTTTTGGTTTACGTAAAATATCAACAGACAATTGGTTTAACTGAGTAGAAGTCGTTGCAGAGAACATCATGATTTGCGGCGATGTTTCTACATCTAGCATGATCTTACGAACGGCATTGATGAAGCCCATATCAAGGATACGGTCAGCTTCATCGAATACTAGGAATTCTAGGTTAGCAATAGACACATTACCCGCTTCTAAGTGCTCTTCTAAACGGCCTGGTGTTGCAACCAAAATATCAACACCCAGTTCTAATTGACGAACTTGTGAAGACATCTTGTTACCACCGTAAACCGCAGAAACGCTTAGTTCAGTGTATTTAACGTAGTCTTTAATGTTTTGAGCGATCTGCGCAGCTAGCTCACGAGTTGGCGCAAGAATTAGGCCACGAGCCGTACCACGAGATGCTTTTTTACCGCTATTCAAAAGACTCTGAATAACAGGCAATGAGAATGCCGCTGTTTTACCCGTACCGGTTTGAGCAGTAGCAAAAATATCATGGCCTTTACGAGCCATTGGAATCGCTTTTTGTTGAATTGGAGTGAGTTTTTCATAACCACACTCAGTCAACGCTTTGACTAATTCAGGAGCAAAACCTTGAGAAGAAAATGACATTGTTACGGGTTCCTTAAGCAGACAGCCTACATTCTTATTTCAGCCGAGCACTATAAAGTAATTAGAGTGATTTATCTCACATTTATCGTGATATAACGCAAACTTTCTCATTTAATCTGGTGTTTACTTCACCATCCGCGAAGCAAACACCAGAATCATCGTTTCAAACAGGATAATTGGGCTATTTGATACCACACAGCTTGAGCAAAATCTGTTCGAGCTCAGCCCAAGGCATCTGTTGTGAGTCAATCACTTCAAGTCGAGATTCGAAGCCATCAAGTGTTATTTCATTCACTGATACGACTTGATTCGCCACGTTAAACGCGTAACAACCTTGGTCAGTATTCACCACCGCTTTTACACGCTCAGCCGTTAGATCCGACAACATAGAGAATAGCTCATCAAAATCAAATTTATGCTCTGCGCCAAATAGCCAACCACAACTAAAGTAGCCTTGTCCTTTGTTCTCTTTTCGGATGAAAGCTTCACCGGGAGGAAGTTGGAATTGAGGCTCTTGCTCAGCGTGATCATGATGGTGCGACTCAATGTGAGATGAAGCACTGCCATGTACCCTTTCAATATCTAAGACTTCTAAGGGTACTTCACCGTCATGGATTAACTTATGAAATACCTTTGATGGTGATTGGTTAGTTACCCAGTCATTGAATACATCGATATCTTCAGAATGCACTAAATCGACCTTGGTTCCTAAAATCACATCGGCACTGCCTAGCTGATCATTAAAGTTCTGATTAGACATGTACTTTTCGTTAGATAGGTTTCTTGGGTCAACCAAGCCTAGCGTCGCTTTTAAATCAACATACGGTGTGTACTGTTCTGAAGTCAGCGTAGCAATAACCTGTTTAGGGTGGCCAAGTCCTGTCGGCTCAATCAATAAACGATCTGGCTTTTGGCGCAGCAAAGCATTGATGCCCACCGACATTGGAACGCCTGCAGTACAACACATGCAACCACCCGGCACTTCTTTAATCAAAGCGCCTTGATCTGTCATCAATGCGCCATCAATGCCGATTTCCCCGAATTCATTAACCAGAACAGCCCAGTTTTCATTCTCAGGTTTGTTTTTTAGTAGGTTCAAAATAGCGGTCGTCTTACCGACACCCAGAAAACCCGTAATTATGTTTGTAGGAACTTTTTTGGTCATATCAGTTCTCCTTTTTCAAGGAGTATATACTCAATCACCGAAAAGTTGACCCCAATCGATTGTTTATACTGAGATTCATTAATAGAGATATGGCGAAAATATAATCAGAATAGATAAGAGTAGAAATAAATAGATAAGTAGATGCGAAAGTTGGATGCTCCAAACGAACTAAAGGCGTACTTTATCAGTACGCCTCACCCTCGTTACTCAATCGTGAGTTCGCGAATCAGGAAGCCTTAAATATCGACCTGAACAATTAACGAGGAACTAAAACTTTGTTTCTGAATCCATCCAAATTGTGTGTAAAACCTCACTTCTCCTTGCGGTTCGTTATGTTGCTTTACGATTTAACTATGGTTCATTTTTGGGGATATTCAAGCCACCACCAGAGAATCGATCAAAATTGTGACGGCGATTCCACAATTTCCCATAGATTCCATTTATATAACACGCACATTCCATAAATGAAATTCAACTTTTCATCTTTGCTGCTATAGGATATGCAGAGGACGCGTATAATTTACGACAAACCCGCCTTAACCCATTCAGGAGCCTTATCTCAATGACCAGAAGAGAGAAAATTAAGCAATCCTTATTAGCCAAAATGCCAAGGGATGCTATTAATCAATTTCTCTCAAGAGATAAGACACCCGCTTCCGTTCTCTTTCTTTCTTGTATTGTAGGTGTACTTGCTGGTGTTGTTGGTACCTATTTCGAAGTCGCGGTTCATTTCATCACAGAAACTCGTACCGACTGGCTTAAAGATGAAATCGGTAGCTATTTACCCCTTTGGCTTGCCGCTTTCCTTATTAGTGCTGCATTTGCCTTTATTGGTTACTTCCTCGTTCATCGCTTTGCTCCAGAGGCTGCAGGCTCAGGCATCCCTGAAATTGAAGGGGCGATGGACGGTATGCGCCCAGTTCGATGGTGGAGAGTATTGCCAGTAAAATTCTTTGGCGGTATGGGCGCATTAGGTTCTGGTATGGTTTTAGGTCGAGAAGGACCAACCGTTCAAATGGGCGGCAGTATTGGTCGCATGGTCACCGATATCTTTCGGGTCAAAGATGACGACACTCGCCACTCACTGTTGGCTTCGGGTGCCGCAGGTGGTTTAGCCGCCGCATTCAACGCACCTCTGGCTGGGATCATGTTTGTGGTCGAGGAGATGAGACCACAGTTTCGCTACTCACTCATATCAATTAAAGCCGTCATCATCTCCGCGGTTTCAGCCAACATCGTTTTTCGATCAATCAACGGACAGTCTGCCGTCATCACAATGCCTCAATACCAACCGCCTGAACTGGATGCTCTGTGGTTATTCTTGTTGTTAGGCGTGTTGTTCGGCCTGTTTGGTGTGATTTTCAATAAGCTGATTACACTCTCGCAAGACCTGTTTGTGGCAATACACAAGAATGACCGTAAACGCTACTTAATGACAGGTTCCCTGCTGGGCGGTTGCTTTGGCTTATTGCTGCTCTATATACCTGAGTTGACTGGCGGTGGTATTGGTATCATCCCGAACATCACTAATGGCAACTACAGCGCAAACGTGCTGCTGTTAATCTTCTTAGGGCGCGTGCTCACCACGCTACTTTGTTTCGGCTCTGGTGCACCGGGTGGTATCTTTGCACCAATGCTTGCTCTAGGAACGCTCTTTGGTTACGCGTTTGGGCTTATCGCGGCGGCATTCTTTCCTGAACTGAATATAGAGCCGGGTATGTTTGCGATTGCCGGCATGGGCGCCTTATTTGCCGCCACCGTGCGAGCGCCTATCACTGGCATACTGTTGGTTATTGAGATGACCAATAACTACTATCTCATCCTACCGTTGATCATCACCTGCTTGGGCGCAGTAATCATTGCTCAGATGTTAGGAGGTCAGCCAATTTATAGCCAATTACTCAACCGTACGCTCAAAAACGAGAAACTAAGACAGCAAGACCTCCCTCAGCAAGAGGAAGTACGTTAACGACATTGAGAACGGTAGTTCAAATGTGGGACTTAAACGTAACTCGTTAAGTCCCACTAATACAGTCAAGTTCCACTGATACATGAGCAAACCAAGCTCGGTATTTATAAATCACTCAAAAAAATAAAGCACACTTTCCTCGTGCTTAATGTCCCGATTTCGTATCAAAATCAAAAAAGCAAACGTTAAACTTGCTATCATCCACTCAAAATTATTTGAGTGTCCTTAACATCTATTGAGGACACAGCTGAGCGCTCACTCTAGAGCAAAAGTTCTAGAATTGACTCATATTATATAAACAGCTCACATTCTATATAACTCATATTCTATAAATAACTAGTTGGAGAAAGGCGTTGAACTGGAGAAGGTTAACCCAAGTAAAAAATGTGCCGCCATCTCAGGCGTCTTTGGCACTTGGCGTTATTGGACTAGGACAAGCTTGGGCATTATATCTGCCTGGGGTTGGTGAGATCATTCGCCCTTACCTTGCTGCATTTGGCGCACTGTTATTGCTACCCGTTTTACTTCGTTATCTCACCAGCTTTAATACTTTCATCAATGACATTCGTCATCCGCTTAGTGGAAGCTTGATGGCACCAATGAGCATGGCGTTATTGATTCTATGCGACTATTTAGCCGAAATCTCTCCAGTCATTGCTTACCCAGTCTGGTTCTGCGCGTTGTTATTGCATTTTACCATGATGGTGTTGTTCTTTAGTTTCCAGATCATCAACTTCAAAATGTCGAACATTGTACCGAGTTGGTTTCTGTATCCGGTGGGGTTAATCAGCAGTTCCTTAGCAGGTTCACAATTTGGGCACACCGTTTTTTCAGAAACACTTGCGGCCACTTGTATCGGTATCTATTTCCTAATGCTGCCAGTGGTGTTGTACCGCTTGGTATTCGAAGGAAACCTGCCACGCCGAGCAAGACCAACCTTAGCCATCATGGCAGCACCTGTGAACCTGTCTTTAGCGGCTTACTTGGTTAACTTCGACAACCCAGACCCGATTCTAACAGGTGCGTTGGCTGGCATTGCTATCACCATGACGCTACTGATCTACTTGTGTTACATACGATTGATGCGTCTGAAATTCCAACCTTCGATTGCTGCCGTCACTTTCCCTTCCGTGATCAGCGCTATTGCCATGCATCGTCTAACTACGTTTTTCGGCGAGGAATACCCACAATGGTATTGGCTGCACAAGTTTGGTTTCTTCGAGCTAACCATCGCGACTATCCTAGTGATTTGGGTTGCAGGTGGTTACGTGAAGATGTACTGGCCTGAGTTTTTTGATACTGACTACATGTCTAAAAAGGTCAAACGTTCTTAAACCGAAGCTAGAAGAGCTTAGTTTGCTCGACCGAATTCTCCAATATTCGATATGTCAGACACGAGAACCAAACAAAAAAAGGCCTCACAATGTGAGACCTTTGAATAGGCAAGGTGTTAATAGTTCAGGCGAGTGTTAATAGAACTGGCGAGAGCTATTAGAAGTTAGCGTGAGGGCCAAATACTTCGTAGTGTACGCGTGAGCGATCTACTTTAAGTGCGTCTAACTGCTCTACGATGTTCTTCATGAAACCAACAGGGCCACAGATATAGAAATCACTCTCTTCAAAGCCTTGAGTATCAGAGATAGACGCTAGATCCATTTGACCTTGATGTGTGTTCTCACAAGCAGACTCGTCTTTGTTCATGTACCACGTTTTCGCTTCCCAACCTTTGTCAGCAACAATATCTTTAACACGAGTCGTGAAAGAGTGTTGGCCTACGTTCTCACAAGCGTGAAGGTAAAGTACTGGCTCGTTTTTATCTTCCGTGTTTAGGAACTCAAGCATAGACTGCATTGGCGTTACACCAACACCTGCAGAGATGAGCGTTACTGGCTTGCTGCGCTCTTGATACATAAAGTCACCTGCTGGTGCGTATAGGCTAACTTCATCGCCGATAGCAACGGTATCGTGCATGTGGTTAGAAACAACACCTTGCGTTTCTTGACCTTGGCCTTCACGCTTCACTGAGATACGGTAGTATTTTCCGTTCGGCTTGTCTGACAGTGAATACTGACGAATTTCGCTGTATTGTGCGCCTTCAGGTTTCACTTCAATACCGATGTATTGTCCTGGTGTGTAATCAAGAACTTCGCCACCGTCTTTTGGCTGTAAGATGAAGCTTGTTACGAGTGCTGACTCTTCGATCTTGTCTGCGATTACAAACGCACGTGCTGCTTCCCAACCGCCAACAGCCTGCTTGCGCTGTAGATAAAGTTCAGCTTCACGGTCGATGAATACTTGCGCTAAGAATAGGTAAGCGGCAGTCCATGCTTCTTCTACTTCTGGAGTAAATGCCTCAGTAGCTAATTCACGCAATGTTTCAATCAGGTGCAAACCAACAATTTGGTAGTGCTCTGGTTGAATGTTAAAGCTTGTGTGTTTCTGTGCAATACGTTCAACCGCGGTGGTTAGCGCCGCTAGGTTTTCAATATTTTTAGCATAAGCCGCGATAGCTTCAAACAGTGCCACACCTTGGCGACCTGTTCTTTGGTGAGTCATATTGAAGATATCTTTCAATTCAGGGTTATGCGTGAACATACGTTGATAGAAGTGTTGAGTTAAAGCAGGGCCTGCGCTTTCTAAAAGAGGAATCGTCGATTTGATGATGTTGATATGTAGATTGTTTAGCATTGATTTACTCCGAACACTTAGTCTTTTGACCACTTGAGTCAAATTGACTAGTTTTATTTAAAGATGACTTTATACCAATTCATTCTCAATGAGCTCTCTGGCTGCATTTTTTATGAGAATCACGTGGACTGATAAATGGGCATTAATTGATTCAAATCAACTATAGGTCAGTTATTCAGTCATATAGACAACACGTAATGGACACATTGCACAAACGGTGCCAACATGCGAAAGCTTGCTGTGTCTGGCATCCTTTCAAAAATTCACTTCAAACTTTAGTCAAAAAGACCTTTTTTTTGTGTCATAAAGACTCTACCATGTATAAAAATACAAACAGTATGAGCCCTTTATGCAAGACATCTCAGCATCCACTCTTATGGAAATGACCATTGGTTTAGCCAGCGGTGTGAATGATCAAGACCGTTTTAATCGCCTAATCGATGCCATTCGTAAAACCATAACGTGTGATTGCGTCGCGCTTTTAAGCCTTCAAGGCGACACGCTAGTACCCATCGCAATGCAAGGGCTCAGTCGAGATACATTCGGTCGCCGCTTTATCATTTCGGAACACCCACGCTTTGATGAGATTTGCGCATCACGTTCTCCTGTTCGTTTTGATGCTGATAGCTCATTGCCTGATCCTTTCGACGGCTTACTAATCGACCACGACGGCGATTTACCAATGCATGCCTGCATGGGTTTACCTCTGCTGTTTGGTGACAAATTGTTAGGAGTGCTAACCCTAGACAGCCTAAAACCTGATGTCTTTGCGAATATTCCTGCTCGTAACCTAGAAGTTCTCGCTGCTATTGCGGCTTCAACCATGCAGATGGCGATGACTTTCTCGCAACTTGAGCATCAAGCAAAACAGTCAAAGCAATTACTGGAAGAGTTGAACGTAGAAGCGTGGGAACGTGACGGCGGCGAGTTGATTGGTAACAGTGACACCATGGTCGCGCTTAAGAACGACATCGCGGTTGTAGCACCGTCTGAGTTTAATATTCTGATTCATGGTGATACTGGTGTTGGTAAAGAGCTCGTTGCTCGTACCCTGCACCACCAATCGCAACGTAAGCGTAATCCGCTGGTCTACGTGAACTGTGCTGCTATTCCTGAGAACTTGGTAGAGAGTGAACTATTTGGTCACGTTCGTGGCGCATTTACTGGCGCAGACAAAAACCGCTTAGGTAAGTTTGCTCTAGCCGATGGCGGCACGCTGTTCTTAGATGAAATTGGTGAATTGCCTTTGGCAGCACAAAGTAAGTTACTGCGTGCGCTGCAAAACAACGAAATCCAACCGGTAGGCCAAGACAACATCCAAACCATTGATGTTCGTGTTCTGGCTGCAACCAACCGAGACTTAAAGCAAGAAGTTGAAGACGGTCGATTCAGAGCCGACTTGTATCACCGACTTAGTGTATACCCTATCGCGGTACCTGCATTGAAAGAGCGTGGTGACGACATCAGCTTATTAGCTGGCTTCTTCCTAGAACAAGCGCGCCGTAAGCTTGGCATCAACCAAGTTAAGTTCCGTTCTGATGTTCTGGTATTCCTAAACCGTTACGGTTGGCCAGGTAACGTTCGTGAGCTTGAACACGTTATCAGCCGTTCAGCACTGAAAGCATTGGCTCGCAGCACTAACAAAAACCTCGTGACAATCACTAAAGAAGATTGTGGTCCACTCGACCAAGATCAACCGATTGCGACGACACAGGTAAAAAACACACCATTATCGACACCAACGATCGACCTATCCGCTGGTTTACGTGGCGCGACGGACGATTTTCAACGCAGCATCATTACTGAAGTGTTGGAAGATGCCAACTTTAACTGGGCGCAAGCAGGACGAGTTCTGAAAACAGACCGAGCAAATCTGACTCGACTGTCTAAGCGTTTAGGACTAAATGTGGCTAAGTCTCACACGATCGAACGGACAAAATAGATATTAGCGGTTTGTTGCGAGCATCTAGCAAAACTTGTGTATATAATGCTGCAAATTGTAACGCTAATTTTAAATATGTAGAGAGAGTTATGAAGTTTATCCGTTGGTTCTTAGGTCGTGTCATCTTGTTATTGAATTTTGTATTCAGCCCACGTGGTGTGAAGCGCTCTCAAGAAGAGCAAAGCAAAGTGAATGAGCAAGCAAAGACGCACACGTTATACCAATTCGAAGCGTGCCCATTTTGTGTAAAAGTGCGCCGCGCGATGAAACGTCAATCGGTTCAATTTGAACTTCGTGATGCAAAGAACAACGATCAACACCGTGCAGAGCTTGAAGCTGGTGGCGGTCGCGTTAAAGTGCCTTGCCTACGTATCGAAAAAGACGGCAAAACTGAGTGGATGTATGAATCTTCGGATATCGTTACTTACTTAGAAAAGCAGTTCGCATAAGCTAACCTGCGTAACGAAAGTCAGATACAAAAAATCCCTCAAATATGAGGGATTTTTTATGTCTATTATTTGGAACTCGTCGCTTTCAATTTAAGGAAGAAAGCTCAAATGACTACTTCGACACAATCAGCATCAATTCTACACGGCGATTACACGCCTTGCCTTGCGGAGAAGCGTTAGTACAAGCAGGTACGTATTCGCCAAAGCCGCGAGTGTAAATAGCACGACTCGAAACATAGTTACTTTCCAAGCGCGCTTTCACTTCTTTTGCACGTAGCTCAGAAAGCGGATCATTAACACGATCACTGCCCGTGTTATCAGTATGGCCCTCAATCACCACATCAATGTCTCGGCGTTGAGAAAGGTAACTGCCTAAAGTATCCAGCCATTGATTGTAGGCTGGCTCAGGGAATGCCGAACCCGTTTTAAAGTTCACGTGCTGTTCCAGCTTTACCATCACATGGTTGCCCGGCAGTACTTCAAAGTCGATACGGTTTTGTCTTAAAAAAACTTCCAGTGGGTCATTAGTCGAGACACCACGTCCATAGTTGGTTGTGATGGTTTTTTGTTGATGAGTGCTGTTCTGGACTGAGTAACTGCGATTGCTCGCTACAGATGTCGTTTGAACCACACCCCATTCAGGATGCATAAGGTCGTAATCGGTTTGCGGAGCAGTTTCTAGCAGATCGTCACCTAACATACCCGTTGGTAACGTCGTTTCACACCCTGCCAAAGCTATGCTTAACATTATCGCTAAATATCTCATTACTTCACCAACCACTCATGCAGATAAACCATTCACTAATGTCTATATCGGCACCGAGGGAAAAACTTTAGACAAAAACTTTATACGAAAAGAAAGCACATCCCAAAAAAGTGCTTTTGATCACAGTTAACCGTCAACTAGCCTGTCATCACCCGCTAGTTCCAACTGTTTGCATTTATTTACCTTATAATTGTTTTCCAATTCGTACTAAATAGTTAGAATCTCACGACTTCTCAACGCTAGAGCAAACATTATGTTTAAACCATTTACTAAATTCATCACAGCACTCGCTGCCGTACTTATTATTGCGGGTTGTAGTGAAACAGACGAGCCACAGAAAGGCGTTCAATACGAAGCACTTCCTACTGCTCTAACTGAATTTAACCTGTCTCCGATCACTGAAATCTTCTCTTTAAACTGTGGTCACTGTCGTCAAATGGAAAGTGCAATTCCAGAGATTGAGTCGCTAACAGACCAAACTATTGGCAAGATGCACGTAACGTTCAATGAAAGTGCTCAAATCAGCGCAATGATCTACTACACAGCAGTGATGCAACTTGACGCGACACCTGACCACGCGTTCATGGACGACCTATTTGGTGCCGTTCAAATGGGTGCAGATGCAACGCCAGAACAGCGTCAACAAGCACTAGAGACAGCGTTCACTTCTCGTGGTTTGGTTAGCCCATACCAACTGAATAAAGAACAGCAAGTTGCTCTATTTGACTACGTTAAGAAAGCAGAAGAGATCTCAGTAAAAGGTCAAATCAACTCAGTACCAACATTTATCATCAACGGTAAATACCAAGTACTCACTGCAGGTCACCAAGATGTTGCTGGCATCGCAAAAACGATCAACTACCTTTTGACTCAACCCTAATCACGGCTTTAGCCCATTGATTAACACACTCTGTATTAACTGCGAAATTCTGCATTAACTGTCAAATTATGCATTAACTATGAAATACAGCATTAACTATAAATAGGTTTTACTATGTCTAAATTTATCATCCCGGTCATTGTCTTTATTTTGGCTGGCTTCATGATCTACCGCACTTGGATGAATCATAAATCTGGCGAAGAAAATATCGAGCAAGGCCAACAGTTTCTTGTCGAAAACGGTGCTAAAGAAGGGGTTGTTACGACTGAAAGCGGTCTTCAATACCTTGTACTTGAAGAAGGTACAGGCACAGAGCACCCAACTAAGAACAGTAAAGTAACGGTTCACTACCACGGTACACTTATCGACGGCACTGTTTTCGACAGCTCTGTTGAGCGCGGCGAGCCAATCTCATTTGCTCTTAAGCAAGTAATCAAAGGCTGGCAAGAAGGTTTGACTTACATGGTTGAAGGCCAAAAAGTTCGCCTGTTTATTCCGAGCCAATTGGCTTACGGTAAGGGCGGTTCAGGCCCTATCCCACCGTCATCAACTCTGATTTTTGATGTTGAGTTAATCTCTATCAAATAACCGAAGTGACTGATATAAGCCCCAACATACAAGCTATGTTGGGGCTTTTTTATATGTGAACATTTGAAAGCACTTTGGCACTTTGGCTATTTAGCTACTTTAACAACGACCAAATATACCCTCAAAAATCGACCACTAGACGACTGGTCTAATTTGAATTATAGTACTGCCCATGAACGAAAAAACGAATGACACACGCCTGCATGTTTTAGATGTTGGCTACCAATTAATAGTGAACAACGGCTTTAACGGCGTTGGCTTATCGCAATTGCTTAAAGAAGCGGACGTGCCGAAAGGGTCGTTTTACCACTACTTTAAATCGAAAGAGCAATTTGGCGAGGCTCTGATCCAACACTATTTTGAGACCTACATCAGCAGAGTTGAAACTATTTTGGTTCATGGCGAAGGAAACCATTACCAGAGAATCATCAGTTATTTCACTCGATGGTCACAGATTGAAAACGGTACCTGTAACGCTCATAAATGCTTAGTCGTTAAGCTCAGCGCTGAAGTTTCTGATCTTTCTGATCCTATGCGTCAAGCCTTACTAAAAGGGGCTGAAAAAGTGACCTCTACGATACAACACTGTGTTGCTGGTGGTATTGAAGATGGCTCCATTAAAGTTGAAGACAGCCAAGAAACCGCTCAAAATCTATATTCTATGTGGTTGGGCGCAAGTTTGTTGAGCAAACTAAGCCAGAGCTCAAGCAGCTTAGAATCAGCTTTAAACCTAACCCAACAGATTTTAAAAGGTAAAAACTAACCACGTACTGTGTTTAGTCTTTATTAACGACAGATAACCCGCCCTCTTATCAATTTGATGACGGCGGGATTTTTAGACAACAAGACTAGACGACTGGTCTAATTCTAAATGTATAATATAAATTAAGGATATCCAATGACTCAACAAGACAATCGCCGCATCGTATTGGCTTCTCGCCCAGTTGGCGCACCGACTCAAGACAACTTCCGTTTAGAGACAGTAGCCGCACCAGCGATTCAAGATGGTGAAATGTTACTTCGCTCAGTTTATCTTTCTCTAGACCCATACATGCGTGGTCGTATGAGCGATGCTAAATCTTACGCAGACCCAGTTGCGATTGATGAAGTGATGGTTGGTGCAACTGTATGTCAGGTTGAAGAGTCAAACCACACTGATTACGAAATTGGCGAGTGGGTACTGGCTTACACTGGTTGGCAAGATCTTGGTGTGTCTAACGGTGAAGGCCTCATCAAACTAGGCAAAGAACCAACGCACCCTTCTTATGCACTTGGCATTATGGGTATGCCTGGCTTTACGGCTTACATGGGTTTGCTTGATATCGGCCAACCTAAACAAGGCGACACTCTAGTCGTTGCGGCGGCAACAGGTGCAGTAGGCGCAACCGTTGGACAAATCGGCAAACTAAAAGGCTGTCGTGTTATCGGCGTTGCTGGTGGTCAAGAGAAGTGTCAGTACGCGAAAGACGTGCTTGGCTTTGACGAATGTATCGACCACAAAGCTGATGACTTCGCGGAGCAACTGGCTAAAGCATGTGACAACGGCATCGACGTTTATTTTGAAAACGTTGGCGGCAAGGTTTTCGATGCCGTAATGCCATTGCTTAACACCGGTGCTCGTATTCCTGTATGTGGCCTTATCTCTCAATACAATGCGACATCACTGCCTGAAGGCCCGGATCGCATGTCTAGCCTTATGGGTACGCTGCTGGTCAAGCGTATTAAGATGCAAGGCTTCATTATCTTTGATGACTACGCGCACCGTTATAACGAGTTTGCTGTTCAAATGACCGAATGGTTGTCTCAAGGCAAGATGCACTATCGTGAGCACCTAATTGAAGGTCTAGACGAGGCGCCACAAGCATTCATGGGGCTATTAGAAGGCCAAAACTTCGGTAAGCTTGTTATCAAAACAAACGAAGCTAAATAAATTCAAAACTGAACCCGTTAGTTAACTAGGTAGAATCATGATTACTTTGCATCACCTGAATAAATCACGCTCAAAGCGCATCATCTGGCTGTTGGAAGAGCTTGGGGTAGATTACCAGATCAAACCATACCAACGAGACAGTGTCACTTTTCTTGCGCCACCAGAGCTTAAGTCCGTTCACCCATTGGGTAAATCTCCTGTCATTGAAGACGATGGCATCGTGATCACTGAATCAGGCGCTATCACGGAATACCTAATCGACAAATACGGTCAGGGTAAGTTCGCACCAACACGCGGCACAGCTGACTACGTAGAATATTCACAGTGGCTACATTTTGCTGAGAGTTCAGGTATTCTCCCGATGCTGCTTAAAATCTTTGTGATGAAAGACGGTTGCGAGACTAATTTCCTTGGCGGCTACGCTGACGATGAAAACCAAAAGATCTTAACTTACGTGAATAATGCACTTGAAGGTAAAACCTACTTAGTTGCAGACACACTAACAGGTGCCGACTTTATGATGTCGTTCATCGTAGAAATCGTTGGTAACTTTGGTGCAACTGCGCTTTACCCTAACATTGCTAAATACGGTAAGCTTTTGACTGACCACCCTGCTTACCAAAAAGCAGAGCAAGTAGAGCTAGAACACTCTAACTGATCGAGTTTCACTCAAGCGCGTGCGTTCTTAGAATAAGTACGAGCAACTAAATGAAGCCAAAGCCGATTTATCTTTCGCTTTGGCTTCTCATTTGTCTTCATTTCGACAACAATACCGAACTCTAACTGAATAGCCATAGAGTTTGATCTTCATGTCAGCAAACCTTGCTCAATACACACCACTGCTTCCCTTAAACCAAACCGCGACTCAAGACTTGTCGATACCGACTCGGTTTACGTTTCCGTATTACTATACCCCGCACCCTACGTGTGAATTAGCTATGCTGCAGCTTCAACAGTCACTCATCGACTGTGGTGTAAACGAAACCTCACAAGGTAATCTCTACGCTGTTCTTCTTGTTCAGAATCCAACCACACAAGAATTAGGCTATGTGTCTGCGTTTTCAGGTTTGCAGTTAGATTCTTCACTAGCCTCTCAGCTAACAAGCATCGCCTTTGTGCCTTCTGCTTTTGATGGCCAACAGTTTCAATCTCACAATAGTGCAAGCCTCGCTCGCCAATCACAACTAGCGGATGACATTAAAAAGCTACGACAATCGCATAACCTAGACACATTAGTAGCTGAGCTTGAAGAGTTAACAGTCGAATCAGCACAAGCTATCGAACCCCTTCAGTTGGCGATGACCGCGAATAAAGCTCAACGTAACGAACTCAGAGAGCAAGCCAATCAAGAAAAGGCATTGGGGAATCTAGAGTCAGCGGCGAATTTGCTCAAACAACTGGGCAATCAAAGTAGCCAAGAGAAACGCGACCTAAAAGCGCTTCGTATCGAATGGAAGCAAAAGATCGCAGAACGCCAATCACAAGTTGATTTGATCGAAAGCGAACTGAAAAACCGTAAGCAAGATCACCAAGCCATTTCAGAACAGTTAGAAACTCAACGTCTCTCTCACTATCGCTTTATCGATCAAGCTCTCGAATCAAAGAGCCTACTTGAATTGTTAGATGGCAAAGACGCTCTTGAAGGCTCTGGCGACTGTTGCCTGCCCAAGCTGCTTAACTTTGCTTTTGAACACGGGTTTAAGCCATTAGCTTTGTCTGAGTTTTGGTGGGGATTACCGCCTACAGATATCATTCGACAACACGCAAACCTCTACCCGGTTTGTCAGAGTAAAAGCTTTGAGGTCCTCGACCACCAGCTAACTCATATTGAATTAGAAGATAATCCGCTTATCGTGAACCCTGCGGTTGGTAAGTCGTTTGATATTGTCTATGAAGACGACGAGATCGTGGTGGTGAATAAGCCTGAGGAGTTTCTCTCAGTTCCCGGCAAGTTTATCGAAGACTCGGTTTATACACGCATTAAAGCGCGTTACCCGAATGCAACAGGGCCTTTGATCATCCATAGATTAGACATGTCGACGTCAGGTTTGTTGATCTTGGCGCTGACGGCGGAGTCAAACAAGCACATTCAGAAGCAATTCATTGATAGAACCGTCGAGAAACGATACACAGCTCTGTTAGATGGTGAAATCGACGGTAAATCTGGCGATATCAGCTTGCCTTTGCGCGGTGACATCACAGACAGACCAAGACAACTGGTTTGCCATGAACATGGACGTAACGCTGAAACTCATTGGGAAGCGATTGGTACCAGCAATGGTAAAACCAAGGTTCATCTGTATCCGAAAACAGGCCGCACCCATCAGTTGCGTGTGCATTGTGCTCATCCATTAGGCCTTGGTGTACCGATTCGTGGTGACGACTTATACGGATACAAACGCGAACGCTTGCACCTACACGCGGGTTACCTAAAGTTGATTCACCCAACAACCGGTGAATGGATGGAATTTGAAGTGCCTTCTGAGTTTTAAATGATTTCTATTTGGTAGGGCTTCGTGCCCTACTCTTATTTTCTTTGCCTCTCACCTCTATCGCTACATACGAATAAACTTAGTACGCTGCAATGACCAAGAAGCCAGAGCCCAACAGAGTAACCATCGCGGGAATACCGTCCTTCCAAGTATCAAAGCGTAAGTGGAAATAAAGCGCCCCTATCGAAGTCGCCCCCAATATTGCACTACCCATCAATTGAGTCTGTGCTGGTGAGATGTCACATAGGGTTAAAATCAAAAGAGCCGCTCCGGTCAATTCGACTAACCCCACGAGAAACATGATCTTTCTATTCAAGCCATAGCTTTTAAAGAAACCAAGCTGAATTTCAAAGACCTTCTTTTGCCAACCAAGCGTCTTGATTGAGCTCGCCAACACAAAGAACATCACCATCAAAATACTTATTACTGTACTCATTCCGTCTACCTCTATAAGAATCATTAATTTCAACGATGTTATTTAATCATTCATAATTAAGGTGATAAATGCTAGTTTCATGATAGTAAAGATTCCAAATTGGAATAGATAAACACAAGGTGAGTAAGATGGATAAGATTGAGTGTATTCGTATCTTTGTGGAAACCGCGCAACTGAATAGCTTCACCGCAACCGCCAATAAGTTCAACATGACACAGGGTGCGGTTAGTAAGAAGATCGCATGGTTGGAAAGTGACTTGGGGATGACTCTGTTTCAACGAAACAGCCGCAAGATATCCCTCACTCATGCAGGGAAAGACTACCTAGAATATTGCTCCCGTTTGCTCGAAGAGATGTCTGCCATAGAAAGCAAGCTCAAGCGTGAGACAGAATCCGTAGAAGGCGAGCTCAAGATATCTGCGCCAAGTGCCTTTTCATCGATGTTACTCAGTGAGCCGCTTCAAGCTTTCATTGAACAGCACCCAGGTATCCGCATTAACCTGAGTGTCGACGACCGTATTGTTAACCTCAATGAACACAATATAGATGTCGCCATTCGAGCATCACAACTTGAAGACTCAGGGTTAAAAGCTCGCTTTCTTTTCAACAATAGAGTTCACTACTTTGCATCGCCCGATTACTTAAAAAATCACGGAAAACCTAAACATCCGCAAGATCTTAGCCAGCATAAGTGCTTAACTTATTCTCTGATGAACCCTGCAAACGAATGGCGTTTCACAGACAAAGATCGCCAGTGCACCAGTATGAAAGTAAACCAAATTTTCACGTCAGACAGTCCAGAAATGTTACTTAAAATGGCTAGACAAGGTTTAGGGGTGGTTGCTTTACCGGGTTGGATGGGCAAAGAATTTGTAGAGAATGGGGAATTAACGCCGTTATTAGAACAATGGAGCAACAGCTACTTACCCATGTACGCGGTGTATCATGCGAGTGACTATTTGCCCCAACGAATTCGAGTTTTTATCGATTTTCTTGCGGAGCATCTAAGCTCTACGAACGATTAGCCCATCACATCTGTACGTTGCTCAACGCATTCAAAAGAGCCCATTTCGAACTCACGGCAGATCCAAGGTCGGTTTTCGTAAATAGTACACATCAGTGTTTCTCGATCAACTGCCGAACACCAGCCATCGTCTAATCTCAGCATGGTCTCGCCGCCCCACTCGTCATAAGCAATATGCTCTTCAGGAACGCCGGTATCTGTGATGATCATAACCTCTAAACGACAACAGCATGCCTGACAATTGGCACAAGTTACTTCAGGTTCGGTTACGTTCTTTATCTCTATGGTCATAAGTGACTACACTGCTAAATTTTGCGTATAGTAATCGAAACCGTCCGCTACGGCTAATAAAGAAAGTAGATGATGGTGTTTTCATTGATGTAGAAATAACAATGGGCGCTATGATTCACTCACAACACCCATTAATTTATTTTTTAGCTCGGTAAAGACTCTATTTAGAATAGGCTCGCGAAAAACAACTTGACGTAATCCATCAGACGTTTGAATATTCCACCTTGTTCAACAGCCTCTAGCGCAATCAATGGCTGAGTTTGCACATCTTCACCATCGACTGTGTAATGAACCACACCTAGTGTTTGACCTTCTGCAATCGGTGCCTTCAACTCAGAATCAAGCTCAATCGATGCCGTTAGCTTTTTACTGTCTGACTTAGGCAGTGTGATAAACGTATCTTCTGCAACACCCAGCTTCAATGTATCTTTGGCACCAAACCATACCTTCTCTTCAGCGACTTCATCTCCACCTTGATGTGGGTTTAGCGTATCGAAGAAGCGGAAGCCATAGCTCAACAACTGTTTACTGTCTGACTCACGGCTCTTAACGCTTGATGCGCCCATAACAACCGCGATAAGTCTCATCTCACCTTGTGTCGCCGAACTCGCTAAACTGTAGCCAGCACCAGAGGTATAGCCCGTTTTCATTCCATCAACCGTCAAGCTTCTATCACGCAGTAAGCCATTACGGTTGTGTTGTGTGATGCCGTTATAACTGAACGAACGTTCGCTGTATAAGCCATAAACATCCGGTAAGTCACGAATAATCGCACGACCTAGCAATGCAATATCGTAAGGAGTCGAATAAAGATCGTCAGCGTCTAAACCATGCGCGTTCGCAAAATGGGTGTTTTCTAGTTTCAGAGACGAAGCCCAAGAGTTCATAAGATCCACAAATGCGTCTTGTGAGCCCGCAACGTGTTCCGCAATCGCAACACTCGCATCGTTACCTGATTGAATAATCAAGCCGCGGTAAAGGTCCATCATTGCTACATCGGTGTTCACTTCGATGAACATTTTTGAAGAGTCAGGGAAGTTCTTCGCCCACGCGTTCTCGCTGATTCGTACCTGATCGTCAGCAGAGATGTTGCCTCGCTTCATCTCTTGCCCAGCCACATAGCTGGTCATTAGTTTAGTCAAACTCGCTGGGTTTAACTTAGTGTGTGCGTTTTTTTCTACTAGCACATCACCAGAATTAAAATCAATTAACACATACCCTTTTGCGCCTAGGCTAGGTGGGCTTGGTACTATAGAAGGTGCTGCGATAGCTGCATTACTTACCATCGCTGCGTTACTTACAATGAATATACTTAATAGAGGGAGAGAGTATTTGGAAAACAGTTTCATTGAATCAAACCTAAGTTAACGTTTTGAGCAGTATAGACAAATGCTAGCAAAAGAAGCGCGAACTTTACGTTGCTTTACGTATTTGTACCATTCGTTACAAATAAAAAAGTATAATCTGCGATCTGACCATATTTTCAACAACCAATATTGACTCAACGAATGCATCCAACGCCTTATTCTATCGCTCAGGCATGCGTCTAAATAACATTTCAACAAAGCCAGTAATGCGCTGTTTGCTCTCGCTTGGCTCTAAATCAGGTTGAATGCCAGACTGTGCTAATGCTTGCCATTGTACGACCTGAGAGTTAGGTACGAAAAAAGCAATGTACAGAGATCCTTTCTCGGCGACTTTTCCGTCACCATCATAAAATGGCACCCCTGTTGAAAGCTTAATCGCATCGAAAATCGAGTCATCATTTAACTCTGATTCTTCGGCCAATCCAAAACCGACAACAACATCACCAACTGCACCATTTTGATTCAGTTGATAACCTTTCGTAGCGAGTTGATCTTCAATCGCATCACGCACCAGATCGGTTACTACGGTCTCATCGTATTTTTGAGAAAGGTAAACCTGCTCTGATTCAGGGTGCCACGAGTACGTCGTTACTCCGTGTTTCATGAACTCAAAATCACCACTGGTGACCACACCATAATTGTGTGTTGGCGGCATTTCTTGTGTGGTACATGCTGTCATTCCAATCGCTATCAAAGCCAATAACACTGCTTTTTTTATGCTTTTTGTTGCACAAATGGATCGTTTTATCATTCGCGGCTTCCTTACCTATATAAGAATAAATATCAATTAACCTCCCAACATAAATAGTAATTATGTTAATAGAAAGGTCATTAAACGTTTGCGTAATCGCTAACCTTCACTTCTGCCCGTTTTGGGGGTTTAATCACAAAAACAGAGTTGGTATAGTCTACCTCGTTAAACATAACCAGACCATTCGAGGCACGGAGCTTCCTCAATCATCTCATGAAGAGAAGAATTGGTACCGACAAAGTATCGGCAAATTTAAGAGGGTCAAACAATGGAATTCAATATGGTTGAAATTTTAGGTTACGCGGCATCTATTATGGTCGCAATTTCATTAACAATGAAAGATATCGTTCGTCTGCGTGTCCTTAACTTTATTGGCTGTACTCTCTTTACAGCATACGGCGTTATGATTGACGCATGGCCAGTGGTCGCGACCAACGGTTTCATCGCTTGTGTAAACATCTACTTCCTTGCAAAAATGCAAAAGGAAAAAAAAACGGAAGCGATGAAAGCAGCGAAAGCTTAAATTAGCGATTAGCATTTCAAATATTTCTGAAAAAGCCCAAGTAGAGCGATCTATTTGGGCTTTTTTGTGTCTGTCGCTCTCAAGAGCATGATTTCCAATTTTCCAGCCTTTGAAGACATCGATTCTTTCAACTGATCACATATAAGCAACGCGATATTCGTTCTTTTGATACGTCTGAGTGTTGTTACATCCCCTCTCTTTTGCTTGATAAAGCGCTTTATCAGCTTTATCGATCGCTGTTTCAATATCAGTGAGCGCTCGATCGTGACAACAGCCAGCACTGATTGTGACAGGTGACACCAAACCTTGCAGTTGCTCTACACTTCGTCTTAGTTCCTCAGACAATTCGAATAACTCACGCTCATCACAATCAAATGTCACCAAAATAAACTCTTCACCGCCATAGCGCGCAATCAAGCGACGACGATTAACAAATCTCTTTAGCGATTTTGCGACCTCACAGATAACCCTATCGCCTTGAGCATGACCATATTGATCGTTCACCCGTTTGAAATGGTCAATATCAAGCAAAATGACACCGACATTTGTTAGCGGGTAAGGCGACCTTTGAGCAACGTTCAGTTTTAAGTGCTCGATAAAACTCCGCCGACTAGGAAGACCAGTAAGGTAATCGAGGCTCGCAACATCTAAGATTTTAAGATGACGATGCCGCAGGTAAAGCACCAACACGACAATAATACTCAGCAAACTCACAACCAAAGCCATCAAACTAATGAATAGTAGGCTGTGATTTCGATTGAGCTCTTGCTCTAAGATACCTGCGGAAATAACCCAATTCAGATAGGGGTAAAACTTATAGAAGACGTTTTTGTTGGTCGTGCCATTATCACTGGAAACCGTGTAGCTAAATTGACCTTCTGGCTGGGTTGCGATTCGATCAATTAGCAGTTCGGACGAGTAGCCTATCAAGGCTTTCAATGACTTGTGTTCATAATCAGGATGAAGCACTAAGTTACCCTGAAGATCAATAATGTACACATATCCGCTATCACCGAACGCGTACTTTCTCAGCTTATCTTTTAAGCCTTCAAGATCGACCAAATACATCAATTCTTCTTTATAGGTCGTCGCGACCAAAGTATTGCCACTCGGTAGCCTCATCGAATAGGCAACTTTTGCACGCCGACTTATCTCATGCGGATTAGCGTGAAAGTATTCGATCATACCAGAGTCGATACTGAGCTGTTTTTGGATATGAGTAAGATGCCCGCGCTTCTTTCCTTGCAAGAAAGGGTGGTAGAGGTGAACGCCTTGCTGTGACATCAAATAGATATAACCTGATTGTCCAATGTGCAGTTCACTGGCGATCTGGCTTACTTGTTCAATTTCTTGTTCCGGTGTGGCATGCCATACATGGGACGCAACGGTGTCGGTAATTCCTTTTAGATATGTCTTTATCGCCTCATTAACTGTTGTGTCGACAATATCGTAACTCGCATTCACAATCGTTCGAAAAAATAGCTGGTTGGATTCCAACAGTGACCTTTCAGTGAGGTTAAATTGAAAGGCCGAAAGAATCATCGACACAATGGCGAGCGCAATGGAAAAACTAAGAATGTATTTACGTCTGACTTTCAAGATTACCCCATAGATTTATAATTTTAGGTAACGCTGTGACTTCTCTTATATACAGACTGTTTTATATCATGGTTTTATTTTTTACTGAACGAGTGTCGATATTTTTAAGGGTTTCTATACGCAATCTGTGACTTAAAGCAAAAACGCCGAACTGGATTCAGTTCGGCGTTTTAATTTTACGTTGAAGTTGATTACTTAAATTACACTAAAACCTTGATAAATAGACTTAAAAGCATTCGTATTTACTGACTATCAACGCAACCTATTGTCTATAAATGGATTAGTTAGCATTAAATTAAGAACAAACCTGAGTCCAGCTACCATCGCTACCCGGTTCAGAACTTGTCCACCAGTTCGCTTGGTAAATACTACCGTTATGAACCACTTGGTCACCTGTGTTTGCATGGCTTGGGTTACCCGCCCAATCTTTCTGAGGTAAGTCTGGGTAAACCGCTAAACCGGCTGTATCACATGTACCTGGGTTTGTGCCACCATCGCCAGGGTTACCGCCACCTGAACTGATATCACCTAATGGTAGGTCTGGTTGCTCAAAGCTAAAGGCATAATCGATACCGTTCACGCTTACTGCATAGTTAGCAGGGCCTGAGATTGGCAAGTAATACACCATATCTAGCTCATACACACCACCAGCTGGAAGCTCTTCCCATGTAGGCAAAGTAAACGCCACTCGGTGCATGGTTCCATCTAATCCACCAATGTTATCCGCACGAGTATGACCCGAAGCAATCACCGTTAAACCACCACCCGATTGATCTTTTGCATTGTCAGGCGCTGACACTGGGATATCGAATTGGAACTCGGTACCACCCGGAAGTGCTTGACCGGTGTTGTTTGTAAACGTGATCTTAGGATTGATTGGGTAGTTTTGGTCACCGACTTTGAAACCACCAACTGATACCGTAATATCTAACGCTTCTGTCGGGATAGCACCCGTCGCTACCTTGTTTCCATATGGAGTCGCAGACTTAAACTTATCGTAGATAGCTTTCGTCATTGTGTTACCCATGTGGAACTCACCGTTACCGCTGTTACACGCCTGTTCGGTCGTATCGATTGAAGTTCGGTTGCCACTCGCATCGAGTACATAACAGTTATAATCCCCTGCTAGTTCCCAGAACATGATACCGCCGATCTCTTTGTCGATAACGTAGTCTGCTTTCACATCAATAGACTGTTTATCTTCCGTTGAAAGGAATACGCCCTTCTCTGCATTCCACAACCAAGGAGCAACCGCCACGCTGTCATAGTTACGCGTGTAAGTGCCAGCTAAAACATCCGATGGATCGTTCACAGGATCAAGCTTGTAAGCCTCTGCATAAGAACCCCAAATGCCTTTCTCTAGGTTCTTCGCGTGCCACATAGGGTTAGAACCCGCGCCCATTTCGTTGCCTTTTGGATCGGTATCGTGCCACATATTGTCGATACCAACTGCGCCATGGCCACAGTTGTTTTTCTCGCCTTCACCGGTACCCGCTGAACATTCAGATTGGTTTGGCAGTGCTGCTCGGCCCCAAAGACCATTTTCGCCTCCGGTTACACCTTGCCAACCACGAGTGTAGTAAGGCACACCGATGTTAATACGGCCTGCTGGCATAGAACCACGGAAGTAATGGTAAGCCCAATCCGTGTTCAGGTAACCGATACCACCGTAAGCCGCAGTACCGTATACGTTCCACTGTGCTAACTCAGAATCTTTACCTGTATCAAATAATGCAGCGTTATGACCAACGTGATCGTTCCACGCACCGTGAAGGTCATAAGACATGATGTTTACGTAATCGAGGTATTTGGTTACATCAAATGTTTCCATACCGCGCAGTAGGTAACCAGAAGAAGGCGCCGCGATCGTTAACATGTAGTGATTGCCATCTTGCGCAGAGGCCGCATCAAGCTTCTCACGCAACACTTTCATCAACACTTGGTAAGAAGCCCATAGGTATTGACGACGTGGTTCCATAAAGTCTTTGTCGTATGGATTACCAGCACCCGCCATAGAAGTTGGGTATTCGTAATCGATATCTAAGCCATCGAATTGGTATTTACGAAGCATTTCAACCGCAGAAGTGGCGAATGTTTCGATACCTTGATGGTTAATAGAACCGTCGGCGTTGGTCGTCATTGTGTAGAAACCACCATCAGCCACTCGGCTACCGTCAGTGGCGAAGTGACCACCCGTTTCCGCCCAACCACCGATTGAGATTAAAGTCTTAACATCGTGTTTTTTCTTAGCGGTCGCTAATGCACCGAAGTGACCTTTGAAGCCTAAGGTCGGATCAACTTCAACGCCCGGCCACTCTTTACCAACCGCTGCGTTGTTCGGATCGTTCACATCACCCACGTTTACTTTGCCATCTGAGCCAATGCTCACGAAAGCGTAGTTAATGTGTGTGAGTTGTTCCCAAGGGATGTCATTTACTAGGTAAGCAGCTTGTGGGTCGTCCCCTGCACGCCAGCTGGTGAAGTAACCAATGACACGACGTGGGTGATCCGCGCCCATTTTCTCACGGCCTTCATCATCGTAAATAGTACAGTAAGGAACATCGACACCTTGAGTTTGATATAAGCCATCAGGTCGACAAGTGCTCACCGTTGGTGTGCCATTCACCGTCAAAGAAGCCAGCGCTGAATCTGTCGTTGCGCCTTGATTGTCAGTCGCTTTTGCGTAAACCGCTAAAGAACCCGCTTGAGTGGTTGTGTAATCAAGCGTGTAAGGGTTAGTTGCAGCTGTACCAATAAGAGCGCCTGCCACATAGAAATCTACTTTATCAATCGTGCCATCGCTGTCTGCTGCTGTTGCGGTAAGCGTTACGACACCACCAACATCGACCGAAGCTGCTGAAAGCGCAACCGAAACTGTCGGTGCTTCATTTCCTGGCAGAGCTGAATCAACAACCACTGAAACTTCACTAGCAAGGCTTGCCGCACCTTCGTTGTCTGTCGCGACAACAGAAACCTGATGGTTACCCGACGTTGCAGCCCACGTTGCTTCAAATGGTGCCGCTGTCACAACCGCGACCGAAAAACCATCAACAAAGAATTCTACGGAAGCAACACTACCATCAGCGTCCAGTGCTGTTGCGCTTAATACGACATTGTCGCCTTCAACAATCACATCTGATGCTGTAGGCGTTGTTAATGAAGCCGTTGGTGCTTCGTTTGGTGTACCACCACCGCCATTACCACTACACACATCGACTTTCTTCCATTGCGCGTAATCGCCTTCAAATTGGCTTGGGTTGTTATTTTGATTCCAGTAGTTTGCTGAGTACGCGCTGCCGTCATGTGAAACCTGATCACCACCGGTATAAACAGTGGCAGAGTCCCACGTTTCTAACGTTGAGCAATCAACAGCCGCATAACTGTTGAACGCCATCAAGCATGACGCAGTGAGAGTACTGAGTGTAAAAACCTTCTTGGCCACTCTTCCTTGGTTTAGGTGCATGTTAGCTATCCCTTAAGTTGTTGTTTCAAGATGTTTAATTTAAATGAGACTTTACTCACCACTTAAATCTCTTCGCAAAACAACTGTAGGTAACAACGCAAATTTAACACCTAAAATATTCTCTATTTATAAAATGACTCGCATTAATTTGTTTATAGCATGCAATGAGTCGACACTTATTTTGCACCAACAACTAATATTAATTTATTTCGGAAAGCTAAAAAATAATGTCTCAAAAATCAGAAATGTGACTCAGCGTTGGGAAAAAATTCGTATCAAAACTAACCAAAAAGTAGAGATTTGCAGTCGATTTGGCTTTCTTTTTGGAATTCGCCCACCTTTTGATAACAAATGTGTTAGTATCTGCGGCTTTTTTGACGAACCTCACACTTCTATGCAAGTGTGGGAGAAATACATAGGCTTGAAAGAGCCAAATATAGCGAAGAAATAATGTCCAACTTGACGCAAGTCGCCAACGAAAACATCAACGCAGAAGCTACTTCTATCGATTTCAATAAAGCTCAATCTTTGGGTGAAAAACTGGAACTCGGAAACCCAGTATTTTGGCTTAGTGGGAGTTTTTTAACCCTCTTTGTCGTCCTTGCTTTCACCAACACCTCCGTGTTGTCCGAACTTGTAAACATCGGCTTTAGTTACTCAACTAAGTGGTTCGGTGCTTTCTGGCAAGTCCTACTACTACTCAATTTCATTATCGGCTTAGTGCTTGCACTAGGACGCACAGGCCACGTTCGTTTAGGAACGCTTGCTCTCCCTGAAATGACCACCTTTAAATGGATGTCTATCGTCCTATGTACGCTGCTAGCTGGCGGTGGTGTGTTCTGGGCAGCCGCAGAGCCTATTGCTCACTTTGTTTCAGCTCCACCACTTTATGGCAACGCTGATCCTCAAGCGATGGCGTTCAACGCCCTATCACAATCTTTCATGCACTGGGGCTTCCTTGCATGGGCAATCTTAGGTGGTTTGTCTTCCATCGTGTTAATGCACCTGCATTACGACAAAGGTCTTCCTCTTAAGCCACGCACGCTGCTTTACCCAGTACTTGGCGACAAAGCAATCAACAGCTGGGTTGGTAACGTAGTAGACGCGTGCAGCATCGTCGCTGTAGCCGCAGGTACTATTGGCCCTATCGGTTTCCTTGGACTGCAGATCAGCTACGCGTTGAGCGAACTGTTTGGTATTTCCGACAGCTTTGCGACTCAAAGTGTTGTTATCGTATTTGCTATTGCAATGTACACGCTGTCTGCATTAAGTGGCGTGAACAAGGGCATCCAACTTGTTAGCCGTTACAACATCATCTTATCAGTGTGCCTAATCGGCTACATTCTGCTAGTAGGCCCAACGAGCTTCATCATTGATGGCTACCTACAAGGCATGGGCGAAATGGTGGATAACTTCATCCCAATGGCACTGTATCGCCAAGATACAGCGTGGCTAGGTGGTTGGACGGTATTCTTCTGGGGTTGGTTCTTAGGCTATGGTCCGATGATGGCAATCTTTATTGCTCGTATTTCACGTGGCCGTACCATTCGCCAAATGATCGTTTCTATCAGCATCGTTGCACCGCTAGTAACATGTTTTTGGTTCAGCATCGTTGGTGGTAGTGGTTTAGCGTTTGAATTAGAGAACCCAGGCGTAATTTCTAGCGCGTTCGAAGGCTTTAACCTTCCTGCTGTGCTACTGGCAATTACTGCTCAACTGCCGTTCCCTACTTTGATTGCGATTCTGTTCCTGATCCTGACGACCACGTTCATCGTGACAACAGGTGACTCGATGACTTACACCATCAGTGTGGTAATGACAGGCACTACAGAGCCTAATGCAGCCGTACGTACCTTCTGGGGTATCATCATGGGTGCAGTAGCCATTGCACTTATCTCAATGGGCGCAGGCGGCATCTCTGCCCTACAGTCGTTCATTGTGATAACAGCCGTTCCTGTATCGTTCATCTTGTTACCGTGTTTATGGCACGCACCGAAGATCGCGAAACAGATGGCCAGAGATCAAGGTCTCGTTTAATGCCTAATCCGATTTAGTTTCGGATAACGTAGGATACTAAAAAGCCACTCAAGTAATTCACCTGAGTGGCTCTGTTTTATCTGTTCGCTGTCGACTTTATCAGTACTGATGTCTAGCGATTGTATCTACCAATATTTCGGCTTATTGAAACTTTTCACCTGCAGCAACCATGAATGACATCTCAACCAGTAGCTCAGGATTAGCAAGTTCAGCTTTCACGCATGCACGGCTTGGCGCGCAGCCTTCAGGGAACCACGCTTCCCAAACTTCATTTAGTGCGTCAAAATTGGCAAAATCTGTTAGGTAAATAGTCACTGACAATACGCGAGATTTATCACTGTCTACCAAACTCATCATTTCTTCCGCTTGTTCGAATATTTGCTGTACCTGACTCTTAATTCCTGCCGTTGTATCCGTCTCAGCCACTTCCACAAAGCTTGCGATACCGTTAAAAACAGTCACATCAGACCAACGCTTGGTCGGGTTGATTCTATGAATTTTCACTGGTTATACTCTTCTTGTAATTAGGGTGAACATCAGCGTAATCTAATCCAAATCGTGAATATTGAAAACAAAAATTAGAAAGCTCCATCTCTCCAGTGAGATCACCATTCTGTTATGGACGGCGCTCAACTCGTGCCAACACCGCAATTGAAGAGTCTGTCTTTCTCTCAACTTCAAAACAACCGCCAGAGCTTGAAAGCTGACGAACTGAAAGTTTATCTTTCCCTAACTTATCAAACCAATATGGAGCCAGTGAACATTGTGCCGAACCTGTCGCTAAATCCTCCGAAATACCGATTTTTGGCGCAAAATAGCGCAGAACATAACTGTCATCTGAGCTTTTGGCTGTCACCATCACTGCATGCAGATCTTTAATTTTTTTATACAGTTCAAAGTCAGGCGAAAAATTCTTTACGGCTTCCTCTGAATCCAAAATCAGCACTAAATCTCTCGTAGAAAAAGCTTCGATAACAGGTTGATTTAAAGCCGCTAAATCAATAGGAACATCGATTACCTGCGAGTAAGATTTACCCTTCCAGCTTGGCAGTTCTATTTGAGATAAGCCTTCTTTTCTAGAGATCACGACCTGTCCATAATCACTATTTAGGGTAACCTCATTGAGCTTATACTTTTCGATCAAACTAGTGCCTGCAGCCAAACTACCATGACCACAAAGGTTTATCTCACCATCTAAGGCGAACCAACGAATATCGAAATCATTTTCTGATTTCACGATGAAAGCAGTGATTGGCAATGCCAGTTGATGCGTTACTTCTAGTAATTCCGAGTCAGCTAACCATTGGCCAAGTTCTACGACCCCACAAGGGTTACCTTTCGCCGACTCCCCACCAAATACATCATATATAAACGCTTTGATTACCTATCTCCTTATTCTGTCATC
The DNA here is from genome assembly GCF_057785895.1 of Vibrio sp. QJM3NY_39. Lineage (NCBI taxonomy): Bacteria > Pseudomonadati > Pseudomonadota > Gammaproteobacteria > Vibrionales > Vibrionaceae > Vibrio > Vibrio sp. QJM3NY_39. The sequence goes on along the minus strand of NZ_CM173506.1, from coordinate 1,423,900 downwards.
TAAAGCTCTCATTCAAAGCTCTAGTTTCATTTTCTTTACATAAATCATTAGCATAAGGAATGTCAAAAGTACCAAGGTTTATGATTCATTTTATAAACTAATACTCTCACAGCGAAATTAATTTTGCACTAGTGCGGTCATATTCAGGGATTTTATTAAATGGAGTACTTTTATGCATGTTCAAACCTATGATTTAAAACAGAGTAATGTGGGATATAACCTTGGAGTGATTGGCGTAGCATTGGTGCTCGCTTGGATTGGAATTTATAAGTTTACGCCAACCGAAGCGATGCTCATTGAACCGCTAATCGCAAATCATCCTGCAATGAACTGGCTTTACAATCTGTTCTCAGTACAAGCCGTGTCTAACATGGTGGGTGGCGCGGAGATCATTGTCGCGATTGGATTGATCGTTGGATTTAAGAAGCCGACAGTCGCATTCTATTCAGGCATTGCAGCAGCGGCTATCTTTGTTGTGACACTTAGCTTCCTGATTACAACGCCAAATGCTTGGAAAGTATCGGATGGCATCTTAGTCACTAACTTCTTCCTAGTGAAAGACATCCTGTTTTTGGCGATCGCTATTAGCGTAATCGAACGTAACAAACCTCAGAAGTAACCGTAAATCTATAAGTGGCCGTAACTAGAAGTAACCTTAAACCTTGAAATAAAAAGACTCGAAGCTGGCTAGAAGGACGCTGCCAGCTTCTAATGTATAAAGTTGTACTCTGCACTAGTATCGTGATTGAAGCATTGTCTCGTTACCAAGCCCCATTTTTCGTCCTGGTATTGATCTTCCACGTAATTACCTGAGGTGTAGTCGTTAACAACCTCTCTCCAGAACTTAACAGCGTGCTCTGCGCCCAGTACTTGCTTGATTTCCCAACTGCCTTTTAGATGTTCAAACAATTCACAGATAAACCGTTTCCCTACTTTGTTTTTCCGAAAATAAGGTACGACATAGAAATCGCAGATCTCAAACTCGTTTGGGGCTTTAGTTTCAATGGCTGTTAACGCCGCAGGGACACCATCAATGTAGAGTAAGTAACCTGTTACGGTATCACCAAGCGTCGGATAAATCTCAAACAAGCCATACTCGTCTGGTTTATCTCCGATGATCTTTGAAAACTCGGCGGCATAACCCTGATATAGATTCGCGTATACCTGTTGATTACCACTATAGACTGTCACGATGTTCATAAACTGATCTCTGTATTGTTTCGCACCACAACTGATGTGAGCTCATCTTGTCAAAATCTATTATCTTATTGATCATAGAACAAATAATAAATATCAAACAGTTACTTCTTTACTTAAGTAGATAACGCTTTGCAATAATAATGAGCATCTTGATCCTTCCCTTTGAACACGGCGTAACTTTCAACGCGCTCAACTAAATCAAAGCCTGTATTGGATAAGATTTTGTTTGAACCAACATTACCCACTAACGCATAGGCATCAACATATTTAAGGGATGAGTGCTCGGCCAAGTAGATAAGTAACTTCCTCACCGCGTTAGACGCAATGCCTTTTGAAGCAAAGGGTCGACCTACTCGATAACCTAGCTCCCCACTTCCAGCGTTCTGGTCGATATCACGAACATTGATTCGCCCACAAATAGTGCCATTAGCGTCTTTGATCAACATAGGAATCATCTCGCCATTGTCATACTCTGTTAGAAAGCTAGTGACTTGCTCGACAACACCCGTATTAGAATAGAAACGGTCTTCCCGAGCTGGGACAAATTGCTCAAACCACTCTCTATTTTCAACTTCAAACTCCAATAAAGCACTGGCATCGCTTGGATGAAGTACGTGTAAAAATACATCCATAATAAATACCCTGTCGCTTATCTAAAAAAGCCGCACCTTATGATCCATACAGCTCAGCTTGTCTTATGAATCTAAGGTAACTCTCTTAACTTCTTAGCAGGGTTGCCAGCATAGATACCTTTCTCGGTGATGTCTTTTGTCACCACACTGCCCGCACCGATTACCACTCCTTCACAAACACTGACAGACAACATTGTCGCATTAGAACCGATGGTAACGTTATTTGCGATAACGGTCCGTCCCCAACTGTCTGGGTTTGGATCTGGTTTGCCATCTTTGAACAAGTCATTGGCAAACATCACCCCGCGCCCAACAAAGCAGTCACTTCCGATAGTCACATACTCGCAAATAAAGGTGTGAGATTGAATCTTACTCCTCTCGCCTATCACGGAGTTCTTTTGAATCTCGACAAAAGGGCCAACGAACACATCATCTTGAAGCTCACAACCATACACATTAGATGGCTCGATGATAGTGACATTCTTGCCACAGGTAATGTCAGTAATCTGTACCTTTAACACTCTTGGACTTGCCATACTTCCTCTCGACATTAGCGTAACAATTCAACATAAACGATTGTGCCGTAGCCATTTAAGCACAAGCAAGTTGGAGTAGAGAGAGTTGACGGTGGATCAAACATTCCACGAATCTGTTTGCTAAAACAACCCAACCAACACGACTGACAACAGTATGCCTCCGATAAAACTTGGGGCATGAAATGGGCGAGCTTTAGATTTTACGTACTGTTTCTGAAGTTCTTCTTGGTAAGTTTTGACAGCAAGTTCTTTTACATAGTTATTTTGCATAATAAGCTCCTTTTCAATGAGTAAAAGAAGCTTAAGACTTGAAGTTAGGTTGAGGTAAAGTGAAAATTCAAATTAATCGGTATGTTTGTCTTGCTACTCAATAATGACTCTGAAGACATCGTTATTCACACCGCCAACATCCACTAATTCGCCCTGCTTCATAACAAGCGAAGCGTTTAGTTGTCGTGTTGAACGCGGCTCTTTCTTTTCTCGAATCACGAGTATATCGACGAAGTAGCCAGAATATTGCTTACGTATTGCCCCTGAAAAAGTCACGCTTTCAACCCTATCCGCGAGCACTGAACTAAATGTTTTATCTTCTAAAACACCCGAAGAAATCGAAGTGTCACCATAAAAAAGAGTGATAGTTTTTGGGTCAGGAGCTAGCTCAGGTTTGGATGAACAACCCATCAGGGCTAGGCACAGCATTAAAATAACTCGAAATTGCATAAACTGGTATTCTTACGTTAAGCGTCTGTTTTTCATATTAAAACACTTCACATCAATAAACACCATATGTCGGGCAGAAGCTTGTTTAGAATGAACTGTATAGCAAGGCTTAATGATGGGGTTACGTCTTGGGATGGAGTTCGCGAATCAGAGAATTGGCTCTGGTTCCTTGTTAGGAACTAGAGCCTTAATTTAATTGCTTTTATCGAAGGGGTTCAATGGTTCTAAGCAACACCGTCTTGTGGAGGCGTGCCTTCACAGTTAGAAACAACAGCATCAATTTGTACTAAAGCATTCATTGGGATTTCTGAAACCCCTACTACGGTTCTTGCCGGCAAATCAGCATTAAAGAATGCGGTGTAGATTTCGTTTACCGCATCAATATCTGAAATATCCTTAAGTTGAATATTAATTTTCACCGTATCGTCCATGCTATGGTCAACACTTTCAATTATCGCCTTAATATTTTTTAAACATTGCTCAGCTTGTTCTTTTACCCCACCAGCAACAATTTCATTTGTTTTCGGGTCTAAAGGTAATTGGCCTGAAATATGATTGTAGTGAGAGAAAGCAACAGTATGCGAATAAGGCACGAATGGTGCAGCAGCAGTATTATTGGTTTCAATAACGAGCAAGCGAGTGTCTTCTGGTAATTGCGGCGGTGTACCGTCGCCATGTGAAACGGATGTATCAATTTGAATTAAAGCACCCATTGGTAATTCAGCGGCATTAACAACGGTACGAGCAGGAACATAGCTTGGGAAGAATTTAGCACATACTTCATTTACCACTTCCGCATCTGCGATATTTTTTACGTAGATAGTCGTTTTAACCACATCATTCATGACATGTCCGATGCTTTCTAAAATAGCTTTAATGTTTGATAGACATTGGGCCGTTTGCGCTTCGATACCACCATCAACCAACTCACCTGTGGTTACATCTATCGGTAACTGAGCTGAAAGATTGTTGTAGTGAGAAAAAGCCGCAGTCTGCGTGGACACAGCACTTTGAGGCGCATTATCCGTATTTCTTGATACCTTAACTAGTGCGCAAGGTGCTTGTGGTTTAGTGCCTTCGCCGTTTGAAATAAGAGCATCCATTTGAACTAAAGCGTCACTGTTCGGTAGCGCAGCGACACCCACGACTGTTCGTGTAGGAAGGCTGTTGTGGAAGAAGCTTTTGTAAACTTCATCAATAGCATCGATATCAGAAATATTCTTAACGAAAACATTAATCTTCACGACATCATCCATAACATGGTCGATGCTTTCAACAATCGCTTTAATATTATTTAAGCATTGCGTTGCTTGGTCTTTAATATCACCAGTTACTATTTGACCTGCTTTAGGATCAACAGGTAATTGAGCAGAAAAGTTATTATAATGAGAAAAAGCGACCGTTTGTGTAGATACAGAATTAATTGGTGCATTTTCAGTATTTCTTGAAATCTTAATGATATCGCTACTCATCGGTATTATCCTTTTAATAAAATAGGCATACGTATTTATATTTAACAATCGTATTGGAAAGAATGATTAAAGTAGCGCCATGTTAAGTGAATTATTTTAGGGTAAACGTGATATCCATCAGACTCTCAGTTGACTATAAATCAGCAAGTTACAGAATAATTAGTCATCGAACGACTAATTATCCGTAACACTAGGCTTTATCAACTGCTAAATTCTCTTTAATTTTAAGTCTATTCAATAATCCTGAATACTCTCTCTGAGAATACGATGAGTAATTCCTAAATTTTAGATAATATTTGATAGGTTGTTCACACTAAAAGTCCTATAACTCTTTTACTAGCCTAATTATTGAGCTTACTCTCTTATATACGTGCATAAACTCTTAGGCTGTTTAACTAATTATTTTAGAGAGCTATTTTTATATAAATACGTTAATAATATACTCGACAATCAAATACCAACACACTGAAAATGCCCACAATTAGATACATTTACTCACTTAATTCAACAAGACAACTGTGTTCGTTCAAGGTATCCGATAAGTCGGCCTAGAAGTAGCCACTGTAATTTTCAAAACATTAACGACGAGCGCCTAAGAAGCTTGACCATTTGTCTTTTACTTCAGGCGTTAAATCTAGCGAGAATTCGTAGCCTAAATGGTTTTCACGTGTGACCTCAAAACCTAGATGCTTGTGAAACCGCACCGACAACTCATTAAGACGTAGGACATTACTCACTAACACAGTTGAGTGTTTGTTTTTTAGGTTATCGGCAATGGAGCGAAACAAAGAAAGGAAAGCCGCCTTACTACGATAGTTTGGGTGTACCACAAACATAGGTACAAACCACTGACCATCGCCTAAATCACGCAGTGTCGTATAACCAATTAACTTGTCGCCTCTACGATATTCAAAAAGTAACCCCTGCTCAATTGATTCAGCACGTGACGCCAAATAAACATCTCTTTCGATCGGAAACCCGGCTTCTTTAGAAATTGACTCCAACGTGAGCATATCTAGTTCCAAATACTCTTCCATTACTTCCTTGTTAGCTAACATCTTATGGTGAACCTTTAAATATCATGGATGCACAAAACACACTTCAAGCTAAAAATTCCAAGCATTAAGTATCGTTGCGACGCATTTTTTCTGCTGTGACTCAAAGAAATTGAAGAACTAAGCAAGTAATAAAAGCAGGTAAGCCTGCAATAAATAACACTAGGCCTGTTTGATAATTCATTCGATAATGTTCTTGCTGGTCTGTATCAAAATCATGGCCTTCGACCATTTTGTAGACTTTATCTGTTATAGGGTCATCAAGACGTGTGGTCTTACTATGAACACCACCTTCCCACATTAACTTGGCTAGAACCCAAATGACGATAACCACGAAAAACAAGAAATCGACGATTCTTGTAGTGGCAAAGAAAGGAAAAACTGAGATAAGGCCAGAACAACCAATGCTGCCGTTAAATTAATCAATGCTACTTTCTTCAATAAATCGAACAAAAGACCTCCTAGAGTATCAACATGATTTAAGCGGCTGTGACTGGAAATCTTCTAATGTCATCACAGACTCCAACTTTGGTGTATTCTTGAAAAACAACACGCATAGTCAACCCAGCCTCACTTCTCATCCAATTCATAAACTCACGGTCAAGCTCAGAACGCCATATGTGTTGAATCATTTTTGTGAAGCTTTCGAGTTCAAGGTTTAAAAGTCATTACCGACTCATTACCTAAAGTTTGCAAGCACTCAAAACCTGATTTGTTGTACGTGCTTATCGCGTGAGTATTATTAGTAAAAACTGTGAGTCTTAATTCTTCTTCATTGCGCGACTCCAATAAAAGCTTAGCGAGACTTAGCATTTTAATGCTGATAGCACGTCCTCTAGAGCTTGAAGTCACAAACATTTGAATGACTTCTAAAGAAGAATCATCAATAGGTGTTAGCCCACATAGGCCGACAAGTTCTTCCCCGATAAATGCACCGATCATGACACTTTCCTGAGAAGCACCTTCAATTAGTCCTTCAAAATATAACTTTTGCATTTTTGACTGGGCTTCGTAACCAGAGCCAAAGCATTCTGGATGTAATTTCAAACTCTCAAGTCGTAGTGCGCGATACTTAAGGCTATCTTTGCTTTCTAGTATTTTACAATGAACGTCCATATTTCCTCACGTGAGAATAATCACCGTTAGTCCGAAAAGTTTAACGCTTGAACGCAAATTCCTTCCTAACAACCTACTCATGACGACTATGTTTTGTTGTTTAATAACAGATATTTATAAAATATCTGTTTTTCGGGCAACTAAAATATACAAACAATATTGCATAACATGAAATACCGCACGTTTCGGAACATAAATATTGAGTAAAGGCTAAACAGCTCTTGGAGTAGTGTTGAAGTGGCGCTTAAATTCGCGACTAAATTGGGATGGGCTGGAATAGCCAACTCGGCGTGCAGCATCGCTGATGCGTAGGCCTTCTAGCTGAATCAATTCTTTGGCTTTGTTGAGCCTGACCTTCTTCAAGTATTGCAGCGGTGATTCGAACGTTACGTTACGAAAGGCGTTGTGGAACGCAGACACACTCATGTTGGCTTCATCGGCAAGCGATTGAACAGTGATGGTTTGGTCGTACTCTTCATGCACTTTAGACAGCGCTTTAGCGACACGTGCATAGTGTCCGTCATGATGAGCTAAATCAAACAGCACACGCCCTTCTGAACCTGTTAATGCGCGGTAGACAATCTCCGTCACCATTGCATCTCCCAATATATTGGCTTCAATGTCACAATGTAGAGTTTTGACCAATCGAGTAAAGCTCTCCAGCATTTGCTCTTCCATTGGCGTCGATTCTAAGCCGCTCGAATTCTGCTTGTGCTTGTTGCAGTAACTCTCTAGAAAGCCTTGGTCTTCCAGCTTTTTGACTAAGCTATGCAAGCGCTGAGAGTCGATACTGATCGATAAACCAAGCAATGGTTCCCCATTTACAGGCAAGGCTTCACACTCCAATGGCATTGGTACACCTACCACAAGGTAATCACCTGCGGCGTAAGTAACGGGTCTGTCGCCAATGTAGATATTCTTTTTTCCCTGCCCGAGCATGATAATACCCGACTGGTAAGTGAATGGTTGACGCTGATTCCCGCCACTGCTTCTATACAACCACACACCGCCAATTTCAGTTTCTCTGATCCCTTCGAGATCATCCCAACCTTTGTGTTCTACATAAGACTGTAACAACTGCGCGAGTGTTTTCATAAGTGGCGACTTTCCATTCCAAGTGCTAAGAGTAAGTAAGTTAAAGCAGAGAAAGAATATCAACTTTGTAGAAATAGGCAATTTATTTGGAGGATCAGCTCTTCATCACCCTAGGTTACTGTACTAATATGCAAATATAGAAATTGAGCAATCAAATAAAATAACAAATTGAGCTTTACACAAGGAATCTCTAATGCAATTCACTTATGTTAACCCTACAGTTATCCACTTCGGCCAAGGCCAAATCAACGCTATCAGCCAAGCGGTTGATACTTCGAAGAAAGTACTAGTCATCTACGGGGGCGGTTCAATCAAAAGCAACGGTGTTTACGACCAAGTTGTCGCTTCTCTAAAGGATCACGCTTGGATTGAGTTCGCTGGCGTTGAAGCTAACCCAACGAAAGAGACGCTAGACAAAGCAGTCGCTCTTGTTAAAGAAGAAAACGTAGAGTTCATTATCGCTGTTGGCGGTGGTTCAGTAATCGACGGTTCTAAGTACGTTGCTGCGGCGGCTAAATACGACGGCGACGGTTGGGATATCCTAGCGGGTAGACACCAAGTAACAGAAGCGACACCAATTGGTGCGGTGCTGACACTTCCTGCGACAGGTTCTGAATCTAACATGGGTGCGGTAATCACTCGTAAAGAAACTCAAGAGAAACTGGCATTCATGAACCCTGCGGTACAGCCTAAGTTTGCGGTTATGGATCCAGATGTAATGAAGTCTCTGCCAGAGCGCCAACTGATCAACGGCTTAGTTGATGCGTGGGTTCACGTATGTGAGCAATACATCACAATGCCAACAGACGCGATGGTTCAAGACGGTTACGCAGAAACACTGCTTAAGAACCTACTTGTACTGGGTAAGCAATACGACGAGCGTGACAACGACGCTTGGCGTGCAAACCTAATGTGGACAGCAAACCAAGCGCTTAACGGCCTGATTGGTACTGGCGTTCCTCAAGATTGGGCAACACACATGATTGGCCATGAGTTCACAGCATTATGGCACGTAGACCACGCACGTTCTCTTGCGATTGTTCAACCTTCACTACTTCGTAATCAAATCGAAGCGAAGCGTGGCAAGCTAGAGCAAATGGGTCGCAACGTATTTGGCCTAGAAGCGGGTGCGGATTTAGCAGAGCGCACTATTGCTGCAATCGAAGCGTTCTACCACAGCCTAGACGTTCCAACCATGTTCGACGGTTACGAAACAAACAAAGCAACTGCGATTGATAGTGTTGTCGCGCAACTTGAATCACACGGTTACCTAGAGCTTGGCGAGAACAAAGCAATCACGCCTCAGAAAACACGCGAGATTCTAGAGTCTGCGATCCACTAAGAATCGATAAAGCTTAAAGAATGCCGAACAAAATAGAGTTGGAAAGACAATTTTAACGAGGAAGTGCCTTAAACAAGATTTTTGGCACTTCACATTTGAATTCGGGATTTACTATTTTATAGATATTTTAATATATAAACATGATAGATTAAAATAATTTATATAACCTAACCTCTCATTAGTTAAATATAAATCAGATAATCTTATTTTCTAAAAATGGCATTGTACACGATTAAAAATATCAACGATATTATTAACAATGGGAGCCAAGTATTTATTAAAAGCAATAATACTTTATCTGTACCACGAGTTAAACCTGTTGTTTGAACAAAGCTATCTAATTTAGATAGCGAGAGATAATCCACCCAAATACTTATTAACCCTAGACTTTGAATACAAGATATTATAAATAGTATAGTATTCTGCCTTCGGTTCATTTTTTCCATCTTCCTCTGGTATGATCTCTCTATAAATTCTTTAAAAGAAGATACATAATTGTTAACCTCATCTAGAGACTCTTTTATTGTCCATATAGTTTCAATCTCAGAAAATACAGACTTACTATCTGACTCAAAATACATTTTCATGTCTTGATTATGAATCCTAACAAGTTCGAACTTATTTATGTATTCGTCTATAACTTGTGCAGAGGCACCATTGGATAACTCTCCAAGCAATACTTTTCTGTTTAGGATATCCATAACGGTTGTAAATTGGTGAACGGAGTTCCACATAAACTGAGCATGATATAATATTGGGAAATATCTATAATAATTATCGAAATTACTTGATATTATTGTATGAAATCGACCATGGAAAATAAATTCTATGTCACTGTTTTTCAATAGGTGTATTTGGTTATTTTCTACTCTTTCAGCCATCTGATTAGAGTGGGATATTTTCTTTCTATAATTTAACTTATTTTCTTGTGATATTCCATTTACCAGTAACGATATATTTCCTGTGTTATTAAATATGCTAGGCTGTTCGGGACCCATTATTTGAAAACCAAATACATTTTTTATTCTCTTTAAGCATTGTTCTTGAACCTTATTAGCCCAACGACCAATGACACTACAATCCTCCTCTTTGACCAGCAAGTTCCTAATAGTATTATAAAAATTATGTCGATTCTCATGGTCATAAACATCATCATTAAACAAAGATTCAATCATTTCTTCATCAATATTAAATGAAAACTCGTAAACAATTGTTAAGCTAGAAACCCTTTCATCAAATATTAAATCAAATCCAATTGAATTAACATCAACATACTCAGAAAGAAAGAACTCATTGTATACTCTATACCTCTCTGAATTAAGGTCTTCTACAAGTAATTCAGCATTAATTTCCCCTTCCGATAGAATTGATTTAAAGTGGTTACATCTAGAGTGTGTTTTATCAAATGATTTTATCCAAGGAGTTGACATTTCAGTATGATTACTTTCTTTAACTTTACCCTTAGATATTACTTTAAAAGACTCCAGAGGTATTTCTATTGGTTGAACGCACATCACTGTAAAATTCACCATTTATAAGTACTCCCCCTTCACACCATTAATATAATTTTCTGGAAGATATTCCAACCTATAATCCAGAAACAACTCTTCTCCGGAACTTATATCTCTAACAGATACAATAGACAACGGATTTTTTATTATCTTTAAGTTAGGAGAACGGTGGTGATTTATATATGAGTACTTCGTTCTAATTGGCCTTACAAGAACAATACCATCTTCAATGAAATTACACTCCATAAAGAAATATAGATAATAATCAGCAATTCCACTTTTAATATTATCCTTAATTTCATTCCAGCGCTCTAAACTTATTATTTGTCCATCCAAAATACCTAACGACTCTCCCTTTATAATATTATCTCTAGCGAACAAACCAAAACCGTGAGTGTTGGATTGAGAAATAAATGTAGGGTTTAAGTTATCCAACGTGTTATTTACTACAAAGTCGATATTGTTAGTTACACTTTTCATATATTATCGTCCAATCTATAAAAACTTGCATTTAATAAAGTTATCTTATGATATCATATGTGGTTTTTTTATTCTGATTTGGCTACAAAATCGTGATATAGAATCAAAATATGATAATTATAATCCCCGATTTCAGTTAATAAGTGCGATATTCATGGAAATATGTAGGAGAGGAAGGCTACTGCTGAAATGGAGCACCATATGGTGTGGGGGGGAGAGCTTAAACGCGGCAGTAAAGGCTATCATTATTGCCCAAACGAAGTTCAGGTGTTATCAATCAAAAAACGCACATCAGACGTAAATACAGGATATCTCAGAAGCGTGTTGACTTTGTCCGTCTCCTTTTAGAAGCGGATTGGAGTCCAGAGCAGATTTCCAGTTTATTAACCAAAGTCGGTGCAGCTGTCAGTCATGAGTGGATTTAACGATTTGTTGCACAGGATAAACGCTGGGTAGCCAGTTGAGGCAAGGTCACAAGAGGCATCGTCGCGGTAAAAAAGAGAAAGCGCCAGTGATCAAAAATGCTGTTTCTATCAATGATAGGCTTAGCATCGTTGACAGTAAGGAGCGATTTGGTGATTGGGAGATCAACACCGTATTAGGCAAGCACGGCACCCACCGGAACTATGGTGACTATTTTAGAGCGTAAAACACGTTTTTACTTGGTGAAGAAAGTACCATCCAATTCAGCGGCCGATTCGCTTGGCTTGTCTGCATTGTCTAAGTATCGATTTGTGGTTGGCCCGCAAGTATTAACGGCTATCACACCGCCATTGGCTGGCCAAGCAATCTCCTTGGTTAAAGACACGTCGATTGTGTCTTTGATTTCTATCCAAGAGATGACGTTTGTTGATACTGAGATGGCAAACTCTTCAGGTTTGATCTTTGAGATCTGGCTGATTATAGGCTTCGTATATTTTGTTTTGCGCTTTCACGTCTTTTCAAAGTGATTGAGCAGCGTTCTAGCGCCTACCTTAACCATCAGTAATACCATTAATCAAAAGTATCGACTCGCCCGACTATTCATTGCCCTTATTAATTTCACCTGATTGGTTTAAGTTATTGACCAATCAGGATTTACCCCTTCATATTTCTTCTTAGAAACACAGCAAAATGCTCGCCTAATCACTATACTTAACGTACCGAACTACGTTGATTCATCTCAAGGACATTGCTCAACATGGACAATCATAAAGAAAGAGCTTTTTACGCCGTTGTTGGCGCATTGGTTGGAGACGCAGCTTCAATGGGGCTGCACTGGCTGTATGACCAAGAGAGGATCTTACACGTGGCTGGTTTTGAGCCTGAATTTCGCTCACCGAATCGGTTCGATTATCAAGACAAAGGCTACTTTGCGCACCAAGGTAAAACCGCAGGTGAGCAATCGCAATATGGTGCTCAGTTATTGGCGATGGTCGACAGCTTAGTCGACAACCAAAAATACGATGAAGCGAACTATATTCAACATTTCCGCTTCTGGTTTGATTTTGGCGGCAGTTGGCAAGGCTACATTGATAAAGCGACGCGCATGAGCTTGCTGAACATCCATCAATTAGAACTAGAGGACGCCCCGATTACTGCCTGTGGCGCAGACGATACGCAACTTCCCGCAGTTTCAAAAATCATCCCATTGGTGGCGTGTACTTACACCTCTCACACTTTGCCAGCCATGGTAGAGAGTGCGGTGCGAGTCACTAACAATAACGACAAAGCAGTGGTGTGGGCGCAAGCCATCACCCTATTGGTTCAAGCGGCAATTCAAGGCAACTCGCCATTGCAGTCGGTAGAAATGGTGCGACAAACCTGTAGCAAGTTTGTACACGACCAAATCGACATGGCTTTGGCTGATCCCGAACTTTCAATAACAGATGCCGCGAAGAAGTTCGGATTGCATTGTGAACTGAGTGCCGCATTTCCCTTGCTGATTCGCATCATTGCGGGGGCCCAGAGCTTTAAACAAGGTATTCGAGACAATATCTTATGTGGCGGTGACAGCTGCGGGCGTGCAATTGTGATTGGCGCGGTATTAGCGGCGTGTTTCTACGAAGAAGATGGCGAAATTCCAACCGAATGGCTAAAACAAGTCGAACTCAATGGCGGTGTGCTGTCTTTACCTATTGAGTAACGATTACAACACAACGGCACATTGTGCCGTTGAGGTTAAGAACTAACGCTTGGAATTACTGACGCCACATATAGACAAACTGATCGTTCTGCGAGGTGATTTCAAAGCCAAACCTCAAGTACAACTCCCCAACTCGATTACCTTGTAAATAACACAACTCCACAGGCTTATTGAGTTTGGCTGCTTGAGCTAAGCAATCCGTTAAAACTTGGCTGCCAATACCTTTACCATGATATTCCGGCAGTAGGAAAAATCGGCAAAAGTAGAAGTGGTCCCCTTTGTCTTGCAGCAACACACTGCCAATCGCTTTGCCTTGATATTCAATGATTTCAGGCCGTTCTTCTGCCCACTCTTCGGCGTGTATATCTCGTTGAACCTGCTCATCCCAGCCAAATACGGCCTTGATAGGTTCGAACTCAGCGGCCTTTTTTAGCTCGAACAGAAATTCATAATCTGATGACTGAGCGGGTCTTGTCGAATACTTCAAAATATCTCCATATAAATTCTATTCCCGCCAACTAATCGTCTGACTAAACCCAACGCTAGGCTAAGTGCATTGTGTACTCTTGATGCCCTGTATGTTCATCAACTTGTTCACTCACAATAGAAAAGCCTTGGGACAAGTAGAACTGAATCGTCGCTTGGTTCTCTTTGTAAACACTCAAAGACAAGGTCGGGCATTCAAGCTTGGCATGTTGCATGAGCTGTTTCCCGATGCCACTCCCTTGATGCTCAGGGCGGACAAAGATCGCCGCTAGTATCCCTTCGTAAAGTGAATAGAAGCCACGAACCTCACCATTGACTTGATACACATAGCTCTGTGATGCAGGAATATATAGGTCGCGCATATTAGCCACTTGCGACTCCCAAAACTCAGGAGCCACAAAGTCATGGGCCTTTATCGAGGCGGTTAACCAAATATCTAAAACGGCTTCAATATCAGTTGGGATGTACTCTCTAATCATCTTAATTCTCAGGCAATTAATGTTGTTTAAACTGCGAACCAGTATGCCAAGAAGCGACGTAAATTCATTGAAGATTTACGACAATGTCCCAGTCAGAATTATTGAACGGCAATGATAGACCAATACCATTGGCCTCTATTGCTTCTTAACGTATTTAGCTGTCACAAGCATTTCACCGCCACCATCAAGCTTACAGTCTAGTTGGTGATCTTTGCCTTCATTAATGCGTCTGATTACCGCTTTCGTGCCTATTTTCAGTACAGAAGAACTGCCTTTAATTTTTAGATCTTTAATGAAGGTAACTTTATCGCCACTTTCCAATACAACGCCATTCACGTCTTTTACACGCGCAGCTTCTCTTTCTAAACGCTCTTCTTCTGGGTTCCATTCATAGGCACACTCAGGGCAGATTAGGTTGTTTTGGTCTGGGTAGACATATTCAGATTGGCATTGTGGACAAGGAGGTAAAGACATACGTTAATACTTCATTTAAATAGAATTTGTTCCCATTTTAATGACTCTTGTTAGGCTTAGCGAGCACAAATCGAACCAATTTTCAGTAGCGTAATTTAACGTAGAAAAGAACAGCACCTAAAACGAACAAACACAGCCGTTAAGCTGTGTTTGTTTAAAGGCTTGGGAAGCGGAACGGATTAACGTTCTACTTTTGGCGAGTAAATCGAGTAAGCGGTGATTTGCCCTGCCACGATTGCAGAGAACATGAATAACGCCGACAAACCAATACTAGGAATAGGCAGAATCGATTGTTCAAACACCGACTGGCTGGCACTCACTAATACTCGGCTACCCGGAACCAAAATGATAATGCCTTGCACGATATAAATAGAGCCAGTGAGCTCCATCTTCTTGGCAATCCAAGTTCCGTACAAAGTAATAAGAACCGTGGTTACCCAAGTACCAACAACCCAACCACTATCAAAACCTAGATAGAACGGCCCCCACATACCCAGAACCGCAACTGGCAAGCCAAGTAAGATGTCTTTAGGACGCGCATTGAACATCACACCGATAGATACAGAGATCAGCACCAAGCCAGATATGTGCATCCACATCGGTACCGCATTGGTATAGTCGATGGAGACCGCTTGTCCCCATATCGCTTCACCAATATTGAGCCCCATGATAATCCCAACAAACAGCTTAATCAGCGTTAAGGCGCTCTGCCCTAGCAAGCTGGTACCAGAAACCAAGTCATTAAACGCCAAACACTCTAAAGCGTTGGCTATCGATAAACCGGGGACAAACAAGACGATCGAGGCGATACACAACGCCCACACCGGAATCGGCAACCCTGTACTCGCCAAAAACGCCACGAAGATACCCGTTAACAATGCCGAGATGAACTCAACCGCGATAGCGCGACGTGAATGAAGAACTTGCTGGCATACCCAAACCATCAAACCCAGTAATGCAGAAAAGCCAACCGCTTCCAACGTACTGCCTACTAGCATCAAATATGCAGGCGGAATACCCATGTTGGCAAGTGCAGTTACAAATTTAGAATAACCGACAGGCTCTGGTACGGGCTCACTGCTCGGTTGGTTAATACGAATGATCGTATTGGCCAACAAACTCAGGTTAATTGAAGCAGGCTTTAGACGCTTAAGAATCACAGCGTTGTTATCGTCTGGAAACTGATAATTGATCGCGGTTGGCGTTGCTTGGATCATCACATCCACACCATGCTTTTTAGCATAATATTGTGTATATTTTTCAAGCTTATACGGAGCGCAACCACTGCGGTGAAGAGTATCACCAATTTCAACAATTTTGTTAATTCGGAACTGAGAAGGCATGGGTATTTTAGCGGAGACAAAATGTGCGGCAAATGTACCAAACGACAGACGGAATGACGAGGCTTTTGCGTGAATTATCAACTGAACTCGTTACTTTTTTCTGCAAAGGCTTAGAAGTCTCTATAACTCTACTCATTTGGGATTAGTTTACTGAATAATACGAATCGTTCGTAAGTTAAATCTATGCATCCCTATTGTTATCGATTTACTTGGATAGTCGGCTTAGATCCCGATTGTATTAACACGTACAGTCGTAGATTTTGCTTACGTTTGTGGGGTAATAGCACTCTGTATTCGTATATAAATTCACCCGACGCACCTCTCCAAAAATAATAAATCAAATGTTACTTTGAATCGTGAGCTTAACGAGAGTTTAGTCACATTTTATTCACTCTTAAAACGCCAGATATGATTGAAAAACTAGCGGAGTGGTGGTTATGCGAGCACTTAGAATAAAAATGAAAGAAAAAGGTTTCGTTTTCAGTTAGATGTGGCATTATCAAACTCGTTAAGACGATGTGCGTACATCGTATAATGGCTATTACCTCAGCCTTCCAAGCTGATGATGCGGGTTCGATTCCCGCTGTACGCTCCAGTCTTCTTGATGCCTCAGTCTTACTCTTAAGACAGTGTGCGTGCATCGTATAATGGCTATTACCTCAGCCTTCCAAGCTGATGATGCGGGTTCGATTCCCGCTGCACGCTCCAACTTCTGTTTAGTTTCAAATTCTCTTTAGTTACAATACCCCCTTAAATGCACCATCTCCTCTTAGCTTCAAAACCTAAAACTGCGCACTTCATTGTGTGATTTTTTGTATTAAAAAAGAGCAATACCAAATGATATTACTCTTTGAATATTCTTAATTTAATTGATTACCTCAATCAAGCTTTCCTTCATCTAAAGCAGACGCCACCCAGACAAGCGGCGCATTCCAGTTGATGGTTATCTCGTTCAACGTCCAAGCTCCAATATTATCGCTGTAACACGTTTGTCCAACACACTTGCCTTTCATCACAGCGGCAATAGGATCACTAAAACTTACCGAATTTGGGCCTCCAATTAAGGCTCCCGGTGCTGGTTTTGGTGAACTTTCATCAGCAGCGTAAGCCCAGAATCGATGATGAGGGTTCTCAGCAGGTTTCGTTCCATAACCAGTAACATAAGAGATATTCATCGGGTTACCTCCGAGGATATAATCCATCGCACTAGCCGCCGCTTTGATGTATCGAACATCATTAGAAAAATCGTGAGCGTAAATCAAAAAGATACTTCGGTTTACAAGGTTGGAGTTTGAGCCCCACGAGTACTCTTCGACGGTATAAGGAATGTTATAACCTTCATTGGCAACTTGCTTGGTATAAGATTCTGCCGTTTTAATGATGTTCTTACGTGCTTGTTCAATAACTTGGTTGTCTAATGAATTAGGTACCACGGCTAAACTCACGGTGCCCGCAGGCGCTATATACTGCCAATACATGTCACCATCTGCATTGATGTTCCCCTTCGGCACTTCAAGATAGTGCGGGGAATCAATCAATACTTTTTTGTAAACCTCATCATTGGTTGTGATAAAGAGCTCGGCCGCAGCCCAGTATCGCTCATCACTCAATTCGATATCATCATACGGCCCAGAACCGGTGAAGTTGTCGTAAGCATAGATATCTTGATGTTGATTTGCGGCGTTCCATGCTTTGGTCGCTGAATCCAAACATAACTGTGAGAAGTCGCTGTCGATATCTTTCCAAATACGTGCGCACTGAGCACCAATGGCGGCCAAATTCAATGAGGCCGCTGTCGTAGGGTAACCAACATAGCGTTTCTGAGTATCTTTGTGCGGTGGTAATGGCATGCCAGTCCAAGACTCATCTGCGATCTTGTGGAATGCCAGCCCTCTCGCGTTAATTTCGGTAAGTTTGAGGTTTTTACTCGCAGACTGATTACCAACAGGAACGGCGATAGGCGTGTCAGAATCAACTTGCATCGCTAACATGAACTCTATGTTCCAGCGAGCTTCAGACAACAGCGGGTTAACGCCATTGGTTGCTTCAGGGATTTTTACTTTGCTCTCTGAAAAAGGAAGCGATTTGTTTTCTAGGAACTGGCTTCGCTCGTATAAGTTCAGAAGTGTCCATGTTGAGATGCCACTGTTCACCGTATATTTACCATGATCGCCTGCATCATACCAACCACCGGTCGCATCAATCGTCAGGTCGCAGCCAGGCCATTTATTTCCCCAACTATCGACTTTATCAAAGCATGTTGCAGTATCGGACATGTGGCCACCGGGCCTCGCAAGATCCTCACGTTGAACGAACTCTGGCTTTATTTCAATGCCGCTACGATTTTGATAGAAGTAAGACAACGCATCGAGCTTCAACTTACTATAAACATCGTTTCGAATATCGAATGGATAGCTGACATCGTCGTCGACCTTGACCGTTAAACCTTTCATCGTGTCTGTATATTTTGAAAGGTTAACTCGGTGAATGTGCTCACCCGACGCTTTATTCAAACCGAATACTTCTGTTTTACCGAGATCAAGGCTGATCCCGGAATGAGATACTAATGTCCATTTCAAAGGTGTCGTCGACGTATTTTCAACGAAGACAAATTTATCGGATTGAGGTAAGAAGCCAACTTGGTTAGCTCGAATCGGCATCTTAGTCGCTACTTTTACAAATGGCTTACCTACAACAGAAACGTTATCAATACAGATGACCCCCGTTTTCTGTGCGCCTAATTGAAACTGGAATTCTGTATCGGCGTCACTATCAAGTGCTTGTACAAAATCAAACGTATAGCTTTGCTTGTCTGTTGATACACCCACGTCACTTAGAAAATAATGCGTATAAGGAGGCCCTTCATGTTGGATCAAGGCTTTCATCTCAGTATCAATATTCGCATATGCATCGAACGATACCTGATATTTTTGACCTTGCTCTAAACCAATACCACTGTGGCCTAAAATGACATCCCAAGAATTCTTTCCTGGTTTTTTTATATCAATACACGCTTCATTACTTTCTGTTGCTATGTTGGCGCCAGCATTCCACCAACCGTCCATATTGCCTTTAAAGTGACTATTCCTAATCTGCTCTTCTGCATAAGTTGCTCCAGAAGATAAAATCATGACAACCGCGAGAGATAACGTTCCTTTTTGCATCATTATTCCTTAAAGATGTTTCATATCTCCAAGGAAACTAGCGAAATAGATTCAATAATAGAGAGTTAACATTCGCAAAAAATAGACTCGTAAAAATAAATATTATGATTTCTTGTGATGTTTAACACTAAGGAACAAGCTCATGAATCAATTGCATGGATAGACAAAACGATGTTGTGCTAGTGCTTCTCATTAAACTCAAATTTCATAAAAGTGGGGGTTTAATAATCTTGGTCAATATCCGAAAAAACAGTTGTGTTAATGTGCGCGTATTAGCAACAATCAGAAATAATTAAAAATGTTTAAAAGCAATGAGTTAACAATAAACATCGAAGCAATCAATGTCGCACTGTCAAAAGTTGAAAATGCGAACAAGATTCAGCTTAATACGTTGAAAGGTTATGTGAGCAGCGAACCAGAACAGGCCGTGCTTGCGTTTCGTTCTTTGAATGAAGTGGAATCGATCGACGACAAGCTTAAGAAGATCATGTCAGAGCTACCACACCTCAGTGGCGAAGCTCATCATCTGCTTGAAACTTCTATCTTGCTACAGTGATTCTAGCTACAGATAAGCCTCAGCCAATACAAGTTAGTTCATGTATTCCTGGACAGGTTGAGACTTATCTTTAACTGGTCACAGCGTTTAACCAATGACTTACCCGTTACACAAAGCTGTACTGATAGGTTGAAATGAATTGGTGATGTAAGACCCTCGCATTACTCCCAGAAGTTCCACCATTTTTTGCTGTTTTCCTCACGCTGCTGTTGGCCTTTTTCTGAACCTTTCCCCTCTTCTTTACGCTCTTGTTCCGCTTTTTTGTCTTTCTGCTTTTCTAATCCCGACTTTTCTTCGTCCTTATCCATATCATCTTTAAGCTTCTCTTTCTTATCTTTGAGCTTCTCTTTACTCTCTTCGAGGGCTTCTTTCTCGTCTTCTAAATCATCAAGCTCTTTATCTAACTTCTGCTTATCTTTTTTGTTCTTACTTTTTTTCACTTTCTTCTTTTTCTCTTCGATCATCGAATCAAGCTGCTTCTCACGATCATCCATTTCGCCTTCAACTTTTTTTGCCTCAGCGAATGTTTTTACTTCTTCTAAATCGGGTTTACCTTTACCAGCCCACTCAGGTTTAGCAGCAATGCTGTGGGTCGACCACGTTATCAAAGCACCCGTTACTGCAAGTACTAGAACTGTCTTATTCATCCTTAAACTCCTATTCCTATAGTCTTTTAAAGCTAATACCTAAATAGCACTAAAACAAGGTAGCCATACCTAGCACTCATCCCTTTGAACTAGATATGGCTTGTGTATCACCTTATAGCGTTAATGCTTTGACCATACCCGCTTCAGCGTGACCAGGAATATTGCACGCGAACTCTACGTTATTATCACCATGAAAATGCCACAGTAATTGCTTCGCTTTACCCGGCTCAACTGTAACTGTGCTACCCGAATCATGGGCGTGATTCCCCATATTTTTCATCATTTCACGATGCTCCAATTGCTCTGAAGCAGAGCCAATCGAGAATTCGTGATCAATCTTGCCGGTATTCATCACAACAAACTGCACTACGTCATTTGGCTCTAGATCGACCTTGTTTTTAAATGTGATTTTCATATCATCACTTAACAGCACATGAACCACTTTATCGGGCTTCGCGCCTTTAGCTGGCATCCCAACTTCTGACATACCTTCCATGTCCATCATTCCATCCATATTCATCATCTTTGAATGGTCCATCTTTCCACTCGTCATCATACTGTGATCCATTTTTGAATGATCCATTTCTCCGCTCTTCATCATCGAATGATCCATACCTGATTGATCCATATTTGATTGGTCACCAGCTGAATGGTCCATTGCAGCAAACGCGGTTGCTGTAGTCAGTGTTAGAGCTATAGCAATTAGTGTCTTTTTCATGATCGTTCCTTAGATTAATTCAGTTATTTATTTGTTAGTTTCACATGTTCATGTGGTGCACCCTTACCTACTCTTGTTTTGGCAAGTAAGGGCTAATAATCAAGACTTTATTTGTTTGTCTCGCTTTGGCTGTGCGTAATCTCACGCTGTTTCCAGAGCTTAAAGATTGCAGGCAACACCAGTAGGGTAAGCAACAGCGCAGAAGCCATTCCGCCTATCATCGGCGCGGCAATTCGTTGCATCACTTCCGAACCAGTACCCTCGCCATACATAATTGGAATGAGACCAATGATCACCGTAAGAACCGTCATCATCACAGGGCGCACACGCAGTCCTGCGCCTTCTCTAATGGCATCGGTCAGATCAGCTTGTTGAAGTGTTTGTTGGTTTTGCTCTGCATCGAGCTTTTTGTAGTGCCACGCTTGGTTGAGATAAACCAACATGATCACGCCTATCTCGACCGCAACGCCTGCAAGTGCAATAAAGCCAACACCCACCGCAATCGAGAAGTTGTAATTTAGGAAATGCATTAACCACAGTCCGCCCACCATAGCCAAAGGAAGTGTTGCCATGATCATCATCACTTCACCGACGCGGCGGAAGCTTAGGTAGAGCAACAACATGATGATGGCGATGGTGATTGGCACAACAACACTCAAACGCTCCTTCGCACGCTCCATGTATTCGTATTGACCAGACCAAGCGAGCGAGTAACCCGCCGGTAATACAACTTGTTCGGCAACGACTTTTTGCGCTTCAGCCACGTAAGAACCTAAGTCACGCCCATCAATGTCCACGAACACCCAACCGTTAGGGCGTGCGTTCTCCGTTTTGATCATCGGTGGGCCATCTTCATAACGAATATCCGCGACATCAGACAGTGCAATACGAGCTCCGTTTGGTGTCACCAATGGCAAGTTCTGCAACTTAACGACAGAATCACGATAGCTTTGTGGGTAACGTACATTGATTGGATAACGTTCTAGCCCCTCAACGGTTTCGCCCACATTCATGCCACCCACCGCAGTCGAGATAACCTGTTGCACTTCTTTAATGCTCAAGCCATATCGCGCAGCCGAGCGACGTTTGATGTCTATCGTCACATAACGACCACCAGCCACACGTTCGGCATACACAGAAGCCGTACCACTGACACCATTCAAGATAGGTTCAAGTTGCGAACCAATATCTTCAATCACGCTCAGATCCGGACCTGCGATTTTGATACCAATGGGAGTTTTAATACCAGTCGCTAACATGTCGATACGGGTTTTGATTGGCATCACCCACGCATTGGTTAAACCGGGGAACTGAATCAGATCATCAAACTCTTTACGCAGCGACTCCGTAGTGACACCGTCACGCCACTCATCTCGCGGTTTAAGCTGAATCACGGTTTCAATCATGGTTAACGGTGCAGGATCGGTTGCCGTCTCTGCTCGACCAATTTTGCCCCATGTGGTTTCGACTTCTGGAATGGTTTTGATGAGCTTGTTAGTTTGTTGCAACAACTCACGAGCCTTACCTATTGAGATACCCGGATACGTGGTTGGCATGTACATCAAATCCCCTTCGTCCAAAGGAGGAATGAACTCACTACCAAGCTTGCTGGTTGGGTAATAGGCAGACGCCATTAAGCCAAGTGCGATAACAATCATCACCTTTGGATATTTTAGGCTGAGGTTTAGAAGCGGCTTGTACATCGCCACTAGGCTGCGGTTCACCGGGTTTTTGTGTTCAGGTAGCACGTTGCCGCGAATGAAGTAACCCATTAGCACAGGCACAAGCGTGATAGCCAAACCAGCTGCGGCGGCCATCGCATACGTCTTGGTAAACGCAAGTGGCGAGAACATCTTGCCTTCTTGTCCTTCTAACGCGAACACAGGCACAAAGCTCAAGGTAATGATGATCAGCGAGAAGAACAGCGGTGCGCCAACTTCTTCTGCTGCCTTACCAATCACCTGCCAACGGTTTTTGTCAGTGAGCGGAGTCCGTTCAATGTGTTTATGAACGTTCTCGATCATCACTATGGCCCCATCCACCATGGCGCCAATCGCAATCGCGATCCCGCCAAGAGACATGATGTTGGCGTTGATACCCTGCCAATGCATCACGATGAATGCGCCTAAGATACCAACAGGCAAACTTAATGCGATAACCAACGACGAGCGGATATGGAACAAGAACAGCGCACACACCACGGCGACCACGATGAACTCTTCAGCTAGCTTCTTCCATAAGTTTTCAACGGCTGAATCAATCAAAGTTGAACGGTCATAAGTCGCGACAATCTCGACACCATCAGGTAAGCCCGCTTGCAGCTCCGCGAGCTTGGATTTAACTGAGTCGATCACTTCACTGGCATTTTCACCAAAGCGCATCACGATAACGCCGCCAACCGCTTCGCCCTCACCATTGAGTTCAGAGATACCACGACGCATTTGCGGGCCAAGGTTTATGTCAGCAATGTCGCCCAATAACAGAGGAGTACCCTTGTCGGTCACTTTTAGCGGCAGAGATTGGATGTCTTCAATACTTGTAAGGTAACCCGTGGTGCGAACCATATGCTCGGCTTCGGCAATTTCAACCACTGACGCGCCGGTTTCTTGGTTACCATCTTGGATAGCCTTATTGACTTGTTGTAGCGTTAGGTCATATGCACGTAACTTGGCCGGATCTATCTGAACCTGATATTGCTTCACCATGCCACCGACAGTCGCGACTTCAGACACACCATCAACAGTTTGAAGCTCGTATTTCAAGAACCAATCTTGCAAGCTTCTAAGCTCAGCCAAGTCGTGCTGACCGGTTTTATCTTGCAGCACATAGCTATAAACCCAGCCCACGCCAGTGGCATCGGGCCCTAATGTTGGCTTGGCACTTGATGGCAAGTTAGGAGCTACTTGGCTTAGGTACTCCAACACTCGTGAACGCGCCCAGTACATATCGGTATCGTCGTTGAAGATGATATAGACATAGGAATCACCAAAGAACGAGTAGCCACGAACCGTTTCTGCACCCGGAACGGCTAACATCGCCGTTGTGAGCGGATAGGTCACCTGATCTTCGACTACTTGAGGCGCTTGCCCCGGATAACTGGTTTTGATGATCACCTGAACATCTGACAAATCAGGAATGGCATCGACAGGTGTATTTTTAACGCTGTATAGGCCGCCAAATACGATGGCGACCGTGGCAACCAGAACCAAGAATCGGTTACTGATGGACCAACGAATGATTGCATTGATCATAATGTGCCCTCACCCGTGCTATTCGTCGGTTCGAGAGATTTGAGCACATAATCAGAACCCTGCTTCGCCACTAGAAACCGAATGGTTTGACCCTCGGCAAACTCAGATAAATCAAGCTCATCACTAGCTTGGAAATTCATTTCACCCGCTTTCCAATTCCACTCAGGGACAGGCTGATGTTTTACCGTGATCATTCCGAAGTCTGCCATCAACATGGTGATGTCTCCCTTCACCCACACTTCGCCCGCCATTTGATGCTCGCTCACCTTATAATCAACGACTTCATACTGGCCTGATTCCGTTTTCATCATTTCAAAATCAACCAATTGCCCACGCTTCACGTCAGCCATATCTAAGCCTTCCGCAAAGGTGAAATTCATCACCATGCCCGGCCAATCCCATTCAGGAACAGGTTGGTGATTGATGGTCACCATACGGCTGCCTTGCATCACATCTGCAATTTCACCTTTTGCCCAAACCGTTTCAGACTCTTCCTCAACACCATTGATACGTGACAGATCAGCCGATTGGCTCGATTCAGAATCCAACATAAAGTGCGCAGAAGTCACGATATGTTCACCTTGTTCAAGCCCTTGCAACACCTCGATCTTCTCGTCAGCTTCACGCCCGACTTCAATGCGTGCTGAACGGTATTTACCCTCACCTTCGGACAACACTACTCGTGTCATGCCACCAGAATGAATCACCGACGATCTTGGGATAGTAAGAACAGATTCATCACTGATGGGCTTCAACGCAATATTGGCGAACATGTTCGGTTTTAGCTCGTCATTAGGATTCGAAAACTTCAAACGAACGCGTAAAGTTCGAGTTTTCGGGTCAAGAATTGGATACACATAATCAACGTTGCCCTGCCACTCTTTGCCCGGGATCGCATCAAGTGTCATCTCTGCATTACTGCCCGATGAGATCCAGTGAGCTTGGCGCTCAAACACTTCAGCATCAACCCACACCTCGTCTAGAGGGCCTGCGCTGATTACCGCTTGCGCAGGCGAAAGATAACCACCCTCACGAATATTGAGGCTAGCGATAACGCCATCTGCAGGTGCTTTAATTTTTATGGTTTGCGAGGCTTTACCTCGGCGAGTGATCGAACGAATCTGAGCTTTATCGACACCCAAGGTGATCAAGCGTTCAGTGGATCCCTTGACCAACCCTTTGCGACCCGTTTTATAAGCACTAAGTAACTCTTCTTGTGCCTTAACCAGCTCTGGAGAGTAAAGAGTGAACAACACATCGCCCTTATTCACCTTCTCACCGACAGCATTGATATAAAGCTTCTCAACCCAGCCTGCTGCTCTTACGTTGGTTTGCCACAATGTACTTTCATCGAACGCCACGTAACCCACGGTTTCAATACGAGGAGACAACGCTTCAAAGTTAACTTTTGCTGTTTTGACACCAAGATTATTTTCTACCGACGGGTCGATATACACAGTTCCCGCCTTGTCTGCTCCCGCATAAACAGGAATTAAATCCATCCCCATAGGCGACTGACCCGGCTTATCACGCTGATAATTGGGGTCCATCGGAGCCACCCAGTACAGAGGCTCATTACTTTCGTTCGCTTTAGATTCAGCTCCTTCAGTACCTGCCATCACTGACATGTTATGTGCTGACCCAACAACAAAGTGATTCACACCAAAACCCAATGCACCACCGACCAACAAAGCGATAGTCGCTACTTTTACTGTATTCATTGTCTATTCCTTTACTGATTGGCTGTTGTTTTGAGTTACGGTGGGATTGAGTTGCGGTTGCTTAACTTGGTAGTCAAAACCACGGACCAGTGAGGCCAGTTTGCTATTTACGATGTTGAGATCAGTGATTAGGCGTTGTTGTTCAAGCTGGAGTGCTAGTTCATCCGCCGTTGCTGCAATAACATCGTTAAATTGTGCGGTGTTGTTTTGATAGCCTCTTTCCACCGCACTAATTCGAGCGGCAGTTTGAGGAAGCAAAGTGCTTTGGTAGCGTTCTAAACGCTGGGTGAGGTTCGCCTTATCAACCAATAATGCATTCACTTGCGCGTTCATTTGGGAAAGTAAGGTGTCTTTTTGGGATTTAGCTGCACCAACTTGGTACTGAGCCGCCGACAAGTTCTTATCCTGTCGGTTACCCGTAAACAAAGGGATATCGACAGTAAGATAAGCACTGACAAGATCAGAGGCAGGTTCGCCAGCCATGTTGTTCGCTTGTCGATGGGCATACATCACTTCCACGCCAAACTGAGGCGTATACGCTTGCTCAGCTAGCTCTACTTGAGTTTGATTAGATGAGATAGTCGCATCTGTGATCTTAACGAGCGGATGATCCGTCAACAGTTGATAGTGCTTGGTTGAATCACGGTTAGTCGCCAGCTTGCTCTCTAATAACGACCAATCAATGTAATTGGTCGCATGAAGCCTCCCCTGAGGATCAAGAGCCTGAGAGTCAATCGCTTGGTTCCCTAACCAATCAGAACCGAGCCACTCAGACAGTTGAGAGATCAGACGGCGTTGAACTTGCTGATTGGCTTGCAACTTTTCATCAAGCTTGCTGACTTGAAGCTGAGCATTAAGCAGATCTTGCGCTTCGCTTTTACCAATCGAGTAGTTGGTTTGCACATAGTTTTCTAGCTCAACCAAAAGGCGTCGGTTTTCACGCATAACACCTTCTGCGATTTTCTGGTAACCCAATTCAAGCCAAAGCTGCGTCATGCTATTCGCAACCGTCAATTCTCTTGCTTGCACCTGCAAAGCTAAAGCATCAGCCTGTTGGCCTGCCTTTTTCTGTTGGAGGTTAAGCGTGTCGCCACGCTCAAATTGCTGCATCAACCCTACCGATATATTAGTCATCGGGTCTTCATCGAATTGAAAACTATCGACAGGCAAACCGCCAAATCCAACTTTTAATTTCGGGTCCATTAAGGTCGCGTTGGCAATGCCCGTTTCTCGCATCGCTTGAGACTGAGCAAAGTACTGTTTGCGATTTCCATCTTCGCTTAAAGCAATCTCAATCAGTGTATTGAGTTGCAGCGTCGAGCTTGCTTGGTCATGTGCTGAAATATCTTGAGCATTTGAAGCTGACGCAGTGGTAGCCGCGAGCGTAGCACTTGAAAACAAGGCCATAGGCAAGGCAGCAGCAACCACTAAGCTCGTGTTCATAACAAACACAGAGGTTGTTGGTTTCATATTCACAATGAATGTCCATATCTAGCGCTAATTAGCGCATAAAAAAAGAATGGCTTATCAGATTTATCTATCTGATAGAGCTGTATTTTTAGATATAGATTTATGCAGTGGGCGGGCGTAACAAAGATTGAGCGCGTGCGACTTTCTGGCCAATCGTGACCGATTGAAAACGAGCTAATGAAAAGGAAAGTTGATCAACGGCTTGAACAGCCTGAATTGGATAGGGACTTGCAGAACACATTGAGGCACAGCAATCGGCACTCGAACAATGGTTACCCATCATCGAACTGCCGTCTTCGCTCATTGAAGACATATCGCATTTAGCCATCAAAGCATGGGCACTCATGTTAGAGTCTTCAGCGTGTACTTTTTCACTCATCACATGACACCCTGCCATTGAATCATTAACCGAAGTACCGCTGTGGTAACAAGCCGATTTGCTCGACCCCATTTCCATCATCATTACTTCAGTCATCAAGGCTGAGGAGCTTGAGGCATAGCTAGACATCAACATCGCAATGATGCTGAAAACAATAATCCAAGTTTTTCGGAATGTGTTTGTCATAGTTTACCTTTGAATTTACACCGCAACTATAAACGTTACCCTTAGGGTAAGGTCAATGCCATTGTGCCGATATTTATCTGACCGTTGAAAAAGTATTCATCCTCTCTTTCATCAAAGTGAGATAATTCTTCGACTTTGCAGTTTTTTCTTTAAAAATTATCCAATTAGCTAGCGAAACCTCTATCTATGTATTTTACTTAAAATAGTGCAACCACGATTCACGGATGATAAAAATGGCTAACAAAAAAAACGTCGAAACAGACAAGAAAAATACAGAAATCAAAAATAAAAAAAGTAACGAGCTAGAACAAAAGAAACCAACACAAAGAAAGAAGCGCAGACTGCATTCACATCTAAAAGTGAATATCCCACTTTTTCAGTCACTCATGATGATTTTGCCATCATTGGCTAAACACGCTGCTGCCGAAAGTATAGACAATTCCAGCGACGCTGCAGATCAAGTAACCGCAAATAACGTGACCGAAAAAGATGTCACCGATGACCATAGCAAGGCGGACTCATCTGCGGTTGCTCATCAAGAAGCTCAGACAAGTGACAGCGATGTAAACTCGAGCTTAAGTGCAAGTCATGCCCCCCATGGTTCGAGCTCTCACTTGGTTCCTTCTCATCATTTGTCGACGCTTTCTCACCCGCAAGTCCATTACATTCCTTCGGTATCGATGCCGACTATCTCCTCAGGAAGTAACGCTCAGCCGACTCATTCGAATGCGCCTACGACGCCCGCTTTACCCGTCACCTTCATGCCAGAAGTCATAAAAGGTACGTACGGAGAGCTTCATGTTGATGCAAATGGTCAATACACATTCATATTGAATCCAAATTCTCCTCAATACATCCTGTTAAATCAGCACCAACCAGGTACTGACCATTTTGCGTTACATCTATCTAATGGCTCGAGCATCATTGTTCAGATACCGGTAACAGGTAAGCAAGACACGCCAAATATTTCTGGAGACCTAACAGGTGTCGTAACAGAAGATCACAATATTGATTCACAAGGTTTGTTACATGCGAACGGCAAAATCGATGTCATAGACCCTGACCAAAATGAAAGTTCGGTTACGCCGGAAGTTATCTCAGGAAAATATGGTTCATTAACTATCGATGCTGATGGACACTGGCAGTATCAAGTTGACAACTCTCTTTCGAATGTTCAAGCGTTAACCGCAGCCACTTCATTGCACGAAAGCTTCACTATTCACACCAAAGATGGCACGCCTCAAGCAATCGATATGACAATTGGCGGCAACGACGACAACGCCGTTATCACAGGTGTAGATGCTGGCACGGTAACTGAAGATTTAACGACACAAATCCAAGGACAGCTTTCGGTGACGGACTCTGATCTTGGAGAGGACCACTTTCAAGCCTCACAAGTGACTAGTAATTTCGGTACGCTAAGCATCACCAAAGACGGTGCATGGACATACAATTTAGATAACAATAACCCTGTAGTTCAAGGACTTGGCCAAGGATCAACAGCGACAGACATCGTCACTGTTCACTCTGCCGATGGCACAGCACATCAAGTTACGGTTACGATTAATGGCACCAACGACCATGCGGTAATCACGAGTAGTACAGCAAATTCACCAAGTTCGTTTTTCGCTATCGGGAAAAGTAATGGCTCAAGCCAAGTTACTGAAGATAAAGACCTAACGGTTTCGGGCCAACTCAACATCACCGATATCGACTCAAAAGAGGCGCATTTTTCTAATTCCGACCTCAAGGGGACACTGGGTACTTTACACCTTAAAGACAATGGCGATTGGACCTACGACCTAGATAATAAAAATCCACAAGTTCAGGCTCTTGGTCAAGGCTCTACGACAACAGACATCATAACCATCCACTCCGCCGACGGCACTCCTCATCAAATTGCAATTACCGTTAACGGCACCAATGATAAAGCCGTGATAAGCGGAACCAGTACCGGTGTGGTAACCGAAGAGTCCCAACTTCAGACCTCGGGCACACTTGCGGTAACGGATGTGGATACTGGCGAAGCGCATTTCTCTAATACCGATATCGTAGGCTCGTTTGGTACGCTTCATCTGACCGATACTGGTTCTTGGACGTACGATCTTGATAATACAAATCCTAACGTTCAATCATTGGGCAAAGGAGCAACCGCTACCGACACCATCACCGTTCATTCCGCTGACGGCACGCCGCATCAAGTGACTATCACAGTAAATGGCACTAATGACAAAGCGACTGTCAGCAGTGCGACCGTTGCTATCAATGAAACCGACAAAGCGGTAACTACTTCAGGAACATTGACTAGTACCGATGTTGATAATCCAGATAACACATTTACACCAGACTCCATTGTTGGATCTAATGGTGATCTCACCATTGATGCCAATGGCCATTGGACATTCACCGCCAACAGCGCATTTAATCAATTAAACGTCGGCGACAGAGTTGAAGAAACCTTCACGGTGTCATCTGTTGATGGCACGCAGTCCACCGTCAAGGTGACGATTAACGGCACTAACGACGCCGCTACTGTCAGCAGTGCGACCGTAGCTATCGATGAAACCGACAAAGCGGTGACTACCTCAGGTACGCTAACCAGTACCGACGTCGATAACCCAGACAATACGTTCTCACCGGATTCCATCATTGGCACGAACGGCAACCTAAACATCGACGCCCATGGTCAATGGACATTCACTGCCAACAGCGCGTTTAATCAACTAAACGTCGGCGATAAAGTAGAAGAAACCTTCACGGTGTCGTCTATTGATGGCACACCGTCAACGATCAAAGTGACAATTAATGGCACCAATGATAAAGCCACCGTCAGTACCGCAACGGTAAGTGTGGATGAGACTGACAAAGCAGTAATCACCTCAGGCACCCTAATCAGTACCGACGTGGATAACCCAGACAATACGTTAGTGCCAGATTCTATTTCAGGCACTAACGGCGACCTGACCATTGATGCCACGGGTGACTGGAATTTCACCGCCAACAGCGCGTTTAATCAACTAAACGTTGGCGATAAGATCGAAGAAA
This sequence comes from Vibrio sp. QJM3NY_39, assembly GCF_057785895.1. NCBI lineage: Bacteria > Pseudomonadati > Pseudomonadota > Gammaproteobacteria > Vibrionales > Vibrionaceae > Vibrio > Vibrio sp. QJM3NY_39. Next base: position 1,392,697 of record NZ_CM173506.1, on the reverse strand, counting down.
CCTTCACGGTAACTTCGGTTGATGGCACACCCTCGACTATCAAAGTGACGATTAATGGCACCAATGATAAAGCCACCGTCAGTAGCGCAACAGTCGTAGTTGATGAAACCGATACAGCGGTAACAACATCAGGAACATTGACCAGTACCGATGTTGATAACCCAAATAATGCGTTTACGCCAGACTCCATTGTTGGGTCTAACGGCGACCTGACTATTGATGCTAATGGTCATTGGACATTCACTGCGAACAGTGCGTTTAATCAATTGAACGTCGGCGATAAAGTCGAAGAGACCTTCACGGTAACTTCGGTTGATGGCACACCCTCGACCATTAAAGTCACGATTAACGGCACTAACGACGCCGCCACTGTCAGCAGTGCGACCGTTGCCATCAATGAGACCGACAAAGCAGTAACGACATCAGGAACGTTGACTAGTACCGATGTAGACAACCCAGACAACACGTTTACGCCAGACTCGATTACTGGATCTAACGGCGACCTAACTATTGATGCCAGTGGTCACTGGGTGTTCACCGCCAACAGCGCGTTTAATCAGTTAAACGTCGGCGACAAAGTAGAAGAAACCTTCACGGTGTCGTCTGTTGATGGCACCCCTTCGACGATCAAGGTCACGATTAATGGCACTAATGATAAAGCGACGGTCAGTACCGCAACGGTCAGTGTGGATGAAACTGATAAAGCGGTAACGACATCAGGAACGTTGACCAGTACTGACGTGGATAATCCAGATAATACGTTTACGCCGGATTCTATTTCAGGCACCAACGGTGACCTGACTATTGATGCCAATGGTCATTGGGCGTTCACCGCGAACAGTGCGTTTAACCAATTAAACGTCGGCGACAAAGTCGAAGAAACCTTTACCGTCACTTCCGTTGATGGCACACCGTCCACCATCAAGGTAACGATTAACGGCACTAACGACGCCGCTACTGTCAGCAGTGCGACCGTCGCCATCGATGAGACTGACAAAGCAGTAACGACATCAGGAACATTGACCAATACCGATGTAGACAACCCAGACAATACGTTTACGCCGGATTCTATTTCAGGCACCAACGGTGACCTGACTATTGATGCCAATGGTCATTGGGCCTTTACAGCCAACAGCGCGTTTAATCAATTGAACGTCGGCGATAAGGTTGAAGAAACCTTCACTGTATCGTCTGTTGATGGCACCCTCTCAACCATCAAAGTTACGATCAATGGCACCAATGATGCTGCCGCGGTTAGCACTGCCACTGTTGCTGTGGATGAAACCGACAAAGCGGTGACTACCTCAGGTACGCTAACCAGTACCGATGTAGACAACCCAGACAATACGTTCACACCGGATTCCATTTCAGGCACTAACGGTAACCTAAACATCGACACCCATGGTCAATGGACGTTTACTGCTAACAGCGCATTTAATCAGTTGAACGTCGGTGACAAAGTTGAAGAAACCTTTACGGTATCGTCTATTGATGGCACACCGTCAACGATCAAAGTGACAATTAATGGCACCAATGATAAAGCCACGGTTAGCAGTGCGACCGTCGCTATCGATGAGACTGACAAAGCGGTAACCACATCAGGTACGTTGATCAGCACCGACGTAGATAACCCAGATAATGCGTTCACACCGAATTCAATTATTGGTGCCAACGGCAACCTAAACATTGATGCCAATGGTCATTGGACGTTCACCGCCAACAGCACATTTAATCAACTGAACGTTGGCGATAAAGTCGAAGAAACGTTCACCGTAAATTCTATCGATGGCACACCATCGACCATTAAAATCACGATCAATGGTACCAATGATAAAGCCACTGTTAGCAGCGCAACCGTAACTATCGACGAAACCGACAAAGCAGTAACAACATCAGGAACATTGACCAGTACCGATGTTGATAACCCAGACAATACGTTCACGCCAGATTCCATCATTGGCACGAACGGCAACCTAAACATCGACGCCCATGGTCATTGGATCTTCACCGCCAACAGTGCGTTTAATCAGTTAAACGTCGGTGACAAAGTCGAAGAAACCTTCACGGTGTCGTCTGTTGATGGCACACCTTCGACCATCAAGGTGACAATTAATGGCACCAACGATAAAGCGACGGTCAGTACCGCAACAGTCAGTGTGGATGAGACTGACAAAGCAGTAACAACATCAGGAACATTAACCAGTACCGACGTCGATAATCCAGATAATGCATTCACACCGGATTCGATTACTGGCACCAACGGTGACCTGACTATTGATGCTAATGGTCATTGGACGTTCACTGCGAACAGTGCGTTTAATCAATTGAACGTCGGCGATAAAGTCGAAGAGACCTTCACGGTAACTTCGGTTGATGGCACACCCTCGACCATCAAAGTAACGATTAATGGCACCAATGATAAAGCCACCGTCCGTAGCGCAACTGTTGCTATCGATGAAACCGACAAAGCAGTAACAACATCAGGAACATTGACCAGTACCGATGTTGATAACCCAGACAATACGTTCACGCCAGATTCCATCATTGGCACGAACGGCAACCTAAACATCGACACCCATGGTCATTGGATCTTCACCGCCAACAGCGCGTTCAATCAATTAAACGTTGGCGATAAAGTCGAAGAGACGTTCACTGTCTCTTCCATCGATGGTACCCCATCAACAATCAAAGTTACGATCAACGGAACCAACGATAAAGCTACTGTTAGCAGCGCTAGCGTCGCTATTGATGAAACCGACAAAGCGGCGACCACGTCAGGTACACTAACCAGTACCGACGTCGATAACCCAGACAATACGTTTACACCCGACTCGATTACTGGATCTAACGGCGACCTCACCATTGATGCCACAGGCCACTGGGTATTCACTGCCAACAGCGCATTTAATCAATTGAACGTCGGCGATAAAGTCGAAGAAACCTTCACGGTGTCGTCTGTTGATGGCACAGCGTCCACCATCAAGGTGACGATTAACGGCACTAACGACGCCGCTACTGTCAGCAGTGCGGCCGTTGCCATCGATGAAACCGACAAAGCAGTAACGACATCAGGAACATTGACCAGTACTGACGTGGATAATCCAGATAATGCGTTCACACCGGATTCAATTATTGGTGCCAACGGCAACCTAAACATTGATTCTAATGGTCATTGGACGTTCACCGCCAACAGCGCGTTTAACCAATTGAATGTCGGTGACAAAGTCGAAGAAACCTTTACTGTGTCGTCTGTTGATGGCACACCGTCAACCATAAAAGTGACGATTAACGGTACTAACGATGCAGCGACAGTCAGTACCGCAACTGTAAGTGTGGATGAAACGAACAGCGCTATAATAACTTCTGGAACCCTCACAAGTACCGATGTAGACAACCCAGACAACACGTTTACGCCAGACTCCATTTCTGGATCTAACGGCGACCTGACTATTGACACCCATGGTCAATGGACATTCACCGCCAACAGCGCATTCAATCAATTAAACGTTGGCGATAAAGTCGAAGAGACGTTCACCGTCAATTCGGTCGATGGCACAACATCCACCATCAAAATTACGATTAATGGCACCAATGATAAGGCGACGGTAAGCAGTGCGACCGTTGCCATCGATGAAACCGACCAAGCAGTAACAACATCAGGAACATTGACCAGTACCGATGTTGATAACCCCGATAATACGTTTACGCCAGACTCCATTACTGGCACCAATGGCGACTTAACTATTGACGCCAATGGTCACTGGAGCTTCACCGCCAACAGCGCGTTTAATCAATTGAATGTCGGCGATAAAGTCGAAGAAACCTTCACTGTCTCGTCTATTGATGGCACATCCTCGACCATCAAGGTCACGATTAATGGTACCAACGATAAACCAACTATTGCTGCGCAATCGCACTCGGTTACCGAAGATGGGCAATTACTCCAAGGTCAGATGGTCGGCACAGATATCGATAATGGTGCCCAGTTAACTTATTCAGTAGCAAATCCTGTAGATGGATTGACCCTAAATAAAGACGGTAGCTACAGCTTTGATCCTTCGAATAGTACCTACCAACATCTAGCAGATAAACAAACTCAAACCCTTACGATTCCAGTCACAATCACTGATGAGCACAACAGCAGCTCAACAGAAAACCTAACCATTACTATTACTGGTACTGGTGATGCCGCCATTATTAGTGGTGTGGATACCGGTTCCGTTACGGAGAAAACCGCCGGTGATAATATGTCACCCGACTTTGCTCACCCTGGAATAGCCACACTAGGAAACAGTGTTTTATACGCCGACGGTCAATTAACGGTGGTTGATCCTGACACGGGCGAACAAGGCTTTGCTCCCCATACCAATGCGTATAATTATCATGGTACGTACGGCGATTTAATTCTAGATACGGATGGCAGTTGGCATTACGTCGCCGACGCCGGCAGTGTCAGTCACATAGGTGGAAGACCAACAACGAGAGGGAGTGCCATTGACCAACTTGGTGAAGGTGAAGTGTTAACTGATACCATCACAGTTCACTCCAAAGATAACACTCCCCACGATATTGTTATTACCATCCATGGTAGTAATGATCGCCCGTATTGTTCATCCGAAGTACAACTAAATGCAGGTACTGAAGACACCCGCCAGACGATTACAGTGGCGCAGTTACTCACCAATACCGTTGACGTCGATCATAATGATGCTGGCTTACTGACTATTGAAAACCTCCATCCAGACCATGGATCAGTGGCTGTTAATGCCGATGGCAGTTTCAGCTTTACGCCTGAAAAAAACTATAACGGGCAAGTGCATTTCACTTATGACGTGAAGGATGGTCATGGTGGTGTGACTCATACGGGTGCCACCACCAACTTAGCCGCAGTCAATGATAACCCCGCTGTCACCCCTATCACTGACAGCGTAACGGAAGATACAGATTCACATCATTCGGTAAACTTGCTTGGTACAGCCACGGATATAGACGGTGACCCATTAACTATCAGTCATATTAAAGTCACGTTTGAAGGACACATGGGCCCATTACCTGTTGGTGTTAGCATCGCGCCAGATGGGCACTCGCTGATTATTGATAGCCATAGTTCCGCATTTCAACATTTGAGCTCAGGAGAGAAATCAGACATCACGATTCAATACATGGTGGAGGATAATCATGGTGGGCAAGCACCCGCGGTCGCAACTATCACCGTAGTTGGTAGTGATGATAAAGCACAACTTCAATCTTCAACCATTGATATGACAGAAAGCCAAGCGCTGCATACCTATTATCAATTGGGCAGTAAAGTCGCGGGAACGCTCAATTTACTGGACCCCGATAGCACTGATCATACTCAGTTTTCTTTCTCCGGAAATAGCGGAACTCAAGGCTATGGGAACTTAACCATTTGGCCCGATGGCCATTACGAATATGATCTTGATATGGCACGTAATCACCATGCCAATGACAAAGTTGCATCACTCAAAGCCGGTGAAAGCCTCACAGATCAATATCAAGTACAAACCAGTGATGGACAAACAAAAGTCATCACCGTAACCATCCATGGCGAAGATAATAACGCACGAATTGACGTTTCGATGCCACATATTCTGCCCGCTACGCAGCAGGTCACTGAAGAGCATTTTGTGAATGCCAGTTCGACACATTTATACGCTGGAGGGATGTTAAAAGTAATCGACCCGGACCACGGCGATGCATACTTGCAAGCTGAAACCATCAATACCGCACACCATGGTGAATTCAAAATAAGTGCTTCTGGAAGTTGGAACTACACCATCGATAACGCCATCGATACCGTACAAAAGCTAGGTGCCGGTGAATCATTTACCGAGACCCACACCGTCCATTCCCTAGATGGTACCGCCAGTCAATTGATCACCGTGACCGTTCAGGGGACCAACGATGCACCAGTAGTTTCCGCGCAAGTCAAATTAACCCCAGGAACAGAAGATACCGATATTCAACTGAGTAAGTCCGATCTTCTTTCCAACGTTACAGACATCGATCACAACGACATTGGGCACTTAAACATAACCAATTTAGTCGCTGATCACGGTGTCATTGTTGATAAAAAGGATGGGACATTTAACTTTCATCCCGCCCCCAACTATAACGGACAGGTACATTTTTCTTATGACGTTATCGACGGGCATGGCGGTTTAGCACACGGAAGTGCAAGTACCACATTGGCAGCAGTCAAGGATGCCGCTGTATTTTCAGTAGACGATACCGGATCAGTAAAAGAAGATGTCCACGTTCAAGGTGATGCGCAACATACGGTGGCAGTATCGGGAGTGTTACTTGTTTCCGACCCTGACGCCGGGGAAAGTGAATTTGTTGCCAACCGAAATGTACATGCGGTGAGCGACCCATTTGGCGGTGATTTAAGTATTGGCCGAGCCGGCGACTGGACTTACTCGGTTCCGAACAACAATTTAAATAGACTTGCTGAAGGCGAAAAACATCAAGTTACATATGAAGTGGTTTCTCGCGGAGGGGATAAACACCAAATTGTTATCACCGTCATCGGCACCAATGATGACCCTCAACTGTCCGTGACACAAACGACCCCAACAACAGGTACGCTGACTGAAACGGATATAGATGTAAAAGACACGCATTCTTTCTCAGCAGTAAGCTCTACCGGGCAATTTGGCGACCTTTTGGTTGACCCTACCTCGGGCGCATATGTTTATACTCCGAACTCTTCGGTTGCAGGGATGACTTACAACTCAGCCACACACACTTACCATGGTGCTGATGTATTTGAAGTTAAAGTTGCAGACAATCATGGTGGTGAGTCATCAAGATTCCTCACTTTTGATACCAATGGGAGCGTGACCGTTATTTCTGGGCAACAACCTAGTATCACCACAACAGTGCCGCAAAATCCTTCGATTACTAAGACACAACCTAGTCTTCCATCGGGTAGTAACACGCCACCAAGTAATGCGGTTACCCTAGATTTGGCGGCTTCAAGTGATAGCGGAAAATCAAACACAGACAATCTAACCAACAACACTACCCCAACGATTACGGGGCACACTGATATTCCATATTCAAAAGTAACTGTTTACGATGGTTCAACACCCATTGGCCACGCAGTATCTGATTCGTCTGGCCAGTATAGTATTGCGGTAAGTAGCTTATCCAATGGCGATCACAATCTATCGGCCAAAGCGCTGGCACCTTCATCAGCCCTACCTGCAACATCGTCACTACTTTCTGTACATGTTGATACTACTATTGCCCCACTGACTATCGGATTAACTCATGACACAGGAAGCAACACTTCTGATTTAATTACCAGTGATGGTGCGCTAACAATCACTGGGCAAGAAGCAGGGGCAACCGTTGAGTATTCAGCTGACAACGGACAAACATGGGTATCAAGCTTTACGCCACAACAAGGTTCAAATACCGTTAGCGTTAGACAAACTGACGCCGCAGGTAATGTTTCAGCTTCGACATCATTAACATTCACTCTTGATGACCAGATCGCAGCGCCTTCTATTGATTTGAAATCATCAACTGACTCTGGCTCGTCCTCTACTGATGATCTCACTAATATTCATACTCCAATTATTACTGGTAGTGCTGAAGCAAACTCTATTATTTCCATTACCGATGAAACGGGCAAAGTGGTTGCGACAGGAACAACCAATAGCAATGGAATTTATCAACTAACCACCTCAGATATTGCGGAGGGTAAGCATACTCTTACCGTATCCACCACAGATGTTGCTGGTAACCAAAACAGCGCTACATTACCGATTGAAGTTGATTACACCGCGCCAACCATTTCGAAGGTCAATTTAAAAACAGAAACAACCCATCAGCCGACATTCAGTGGCACCGTTTCTTTAGATACCACAAGCGTTGATATAGTGATCAAAAGTGGAAGTACTATCGTTGAGACCTTACACGCCACACTGGATGGCAAAGGTGGGTACACGGTTGATGCAACTAATTTACCAGATCGCACTTACACCGCTTATATTCAAGCAACAGATAAGTCAGGTAACCAAACTCCTTCCGGCTATGCTGGCGAATATGATAATTTTTCTGTGGATACACACGCCAAAGCGCCAACCATTAGCTTTGAAAGTACCGGCAGCGACAATATCTATAATGCAGCTGAAGTTGCTGCAGGTGCTGCCAATACCATAACTGCCAGTATTCATCTGCCCGATGATGTCTATGCAGCAGATACATTAATTATCAATGGCGTGCCCCATTTGATTAGCAACACTGATGTTGTTGCAAGACAAGTTAATGTTGAGGTTTCGCCGGGCTCAACCCTCAGCGCGAGTATTATTGATTCAGAGGGCAATCAATCCACACTCACCAGCCAAATAGCTCCCACAGCTGACTTGAGCGCCGCCCCTTTAACCCTGTCTTTAACCCATGACACAGGAAGCAGCACTGCCGACTTGATCACTAACGACGGTGCATTAACAATTAGCGGCCAAGAAGCTGGCGCAATCGTTGAGTATTCAACAGATAATGGCACCCATTGGAGCCAGAGTTTCACTGCAGCTCAAGGGGCAAATACCGTTACGGTAAGACAAACCGATAGCGCTGGTAATGTTTCTCCGTCCAGCTCATTGAGTTTCACATTAGACAATCAAGTTACCGCCCCAAGTGTGAGTTTACGCAGTGATACCAGCGGTCAATTTCATCCAACGGCTGACCTTATAACCCAAGATGCCCGATTATCTATTCAGACAGAAGCGGGCGCGCAAGTCGAGTATTCTAATGACGGCGGTCAGAGCTGGACTAGTATGTTCAACCCAATAGAAGGCGTAAATAATCTACTGGTTAGACAAACAGATATCGCGGGCAACCAATCAGCAACGACCCATTTCAGCTTCACTTTAGACACGACTCCAGGCACCGTTTCGGTAAACCCAATTTCAACAGATAATGCGCTTAATGTCGTTGAAAACAATCAAGCATTAGTCATTACAGGAACCACCTCCAATATTGCCGCAGGAGATCGTGTATACCTCAATTTCGGCAACAATCATTTTCGTGAAGCGAGTGTGCATCGTGATGGGACTTGGAGCTTAACGGTCAGTGCTAGCGATCATCAAAGGTACTTTAGTGCCGATGGAAGCTACCCCATTAAAATTGGTACTGTCGATCTTGCAGGAAACGCGACCCCTGAGATATCAACTCACTTAATCGTGGATACTCAAAATCCTATCCCGCATATTAGTGTCGACAGCGTGACCCACGACAATATTATTAATCTTGCAGAGTCAGGACAGAACATTGATATCACAGGGCATGTCAGCGGTGACTTTAATGTAGGAGATGTTGTCAGTCTCAGTGTTAATGGCGCAACTATAAGCGCCTTAACAGGTGTCGTCGATAGCCAAGGCAATTACAGTATTTCTGTTCCAGCCCAAACGCTCATAAATGCGAATATTCATAGTATTTATGCCTCTGGCCAGCAACCCGTTCATTCGATTGAAGCCACTGTTATCACCACAGATCAAGCCGGCAATATTGGTAGTACCACAACCGGTACCCAAGCATTCTCAATCGATAAGATCGCATCCGCCAATATCCAACTTGATCCTGTCACCGCAGACAATGTGATTAATGCAGCTGAATCTAATTACAATGTCAGTATTACAGGTCATGTCAGTGGTGATGTGCAGCAAGGAGACACTGTCAATATTCTTGTAGGGCAGCAGACACATACGGGCATTGTTGATCAAAATGGACAATTTAGTATTGATGTCGCGGGCTCAGAGTTAACAGCACAAACAGCGATAACAGCAACGGTGGACACAACCGATAATGCAGGTAACCCTGCTCATGCGAGCCAAACCTTGAGTTACGCTGTCGATACCCAAGTCGATATGCCCACCATTACCTTCGAAAACCCAGGTAGTGATAATGCCTATAGCAAGGCGGAAATAGCCCAGGGACATGCTGGCACTATAACCGCGACGGTACATGCCGCAGCGGATGCAAAAATTGGCGAGCATATCAATATCAATGGTGTTGACCATGTGCTCGATACCCATAGTCTACAGAATGGGTTACAAATAGAAGTTGCACCAGGCTCTCATGTGCAAGCAACAATGACTGACGAACACGGTAATACCGCAGGTAGCCAAGGTTTTGCTGCAAGCGCTATTCCTGAACCGATCATTGTCAGACCGCCATCGGGAAGCCACCAAGTGTCTGGCACGCTTGGGGTACCACCACTGTTACCATCTTTAACTCCGGTACCAACAACACAAAGCGGTTGGCGAATCCATTTACCCAATGGACAGTATGTCACCAGCCACCATGGGCAATATGGAACATTAACCATTGATCCTCAAACTGGCCACTTACATTACCAAGAGCAAGCTCAGGTTCACACCGGGCCGCATGGTAGCGCTTCGGGCGTCGGCCAACATGAGGATAAATTTGAAGTGGCACTGCAAGGGACAAATCAAGATGAAGTAATCGCCCACGTGAACATCCAGATACTCAGCCATGGTCCAGGAGGTAGTGGTAAGCTGACAATTGGAACCGAGGTGGTTGATATGACGATCACTCCTGTCGTCCATACATCACATCCTGCCCCACCGCCACCGCCTCCTGTTCAACATGACGAACCAGACATGGCTTCGCAAGCCGACTTTACGGTCACACTAAGCGATGATAGTAATCTAGATTTAACCCAGCAGACCCATCAAGAACCAGATGAGAAAACCAGCCACCATGGTGCAGCCGCTTATCTGGATGCTCTAGGCATTAAGCCTGGCACGACATCGACAACGGTTCACGATCAACCTGCAGATATGGACATCGTACTTGCACAAGTCGACCAACAAGGTGCAACAGCACATGACCAAGCGCACTTAGATATGTCAGACGCGCTTGAACACCATGATACGAGCGTCAACCATAACCAAGATGATGAGCATCACCACCACAACGATATCGATGGGTTACCGGACATAGATCCAAATAGTTAACCGATAACGAGGCTAAACAGAAGGGAGCACATGATGTGCTCCCTTTTATACTTTTCTACTTTCTTATTCGTTGACTATCCAGCTACTCTTTATAACGATTACCTTTCACCAAATGCGACACTCACATTGGTGTAGATCGGTTTCCATAAATACTGGAATACTGATTTCTCACCAGTGGTAATATCTACCTCGCCCGTCATACCTGGCAAGATAGAAAAGCTCTCAGGATTATCACGGAAATAAGGAACATCCACCGAGACGACTACTTCATAATAGATCTCGCCACGTTCGCTTTGACTTGTGGTCGGTGAAATACTCTCAACCGCCCCTTTTAGCGCCCCAAAGCGGCTGTAATCAAACGCATCAATCTTGATACGAGTCGGCTGCCCTACACTCACAAAACCAATATCTCTTGGCGACAAACGGGCTTTAAAATCGGCTTTCCCACCAACAGGAACAATTTCAACCACAGTGCCACCCGGCTGAATAACACCTCCGTTCTGTGTACTTGGCAGGCTTTGCACCAAACCTTGTAGCGGCGACACTAACATGGTGTTCGTCAATTTCGCTTGGCTTGAACGTACTCTGGCGTTCAGGGCTGACAAGTCAGAGACAGCTTTAGAACGATCATCGCTCACTTTAGCTTTCGCCTCCGCCAGAAGCTGTATGATTTTTTGATCATTACTGTCAGCTTGTCTAATCAATACAGACTTCTTACCACGAGCTTCTTCAATTTTCTGCTCAATGCTGGCCAGTTTTTGACGCATTTCAAGCACACGTAAGCGTGAAATGTTGCCCGATTTATAACCCTTTTCTAGTATGTTCAACTCTTGCTTAGTCGCATTCAACTCTTTCTCATAACTCGGCAAGGCCTTTTTTACACTACGAAGCTGTTCTGCAATTTGCTCACTCTCTTTCTCAAGCACCACTCGCTTTTGAAAATAGAGTGCTTTTTGCGCATTCAACTGCGCCTTTTGTTGGCTGACGATCTCTGGGTAATCGACCTCGAATTCAGCAAGATTAGGCTCACGTTGCTCAAGCAGCGCATTCATACGTTCCACACTGGCTAGAAGCGTCACTTGTTGAGACTTGAGCTCTTCAAGGGCGGTACGCTGGAAAGTGGCATCAAACTCAACAAGCGGCTGGCCTTTCTCAACCAACTGGCCTTCTTTTACGAGAATTTGCTTTAACTTACCGCCAATCGCACTTTGTAATACTTGCTTCTCGCCTTCCGGAATCACAGCACCTTTGGCTTTGGCGATTTCATCAACTTGAGTGACGACAGACCAAGTGGCAAAAGCAATAACACATAAGGCAACCGACCATGTGGCCAGCGCCAATGTACGAGCCGTATTTTGTGATTCAACAAGTTCACCGTAGCGCTTGCCCTTCTCGATAGATTGTTTAGTCATTAGCGACTCCTTGCTTAGACTCTGATTGTTCTTGTTGGGCTGCATTTTGTTGAGCAGACGAATCTTGAGTTGACGGCTGTAGCTCTTGAGATAACGGTTGCTCAGATAACTGCGGTTCTTGAGAAGCTTGAGGTTCTGAAGGCTGCTCCTGCTTCGAAGACTGTTCCGGCTCTAATGGGCCGGCATAAACCACTGCACCTTCATTTAATACCACTACTTTATCGGCAAGCTTGATTAAATCCGGATCGTGGGACGTGTAGATCACCGTTGCTTTTCCTTTTTTCGAGTGCACAAACTCACCAAATATACGTTTAGCATTTGGGTGAGCATCCGGCACAGGATTATCCATTAAGAACATAGGGTAGTCATAAACCAGCGCTTTCGCGTCAATGAGGATCTGCGCGACGCTGCCAGACAACATGTCAAAAAGGCTGTCCGGCTGAATACTGCTGATGGAAGTGTCTAGCCCACCTGACAATGTCTCGAACCAACGCTTTCCTCCCACCATTTCAATTGCAGAGATCATTTTCTGATCTTCGACTTTATGGCCGTCGTTTAGCCACTCTCGAATACTCAGCGTAAGCAAATCAGGATAAGCGGCTCGAATGAAACACCAGTGACGATAGAGCTGCGGGTCGTATTGGACGAGGTTAACGCCTTCAAGCTCGACCATGCCGTTTTGGATAGGCTGCAAGCCAGACAGCACTTCAATTAATGTTGATTTACCGCTCCCAGAAGGGCCGGTAATCGCGACAATTTCACCGGCTTCAATATCAAAGCTCACACCATTCAAGGCAGGGCGACTCTGTTTGGGATAGCGCAGTGTCACTTGGTCTAATTTCAAGCTAGGCGCTACCACAGGCAACGGGTGATGCTGGTAACTGAATTCACGCTCAGACGGCTGAGACAAAATACGGTTCACTTGCAGTTTGGATTGATTAAAGCTATTAAAACGCATCGCACTGTTTGCCAACACCTGAGCAGGACCCGTCACCTTAGATATCAACATCATTGAAGCAATCAAACCACCAGGGGTCATCACTTGTTCAAAAATAAGTCCTATACCTAACCCCATCACGGCTAATGTCGAACCAACCCCAATGAAATAGTAAATCGAGGTGTACCGGCTCTGGAGAACCGATTGATTAAAGGTCACTGTTGAAGCAAGAAGATTGGCCTTTTTGAAGCGTTGAATCCAGTGCTCTGAGAATCCGGCACTGCGAATAAAGGCAAGCTTGGATGACAATTCATTGGTCATATTTTGACGATTTGTACCTGCTACCGTCGATTGCATTGAGCGCTTGCTACTTGAGCGTATCGAACGCTTAGCTAATAGGTAATAAAGAACCAAAGAAACGATAGGAACCAGTACTAACCACCCACCTAACACACCTATCGCAAGTACAAAAATTAGAATGAATGGCAGATCAAACAGCGCATTTCCTAATGGCCCTGAAAGCACACCTGAAATACGCTCCGACAACATTACTTGGTTTTGTTGACTAGAAGAGGCTGTTTGCTGATTCTGAGCATAGCTATTTCGAAGCAGACGCTGCACGAGGGATTGAGAGATCTCACGACTTACTCGGTTGGAAACTGAAGCAAACACTCGGCTACGCAATGTTCTTAACCAACCCATCATCACAAACAACAACGCCGCGCCAATGGCGATACCTTGCAGCTCATGCCCTGCATCACCGCCAATCACATGGTCATAAATTGACATCGTGATGAAAGGAACGGCAAGCGCAAATAAGTTAGTGATAAAACTGACTAGCAGTAATTTAGGAATAATGGGGCGAAATGCATGTAATCTTTCGCCAACCCAATCAGGAGAAGCCTTCTCTAATGGCGGACCATCTATAACAATACAAAACTGCGGGACATCGGTAATGTCTTCATTGGTATCAAAAGCAATAAACTGTTTCGATTCTATATGACCAGAGACCAACTCATGTTCACCTAGCACCAGTAATACTAATTTGTGTTCGCCAACTTCATCTAGGTTGGCAACCAAGCGATAAGGCAATGCAAGCCTATCGAACAGGGCAAACATATCATCTATTGATTCAATCCCATTCTCATCGACCCATTGATGGGCGAACAACTGGATATTCGCATTCACTTCCAACTGCTTAAGAACGGAAAGGCTCTCGGTTTCTAAATGATTCATCACCTCTTGTCGACCGCTGGTATCTGCACGGTTGTTCGTACCTGAAGGGTTACCAATATCTAAACGATTCATACGACGGCCTCCTGATTGCTCTCGCTGTCGACCGTAAGAGCTCGACTTTCCACTGTAATGATTCGATTAGCCAATTCGCGAAGTTTAGAATAGTAGCTCACCATCAGTATCGTGCGTCCTGCCGTCACTTCTTCTTCCAAAACCTTAGCTAGGTTTCCAAGGGCATCTAAATCAAGTGAAGAATCAGGCCTTTCCAACATGATTATAGGTTTATCGCTTGCCAATTGAGCCGCGATATTGAGCATTTTCACGTTACCCATACTCAACAAAGAAGCACTCGTATGGCCGATTTGTGTCTCTAGTCCATCGGGTAATCGAGTAATTTCCTTGGTTAAACCCAAACGCTTTGCATAGTCACTGGCGCTTTGCGTTTTCTCAGGGTCAAAGCCACACAAGTTGTCAAGAATGGTCCCCGACACCAACTGCCCTTTAACGCCACAGTAGGCAACAATATTGGTTACGGATGCGATTGAAACTGCAGATCCGTTAATGAAGCACTCACCCGCTTTCAGATCATCAATACCTGCAATCGACGACAATAAATGACTGTTGGTGTGGCGATCCTCACTCTCTAACAATACCAACTCACCTTTATTCAGTGTGACATCAGCATGAGAGAGTTCACCGTATCTTTCAACGGTCGCTTGCTTAATTTCCAACGTCTCAAAGTCAGATAAAGGGAGCTTAGGTTGCTCAGAATCTGAAGGCTCAGATAGTGATAAGTCACTCAACTTTTCTATTGCCTGATTAGCACTGTGTATTGAATTAAGCTTAATTCGAACTCCCACCAAAGCACTTAAAGGTGCGACGGCTCTGCCCGACAAGATAGAACATGCCGCTAATCCACCAGTAGTTAACTGCCCATCCAACACCCACAAACTCCCCGTAATCACGAGTAAAACTGACGTGGCTAATGCGGCAAGCTGAATACATTCTTGGGCGAAGGCGTTCTGTTCTTCTTCTCTCGCTTTAGACTGAGAGCGAACATTATTGAGGGATTTAAACTGGTTGAAGATTCGAGACTCAACGGCCTGACGTTTGATTCCCTGAATGGTTTGGCTCAGCAAAATCAAGAACGCTTTTCGCTCCTGCTCATCTTGAGAGGCTTCTTCACTTAAGCTTTTAACGCGAATAGAAGATAACCAAACGATTCCGAGAGTAATAAGCCAAACTGCCAAAGGTATCGCCACCAGCTCACCGCCGATGTAAGCCACTAAGCCCAAGAAGATCAATGCAAAAGGTAAATCAATAAAGCCTGCAATCACACCGCCGGAATACCAATCTTTAACTTTTGATACTGAGCCCAGCCCCTCTTCCACACCGCCAACACCAATGTGGCGAAGATGGCCTGATGAAGCCGTTGTTACTCTTTCAACCAAGGTTTGATAGGTCGCTTTCTCGGTATTGCTGGCCGCGGCTGACAAAAGCCAAGTACGCACAAACCTGATCAATGCTTCCATGGCAACAGCCAACGCTGCACCCGCCAACAACAAAGTGGCAGTACCGTAACTTTGGTTAGGTAAAATACGATCATAAATTTGTAAAACCGTTAACGGAACGGCGAGAGAGAGAAGATTTATGAGTAAAGAAGGCAGTAGGACTTTTCCTACCACCCCTTTGTTTTTCATTGAACTTGCGGGCATACACAATCCTTATCCATGCTTATGAAATAAGATTGGTACACCATGTTGAGTATTGCAAGGTAACGGACTGATTTAACGTGTTTTTCAATATAACTATGACGCAGATCTTCCTACACAAATCTTCCGTTCTATTAGTGCTCTACAATCTGTTGTCATAATCCTCAATCGCCTGCTTTAACTTTGTAAAATCCGAATCACACAAGTGCTTTCTTAATGACTCAAACTTCTCTTCAGGCCAGTCGTATATTTTCATCGAAATCAGTTCTTCGATAACGGACTTGTCAAAACGGTACTTAACGACTTTCGCAGGAGAACCACCAACAATACTGTAGGGTGCGACGTCTTTTGTCACAACGCTATTCGCTGCAACCACAGCGCCTTCGCCAATCGTAACTCCGGGCATCACCATCGCTCGCATGCCTAACCACACCCCATCTTTAATATGGGTATCGCCTTTGCCGATATAGGCGTCTTCAATCACATCCATAAATGGATACAGTGAAAACCAGTCGACTCTGTGGGTATGGTTACCGCCCATGAGAATGACCACTTCTGCCCCGATACAAACATAGTCACCAATATAGAGTTCGTCGATTTCCCAACGAGGCTCCCACTGACGACTGACTTCGTCACCATGAAGATAACGGACAACTGAACCTTCAAACCCATTGTCCCAGCAATCGCTGTAGTAACTGTGTTGACCTTTGATGTGAATGTTGGGGTTGCTGACTACTTCATGCAGCAATTCGAATTTAGACCAATGCTTGTTTTGCATTTTTACCTCTGATTAATCTTTATTAGTTAAATATCAATATATTCGACAATACAGATTCAACGTGCACAGTTTCGCTGACGTAGTAGCAATGGGTGCCCTGATACATCAATAGTGTAGTCACAGTTGAAATGATCGTAATGCCGCTGAAACTAAAAAGGCGTCAGTGGATTCGAGGTTGCTTTAAGAGAGGCAGTAATTTCAAAGTTTGCTCAGTTTGTTATCGATAACTTGGTTAGATAATTTACAGGTATATTGTATCCGTTAATGCACACTCATTTGACAGAAGAATGTGATTAATAAGGTTACAAATATCATTTCGTAGAATACGGAATGAACAAGAGCCTGCGCGATTACACAGGCTCAAACTTAGACTCGCTTATAAATTTAGGCTTACGCTTGGGTCTAGGATCAGCGGTTACATGCGAGCAAGTTGTACTTTTCTTTCTTTATTCACCACGCAGAAGTTACCGCGCTTAGTACGACACTTAGAGCATCGTTCACATTCTACAGGACTTCTATCCCCCTCCTTCCAACGCTTAACTAAATGGGGTTCAGAAAGCAGAGGCCTTGAAAGCGCGAAGTATTCGATGCCCGTGTTGTTTGCAATCGCTTCGATAGCATCAAAATCCGTTAAGCCGCCAACGGTGATCACTGGAATGTCGACGTCTTGGCTGATCGCGTGACCATATTCGTGGAAGTAACCTTCCGCTTGAATGGTAAAACCATCGTGTGACTCGCCAATCATAGTATCGGCTTTACCATGAATATTACCTGACACGACAATGCCATCCACACCAATTTCTTCAAGCTTCTTACACACCAAGCGAGTTTCATCAAACGTCACGCCACCCTCAAAAAACTCAGAAGCTGTAAGCTTAACTAAGATAGGAAAATCATCACCCACCAACTTACGAGTCGCGGTATAGATCTCTAACAAAAATCTCATGCGGTTCTCAAGGCTACCACCGTATTCATCTTCACGTTGGTTGTAATAAGGGCTTAAGAACTGGTTAATTAGGTAAGTGTGAGCGGCATGAATTTCAACGCCATCAAAACGTGACTTCTGTGCTCTTAATGACGCTTGAGCAAAGGCATCAACAATGTAGTCGATCTCATCTTTGGTCATCGCTTTGCCTAGTGTTTGAGTTCCTTTTTCTGGGACCTCACTTGGTGCGTAGATTACTCGCTCGCCAAGATCATGCGTGGTTTTGGTGCCACCATAAGCCAATTGCATCACGATTTTAGAGTCGTTGTCGTGCACCAGTTGAGTCAGCTTCTGATACTCTGAAATGAATGAGTCGTTATACATACCCATCATGCCCGCATTCGGCTTTTCTTCTTCAACGATGTTCGCGTAACCCGTCACGATCAGGCCGACTTCACCTTGAGCCAACTCTTCATAGATAGCGTACAGTTTATCTGTCATATGCCCATCTTCGGTGGCCATATTTTCCCACGTTGCACTTCTCATGAAGCGGTTCTTTAGTGTCATCTTGCCAATGTGGGTTTCTGTAAACAAAGTGCTCAAGTGTCTTCCTCTCAAAATCGTGTTACGCGAGTTACCCATCAAGCATGGGCACTGATTCAGGCGGATACTACAGAGAATAAACTAGGGAAAACTTAATCTAGATTAAGAGAGCGGCACTCTCATATGAGAAAAAGGCAGAAAGACAGGAATTAAAGAAGACAAAGGAAGTAAACAGAAGCCACTTAATTTCACTAAACGGCTTCACAGATTTATAAGCTTATAGCTTTATAGCTTGAAGGCTTTACTAAAATTCAGACTTAACAGCATTACCCATATTTAACCGTAGGATCAACACACTGATAGATCTGCCCAATGCTCGCTTCATTGGTTAACAAGGCTTCGATAAGTCGCGCCACTTCTTGCCGGTAAATCACACCATGAACTTCGACCTGCTGGGACAGCTCACCGTTGCCAGTCTCCTCGCCGTCTAACAAGCCACCCGGACGTAAGATTGTGTAATCCAGAGAACTCGAGGTTAGCCAAGCTTCAGCCAACGACTTTTCACGAACCGCTGCGCCAAACCCTTTTCTAGATCTCTCAGACAAATACTGCCAAGAGTCACCACAACCTAACGACGTTACCAGCACAAATCGAGCGATACCATTGGCTTCAAGCGCATCAGTCAGATGTCGGTGTCCAATATAATCAACGGGAACATCCGCTCTGAAGCTGCCCATACTAGAAACGACCAGTGCCGATTTAGGTAATTGAGCAACCACAGATTCAACCTGTTCTTTATCGGTAGCATCACAACGCAGTGTGGTGATACCAAGTTCAGCCAAGAGCGTGTTCTTCTCTGGGCTTCTCGCAATCGCTATCACTTGATAATCTTGTTTGTGAAAATGCTCAACAATTGCAGCACCCAATCCACTTCCTGCTCCCCATACAACGACCGTACTCATAAAAAACCTCATAATATTCATGTTGTAGTGATACTAACCAGACAATTTAAACCGTTCCTTTATTTAGATCAACAGATGCGAATAAGTCTCAATATTATTTTTATTTTTTTGCTGGCTCTTACTAATCCGCTCAAAAGCACGACCACTTATCATAATTAGGCATTGGTTGATTGAATTGCCCAAACATGTCTACTAAAGTAATTTTAATACAATGACTTAGTCTCGGTGGTTATGAAAAAAGAACGCATTCAATACTCTTTCGACGTGTGGTTATTTATTCCTGATGAAGACAAACTCATCATGAATGATGAAGACGTGATCATCGACAATCGCTTGTCCAAGCTACTCAACTTTTTCTGCCAAAATCCTAAGATCGTATTCTCACGAGATGAGCTGATTAATGAAGTCTGGAATGGCTCAATCTTGACAGATCAGGTGATCACGCAAGCCATTTTTGAACTGCGCAAAATACTCAAAGCGGCTGAACGACATTCCATGGGACACATCATCACCGTGCCCAAACGCGGTTATAAACTCGATGTTGATGTACACAAAACCATCTTAGTACCTGCAAGTGTTACCACAGATACCGTGTCAGTTGCAGACATGAATCATGCACCTAATGCTTTTGGTTCCTTTCCTTCAACTCAATCAGACGCACCAGATACATCGCCAGTTTTGGATGAGGATAAAAAACAACAAGTCGAACCAAAAGCAGAATCGGTTACTGGTGAGAACCTAATAAGCGATCAAGGCTCAGAGGCCAAAACCGTACTCGAAGAACCTAAAGAGAGTTCAATCGATGCAACCTCAGAAAAACCTGCTTCACAAGAGCCTGTTCAGCCTGTTGATCCGCAACCTAGCGCTTCGAGACCTAGCGATTCGAGCTATGTCGATCCAAGCCATACCGATTCGAGTACAGCACAGTTCATTCAACAGTCACCTGTAAATAAAACAGCAAACGACAAACAAGCGCCTATAGCAGCCAATAAACCTCAGAAAAAAACGTCTCGTGCTGTGATGTTTGGGGGCGCTATAGTTATTGCGCTTGGACTTATTTGGTGGACGTTAAAACCGACCAGCCCTACATCGGACGCCTTCGATTTGAGCAGTTTAAATACCGCCGCTAATGAATCAAACCAACCACTCGCTGACTCAAATCAATCAACGGAACAAAATCGTCTTAATCAAACAGCAGACAGCCAAAATCTAGATGCCCACAAAGCACACGAATCTGTGCACTACTTGTCTTTAGAGCCTAGATACATCTACGTAAGTATCGATGACAACTTGAAGACGGATGCCTTTAAGCGTGGGATCATCCATAAATTAATGAGCTACTTGACCACCTATCGCGATTTTCGTGTCGTAATCGATGAAACCTTGGTGCCAAATTCAGCCAACGTGATCAGTTTCAAGAGTGAAATTGATGGTGATAGAGAATACCTTGATATCACCTACTTCAACCGAATTTCTAACTTCAGACACCTAGGTCGAGATTACCTGATTGACCCAGCTTCACTCCACACGACCATGCGTTCAATGCTCGATGACCTGTTGGATTCATTTAGTTTGGATATTCAAAAATCGATATTAAAGCAACAAATCTCTGAGTTACCCAAACAAGAAGAAGCCTTAAAGCTCACCCTTGAAGCGCTCGGACTCACCTTCATGACATTAGACAGAACCGACACCTTGTCTAAGATCGCCCAAGCCAATGAGCTAGAACCCGACAACCACTTCATTATGTCGAACCGTTACATGTATGAGCTTGCCGACATTTTTATAATGAGATCGAAGAATAAGAATAAGCAGGTTGAAGCGCTCAATAAGAAATTCAAAAAACAGTTACTAAATGCTCAGAACAATGCTAACTCTTATCGAGTCTATGACGCGTTAGCAGCCTACTTCCTCACTGAAGATAACCCTAACCAAGCCGAATACTATCTGAGCTTGATCCCGAGGAATGAATACAGTGTGATGTCTATGATTATCTTGGCAAAAATTGAAGAATCTCAAGGCAACCCTTCAATGGCGGAAGAGTATTACTATGAAGCGATATTAGAATCTGGCCACCCTGTAGTTTTGAAAGTCGCTCAAACACTGTTTTTCAAAAGTAACATCACCGAGATTGAATCCAAATTGGGTATCAAGCATTGATGAGTTTATAATTCTCGATCATTAAGAAGCACACAGCCCATACAGGCGATGTGCTTCTTGTGAGCTAAATACTAGTGAATAAAATAACAAACTGGATAACGGACTAAACTTCTTGCTCTTGCCCGCGGTGATCCGCAGCCAAGTAGGTGTATATCGTTGGTACAACGAACAGAGTGAATAATGTACCCACCGACATACCAACCGTGATGACCAAACCAATAGAGAAACGGCTTTGCGCACCGGCTCCGCTTGCTATGAGCAGCGGTACGACACCGACAACCATCGCAGCTGTGGTCATCAATACTGGTCTCATTCGAACAGTCGCTGAACGAATAGCGGCCTCGCGTCGGCTACATTTCAATTCCTGTTGCATTTGGTTTGCAAACTCCACAATCGGAATACCGTGCTTACTGATTAAGCCTATCAAGGTCACCAGCCCTACTTCGGTGTATATGTTGAGCGTATCAATGCCTAAATACAGTGGCATCAGAGCACCAAAGATAGACAATGGCACACTGGTTAATACCACTAGTGGGTCTCGCAAACTTTCAAATTGAGCAGCCAGAACCAAGTAAATAATCACAAGAGCAAGGAAGAACGTCGTAACCAGTGAAGAGCCTTCTTGTAGGAACTGTCTCAATTGGCCTGAAGTATCCGTCGTATAAGATTTAGGCAATATCTTCGCTGCCCCTTCTTCCATCACTTTATAGGCTTCACCGATACTGATTCCCGGCATCATTTTCGCTTCAATCATGGCGCTATTAAGCTGTTGAAACTGATCCACTTTCGATGGCTGTACTGATTGGCTAATTTCAATCAATGACGCCAGCGGGACCATCTCATTGGTGTTAGAGCGTACGTGGTAGCTCTTCAGATCATCCCAAGAGTTACGGTTCTCGTTAGGTACCTGAGTGATAACTTGATAGCTGCGCTGATCCATCGAGAAGTAATTCACGAAGCCTTCACTGATAAAGCGAGACAACACGGTACCTATGTCTTGTGCGTTCACGTTCATCTGAGCCGCTTTATCGCGGTCGATGCGAATCTCTACCTGTGGCTTATTAAAATTCAGGTCGTTTTGCACATAGATGAACTTGCCACTCTTCTGTGCGTACTCTTTCAGTTTTTCAGCGTACTGATAGAGATCCTGATAAGAACCCGTTGGCGTTTTCAGAACCATTTGGAATGGCAGACCTTGCGGCGTGCCTGGCAAATCCGGTGGAGAGAAGGTATACACCTGCAAACCCGGTAATACAGAACTCTCTTTTTCGAAACGTTGCATTACCTCTTTTGCCGTTGCGTCACGCGAATCCCAATCTTTCAATACACCCAAACCAAAGAACGCATTGTTGTTCATGTAACCGTTATCTAGCATGGTCATTTCGACTTCATCGTTCTTGTTGATAGAGTCAATCAGAGCCGGAGTAAAGTGGCGAATGTAATCGGTATTCGCTTGTGCAGGACCTTGTCCCATCACAATCATCACGCCTTGATCTTCTTCAGGTGCCAGTTCAGATGAAGTATTCATAAACATGAACACCAGACTGATCAGCAACGTTCCTACCACAGGCCAAATATAAACACGGTTATTCAACACATGTTCGAGCACTTTACGATAGCGCTCTGTTACGCCTTCAATTACCGCATCGATTTTCTTAACCAGTTTTCCGTCGAGAACCGATTTATTAAGCAGTTTTGAACACATCATCGGCGTTAGCGTTAAGGCGATGAAACCCGAAATTAGTACTGAACCCGCCAAAGTGAATGCGAACTCAGTAAACAACTTACCGGTGAGCCCCCCCATGAAACCAATCGGCGCATACACTGCGGCCAATGTAATGGTCATCGCGATAACCGAGCCTGCAATTTCACGAGCACTGTCTATAGCAGCCTTAATTGGGCTGGTTCCATCTTCTAAGTGACGAAAGGTGTTTTCCACAACAACGATGGCATCATCAACCACCAGCGATATTGCTAATACCATGGCAAGCAGCGTCAACAGGTTAATACTGAAGCCCATGCTCAACATGAAGAACATAGAGCCAATCAATGACAAAGGAATCGTTACAAGTGGTATCAACATCGCTCGCATTGAGCCCAAAAAGGCGAAGATAACGATGACTACGATCAGTGCGGCTTCGATTAAGGTTTTTGCTACTTCATCAATTGAGGTTTCGATAAACTTAGTCGAGTCATAGATTACATCCGCTTTAATACCTTCAGGTAAGCCTGCTTGGATCTGTGGAAGCAATTCGTAAATGCCTTCAACAACGGTCAATGGATTAGATGTTGCCGTATTGCTGATCGCCGTTGATACGGTAGTCACACCATTGAACTCAACGTCTGAGTCATAGTTTGCTGCGCCTAGTTCAACCGTCGCCACATCTTTTAAGTGCACCAGTTGCCCGTCATGCGCTTTCAAAGCCATGTTCTTGAAATCGTCTACCGAACTTGAATCGGTATGGGCGTTAATATCAACTTCGATATAAGGGTTTTGCAACTTGCCCGCCGCACTCACAATGTTATTTGCACGAAGCGCGTTTTGAACATCTTCAGCCGTCAGACCATATGAAGCCAGTCGTTGAGGGTTCAGCCAGATTCGCATTGCAAAATCTTCTTGCCCCAATATGTCAACCTTTGACACCCCCTCAACAGTAGAGAAAGTCGGCTTAACTACGCGGCTCACATAGTCCGAGACTTGCTCCGTCTTCAATGTGTCACTCGAAAATGAAACATATAAGATCGGAGATTGAGACGTCGATTTAAGAATACTCGGGTCCAATACACCCGACGGCAGCTTATATTTCACTTGCTGCACGAGAGACAAAATTTCGGTCAAAGCACTATCAGACGGATACCCTAGCTTCAAATAAACCGTGATAACCGACTTACCCAGAGCACTATCCGATGTCATGTAATCAATGCCCGCTGTTTGAGCAATTTCTGCCTGCAGTGGCTGCGTCACATACCCTTGAACGCTGGATGCACTGGCACCTGGATAACTCGTTGTAATGGTGATAACGCCTGTTTCAATTTCTGGATATTGACGCACTTGCAGTGAGGTGAAGGCTTTAAGGCCTAACACCAACAGTACAAGGCTTAATACCGTAGCCAAAACTGGACGTTTGATAAATACATCAGTAAATGTCATGGGAGTTTCCTAGTTACTTTGCTTAGTACTTTTGTCAGTAATCAGCGGATGTTGGTTATTAACTAGAACCCATCCACTATTCTTGAGTTGGTGTTGGTTTGAAGTCACAACCACATCCCCCTCTTTCAAGCCCGAAACCACACCAACATAACCGCCTTGTTTGGGGCCGACTTCAACAGTGCGCTGCACAACCTTGTACTCGTAGAATGGTGATGCATCGTTGCTCGAATGTTCGCTGGCCTTTTTAGTCGACGTATCCAACACAAACACGGTGTTTCCGTATAAGGTGTAACTGATCGCAACAGAAGGTACTGCCACGATAGTGTCCGATTCTGATGTGATTAACGTAGCGTCGACATACATACCCGCCTCTAACGGCACGGCTTGGTTAGCCATGGCTCTCAATTCGATATTGTGCGTGTTGCTGTCTGAGCTCGGTTCAATGGCAGAAATCGTGCCGTGAAAGACTTCGTCATTCGTTGCTTCTGAATTAAACTGTAAATCTTGCCCTACCTTCACATCGTGTAAATAAAGCTCTGGAATAGAGAAATCGACATATTGCTTTGATTTGTCTTCCAGTTCGACAATCGCTGTACTTGAATTAATAAAGTCACCCACATCGATATTACGAATCCCAACGCTGCCAGAAAATGGCGCTTTCACTTTCATGTAGTCAATTTGCGTAACAATATATTCCAGCTTTGCACCTTCAGCATTAAATTGAGCTTGTAGCTTATCAACCGAGTTTTTTGAAACACTGTTATTTCTAAGGAGCAATTTGTTTCTCATCAATTCGACTCTTACCAATTCAACTTTGGATAGCTGGCTCTTATAGTTGGACTTCAATAACGCATCATCCAATTTAACAAGAACATCACCTTTATTTACTTGCTGACCTGAAGTAAAGAGAATCTCTTTTACTTGGCCTGACATTTGGCTCGTCACATCAATAGATTGATTAGAATGAATGTTACCAATGACTTTTAAACTTTTATCCCAAGTATCTTGATTTACTTTTTCCGTTGTTACAGATATAGCTGGCAATTTAAAATTAGCGACCTTCTCTTTGATCATTTCACCTTTTACATAATGAAAGCCAAATACAAAAGACAGTAATATAAAAAGAGCTGACCCGACGATAACGCCTTTATACTTACTCATGTGTTCACCTTGTTTTTAAGTCTGGTCATTCTACCTATCGACACTGCCAATAAATCAAACTCATATAACATCCACCCAATCTTATATAAAATAAAAATCAAACTTTAAAAATCAAATACTTACGATGAAAACATCAATCGAAACTCAATTTTTATTTTATTGTTATTTTATTGCTATTTTATTGCTATTTTATTGCTATTTTATTTGAACATGATTTATCTATTTTCTCGATCGATATACTTCTCATCGTTCCTTAAACAAATAAACGAGTTAACTATGTCGAATCAAATTAATCATACTAAAGTCGCTATTAAAGAAAAGATGAAACGTATATATGGAGAAGATGTTACCCATAAACATAATAAAGACCATTTAGAATATAGAGAACATCAACCCTCTCATTCTGGTCAACATGGTGGCGACCCAGAAGGTCATAAGCATTTAGTCAATCACCATTCTGATGGTCATCATGATAAACATCACAAAGATAAAATGCATGACCATAAAAATCATCGCGACTGCATCATAAGAAGTAGAAGACTGGATAAATCCCAGATTATTAAAAATAAAGTATTAGATCAGTTCATCAACCAAATGTTGATTAATGCTTAATCAAACGTTAAACAAAATTAAAAAATGAAATAGCGCGTCAATGATGGTGCTATTTCATTCAAGGATTACTATGTCATTTATTATTGAACAACTTAGAGACTATCCGTTTATAGCGCTCTTTTTATCACTCGGTCTCGGTTACTTAATCGGTAAAATTAAAATCGGTAAATTTGAATTAGGTGGAATCGCAGGTTCACTGCTTGTTGCTGTAGCACTTGGTCAGATCGGCGGTATCGCGATCTCTAACGAAGTAAAAAGCATCTTCTTTGCTTTATTTATTTTTATGGTGGGTTACAACGGCGGTCCGCAGTTTTTCTCGTCATTCCGCCTTTCATCGCTAACACGCTTATTCGCTTCGTTTGTGATGACGTTTGTAGGATTAATCACGGTTGTGTTGCTCTCTAAATGGGCAGGACTAGATAAAGGTTTAGCGGCGGGCCTTGCGGCTGGTGGCTTAACACAATCGGCAATCATAGGTACTGCAGGTAATGCTATCGATCAGCTGAACCTAGCGCCAGATGTCACCTCAACACTTAAAACAAACGTGGCTGTGGGTTACTCAATCACCTACATCTTCGGCTCTCTTGGTCCGATTCTAATGATGTCACTCATTCCAATGGTAATGGGTTGGAACATAACCAAAGAAGCGAAGAAGCTTGCGGAAAAAATGGGGGCTGGCAGCAAGCAACTAAACGAGAGTGAATTCTCTGCATTGAACCGCGTATCTTCTCGTGCTTATCAAGTGACCGCGAACTCTATGTTTGTTGGGAAAAGTGTTGTCGAGTTAGAAGAAGCATTCGATGCTGACCTCACAATTGAAGCTATTTACCGCTCACACCAAGACACAGAATCAACGTTAGATTTGGCGAAGAACCCTATTTTAGCGGCGGGTGACAAAGTTTACCTTACTGGTCTGACTCAGGCATTTCCTAAAGTGACCTCATTGGGTATCGAACTCGGTGAATTTAGTGAAGAAAGCAATGTTGTCCAAACACAACAGAAGGTCGTACTCACGAATAAGAAACTAGCGGGTATTACGCTACGTAAGCTTCACGATGAAACGAATGCACGTATTCGTCGTGGTGTTTATATCACTCAGCTATCACGCATGGGCCATGATATTTCGACTTTGCCAGAAACCGAACTGCACATTGGTGACGAAATCACCTTAGTTGGACAAAAAGAAGACATAGCTAAAGTCATCAAAAAAATTGGCTACAACAGCCCACAGCCTAGTGTTACTGACTTCGTAACAATGTCTTTCGGCATGGTGCTTGGCTATCTGATTGGCGAGATTGGTTTCACTATCGGTGGTTCTCATATCGCTCTAGGTTCAGGTTTAGGTTGTCTGGTTTCCGGCCTACTTGTGGGCTACCTAAGAATGCGTACACCTCGTTTAGGCAGTGTTAACCACGGCGCAGCCAACTTTATGCAGACATTCGGCCTTGCAGTATTTGTTGCGGTTGTTGGTATTAATGCAGGCGCTCCAGCGCTGACGGCAATCAAAGAGAATGGCGTAACGCTCTTACTGCTAGGTGTGTTGGTCACTCTAATTCCTCAAGTACTGACGTTCCTATTCAACTACTACGTACTCAAAATCAAAAACCAGTAGAAGCGCTAGCGGTTATCGCGGGTAGCCGCAGTGCAAACCCTGCATTCGCATCGCTACTAGAAAAAACACAAAACAGCACACCAGTACCGAGTTTCACGATGACTTATGCGGTTGCCAATATCTTCCTCACCTTATGGGGTCCGATCATCATCAACCTCATTACCAAAATCTCGTAATCAACATCGAATCAGCCAATTGATGATTCAACTTATTCATTAACTACTTAACACAGTAGCTAGCCAAGCAGGCTAGCTGCTCAAAGAAATTAACTCATTTATATATCCAAAAAACTTGGATCTTAAACAAATTTAAAGAGAACCTACTATGAAACGCACAGATGAAAAACGCCTAGAAACACTAAGCCCATTCGAAGTAAAAAACACACTGATCGACCTTGCTCAACATTCACATGAGAAAACCATGATCAACGCTGGTCGTGGTAACCCAAACTGGGTCGCGACAGCGCCACGTGAAGCCTTTTTCCAATTAGGTATGTTTGCACTAGAAGAATCAAAATCGAATTTCTCAGGGTATGAAGGCTTTGGTGGAATGGGAGTTCAACAGGATATTAGCCTACGCTTTCTTCAGTTTTGTGAAAAATACGAAGACCAAGAAGGTGTGCAATTCCTCATTGAAGCCTTCCAGTTTATTACGGATCAATATCAGGTAGACGGTGATGCGCTTATTTATGAATGGGTTGAGGGGATTCTAGGTAACAACTACCCAGTGCCTGATCGCATGCTCAAATATTCAGAACTTATTGCTCGCAAATACATTGAGCAAGAAATGGCGGGCTCGCAGCCATTACCTGCAGGAAAGTTTGACTTGTTCGCCGTTGAGGGTGGCACAGCGGCCATGGTTTACATCTTTAACACGCTAAAGAGCAACCGACTATTGAACCCTGGTGACACCATCGCGATTGGTGCGCCGATTTTCACTCCGTATATCGAAATGCCAGAGCTAGAAGATTACGCGCTCAACAAAGTAGAAATCATGGCGGATGAAGCGTCTGCGTGGCAAATCCCAGACTCTGAATTAGAAAAACTTAACGATCCAAGTGTTAAAGCTTTCTTCCTCGTTAACCCAAGCAACCCAGCTTCGGTTAGATTAAGCGATGAGACACTCTATAAGATTGCAGAGGTTGCTAACCGTCGCCCTGACCTAATCCTTCTTACTGATGATGTTTATGGCACTTTCGCTGATAACTTCACATCATTAGCAATGCTGGCTCCGAAGAACACTATTCTAGTGTATTCATACTCTAAGTACTTTGGTGCAACAGGCTGGCGTTTAGGCGTGATTGGCGTACATGAAGACAACAACTTCGACCGTATGATTGCTGATCTTCCAGAGGAAACCAGAGGCACACTAACGGCAAGATACCAAGGCATTGCACTTGAGCCGAGTAAGATTAAGTTCATTGATCGTTTAGTGGCAGACAGCCGTGCAGTAGCACTGAACCATACGGCCGGTCTTTCAACACCTCAGCAGATTCAGATGACAATGTTCTCGCTACTGTCTTTGATGAAGGATGGTGAAGAATACAAACGACTCGCGAAACAAATTGTGCGTCGTCGCTACCACACTCTAATGCAGAATAACTTAGCCGCGCCAATCGTTGCTGAAGGCGATCAAACCGGTGCATTCTATTACGTGGAGATTGATCTGAAAGAGATTGCTCAAACGATTCACAGCAACGATTTCTTCGCATGGTTAGAAGAAACGTATGAGCCGCTTGATTTCTTGGTACGCCTTGCAGAAGAACATGGTGTGATTGTGATGCCTGGGGCAGGTTTTGATGCGCCAACGTGGTCTCTGCGTGTGTCTCTCGCGAATCTAGAGGAAGCACAATACGCAAATATCACCAAAGCGATGAACGCGGTAATGCAAAGCTATGTTGAACGTTACGAAGCGGCTTGCTAACACGACCTCAACACTAGAAAGCTCATAGAAGAGCGATAAGTTCTGAGTGTAGATTCACTAAATTAGTGAGCCTACACTCAGTTCTTTTTATCTAAGACGATATGTTAGAAAAGCTATTTGAACTCATAGGTATAAGAAGCGCCAACACTGTTATTTTCACCGAAGTCATCCTCAGCAAAAATAGTGAAAAAGTTGAATGATTGAGCATCACTCAACTTGTAGCTAGCACCGACGCCTGCCCAATACCCTGAATAATCATCAGACCCCATTGAACCGCCACCGAAGCCCATGATAGACCATTCATCAGTAATCGTTTTTAAACCAAACGCACCAATGTAGCCACCGTGTGTTGAGCTCGGCATCAACACATAGTCAGAACCAACGTTATCATCATCGAAAACAGCTACTTCGCCGTCATTATAGCTGTAACCAGCCATAGGGAAGATTTGCCAACCGAACGGCTCAATATCGAAATAGCTCAGTGGTATAAATGTGCCAATACTGTAGTTGTTCTTATAAGCATCGTTGTCATATTCAGAACGGCTAAAGTTGAAGTTCACAATACCCATAGGCAACAGCCATGAACCGCCTAATCGCCACTCTTCACCGTCGGCATTGACACGAGCATTGATCATTCGCGCTTCATCTAAACCAATAGAGCCTGAAAACTGCAAATCTTCGTTATAAGCAACGCCAGCTTTTGTCACGATTTTAGTCGGATCATCAGGGTGCTTCTCTTCAGCCAAAGCATCCATCGATCCGAACGTTGCCACAGCAACAAGTAATAGATTACGTAATGTCATTAGAAGGTCGCACTAACGCCAACAAAGTGGATACGGCCGTCGAACGAACCATCAACCATTAGACGATCCATTTCAACCGAACCCAAGTCAGCGTATTCGTAGAACACGTCGATCAAGATATCATCCCAATACGTTGAAGCACCTACTGAGTAGCGATACTGTTCGCCAACAGGGAGGTCAACCCATTGCATTGACGGATCATCTTGTGGAGAGGTTTCGTAAGAGAAGCCCGCTTTTAAACGCCAGTCTGAATTCAATTGATAATCAGCACCAACCGCAAATTTCCAAACATCATCCCAGTCACGCTTGATTGGAATTCCGCCTGTAGGGTCACCACCAACTGATGCACCAAAGTCTAGTACTGTCTCGTCCCACGCGCTCCAACGATGGAACTGAATACTTGCCAATAGGTCAAGTTGTTGGTTCAAGGCATAACTAGCACTGACATCGACAATCTCAGGTAACGCAATATCCGTAGATAAAGAACGATTGCTACCAGGTAATGGGCCTTTTAACTCATTCTTAAACTCATGTTCTAGTTTCGAGCGGTAGCTGGCACCCAACTTAAGTTTATC
This sequence comes from Vibrio sp. QJM3NY_39, assembly GCF_057785895.1. Classification (NCBI taxonomy): domain Bacteria; kingdom Pseudomonadati; phylum Pseudomonadota; class Gammaproteobacteria; order Vibrionales; family Vibrionaceae; genus Vibrio; species Vibrio sp. QJM3NY_39. The sequence goes on along the minus strand of NZ_CM173506.1, from coordinate 1,361,186 downwards.
CGTTGGTGTATACATCACACCAAGGTTATATCCATAGGTCCAATCGGTATCTTGTTTAGCTGTAAACCCAGAAGTTGACTGCTCAAATGCTGCCCAGCTCAATTGCACACCCGCGCCTACTGACCACTGGTCATTCAGCTTATAACTCAGTGATGGATTCACTTGCATTGCTGTGAGAGTGATATCTTCTAGAAGTGCAGCACCCGCCCAATCACTGCCATAATCGAGGCTTGAACCGCCAACAGCACCAAGCGCAATACCAAAGTGTAGTTTGTCTGTGACTTGATGAGCATGAAAGGCACCAAATGAGGGAAGAACTGAGTGCCCTTTTCCATCATCGCTAGAATCTTGGTTATCTTGATATTTCATCTCAAGATCAAACGCCATAGTATTAATGGTAGTCTTGCTTTCGCCCATGTGTGACATGGTGGCTGGGTTGGTCCACATCGCCGCAGCCGAACGAGTGTAAACACCATCACCGGCACCAGTAGTACCGGCATTGGCGACAACAGCTTCTTGCAAAAACAAACCACTTGCGAAAGCATTTAAGCTTGTAAAAATTGCGGTGGCAGCTAGCGAGTAAGTAAAAGTTTTGTTCATCAGATTGCTCATTTAGCCTTAGACATTAAATTGCTCTAAGGTTACCGCAAAGCCCCATAAACAAATGGAATATCCGTTATTCCTGTACAAACGTTATTTGAACTTTCTCGCGACGTATGAACGTGGCTTGTCTCGATGAATTTCACGTTGAGCAGCAATTGCTCTGTTCTTACCTAACCCTACCTTTATCTGATACCAGGTCTCGTAAAATACGGCCATGCCAGGGCTTGACCACCAAGTCTTGTTGTAAAGTTTCTTATTAGCTGCGACGACATCTGGCGACCGATTCGCACATTCAAGTGCCAACGCATAAGCTTCAGCGTAAGGGTCTTCGGCAATCTTGGTTACCAGCCCATAGTCTTTCGCTGTTTCACAGTCGATCACTTTAGCGGTCATCGCCATTTCTAAGGTGTGATCTTTACGCATTAACTCTCGAAATGCGATGGCGCCTCCCATGTCAGGAATCAAACCCCATTTGGCTTCCAGTATCGAGAAAGTCGCATCTGGACTGGCCATCCTAAAATCACCACCACTGGCTAATTGAAGGCCGCCTCCCCAACAACGACCATGAATCGCAAAAATGACAGGACATGGGATCTCTCGCCAACCAAGCGAAAAGTGCTGCGCAGCATTAGGTAATGTCGGTAACCATTTGAACAAAAGCTTCATCGCCCCTACTTTACTGTTCAATAACGATTTAACATCTAAACCAGAACAAAAATCGGAACCACTGCCTTTAACAATAACAGCTCGAATATCTCTGTTCTTCTTGAGCTCACTTATCATGTCATTAACGGCTTCAAACATCGCCATATCAATAGCATTGAGCTTATCGGGTCGATTCAACACAACCGTCGCAATTTGGTTTTCATCGATAGAACAAGTAATACGATCGAGGTTTGGCATGGTGGCTACCTTATAAGTGGTCAGACCTTTAGATTATACATTTTATTAACATATGCCAAACTTGCACATTAAGAAGCGAGACCTGTGTTGCTTAACACCGCCCCTTTACACAAACGACATAAATAAAAAAGCAGTGATGGATCGCTCCATTCACTGCTTTTTATTCGTAGCTTTGAATACCAGTAGCTTTGATAATCAAGGACTCTCAGTTTTGGGAGAACCTATGTTCTTCGAGATTTCAATAACAAGAAGATGAAGTAGCTACCACCAATAATGGAAACTAACGTCCCTGCAGCGAGTTGAGCTGGGAATACCACCACTTGCCCTAACCAGTCTGCAAATAGCATGAGTGCAGCACCAATTAAAAACGACAAGATGATCTGCTCTCGAACCAAACGAGCCCCCATCATTGCAGCGATATGCGGAGCTAACAAGCCGATAAACGCGACAGGTCCCATGGTGGTTGTCACGACCGAACATAAGATCGCAACAATACACAACAATGCCACGTAGGCGATATTGATATTCAACCCTCTGGCACTCGCGAACTGACGTCCAGTCGCAATTAACGTCACCCAACGACTCAACAATAGAGCAACACCTATGCAAGCCGTAATCACGACAGCCATTATAGTGGCAGACTCAGGTTCAACACGATAGGTGGACCCTGCTAACCAAGCCAATAAGGTGTATTTCCCCTCACCCACTCGCGTTAGAGAGAATTGCACCAAAGCTTCCAATACCGCGGTCAACGAGATACCTGTCAGAATTAGAATAGACGGAGCAAACTGATGCTTCTTTCCAAGAAACAGCAATAAACAAAGTGCAATCGCACTACCTAAAAATGCAACCCACGGGCTTAGTGAGTGAATCGAATAGCCCATGAATAAGCTACTGAAAATCAATGCCAGAACTGCACCCGCCGACACACCAAGGATATCTGGGCTTGCGAGCGGGTTGTAGACCAATCTTTGTAAAATCACACCCGCCACCGCTAAGCCGCCACCAGCGAATATCGCGGTTAACATTCTAGGCCAACGAATAGACCATTCAAATGCGTCTGGAATAACAAAGTAGCCCATATCAGAAGAAGGCTGAGACAATGTACTCAACGCCAACAGCCCCAAGATCATCGTCCCCAACAAGAAGTAAGCCACAGGTGAAATAGACTTTGGACCTTTAGGCATCGAGAAAAACAGCTGATCTTGAGCCGATAATTGCTTTCTCGCAATAATAATCAACGCAGGAGCACCAACCACAGCAGTTGCCGTTCCTGTTGGAATCATGTCCAAAGACCACTGCGCCAAGAAGATAGCCAAGCTGTCAGTGACACACAGCAGTAACGCACCTAATACACAGCTTGCGATGAGTTCAAATTTCGCCTTTAGAAAACCGAGATGCCTAGCAATGTTCGGAGCAATCAAGCCGATAAAGCTGATCACGCCCACTGAGGTAATCGACACTGAAACCAACCAAACGCCGATTGCCATTAGCACAAAGAAGGTCGTGCCAATATTAAGCCCGCGTGCTGCAGCCCCTTCAGTACCAATCGAAAGCAAAGTCAGAACTCGCGGAGCTAAGAAGAATATGGCAAAAATCGGCAACAGCTTAGGCATCAACCAAAGCACTTGTTCCCAGCCATTTTGCCCTAGGTCGCCAGCTCCCCATACAAACAGATTCTGTGCGTACTGGTCGTTGAGTAGAATAATCGCCGTTGCAAATGCCCCTAGCAATAAGTTGACCGCCATACCCGCCAATACAATTGGCAAACCGCTCATGTTTTTGATTCCGACAATCGAAACAATCAGCCCCATCGCAAGCAGCGCACCAATTAGAGCAAACCAAACTGAATACTGAGCGACCAACATCGGCGCAACCACATTCAGAATAACCAGACCAAGCCAAGCGCCTGATGATGTACCGAGTGTAAGCGGAGACATCATGCGGTTTTGCGTTAACTGTTGGAACAAACTACCGATAGTACCGAGTGTCCCACCAACCAAAATCGCCATCACTAAACGAGGTAAATTGACATAGGCTAACGCCATCAACTCGAATGAATCATCGACCATTGAGTTGAACGTAGTGATATCACTGATCTGTGAGACTTGCTGGAGCAACTCACTAATAGGGCCAAATTCCGACTGCCCTAACCACAAATGAACAAGAGCAGCGCAAAACAGCGCAGCCCCCATCATAAAACCACTGGATTTCATTACTGCTCCGCTACCGTCAATAGCGATTTCGCCATGGCTTCTGCGTTATACAAAATCGACATTGCACCGCCGTAACTCCAACTTGCCGCGACTGGGCTAAATTGACCCTTGCGAACGAAAGGCATGCTCTTCCAAACCGGAGAACGGTCTAGCTTGTCTTGATATGGGAAAGGTTCAAAGTAAAGCGCAATACCGTTCTTCACGTTCTTAAGCTCGGTCATGCGTTTTTGACTGATGCCCCACTGACTTGCAGGAAGATCCATCGCATTGTCAAAGCCTAGCTGTTCAAGTGCGTATTGTGGAATAGAGTTATCGCCGTAAATGAACACCGATGTGGTGCTCGCAAAACGGAAAGAAGTGACTTTCGGTTTATCGCCCGGATACGCTTTGTCTAACTCAGCTTTTAAAACCGCGATACGCTCATCCATTACGGCCAGCTTTTGGTTCGCTTGTTCTTCTTTACCAAGCAACTGTCCGATCTTCTTGAAGTTCTCGATAGCAGCCGCCGCATTGCTGTGCTGGTCACTGTATGTTTGGTAGTAAAGCACGGGCGCAATTTCAGAAAGTCGTTCCTGAAGATCTTTCTGAGGAGAAGCGATAAGAATCACATCAGGGTTTAGCTTCTTCAAAGCAGAGAAATTAGGCTCAGTTCGAGTGCCAATGTCCGCCACGCCTTCTGGAATAGCAGGTTGAACAACCCAATCGGTATAACCTGCAATATCAGGTACTGCTACTGGTGCTACACCGAGTTCAATCACTTGTTCGGCTATGTCCCAGTTCAGCGCAGCCACTCTAGCCGGTTGTGCTTCAAGGGTTTTAACACCCTCACTGTCTTCAACTTGAAAATTGGCCATCGCATTAAACGATAAAGCGCTCGCCAACACGGATACCACTAGCTTTGCATTCAAGCTCTTTACTTTAGAAAAATGGGAAGCTATTCGTTGTAAATTCATACTGTTGCCTACTCAATCTAAATTCTATATTTCTTCAAACGACAAAAGCAGCCTTAACTAGGCTGCTTTAAATTGGATACACTAACTTAGTTAGAATTCATAGTTGACGCTTAGCTCTACAGACTGCTCCGCACCGAACCAGCAGTTCGATTGGTCGTAACAGGTGTAGTACTCTTCATTAAATAGGTTATTAACCAGCAAGTTAGCCGTTGCACCAGAGAGTGTGTCGCTTGCTTCACCTAAGTCATAACCCACGGATAGATCGACAACCGTGTATGACGGTACTTTGCCCTGAGTGTTTGTTGCATCCATCTCCATGTCACCCATGTAACGAGCTCCCGCGCTCCAACGTGTACCCGCTAAAGCACCACCATAGACATAGTAATTACTCCATAAATTCGCAGCGTGTGTCGGTACGTAAATTGGTGTCGTTCCTTCTAGATCTGGGTTCGCATCTTCAGTCACTTCCATGTCGACATACGTATAGCTCGCATTAACATCCCAATCTTCAGTTACAAACCATCTGCCTTCAACTTCGACACCTTGAGAACGCACTTCGCCTAACTGAATCTTAGAGCGATACGTTGGATCTGATGGATCGGCAGCAATTGAATCTTTCTTAGTAATGTAAAAGTATGATGCTGTAAGTTGCTGTGCCATATCAGCAGACAGGTATTTCACACCTAGTTCGACTTGCTCACCCAGCTGAGGTTTCAACGAGTTACCGTTAATATCAGTACCAGCAGCTGGTTCAAAACTCGTCGCGTAACTTACAAATGGAGAGATGCCATTATCTAACTCATACAAAGCACCTACGCGGTAAGAGAACTGATTGTGATCCGCTTTTTCTGTGCCATCGCTTGTTGGGTAAGTACTCGTTTTATCGTCACTCGCTTTGAACATGTCGTAACGTCCACCAGCAAGTAAAACCAGCGCGTCGTAGCGAACTTGATCTTGGAAATACAAGCCCAGTTGCTCGGTCGTGATGTCATGTGATTCACGATAATTCTCTTGTAGCTGACTCTTATCAAGCAAGTCATTATTTGGGTTGTATGCGTTAAATCCGTAGAAACCAGCGTTCGCGGTGAACTCTTGATACAAAGAGTCGCCCGTCAGTTTTAGGTAATCGAGACCAAACAATAAGTTATGCTCTAGCCCAGCAACCTCGACGCGACCTGATACTTGGTTGTCGATAACAAAGCTTTGAGAGTCTTCATCCGTGCTATACACATTTCGAATTAAGCTACCAGTTGCTTCGTTAAAATTCGTACCGCGATGGTAGGTGTTTTCTTGATATAGCGACGCATCGGAATAACGAGCGTTCTGAAGGAAAGTCCAGTTGTCATTGATTTGGTGGTTAATTTTGTAACCTAACATCAAGACTTCACGTTCAAAAGTACTCCAGTTCTTGTCGCCCATCGACACAGATGGATCACTTGCCTTCAATACTTCGAGCGGCATTGCAGAGTTAGTACCCATTGACGGATCATTCTGATAGTAAAGATTGAAGTTAATAAGTGTTCTATCAGATACCTGCCAATCTAGCGATGGAGCAATCACATAACGCTCTTCTTCAGCGTTATCAACTTGGCTGTCTTGTTTACGAGCGAGTGCAACTAAACGATATGAAAAGTCACTGTCACCTAACTGACCTGAAGTATCAATTGACGCTTCCATCAAGTTTCTTGAGCCTGTAGATACACCCACTTTTGTCGACCCGTCTTCTTGCGGTGCCTTCGCGATCATGTTGACCATACCACCCGGCGGCATCGATCCATACAACACAGACGTAGGGCCTTTAAACACTTCAACTTGCTGCATCGCAATAGGGTCGATCTGAGGTTGCAGGTTCCATCCAGTCAGGAACGGCAGAATCAAGCCATCGTAGTAACTCTGATTGTTACTAAACCCACGAATCGAGAACGTATCGTACATGGTTACTGATGCGCCCTTTTGCTCAGTCACAACACCCGGCGCGTATCTAAGCGCTTGGTTAAGAGACTTTACACCTCGTTGCTCTAACTGTTCTTCATCAATGACTGTAATACCTTGAGGTGTTTCTTCTGGCTCAAGTGCCGATTTAGTTGCTGTATTACGATAAGCTTTACCCATAATAGTGACAGTTTCTACATTCGAATCTGCCGCAGTAACGGTTTCTTCCGCAAATGCTTGCGCTGAGAACGCAGTCAGCAACGCTACTGCCAATGATGAATACTTAAAACGAGTGTGAGTGGTCATAATTCCCTCGGTACCAATGCTTAATATAAATAATAATAAATCTCATTTGCATTGTATGTATCTAGAGGTGGGATAATTAACAATTTGGTGCAAATTCAAAAAGAACTTGACCTATTTTTAGTAGAAAACGGTCAATTGGTGATTAAAAAGACAATTGACCCTATTAATAGGAAGGCTTTGCTAGAAGAGAGTGAGCGGGAATATGACTACGATTTAATAATAGGAACCCAGTACTCCATTTCAGCGTCAGAGGCATGTGCTTGATAGGCAAACGGGTACACTTCAAGCTCATATCCATCGACGCCACGATAACCTGAACTTGGCATCCAATTCAGCACAAACCAACTCAAGGTGTGTCGTAAATTCTCAATTGGACCACAGTGCTTCACTACAGCATAAGTTTGCTTAGGAACCGTCAGTACCTCTAGTCTTTCAGAGATAATACTCGGTAATTGCGGGATTGAAATTCCTTCCTGAAGTTCTACCCCTGCCCAATAGTGAATATTCGTCCCGTCAAAGCAAGACTGAGTCAGGTCAACCACGCCAATGAACTGGAGCACGTTGTCGTCAGGGATCTCAACTTCACCTTCTAAACGTGACCATAGCTGAGGGACTTTCTGAGCGAAGTCTTGCGTGAGTGAAAACAAACCACTGATTTCTGATGTCATACCTTTCACTAGGAAAGACTCTCTTTCATCAATGCGCACTTCCACAAAGCTTAACGCCCCTTTTTCAGAAGTACTCGCTGTTTCAGATACTTGTATCGGCTTTCTTAGCCCGACTCTTTTTCCTGCTTTTCTATACTGACTTGGGCTAGACCCAAACATCTGCTTAAACGAGCGGCTAAAGCTTATTTCTGAATTGAACCCGAGCCCAAGAGCAATATCTATCACGCGCTCTTTTCCATCAAGCAGGTGTTCTGCAGCTTGGCTTAACTTTAGCTCTCTCACATAGTTAGCCACAGTAAGCCCTGTTTCGGCTTGAAACACTCTCTGAAGCTGCCAACGAGACCAACAGCTTTGTGTCGCAATATCTTCTAACGATAGCGAGGAGCTAAGGTTCGAATGGATATAGGTCAAAACGCGACTGATACGACAAAATGCAGGTGTGTTCATATTTAAGCTTTCATATTCTCTATAGTTGGCAGCGACATATTCGATTCACCAATACTTTTATCATTTAAAGCGGCTTTTATCACTCAAAAAAAGAAGCGCTCATGTGTGTTCTATAAAATGACCAAAAGACAGAGGCACCGAATATATGCTCCATTTTGTATGGTTATCCTCGATTATGTTCGTTATGATAACGCAACTGATTCTCATTTATTGATTTAAGATGCTTCCCCAACTGCACAATATTATCACTCGTCGGAAAGCCCCGTCTCTACATCAAAAAATCTTCGCTTACTCAAAACAAGTGACCCCCTATTTAAGCGGAAGCTTTGGTGCGCTTAATAGCAAGAGCATTGCGGTAACAAATGAGGATAGCCATAAAGAACTCAAACGGGTTTACGATGGTCTTTCGAAAAGTCACCCGGAAGCAGGCAAAGCGTATTGGTTAACGCGAACCTGGGATCTCGTGTGTTGGCAGCCTATCTATGTGACTTTCATTTCTATCTATGGGCTTCATTCATTGCCCGACATCAAGAATATCGGTCAATTTAGATACAAAGAGTTCATTACTGGTTACCGCTTCTTTAATGGTGATCATAAACATGGTTCACCAGAAGAGCTGATTCCAGGTGCTGGTGAAGCCATTCTTGCACTGACTGAGTTTTATCGAAGCCAGATCAGTGAATGGACACGTATTCGCCCAGGGTTTACCAATCATTTATTGGCCGATCTATTGTTAGGCAGTTTGATAAAACTTCAGCAACACGAACCAAGCCTAACCAACGATTACATTACTGCACAAGCAAAGCTTTGGTTAGAAGCATGTCAGTTGCCTGAAAATCATTTAGACAGCCTTAAAGTGGATTCTAATTCGGGGATGTTAAAACTGATCAGAATCAGCTGCTGTTTGGTTTATAAGTGTGATTCAAGAAAGTACTGCGACGATTGCCCAAGACACCCCGACAACAAAAAAACAGCTCAATAACACCCTCTATTTTTAAAAGCCAATAAAGCTCGTTTAATTTCACTGAAGCGCTTTATTAGCCTAGGCACAGGACTGACATGTTTCAGCTTTCAAACATCAAAATTGTTCGTGATGAACGAACGATTCTCTCAATCGAAGACCTCACGATTCCGACCAACGAACTGACCGTCGTTCTTGGCCATAATGGTTCGGGTAAATCTACACTCGTTAATTTGCTCTCAGGGCAAATGTCTCCGGATCATGGCAGCGTGGAACTAGACGGTGCTTCCCTTTCTTCATTCAAAAGCAAAGAGTTAGCAAAGAAGATTGCTTATTTACCGCAAAAGCTTCCTGCTTCTGCAGGCTTAACCGTAGAAGAGCTGGTTCGTTTAGGGCGTTTCCCATGGAGAGGCGCACTAGGTCGTTGGAATTCAGAAGACAAATCGATTATCCAACAAGCGATGGAAAGAACAGGTGTCACTGAATTCTCACAAGCTTTGGCGGATGATTTGTCTGGAGGAGAACGTCAACGAGCATGGGTCTCTATGTTACTAGCTCAGCAGTCACCGGTATTGATCCTTGATGAACCGACCTCTGCATTGGATGTTCATCATCAGTTTCAGCTAATGGGCTTACTGTCTGAACTCAACAAAAAAGAAGATGTTGGGGTGATCGTTATTTTGCACGATTTGAACCTAGCGCTTCGTTACGCGACGCATATTGTCGCCCTGAAAAAAGGTCAGATTGCGTTCGAAGGCAGCGCGGATAAGTTGCTTGATGAACAAGCGCTATCGGCTTTGTATGAGTCCCCTATCCGACTGATCGATCATCCAGTTCCAGCCAATACTGCAGCAAGTGAGAAGGTTGCAGTCGTCTGTGAATAGTTCGGGCATTTCAGTTTAAATCTAAGCTCTAAGCTCTAAGCTCTAAGCTCTAAGCTCTAAGCATAATAAAGGCCATTGAAATCATAAACTTCAGTGGCCTTTTCGTTTTTCACTCGCTAGCTAGCTAAATAATAAATAACAAATAATTAAATAGCCAAATAACTAGCTCAGCTGTGACTCTCTCGCTTCTTGGCTACTGAAACCACGTAAAATATTAAACAGGGTAATCAGTGTGAACAACATGATGACAAGCGATAGATGCCACGCTTCTCCTAGCCCTAATTGAACTAGCCCCATACTCACCATTGAAGACACCACCATCTGCCCTCCGCCGGACATCGCAGCAGCCGCGCCAGCGTTCTTCTTATAAGGCAACATCACCAAGGCCTGAGCACAAGGTAACGCAATACCATTGCCAAGAATCATCAAGAACTGGCCAAGCATTAAATACAGTGGCTCAAGTGGACAAAAGAAAAGCCATAACGCCGCAGCAACATGTAATACAGGTGTGCATAACAGAGTTTTCTTGTTGCCCAGCATAGGGCGAATACGGTTACATAAGCTTGTTCCGCCCAGCATGCCTAATGCAGGAATCACCGCCCACATCGCGTATTCATCTGACGTCATGCCAATCTGGTTTTGCATGATAAATGGCATCACTGATACGGTGGTGATCATCAAGCTAAAGTTAAGCCAACCGATACTCGCAAAGCTCATAAAATAACGAGAAGTAAGTAACTCTTTATATTGAGAAACCATGTTCTTCGGTGAAGGGATAGCTGAAACCTGAGTGACGGTTTCCTTAAACTTGAACGCCAATACCACCCAAGCCAATGAGACATAGCCAAGTAGTGAGATAAACACCATACTCCAGCCAAAGTGGAAGTTAATAAACCCACCGATAACAGGCGCGATCAAAGGTGTTATAGACGCAACCATCGCAATATAAGACATCGCCAAAGGCAAGTCTGCACCGTTGAATCTATCGCGCGTCGAAGCGCGAGCAAGTACAGCGCAACAGCCGGTTCCTAGACCTTGCAAAAATCGCCCCATCACCATATTGGTGAACGAGTGGCTGAAGAAAATGATCATCAATAGTCCAAGCATGGCGATTAATAATCCGCTCAGCAGAACTTTCTTGCGGCCGAGAGCATCGGAAATAGGACCATAAATAAACTGGGAAGGCCCAAAACCTAATAGGTACACGCTCACCAAAAGCTGAGCTTGCTCTAGTGATACATCGAAGTCTTTGGCGATCCAAGGTAGTGATGGGAACACAAGACCCATACTGAGCTGACCGATACTGATGACCAAACACGCAAGTAAGATCGATTTAAAATCAAATCGACGACTCATCGTTTAATACGTCCGTTCGAAGAAAAAACGTGCGTATCTAACTCACAACATAAAAACAGAGAGAATAGTGGAAACGCTGCTGGCGAGTTGTTCATAATGCTCCGACTGGATCAAATAGAGAAAGGCACAGTAAACATACGTGAGCTTGTATAATCATACAATAGACGTTCAACTAAATATGTGAATAGTCACTTTTCAGTAACCTCAACTTTCCGCCTATCGACCACAGGCGCTAGACTAACACTAGACGCTCATAATCAAGAGACTTCAATGAACACTCATCACCGTATTTTCCCATGTGCTTTGGCGTTGCTTGCCCTTGCTCCTACAACGTCAGCCTTTGCGTGGCAGGCAGAGAAGATCACCGACGGACTCGTGATCCCTTGGGGGTTGGCTTATATCAACGACAACTCCATGCTAGTAACAGAAAAATCAGGCGTCATTAAACACATTGATTTAAAGACCGGTGATCAAAACACACTGTTCAGGCTGCCAAATGTTTGGGCGAAAGGCCAAGGTGGATTATTGGATATCGCACTCTCTCCTTTTGAAAGCGGAAGGTTCTACGTCACTTACAGTAAAGAGGTCGATGGTGAAGGTGTAACGACACTGGCTTCTGCTAATTACAGTAATAATGAAATCACTAATTGGACAGACGTGTTTGTGTCGAAATCCAGAACGGACACAGGGCGTCACTTTGGTAGCCGTATCACCTTTGATGAGAGCCACCTGTATTTTTCAATCGGCGATCGTGGTGACAGGGACAACGGCCAAGACACCATGACTCATGCTGGCTCAATATTGCGATTAAATGCCGATGGAAGCACGCCAAGCGATAACCCATTCACTGACAACAACAAGGTACTCAATGAGATTTGGAGCTATGGCCATCGTAATCCACAAGGGTTGTTCTATGATGCCCCGACTCAAAAGCTTTGGTCGATTGAACACGGCCCGCGCGGTGGTGATGAAATCAACCTAATAAAAGCAGGCGCCAATTATGGATGGCCAGTCACATCGCACGGAAAAGAGTATTGGGGCCCAATTAGCGTTGGCGAGTCTAAAACCAAAGATGGTATTGAAGCGCCTAAAAAAGTCTACGTTCCTTCAATCGCTCCGGGGAGCTTGATTGTTTACCAAGGCGATAAATACCCAGAGTTAAAAGGAAAGCTGCTGGCTGGCGCTCTTAAGCTTACTCACATTAATATTGTGACAGTCAATGAACAAGGTGAGGCAATCAAGGAAGAGCGTATTTTAGAAGACTTAGGCGAAAGGATAAGAGACATCGAAACTTCACCAAGCGGCGACATCTTTTTCAGTACCGATAATGGCAACCTGTACCGCTTGAAAAAGTAGTCTAGTTCTCGTTCAAGTAAAGACATTTTCCTTATAACGACAGTGATAAATATAAGCCGTTAAAAGTGGGCTCAACACCCAGTTAGCGGCTTCTAATTTGCAAAAAGAAATGCGCTAAAACAGTGCATTCACTCCAAATTCGTCATCAATTTCGACCACCATTTTCACAAAAATGACAACAAATCACCATATAACTGTAACTCCATGATATTTAAGGAATGCAAAGTTTGACTACCCCCAAGTTTCTGCAACCTTTCACTATGGATTCGATTGACTATCCCCTGATTTGATTTAGACTTCATCTCGGCTAGAAAGAAAGTTCTTTGTATATAAACATTTCGTTGGATTACTAGTAACCCCGTTGTGTTGTACGCAATAGCAATAAACTTTTCCACGCTATCAGTGCCACAATTGGCTCATAATAAAAATTTAATTTTAGGATATCATCATGTCTAACACAGTTACTGGTAAAGTAAAATGGTTCAACGAAACTAAAGGCTTCGGCTTCATCGAGCAAGAAAACGGCCCAGACGTATTCGCACATTTCTCTGCAATCACAGGCGACGGTTTCAAAACTCTTGCTGAAGGCCAACAAGTTGAGTTCACTGTATCTCAAGGTCAAAAAGGCCCTCAAGCTGACAGCATCAAAGTACTTTAATTTAGTATTTTAAAGCTTTCTAAAAATAGCCAGCCTCTGCTGGCTATTTTTTTACCCGCTATTCAGAGATTTAAGGTAATATTCCCCCTCACTATTTCTACCTAAGACACCCTATCAATGGCTCTTAAACCGACAATCTATAAGTTTCGTATCTCTTTAACCGATATGAATCGCGACTATTACGACTCTTTTAATCTAACGGTTGCACAACACCCTTCTGAAACAGAACAGCGCATGATGGCTCGTATCATTGCTTTCTGTATCAATGCATCTCCTGAACTTGAGTTCACTAAAGGGTTGTCTAGCATTGAAGAACCCGATTTATGGCAGAAGTCGTTAGATGACCAAATCTTAGAGTGGATTGATGTTGGCGAACCCGATCCAGAACGCGTTAAGAAAGCGACTCGCTTATCTAAGTCTGTGAGCGTGTTCAGCTTCAACACTAAATCGAATGTTTGGTGGGAACAAAACAAAGGTAAGTTCGGTTACCTGAAAGCTCAGATCGTTCGTCTAGACAACGATGGTATTGAGCAACTAGCAGCGATGACACAACGTACTATGGACCTTTCAGTAATGCTGTCGGGTAACTCTGCGTTCGTAAACAGCGACACGCAATCTGCAGAAGTCACATGGGAAGAACTACAGAGTAATGACTGAGATCCAAACTCAGACTGAACCTCAGCGCCAAACTAAGCTCGAAGTGTGTTTGCAGCTCGCTGGTCTCGATTCAGTAAAAGCGCTCTCAACAGGCTACGAGAAAGAGCTATCATCATTTATTGATGAAAACCATGCTCTTTTCAGACATGCTTGTGAGAATAAGCCTGATAACTCTGCACGCCAGACGTTGCTTGGCCTGTTAACCAAAGTACATATCGATGCAAGCTATCGCTTTGAAAGCAATAAAGAAGCGAATGAGGCGATGCAAAATGTATTCGATAATACAGTGGGCACTGAGTACAGCGACAAGTTTCAAAACTCTAACGCCCAGCAGTTAAAATTAGTGACGCATTTGTGGTTGTTCATTCAAGGACGACTAGGAATGGATTACAGCCTTGCCAATGATCATGCTGCTGTAGCCGCTACGCTGTTGTCTCGTATATCGAGAAGCAGTGATGATGAGATTCGCGTAGAGTTTATGGCCAGTTTTTATGATGGTTTGAACCTCTATCAAGCTGAGAATAAGCCGTCCGGTTTTGTTCACCACTTTAAGCGTTTGTTTAATCTTACTTAAGCATTCCACCAGCGGCTGTACCCAAATTTGCGCTTTATAGATTCTGTAGAGCGCATCTAATTTCCGTTCCAACCAACCCACATCGAAAATGCAGATTCCCTATTACGCTCGTTCCTCACTTTAGGGAATGACGAAAGTGACTAAGTCGCTCATTCTGCAAGATCAGCAGCGTTTGCTTCTAAAAGGCTGGCGTAGAATACACACTGAACACCCACCCTCGTATTTTACCTCACTCGCCGTCATCCTCGAGAAGGAGGAACGACTGAGTCGAGGATCTCCCGCTAACCACACTAATAAACGCCTAATCAAAACAGATTCCCTATTACGTTCGTTCCTCACTTTAGGGAATGACGAAAGTGAATGAGTCGCTCATTCTTCACTCTAGGGAATGACGACATTCGCAGTTATTGCCGTTAACTTCTTTACAAGCACAAAAAAGCCCCGCAGAAAGCGAGGCTTAGAATATATTTCAACGAACATCAATTTACAGAGGCTAAATCGCGTTCATCAAATAACGAAATGTATTAACGCAAGCCGTGTAAGAATTCGTGGCGCGTTGCTGGGTTTGATCTAAAAATACCACCCAGTGCAGTTGTTGTCGTTTCGCTGGTTGCATCCATAACACCACGAGATTTTACGCAGTAGTGAACCGCATCCATGGTTACAGCAACATCATCCGTTTCTAGTAGCGTTTGCAATGCTACAAGGATTTGCTGTGTCATGCGCTCTTGAACTTGTGGACGCTGAGCAAAGAAACGAACGATTCGGTTGATCTTCGAAAGACCAATGATCTTACCTTGAGGAATGTAAGCGACTGCGGTTTTACCATCAATGGTGACTAAATGATGCTCACATGTGCTGGTAACGGTAATGTCTTTTACTCGTACCATCTCACGAACACCCATCTTGTTTTCGATCACGGTGATTTTAGGGAAATTGGCGTAATCCAAACCAGAGAAAATCTCATCCACATACATTTTCGCAATACGTTGTGGTGTTTCTTCCAGACTGTCATCTGCAAGATCAAGTTCAAGGAGAGTGAGAATCTCACGCATATGGTGTTCGATTCGTTCCTTTTTCTCTTCTCGGCTAACCTGGTTAGGACGCATTGGTGTCTCTAATCCGCGGCTTGCTAGCGCATCTTTAACCAACTTCGCTGATTCGCTAAGACCTGACATTGAACTTCCTCTTTTATTGCCCCTTCTGGATGGCAAACAAGGATACTCGGAATTTTGAATAAATACACCCATATTTTAAGGGAGGTCATTATTTACGGGGCTTAAACTATGCTAAAGTAGCTGCAATTTCGTTGGCGAACAAACGTGATTTGATAATTATTGAGCCACCATTGCCAACCACCAAATCAAAATAATAACGACCAAAGGATTTCAATTATGGGCTGTTGCGACGCTCCGGGCTTAATGCCAATTGAAGAAGCACTAGATAAGCTGCTATCACCAATCAAACCAATCCAAACGACTTTATCTCTACCTCTTGCTGAAGCATTAGGTTATGTCCTTGCTGAAGATATTCTTTCCCCTATTTTCGTACCTCCTTTTGATAACTCAGCAATGGATGGCTATGCATTGCGCTTAGCAGATCTAGAAAACGGTAAAGTACTACCATTAGCAGGCAAATCTTTTGCAGGCCAACCGTTCGAAGGTGAATGGCCAAGCAATACCTGTATTCGCATTATGACTGGCGCAAAGATCCCTGAAGGTTGTGACGCCGTCATCATGCAAGAAAATACGGCCGAAACTGAGGCTGGTATTGAGATTCAACAAGACAACATAAAGCTGAACAATAACATTCGCCCTACTGGTGACGACATCAAACAAGGCGATATCGTTCTTAGCCGCGGTGAGCGTTTAACACCTCGTGACATTCCAATGATTGCTTCATTGGGTGTGAGCCACGTGACAGTGTTACATAAGCCTAAAGTCGCTTTCTTCTCTACTGGCGATGAGCTAAAGCCATTAGGTCAACCTCTTGAAGACGGTCAGATCTACGACAGTAACCGTTACGGTATTAAACCATTAATCGAAGCCTTTGGTTGTGAAGCTATCGACTTGGGTATCATCCCAGATTGTCCTGCGACGCTTAAAGAAACCTTCGAAAGAGCACAGCAAATAGCAGACGTGGTTGTGACTTCTGGTGGCGTGAGTGTTGGTGAGGCGGATTACACCAAAGACATTTTGGAAGAGATCGGCCAAATCGGCTTCTGGAAACTGGCAATCAAACCGGGCAAACCGTTCGCATTCGGTGAATTAGATAACGCGTGGTTCTGTGGCTTACCGGGTAACCCAGTGTCGGCAATGATGACCATGTATGTTTTGGTTCAACCTATGCTGGCTAAACTTTCAGGTCACACCGCATGGACGGCACCAGAGTCGATCCCTGCTATTACTAAATCTGCATTCAAAAAAGGCCCAGGTCGTACTGATTACCAACGTGGTATTTACTCAATTGAAAACGGTCAATTTGTTGTAGAAACAACAGGTAACCAAAGTTCAGGCGCTTTCCGCTCAATGAGCTTAGCAAACTGCTTTGTGGTTCTAGAGCGTGAACGTGGCCGTGTTGAAGTCGGTGAAACGGTTCAGATTCAACTGTTTAACTCAACGCTTTACTAACGAGGCTTGATGATGGAAATACTGTCTGACGCAGAGATGCTTCGCTACAACCGTCAAATCATTCTTAAACAGTTTGATTTTGAAGGCCAAGAAGCGCTGAAACAGAGCTCAATCTTGGTACTGGGTGCCGGCGGCTTGGGTTGCGCCTCTGCTCAATATCTAGCGACTGCCGGTATTGGTAAGCTGACACTGATCGACGATGATGTTGTCGAACTTTCAAATTTACAGCGACAAGTGCTTCACACCGATGCTGATATTGGTAAAAAGAAGGTGGATTCAGCCGCTGAATCGTTACAGGCACTGAACCCTCACCTGACGATTGAAACTGTTGACCACAGGCTTGATGACCAAGCACTTGGCAAGTTGATTGAAACACACTCGCTTGTTCTTGATGCCAGTGACAACGTTGAAACGCGCAATCAACTCAACCGCTTGTGTCACGCCTCTAAAACGCCACTTGTATCAGGTGCAGCGATTCGCATGGAAGGTCAGCTCAGTGTGTTCACTTATCAAGACGCAGATGCACCGTGCTACCAGTGCTTAAGTGCCCTATTTGGCAACGCTGCTCTAAGCTGTGTTGAAGCTGGTGTGATGGCGCCTGTTGTTGGTATGGTGGGCGCGGCTCAAGCTTTGGAAGCTATCAAGGTTATTGCTAAGTTTGGACAACCAAAACAAGGCAAGCTTTTAATTCTCGATGCTATGTCGCACAGTTGGCGAGAAATGAATTTAATGAAGATGCCTAATTGTTCAGTGTGTGGATAAACTAAATCATATCCCCTATTATCGAAAACCTAAGCCTTGACTATATGTCAGGGCTTTTTTAGGTCTCAACATCAGCTTCTCAAATCGCTTTATCAATTTGAAAGACTTTATGAGAGATTAGTTTCATTTGAGTTCTCATTTTGAGAATACAATAAAAAACTCAAAACATTAAAATATAAACATTAAAAATCAATAAGTTAAAAATGGCACGTAACTTGTAAAGTACCTATACCTTCCATCACAAGGATGTAGATATGAGAATTACAACGTTAAGTTTGCTATTAAGCGCGCCATTGGTCGCCAACGCAGCGCCCTTCGATACATGCCCTAGTAAGGCTTACCTCTTTCAATCGACCCCAGTGCAAGTTTGGGGGGTTAACCTAGTGACCGGCTCAACAACTCTGCTGGAAGACGACACGGGAATGAGCGCTAACATCAATGGTGTCGGTTTCGACTTTCAAGACAGATATATCTATGGCTATGACACAACCAACAAACGCTTAGTGCGCCTTGGCCAGGATTTCCAAGCCGAAGTAATTAACGCTAGCGGCTTACCAACCGACCATACCTTCTATGTAGGCGATGTCTACGACCATGTTTACTACCTCTACCGCACCGGTAAGGGGCTGTTCACTGTTGATCTATCCCCTCTCGATTCAGATCCTAATGCAACTGTTACGGTCAACAAAATCGCAGGAAGCCCAGCAACTGTAAGATTGACTGATTTTGCCTTCCACCCAAGTGATGGCTCTTTATATGGTATCGACAATAACTCTGGTGGTTTGTACAGCTTCAACCCTACAACTGGTGCAGAAACCTACATCGGTGATACTGGAGAAACTGGCACATTCGGCGCAGGTTATTTCGATGTAAACGGCTACTACTACGTATCTCGAAATCAAGACGGTAAAATATACCGTATCAACTTATCTCCAGACAACGCGGCCAACATCGCAGCTGGGATTGTTCCTGCCGTTGAGTTTGTATCGAATGGCCCAGCTTCTGGCCAAAACGATGGTGCTCGCTGTGCTAATGCCCCAGTTGTTGATGAGGATTCAAATATCGACTTCGGTGACGCGCCAGATAGCTACCTGACTCTTTTAGCAAGTAATGGCCCTCGACATGAACTTGATGGCATCACATGGTTAGGTACAACACCTCCAGATGCGGATTTGGATGGTTATGTCACACCACAATCAGACGAAACCGTTGGAGTGGATGATGAATGGGCAAACGGAGGTATCGGTTTTGTAACCGCACTTGAAGCCGGATTTGATTCAAAAGTTGTGATTGAAGCTTCAACAACCGGTTACCTTTCAGCTTGGATCGACTGGAACCAAGATGGCAGCTTCGATGGTGCCAACGAACAGGTGTTTACAGATTACGCGCTCGATGCTGGTGAAAACGATCTGTTCCTTAATGTTGATATCAACGCGCTTACCGGTACTACGTGGGCTAGATTTAGATTCAGCCAACAAACCAACCTAAGTTACTTTGGCGGTTCAACCTCTGGCGAGGTAGTTGATATTCAAGTTGATGTTCTTAACGACGGCGCTACAGCCCGTTACTTCCCAAGTGCTTCTGGTTACGCAACCTTGGCGTATGAAGATAACTGGCCTTATAAAGCCGACTACGACATGAATGATGCCGTGCTTATGTATCGAATCACAGAAATCTTAAAAGACGGAAAAGTAGTTAAATCCACTATCGACGGACGGTTAGCTGCTGTCGGGGCATCGTATAGAAATGGTTTTGCTGTTCGACTTCCTAACTTAGACCCGAGCTTAGTAAGTAGTGGTAACTCTTACATGAAACACAACGGTGTATTCACTGACCTCGACTTAGAAGATGGACGTAGCGAAGCAATATTTGTAATCGCCAATGACCTGACAGAAAAAATCAGCACTGGCTGTACCTTCTACCGCACCAGTAATGGATGTAAAGAGGATGAGCAGTTCTCATTCCAAATTGGTATTACTTTAGCCGGTGACGGTGTGAGTACTGGCAGTTGGACCGATATGCCTTACGACCCGTTCATTTTTGCAACGCCTGGGTATTATCACGGTGAAAACCTACCTCTACATCCAGGGCGCAGCTGGGAGGTTCACTTGCCAGACCAAGCGCCAACCGAGGCATTTGATACCACGAACCTCTTTGAAGCTGGATTAGGCGTTGATGACAGTAATCCATCAACAGGTAAATACTTCAAAACAGTAGAAAACCACCCTTGGGCTCTGATTGTGACTTCGGATGACGAATGGGAGTGGCCTCTAGAGTACGTCGATATTGTGACCGCTTACCCAGAGTTTAAAGAATTCGCAGAATCCGGTGGTGACACGAACCAAACATGGTACCAATCACCTGCAGACAACCAACGTTACGAACCATAAGGAGAGACGTTATGACTATTCACACTAAACAATATCGAGACAATCATTGCGTTGATTCAAGTCGCAATCTCTCTGAGGAAAAACGTATGTCTGTACAAAGCACTTGGAACATGAAGAAGTCACTAGCCGTTATTTTAGCTGCAGCTCCATTAGTACTAGCCGGTTGTGGGGGCGGCGGCGGTGGAGGCGGAAGTGCATCTACTCCATCGCCATCTACACCCTCGACACCTGCAACCCCTTCGACTCCGGTAACAGCAACGCCTTCGCCGTCTCCCGCGACAAGTGCGGTAGCTGCGCAAAGCTATACGATGAGTGATTTGGTGGTACCTGACGGGTTTGACTACAGCTCTGTTGAACAATTTGATCTCGACATCGACATCAGCAGCATTTCGACAGACCGTTCTTTTGTGACCGTTTATAGCCGATTTAGTGCAAGAGATGACTCAACCTTGAAGCCGGATTACTCCAGTAAAGTCATTGCAGGTCCACTAGACAATGGTGTGTTCGCCTCCAACTTTGCAGCACCGGTAAACCATGAAGCACTCTTGATAGAGATTTGGTTCTACGATGGTCAGCCTCCATTACAACAAGTGATTTCTAGCGGCGATTCTCAGATTGTCTGGCAGTAAGTCATTAACAGCAGGTAAGTCGTTTAACAGCAGCTAACTTGTCGTTAGCGGGTCTATGACGAAACAGATTCAAAATTGATTATTTGTAGGTAGAAAGTGAGCAGAAATGCTCACTTTTTTGTTTTCGCCGAAGAGCGGTTAATTCAGCTTTCTTAGCTAGTAGCATTCACTTTACCGCCAATCTCACTTATATTTTCAATATAACCTTCAAAGACTTACTCCCATGAAACAGTTAAAAATAGGTCTCTTTATATTGATGTGCGGTGTGGGGGTGCTATTGGCCCTTACCTATTTACCGCTAACATCTGAGACGGGACAACGCATTCAAGCCAAAGTAATTTCGAACACGCTCACTCAGTCCTTAGATGGACACAGGCGTTATCTTACGGTTCAGACAAAAGATAATGACGTATTTCGCGTCTCTATTACTCCAACCACAGACTGCCCTATTGATTCTGTGGTCGCGCTTGATACATTAAACAATCAAATAACCGGACAAAGCAGTTATCAGTTCATCCACTGCCGGACTGCGCCTTAGTCGTCGATATAACGAGACGAATCGATATAACGGCACTAATCGATGTATCAACACGAATCTGTATAACTTCAGCAATAGCTATAACAACAAGAATGGATATAACAATAATGAATCAGCCACTCATCTCACCAGAACAACTTCAACAACGTTTGCTAGAAAAAGACAACATCATCCTCCTCGACGCCAGTATCGAATTTCAGATTCCAAGTGAGTCAGAAAAGATCAAAGGACAAATGATTCCTGGCGCGATTCGTTTTGATTACGACAAAGACTTTTGTAATAAGCACACTCTGCTTCCTCACATGTTCCCGACAGAAAAACACTTCAACATACGTGCACAAGAAATTGGCATCAATCAAGACAGTACGATTGTGGTTTACGATAACGCCGGAACCTTCGCTTCGCCCCGTGCGTGGTGGATGTTTATGGCAATGGGACACAACAACGTATACATCTTAGATGGTGGTTTACCAGCGTGGATCGAAGCCGGTTACGCGACAGAGACTGACTATCGAACCGAAGTGAAAACGGGCAACTTTGAAGGCAATATTCAAGACAACTATTTTGTAAATGCTCATCAGATTGAAAGTTACTCAACTGACAAGAGCGCAAACATCGTAGATGCGCGTTCTCAAGCTCGCTTCGATTCAGAAGTTCCTGAACCACGTGAAGGTTTACGCAGTGGCCACATTCCAAACTCAGTTTGCTTACCGTTCGCTCAGGTATTAAATGATGGCAAATTAAGAACTCAACAAGAGTTAATTGAGATATTTTCCACTATAGAGATCGCCCCTTCTCAACCTATGTTCTTTAGCTGTGGCTCTGGAGTAACAGCCTGCATCATATTATTGGCCGCTAAACTCGCTGGCTATACAGGTGAAATGGGCGTTTACGATGGCTCATGGACTGAGTGGGGCGCTAACGAGAAGCTACCTATCGCCGTAACTGAAAAGTAATTCAACTTCACTCAGTGCTACTGTTAATCTTACTGACATAGCGTGCATCGTGTGCATAAGAAGCTTATTCACCGTGAGAATAAAACCTCATGGAGTAAGCTTTTTACTATGTAGCTAACGGCTACCTCCGCTTGAAGCCAGAGCTCGATTAGCGTTACTGCTATAAACGACGACTGTTTGCTAACTATAAACTGTGATTAACCATGGGTTATTCGTCATCAAAATTCTGAATACTAATATTTCGCTCAAGAATCTCTGCTCGTAGTCGTTACACTATTTAATCATTAATACTTTCATTATTGATATTTGTATCCTTCGTTGCATGAATCACGCTGACAATCCACTAGTTTGTCACTTGCTCTCTGTTTAAGTAGTAATTAACAAAAGGCATCTCATGGCTCTATTTAAGAAAAATATCTGGTCGCTGTATGTTCTGATCGTACTGCTTACCCTGATACTTTTCGCTGTGTTGGGCATAAGTAAGTGGCAAGCAAACAGAGACGATTTCACGGAGCAACAGCACATTCAGGTAGAACTTTTTTCTAGCTCTGTTAGCTCGCTGATGACCAGCCAAGAAGCACTACTTGAAGTTGTTGGGCACCAGTTAGCCCAACAATCTGACTTTACTCGCACGGCTTCTATCCAGATTCGACCAATATTAGATAAGCTACTTGATACTCACCCCGCGATAGCCGCATTTGGGTTACTTAACCCTGAAGGTGATTACCTTGCAATTAGCTCGAACCTACAGCTATCCGATCAGCATAATTTGCTTAACGACTCATACACCAGAGATTCATTTCTCGAGGCCATGTCTAGCGAAAAAATGGTGTTGGGACGTACCTATTTCCAGGACTCACTTAACAGCCTAGTAATTCCGCTAAGAAAGTCGATTTCAATCGATGGCAAGCACGTCGATGCAGTCATGACTGCGGGTTTGCGTTTAGACAGTACGATCGTATTTGAAAGCAACGCACACGCAGGTAGCTACAACACGTTAACCCTGCTTAGAACAGACAACTATCGTCAGTTCTTTTCTAGCGACATCGAATCTCTTGACGCCTATTTGAAACCTGTTGCTAACGACCTGATGAAACGCATTACCAAAAATTTTTTAGAACAAGTAAATGTCAGTGTCAAAGAAGCAAAAACCGGTAAAGACACGTACTCTTTCAGTATCAGTGACGACACATACCACTCGCTCGTTAGCGCTAAATACATTCCAGACTACAAGCTTTGGGTGGTCGGCCGTACAGACCTATCGCACGTCGATGTCATATTCGTAAAAGAGTTTGGCATTCTTTTTGTTGCCTTTATTTTTCTTCAATTTGGTTTCTACTTTTTAGTAAAATCGATTGCCAAAAACGAACAACGCACTCGAAGCCAACTCATCTACCAAGCGAATCATGACCCGTTAACCTCTCTACCCAACCGTTTATACATGCGTAGAAACATTGGTAAATGGATTGAAGATGAGTCAGAGTCGTTCTCACTATTGTTTATCGATATCGATAACTTCAAGTGCGTCAACGATACCCACGGACACGACTTCGGTGACAAGGTGCTCAAGCAAATCGCTTTACGTTTGATGAGATTCCGCTCTCGAGTCAGCCTTTTAGTGCGCGAATCCAGTGATGAGTTTTTATTTTTAACGCCTTTATCGAATGAAGTTGAAATTAAACGACTCGCCAAGCGGATTATTGAAGTGCTGTCTCAACCTTATGAAGTCGAAAGCGCGCAGTTCTTGTTAGGTTGCAGCATTGGCGTAGCACGTTTTCCTGAACACGGAAAAGATTTAGATAGCCTGTTACGCTCTGCCGACATTTCAATGTACAAAGCGAAGCAGCAGCAAAACTCGTACAGTATTTTTACAACAGAAATGCAAGACGCTCACCTCTACAAAATGAAAGTAGAACAGAGGCTACGTATCGCGATCGAAAAACAAACTCTGTTCATGGTTTTCCAACCACTGGTCCGTGCTGATGAAAGTATTCACGGTGTAGAAGCACTCGTTCGCTGGATTGATGACGAGCTGGGTTTCGTTCCACCAGATGTCTTTATACCTGTGGCTGAAAACACTGGCTTAATGCAAAAGCTCGGCTCTTTTATTATTGAGTCAAGCATTATGCAGATCGCCCATTTGCACCGAACGACGGAACAAAAAATCGGGCTTTCGATCAACATATCTGTTCGACAGTTTTCTCACCGATCTTTCTCTGAGCATTTATTTACAACGCTGGAGAAGTATCAGCTCTCTGCAAGTTGTCTAACATTAGAGATCACTGAAAGCCTGTTCATTGAAGACGTAGACATAGTAAAACCTATTTTCGAGGCCTTACACGAAAAGAATATTAAAATATCTTTAGATGACTTCGGTACAGGCTATTCATCACTAAGCATGTTGAAAGCACTCCCTATCGATGAACTTAAAATCGATAAGAGCTTTATTGAGAACATTGCAGTTGATCAACAGTCTCTTACCATGGTTCAAAACATCATCGCGATAGGTAAGAATTTCGGCATGGTGGTATTGGCTGAAGGCGTAGAATCGAACGAGCACTTCGCGATTCTAAAGGCATGTGGATGTGACTTAATGCAAGGCTATTACTTCTCTCGTCCTATTCCTTACGGTGAGTTGTACGAATTTTTATCTCCAGCCTCAGTCAAGGAAGTCGAACTGGCATAAACCGCAAGTTAACCAATAGCACCACTATTTCTACCCCTGGCTATTGCGACCTCAGAGTCTAATGAACCAAGAAAGTGAATTTACTGCCATGCCCCCTCAAAAGCATGGAGGTATTCAAATATAACTCAACCTGGATCCGGTAAGTTTCTACGCCACAAGTCACTATCTAGCGTTTTTTGATACCCATAGTCATACAATTTCTGCACATACTCTAAACTGAATGAACTTAGATCATCCTTCGAAAAATCATCATCGATATAGGCAAGATTAAAACCAATTTGGTTACGCTCACTGTAGTTATAAATATGCTCTATATCACCGATACTTTGACGACGAATCAATATTGATAACGCACGATAAGAAACTGATGTTAAGCCATTCTCTATCTCTTCAAACTCAGGTTTAAGAAAACCATTACGTATAACGTAAATGTTCTTTTCTATATTTTTGGGAACAAAGGTTTTTTGGAAACCCTGTGGAATAAGAAAGACTTGCCTTGAAACACCTCCATCCACATGCAATTCGTCGACCGTTCCCCCTCGATATGGCAATGTAATTCGAGTGGCAGGGAATAGCCCAGGAACGGCACTGCTCGCAATAATGATATCTTGTATCAGCTGTTGGGCTTGAGGCGTTCCGATCTGGGCAATTTTTCCAACGTCCCAAATCGCCATTTTTTCATTGTCTAAGCTTGTTGTCGCGATAAGTAATATCCGCCCTTTGCTTCTCTCAACAGCAAGTTGATTGACCATTATAGCGTCGACAGCATCACGGACTTTGAATTCAAAACCACTAACATCCACCATTGAATTTCGAAAAGGTAACTGAAAAATTGAGTTACGTTTAAACATTTCATCGGCTGTCGTTCGCGTATAGTAACCCTTCAGTTTTTGATCGTATTCACTGCCTAAAAATGCAAATATCGACACAATCGCACCCGTTGATACACCTGTAACAACATCAAATTCGGGTCGAGTTCCACTTTCACTCCATGCGTTCAAAACGCCCGCGGAGAAAGCCCCATTAAACCCACCCCCTGACAGCGCAAGATGGTTTGCCTGCCCGGACTTGTTACTGTGTTCAACAAGAGATTCTATAGCGTGACTAAAGTCGTAATTATCAGTCGAGATGACGGACTCATCCCAAAACCTCAAACCCGGCGTGTCTAAGGGGTTTAACTGCTCGGAATTTAATAAGACGTTACGTTCAGGTGTATAGGCGCAACCCGATACCAACAACACGAATATTACGATAATGAACAACGCAGGTTTTGGTGTCATCAATGCTGTGTCTCTTTCAGGCGGCTTATACAGCACGATTTACCACCTTATACTCGAGTATTTTCTGCATCAATAAGATAAATAGAGCGCTGATCACTACAGCGATAAAAATAGAGCTAAATCGATATAAAATCGAGAAAAAGGCATCTTGTTCACCGGGAACAAGCACGGTTGTCAACGGCACCGTTAATGAAGCCATCGCAGAAGATGCTAATGCCGACTTGAGCTTGCCTTGTGTGTGCCAATAACAAAATGGTCCCATCGCAACCGTGAATAAAAGCCAGTATAAAAATGCATTTGCGTACCATTGCCCTAATGTTAACTGCACCACTAAGCCTGCAGCACATCCTGCGGCAGTGCCAATCACTCTCACTTTGGCCATATCGACCGCGCCAGCACAAGTTAAAGGAGCTAAAATCACCAATATTGATGCGTAAGCCGCTGATGAGTCATACAGATCGACAACTTGGAAAACAATAAAAGATAGCATCACGACAACCCAAATCACCATAATTTGCGTGACGTCATACTGAGTAGGGAGTTCTACCTCACCTTTCAGATTATCAGCGGGTTGATCTTGCTGTTGTTGATGTACCTCTTGCCGTTGCTGATATTGCTCCTCACAAATCGGATCAGGAAAGAGCCAATACGCTATTGAACAGATAACAATATTCAATAAGCAATAAACCCCAATGGTAATAGAGATCTGCTCGACATCGATAAAGTCATAGCTACTTAGATGCAGTAATATAGAGACAACAATTAAGCCCATATAACCGACGACAAAGGTCTGCTTTTTTGTCATGGCGATACATTTAAACAAGAACATCACGGCCACAGCAGTCAGTAAAATAAGGGGATAGTTACCTAAGACTCCCCACAACACATTGGCCTGAATGATTGACCAAATAGCACTGACGAAAATGATCAGTAACAATGGCAAGTTAAAGCTATCGCTGATACTAAGGACAAAAAGAGGCAGCAAAATTGCCAAGAAACCCAGCTCCCAACCCATGGCCATACTAACAGCCAGACCAAAAGAACAACCAAACCATATTCGAAGTGTCTTCATCGCAACCGCCTAATAGATGAAATGAAACCAACTAATCAAACGGATACGCGTTTTTGCTACGAATCGCCAAAAACGGTTGTCGTTTGAATATAAAGCAAGCGTTGCGCGCGAACCTACGAATAACGGGCTTGGCAGTGCATCATCGCTTTGTAGGTTAATTCGAGTGCGCTGTGCATCTCGTACCCAACGGTTGTTCCCTTCAATCTGAGTCAAAGTACCATTTGGGTTTTGGTGTCCAGAAGCGACACCTAAGTCTCGACTCGCTACGCTGTAGTCAAAGATCTTCCCGGGATGAGCATCAAACGTAACCAGCGCTCGATAACGTTCTTGTACGTGAGCGACTGACTTTTCTCTGAAGTCTGCAGCGACCCACATAGAACCGTCAGAGATTAAGGTAATCAGCGGCATATTCGCGTTCGCCATTGCGCCAACTTCTAAACGCAAGTTAGTCACTACCCCCGCACTTTGTGAACGTACCGTCGTATTAGTCAAATCAAGCTTTGCTTGTCTTACACGGTTTTCAGCTAACAAGACATCTGTTGTTGGTATACCCGGCTCTCCTAAGCGCGCAACTAGAGTACCAAGATGATGTTGCTCAATTTCAAGAACTGAACTTGCCACTTGATACTGCTTGAACACATTATCCAAATTCGATTTTGATACGGCTTGGCTCTTAGCAAGCTCAGCAACTCGTTGGTAATCTGCACGCGCGTTTTCGTAGCCTGCTTCAGCTCTGGAGATACTGGCCATCGCCATCTTCTTTTGAGCGTATAGAGATCTTTCCTGCTCTTGAGCTGCTTTCAATGCGAGTTCAGCTTGCTCTAGTGCTATAACATATTTACCAGGGTCAAGAACAAACAAGATATCGTCCTTTTCTACCGCTTCGTTGTTTTTGACGAGGACTTCTGTGACCCTGCTAGTCACTTCAGGCGCGACTTGCACAACTTGACCATAAACACGTCCCTCTGTCGTAAAAGGAGCTCGACGATCAGCGACAATTAAATACACAAACGAGACAATAAACACGCTACCCAAAATTTTCATGACGCGTTGAAATACTTGCTTTTGCTGCATGATTTATCCTAAGCCTAAAGATTTTGTGCAATTATAGTCATAACAAGGTCATTCTGGTATGCTCATAAAAAGCCCCCATTTGAGCTAAAAATAGGACAATGAAAGCAAATTTTGACGATATCCGACTTTTTTCACAAGTCGTACTTCATGGCGGAATAAGTGCTGCAGCTAAAGCAAACGATATGCAGCGTTCCAGGGTTAGTCGTCGCCTAAAAGCTTTAGAATTTTCGTTGGGTTCAGAGTTGCTTATTCGCACGACACGCAATAGTGAATTGACAGAATCTGGGAGACATTTTTACGAATTGGTGGCTAAGCAGGTTTATCATATCGAACAAGGAGTAGAAGCTTTACAGGAGAGCCAAAGAGATTTTAATGGTCTTTTACGTCTTGCGATTCCTTCGGCTTTGATGAGCTCAAGCATCTTTAATTCAACTATTGATGACTACTCAGCACAATTTCCCAACGTACAAATAGAAATTGAAAATCACCAAGGCAGTGTAGATTTAAAACGATATGGTTTTGATCTACAAATACTACCTAATGTTGTTGAAGTCATTGATGATAGTTATATTCAGTTTAACTTACTGCAGTACGGATCTCGGCTCGTAGCAACCAAAAAATACCTAGAATCTCACCCATTCTGTGATACGTTAAATGACCTAAAACTCCATCGCATTTTATCCAATAGATACAGTGCAGACTTTCTTGATAAGTCCATTAAAATACACTTAAAATCTGATGACCTAAACCTCTTACTCAAGTTAGCCTTACAACACCGCGGTATTGCTTTTCTACCTGATATATACCTGACACGTTCGGTTGACGATTCGAGCCTAGTACATGTATTACCCGATGTTGTTTTCCCAAAATTGAGCTTAACTATGCTCTACCCGTCTGCCAATTCTTTATCAAAAAAGACACGTTCCTTTATCGACTTATTCAAGCTCAATTTAGAACAGAGTATTTCAATAGGCTAGAGGTCACCCTGACTATAATAAATTCAATATTATCAGTATTTTACATCTAAATCCTAAACAGAAATGCAAAACGGGAACCTAGATAGATTCCCGTTTTAACAACGAATGAAGTTCATTTTCGTAAGAACAACAAGGGATAGGACAATAAAGTGTATCTCCTTTGTCTGCCCTTTAGTTTTTATCAGTCAGTTCAACATGCTTCATCTGCTCATCCAAGTTAAGTACCGTTAATGCATTACTTACACTGGTCGCAATCACGTCAACCACGCCTGTTCTTAGAGCACCTAATAAAGCTAATGGCTTGCTGTTCTCGGCAGCGATGGCGATTACATCAGCGATAGGGCGGAACTCTTCCAAGGCCAAACCAATGACTCGGTCACTCATGACAGTATTTGCTGCTTTACCATGTACATCGAAAAAGTCATAACCCGCAAAATCACCTACGACACCTTGAAGTAACCTTGATTGCACAACCTCTCCTGCTGTAAACCAACCTAGGTCGACCATATAACTATTTTCACTCATGTCACCAATACCCACTAGAGCGACATCGGCTTTACGAGCGAGATCGAGCGTTTGCTTTACAGTGCTGTTTTCCATAAATGCAGTTTTTTGCGCTTTATTCTCTGCATAAGCAGGCGCGTACAAGGTTTCTGAAGAACCACCGTACTTTTTCGCTAACTGTCTGCATATATGGTCGGCGTTAAACATGCCGCCTCTTGGGTGAATGCCACCGATACCACACACAAACTTGCAATCACGCGGAGTGATCACGCCAGTATGGTGCGCCACTGACGATACATTGCGGCCTTGACCTACTGTTACCACCATGCCATTTTTCAATGTACTAGTCAGATAGTTAGAAACTAAACCTGCTACTTGAAGCCGTTGTTTTTCTTCATTTGGTTGGTCTAGTGCAACCAGTGCCCGCTTCACACCAAAGCGCTCGATCAAACGTTGTTCGATCTTCGCACTGAATACAGGATGGTATTTCACTGTAATCTCGACAATCCCTTCATCGCGAGCTTGCTTGAGCATTCGACCAACCTTTGCGCGAGAGATAGAGAACTTTTTAGAGATCTCTTCCTGGGTGGCACCATCTTGATAGTAAGCAACCGCTACTTCAGTGAGGAGATCAGTGTTTTCTTCGGAAACATCTTGGATATTCTTACTCATATACCACTCAACCAATATTTAACAATTATTTTACCTGCTGTACTTCCTAATATAGGAGAGCTCAGTAAGTGATACACAAGCTTACACCCTGAACATATGTAACAACAAGGAACATTTGCTCAGCGTCATAACCATAGTTTCGTTGTTGATTAATTCACCTCACTTTGTTCGTTAAACGTTTGCTTGCATACCCCATGATTACTAGAGCGAAATATATTTGACTGAAGTCACCATACGGCACTATTTACCGTTGACTTTGGGGCTAGATCGGATAAATATGGCTACATCATTTACTCATCGAGCGAACAAATGTTCTGTGCAAATGTTCGTTCGGAGAAAAATTTAAATTAATGTAAGTTAGGCTCACTGGTACAACCATGAGGAACTTCATTAGTTCGCTTGCAAATGCCCACACCTCCCATTAAAGGGGTGTTCTGCGATACATAGGATGATCAAAATGAGCAATAAATTAGAGCAACTTCGTAAACTAACAACTGTTGTAGCTGACACTGGCGATATCGAAGCTATCAGCAAGTACACTCCGGAAGATGCAACAACTAACCCATCTCTAATTCTTAAAGCCGCTCAAATTGCTGAGTACGCACCTCTAATCGATGCTTCTATCGAATACGCTAAAGCGCAAAGCGCTGATAAAGCACAACAAGTTCAAGACACTTGTGACATGCTTAACGTGAACATCGGTAAAGAAATCCTTAACGTTGTACCTGGCCGTATCTCTACTGAAGTAGATGCTCGTCTTTCTTACGACATGGAAGGCAGCGTTGCTAAAGCTCGTCAACTTATCAAAATGTACAACGACGCTGGCATCACTAACGACCGCATCCTTATCAAACTGGCTTCTACTTGGGAAGGCATCCGTGCTGCTGAAATCCTAGAGAAAGAAGGCATCAACTGTAACCTAACGCTTCTATTCTCTTTCGCTCAAGCTCGTGCTTGTGCTGAAGCTGGCGTATTCCTTATCTCTCCTTTCGTTGGTCGCATCATGGACTGGTACAAAGCGAAAGAAGGTCGCGATTTCGAAGCTTCAGAAGATCCAGGCGTAATCTCTGTTTCAGACATCTACAACTACTACAAAGAGCACGGTTACAAGACTGTTGTTATGGGCGCAAGCTTCCGTAACATCGGTGAGATCCTTGAACTTGCTGGCTGTGACCGTCTAACTATCGCTCCTCAACTTTTAGCTGACCTAGAAGCAGCTGAAGGCGAAGTAGTAGAGAAGCTAATCGACTCTAACGGTACTAAAGAGCGTCCTGCTGCAATGACTCACGCTGAGTTCCTATGGGATCACAACCAAGACCCAATGGCTGTAGAGAAGCTAGCTGAAGGCATCCGTAACTTCGCCGTTGACCAAGGCAAACTAGAAGACATGATCGCAGCTAAGCTGTAATCACTACTGAATAAATAAGAGGAACGAATTTCGTTCCTCTTTTACATCTATCCACGAATTTTTAATTTCGAATCAATTTTGGAAGCAATTATGAACCGCAAACATCTAGCTAACGCGATCCGTGCTCTAAGCATGGACGGCGTACAACAAGCAAACTCTGGTCACCCTGGCGCACCTATGGGCATGGCTGACATCGCTGAAGTACTTTGGCGCTCTCACCTAAACCACAACCCGTCAAACCCAGAGTGGGCTGACCGTGACCGTTTTATCCTGTCTAACGGCCACGGCTCTATGCTGATTTACTCTCTGCTTCACCTAGCAGGTTACGAGCTTTCAATTGAAGACCTTAAGAACTTCCGTCAACTGCACTCTAAGACTCCAGGTCATCCAGAGTACGGCTACGCACCAGGTATCGAAACAACGACTGGTCCTCTAGGTCAAGGCATCACTAACGCTGTTGGTATGGCGATGGCTGAGAAAGCGCTAGCAGCACAGTTCAACAAAGAAGGCCACGACATCGTAGACCACTACACTTATGCATTCATGGGTGATGGCTGTCTGATGGAAGGTATTTCTCACGAAGCATGTTCTCTAGCAGGTACGCTAGGTCTTGGTAAGCTGGTTGCTTTCTGGGATGACAACGGCATCTCTATCGATGGCGAAGTTGAAGGTTGGTTCTCTGACGATACGCCTAAGCGTTTTGAAGCTTACGGCTGGCACGTAATCCCAGCAGTTGATGGTCACGATGCTGACGCTATCAACGCAGCTATCGAAGCAGCTAAAGCGGATTCTCGTCCTACTCTAATCTGTACTAAAACTGTAATCGGCTTTGGTTCTCCAAACAAAGCAGGTACGCACGACTGTCACGGTGCACCATTAGGCGCTGATGAAATCGCAGCAACTCGTAAGCAACTAGGTTGGGAGCACGGTCCTTTTGAAATTCCGTCGGAAGTTTACTCAGAGTGGGATGCGAAAGAAGCAGGCGCAGCTAAGGAAGCAGCGTGGAACGAGAAACTTGCAGCTTATGAAGCAGCATACCCTGAGCTGGCAGCTGAATTCAAACGCCGCGTAAACGGTGATCTTCCTGCTGAATGGGAAGAGAAAGCATCGGCAATCATCGCTGATCTTCAAGCTAACCCAGCAAACATCGCATCACGTAAAGCATCTCAAAATGCACTAGAAGCGTTCGGTGCTATGCTACCTGAATTCATGGGCGGCTCTGCTGACCTTGCGCCTTCTAACCTGACTATGTGGTCTGGTTCTAAGTCTCTTGAAGCAAATGACTTCTCTGGTAACTACATCCACTACGGTGTACGTGAATTCGGTATGACGGCTATCATGAACGGTATCGCTCTGCACGGTGGTTTCGTACCATACGGCGCAACGTTCCTAATGTTCATGGAATACGCTCGTAACGCAATGCGTATGGCTGCTCTGATGAAGACTCAGAACATCCAAGTTTACACGCACGATTCTATCGGCCTAGGCGAAGATGGTCCTACTCACCAACCAGTTGAGCAGATCGCATCTCTACGTCTAACTCCAAACATGAGCACATGGCGTCCATGTGACCAAGTTGAGTCTGCTGTTGCTTGGAAACTGGCAATCGAGCGTAAAGATGGTCCTTCTGCACTTATCTTCTCTCGTCAAAACCTTGCACAACAAGATCGTGACGCTAAGCAAGTAGCTAACATCGCTAAGGGTGGTTACATCCTGAAAGATTGTGCTGGTAAGCCAGAGCTAATCATCATTGCTACAGGTTCTGAAGTTGAGCTAGCGGTTAGCGCTGCTGCTGAACTAACAGCTGAAGGTAAAGCGGTACGCGTAGTATCTATGCCTGCAACTGACGCATTCGATAAGCAAGACGCTGAATACCGTGAGTCTGTACTTCCATCTGACGTTACGGCACGTATCGCTGTAGAAGCTGGCATCGCTGACTTCTGGTACAAATACGTTGGTTTCGGTGGCAAGATCATCGGCATGACAACGTTCGGCGAATCTGCACCAGCAGGCGAGCTATTCAAGATGTTCGGTTTCACTACTGAAAACGTAGTAAACACAGCAAAAGAGATTCTTGCTTAGTCTGCTAATCCGTTAGCTGATTTCTAAGCACATAATAGAAAGCCCTACTCTTTTGAGTAGGGCTTTTTTGTATCTGTTGCCTGTTAATCTGTTATCTGTTATCTGTTCTTTTAGCTCACAAAAAAGCCCTGCAAATTTCGCAAGGCTTTCTCTTATCTCTCATTCAGCTTGTCTTTAACGGTTATTTCTCTTCGAAGCGCTTCGCCAAGTGATAGAACTCATTCACTTGCTCTTTTAGCTCAGTGGAGTGATCTTTCACGGAATGTGTTGCCACTAAGTTTTGCTCGGCGGTCGACGCGATAGACTGCATATGCAGGTTTACATCACTCGATAGCTGACGCTGTTTATGCGCGGAGCTTTCAACCGACTGCATCAAATCGTTCATCGATTGCATTAAGGTTTCGACTTCAGACAAGCGCTCTGCACTCACCTTCGCCACATCACCACACGCGTCCGTTTGCTCTCGGTTCGCCAGAATATCCTTTTGCCAGCCTTCAATCGTCGCTAGCATGGTGTCGATACTCTCTTTGATCTGAACCGTCGCCTTTGACGTGCGACCCGATAGCGCACGTACTTCGTCGGCAACCACCGCAAAGCCTCGTCCTTGCTCGCCCGCTCTAGCCGCTTCAATTGCTGCGTTTAGTGCCAACAAGTTGGTCTGTTCGGCGATTCCACCAATCTCTTCCATTATCTTGCTTACGCTCTGCGCTTGATCGCTCAATTGGTAAGTCGTTTGAGTCGCCTTTTCAGCCTGTGAAGCTAAGCTTTCTAAATTTCGATGGGTTTGATTAATGCTCTCTTTAGCACCAGCACAGGTTTGCAAAGTTACATCAACAATCTGGTGCGCTTCTTCTGTACGAGAAGAGACCTCATTCGCGGTGACTTCAACCTCTTCAGTCGCCTCTCGCACTTGAAGAATGTCTTTTGTTTGTTGATCTAAAGCTTCAGATACTTCAAATGACGTGGCATTCAGGTTGTCCGCCAAATCCTGTAGTGGCTTGGCTGAGTCTGTCATGCGACCTAGTACCGTGCGGATTCGTGCAGACAATAGTTTTAAGTGAAAATCGGCAACAGAGAACTGACTATTACCTGAATAGACAAGGCGACTGACACTATCGAATTTAGATTGCAGCTTTTTTAACTGCAATGGAGTATCAATGAGCTCTTGTCGGAAAAGCAATGCTAATGCGGAAACAGGAAGTAAGCTCAACAACCATTGCGATACTTGCCCTACTTCGATTAGGTTTGAAATCAAAGGCGCGGCTAAAGAACCGAGTAACACTGCGTAACGAACACTGTCACTGATCTGTAACGACCATTGACGACCCGATCTCTCTGCCTTCAATAAGCTTTGGTAAGCCTTATCCGCGACTTGTACCCATTCGTTTTTAGGCTTAACACGAACCGATTGGTAGCCACTCACCTTCCCGCCATCATAAATAGGGGTAACGTAAGCATCAACCCAGTAGTAACCACCAGATTGGGTTTTATTTTTTACGATACCGCGCCACGCTTTACCCTGCTTTAGGTTAACCCACATATCGGCAAAAGCCGCTTTCGGCATATCATTATGCCTCACGATATTGTGGTGTTGCCCTAGCAATTCTTGTTGGCTGTATTCTGCGATGCGACAAAAAGCATCATTACTGTAAGTAATCACACCTTTAAGGTCGGTAGTCGAGACAAGTTGTTCGTTTTCGCTTAGAAGCGTTTCACGAGATTGAGAAGATGAACTGACAGTCATTTATATTAACTTTTGTTAATTATTGTTTTAGGCGAGGAATATATACAATTATTAAAGTTATGACAAAATGTGAACATCACATTTTATGTAAATGCCTGCTATTTATACAAAAATACGCCTGACACCTCACAAAGCTCAAAGCTTCACGTCTTTTCTCTTCTCTTCTCTTCTCAAATTAGCGGTCATGACTCATCTAAGTTAACTGCAGTGGTAAATTTCACGGTTCTCATAGAAACAGAGGTATGGAACTTGCGAATGTTTAAATCTTTGCGCAGTACTCGTTCAACAAAATCTTCGTAGGCTTGAATGTCTTTGACCGTCACAATCAGCATAAAGTCAAAGCTGCCCGATATCTGATAGCACTGCGTGACCTCTGACGCCTTAGAAATAGAATGGCGAAAGATCTGATAAATATCCCCTCGGTCTCGTTCCATTTCTACGGACACAACCAAAGTCATCTTACTGCCTGTAAGTTCTGGGTTGATGATAGACACATCACTCACAATCACGCCTTCCTCTCTCAATCGTTTCACTCGCTTTAAGCAAGCCGGAGGCGATAACCCAACCATCTCAGCCAATGTGAGGTTTGGGATTCGGTTGTTCTTCTGCAGTTCAACGAGAATATTCCTATCTATACGATCAATTTCCATAATTTCTCAAAGCTCTAATTTCGTGACCAATAATTTCGAATAATACGACAAATAAAAAATTGGAGTCGAATATTGATATAGATTTTGAAATAACCATCACAATAATCAAGGTAAGATCTTCTCATTCCAAACAATCGAACCATGGTCGTAACTATGAAATCAATCTATCAATTTTTTAAAGAACTCCTCAGAGAGATTTTCGATGTCACCTCGACTCTTTTCCGAATCATGATTCCAATCATCATCGTGATAAAGGTCGTTGAAGAACTTGGCGGCGTCGTGATTCTTAGCGAATGGCTAAGCCCAATAATGCAAAGCGTCGGATTACCGAAAGAAATGGGCTTGGTATGGGCAACAACCATACTCACTAACATCTATGCGGGACTGATTATTCTTATTAATTCCGATGCTCCCTTAACGGTTGCTCAAGCCTCGGTTTTAGGCAGCATGATGCTACTAGCGCATTCATTACCGATTGAGGGTGCAATAGCTAAAAAGGCGGGTGTGAGTTGGCTGGCTACCCTATCAGTGAGAGTCGGTGGTAGCTTGGTGCTGGCATGGTTACTCAATCTCAGTTATCAATACGGGGATTTGCTCAACTACCCAGCAACCGTGCTTTGGCAGCCTGAAGTATCTGGAGACACTAGCTATCTTGGATGGGCTATTGAGCAGCTAAAGAGCTTTGCCGTTATCTTCATGGTGATATCAGCACTATTACTGCTACTCAAGATCTTAAAGATTCTAGGCGTTGAAAAGCTCATGGCAATATTGTTAAGACCATTCTTGAGACTACTCGGAATCAGCAAGGACGCGACTAACCTAACCATTATTGGAATCACGCTTGGTCTTTCGTTTGGCGGCGGCTTATTGATCAATGAAGCTAAAAAGGGACATATCTCGGCGAGGGATGTATTCACTGCAATCATGCTGCTCAATCTACTCCACAGTTTGATTGAAGATACACTTTTGATCATGTTAATTGGGGCTGATTTTTACACCATATTTTGGGGAAGGTTAGTATTCTCAGTGCTGGTTATCGCCTTAATATCAAACGTCATTAAGCGCATGAATCCACGTACTTGTGAACGTTATTTTTATCGTGATGTCTCTCAGTCATAAGTAAATCGCCAACGAGAATAAAAGGAAAAGAGCTCAAATACGGGCTCTTTTTTACGACTTGGTGCTCCTATCACCTCCGCTATTGTTAAATTTCACGCCCTTGAAACACTAAAAATCATTCTCAACACCCCAATTATTGATATTTAGAGTGAAAATAATTTCAGTATGGGTATTTACTAAACACTCAATTATTAAATGCAATTTTTAAACACAGATAATAAAACACGTATCTTATTATTTATCACCCCACACCTTGTATAAAGCGGTCTCAAGATAATAAACACTTACCAACCAATGTTATTAAAAATCCAAACTATCAACTATTCATTCAACAAAACCCATTAAGTAGCTGACAATAAAATAAATAACCATCCTTATTTGATATTAACTCTTAATGTTGAAACCGGAACGAATAATGATTTGTAATGATTATTCATTTGATTGGTTAATTTTATAAATATATTTTGTTACACAATAAAAACTGATGGCTTGGTATAAGAATGTCACACAAAACAATGGCTTTAATGGTTCTCATTTTTTCCTCACTGTCACAGGCTTCCACTATTGAGAACGACGAACTATTGCTGAAGTCATTGATTGAAGGAGGCGTTATCTGCCCAGGCTTAACCTATGAGGGCAATCAAGAAGCTTTGCGTATCTATCTAAACGCCAAAAAAGTAAAGAGCACTCCGTTTGATTCAAAAAATAGAAAAGAGACAACCAATACAAAAGAAATAGAAAGTATAAAAGAGATAGAAAGTACGAAACATACAGCAAACACACGTCAGTTAAATAAGACACCACAAGAGTGTATTAGGCCAGACTCGGACAACTGATTCGAATAAGGCAGTTGATACTGATATCGACATGGAAATATAAAAAGGAAATACAATGAAAATGATGAGAAAAACATTGTTGGCTTCAGCAATGCTTACTCTATTTAGCGTCAGTAGTTATGCAAAAACACCTATTGATTTAGGCGTTGTTAATGAAGACAAACTCATTGAAATGCTAGTTAGACAAGGCTTAGTCGACCAAGATGCAACCGATGTGGCAAAACACGACGCACTTGACCGTTACTTAAAAAATAAGATCAATTCCGGTTTTAAAGGCGACGCTCAATTCGGTAAAAAAGCACTTGAGCAACGAGCGAAAATACTCAAAGCCATTGAGAAAGGATCTGGCGTTAAAAAGGCTAGCGTCTTTGCTTTGGAAGTCGGCACCAAGCGTACCGATAAAGTACTGGCTCTATTGGTGGATTTCCCTGATTTGAACTGGGATGACAACAAGCTGACCGAAGAGCACACCCAAATGCTCTACGAGAGCTACAACCCAGAACATTATCAAGAGTTGCTGTTTTCAAACTCTGGCTACACAGGGCCAAACGGCGAAAACCTAATCTCGATGCGTCAGTATTACCAAAGCGAATCGGGTGACAGTTACAGCGTTGCAGGTCAAGCTGCTGGTTGGTATCGCGCCTCTAAGCCTGCGTCTTTCTATGGTGGTAACTCCCCGACGACCGACAACGATCTCAACGCACAAGAACTAGTTCGCGAAGCGTTGAATCAACTGGCTCAAGATCCTAGCATCAACCTTGCCGATTACGACATCGAAGATCGTTACGATTACGACGGTGACGGAAACTTCCGTGAACCCGATGGTGTAATTGATCATTTAATGGTATTCCACGCATCTGTTGGCGAAGAAGCCGGTGGTGGCGTATTAGGCCCTGATGCTATCTGGTCTCACCGATTCAACCTTGGTCGCACTCATGTGCTTGAAGGTACCTCTAGCTCTCTTCCCGATCGCTTTGGTGGCCAATACGCGGCCTTTGATTACACCATTCAACCGATTGATGCCGCAGCCGGTGTCTGTGCTCACGAATATGGCCATGATTTAGGCTTACCAGACGAGTACGACACGCAATACACAGGCAAAGGTGAACCGGTTTCTTACTGGTCAATCATGTCTTCAGGCAGCTGGGCTGGCAAAATTGGTGGCACACAACCAACGGCATTCAGCTCTTGGGCAAAGCACTTCCTACAAAAATCGATTGGTGGTCGCTGGGTTAACGATGATCAAATCTCGATTGATGACCTAGAAGACAACCCACAAGTTTATACACTGTTCCAAACAACGGATAACAGCCGTCCGAACATGATTAAGGTCGATCTTCCTGAAAAGCAAATTGAAAGTCTGAAACCCTTTGAGGGAGAGTATTCATTCCACTCTCAAAAAGGCGATGATCTGAAAAATAGCATGACTCGCAAGTTGGTGATTCCAGCCGGTGATTCTGCATTGCTTTCCTTCAAAACGTGGTTTGAAATTGAGAAAGACTACGACTTCGCTCGCGTGCTAATCAACGGACAAGCAATAGCTGGCAACATCACCTCAATGGATGACCCATACAATACTGGCCTCGTTCCTGCTATTGGCGGCGAATCTGGCGGGTGGATTGACGCTGAGTTTGACGTTTCACAATGGGTAGGCCAAGAAGTAGAACTGTCATTTGAGTACATCACCGATGGTGGCTTAGCGATGGAAGGCTTCTATTGGGATAACCTCAGTGTGGTCGTGG
Organism: Vibrio sp. QJM3NY_39; assembly: GCF_057785895.1. Lineage (NCBI taxonomy): Bacteria > Pseudomonadati > Pseudomonadota > Gammaproteobacteria > Vibrionales > Vibrionaceae > Vibrio > Vibrio sp. QJM3NY_39. Next base: position 1,320,961 of record NZ_CM173506.1, on the reverse strand, counting down.
ATGGTGAAGTGACCTCAATAGACGATGGTGAAAGCAACTCCACCTTCGCCCTAAATGGCTACCAGCTGAGCAATGGATTCCACCAAGCGCAACACTACTACCTGCTGCAATGGCGTAGCCACATGGATGTTGATGAAGGCCTAGCCAACATCAAACGTATGGGGCAACTTATCTCATTCGATCCGGGTTTGATCATTTGGTACGTAGACGAGTCACTGACTGATAACTGGGTAGGCAAACACCCAGGTGAAGGTTGGTTAGGTGTGGTCGATGCAGACCAGAATGCCATGACTTGGGAAAAATCTGGTGAAGTCGCTCAAACTCGTTACCAAGTTCGTGATGCTGCGTTCTCACTCAAAGATCATACCCCAATGCGTCTTGTGAACAGCGACAATGATGTACTTGAAGATACCAGTTTGCTTGGTAACGCTAGCTTCTCTGACGACCAAGACTACACGTCTCCTCAAGCGCCTGATTCAGGACGTATCCTGACGGAGTTTGGTTTAGCCGTTGATATTGTGAATCAGAGTGACAACAACGAATACGGCGTGGTTCGCTTATCGAAAGTAAGCCAACACAACGTCGCCCCTACTGCGAACTTTGAGCTCAATGTCACTGGCCTGAACGTTTCTGCACGTAACTTCAGTTCTGATCAAGACGGTGAGATCGCCAGTTATCTATGGGACTTTGGCAACGGCACAACAAGTAACGAAGTGGCACCAACTTGGTCTTACGAGCAAGCCGGTGAATACACGGTGAACTTGACTGTTGTCGACGACAAAGGCGCTACCGATTCATTTAGCTCCGTAGTGAGTATTGAATCTCCAAACGCCCTTCCAGAAGCGAGTGCAAAGTACATTCACTTGGGTCGTTGGGTAACCATGTGGTCTACAAGTTCAGATAGCGATGGTCGTATTGTTGATACCGAGTGGACACTTCCAAACGGAAAGATGAAACGAGGTCGCACATTCACTTCTATCTTCCCTTCATACGGAAAGCACGAGGTGACACTGAAGATAATCGATGACCAAGGTGGGATTACGACTAAGACAATTTTGGTCGACCTGTAGCTCATCTTAGGTCTTAGGTTTTAGGTCTAAAACAATAGACCATCAAAATAAGTACGCGGCTCTATCACACGTACTTACAAGCAAGCTTAAGCACTGTTGTCTTCGAGCATGAGCCAAGACAGCAATTTTAAGGAAACGTTATTATTTAAGCCGTAAGCAAAAGCCCTACCGATTTGGTAGGGCTTTTTATTGGTTCATCGCGGATTAGCGGGAACTAAAAACAAAAACGGTAGTAAGTGATATGGTTTAGTCGCCAAACAAAAATCATACACAAACTACCGTTTCTATGCCGAATCATACTTTCCTATCTTCATTCTGGGAAGGCTTTCAAATAGTAAAGTCTCTCCAGACAGCATCACTTATTACCCTGACTCTTAAACCTAGCTCTGAGGCTAAATGCCTTTGTGGTCTTGAGGCCGAGGCTATCCATGAGTATCAATGGCGTCACGTAAAGGATGCCATGTTGCTCGGTGTGCCTGTTGAACTTTCCGTTCAAACTCGAAGGATTAAGTGTCGTGACTGCGGCATAAAAACAGAATCTCTCTCTTGGTTAGAGCCTTATGCTCGTATAACAAAGCGCCTAAAAAGCTATATAGAACAACTGCTACCCCTGCTTCCCATTAAGCATATATCCCAAATTACGGGCGTTCATTGGCACACCATTAAAGAAATAGATAAACGCCGACTTCGACAAGTGGTGCCGCCAGTGAAATGGGGTGAGCTAAAGCAGCTCGTGATGGATGAGTTCGCCATCTTTAAAGGGCATCGATATGCCACCGTCATCGCTGATGCGAAGACTCATCAAGTCATTTGGGTTGGATTAGGCCGCAGCCGCAAGGACATACGGCCGTTCTTCGAGCAGCTAGGCGAGAATGGGGTAAATATCGAAGCAGTAGCGATGGACATGAATACGGCTTTTGACCTTGAAGTTCAAGCGCACTGCCCGAACGCAAAAATCGTTTACGACTTATTCCATGTTGTTGCTAAGTTCGGTCGCGAGGTGATGGATAGAGTCAGAGTCGACCAAGCCAACAAACTCAAGCAAGATAAAAAAGCGAGGCAATGGGTGAAGCGCTCACGCTGGGTACTGCTGAAAAATAGAGGCAACTTAAATACACGTCAAGATAGCTATCTTACTGAAATATTGAATATCAATAAGGACTTAATGACCACTTATATACTCGGAGCCCAACTCAAAGAGCTTTGGTATTGTGAATCCGAAGGGCACGCGAAGGGGCTCTGGGACACGTGGTGGGAACAAGTGCAAGAGAGTGGAATTAAGCCATTGAAAGAGTTCGCACGAAAACTGAGTCCTTATCTTCACGGCATTATCGCATCGGCAAGTTATCCGTTGAACACCTGCACACTGGAAGGGATAAACAACAAGATAAAGTTAATCAAGCGAATGGGGTATGGGTATCGAGATACAGACTACTTCTTCTTGAAGATAAAAGCGGCTTTCCCCGGAAAGCCGCGATGAACCTTTTTATTGGTCGCAGTTCGAGATACTAGGGTTCTAATCACAGTAACGAATTTACTGAACCACTATTCGATGAGTCATTACACAGGCTGCTTTTGAATACGCGATTTACGAGCACTAAATGCGAACAGCAAGATAACAGCTAACACGAATGGTAATACGTAGATATTAAGGTTCTGCCACCCTGCTGTCGATTCTAGCCAGCCAGAGAGCATCGCTGTAATAGTCACACAGCCAAAGACAATAAATTCATTAAACGCTTGTGCCTTAGCTTTATTCTGCGATTGGTAGGACTGACTAAACAAACCTGTTGCCGCGATAAACATGAAGTTCCAACCCACACCAAGCACAACCAAGGCCGCTCTGAAGTGCCAAATAGATTCTCCATGAATGTTAATCGCGATACAGACGACGAACAGAATCCCGCCCGCCAAGATCATCATTCTTGAGCCAAACCTCTCGATAAGTGATCCGGTAAAAAATGCAGGTACAAACATCCCCAACACGTGCCACTCAATCACGCCAGCAGCTTTAGTAAAGTCAAAACCACAGCCAATCATTGCCAATGGCGTTGCAGTCATCAAAATGTTCATTACAGCGTAAGCAACCATGGCTGCAAAGACCGCACCAATAAAGTTCGGTGCTTTAACGATCACACCTAAAGGATCGGCTTTGGGAGCCTGACTATTAAAAGAGGCTTTAGGAAACTGAATGGTTTGTAAGATGAGTAACGCAAGAATATTCAACCCAATCAAAGAAGCAAAAGCACCAATGTACAAGCCATCTGCTGACCATTGTTGAGACATGATCGCTAAGTTAGGCCCGAGTACTGCAGCAAGAACGCCACCGGCCATCGATATAGAAATTGCGCGATGTCGTGCATTTTCATCACACACTTCGATAGCAGCGAAACGATAAAGCGTACCAAAACCAATACCTATCCCAAGTAAGAACGTGGCGAAACAAAACAGATAGAAATTTTGCTGATATAAAGCGTAAGTTGCAAGGCTCGCCCCTGTAATGCCAACCACATTACCGATACTGAACCCTCGTTTTCGTCCTAATTTTCCTGAAATTAAAGATGCAGGAATAGTGGCTGCCATTAAACCCAAAAACTGCAGTGCTACCGGCAAGGTAATCATGCTCACACTGGGCGCAATCTGCTTACCGATCAAACCAATCACCGAGATCAACAATATGTTACCCGTCATCAATAAGGCCTGACACAGTGAGAGCAGCCAAACATTTCTATTCATCTTCGTTCCTAAATATGAGCACAGTGGGTCAATAGACCAAATAATCAACAAAGTCGCAACACTTTGTTACTCAAAAGAACTCCAGCAAACAACCGCAGGCTCTGCCTCGAACAATATTCAATCCAGCATACTTTGATCTTCGCTGCTTTACGCCCTAGGGTTGAAATTATCATTACTTAAGATAATAATAATTTTCTATTATTTATAGGCTTTAGCATTTGAAGGTGAGTATGATTAATCCACTTTGGCTCAATACATTTAAGACTCTGGTTGAAGTTGGACATTTCACCCAAACCGCAGAAAAGTTGTACATGACACAACCAGGAGTGAGCCAGCACATCAAGAAGCTTGAACAAGCTTGCAATTGTGACCTGCTTTCTCGGGAAAATAAAAGCTTCGAGCTAACCGAGCAGGGTCGGATTATGTATCGCTATGCGCTCAAGCTAGAAAAAGACCAAGAAGATCTCTTTGAGTCTCTGAGTTTTGATAATCCTTATGCTGGGCAATGTCACCTTTCTTGCTCTGGTTCACTCTCTTTACGTCTGTATCCCAAGCTTCTTGAACTTCAGCAGCAACACCAAGATCTGAGCATTAACTTAGAAGCGGCTCCAAACAAAAAGATATTGAATGACCTGATCCAAGGCACCACCGATATCGGCATTGTTAGGCACTCCCCAAACGACAGTTACTATCAAAGCCAAGTCATTGGTAAAGAAGCACTCTGCCTCATCGTTCACAGCAGTCTGGCTCACTTAGAGATAACACCACAAGTACTGCACGACATTGGCCTGATTGCGCATCCAGATTCTGCTCACTACCTGTCTTTGTATTTCGACCTGTGTGGAGACAAGGATCTCGCGAACATCAACGTTAATGAAATACCAAGATCTGGCTACATCAATCAGCTTCACCAGATCTTGCTGCCAGTATCGAAAGGGTTAGGCTTTACCGTCTTACCGGCTGGCGCAGTTGAGCACTTCCCGGAAAGAGACAAGTTGCACGTTGTGCCACCCAAAATAGAGGTTGAGGAAATACTGTATCTGGTTCAAAAACGAAACCGAAAACTGCCGCACCGATACGATACGGTTATCGATCTAATCAAACAGAACGTGAGTGGTTAGAAGCGTTGATTAGTTGATTAGTTGATTAGTTGATTAGTTGATTAAATTTAAAGCCTTTAACCCAGAAGATTAAAGGCTTTAGTACTGAAGCACTTGTTATTCAGACAGTAATAGCGATAAGACAGCAACTGTTATACGCCGACTAAGCAAAGCGGCTTATTCCAAGGTACTGAGAACCTGACAGGCTCGCTCGAAGTCATAATTATCTAACGCACTTTGCACATCGTTAAGCGCAATAGAATTTGGATACTCTGTAAGTAACTCGGCCACGTATTGCGTTGCATCGTTATCATAAGCTTCCAGCAGCGAGAGTAGCTTAACCCTTTGATCTTCTTTGACCACGGTTCCCATCGCACTTGCTTCACTCATGTATTCTACTTGTGGCTTCACAATCTGGCTTTCCGTTGCTGCAATAAGCTCAACTAACCTCGCCTCACCTTCTCTGAGGGCTTGATCATCACACAAACGATTGTGAGCTTTATCTTCTAACTCTCCCATCAAATCAGCAAACCGGAGGCCGCCAATCGACGCTGCCATACTTTTCAAAGTATGCAGGTTTCTTTCAAGCGTAATCCAATCGTCTTGTGCCAAATTATCAAACGCATCAACCATCATGTTTGGGGCACTGCTATGGAACTTCCCAATCAGTTTGTTTTGAAGTTCCGCATCATGATGAGTGAGCTGTTCAAATCGTTGCTGAGAAAACACACTGATCACATCAATGCTGTTAGGTTGATTTGTTAGGCCTTCGAGTTGCTCTGCCTGCCCATCTAACGGCGCTGCCTTCTCTTCTACCATCACCTCTGGCACGATGTATTTGATAAGCAAAGAGGTCGCTTTATCAATGATTATCGGCTTATCTAAGAAATCCGTTACCCCTGCGTCTCTTGCTCTCTGTTTTGCATCAGCGAATACATTAGCCGACATCGCAATGATAGGAACTTTCGCATCAAACTCTCTAATTTTTCGTGTCGCTTCGAAGCCATCCATAATCGGCATTTGAAGGTCCATAAAAATCATTTCGTAATCGTTAGTTTGAGCTAACGCCACGGCTTCTGCGCCATTTTCGGCTAGATCAGCATTCAATTTAGCACGACTAAAATATGCCAGAGCTAAATCTTGGTTCAGCTCGTTGTCTTCAACCAACAACACCCTTTGTCCTTTAAACTCAATATGATAATCCAGTTTAAGTTCTTGCGACTTAAAGTCCGCGAGTTCCTCTGTGTTCGATCTAGGTAACGTCAAAGGGAAAGAGAACTCACTGCCCTGTCCCAATATACTCACTACTGAAATTTCACTGCCCATGGCTTGTACAAGCTTTTGACTGATATTAAGCCCTAAACCTGTGCCCCCAAACCTGCGCGTGGTGGTACTGTCTGCTTGGCTAAACGCTTGAAATAGTTTATGTAGGTTCTCTTCTGATATACCTATCCCAGTATCCGAAACAATGATCTTCATACTCACACTGTTCTCGTCAGATTTAACCAGTTCAACGGCTAAGGTCACTTGCCCGTACTCTGTAAATTTAATGGCATTACCAATAAGGTTCAGGATCACCTGAAATAGCCTCAATGGGTCACCAAGCATTGGCATCTCTAGTTCCGGTGCAATCGACATTGATAAATTAAGCTGCTTTTCGATTGCTTTCGACTCCATCAACTCAATCACATCTTTGAATGTCGTTACGGGATCAAAGGGAATACTATCGATAACAAGCTGACCCGCTTCTATCTTTGAGAAATCAAGAATATCGTTGATGATAGTTAATAATGAATGACCCGAACGATGCACTTTCTCAATATAATTTCGAGCGACCGGATTAGATATTTCCCCAATCGCTAGATAAGATAAACCAATAATCGCGTTCATCGGCGTTCTTATTTCATGGCTCATGTTAGCTAAGAATTCAGATTTGGCTTGGCTCGCCAAATCGGCTCGCTTTTTCTCTTCTTCTAGTTGTTCATTTAGGCGTTTCATTTCTGAAATATCAAAAGCCCAAAATAGAGTCGCGACTTCCCCATCAAGCTCGAGTAGGTAGTAACTAACAAGGGCGACAAAACGACTGCCATCAAATTTCCGAAGCACTAACTCCCTATTCACAACCTTACCGTTAAGACTCAGTTCTTTATACAAATCATCACGATCGGATAAAGTGTTATAAACGACTTCAACATCAATAGAAGAGAGCTCTCTTCGTTCTACTCCAAAAAGACGTTTCGCCGTATCATTCGCATAACGAACTTGTTCGTCGACAATAACACTAGCTGCTATAGGGGACGTGTTCAAAATGTTGTAAAGCTGATTTTGTGCTTTACGAAGTGCTTCGGTAGCGTTATTAGCAATAGTGATTTGCTTAGATAATTTCCTATTCCAAAATACAATCAACAACACTATCACCACGGAAAATACCGAGATGGTATGAACGAGTTGGTAATCAACTTTTTCAATCGCTTTAGGTGCCGCCCATTTAGCGGATATTTTTTGGTGGTCTTCTGCAGAGATACTTCCTATTGCTTTGTTAACAATAGACAGTAATAACGGCTCTGATTTAATGACGTGTAAGGTCGGCGACAAAAAGAAATCCAATCGACCAATAATTCCGATACCTCGATAACCAAATGAATTGATCAAATAGTTCAATACATCGACAGTATCAATAAATCCATCAAGCTCACCAGATTCAACTCGGTCCAACCCTTCTTTGGTGGATTCGACAAGATCCCATTCAATATTTGGGTAACTTTCAACGATGGCTTCGGTATTAGCACCACTGGCTAATATTCCAAGCTTCCAACCTTTAACCTCTTTAAGCACAATACTATTTACATCACGCCTTGAAGCTATCGCAAGGCGACTAGAGAATAGCGCTTTTGCTGGCTTTACACTTTCGCCTAATGAGCGATTCTCAACCGCAGCTGACACTAAATGTACTCGTCGATGATCAACGAGGCGACGAGTTTCTTGCCAACTTTCAACGTCGACATGACTAAGACGCAGTCCGGTTTTTTGTTCAATTAACTTGAGGTAATCATCAATCATCCCTATATATTCATCCTTGTTTGACAAAGCTTCATAAGGTAATGAGTTTGGATCGATACCTATCTTTAGTTCGGGATGATCCTTGATCCATTGACGCTCTTTCTGACTTAGGTTAAGAAGTTCACCAGTCAGGCTGTTCGATTGGTAAACATCTGAGATATAACGCTGAGCTCCTTCACCAAATGACTCAAATTGGTCAATTGAAGGGAAATACACATAATTACTCTCAACCGAATTCACATCAAAATAAAATGTCATGAAGCCCGCATTAATGCTTCCTGTTTGCGTTTTATAACCAGCACCTTTGGTAACAGATGATAATTCAGACGTATTCTTTTTACTCAGTGAAGAATCTAATACTTCGCCTAGATACCAAGATTCAATCGGTCTTTTATTATTATCCGCTTGAGCAGAAATAACCTTGAATGTGTGCTCAGCATCGAATATGTCAAAGATCTTAGGGAGTTCTTCGAAGCGGTCATTCACAATAAAGTAAGCGGAGATTTGAGCGATAATATCGGCTTTTCTAAGTACAGGAGTAAGATCATTCTTAACTTGGGTTTCAAGTATCTGTTCAAACTCATCATCAGTTTGCTTTAAATATTTAATCGCTTCGTTAAAACTGTCTCTTAACTTGGGCGTTCTAAAATCAACATAAATTGGATAGTCGACTTTAAAATCTTCGTGTAGTTCGATTTCACGCATTTCAATGAAACGAGTATTTGTCACAAACCATCTTAATACCCGTTTTTCGACCATTAACAAGTCAACATTTTGTGCTCGTAGTTGAGAAAATGCAGACTCTAAGCTATCAATATCTTCAATTCGATCGATGCTCACCTTATCTTTAAGTAGTTCGACAGAATTTTTTATTGGTGATGTTTCATCGAATAACAAAGCACCTAAAGATAGGTTCTTGGCAGATTTGAGGTTCAAGTTACGTCTTTTTAACGAAACTGGCACGAATTCAACATCCATGACTTTGTCACTCAAAAAGTGCACTGAAGACCCGTCAGCCTGTATCCCTGAGACAAACGATATCGAACTATTGTTATCGATGGCTTGATTCGCAGCACTACGAGGCAACGTGACAACGTCACCAAGTCGGTAGCCCATGTTGTTTAGAGCCCTTTGCATAATGTCGTGTTCGATACCGACAGAAGTGCTATCCGGGTACATATATGGTGGATTACCAAAACCAAACACCCCTTTAACTGGAGTTCGGTAGGGTGAGTCTTTTAACCAATGCGATAGGATCCGGTTTTTCTTCCCAATATCAAACGTTGCAATTTGTTGGTTTAACAAAGCAAGCAATTCGGTGTCCTTAGTTCGAACAACCATTGCAGCTTCTATGTATTTCCAGCGGTCGAGAACGTAATTGACCGCTAAACTGTATACACCACTCTTGTGAGCAAGATTTAATGTTGTAACGGGCTCGGCGAGCATCCCATCGACTGAACCATCTTCCAGTGCTCGGATAGCATCAATCGCAGTATCAAATTGGACTCTTTCGATTGAGCTCAGTTGTACCCCCGACTTTTCTAGATCGATACTATCTTGAACCATGGCGATACGCCGCTTATCGGACTGCTCAATGTTGTCGGTAGTAGGGTCGTCGGTAGGAAGAATCACCGCGATTTGGTAAGGGATGTAAGGATTAGTAGCGAGAAATCGCCCACCTTCGCTCGGATCAAACTGTTGGAAAGGGAAAACATCTCCTTTCCCATCAAGTAGCGCTTGTTTCGCGTCAGAATTAGAGTGTACGCTTATAAAATCCGTTTCAATTCCATACTTAAGTTCAAACTCGTTCGCCCAATCCCGAATGATACCGGACACCTCCCCTTTATCATCAATAAACGAATAAGGATAATGACTGGAAAGCGCGATAAAGGTCACTTTAGGTTTACTTTCTAACCACCGGGTTAAATCATCTTCACTAACACTCACGGCATGAGCATGTGGTAAACCAATGAGAAGAAACAACAAACTAGAAATGAGTATAAAGCACTGCTTAATCCATATAACAAAGCGCTTATTCATCTTTGAATTTCTCTTTAATCGCTAGTATTTCGGGCAAGTTGACGAAAAAAAGATCGACGATAGTCGGATCAAAATGCTTGCCTTTCTGTTCTTCAAACAAGCTCAGTGCCTCATCGACACTCCAAGCCTTCTTATAAGGACGCTCTGCGGTCAGGGCATCAAATACGTCAGCAACGGCCGCAATTCGTCCGACCAATGGAATATCTTCGCCGGCTATCTGATTTGGGTAACCACTGCCATCCCACTTTTCATGGTGATACTGCGCGACTTGAATGGCCATACGCATCAGTTTGGAATCGCCCTGCCTACCAAGGATTTCCACACCGAACTCGACGTGTTTCTGCATGGTAGTCCATTCATCGGCATCCAATTTGCCTGGCTTCAGTAACACACTGTCAGGAATGCCAATCTTGCCAATATCATGCATCGGCGCTGCATCACGTAAGGTCTCGGCATCTTCGTCTGTCATGCCCAAGGCTTTGGCTAATATCTCGCAATAATGGCTCATGCGCATAACATGCATGCCTGTTTCGTTATCTTTAAATTCAGCTGCTCTACCCAATATGTTGAGCGTTTCTAGTTTGCCGAGATTGATCTCTTGAGTTTTCTCTTTCACCTGACTAAACAACGCACGTTGCTGGTCATAAAGAGCAATATGGGTTTTTACACGTTGTAGTGCAATTTCAGGTGTAATTGGCTTCGTTAAATAATCAACTGCACCTAAGGACAAGCCTTTTACTTCAGCTTCAGGGCCAATCTTCGCGGTAACGAATATAATGGGGATATGCGCAGTATTTGGCTGAGCTTTTAATTGACGGCACACTTCGTAGCCATCGATGTCAGGCATCATGATATCAAGGAGAATAAGATCTGGCTGCGGCACCATCTTCGCTATTTTGATACCGATAGTACCGTTAATCGCGACCTTAACTTGATAGGTATCTTTGAGGATTGCCGTTAACACATCTAAGTTACTTGGGGTGTCATCCACGACTAACACTATAGGTTTACGACTCATTGACACCTCTTATAAAAATCAAACAGTTATAAACATAGTGTAGATGGGTTTTCGTACCTCTCAACATGAAAATGACAAATGATTGTTAAAAATGAAGAGTCGATCTTCGAGTGACATCAAACTAACGGTTTGATCCTCGTCTGATGTCAAAAATACGGCAGAGATTAGCGTATAACACAAGAGGGAATATGCTGTCTTGGACATATGAACCATACGAAAAGAGCTCCTCATATGGGAGCTCTTTTCATTTCGGTAACTAAGGGGTTAAGCAGGCTAGAGACCCAGTAATCTAACGACCTGAATAATACATACAGATTCGAACGCCATCGAACTCGCGAATCTCAAATGGGATCTCGTAGATCGATTCCATCACTGACTTTTCAACCACTTCAGAGACCTTACCCGACTTAACCACTTGGCCCTTCTTCATCGCGACAATGTTATCAGAGTAACAAGAAGCAAAATTGATGTCGTGAATCACGATCACCACCGCTTTATTGAACTCATGCGCTAAACGACGCAGCGTCTGCATGATTTCGACCGAGTGTTTAATATCAAGGTTATTAAGAGGCTCATCTAGGAACACATAATCTGTATCTTGCGCCACAACCATCGCGATAAACGCCATTTGACGCTGACCACCACTCAACTCATCAAGGTATTTGTTTTGGATATCGGTAATGCCAAGGTGTTCTAGCGCTGTATCGACGATCTTATGATCTTCGTCTTTCAAGCGACCTTGAGAGTGTGGGAAACGACCAAAACAAACCAACTCACGAATCGTAAATCGCATATTGATGTTGTTTGACTGTCTTAACACGGCAAGGTGCTTGGCCAACTCTTTAGTATCCCATTCAGCCAGTAATTTATCACCGATAACGACCTCGCCCGCATCACTTTCGGTTAAGCGACTCGCCATAGAAAGCAGTGTACTTTTACCCGCACCATTTGGGCCAATGATAGAAGTCACTTCTCCTTTCGGGAACATAGCACTGGCATCATCAACCACGAGTGACTTGCCATACTTCTTAGTTAAACCTGTTAATTTAATCACTACTTACTACCTTTAATGAATTCTGGTGCGTAACAACAAGAACATAAAATACAAACCACCGACCAAGTTAATGATCACACTCACTGTAGTTTCAAACGCCATTACTTTTTCGATGAACCATTGGCCAGAAACAAGTAGCACCACCGCTAATAAACTGCTGGCAATGATAAGCACACGATGCTGATAAGAACTGAACATCTGACGAGCCAAGCTCACGGTGATCAAGCCAAAAAAAAGTACTGGGCCAACCAAAGCAGTAGACACTGCCACCATCACTGACACAATCACCAAGGTAATCTGAGTCAGTCGCTTGGTGTTCACGCCTAAGCTTGTCGCGTTATCGACGCCAAGCCAAAGTACATCGAGCTTAGGCGCCAATACCCATAAACCGAGTAAACTCAAACCCAATGGAATAAGGCTGAGGTAAACCAGTTCACCTTTCACGTTATTGAAGCTTGCGAACATCACATTCTGCAGCACTGCGAACTCGTTTGGATCAATCAACATCGCTAAGAAGCTAGACAGACTCGAGAATACGCTGCCACACACAATACCAATCAGAAGCAGTGTAAATACGTTGTTTCGCTTGCTCTTAAAGTAGAAATGGAACAGAGCAAACGAGAACAAGATCATCACGGTTACAGACATCGAAAAGTTTGCGATTGAATCAATGACCCAGAAGCTTGTACTGCCAAACACAAACAGAAGCACCGTTTGAACCAGCATATACAAGCTGTCAAAGCCCAAGATGGATGGGGTTAGAATTCGATTATTAGTGATGGTTTGGAAAACCAATGACGACGCCGAGATCGCCACCGCCGCCAACACAATCGACAGCAATTTTGGTAGTCGCAGAGACAAGAAGAACTCATAGTTATCCCACGTAAGTCCCTGCCCCACAAATACTGCCGCCATACACAAAGACGCGATGGCCAGAATCGCAATTTTTACTGAATCACGCATTCGACTTGTCTCTCATGATTAGGTAGATAAAAATCAAGCCACCAAAGATGCTGATTACCATCGAGATTGGAATCTCATAAGGGAAGATGACGATTCGAGCTAACAAGTCACAAACCAATACCAAGATCACGCCCCAATAGGCTGTCCAAGGCAGAATCTTCTTCATGTTATCACCCATCATCAGCGACACGATATTCGGCACGATAAGGCCAAGGAATGGGATAACACCAACGATCATCACCACAGAAGAGGCACAGATAGCGACCAATGCAACACCAATGAAGACGATCTTCTGATAATTCAAGCCGATGTTTTTCGCAAAGCTCTCGCCAATACTCGCCGCACTGAACTGACTTGCGAAGTAGTAAGCCAACACACAAGCAGGCACTGCGAGGTAAAGAATTTCATAGCTGCCTTGCAACACACTCGCAAAGTTCGCCATCGTCCATGCAGACATGGTTTGTACTAAGTCGTACTTATAAGCAATAAACGTTGTTAGAGACGAAACAACGTTGCCATACATAATGCCAATCAAAGGCACCAACACTGCATTCTTGAACTTCAGGTGTTGTAGAAAACGGACCAATAGCATGGTGCCAAATACTGCAAACGCGAAGATAAAGCCTAAGTAGCTCCATTGCGCAGCATTGCCTAGCACTAGGATGCCGACTATGTACCCAAGCATGGCGCAGTCAATGGTGCCCATAGTCGAAGGTGCGGCAAACTTGTTCTGCACGATCTGTTGCATGATCAAGCCAGCGACACTCAAGCCCGCACCGGCAAGCACAATCGCGAACAGTCGAGGGATTCGACTAACAACATAAATAGAGTTGGCGTGTTGGTTACCATTGAAGAAGTCGCTAAAACTGATCTCAGCGACTCCAATCATCAATGACATAACGCATAACACAACAAGAAATACAGCAGCGGCAATGGGTTTCAACATAGAAATAATACTAAAGGTAGGGCTCTTTGAGTCCGTATGAAAAGTGAAAAATGGCTTATAAGAACGCTCTTATAAGCCCAAAAATCTGATGATTGATGACTATTGAATCGTTCGTTCAATATCACCCAACATTCTGTGAATCGCTGTCACGCCACCACCCGCCAAATACCAAGCACTTGAATCAAGGTAAATGATGCTGCCTTGCTGCGCTGCAGGCGTCGCCGCAACTAATGGGTTATCAAACAGCTGTTGTGCGCGCCCTTCTGATTTACCGATCGCTTTTTCGCGGTCAAGAACGTAAAGCACTTCAGGTTTTGCGTCAGCAATGTATTCGAACGAGATTAGGTTACCGTGTGTCCCTTTAATTGGAGCGACTGTCGCACTCTTTGATTCAACGTATCCGAAGTCATCAAAGATGATTGAGAAGCGACTACCTTTGTTGAACATCGCAATGTTATTGCCGTTGTTCATCAGCATCATCGCAGTGGTTTCGCCAGAGGTTACTTTATCGTTTACTGCTGCAATCGAATCTTGAGTCTCTTTGATGATCGCTTCTACTTCAGCTTGCTTACCAAAGATGTCACCTAGCGCGCGCCAGTTTTGCTGAGCATCAGCCCAGTATTTATCACCTTCAATAGAGAACATGACCGTTGGAGCGATTTGTGCCAGCTTGTCGTAAACCTTAAGCATACGGTTTTCCGCGATAATGATGTCAGGCTTCAACATGTAGATAGCTTCAAAATCCGGTTCACTCAATGATCCTGTATTTGCTGTCGTTTCTTTGTACGAAGCTAGGTAATCAGGCAGCAAGCTATGAGGCGCACCAACTGGCTGTACACCAATTTGATCAAGCACATCCAAGCTACCAAAGCCAAGTACTACAACGCGCTGTGGTACTTCAGTAAACTGCGCCGTGCCCTTTACGTGTTCAATGGTCACGGTTTTCGCTTGAGCGGTCATCAGTAATGATGATGCAAGAACGATGGCAAGCCCGCTTAACAACTGGCGAACTGAATTGATTGTTTTCTTCATGTTTCTTCCTTTGCCATTGATACTAACCACCACTCATGACAATGAAAGTCACACTACTCATAGGCGAGCATGGGGCGAACACAACGGCTAAATAACGATAATTTAAAGTCTGTCATTGCTTTGATAACAAACCCGTAACGCAAGTGAGAACTATTATCAATTATATTTGCGTTAAACTGGCAACACAACAACTTTATTATTCAGAAATGTAAAAGTGAGTATTCATATTTTGCGTAGTCAGGAGAGATGCTAGGGATCAGAAATAGCAAAAAGACGCGAAGAGGAAAATGATCATTAATCTGAAGAATAAAATGATGGGGGAAAGTGGCCGAAAACCCTGTAATTACAACGCTAAATCACAGAATTACGACGCCAAACCCCAGAATTACAACGCTCAACCTCAGAGTCACGAATTGTAATTTACAATGTAAAGACTATATATAACAAATACTTAATCATCAATAAATTAGCTAAACAATTAAAACCACTAATGACAAAGAATACGAAGCGGTGCAAAGCCAAACATCTGTCAGGTATCATGGTGAATCACCTGCCCATCGCTCATTTAACTCTCAACAAGCGACGGCAAATCATTCAAAAATTTTTTGAATTTAATTTAAAATAGGGTTGTAATTTCAAAAACTAGGCGTATAGTTCGCCACTTGGCTCTAATCTATAGAGCTGTTAATGCTAAAGTAAGTCCAAGTTCCTCAAAGACAGTTCTCGATTACCTCGTTACACCATCTCTGCGTCAGCTTTCACCTAGATAGTCATTCAATAGCTTTTAAATTCGATCCTCACTACCGATCTATCGTCATTCGCTCTCTTGTTAGCGAAGTCAAAATAGATCGACCACTTAAATATAAATGTAATAAACACAAGGCACAGTTATGTCACGCAGAACAACACGACAAACCCATTGGTACCAACTATCACGCGACAAATCAGTCAATAAACTAAAAGGTAATAAATGCTCAAGATTAAAATAGACTTACACAAAGAAGAAATTTCATGGGTCACAGAGATTCGACAGCTCAATAGCGATATACTCCACCGCCACATATTGCCCAAGCTACAACATCACAGTTATCTCATCGACTTTGAATTTAATGAACGAGAAAGCATCGGAACTATTGTTTCAGGCAACGGAAACACCCTAGGACATTTCACACTCCTATAGCATTTCCCATAGGCTACAAAAAGAAACATCGTTTAGTCCCAAAGATGTAAAAGATGTCACCCTCAATTCGCTCTAGCAGAACAAAATAGAGTAGAAGTAAAACAGATCAGAAACCTAGCCCTTTTTGCATTTCACGCGCGGCTAACGCTAGCTAGGTTATCGTACTTCTATTGAAACCAACTTATATCAAACTCTGAATCACCAATGAGTCATTATCAGTGCATTCATGGACTAATAAGTTAACGGCATCGACCTTAACTTCTGATCAAGAGTATATAAGTGTTCTGCAGCTTGCATGTGTTGAGGGTAATCACTAAATTTCTCACGATTCTCCTCATTCATCTTACATGTCTCATCCACCAGCATTAATTTCCAATACAGCTTTGTTGTATGCAGCATCGCCAATAAAGGTTTGAATACCTCTTTTTCATAAGCTTGAATCAACTCTTCAATCAATTCGTCACGCTCGTCTTCACTTGCGATTGAACCATTGGTTGCCGACAATACTTTTTGATATTTCAGATTGAGTTGCAGCTTATCCATCACCGTTTGGTTATCTTCCGCCAGTTCGACAAGTTTTGACTTAATGATGTTCACCCAATTCTCTTGGCTAAGAACCCTATCATCGATACTCGCAAAATCTTCGCGTATTTGACGTTCGACGTCTTTTTGAGCTTTCTTTAAAACGGCGCGCACCTTTTGAAATGGCAGCTGATATTCCTTACTTAGATCGATAATCAGTTTATGAAAACCACCATTTGGAAGGTGTAAGTTTTCCTTAAACGTCGCCATTGCAGCTTCTTGCTGATCGGTAAGGTGAGTCATTCTGTTTCCTATTCTTTATCACTTATGGTGCTGAGCCCGCGATCATACCACTATATAACCTCGTTTTTTCGGTAACTTGATAGGTTACATCTAGGTACGTACTTAATTTCTCTCAACACGTTATCTTTTGGCTAGTTTTCACACTACTTGGCATTAAATGGTAAGTTTCTATCGATGAATATTCGTACATTAGTCGTACAGGGTATATCGCCAGACAGGAGTCATTACTTACATATGAAAGACAACAGCGAGAAATGAGAAACCATATGACCTATTCCGAATACAAAGAATCCGATCTGCATAAGTGCGTTAGCGTTGGTGCAGAAGCAACGGTATCAATCGCCAAGTTTACCGTTAAAGCCACTACCCTTTTATTTCGATTTTTCCGCTGGCTTGTCGTATCGGCCTATTCTTATGTGATGAAGTAATTCTGTATTGGAGTCGTTGTTTTCATTACGACTTATCCAAATACCCAAAAGCGCGCCCTATTAGGTCGCGCTTTTTTTATGCTCCGATTTTTGTAGCCAGCTTTTCTATGTCCGGTTTTCTAGATCTAGCTTTTGATACTTAAAGTACATAACCAATTTTCTATCGTCAGTGGCGCTAAATGGTAAAACTCTGAATCGAATAAAAACCATACTACACCTGTTCCAACAAAACAGACTTCTAACTTATACAGGTACTAAAATGAAAAAGATTGCACTTAAAATTGTAGGACTAACGGTTTTGGCTTCTGCGCTAACTGGTTGTATCGGCAGCAACGCCGTAACAGGGAAAGTGATGAAATTTAACGTTGAAGTTGTCGATAACCGCTATGCTCGTGCAGGTGTAAACTTCTTATTAGCGCCTGTGTACGGTATTACAACCGCAGCCGACTATGTCGTATTCAACTCACTCGAATTCTGGACAGGTAAAAACCCAATCAGTGGTTCACCACACGTATTTGATACAAAAACAGATACACACTTCGAAGTGAACGACGACCTAGACCCAAGCTTGAAAGAAGCACCTGTTGGGCCAATTTCAAACAATCGCACGATTGAAACGGGTGAGATGATTAAGATTGACGAAAACACGGTTCAAATGGACATCGTCTATACCTCTGGTGAAACGGCAACTCTGACAGGTATCAAAGAGGGTCAAAACGTTAGCTATTACATGGATGGTCAGCTTGTGTCACAAACGACCATCGCTGAATTAGAGAAGATACAAGGCACTGAAGCGTAAGATTCATCGCCCACACAGAGTTCAAACTTAAACAGACTTTAAAGCTCACAAAATAGAAGAAGCCCAGCAACTGCTGGGCTTCTTCGTATGTGCTCTATTATTTGTAAATGCCCTATTGAGATTGAGACTGTGTAAGTCGAATGCTCACCAAACTCGCCACCATTATGGCTAAGTAAAAGCTACCAATAATGGATTCCATAAACACAAAGAATTGAGCAATAGGTAAAGCTGGTGAGATGTCTCCATAGCCAACCGTAGTCAATGTGATAAAGCTAAAGTACATCGCATTGAACAAATTCGTTAACCAGACTTTCTCTTCTAAACCGTTAAATGCACTAGGAAAAATTTCCAAAATCAACAAGTAGATAGTCGACCAAGCAAAGCCTAACAGCAAGTAGATACAGATTGACCCGATAATATGATTGGGCGTCACCGTTTTTGCTTTCATCACCTGCTTTAACGCTGAGTAGATGTGGGAGAACAAAAACGCAGCCAACGCCGATAACGTCACTATCGACAGGTTATAACCTTCCAAAAACGAAAATACACCTGATACGGACGCTGTTATCAACAACAGACCATACCAAGATCGATACAAGGCTCGCTCTCTATTGATACCAACAATTGAGCTCGCTAAGGTAATTATGATGAGAAATAGTATTGTTTTCTGACCTTGCGGGTAAAACTGCTGCATCACCGCGCAACCAAAAAACAACACCAACAGTGCATAGAATAAGAAGTAGAAGTTGTCGTCTTTCGAGACTGCCTTCATCTATTTCACCTCAGTCTCTGCTTTGTCTGTCTCTACTTCTGCTTGGTTTTTCTCTTCAAGCCCAAGCCACGCCATCATCAGCTCGTAGGTCAAACTCAGAATCACGGCACCAACAAACAAACCGACAATGCCTGACATCGCCATTCCACCCAATGCACCCAATAAAATAACCAGCATTGGAATATGAGAACCGCGGCTTAGCAGTACAGGTTTCAAGATAGCGTCACTACCACTCACCAAAATACACCACACTAAGAACAAACTTGCCGCCAATGTCGATTCAACACTGAACATGTAAATGATGGCAGGTAACAAAGCAAGAATCGGTGGAAGTTGGATGATTGCAATTAACAATACCGCCAACGCCCAAAAAGCAGCAGCAGGTACGCCCGCTATCACCAAACCAATTGCCGACATCATAGATTGAATCACAGCAACACCGATGACACCTTGTACAACACTACGAACGGTCGATTTAGAAAGCTGTACCAGCTCTTCTCCTTTGCCGTCTGTTAAGCGCGCCACTAAGTGAGTCACACCCGTTTGGCATTTATCGGCATTACTCATGAACGCACCAGCAATGATGGTCGAGATGATAAATTGAATGAAGCCACCACCTAGCGAGCCAAGAACAGAAGCCGCTTTCGTCGCGAACTGTTTAACTTCGTCTGCATACTTTATGAAAGTGCCTTCAATATTGTTCGAGGCGGCAACCAAGGTTGAATAAACCTTTTCCCCTATTAATGGAATATCTTGTAAGGACTCTTTCGGTTTAGGCAATGACAATGTGCCATCTTGAAGCCCTGTCATCAGGTCAGTCGCGCTGGTGTAGATACCAGAAGAAAGCGCCGCCAAAGGAATAAATAATAGAATCACACCGATAAAGCTCAGTAACGCGCTGGCTTTTCCTTTCGACATTCCCGTCTTATTTGAAATGGCGACAGCAACTGGATAGAGCGCAGTTGCAATGATCGCCCCCCAAATAACCAATAGAATGAATGGGCGCAAAATCGAGAAACACCAATACACGAGCATGGCAATCGCTGCGATTTTGATGGCAGCGTCTATCGCCTGTTTTGAAAAATCATCGGTTAACTTCATGAGACGTCCTTGTAAGACATAATTAAGGCTGATTTTGTAGGAACTTCCAATTCCGAGTTTCTAGGAATAAAGAAGCCAAAATCATATATATGCCAATTAACACTAATTGGAATATGCGTATAAGAGTGTTGCTATCGATGTCGCCTGAGCTCATCAAAGTGCTACCGACAAGTACTAACAACGTACTAAATGCAGTGGCGAAAATCGGTGCTTTTTCGGGAACCGTGTAGATCTTCTTGGCGATCACAATAGCGACCAAGCCTATGAATAAAGAGTAGAAGATAATATTAGGAACAATCGAAAGGATTGAAAAAGCCGCTATCGCGAGCAATCCCCCGATACCGTTACTTATCACTAGAAAAGCACTCAACTTTATCGACTTCTCTGACGTAATCATCAACGATAACAGCGCAATGAACATCATTGTCAATAAAGCTTCAGATATTTGAAAAATAAAGAAAAAACATACCACTGGATAGGAGATAATCATCGCCCTAAAGGCCGCATACCAACGCTGTTTCTTTTCGAGTGGTGCAGCAGCAAAACCTGAGAACTCCGATTTAGGCTCAGGGAAAAATACATGCACTAACGCAAAGATCATCACTGAAACCACACCAGAAGTTGCTAAGCCAGATGCCAGCATTACCGAAACGCCAGGGTTATCAATCGCCATGAATGGCAACATCAAGACAGCAATCAACAATATGGTGGCGAACAGGTTCCATTTAGGGTCGACAAACAAGTAGTAACCCCAAAGCATCATTAGCCCCACTAAAATCAGCAATGGGATTGGGTAATGGGTAATTCCTCGCGACAGCAATAAACCTAACCCCATTGTCACCACAACGGCCAAGAGCAATTCGTAGACCGTTTCCTTATGGAGATTTGGTTTATCAATTAAGAACTTAGCAGTGAACACTGGCGCCACAAACGCAAGTGGCCAGTTTATCCACGCCGCCAAGAAAACAGCCAACGTGACCCCGACCGTAAATCGCAGGATCCGTTGCTGTGTTTGTTGGTCAAGAATCGGCTTATCGGACATAAGACAATACGCTAATCAAACGAATCCATACCTTGCCTATCGCGTTGAACACAAAGTTATCGCCGCTATAAACAATCACATCCGCTTGTCCACCTACTCGGAGCATGCCTGTCACTTCTTCATTATCAAATTCAATGGTGATAGGAAGCATCTGTGTTTGACGCAACCAACCCGTTTGCTGGTTGGCTTGCGCAAGCTTACCTGCTTGATCATTCTGTCCCCAATCAACACCCCAATCGATGCTACTGACTCGGCCTTTTACCACTTTGCCCGGTGCAAAATCTAACGCTACTTCGACTTCATCACCGACCGTAACGTTACCTAGGCTGTTCTCGCGATAATAAGCTTCAATCCAGATATCTTCCGTTGAAACAAAGGTCATGATTGCTTGCCCTGCTGATGCATAAAAACCTTCAGACAGGCTAAAGTTAGAAACACCACCTTGCGTCGGCGCTGTGATCACAGTGCGCTCTAGGTTCAATTGAGCTTGTTCAAGAGCTAGCAACGCCGCTTTTACTTGGCTGTTTTCTTCACCTTCTTTACCCATTTGCTTCTTAGCACGGTCAAGGTCTGCTTCCGCGTTTACAACCGCCGCTCGAGACGTCGCTAGTGAAGCTCGCGCTTTGTCCGCATCGGATTTAGAAACCACACCTTTGTCAGCCATCTCTAAAACACGCTTGGCTTGTAACTTGGTATTTTGTCTCTCTACCATCGCTGACGTGAGCTTCGCTTGAGCTGAAGCAATGCTCGCGGTTTGAGCTCCGACATTTTGGCCAGCAATTTCTAAGTTTTGCTCAGCTTGTTGTACGGCAATTTTATAATCAGAATCGTCTAAAATAGCGAGCTTGTCGCCTTGATTAACCAATTGGTTAGGTTGAACTAGAATATCGAGTACTTTACCTGATACCTCAGGCTTGATTGGAACGATATAACCTTTTACACGTGCATTATCTGTAATAGGGATGATGCGGTCTGAAATGACACTGAAGATCAACATGAATGCGACAAACAACAATAAGTAGTTTGTAATTTTTCTTACTCTGTCTTTTCCATTTTCTTGCTGGCGAACTTCTTCATTGGCTTCTTGCTTATTCCCGTTGACTTCTGACATGGGACTCCCTTCTAGATAACTAACATCAACAAAATTAATACCTTAAAAATAAACCCAGCGATGGAAAACTCAAGTAAATAGAGTTAGATTTAGTAAACAAAACGTTGCAAATGATATGCACGTCTAATAATGCGACAATATATACAGGATTGTATACTCATGACCTCTAGTCACTACCAAGTCCCGGTAATTCAAACGAACTACGCTAAAATTCTGGTTCAGGTTTTTTCTGACTATGGTCTTGATTTACATCTGTTGCTCAAAGATTCCGGTTTACCACCCGACCTTATCGAATCAGAAAGTGATTTTGTGCCATCGGAATCCATTAAGCGTTTGATTTATCTGACATCAGCACAACTCGGCGTATCTCGGTTCACCGATATTCTTGGACTCGCATTTCGACGTCGAATCATCCCAAATGTCTTGCATCAATTTACCGAATTCGAAACCATTGGTGATGCACTAAAACAGATCAATTCAATCTTTGCCTATGACTCCCCAGGCAGCAAAGTCGAGTTTATTCAAGAACACGGTCAGAGCTGGTTTTGCCGAACTGCCCCCGAAGACAATTCCCCTATGTTTCAATGGGGGGAAGCTTTTGCGATTACATATATCATTGAATTAATAACCATTTTATCCCAATCCCCATGGTTACCTAATAAGGTGCGTCTTCAAGGACATGACATCGATGTCGTCAAAACACTTGTGCCAAGTAGCTGCCAACTGTTTGTTGATCAGTCGTCGACGGCTGTGCTTATTCCTGAAGAAATCTTACAACTCCCAATTCGCCTAACCTCTAAAGAACTCAGTGCTAAACCGACATTGATTGAGTGGCACACCAGCTTTACCGATAGCGTTTATGAGCTTCTAAAGCCGTACATGAAAGAACAAGACCTCTCTCTTGAAGAAGCCGCTGAGCTACTCAACTTTTCGGTGCGAACGTTCCAACGCAAACTCAAGAACGAAAACACCACTTATCGAAAGATCAAAGAAAACCTGATGTTTTCGGTAGCTTGCGAACTGATGGAAGAAGGCCACACGCTGACCTACATTTCTAGCCAGCTCGGTTACACCAACATCTCGCATTTTTCTCGTGCGTTTAAGCGCGTTTCAGGGTTAACACCCAAGATCTATCAACGCTCGATTTCGGCTTAGGCTCCGATCTCACCGATTAGTTAATTACGACATACGCCTAACCAAGGACAATGGACGCTGCACTGCCCGAGCCTGAGCTAGAACTAGAACTAGAACTAGAACTACACACTCTATTTCGCCCATTACCTTTAGCGCGATAAAGCGCCTTATCCGCACTGCGATAGGTCGCTTCGGCTTGTGCCTGTATTTCAGACACACCACTGCTCACAGTCAGGTTCAGTGTTGTTCCTTTGGCAATCACTTCTTTCAATCGATACATCGCCTCAAACGCTTCTGCTAAATTAGTTTCGGGCATCAAGATAGCGAACTCCTCGCCGCCTACTCGCGCGACGATGTCGGTGTCTCGACTGTTATTTCTCAACAGTTCTGCGACCTCTTTCAGCGCTGAATCACCTTGGTCATGACCATGATTATCATTGATGGCCTTGAAATGATCTAAATCGATCAACGCCAAACAAGAGTGTGTATAACCATAACGCTCCGCTAAGTTTGAATAATGGTTAAGATCTTTATCAAAACGGCGGCGGTTCCAGCACCCTGTGAGAGAATCTGTGTCCACCAACATTCTTAATCGACGTTCTAATACTTTGCGTCGACTAATATCCGTAAAGGTCACCACATATTTATTATTGTGCGACAGTATTTCAGCTAACTTTTCGACAACCACATTCACAGTAAAATGTTCGCCAAGTCGACTGACTCCACTCAACTCCCCCTTCCATCTCTGGTTTTCCTTGAGTGAGCGAGTAATGGTCGATATTAAACTGCTGTTATTCATAAAGCAGAGATCAGAAATCGGGCGAGACTCGACTTGATTAAAGGCATAGCCTGAAACTCTAGAGAACTGTTGATTAACTTGTATTACCCTCAATTGACTATCGAGGATGATAAAACCAGCGATGCCATCAATGATCGCTTCAGACAAGCTATTCTTGCTTTGAGCCATTTCATGTCGATATAGGCGTGCAGTAATGAGGGTGCTGAGCAAAAACAACGCGCACACAGAAAAAGCCATGACTGCCGAAGAAGCCATACTCAATAACCACAAGCTAACTGCCATATTAAGGGCAAGTGTAGACACCACGTATAGCGGCATTTTTCGGTCAAAACTTAACTTATTCATAGTCTGCTCTAGTGATGGGCGAATGACTATGATGGCTAAGTTTTCACTAAGATATTTACCATTTTACGACACATACAAATTCAAATTATATGAGTACCATTAAGATCAATAACTTATGCTAATTATTGAGTAAGAATAGCAAGCTACCACCACTGAGTGAGCTGCCATAATTGAAGTTAATTCCAATCCCGAAGTTGTCAAAAAAGTAAGAGTCGTAAGGCACATCAAATACTAATCCTGCCCCGAACTCATAGTAATAGTGCGTATCTAAAGGAGCAGTCAAATCACCCGCGACATCGATTCTTGTTAAGTTATAGTGGATTTGAGGGTTATTAAGCGACCAAGCATCGAGCGCTACATTTTGCCTAAACTCTAGTTCATTAATGAATCGCATCCCTTCTGGGTTACCGATATCGCCATCGTTCGCTTCGCCCCAGCCTGTTCCATAAAAGTAACGAACTCTGGAAGACACATTCCAACTGCCCCACTCCTTTGGTTGCAAGTATTGAAGTTTGACTGAAGGTTCAGCAACAAGCGCCCATGCTGATGTATTCAATGCGTAGCCATCTAGCTGAGATTGAAATGCTTGAGAGTAGCTGTTGTTGTATTCGTATTTATTGCGGTAATAGAGCAAGTGAGTGCCTAACCCATAGGCGATAGACCAATGCTGGTTTAAATGGTTTTGCCCTCCGAAAAAGCCATACAGGCCCAATACCGAGTCTTCATTTGGGTTAACACGACGGTCAGGAGTCACATCTGATGAGATCTCAATATCCTGTTCAGAAAGCGCATAAGACCCTCGCACAGACCAAATAAGGTCGAAGTCAGGGTCATCCGTTTTAATCACGGAAGAGTAAGGGATGGAGCCCACACTCACTTGGCTTCGAGTATCGATGGTTTTATCGGATCCAAAACCACTGTCGTTTAAATTGATAAACGAATTAGGATCAAAATCCACAAAGCCAATTGAAATGGCATCGCTGTCAGTCAGCGCAATTGACACAGAAAATATCTTCTCTAAGCGGTTCTGAATCAATTCATTGGATGCATAGGCCGAGGAAGAACTGAGGCCCATTAAGAGCAGAATAATAGAACGGGGATAGTGCGATAGGGGTGAAAGCATTAAGTTGACTCCATTCAAACTTATGCTTCAAGTGTAATTGGTAACTTAACTAATTCAATCAGAGAGTTAACGGTGTGGTTGATACTGCTCTCAGTTCCAGCTGCAAGAGCGTTGCTAAATCGATGGCTCCCCAAAGTTCTTCTACGTCTTGGATTCTAAAATGAACAATCATATGCGCCTCTGTCTAAATTGGAGTCTTATCTTGAATCATTCTTAAAACCCTTACTTACCATAATGCGCCAAGCCGACTTTAAGACCTGTTTCGCATATAAGACAATAAGCGTTTGAAAATTATAAGATTAACTCCTAAGTTTTTTATAACCCTTAACTCAGGAAGAAGTAGATGAGCAATATAGAAAAAGTATATGGATTTAATACGCCCCAACGACTCTTTGTCGGATACACGCTTGCGGTACTCGTCGATTTAACGGTTCTTAATTTTTTTGATGAATACTGGGACTTCGTCAATATCGAGTCTTTCACCATCTCATTTGCAGCTGCGATTCTGCTACAACTCCTGCTCAAACTGTCTATTGGCTTAGAACATAAGCTCGCAGATTACTTCAAATCTAAACCGGGTACAGCGGCTAAGATTTATCGCGGTTTATCCAGTTACGTGATTTTGGTGGGCTCTAAGTTTGTGATGTTGGAAGCCATCAATATCTTGTTTGGCGACAAGGTAGGCTTCACAGGCCCATGGAATGGTGTGGTGGCATTCTTCGCTGTGGTATTCACGATTTTGATCGCAGAGATTATTGTTTCAAAAATCTACTTCGCACTCGATGACACGCCCAAAGCCGAAAAAGCATAGCCGCTTTTGATACAGACCTAAGACAAAAAAAGTGAGCCAAACAGGCTCACTTTTTACATCTATTCTTTACGTTTCAGCGATTAACAAACAGAGAAGTTAGATAAAGACTCTCGCTCTAATACCAAACACCCAAGCGCTACTTTCATTGGAGAAAGCTGGATCTTTAATGTATTGAATATCAGGTGTCACTTGGATGAAATCGTTGAGTTGCATGTTGTAGTAAATTTCAGCCGTCCATTGCTCTGTATTACCGCTTATTGCTTTCGCATCAGCTGCAAAAGAATCACCATTCACTTCCGCCCAGTTTAGCGCAACACCAAGGTTGTTCGTCGGTTTTCCTAACCCGAAATATCCCATACCAACAGAGATTGATTTATCGTAAAGGGCAACATCACCTTCTGAGAAACCACCTCGCACAAACGGCATAACTTGCGGCGTGATAAACTGACTCCATGAGAAATTGACACCTGAGCCACCTTCAGTTGCAAGGCTATTACTGTGGCGAGTATCGTCACCAAAATCCCAGAACGTCACATGGAAGTTGTCTGTATAAATCAGGTCTTGTGAAGCCGTCCAACCTAATTCAAGTGTTGTAAAGTAAGACGCATCACTACCAAAAGCGCTATCAAAGCCATCAAAAATATCATCTGACTGACCATTTGCATCAGCGATACCACCGACCACATAAAAGTTTTCGCCTAGCATATGACCGGCAGAAAGGGCCAATACACCGTCATCCGGTAAGCCCATCGCACCTGAGCCTGTCGAGAATACCAAGTTAGTAAAACCAGACCACGGGCTTGCTAGAGCGTAAACATCCGCATAGTTCGTTACATCCTGCCAACCGACAATAATGGTGCCTTTGCCATCATTGATTTTTTGCTTCCAATTTAAGTCCGTAACGCGAAACCCTTGGTCGCTGTATGCCGGACCAATTGCACCGACATAGCCAAGCGGGCCGAATGAATAGTCTTTTGGCGGAGTATCACCATAGGCATGCCTATGTTCCACCTTCCAAACTAAGCTACCTGAGTTCTGTGTGCCGTTTCCTAATAGATGCCATGAACCGTATAATCGTGCCACACCCGACGATGCATCAACGCTATCGCCGCCAACCCCATCCCCAGAGGTCAGCCCCAAAGCAAAGTAATCTGCACCAAATGTAAATCCATCTTCAGCTAATGACTCCCTCCAAGATTTCTTTTGTGCTTTCTGCTCTGCAATTGTATTTTCAACAGAATCTGGGCCTTCAAAGTTAGCGCCGTAAACAACGCCGCTCATTGGGCTAGCCGCCATCACAATAGCCATACTTACTTTAGAGAATCTTGAGTTCATCATGTCACCAGTGCTTTTTAAGTTAGTTTTATTTTATTCATTACTCACATTGAAAATTGTCATTTGATGACACTGAGTGATTTAGATACTTCCAACAAGAGACTGGATTCAACTAAATGCACTAGCTAAGGTTGATACTGTTCTATACCTTCCGCTTTCATCGCATACACCGACTGCACATTGGCTGCACCGTCAGAGTAATTCACATTTTCTTTCGATTGATGACCCGTTAACTGCCCTTCAACCCAGACTGGTGTCATTAAGCTGACCAATTCAATGCCCTCAGGAAAATCAATCAATACAAGCTGGTTCGCTGGAGGCGGTGGTGTATGAATACACGCTCCAGCAGAAGGCACTAAAAAGAACTTAGTCACCTTAGTTCCATCCATTTCAATCGGCGTGATGTAACCAGGAATACGATGTTTACTACCTACTACCTCTGTATTGGGTTTCGAACCTAACGCTTCGCGTTGCTTCATGATCTGAGCACGAGCAACGAACAATGCTTCTACATCTATATCTTGCTTTTTTAATCTTTCAGTAACTTCGACGATTTCTTGTCTCGCTTTATCACTTGCCACAAAACCGTCTTCAACCTGAGCCTCTTTAAAGCGAGCAATAGTCGCCATGTCAAACATCTGATTTCTATCTAACTTTTGAAATGGATCCTCCATTAACTCCATACTCGGAACTAACTCATCCCAGTACGTCACTTTTATTTCACTAGCCAATGATGAAAATGACAAACAACAGAACATAAAAAATGAGCCTATTGATTTTAAATCAACCATCAAAATCTACTCCAACCAAACACAACAAAAAGGAAGTAGGTAGAGGAAAAGCTCCCCTACCAAATGATTAAAAATCGAATCGGAAATTACATTTCGTTGCGGTATACAACGCCATCTTTCATTACCAATTTAATAGTATCGATAGTCTTGTATTCAGGATCAGCATCGAACCATTCCGGAGTCGCGCCTATCACTGCCATATCTTCCAATGGGTTACCCTCAATCAATAAGATGTCTGCAACCGCTCCATTTTCAATAACGCCTAATTTCCCTTGTGTAGTGCCTCTAGGGCCTGACATCGCCAACATTTCACCAGCCGTTGAAGTCATTTGCTTCAACACTTCAAAGTTGCTGCCGAAAGCTTGTGTGCGCCAGTAAATTTCGTAACGACGAGCTCGCTCTGCATCGGAATCTGCTCCGACATAGTCAGAGGCAAAAACGACCTTCACATTGTTTTCTAACAATCGTTTACCGTAATCACCGTATTCTTCTTGAAGTTGGGCAACCATTGGCAATTTCTCAGCTGGCATTAAGGGGTTTTTCGCTAAATCTGGCGATAATCCCCACATTTGAGGAACAACATATCCGCCTTCTTTGGCAATTCTCTTCATCGTTTCATCATTAATAAAGAACCCATGTTCAAAGCTTTTAACGCCACAATCCAATAATCGATTTACCGATCGATCGTTAAAAGTGTGTGCCGCGACATAGGTATTCCAATCTTTAGCGGCTTCAACAATCGCACACGTCTCATCAACCGAGTATTGAGTCGTATCTATTGGGTCAAATCGAGATGAACCACCGCCACCAGCCATGATCTTGATTTGAGTCGCGCCATTTCGTAGGTTCAATCGTGTTGCTTTCAACACTTCTGGTACGCCATCGGCAACCGCACCAATCCCCATACGTTCAAAGTTAGAAATGTCACCCACAGAATTCGGAGTAAAACCTGGGTCACTTCGATCTCGGAAATCACCATGACCAGAGGTTTGAGAAATAAATGCACCAGAAGGGTAAATACGTGGGCCGACAACGTTACCCGCTTCAATTTCACGAGTTAGACCAAAAGCTGGACCGCCCATATCACGAACAGTGGTAAAACCATCATCTAAGTAGCGCTTAGCCACTTGAGTCGCATGAATTGAAATGTCAGTAAGGTCTTTATTAGATTCAATATCGCCAAAATTATAATTAATCATGACGTGAGCATGGCCATCGATTAAGCCGGGCATCAAAGTCTTGCCCTCGCCATCAATCACTTTAGCTTCACCCGCATCTATTGGATTTGCGGAGATTTGCTTGATCAGGTTGTCTTCAACCAGTACGTGATGATCTTCGTAAAGTTTGTTTTCTGTACCATTGAAAATATCAACGTTTGTGAATAACGTTGAAGCGGCATTTGCAGAAAAAGCAAATGAACACGAAAGAGCAATAACAGAGAGTTTTAAGCCTGCATTTTTCATTTATACACCTTGATTCCGTTTATGAGTGGAGTCCACTTCCCATAACGATTCCGTAACTACTAATGAGTGTTATGAGGTTTCAAAGGTGTTTTTGTTAGCCGCGATAATCACAAAAATCTAATCAAAATTCCGAGAAAAAATCGAGGCAAAAACAACTCATCAACATTCAATAACTTAGTAGTGATACTGCCAGTGTTCAAGGTTGATAAATGGCCATTTGGTGACAATAAATAATTATGCGTTCAGGCTCCGGTTTCTGCTTGATGGCTGGAGGAACTGTTATTGCCGGAGCTCTTACTGATAGCTTTGTACTGTTGCTTACCGACGTTAGCTGTGCTCTTTTCGGTACTGTCTTGGCGTCATGTTCATCTGTCTTTTGAACGCTCGGGTAAAGTGGGAAGAATCGGAATAGCCCATTTTCGCGCCTACTTGCGTGATCGATAGATCTGACTGCTTAAGCAATTCCAAAACCTGCTCAAGAACCATCTTCTCAATCAAGGTTTTGTAGACCACCCCTTCACTTTCCAACCGACGCTGGATCGTTCTGACATGAATATTTAGAATCTCAGAAGCTAAGCTAATTGGGAGTTTCCCCATCGTGAGATAAGGTTTAATAACAAGCTTAAAAGCGCTCAGGAATGAGCTAGGTAAAGGCGCGGTGATTTCTGGTTCTCGAGCTACCTTTGGCAACGCAATAGGTGCAAGCATAATGTCTTCAGGGATCTCAAAGGCAGTGACCGGTCTATGCGTATAAAACTGAGCACTGCCCATTTGTGGTAGAGATTGAAAACATTCGAGATCGCCATTCTGAATTCCGACCTCAGACGGCTTCCAACGACCTTGCGTTAATACTGAAAGTAGCTCGTTAATGAAAATAACAGAAAACAGCTCAGCGAACTTAAACCAAGGTGCGTTAGTAAATGGCTTCTCACGAACCAACCACCACTTGCCTCCGGATTGCTTGGTATAAACATTCGCACCATTGGATACGAGCTTAAGCTGCTCACCAAATTGGTCTAGCGCGATTTTCAATGAACCCTGCTGGCTTAGCTTAGCCACAAACCTTGGCACATAGGTTTGCTTGCAAAAACTCCACATAAACAGCGAAAACTCTTCTCTCGACGCAGATTCCCCCATAATCTTGACCACGTTTTTAATAGTGGTCTCAGGGAGATAATCGTAATGGTCATTACTGGTGAGAATATCATTAGGGATTTGGGCACTGCGTAGTAAGGTGTAGATTTCACCATCAATATGTTTGAACAATTCCGCGAACAATTCGACTTCTTTCTTATCAACAACCGTCATTGCCTGAGGGGTATTTGGCATCCTTTCCTCTTATCTATTCGTTAACGAACTCAAATTATCACCTTCTTTAAGATAGCAGAACAAACGCCGCGTTACCTAGAGCTACTAACCGAATATACCCGTCAAAATAACGAATAAACAAACGGTTAGTCGCTCAAATTACATTTACTGACTTGGTAGTTTACTGAACCGCTAAATCGGCTTTTCGAACCCAAAATGCTCGCACATGGTCGTAAATCAGATTAAACACAAACGCGTAAATGGTAATAAAAATGGTCACGCCGA
This sequence comes from Vibrio sp. QJM3NY_39, assembly GCF_057785895.1. Taxonomy (NCBI): domain Bacteria; kingdom Pseudomonadati; phylum Pseudomonadota; class Gammaproteobacteria; order Vibrionales; family Vibrionaceae; genus Vibrio; species Vibrio sp. QJM3NY_39. Next base: position 1,289,290 of record NZ_CM173506.1, on the reverse strand, counting down.
TGTCCATCAAAAATGCCTGCCATAACCCGACGTTGAGCAAGTACGCCATCACAGGGATCGTCGCCACCAGCAAGCCTGCCTCAAATAACACAACATGAAAAACACGTAACTTAAGTGAACGCTGAGATTTTTCACCCGTAAAGTAGCGATCAAAAATGCGGTTAAAGCAGTAATTCCAAATCATAGCGATTGTCGCAACAACTATCATGGTTCCTGATAAGGCATTCACATCATGATCGGTAAATATCGCTAAACCTATAATTGAAAGTGTTACAGCCAAAACTTCGAATAACACTGAGTGGAACACTCTTTCTAACGTACTCATACATTCCTCTAAATAATCTAGTCTGTGTTGGATTAGCTCGGATTATGTCATCGAAAATAATAAGAGAAAGTTAACAGCCATCACGATTAGTGATAGCCTGAGCATTGTCATCCTATTTGGTATTGAGCGAGAGGTAACATGTACAGTTTTGAGCAACTAAAAGTATTCGTCACCGTGTGTGAAAGTGGCTCTTTTTCTGCTGCAGCACGCAAGCTGAAACGCGCTCAGTCTGGTGTCAGCCAATCGATCGCCAACCTTGAAATAGCTATCGACCAAGAGTTGTTTAGCCGCGAGAAAAACATCCCCGTTTTGACCAACACAGGTAAAGCGTTGTTACCTGTCGCCAAGTCGATTCTCGACCAACAAAAGTACTTCGATCAAAAAGTAGAATCGCTGACACAAGAAGATGAACACGAACTGATCATTGCTGTGGATGAGAGCATCATTGATAAGAACTTCATCAAGATAATCAGTTCACTAGCCGATCAGTTTCCAATCACACACTTCGATATTATTACGACATCTACCTTCGATATTGAAGACTTAGTCAGACGCGGAAAAGCACAGATAGGCATCATCTACGCGGATGGTGAGCTTAAGGTGGATATGGACTTTTTCCTACTTGGCCAAGCGCGCTTTCTTACTGTCAGCTCTGCCACGCACGAGCTGAGCCAAATGCCCGTCGTTCAAGACTCAGACCTAAAGCGCTACCGCCAATGTGTGCATCGTAGTTCGAAGCAGCACGAATTGTGGTTCACCTATGGCATCAGCTCCATGCTTTGGTATGCCAACAACCACAAAACGATCATCGATCTCGTTGAACAGAACGTAGGTTGGGCAAATGTGCCTGAAATGATGGTGATGAAAGGGATTCAGAAAGGAGACCTTGTGGCTTTGCCTGTCGCACACGAGCATGGTGGTTGGATAACACCTGTTGGTTGCTTGGTGTCTCGCAGTCACATCAATGGCCCAGTGTTAACAAGTTTACTTGAAAAACTAAAAGGCCACTCATTAGAGAACAATCAATGGCAAGCCAACTAATCTTCCCCAATCCTTGAGTTCAGCCTATTTCAGCAACTGAATCCTAAATCAATGACGGTGGTGTTTTCTCCAGCACTACCTCATTTGCGCTTTTCGTGCCGATAATTTTCTTTGTCGTGTGGATAAAACACCCTAGTTGATATCCCAAAGTGACATAACTAGTATGCGATCCCAAAGGGTTTGTCTTATCAAACTGATATCGACAAACCAAATCGCTCTTTAACACCACTGACCCAACTTCAAATCTCCCACATAAGTACCCCTGCCCTGCAACCACTTGTGAAAGCTTCAAATAGATCACTTTTGAATATTGATTCGCACCCAGTTTATGAGCCCTCTTCGAGTGCTTTTTTATATCTAAATGAACCTTTTGGAAAATTTGTCGTGAACGTTTTAAGAAATATTTGCCCTGAGAAAATGGGCAAAGAGCGTAACAAACGAGAGTATGATTTACGCGTACTTAATTGTGTCAGTGAAAGCGAATATGAATCGCGTATGGCAGTTTGGAATAGCTTAACTTTGGTTGCTACTCCGTCTGTTTCAGAAACAAAAGGCTTCATCGATGAGGCTTTCAACAAACTTCAGCAAGACTTGAAAGAAGCGAGCCGTGAGTTATCAATTAACTACACGGACTTCATTGCCATGGCGCATGAAGAACTCAACTACATTAAGGTGTTTGTTGCTGATAAGACCGCACAATACGGCTGGTATGCCGCGATCGTTCTTATGATCATCGGTACTGTTGCTCTGTGTGCTCAATAGATCAAACTGTGCATTCAATAGACGCTTTCAGGCTCAATAAAAACGTTATGCCTCACACACAGCATAGCGTGCTTAATAGTTTGCCTTAAAAGCTCAAGCGATAGGCCAATTTAGCCTTTCTTTGAGGCTGCTGTTCAACTAGAAAACAAATGGTTAACCTCATTTGTTTTCTAGCCGATACCCCTTCACTCCCCCATTAGAGACAACAGATCCCGCGTCGCTTGTTTGGGATCTTCAGCGTGACATATCGCAGATACCAGAGCTAACCCATGAATACCGCTCTCAACTAACTGCGGGATGTTCGATTCGTTAATTCCACCAATACCGACAATCGGCAACTTCGTTGTCTCCAACGCCATTTTAATGCCGTCATAACCCCAATGTTTCTTAAGATTTGTCTTGGTCGGTGTGGCAAAAAGCGCACTGAGGCCAATGTAATCGATCGGCAGACTATCGGCTTCTTGAAGCTGTTGCTCAGTTTCGATAGACAGACCAAGAATCTTGTCTGGGCCAATCAACTGACGCGCTAACTCAGCCGGCATATCTGATTGACCTAAATGCAAGCCGTCAGCATCCACAGCCAACGCAACGTCTACCCGATCGTTAATGATCAGCGGTACGCCAGAGCCAGCCAAAATCGACTTAACGGCCTGCGCTCGTTCAATAAAAGCTCTCACATCTCCATGCTTTTCTCTCACTTGGACCATAGTGACGCCACCAGCGACCGCTTGTTCAACCACGAACTTGAGCGTATCTAAATCTTGTTGGTCGTCCGTTACTAAGTAGAGTTTATAAGGGGTCATATCGTGCCTTTGGAGTCGGAGTCTAAATAGAGTTTCTACTATTTTACCGACAAATCGCATCATGTGCATGGAAGTTAATACTAAATTAGCTCAATTAAGCGCGCACCATTGAATATACAACTTGTTGAAAGCATACCGAAAACCCTGTTTTTTTTAACGAAAGCGTTACTTATTACACAAAGTATTCACTTCAAGCATGCCCAGAACGCTGTTTTATGAAATACTCCGCAGTGAAGGAATCAGGTCAATATAGGGATAGTTATGCGCCACCTTTCTATAGCGCTCAAGATCAAGCTGGGTTATGCCATCTGCTTGCTCTTTTTCGTCATTTCAGGCTTTGTGAGTTACAAAGGTATCCAAACCTTGTCGAACGGCTTTAGCCAATACAGTGAACTCAGCCATAAAGCGACATTGTCAGGCAACATCCAAGTGCACTTTCTTCAGATGCGTCTAGCCTCTGAACGCTACTTAGAGACATTGGATGAGCAATACGAAGCGAATTATCAATCAAGTAAACTCACAATTGATGAACTGCTCAACAGCTTAATTCAGACCACCACCAAAACCGATAGTCTAGCTAGCCTACAATTAGTGCAAGACAGCGTTGCTGCTTTTGATTCGGCTTATGGGTCAATGAAGCAGAGCCAACTCCTCATCAACCAATTGGTGAATGTCGAGATGGTTAAAAGAGAAACCAACGCACTGAAAGCCGCTCAGAGCTTGTTGTATGAGTCTTACAACAACAACGATCCAAACGCGAGCTTATACGCAGGTATGTTGATGGAGAACTTTCTCGCAGCGAAGATCACTGTGCTCAGTTACTCAAACAACAACGATCTAAAAACCTATGAAGCCGGTAAAGATATCTTTGAATATGCATTGCCAGGCATCGAGGGCGATATTGAATCTCTTAAATCATCCCCTTACCAAAGCGAGCTGATTGAAGACTTCTCTAACCAGCGCGAAGCGTATGCAAAAGGCTTTGAGCAAGTTCATCAACAGATGATTGAGAACACCCAAAGAACCGCAACCCTCGCCTCTATTGGTGACAGTTTAGCGATTGCAGTCGCGGATGCTCAAAGCATTCTAGAGCAACAGAAACAAGCATTGACGCCTGAACTGCAAGCCAGTGAAAAACGTTCGATTCAAATCATCTTCTTGCTAACGGGTGTGGCTTTAATTATTGGTATGACAAGCGCCGTTTTGGTTACTCGTTCAATTACTAAAGGGCTTGCACAGGTTAAGCAGATCACCAACGAACTTTCTCAAGGCAATCTGAATGTCGAAGTAAACATAGAGAGCAAAAATGAGATCGGCGAACTGCTGACCAACATGGAGATTACGATTGAATCTCTACGCGATATCGTTGGCGAAGTGAACCGATCTAGTGTCCGCATTGGGGAGATGTCGGAGTCACTCAATCAAGTGACCAATAACAGCTCGACCAACGCAACACAGTTGAACAATGAGATGATCAATATCTCTTCTGCCGTTGATCAATTGGCTTCCAGCACATCAGAAATTGCTGCAAGTGCTAACCACGCGTCTCAGGTTGCCAACCAAGCAACTGAGAATGTGGCGATGGGACTCAAAGAAGTAGACAAAACACTGCACGAAATTGGCAGTGCCGATGAAAGCATGCAGGTGAGTAGCCAGAAAGTGACTGACCTACATAAAGAGTCGATGAACATTGGTGCCATTCTTGAAGTAATCAAAGGCGTTTCTGAGCAAACCAATCTGTTGGCATTGAATGCGGCTATTGAAGCTGCGCGCGCAGGTGAACAAGGTCGTGGGTTTGCAGTAGTAGCCGATGAAGTAAGAACCTTAGCTAAGCGCACCCAAGATTCTGCAAGCCAGATTGATGAACTCATCACCTCACTGCAGCGTGGTGCAAAAGACGCGCTAGAGTCGATCAAAGAGAGTCACAGCACGGTTTCAGATGCTTCAACTCAGGCACAACAAGCCTCTCAGAATTTGCATGTGATTAACCAACACATCCAAGATTTGAATCAGGCCAACAGCCAGATCGCAGTATCGGTTGATGAACAGGATTGCTTGACTAAGTCGCTGGGTGAAAATGCGCAAGGTGCAAACACCATCGCACAAAGTAACCAAGAGTCTGTAAGCAGTATTTCTGGCGCAGCGAGTGACTTAACCGAGGTTGCTCATCACCTAGAAAGCCAAGTGAATCGATTTAGAACCTAGCTGACTTTAAGTCTCTGTTATTTCTAGCCTCGTTTATTGAAAACATAGCGAACACGATTTACATAATAATAAAGCCCCCAGCACATTCGTGTTGAGGGCTTTTTAGTTGGCTAAATGCTTATAGCCAGATTGAACCTACTGAATCTTCAGACGTTGAATCAGCGTATCTTCATCTAGTTGATACAACTCATCAAGTAAGTTCATCTGCAGGCTACCTGGGCCACATGAGTTCTCAGCCGCAATTTCGCCTACCACGCCCAATACCGCTGCAGCAGCCAAACCACTGTCATCACCAACAGCAGCAAATGCGCCCGTCAATGCCGTTAAGGTACAACCCATGCCCGTTACATACGGCATCATTGGGTGTCCATTGTTTAACATCACAACACTGTCTTTGGTGACAACGTAATCTGTCTCACCAGAAATCACCACATTGGCACCGTATTCACCCACTAAGCATTGAGCTGCGCCTAATGCAGCATCACTGCTATCCAGCGCATCAACGCCTTTACTTTGTGCTTGCTCACCCGCTAACGCGATAATCTCAGACGCATTACCACGAATGATCAACTTATCGGCTAAGCGTGCAATTTCACGAGAAGTCTCAGTACGCAGCGTACTTGCGCCACAACCCACAGGATCAAGAACCACCACCTTGTTGTTCGCGTTGGCTTGTTCTACAGCAAAACACATTCTTGGCGTCCAAACACTGTCGAGCGTTCCGATGTTGATCACCAAAGCGCCAGAGAAAGACATCATCTCTGCCAACTCTTGCTGTGAGTGCGCCATAATAGGCGAAGCACCAATCGCCAATAACGCATTGGCCGTGTTGTTCATCACGACGTAGTTGGTGATGTTCACAACCAATGGCTTTTGTTCCCGTACTGCGCGCAACGATTGGATGATTTGTTCAGTTAGCATGGATTAATCCTTATAAAAGAAAGTCGTTTTAAGCCGCTGCTGATTGGTTAGCGACAAGGTTTAGCCGTGGTTAATCATTAAGTGCATTCAGACCTTGCTGCCAAAAAGCCACTTCCATACGCGTTGCGGTTTTAAAGATATGAATGATGTTCTGGCCGCGCTCGCTGTTGATATCAATTTCAGCAAGCAGTTGATTAAAGTATTCTGCGCCCGTTGCTACGCCAGACTGGAACTCTTCTCCGCCGTAAAGCTGTAACCAGCTTGCGTATGGGTTGCCTTCTAATACAGTATCGCTGCTTCCTAGAAGCGCTTTACCGATCACAGCGTAACCAATTGAACACGGAGCCAGTGCCGCATATAAGTCGACAAGATCACCCGTCATACCCGCATCTAGAACGTAGCGCGTGTAAGCAACTGTGCCGAAATCTTCAGGTTCGTTTTCTAAATCCGATTCGGTTAACCCCCACTGACCACAGTAAGTGACGTGGTGAGAGATTTCAGAATCTAATAAAGCATGAACACTTGGCAGTGCACGACGCATATCAGCCAGTGTTTTCGCCTTGTAGATCGCCAAGGCATAAGCGCGGGCATACTGTTTTAAGAACAGAAAATCTTGCTTCAAATAATGCAGAAAACAAGGCTGAGCGAGAGTGCCGTTTGCCAGCGTTTTAACAAAAGCGTGCTCGGTGTAGTCTTGCCAATCTTGTTGACAGGCTTGGATTAAGTCTTGGTATTTCATGAGATTCCTTAGTCAAAAGTCGGTACGTAGTCAGCGGCTTTTGGTAGTGATTTGATAATGCCTTTGTCGAACATGAATTGTGCGTAATCGTCGTAACGCTTTAGGTCAACTGCAGAAGGGCGAAGTGCAAAACGAGTCAGCGTGTCATTCCATGCACGTTGGTTAAGCTCGTTATTCAACGTATCTGGTGAGTACGCAACAAACTCACTCCATGACTCTTGTGGGTGGTTCACAATGTAAGTCGTTGCTTGTTCCAATGCTTTGTTGAACGCTTTGATCGCTTCATCGTCGTGCTGCTTTGCGTTCGCCACAAAGATAAGCTCATCGTAAGCGGGCACACCGTGCTCTTCTGGGAAGAATGCCTTCGCTTTAAAGCCTTCAAGTGCTAGTTGGTTCGTTTCGAAGTTACGTAAGCCACCCCAGATTGCATCGACCTTGCCTGATGCTAATGAAGACGACAGTGCCCAACCAACATTGATGGTTTGTACGTCTGCAAACGCAACATTTTCTTGCGCTAGCATGGTGCCGATAGTTGCTTCTTCGTTACCCGCAATCGCAATACCGATCTTTTTGCCTTTCAGATCCGCTAACGAATCGTTCTTGCCGTTATCCAATACCATTAGTGTGTTTAGTGGCGTCGCGATAAGGGTTGATGCACGAACCAAAGGAAGACCCGCTGCCACATCCATGGTTAAACTTGGTTGGTAAGTTACCGCTAAATCGACCTTACCTGCCGCAACCAATTTTGCAGGCGTGCTTGGGTCGGCTGGCTCTTGGATCTCAACATCTAAGCCTTGGTCAGCAAAGTAACCACGCTCTTGAGCAATCACAATCGGGCCATGGTTCGGATTCACAAACCAATCCAACATCAATGTCAGTTTCTTTTGTTCAGAATCCGCTAGAGCATGACCTGAAACTAGCGAAGCAAGCAGTGCCACTGCACCTACCAATTTGGTTTTTTTCATAGTTAACCTTTCCTTTTGAATATTATTATTGTGTGTATCGAGCTAATTTTTAACGACGTTTTGTTTAGATTAATAGCGTTGAGCGAAGCCTTATTAAACAAAGTATTATTGAGCAAGCCATCACTGGTTCTCCCAAGGGATAGCTTTTTTGAGTAACTTGTCTGTGATGAAGTAGAGCGAGATAGACAGCACCGCCAAGATGAACAAGGCCGCAAACATCTCATCGATGATCATGCGCGCGTTGGCCTGTAGCATTAGGTAACCCAGCCCTTCACTCGAACCCACCCATTCGCCAACAACCGCGCCAATTGGAGCAATCACCACAGCGACACGAATGCCAGACGCCAGTGTTGGCAGCGCAGCAGGCAATTGGATATAACGCAACAATTGCCATTTCGATGCACCCATCGTTTTAGCAAGATCGAGATAACCTGTCGGTGTATTTCGCAGGCCGTCGTAGCAACAGGTCGTTACAGGGAAGAAGATAATGATCGCCGCCATAATGACTTTTGATGCAATGCCATAGCCAAGCCACAGCATTAACATTGGCGCAATCGCAAAAACAGGGATCGCTTGGCTGGCAATTAAGATAGGCAATAGCCAACGTTTCAACGGATCAAACATCAGCATCTGCAGGGCAAGAAATAGCCCCATGGATAAACCGAGCAATAGACCAAGTAAGATCTCTTGTGCAGTCACCCAAGTGTGTTTGAGTAACACATCGTAACGTTCGATTAGCTTAATAAAGACTTCTGCAGGCGCTGGTAGAATGAAGCTCGGCATCTCGAAGATAACGACCACCAGTTGCCATAAACCGAGAATCACAGCACTGCTGATCAGCAAACGCATTACGGGATTCATCTGACGAGGAGGTGTAGTGGCAGCCTGTACGTTAGCTGAACGAGCCACAACTTCGCTTCGTGTTAGATCATTCATAATCACGCTCCAACTGATCTAAGATCGCTTGTTGTAACTCAGCACATTCACCATCTAACACTCTTGGTGTGGCCGTGTTGGGCACAGATAAAGACTGAGCATTCGCAGGTGTGCCTTGTAACACATACAAGTTGTCCGCCAAACGCACCGCTTCTTGTGGATCATGAGTGATCAGAACAACGGTTTTACCTTTTAGCAGTTCACACGCTAAGCTTTGTAGCTTATGCCTTGTTACCGCATCTAACGCAGAGAAAGGTTCGTCCATCAGTACAACTGGCTTGTCTTGCATTAAGGTTCGAGCCAAAGCAACACGCTGGCGCATACCACCAGACAATTGATCCGGCATAGTAGACGCGTGATCAGCCAAACCAACCGCAGCTAACAACTCTAGTGCTTGATTGGTTTGCAGTGCTTTATCAGAAGGTGAATTTTGAAAACGATGACTTAGGCAAACATTGTCGATAACCGACAACCATGGCAGTAACAAGTCTTGCTGTGCCATGTATGCGATGCGATCCGTTAAAGGCAATTCATCAGACGTTGCCAATGTGCCCTGCCATTCAACCTTGTTATCTAGCAAGCCTGCCAAATAACGCAATACCGTGGTTTTCCCGCAACCACTGCGACCAAGTAGCACCGTCCACTTACCTGCTTTTAAGCTCAGTGACAGCCCCGATAAGGTCGCGTGCTCGCTATCTCGGTAACGCAGAGTCGCATTGCTGAGTTGAACACCAACCGTATTAACGGACATTACCGTGTCCAGCAAAGAAGTGATTTACAGGCCCATGACCTTGGCCAACTTGCAGCTCATCAGCGTGAGCAATCGCGCGAGAAATGTATTGTTTACCTAGGTCAACAGCTTGAGTAAGCGTGTTGCCTTGAGCCAAGAAAGAAGCGATAGCAGAAGAAAGCGTACAACCCGTGCCGTGGGTATTTTTAGTAGGAAAGCGCTTCGCGCTAATCAGAGCAGATGTGGTTGGCAGAATCAGTAAGTCGTTACTGTTCTCATCCTTCTCTAAGTGACCGCCTTTTAGCAGGACAGCTTTAGCACCTAGTGCGCGTAAGTCTTCAATCATGCCCTGCATTTCGGCTTCGCTTTCAGGGACAGCTTTACCTGTCAGTGCAGCGCCTTCTGGCAAGTTAGGAGTAATGATGTCTGCCAGCGGAATCAGCTCTTGTTTTAGCGTGGTAATTGCCGAGTTTTCTAGAAGAAGATCACCACTGGTTGCGACCATCACAGGGTCAATCACTAAGTGCTTAGGTTGATACTGCTTAATTTTGTCTGCAACGACTTTGATGATTTGCGAATCGGCCAACATGCCGACTTTTACTGCCACGATATTGAGATCAGTAAACACTGCATCTAACTGACTAGCGACATGGTCGAGTGGAATAGGAAAAATGGCGGAAACGCCTTGAGTGTTCTGGGAAGTGATAGCGGTAATCACAGAACAAGCAAAACTACCGGTAGCAGACATGGCTTTAATATCAGCTTGGATACCGGCACCGCCGCCACTGTCTGAGCCTGCGATCGTCAATACAATCGGAGTGTTCGTTCGAATCGAACCATCAGCAGAGTGCTGTGAAACTGAGGCTTTGGGCGTTAAATCTTTTGAAATAGAACTGTGTGTCATTGTCGCTCCTACTATCTTACAAGACGTAGGAGAACGAACACTGATCGAAGGAGAAGTCGCATTAGGCTCATGAAAGTCTTCATGGGTGCAGACGTAGATCGAGTGCTTATAGTTCCCTACGCCAGTGTTAACTGAATCAGGTTCAACGGGTCTCGATTAACGATCTCAGCAAACACCAAATAAGGTATATGCCCCCCGACTATTGATAGCGATAGTAACAGCACTCTCACAACTGAGATACTGATTTTATTCAATTATAAGAATTACACATGAAAAAATTTCAATTAGGTCCAACAAAACAAATACTTATAACGTTCCTTTAGATGGCTTCGACTGTATCAACAAGCACAACACAATCAGAAACATACCTAGCCAGCCTGTAAAAGGAATCAGCTCACCGACAACACAGACGGCAAGCACCGCTGCGACTACCGGTTCAAACAAAGTAAGTAGATTGGCACTACTCGCGGTCACGTGGCGTAAACCAAAACTGAACGCGATATAGCCCAAGCATTGTGGGATTAGCGTCAGATAACTGATGACTAATACGTTAATCTGCGAGGAAAACAGGTTCTCACCAGTAAACCAGAGCGTTGGCAGCAACAGCATCGCACCCAGGCCAAAAATACTGCCCATCGCCGCTTGCGACTTAATCCCTTTATCGATCAGTGCTTTGGTCGCCCAAGAATAAATGGCGTAACACAACCCAGCGAGCAAACCCAAAGCAATACCTAACAGCTTTAGATCATCACCGGATTCATTCGTCGATGAAGATTCTGAAAACACCAACAACCCAATACCCACGACACCAATCGCAAAGCTAGTGAGCCAACGTTTGTTGATGTTGTTATTTTTGCTAATCAGACACTCTAACAGTGCTGAAAAGAAAGGTGCGGTTGCAATCGAAACCACGGTACCAATCGCCACGCCTGATAATTTCATTGAAGAATAGAAAGCTAAAGGATAGACCGCCAAAGCCAAAGCGCTCACTGCCAACAGCTTCTTATTCTGCAAAAGTTTATCAAGGGCTAATAGGATTTTTCGATACGCTAGGCCCGCTTGCATTAGGCCGCCGACACCCATAGAGAAAGCACCAATCGCTAATGGGCTTAGATCAGGCGCAAAACTTGCGGCGGTGCCTGTCGTGCCCCATAAAATGGAAGCAAACAAGATGGCTAAAGTGCCCGTTTGGAATTCGTTAACGCGATTGATGGCAAGATTCATTTCTATTACCCAATTTTCAGTTCTGAAATAGATAATAATGAAGATTGATAAAAGTTAGTTTGCCGAAAGGACGCTATTGTTGTTTCTAAAGACTGTCTTTCATTGAGCCTAGAAACGCCCTTGGAGACATTCCAAAGTGCTGAGAGAAGCGGCGACTGAAAGCAGAAACATCACTATATCCCACATTTTCAGCGATCAATTGAACAGGTAAATCTGTGTGGGTTAACAAGGCTTGAGCTTTCTCCATACGATATCGAGTGATGTATTTAAGCGCACTGATACCCAGGCATTCTTTGAAGCGTTTTTTGAATTGAGTAGGACTCAAACAGGCCGTTTCTGCAAGTTGTGAAATGGATAACGGCTGCGTGTAATTATCCGCTATCAGCCTTTGTACCGCACGGATTCTTGGGTCGATGCTCTTGCTGACTTGTTGTTGCTCTAACAGCAATGAAAACACATCCAAAACTGATGACTCAATGCCACTATCGACCTGATATTCCAACTGCTTCTCAACAAACAGCAAGAAGCTCATCAAAGGTGGCGTTATCGTGAAAACCGATAGCTCGTGCTCTAACAAATGCTGAGGCAACACAGCCATATCCGCGACAATAAACCGCGCTGCTTCGTCCGCTTTAAACGCATGTGCTGTGGTTACCGGAATCACCACACATTCGCCCACCGCCACTTTACCGACATACCCCACCATCTCGATATTGATACTGCCTTGGATGGGCAATACCAATTGATGATGGTCATCATGGGCATGGGTATTAAATTGCTTGGTATAAAATCGAATGCTTAAGCTAGATTTCATAATCAACGCCGGAGTACATTTCGCTAAGTTAGAGTAAGAGATACAAAGTTACATTATCACTTCCCTAGAGTCACACTCAATGCGCATCAAATTCATGCTAACTAGGTGACGTGATCAAAAACGGCCTCTAAATGAGAGGCCGTTTTTATTAAAAATCGTCATTCACACCAAAGTTAGAATGACACTTGGCTGTCTTGACCGACAGTTACTTGCACGCCGTTTTGAGCTTCGTATATTTCGAACCCTGCGGCTAATGGTGCTGCATTGTCTTCATCACTGTCGTGTTGCGCAGTACAGGTATAACCTAATGAGTAAGTACCTGGGTCGATGAAACCAAGGGAAAACTCATAGTTGGTCTGTGCTTGATTCATTGTCACTGAAGCTGAAGTAATCGGTTTTTTCTCCGCTGTACCACCAATTGGTGCCATGTCAGCTTTAGCGATGTCACCTTCATACAAATAAACCGATTGAACGAAGGTATTATCACCACCGTTACAAGTATCATAAGTAGAAAGAGCAACAGTGCCTTCAATGTTTCCTGTCTCAACCGTATTAATAAGGCTTACAGACGTTCTTTGAATGGTGTAATCAGGGAGAGTTGAACTGTTCTTTAGGCCACGTCGAAGATCGAACTCGACAACAAAATCGTTACTTTGTTGGTTCACAGTAAATGAGTTATTAAAGTAAAGTACTCCAGCGTTATCTTCTTTACCCACGCCTTGCGGGCACGCGCCTTCACCTTTCACCGTTAACTCACGATTCGTATCATCATTTTCTACCACGTAAGATGGATCTGTTGGGTGATCGCCATCATTCGCAAACACACACAACTTATAGCTACCTACTGGAACTACCTCATTTTCAATCAAAGGGATCGCATCGCTGCCTTGGTAATCCAATAAATTAACACTTAACGGAATAGGATCTGCGCCATCAGGTAATGGATCGCCATTTTCATCAACGTAGTCGCCGTTTTCGTCCGTTTTATACACATCATAAATCAGTGGCGAACCTCCCCCTTGAGGAAGTAAAGCCACCTTGCTGAATGTCACCGTCACATCTTTAACATCATCGACGGGCGCATCACTCACACTCAAGGTAATTGGTGTCGTACTGCTTGATGATCCTGAGTCTCCGCCACAACCAACAAGCCCTGCCAACACAAGGCTCGCTAAAGCCGTTTCCTTTAAATATTTCATAACTCATTTCCTATAAAATCACTGCTCAATAAAGGGCTTATTTGAGTGCCCTCTTATTCTTTTTCTTGTTGTGACCCATAAATAAACAGCGCTATTGTTTGATGTTTATATCCCTACTATTCAGGGCATTCCTCATCCCAAAAAAACTGTTCATCAAGGTGCACATATCAAGTCGCACATAGGTTAATTAAGTCTAGTAAGTAAACTGTCAGTAGCAATACATATTTGGCAAAGGTGCTGTCAATTGTTTTGAAATAGTCGTTAAGTAGAAAATGGGAGGCAGGGATTGAAAGCAACTTGATCAAAGTGAATAATCGCCACCAAGATCAAAAAAGGCCGTTAAGACAGCCTGTTGCTGAACTTAAACGACCTTTTCATTGAATTTTGATTAAGCTAAGACGATATTAGCTCATTCAAACTCACTTATTTTTGAAGTTGCTCTTTAGCCGCTTCAACCTTAGAAAAATCTAGGCCAAGCTCTTCAACTGCTTCTTTGATTAGCGCAGGGTTTTGCATTACCTGACCCATCAGCATTTGAAGCTTATCTTGTGGTAAACCAAGTTGGCTGATTGTCGCCATTGCTGCAAGAGGGTTCTCGGTCAACGTCTTGAATATCTCGCTGATCTGCTCGTCGCTGATATTGTTCTCTTTCAACATTGCTAAAATCGGGTTCATTTTTTTGCCTTTGAAACACTAAATTAAGTAGGAGCACAGCATACCATCTAGCTGTGCTCGATTGTACTAACAAGTGAAGCTTTGGTTTAACACGAATTGTGCTTTTCCCAAACGCAAATAATGCTTGGGCTTAGCGAGACTCTAATGGGTAAGAGCGGTAGCTCCACATACCATACGTTCTCAGTGCGTCACGGTAGATGCCTAGAAGCTCACCACTGCTCGCTTTCTTAAGATCTTCTAACGGCTTATCTGGGTAAGAAACCGTATCGAAGGTAATGCCCTGAGGGCCAGTTTGCCAGCTCGCGATTTCAAACAGAGTTTGACCACGACGAACATGGCTTGCTGAGCTGATAATGGTCGCATGTTTAATATCATGACGAGCAAGCGCATAGCTACTGAACAAGGCATTGCCTACCGTGCTGGTCGCGTAGTTCTCTTCAATGATGCGGTCTTTGCTTACCCCTTTTGAGATAAGCCAATCCGCCATTAACTTGCCTTCTGTCTTATGGTTCTTAGGCACGCCGCCGGTTAACACGATCATCGCGTCTGGGTTAGCTTTCGACATTGCTAATGTCGTTTCAAGACGTTCAATCAAGATTTCATGCATAGAACCATCAGGGTTAAGCGCGTAACCCAAAGTGACGATGGCACCGTGGTCGCTCAACAGTCCCTTATCCGCAGACTCTTTCAACGGTGTTTCTAACACGCGGTCGACCGTTGCAAAAATACGTTTGATGTCTTCTGCTTTACCTTTGTTCAGGCTTTCCAGCTTCTCCATGTGCTTATTCGATTCACTTTCATTGCCTTCAAATCGCTGCCAAACCGCTAGATACGCGTGCAAGTCGACATCGTCTGGCGCAACCGTCAGTGCTTGTTCAAACAACTCAATAGCGCGCTCTGCATTCTTGTTGTAGATCTGAGCGTTCGCAGCCGAGATCAACAAGTCAGTACGGTAAGGTTCAAGTTGGTAAGCTTCTAACAATCGGTTAGTCACAATTTCCATGTTGCTTGGCATTTTAGCCGTGAAGCCCGCGTGAGAAATTCTTGCCGGAGACTTAAACGCCTGCAACGCATCAAGAAGTAATTGGTCGACAACTTGTCGCTTAGTCACCAACTGCGCGTAATCCGCTGAAGCTTGCACTGCGCCATCGTTAGCAGCAAAAGAGTAAGGTGTTGCGCCAAAGGCTAGCATGCCACCAAGAGCGAGGGCGATAATGTTCTTTTTCATGGAAAGATCCTGTGTCGTTAAATGTTCACATCAGATTTGCTCCCCAATGTAAGCCCCTAAGATTAAAAAACCGTGAACCACACCAGAATCTCCGAGGTTAATATTCATTTGTTGCATAAGGTGTGGCAACAGATCACGATTTTGAACTTACCAGTAAGCCTGTGCATCCAGATAATTTTGGTTTAAAGGGGAATTCACCAATCATTTTGGAATATCTAACTGCAGATTCCATACGCCCTATTCCACCGAAAACTACCCATCACAAACCCGAACTCCGCAGAAAACAACACGCACAAACAGCAACTTTAAGCTCATTTTTTCAACAACTTGAAATTCAACACACTGAATCGCTCAATTCCATTCTCGCTCTAATAACTAAGTTTTAAGCGCATAGATTTAAAACACTCATCAACCGATTTTCAAATAAATTAAAATCAATTATTGAACGATCGTTCAAGCGATGCTTTAATGAATGACCAATACAAGGAGTTACCCCATGCTTAAGTTCTATTTTCACCAAACACCCAACCCAATGAAGATCGCTCTGTTTCTAGAAGAGACAGGCCTAGATTTTGAACTCGTTCCTGTTGATACCTTAAAGGGCGAGCAACACACACCGGAATATCGTTTGATTAACCCGAACGGTAAAACACCAGCCATTGAAGACGATGGACAGCGCGTGTTCGATTCTAACGCTATCCTTTTGTACCTATCAGAGAAGACTGGCGAGCTTGGGGGACAACCGGAAGACAGAGCAGAACTTCTATCTTGGATGATGTTTATCGCGAGCGGTCTTGGTCCTTATTCGGGTCAATCGGTACACTTCCGCCATGCTGCACCAGCAGGCTTAGATTACGCGGTAAATCGTTATCTACGCGAAGCACAACGTCATTACGAAGTGTTAGACAAGCACATGGAAGGTCGTGAATTTATCGTCGGAAATGAGTACACCATTGTCGATGTCGCGGCATGGGGTTGGATTGATAAAGCACCTTTCGTGCTTGGTGAAGAAGGCCTAGAACCTTACCCGAACTTGAAGCGTTGGTTCGATACAATCAACGCCCGCCCTGCTGCACTGCGCGCTCGCGAAATCGGCAAAGGCATTGAATTTAAAACTGAACGTGATGAAGAAGCGAAACGAGCACTGTTTCCTTCGAATTATGCGAAGTAGAAGATAGCTGAAAGTTAACACTTTCCGAAATGACGGTTAAAATCCCAAGCAGAAAGAGCCGCTAAAAAGCGGCTCTTTCTGCTTAAAGCGTTTAACTTGTAAAACTTAAGTGGCTCTAGCAAGGTAAGTGTCAAAAATCCAAATCGACAGTTTTCATATCCTTGGACATGGTTTGTTTCTGCAGACTTCGATATTCAGTAAGCACATGATTCAAAGATATAATTTTTGCACCGTCATACGCTAGAATACCGGCTACAGGAAGAAACAAGAAGATACTGGCTGGAAACTCCACCCCATGATACAACGTTGCGTATATAGAAAAACAAATGACAGGAATAGTTAGAACCCATAAACAAGTAGCTGTAACTAGCTCTATATAGTACCAATATTTTTCCAAGGTACTGACTCCTGAAGTCAGATTCCCGTTTTCTATCTTAGTTAGTCCAGCCGCTCGTTGAAAATGAGCTAAACGTATACCTCTTATACTTCTTCTATAAACATCTAAAAGCTCGTTTCGTAACTCTACGGAACATTTAATCCCACTAGCTTCAGCTATGTGCAACTGTTCTAATTCAGCTTTAAGAATCTCCTTCTTATCCTCACTGACCCACTCACATGCAATTGCATTTTCTAATTTTTTAAACTTATTCGCTTTAAAGTCAGTAAAAGTTTGGAGGATCTCTTTATGGCTTTTAATCACAGTGATGGTAACTATAGTAACCAATACCCAAAGAGATACGTCATTATTTACAATACTGTTGATTAAACTATCTGAGAACATAACTACCTACGCAACTAATTGTTTATCCAATCATACCGCGAATTTCAGCTTACATGCACATCTTCCATGTCAATATATAAGTCATTGAGGGTTACTTCTCAAATTATGGGGAGCTATATTTCCACAATAGACTCTGTAATATCCCTGCCGCCACTGTGTCGCCATTTACTAAACCTTGTGCAAAAAAAGAGCCGCAAAAAAGCGGCTCTTTATGTTGAAAATTAACAAGTTGATATATTTTGGAATTGAAACCAAGATTCGCTCTTCGTAATTAACCAGTTATCTCAAACACATTTCTGGACAGAAACGCGTTAGAGTTGGGGCTCTAAGCAGCTAGATTTGGATAAGGTGAGTTTGTGCAAAGAATGCTCTCATTCCGAAAAGGGCGATAGCTTTCCTGTCCGCATCCGAGCAATTTACTGAATAAAGGGCGGAATTGTTCAACACCTAAATAAAGTGTTGGCTGCGCGACACTTATTCTTATTTATTATGCTAGCTGCGGCCAAACTTTAATATGGAGATATATTAGTTGCTCCTTTAATGAATCACTTTTTGGTATCGCATTGTCGTCAAAAAATTTGAGCCATGCTCTTATACAGCCGCTATAGAATTCATATAGAGTTAAGTGAGACCCATCTGTGAAATTTATGAGGATACTCGGCGTAACCCTTTCAGATTGACCAATCTTGCTAGAATCTGACTTCAATTCACTTAAACCTTTTAGGGCTTCACCTGCTGAATAGAACTCCACCATTTTCGATTGCGTCTCTATTGTTCCGCTAACGGTCGGAGTATACATAGTAATAGTGAAATGCTTTGCGGAATTCGCGATATCTTTTGATGCCTTCAGTGCTTGAACTGAATCCCATTGAGTATTCAATCTCTTTTTCTGATCTCTGTCAGCATTAAGATACTTGCAGCACCAATCTCGTAGTGAGTTAGCTGTAATGGAGAAATTCATTACAAGATCGGACAGATTTTGGGAATCATTCTCGAAAACAATTCCATTACCTTCTCTCAATAACTTCTTAAGCATGTCTTCGGGTGAATTTACCGTGTTGAGCAATGACATTCAGCCTCCTTGTGCACTACCGTTAATGATTACCAAAGTGGGGTATTTAAATATCCCATTTTGGGATTTTCCATGCATCTGATGAATGCTAGACTCTAGTGTAAATGCATGTTTTTATTATGGTATCATGAAGCGAGTAATAGCAAGAGTGAGAAAATACGACAAACAGGGGATTGCTACGCACCTCACGATTGGCGTTTGGAAATCTATCGAAAACTAACGATATGAGACTGATATGGTTTGCTTTCTCCAGCAAGAAATAGGGCAGCTTCGTGTTACTCGACTCCACGAGAAACAATCTAGGTAAAACCTTACCAGTGATTATTCACGGTTTAATTCCAGCTACAATCTGTTTGAACATCAATGCAGAAGATAGATGCGCTGCTGGGCTTCCTGAGAACACCTCACCATACTCCTTTAAATCATTTCGGAACTCTTTTTCGTCTTTCTCTAGTCTTCTGATGATCCTATCTACCGAGTTTAAGATACTTTCGATAAACATTGATGTACATTTCTCAGCATTCACACAGCAAATATCCGCATCAATATCGTGATAATCCAAAACTGTAGCTGACAGGTCAATGGAAAACTCTCCATCACTGTATTCGCACATTACTCGCGATACTTCTGCGTTAGGAAAGCAGCGCTCAGTAGCTCTTGTTACAACTGAGGATACTCGTTGAATGCGCTTTAAATCATTTATTATACTAGCCATTAACCACTTCCCTTTCCTCTAAAAACTTGGACTCTTCATACTGCGCAGCAACAACATCCCGAACCAAGTTAAAGTCACCTTCGACAAACTCATTTAAAGCCTCTTCAACTTCTTCAAAAGTCAGGTTAAAGAACTCTCTTCGGTGATTGACTTTGTTGACTCTTCGAGAGGCAAACTTAGAATGAAGTTTGTTTTCCAAGGCTGGGGCATCATCAGATGGTATAAGAGCATGGACATCAAAAAAGAACGGAACAGATGCATCTCCCAACTCCTTCACACGATCCATAGGCTCTAAACGTCGTGTCATTCCAATCTTGTACACATTTTCACCAAACGATCCCTTGTTTGAGATAACATAAACATATCCTGACCTTGTGAGCTGAGCCATACTTAGCGCCCGCTCTTTCTCAGAAGTCGCACGTTCCAACTTAAGCTTCAGCTCTTCGATATGAGAGTTGAGCTTTTCTACTTCTTCTTGGTTCGCTGTTTGAACTCTGGCTAGAGCATCACTCAAATCTTTTTGAAAAGCTTTTTCCTCCTTTTCACGAGCAGTGACAAAGCTTTCTATCTCTTTTTTAACTTTGGCTTCTTCACGCAGAGACTCTTTCATGAATCGTTGTTCTTCTAGCTCCATCTCCTTTTTATACTTATATTCAAAGGCATGGCGCTGCTCTTCCAGACGCAAAAATAGTAGAGTTCTATTCAGCTCTACGTAGCTATCATCACCACTCTTATTGACCTTTTGAAACCACTTGTCTATTTTTTTTGCATTAGCGGTGAAATTACGCGCGTTAGTATTAGCTATAATGTTGTCTACTTCTGCATTAAAGGCAGTTATCAGAAATTTACCATGTCTCTTTTGCCTTGCCTTTCCTTTAGCAAGATTGTCATTCCAAAGAATATCTTGAAGAATATCAAATGCGTTCCCCTGTTTTATCAGTTCCTTCTGTTTATTTTTTACTTGTTGCAAAGATACCTTAATTTCATCGCTAGTAGGCCCATCAAGAAGGTGTTCAAATGGCGTCACTGTAGAGAGGAGATCCTGATGTTCTTTAGTTAACTCCAAGTCACGCAACTCTTCTCGGAGCTTCTCAATACTGCTAGAAAGTACCTTTTCGCGGGTTTCTCCTGTTTCAATTTTTTTCTCAACATCCGCTAGTGCTTTATCTGCACGAGCAGTTGCTTTATCGACGATGGCTTGGGCTTCAGCTTCCGCATTACTAAGAACTTTTTCACGTTCAGCTTTCACTTCAGTCAGAATTAGGTCTTTTTGTCTATGTGCATTCTCAATTTCTTCAGCTAATTCTGACTTTGCTAGTCCTATAGAATTTTCATTCTCTTGTAATACGAGTGCACACTGTTTTTCTATATCAGCAAGGTGCTCTCTGGCAGCCGCTTTATCTTTCTCGGACTGGACTCTAACGTCATGACAAGTAGCTCTAAGCACGAGCAACTCCTCTTCGAGCTTCATTAAATCTGTAGCCTTCATATATTCAGGGGAGGCTAAAACTTTTTGAATACTCGACAATTCTTCTTTCGCTTCACTTAACTGCTTTTCAAGCTCAGTAACGTTAGCTTGGGCATCCATCAAGAGGGATTTTTTGACTAATCCAAACATTGTTTTTCAAACCTAGATATGTGATGTATTGATTAACTTGGTAAAGAACCGACTGAACCCCCGCCAAATTTATAGACACTTTGTGGCATAAGGAAAAATAGGTCAAATAACCTCGTATAGAAATGAGGTACAAAACAGTTCTAGCTTAGAGTGGGGCAATAATGTGTTAGCTGAACGTCTAACTTAGAAACGACTCATACGCCTTATTTTCCCACCTTATTCAAGACCCTTGATCTGGTGGTGCTTGTGCTGCCCACCACCAAATAATAAAATATACAGCTTTTGTTCTTGATACGTCCCGACTACATAGTGGTCTTTTTTGTATGACACACTCGACTTCAATCAAACCAAAAATTGCTTTTGTAATAGCTTCCAAACAAAAAAAGAGCCGCTAAAAAGCGGCTCTTGATTTTCAAACTATTCGAATCAGCTCAGATTACTCTTTACCGAATACGTTGTTCTCTTGCTCTTGTACACGGATGAAAGTCGTACGCTTAGTTAGCTCTTTAAGCTTTGCGGCGCCTACATATGTACAAGTTGAACGTACACCACCAAGGATGTCAGAAATCGTGTAATGAACTGAGCCACGGTATGGAAGTAAAACAGTTTTACCTTCTGCAGCACGGTACTTAGCAACACCACCTGAGTGCTTGTCCATAGCCGACTGAGACGACATGCCGTAAAATTTCATGTATTGCTTACCGTCTTGCTCTACAACTTCACCGCCTGACTCAGAGTGACCAGCTAGCATGCCGCCTAGCATTACGAAGTCAGCACCGCCGCCGAACGCTTTAGATACGTCACCCGCGCATGAACAACCACCGTCACCGATGATCATGCCGCCAAGGCCGTGTGCTGCGTCGCCACACTCGATGATTGCAGAAAGTTGAGGGTAACCTACGCCTGTTTTAACACGTGTAGTACAAACTGAACCAGGGCCGATACCAACCTTAACGATGTCTGCGCCAGCTAGGATTAGCTCTTCAACCATGTCACCTGTTACAACGTTACCCGCAGAGATAACTTTAGTCGGGAATTCAGCACGTACTTTTTGTACGAACTCAACAAGGTGCTCTGAGTAGCCGTTAGCGATATCGATACAGATGAATACGAACTCTTCGCTAAGCGCCATGATCTTCTTAACTTTCTCGAACTCAGCTTCAGACGTACCGGTTGATACAAAAACATTGTTCAGCGTTTTCTTGTCTGCTGTTTTAGCAAACTCAGCCCACTGCTCTACTGTGTAGTGCTTGTGTACTGCAGTCATAACACCGTGCTCTGCTAGAGCGGCTGCCATTTCAAAGCTTGCTACCGAATCCATGTTCGCTGCAATTACTGGAGTACCAGACCATTGACGACCGCTATGCTTGAATGTAAAATCACGGGTTAATTCAACTTGAGAACGGCTTTTAAGGGTAGAACGCTTCGGACGGAAGAGTACATCTTTGAAACCTAACTTAAGTTCTTGTTCGATACGCATGGTGTTTTCCTTGATTCATAAAATTATGTGTCTCTCGCGAAATGCGTAGTAAAACCGTTGGCAGACGAGTTTACTTTTCTTCGGACACAAAAAAACCGGAGCGTTGGCAGACGCTCCGGTTTTCAGCATTATAGGTCGTGATTTAGTAACAGCAAGTCTGATATTTCACTTTTTTTTGTGCTATCCTCTCAAAGATTCCATACCTGCTTCAAACCCCTCAGCTTTACTTTTCCACTAAATTCTTATTAATTAATAACTTAGCGAACTATTCACGCAAACGCTGTCGGTTTATTGCGCAATCGTTTTCCTCCCTATCTCACTCAATATCACCCTCATTAAGCAATAATGTGAAGAAAGTGCCTCGAAATCACATAAAAATCACACTTTTCTCCAACAAAAAAATGTCTTTTTTCTTAAATAAATTCGATTTTTTCCCAAATTTTCTTTGTTCTCGACCAAATTAGGTAATCTCATCACCTTGCCAACTAGCCCCAATTTGGAAAAGCACTGTGCAATGGGCTCGATTTTTAGGTCGAGATTCACTTGGGTTTGAGAATCCAGCCCTCGCACTCCATTAAATAATGCTTTCAAGCTCAAACTTTATAAATCTAATTTCTATTAACCCGTAGCATTACCGTTCCAAAAGCACATTTCGTGGCTGCCCTTTCGTTCATTTAACCAGGAACATTCAGCAAAGCGCTTAGTAAAAGAGGATTGGTTGACGTGAAAAACTAGGGGAAAGATTAGATTTGAAGAATAGAAAGCAAAAAAATGGCTAAAGTGGTTAACCTTAGCCATTTTTATTCGCTGATCAGACTGATACTAATACGCACATAGAAAAGTGCTGTTTAGTGAATAGAGCAGTGCTAGTTCTTTTGAGAAACTAACGCTTCTGCAGTCGCATCTTGAATAGACAAGAACAATGAGCTGACTTGTCCTGTTGGTGAGCGCATCGGGTTTAACGTCACGTTCTGATACATGAAATCGGCTTGTTGAGTTACAGGGCGAACATTGCGGCACTTAAACAGATAAGGCCTTTGTTGCCATGTAATGAAGCTGCGGCAACCTAGGTCATAGACTGGCTTGGTTTTCAGTCTAAACCACTCTTCTGGGATCTCAGGAAATAACTCAAAGATCGACTTACCGATCGCATCATGCGATTGCTTACCGCTATGGTGCGTCATAAAGCCATTCCAAACTTGCACCTGAAAGTCACGGTTAATGACCACCAGCCCCATATCGACGTTTTGAACCATGTCCACCATCCAGTGGAACTGTTCAAATTCAGCAGGAAGATTCAGCATATTAAAACTCCTCCATTAGGTAGGCCAATTTGTTGTCTAGAAGAGGCAGAGACTCATCGACAAACATAAACAGAAGGTCACAACGGATAGAAGTGCCATCAATGTTATAGCTGACTTCGAAAGTCATGGTCTTCTTAAATGAACCACTGGTGTTTTCAATCACAGAATCAATCGAGATGTGTTGACCTAGCAGTACAGGAGAGCTCTGGAAGAAACGAACTTCTGACTGCTCCCCTAACCCATTCAAGAATGAGCCGACTAAGATGTTCGACACATCCATCAGTAGCTCTAACTCTTCTAGCTGCTCGCTTTCAGTTGGCACCTTCATGAGCTTTTTAAGGTCGCTCACGCTGGAGTCACTCAACAAAACTAATGCTTCGCCTGCAATGCCTTCTCCGCTAAAACCTTGGCAAACACCCGACACTTGGTCGTTGTCGGCTAGGTCACGAAGTGCCATGTGCAATTCACTCACTTCGAAGATGTTGACGTTCGGCAATGGTAAATGAACAAATACATTAAAGTGACGAGCCAGTGCATCAGCTGCACGGCCTATCGCTACGTTCGCCACTTCCATATAGATATCACGTCTGCGAAGTATTGGCAGTTCTAAAGCGGTTGGAGTAATGATCTGAGGCTGTTTTGGCGGCTCAACATGCTCACGTAAAATAGCTTTTAGCGCTTCTTTATCGATCGGCTTTTGTAAAAACGCTTTGGCGCCGAGATCCAACACCTTCTGTTGTGCTTTTGGTTGTATGTCACCCGAAACAACGACAACAGGTGTGGTATCACCCAAACGTTGCATCTCTTCCAATGTGCCATAGCCGTCTAATTCCGGCATGGTGAGGTCGAGGAACATCAATTTAAATTGGTTTTGAGCGAGCTCTTCAAGTGCATTGAGCCCATGAACAGCAAAAGTTATATCTGCATTTAGAGAACTAGGCAGTGATCGAGCCATCTGCTTCCTTGCTAACGCAGAATCATCACATATAAGAACTGGGAACGACATAAATGCACCACCGACAAATTAAAGCTAATTCGGACGAGTGTAACAGAACATTATAGTATCAGGTACGGGGTGAATGAATTTATGTGTAGATTATTAGTAAGAATGATGGAACAAGCAGGTGAGCTATTATCTGGCATTATTCTTCATGAAAAACAATATGCTACAAAGGTAATAACCGTTCATCATAATAGAGTAATAGCACTTTTTGATAGAACAATAGAGCTAGTTTATGAAATGGTAGCCTTAATAAGTGAGTTTATTAAGGCTCGGTTTACTCATTCATTTATCGGCTTTATGTAGCCATGATAAGAGACGTAGTGTGAAGAACTAGAACTGGTATGAAGGCCATAAGATCAGCAATGCGAAACGTATAACCACAGCAAACACCAATAAAGCGATACCCAAACGATACCATTTGTATTCCGCGATACTCATTGGGATACGCTTATAAAACATCGTAATCACGCCCTTCCAATCGCTACTGCGTCTTCCGTACTGCATCATGCTCGTCAAAACAAACAGTGCGCCAAGCACTAACATTCCTTTTTCAGCCCAGAACAATCCAACTTCCATTTGTGTATTCCTTGATAAAACGGTGAGCAACTCAAATCATTCTAGTCACCTTTACGCTCAGTTTCTGTAAGACCAAGGTCTAACCCGCCCTGTACTATCTGAACATACCAATCTGAACGCACTTAGTTGAACGCAGCTAGCTGCGTGTACTTAACTGAACAGCGTGTTCATATCGAGTTCAGCTTCGCCATCTATACTCATGTTTCCACTAACAGGAGAAATTCAATGAAATCACTGAAAAAGTCGCTTTGTGTATTAACTGCTTCAGCTCTACTCGTTACCGCTCCGTTTGTGAGTGCTTCATCACCACAACAACCGCCACAACCCGCAGTGAGCCCACTGCAAATGGTTATTGCTTCTTTAAACCTAAGCGAAGAGCAACACGCGGAAGTCATCTCCCTTGTTGAAGGCTATCAATCGGATAGAACACAGATTGACATGGATAGCGCGATCGAGCTCAAGAAGAAACAGATCAGCCTTGTGACTCAACCTGATTTCAATGAAGCCGAAATGGAAAAGGTCATCGACACCGTTCAAGCAACCGAGAAGTCGATGGTGATGCAAGAGATGCGTCTTAAGAACAACATCTATAACGTGCTGACTGAAGAGCAAAAAGAGCAATTCAAAACCATGATGAAGTCTGCGCTCTCTGGTGGAAAGTAGTTTGGTAGAAAGCAGTTTGGTAGAAAGCAGTTTGGTAGAAAGTAGCCTGGCAATAAACCGTCTGGCAGAAAATAGCTGCCCCTAATCCTGATATTGATTCTTCTCTCTCCCCCAAAAAAGGAGAATCGGAATAGATAAAAAAAAGCCGCAGTCACTTTAATGACTGCGGCTTTTTGTTGTTCAGTGCACCATTAGCAAATCACGTATAAGCATGATTCGACAAATCTGGAGATTGGTTGTTCTTTTGAATGACACGCATCAATTGGATAAGTAGCAGAATACCCGTCACACCTAAACCAACGCCGATTCCGCCCCAGATCCCTGCCAATTCAAATTTTGGCATCAAATACCAAGCGGCAGGTAGGCCAAATACCCAATAACCGATGGCAGTCATCACGGTTGGCATAGAGACAATCTTCATGCCTCTCAACAAGTTAATTGCCAGTAACTGCCAAGCATCAACAATAAAGCACAACGCCACTACCCAGATAACAGAAGCCAATAACGAAGTCATCGCGCCAGTTCCGTCGTCTAGCTTAAAGAGAGAAGCGATCATTTCAGGCCATATGATGAACACGGCAGACAACGCCACGCTCAACACCGACACCAAGATAAAGCTGAGAATCGAGGTTCTTTTGATCCCTTCGTAGTTACCCGCACCAAAATCACGCCCCACCAAAATCGCCGCAGCTTGTGAGAAACCGAAATTGAAGTTCCAAGTAAAGCTTAAGCATTGCAGCAGGATTTGGTGTAAGGCTAAAGAAGCAATACTGATCGTTCCCGCCATCAAGGTGCCACCGTAAATGAGACCATGTTCAAGTAATGCTGCTAATCCGATAGGTAAACCCATCATTAAAAGCGGACTCATCAACTTAATTGAATACTCTTCTGTGTTTAACCAAGGGGCGAACTGCCTGAATTCATCACGTTTGAATACCCAAACCGTGTATCCAACCATCACGATAAATGCCGCGATAGCCGTACCTAGCCCTAAACCCGTTAAGCCCATGTCTAATTGGAAGGTTAAGAAGTAGCTGACTGGCACATTCAGAATTACGGTGATAATCGACATCACAAGAATGGAGCGCACATTACCAAACGCACTGGTTAAGCCACGAAGCACCAACAAGATAAGCGAAGGCAACATCACCCATTTCAAGGCGTGTACATATTCCATGGCTAAGGTGATCACTTCTGGCGGCTGTTTTGCTGCTTCCAATACCAACGGAGCAAACCAGAAGCTGGCCATTAAGGTCACACTGAGCACGAATGCCAGCATGGTTGCGCCTTTCACCGCCAATCTAATTTGCGTGTTACCAAACTCTGGACGAGCTACGCGCTGACCATAAGCGATCGCGATCAGGTTCGCGACACAACCCACGGTGCTGCTCGCAATAATGAAGATGAAAAAGTAGATCGAGGCGCCTAAGCCACCAGCCGCAAGGGCAGACACACTGATACGCGACATCATCCAAACATCAGTAAGGACTAACGCCATAGAGATCAGCTGTGAAATGATCAAAGGGAATGCGAGAGTGAGTATTTTTTTCATGAGCGCCTCAGGTAATTTCGCCCAAAATACGATCGATGGGGCTGGCGTTCAATTGATAAATTTGCGAATCTAACATTCCATAAACTCATGCGAACGAATTATGACCCCATATCCTAGCTTGCCATCCTCACATAATGGCTTCAAAGCCTTTGAAGCTGCAGCAAGGCTGATGAGCTTTACTCTGGCTGCCGAAGAGCTGCATGTGACACAAAGTGCAATCAGCCGACAGATCAAACAGCTTGAAGATGAGTTAAACGCATCACTGGTTATTCGTAAGCATCGAGCGATTGAATTAACGGTACAAGGTCATGATTTGTATGTGGCTTTGCGTGAAAGCTACGGTAATATCGAAGCTGTCATTGCCTCTTGGAGTGAGCCCAAGCAGAAACGTATTGTGATCAAAGCGACCCTGAGTTTCGCGACGCGAGTATTGATCTCTAAAGTGCGGGAATTAAACGAGCGTTATCAAGATCATGAGATCGTCATTGTTCCTGTGATTGAAGAAGACGAATCGATTAATAGTAGCGAATATGACCTATTGATCTTCCACACGCGCTTCAAAAAGCGCTATGACAAAGCACCTGACATCACCTTCTTGCGTGAAGAGTTTATGGCACCGGTCTGCTCGACTAGCTTAACTAATTCTGCCAATTTAGCTAATTCGACCAACTTAACGAATAAAGACACCGACCTCGATTCGATCTTAACCTTACCAAGGCTTCACCCAACCTTAGATCACCACGACTGGAAAGTGTGGTTGGCCGATGTTGAATTCCCACCAAAGAAACCCGTCAGAAATACCAGTTTCTTGTCTTTAGATATGGCGCTCAGTGCCTGTTTATCCGGTGAAGGCGTTACGGTCACAGATCTATTGCTAGTACAACAAGAGCTCCAACGAGGCTTCTTGTACTGCCCTAAGAATGCAAAGATCCAACACAGTGCTTGGACTTACTTTATGCACCAGCGTACTCACACCCCTATCATCAATGACCTTATTGAATGGCTTAGGGAAGAGACAGCAAAAGAGATCGAGTTGCTGAAATCATTAGCTCACCAGAATCATTGGTTTGGTGTTATTAGCGATCATCAGTAACGGTAAGCCGTTAGCCCAGATACAACTAAGCCGCAGAACTTGCTGCGGCTTATGCTTTCTACCAGTCGTTTATTGCTTTTATTTAATGAGCATTAAAGCTTAAACATACGCGCACTGCGCGGTGGTAGATTGAAGGTATGGTAGCGAGAAGAAATGGTTTCTGTCGCGCTGCTTAATACGTCTTTGTATTGAACATTCCAGTTAAACTCATGTTGGTAGGTATCAACCGTCACGCCACGGGTTTCACCACACTTGTTAATACCAACAACGCCTTCTTTGCCACGCTTAAACAGCAAAGTACATTGGTCGCTGGAAATCATCGTCATCGATTTACCTTGCATCGCGTTATGGAAGCTCAACATATTCTTCATATTTGAGCTATTCCAAACATTGCCCCAACGACCGTTATCCTTATCTTCAGAATCAGGAAGGTCATCACTGTAGATCAACGGCGTACCGCCATCTTTGCCAAGGATGTAAGCGTAAGCAAGCTGCTCGTCTTGTGGATCCATAATTTGGTAACGGAAACCGTCATTGGTTGGAATATCATGTGTGATCGCAAAAGTAATTGAGCGATTATCATCCAACGCTTGGCCGTAGGCTTTAGGATCATGCAGCTGATTCAAGCCACCGCCCATTGAGAATGCCGAGCGAATCGACGCAAACAGCGGGAAATCATACGCGGAATGATTAGTATTATTCAGGTACGGCGCTAAGAATGACTCATAGCCGCTGTTCCCTGCTCCACCGCTGGTAATGACTTCACCGAACACATGCATGTTCGCAGTAATTTCAGACGTGAATACCTGATCGATTTGGTACTGGCTCATGTGTTTTACCGCATCAATACGGAAACCTTTGATCCCTATATCTTTTAGCGCTTTCAGATATAAACGTTGCTGTGAAACCACCCAGTTATTCGGATCAAGGTCAGGTAAACCTACATCGCCATCGGCACCACACAAACGCCAGTACTGAACGTGACCAGGATCGTTCCAATCTGAAATACAACCTGCGGCATGGAAATCGTTAGCCGAGACAAAACCTTGCGCTAAATTGCCAAACAGAGTCTGGTCAGCGTAGTAGCTTGAACGGCTCGCATAATCGTTTAGCACTTCTGTGCCAGGGTAATCCAAGTCACTTCGCTTCCAGCTTTCATTCGCCATATGATTGAGCACCACATCGGCATACACATCAACACCCACACCTTTAAGTGCGGCAATCATTGCGGCTAAATCTTGTTTGTTGCCGAGAGGTGAATCAATGGCACGAAGGTCTTGAGGTTGGTAACGCGCCCACCATTGGCTACCGCTCGATTTCATTGCCGGAGCGACGAGTACTTTCTTATAACCAGCTTGTGCAATTTGATTAGCGTTGGCCGTTACGTCCGAATACTTCCAATTGAAAGCATGCAAAATAGTGTCAGCATAAGTGGCTGAGCTAAAAGAACAAACGGCAAGTGCGGATATGAGTAGGGTATTGATTGGTTTCATAGAACATATCTCTCATTATAAATTCACAAGAATGATATGAATAAGAAAGACAATTAAAACGACGGATAAATCAGAGTTGAATTAGCGTCACTTTCTGTTGATGGTGATTTTATAAAACTGAGCTATCGCCGATGTTATGCGGGATGAATTTTGAAAAGAACTGAAATGAGAATTAATTGAATCAAGTTGACCTGAACAGGACAAAGACTTTGGTCGGCTCTTCTAAACTACGTTATGATTCCTTTTCCCCTCAACCAATTGATATTTTTATGCCTTCTTTCTCTTTTTCACTGATCCCTGTAGGGGTTCGGTTCATGATCCTTTCCGCTTTTGGATTCGCACTGATGTCAGCTTGTGTGAAATACGTTAGCAATTACGGCATACCTGTATTTGAAATTGTTGCAGCAAGGGCTTTGGTGTCTTTGATCATCAGCTACATCGACGTTAAACGAAAAGGCATTTCTATCTGGGGCAATAACAAACCTCTGTTGTTTGTTCGTGGCGCTGTTGGTACCGCAGCCTTGATGTGCGTTTACTACGCTGTAACCACTCTTCCATTAGCAGAAGCCACCATTCTACAATACGTGCATCCCGTATTTACTGCGTTACTTGGCGTACTGTTCCTGAAAGAACGCGTCCAAAAGTCGACCATGATATGCATTGTATTCTGCCTAGCGGGGTTATCGGTAATGGTACAGCCAAGCATGAACAGCAGCGCGAGCAGCGAGTTGCCGCTATTCAGTATTATGCTGGCGTTATGTGGCGCGTTTGGTAGCTCAATTGCTTATGTGATTGTAAGAAAGCTTAGCCAAACTGAAGACAGCTCAGTCATCATCTTCTACTTCCCACTGGTCGCTCTGCCAATATCGACCGCCCTGATCTGGAACGACTTTGTGTGGCCTAGCCTTTTCTTAACCATGATGCTGGTTCTGGTGGGGATTTTCACACAAATAGGCCAATACGGTTTGACCAAAGCAATGCAAACTCAAGCGGCTGGTAAAGCTTCAGCTTACTCATACGTTCAGATCGTATTCTCAGCACTATTAGGTGTTTGGGTGTTCAATGAGATTCCATCGGTTTGGACCTATCTAGGTGGTGGCCTTATTGTGACGGGGGCTCTTATCAATGTGTTTGGTAAACAGTTATTGGTGCCATTTAAAGCTAAGTAGTTAGCTGTCTATAGTTAGACTTGGACGCTTAAGCCAAACAGCCAAACAGCCAAACAAATAAGATTAAAAAAGGGCATTGCGGATTATTCCACAATGCCCTTTTCTGTAAGTCTTTCCTAGCACCTTTTCTCAGACGTTTTATTTCGAACAAACTCGCTCTAACACACCAACTCGATTAATGAGTTTTATTACGTGGCATTGCGCAGTTTAGGATCATCACTCAGGTATTCTACGAACTCGACTTCAAAACCTGCCGGATCCACAAAGTAGACGTTTTTACGATAAGGTTCTTCCGCTCCGGGTTTGGCTATTGGGAAGCCCGCATCAATAAGGCGCTCAATCACACTCTCAATATTATTGGTCACATAAGCGAAGTGCGCGAGACCAACGGAGTGTCCGGCTAAGTCTCTATTTTCACCCTCTCCATGATCACTCATTGCGATATATTGATACTCATCGCCAAAATGCAGCCAATTACGTGGCTTGCCTGACCATTCACCTTTGCCCTCATCACGGACATACCAATGAGGGAACGCCGCTTTGTAGAAAGTCAGCATTTCAGGGATGTCTTTGACGACTAAATTGACATGTTCAAGTTGGATCATTCTTCTCTCCTTAAAGTATTCTCATAAGCAACGTTGTACATGCTAATACCTCAAGTTAAGTTGAGGTAAAGGGTTAATTTACGTTTATTTTCAAGAACGTTTTTAGAGTCCAAATTGTTCTATTTTTTGATGCTATACAAACTTTAAGCATGAGAACTTTAATCACCTAAGTTTTAAACAACAGACGTTAAGTTTAGACGACCTACCCCAAACTGACTTCCTAATCATGCGGCTTGTTAAGCTCGTTTCTTAAGTCTTTAATGATTCAAAAACAAAAAGCGAACCACTTAGGTTCGCTTTTCTTTCATCTAGCACGTTTCGTCTTTGCAATACGCGGCGGTTAAGCCGCAGATATTATGACTTGGGCTGATTCACCTCTACATCGAGAGATGCTCTGTTCCCTAGACTAAAGAACTTCTTCCATTTAATCGGCATCATTGGAATAACGATGAGGCTGATACCAACCAGTGTCAGAATGTCGGGGATCTCGTCAAACCACATCACGCCAAACAAGGTTACAAACACTAACCCCGAGTATTCTGCGAGCGCAATTTGGTTTGCTGGAGCCTTTTTATACGCGACCACCACCAATGCATGATAACCAAGAACAAATAGATTGATTGCCATGATCCACCCCACATGACGCCATTCAATCTCGGCCCATGCCGGCAATGCAAACGCCAGTGCAAGTGGCAGAGTCATAACACTAGTCCAAAATAAGGTAGAGATAATGTGTTGTTCGGCGTTCAAACGCTTGATCAAAATATTACCAACACCCATTGCAAGCGCACTGCCTAGCCCTGCAATCGCCGCCCAGTGAAATTGCTCTGGACGCAACACAATTAGCACACCCACGAAGCCTATCAGTGTCGCGATCACTTTTGATGATGTCGGCCTTTCTTTCAACAACACAATAGACAGAGGAAGCATCAGGATTGGCCCAACATAGAACATCGCGTTCGCTGTCGCCAAGGTAAGGTGTGTAATGGCAATCATCGCACAACCACTGCCCACTAATATAAATTGAGCCCGTAAAAAATTGATGCGGCAACCGCCTTGCATGCGAGTTTCTTTAGGGAGCTTTAGCCAAAAAGGAAGCAGTAAGATCACGCTCAATAGCTGGCGGATAAACACATACTGAAATGTGGGAACTTCACCATTAAGTATTTTTAGTGAGACATCGGAAAAAGACGCCAATAGGTTTGCAAATACCAAAAGCAAGATGGCGTGGTTGGTGACTTTATTCATACGGAAACAGAGCTACACATTTGTCATACAATTATGGGCAGGCATAATACATGAGAATGGAAAATAAGTAAGAACAAAGTTTCCGGATACTTATTACCAAAAACCAAAGGTATTAAGGAATAAGTATCCATCCTTTCCAGCTGCCTGATAGTCTCCTAAATAGCAACACACATTGGCGTATTTGAAATAGGGTCACGAAACACGCTCGCTTTGAGATCAAACACGTTACTGAGCATAGTTTCGGTCATCACCTCATCAGGCGAGCCTTCTGCTATTACGCATCCCTTTTCCAAAACCACTAAATGATCGCAGTAACGACTAGCTTGGTTAAGATCATGCAGCACAACAACCACCGTTTTTCCTTTGGCATTCATCTGTTGCATCAGGTTCATTAATTCCACTTGGTGAGACATATCAAGGTATGTGGTCGGTTCATCCAACATCACTACGTCCGTATCTTGTGCAATTACCATCGCGATCCATGCTCTTTGACGCTGGCCACCAGACAGTGACTCAACAGGCTTATCAGCAAACTCAAGCACACCTGTATCTCGCATTGCTTGCTCAACAATCCTTTGATCGTCCTGCCCTAACCTTCCCCAATGAGAGACATAAGGCGAACGGCCATATTCGACCAACTTTCTTACCGTGATCCCCTCAGGACTGACCAAGATTTGCGGAAGAAGTGACAACGAGCGAGCGAGCGCTTTATCGCCATAGCTTGATAGCGGTTTGTCTTCAAACAACACCTCTCCATCCACTGGCTTGTTAATTCTGACTAACGTCTTTAACAAGGTAGATTTACCGCACCCGTTAGGTCCTATCAATGCGGTAATTTTTCCCTTAGGGATAGAAACCGACAGGTTCGGTATGATCGTTTGTTTGCCGTACGCGACGGAAAGATTCTGCGTTTTAAGCATGGTTACCAACCTCGATAACGATAGAGAAGAAAGATGAAATATGGCGCGCCAATCACAGACGTGAGAACGCCTGCTGGCAATTCAATGGGTGGTTGTAGACCTCTGGCTAACCCATCAGCGCTGGTAACCAGAATTGCCCCCACCAGTGCAGAAGCTGGGATTAACAACTTATGATTATGCCCAAACAACAAGCGGGCTAAATGAGGTGCTAATAAACCCACAAAACTGATCGTTCCAGCAACAGAAACGCTAACACTGGCAAGCAAAACCGCGGCCAATAGCGCAAGAGCCTGAATCTGTTTTGGCTTAGTACCCAATGTGGTCGCACTTTCCTCGCCAAGCCCCATCACATCTAATCGCCAAGCAAGCCACAATGCCATGGGTAACAACAAGAGCAGTACGCTCCAAATAAAGGGAACTTGCTGCCAGTTTCGCCCCCAAAGGCTGCCAGTAAGCCACACCATGGCCGTGTTGATCTCGATCGGATTGGTAACCAGCAAGAAGTCGATACAACTGGCCAGAAACGCACTCACCGCAATACCAATCAGCGCCAATTTGGCAGGTGTTGGCCTTGACCACCATGCCAATAGCGCAATCAGCCCAGCAGCCAATACCCCACCGAACATCGCCACCACAGGAAGCACACTGACTGGCGCATCGGGAAACCAAACTAAACTCGCTGTCGCAGCAAGGCCTGCCCCAGCGCTAATACCCATAAGGTCAGGCGATGCTAACGGATTACGTATCACGCCTTGCACTAATACCCCAGAAAGCCCTAAACCTGCGCCCACGCTTATCGCGAGCAACATACGTGGTAACCGATACTGATGGATAACAAAGTCGTCACTGGAAAACGCGACCAAATGTTCGATGACTTGAGGAATTGAAAGTGACGCTGCGCCGACAAACAAACCCGCAGATGCCACTAATATGAGAATTCCTGATAACAAAACAATCTTAGTGTGATGGTGCATTAAGATCTCCTCGTCGCAATCAAAATAAAACAAGGTGTCCCGAGCAAAGCAGTAATAACACCAACGGGTGTTTCAGTCGGGAAAGCAATCGCTCGTGATAATGCATCTGACCAAGAGACTAATGCTGCGCCTGCCAATGCGGAAATAGGAATCAGTAAATGGTAATTGTGACCAACCATAGGTCGAACTAAATGAGGTACTAACAAACCAACAAAGCCAATTGGCCCTGCGATAGCGACGCTTGCTCCGGCAAGCAACACAATCGTCAATCCACTAATCAGGCGAGTAAACCTGATGTTACTGCCCAGCCCCACGGCAACCTCTTCGCCAAGTGCCAATAAGTTGAGGTTGCGAGCAAGACTCATTGCTAACACCAAACCAATCACTAGAGGCGGCCAAAGCTGTTGCCATTGCCCATCATCCACACTAGACAGTGAACCAGTAAGCCAATGCAAGACGCTATAAGCCATATCGTCAGCAAGAATCAGCGCTGCTCGTGTCAGTCCTAGCAATAACGCCGTAATGGCGATCCCCGCGAGAACCAAACGTAACGGATGAGAACGTGCGGAGAAAAAACCGCCTAGAAGCATTACGACACCGCCGCTTAGCAATGCACCAAGAACCGCATTAAGGATTGGGTTTAGCTCGCTAACCACAGGTATACCTATTGCAGATAACGCCATAAAACAGGCCGCGCCTGCGTTAATACCAAGAATCGACGGAGACGCGAGTGGATTACGCGTCAAGCCTTGCATCAATAACCCAGCGACAGCCAAACTCGCACCAATAAACAACCCTGCGTAAGCTCTTGGCGCTCTTAGCGTCGCCAATATTTGATGCGTCATGCTGCTTTCATCAAACGCAAACCAGTAGTGAATTAAGTCACTCAATGTTAGAGAGAAATTAGACCACCCGGTCATAGAGGCCGCGTAACCAGATAGTGCCAAACACGACACGAATGCCGTAAATAACGTGACTCTCCACGACAGTATTGGCCAGGATCGCTTACTTTTAGAGAACAACATCGTACTCATGATGGGTCCAAGATCTGCTCAAGATTTTTCGCCATTTGTTCTGCCGCTAACATGCCTCGATTCAGTGACCAAAGTGCTGGTGACACTTCTACAACTTGCTGACTTTTTGCAGAGGTTAGTACATTGAATAACGGATTTTTCTGCCAATCATCAACAATATTAGGATGAGAATAAGCGCCAAGGAGCAACCAATCCGGATTGGTTTTCAACAACAACTCAAAGCTGGTTGGTAAATATGCCTTCTCTGTTGGTTTCACAATAGGGCTCGCAATGCCTAATGTGGTCAGCACGCCCCCTGCGTAAGATGCGGGGCTATGTAACCACATACCTTTATCCGACACGACAGCGAATTGGACAGTTTGTTTGAGCGAGAAATGACTTTTAAATTCAGCCATGGCGTGTTGATGTTGTTGAATTCGTTGTTCCATTGACGATTGCTTGTCGAGAGCGATGCCAATCTTGAGCGCAGACTCCAAATTTTCTTGATAAGTCTCACCACGGCTTTTAAGCAGTAGAGTTGGCGCGATGCGTTGTAGATCTTGATAGACCGTACGATGACGCTCTGCATCTGCAATGATCAGGCCAGGCTTTAATACCGCAATGGCTTCCAGGCTTGGCTGAGAACGCATGCCAACCGATTCCCATGGTTGAACCAATTCACGTACCGCCGGAATCACTCGCGAAGCATCATTGTCATCAGCAACGCCAACAGGAGAAACACCCACCGCAGCGAGTGCATCTACAAATGAAAACTCCAACACCACAATACGTTGCGGGGTAGTCGCTATCTCAAACTGACCCTGCTCGTCTTGTATGACCCTGGTTTGTGCTGAACTGGAGAATGAGAACAAGCATAAAATCAGCAAAGCTAAGGTTATTGCTATCCTGCTGAATAAAAACGGCCGATTAAATGACAGCAGTCCGTTCGACAGCTGCAATGGATTCGAAAACAAGAGTCGGGAGCTGTTTTCCATATTTAATTTTCCTTAAACGCTAGAACCGTGAAAGCCGCCAAGAGTATTGGCGACTTTTATTCGTTATTACTTTCAATAGACTACGTATTAGAACTGATAATTCAGATCCAAAGTGTAAGAACGTCCCGGTGCTGGATAACGACCAACTGGGCTAGTATCAATACCGCGGAAGTAATAGTCCTCATCAAACAGGTTGTTCACCGCAAAGTTCATGCGCAGCTTACTGTTTTCATCTTTGTACAAATCCGAACCTAGGTTGAAGTTCCAGACCATGTAGGCAGGCACTTTACCTGTCGCGCCCGTTGCATCTTCGGCACTTGTATTCGCATTGTCAGAATAAGATTCGCTAAAGTAGTAACCAGATAAAGTCGTATCTACCTTGCTAAACGCGTAAGTCGCATCCCAGCTAAATTGATGCTTAGACGTATATGGAAGTTGATTACCTTTGTTTGCACCCTCTTCCTCTAAAGTTGCATCTAAGTAGTTATAGCCAGCGCCTAAACTCAGAGCTTGCATCGCTTGAGGAATATAACGACCAGAGAGTTCAACACCTTGATGGAGGGTTTTACCAATATTGTCGAAAGTTTCAGTCGCTTTTTGCCATTGAAGCTGATCTTCAAAATCGATTCGGTAAAGC
The DNA here is from genome assembly GCF_057785895.1 of Vibrio sp. QJM3NY_39. Classification (NCBI taxonomy): domain Bacteria; kingdom Pseudomonadati; phylum Pseudomonadota; class Gammaproteobacteria; order Vibrionales; family Vibrionaceae; genus Vibrio; species Vibrio sp. QJM3NY_39. The sequence continues at coordinate 1,251,737 of NZ_CM173506.1, read as the reverse complement.
GCTACATTGAAACTGGTTGAATCTTGGTTGTAGCGAGCACCCAACTCATAACTCCATGCCAGTTCACTGCCCTCTTCACCTTTACCACGGATGTAAGCAATTTGTGGTGCTCGCAAAGATTTCTGAGCATTGGTATAACCTACCCATTGTTCAGTTAGATGGTACGCCACCGTTAAACCAGGCAACCATTCTGTCACTTTGTTATTTGTCTTTTCTGCCTTACCTAGATCGTAAAATGCCATATCTATTGATTCATAGCGAATACCAGGTGTTACCTTTAATACATCATTAAACAAGCCAATTTCATTGCTGATATAGCCTGCGAAAGCGTCAGTATCTAAATGCCAATCGCGTGGCGTTGTGGTTACTCCACTAGAAATTGATGTTTGAGTGAGCTTGTAATCAATGTCTTCGTTAACATAGCGCGCACCCACAATCACATTTTGCGTCACGGTATTACCGTCAAAATACATCGCGAGTTTCGGCTCTACCCCATACACCTTAAATTCACGTGGTGACGTACGAATATCAGTAGATGGCTGCGACGGATCAGACCACTCCACACCTTTAGTACTGTTGTAACCCCACTGGAAGAAACGCTCAGAACGATGGCCAAAGGTCAGTACTTCTAGCTCTGCACTATCAGCAATATTCAAATCATGTAAGTACTTTAAGCTCCAACGTGTCGATTTACCTTGGTACTCATCATAAGGGCGCTTAGATTGGGTACGGTCATTCTCGTAATCTTCTGGCGATAAAGCGCCCGGCATTTGCGTGTCGGCATCATAACGCTGCACGAAAGCTTGTAGTTCTTGAGTATCACTCAGTAACCACTGCAACTTAGCTTGGAAGTTTTTGACATCGGTGTCTGAATGTTCACGGAAGCTTTCACCTTTTAGAAAATTACCTTCGACTTGAAGCGCAAGCGTATCGGTTAACCAGCCACCCGTGCGCAGGTAAAAATCATTAAGTGGCGTATCGCCACCCTCGAATACAGTAAAGCGATTACTTATTTCCGTTTGCCACTCGTGTGGAATAGGCTTAGTCACCAAGTTAATCACACCACCCACGTTGTTTGGCCCATACTGCACAGCAGCGCCACCACGCACGATATCAATTCGGTCAAGCATCGACAGAGTCGCAGGGAAAATTGATTGTCCGGTATGACCATAAGGCGCAAGAGTCAGTGGCACACCGTCCATTAGAAATTGAGCATGACCACTGCGGCTGGCTTTCAAGCCACGCACCGAGATGTTAGGCAATACACCCGTACCCGTTTCGTCTTGAACCTTAATGCCCGGTACACTTTGGAAGGCCGAATCAATCGAAAGTGCGCCAGTCTTTTTAATTTGTTCGTTAGTTAGAACGGTACGCGCTCCCGGATACTCTTTCACATCCTCAAGCTCTGAATTACCGATCAAACTGCCCGTCACGACAACCGTTTCCATGGTCGTCGTTTGTGGATCTGACGCGGCAAATGCGCTCATGGAAGTCACTGAAGCGATGGCCATTGCAAGGGTACTTAGACGCAACGTTTGATGTGATTGAGTACAGGGTTTACCATCCAAATTCTGGTAAGGCATGAAAATCTCCTAAGTAGGCAGGTTAGGATCAAAGGCCGTGTTTTCGGTTATATCGGCGCTTTGATCCTATGGGCTAAACGGCCTCAAAATAAGGCCAACTGTTCACTCATTCGTAGTGAACAAAACAATCGTTTTTAGAGTTGAAATAGCTCTTTGAAATGAACTAGCTCCTAGAGCTGAATTCGCTCTTAGAACTGAATTAACTTTTAAAACTGATAGCCATAGCTGAGCATAAATTCGGCTGGTGCTCCGTAACCAATCTGATTAGTACCCGACGTGCCGTTGGTTGCACCCAGAATGTATTCCTCATTAAGCACGTTGTAAGCGTTCGCTTGAACTTTGTGACGACCCGTGGTGTAAGCTGCCATCAAGTCAACCGTAGTGTAGTCACCCAACGCTACAGCTTCATCATTACCCGCGTAACGGTCACCTACGTATTTCACGCCACCACCTAAACGCCAGTTATCGTCTAGCTGATAAGTGCTCCAAAGCGAAAACAGGTGATCAGACACATCGTTCGGCTTTTTGCCTGTCTCTTTGTTTTCTGCATCGAGGTAGCTATAACCCACAGAAATATCCCACTGCTCAGTAAATTGACCGCGAGCTTCTAGCTCAATACCTTGGTGGCGAGCTTCGATCTTGTTAACAACGTCTCCGTCTATATTCGTTTCTGGTTGCTCTTGATCAATTTGGAAGACCGCGGCATTAAGCATCAAGGCGTTATCTAGTAAGTAAGCTTTTGCACCCACTTCTTTTAGATCCGTATGGAAGAATTCAGCCAATTTAGGATTGATATAAATACCCGAGTAAGGCAATTGCCATGAGCGAGCTAAGCTTGCGTACACTGACATATCATTGTTGAGACGGTAGACCAAACCACCACGGTAGCTCACTTTGTCATCGTCTAGATTCTCTTTTGCTGAGCCCGCTTTTTGCTGTTCAAGCTCCATCGAGTCGTAACGCACATTGCCGATCACTGAAAGATCACCAAAGGTATAAACATCTTGAATGTAAACGCCAGTGGTCGTTGTGGTGTTGTCGCGGGAAGGTTTAAACCCCGGATCAGGCGTTGGGCCTGCTACAGGGTTATAGATATCTTTCGGAGGTAAGGTTTCATCTCTTGCGAGCATTAGGTCGATATTGATCTGATTATAATCCGCACCGATCATCATTTGGTTCGAATCCGTTTCCCAAACTAGCTCAGATTGAAGAGTCGTCGTGGTACGAGGGTCGTAACCGAGGTTATTTACACTCTGAGATACTCCATTCCCAGTTACCGTCCCTTGGCGTGTACCCTTTTGCTCAAGTTCGATATGGTTGTATGCTGCGCGGTTTGTCCATGCCCATTCGCTATTCAAAAGCCATTCATAATTAACGCCAACACGAATGCTGTCCGACTCTTGATAATCGTTCGTGCCACCGTAAAACGTGCTTTCAGAGACGTCGACAGGCTTACCATTCTTTGATGGAACACCACGATATGGCACCAACTCTTGGTGAGCATATTCGACATCGAGATCAATAATGTGTCCATCAGAAGGCATCACTCGAATTGTTGGCGCAATAAAGAAATCATTAGAGTCGACATGGTCTACATAGGAATCAGACTGTCGACTTTCCACGTTGATACGACCACTGACCTTGTCAGTAAACGCCATCGAACTATCAACTTGACCAACAAACAAATTGTTGCTGCCAACACTGCCATTTACGTTGGTGAAGTTATCACCGTTAGCTCGCTTGGTGACCAAGTTAATGATACCGCCCGCGGAGCCTCGGCCATAAAGTGCGCCCGCAGGGCCTTTTACCACTTCGACACGTTCGACATTCGCTAGGCTTCGGTACGATTGCATAGTCCCGTCATCACGCATACCATCACGGTAGATATCGTTGAGTGCATCAAAACCACGAATCACAAATTGGTCTCGGCTTCCCTCACCCAGGGTATTGTTAACCCCTGCGACACCATCAAGTGCATCCACTAAACGTACCGCGCCACGGTCTTCCATTTCTGTCTTTGTAACAACCGATACCGCTTGTGGCACATCTAACCACTCGACATCCGTTTTGGTTCCTGACTGAGGCATATGCTCTGCATAACCTTCGTATTGATGGCCAATAATTTGCACTGTTTCATCTACAGTGGCTTGTTCTTCCGCCACTGCAGTTGACACACCAGCCACCGCCGCCAAGGCTCCGCCAATTGCCAAAGCAAGAGGGGACAAGGTCAATCTCATGTTCATTTTCTAATTCCGTTTTAGTTTATAAAATAACAATATTGCGAATAAGAACAAATATCATTTATATTTGCAATATATATTTTTTGATCTATATTTGCTTTGCAATATGCAACACTACTAATGACATAAGAATCAATAAAAACAATAAGATAGAAAAATTCTCTTTCTTTTAACCCCGAAAGAGAGCACTTGAAAGCGAGTTGTGAGCAGGCGACAACAACGTTTTAAAATTAGGAAAGCCCCATGAAATCTACGATTATTATCGTAAGTCACGTCGTGAATGATGCAGTCACTCACGGCTTCGTACCTACCGCAAAGGCGATGGGTCTTCACGTCGTTTTGATCACAGATCACAAGCTCAATCACCTGAAATTGAGCAGTGATGATGAACGCTTTAATCCCGATGAAATTTTAGAATGCGATGTCTTCAACCCTCTTGAACTCATCGAAATCATCACCGAGAAAAATCTAGCACCTCATGCTGTTTTCAGTAATAGCGACCACCTACAAACTTCCACTGCAATCTGTGCACAGTTCTTTGGTTTACCCGCTAAAGATTGGAACGTGACGATTAAGGCGAAAAACAAATACTTAACTCGTCAGGTTCTCAACGAAAAATCGTTACCTAATACTCGAAGTGTTTTGTTAAGTCGAGAGAGCGCTCCTGTATTAGATTTCGATTTTCCTGTCGTTGCGAAGCCCAAGGAAGGCGTGGCTAGTTTAGACGTGCAGCGCTGCGATTCTGCGGCTGAGCTGGATAACTATTGCGATACGTTTTGGCAAAGGCACCCTACTACTCCCATCTTGGTTGAGGCGTTTTTGCAAGGCCCATTGATTACTGTCGAAACCATTGGCGACGGGGATCATTTGGTCGCGCTTGGTGGGTTTGATGTAGAGCTCTCAGCACCACCCTACTTCATCGAAACCGCTGCGAGTTGGAATGGTGTTAACAGCGTTCACTACCGTGATGAATGTATACGTCAGCTTCAAGAATTCGGGGTGGGGTTTGGTGTCTGTCATAGCGAATTCATCATCACAGATTCGGGGCCGGTACTGGTCGAAATCAACTATCGAAGTATTGGTGATGGACGAGAGTTTTTGCTTGATAACCTTAGTGGTGGGAATTGGTTCAATACCATCTTAAGCCTTCACTTGGGTCACAAGCTTGATCCTACATTTCGTATTGATGGCAGTGCCCTTGTGCACTATGTAGTGGCCAAACAAAGCGGTTTAATTGAAGGGTCATCAACCTCTTTCATTCACCAAGAGGGCGATATTGTCATTCAGCAGCAAGTGCTTAAAAAGGTTGGTGATACGTTCCAACAAAGCTATTCCAACAAGGATTACTTAGCGAGAATTTCGGTCGTTTCTCCTTCTGGTCGAACACTAGAACCCGCGCTACAACAGGCAATCTCTCGCTTCAATCTAACAGCAACAAGCGAGGTAACAGCATGAATGAAAACGCGTTATACCTCACTCAGCGACTAATCGATACTTGCTTGCGTGAAGATTTGTTCGGATTAGTTTCTCAAAGCCGATTTGAGTCTCAGCTCCCGAGTGCACTCAAGTTATCTTCTTATCCTCGTAATCAAATTTGGGCTATTTTTACGGGTTTAGACTTTACACTCTACCTGCCCGTTACTCCCAGCTATTACATGCAGCGTTGGGTATACGGCCAACCAGATGGCTCGGAAGGTGATGGTTGGTTCATCGAGAGAAATGGTGTCGTTGAAAGCCAGCAGTACTATCAAGATTGGATTGAATTATTGAAAGCAAGTGCTCACGAAAGCTCGCATTCGTTATTAGATGGTTATTTGCAAGAACTCAAATGCGCAGAAAAACACAAAGGATTGTGTGACAGCGCCTTCAGTCAGCAATCCGAATCACTCTTGCAGCCGATTTCTCAACTAGAACGTTGGGAGAAAAAGCTATTACGTGCCGATCAAATCGCATCCTATCTTGACCACCCTTACTACCCGACAGCACGTGCTAAGTTCGGTTTAAGCGATCACGACCTAGAGCAATTCGCGCCAGAATTTGCACAAAGCTTTGAACTTCGTTGGCTCGCAATCGAGAAGTCACTCGTTACATTGACCAGTCCACAACCAGAATGTTGGCCAACGATGGAGCAAGTGGGTCTGCCCGCCGATTTTGCTCTTAGCCATGAGTTATTCCCCGCACACCCATTAACACTAAGAAGTCTTGATGAAATTCCTGACGGTGTCATTGAAGCGCCAGTTGCGTGTCTTGAGGTGACTCCTACCCTGTCAGTGCGCACTGTGGTCGTGAATCAAGCACCACAGATCCACATCAAGGTGCCGCTGATCATGCGATCTTTGGGTACTAAAAACATTCGCCTAATCAAACCATCTACGCTCTATGATGGGCATTGGTTTGAACGTTTGTTGACGCACTTAGAGCAAACAGATCAAGACTTACACGGCACGTTTTTCCATTGTTATGAGAAACATGGCGGCCACGTTGGAGACGATAAAACCTTTGCTTACATTGTGCGCGAATACCCGCAAAGTTACTTCCAAGACAAAGCACTGGTGCCTGTGGCCGCCCTTGCCAGTCCAATGCCTGATGGACGCTTGTTCTTGGAACACCTCGCCGAACAGTATTATCAGCAAGATACACTGACTTGGTTTAAAGATTACGTTGATCTGCTTTGCAAAGTGCACCTTACATTGTGGATTCGTTACGGTATCGCTTTGGAGTCTAACCAACAAAACGCCATCATTGCATTCGATGAGCAAGGCAAGATGACCTTAGCCATGAAAGACAACGATGCAGCGCGTATTTGGCCAGAGCGTTTCCAAACGTTTGAGCAACAATCGCCCGTAAAATGCGATCACCTTTTAGATCAACGTATCACTGTAGATAACGAGCTTGCTCTTGGTCAGATGTTTACCACTATTACTTTGCAGTTAGACATTGCCGCAATTGTGGAAGCAATGGCGACGAAAGGAATCGCCACTTCAGCTTATCTGTATGAAATGGTCGCCAATAGCCTCTCCCAACAGCTTAGCCAGTTGGACAAACGAGGACACAACACCAAGCTTGCAAACGAGATGTTGTTTGAATCACCTAACCTATACGCTAAGTATCTATTGAGCTCGGGTAGCTTATTGTCTAAAGAGGCGTCTGGCGCAAGCGATATCAATAAGTTCTATGGCTTGTCGGCACCGAACTTTTTATTGCTAACCAGCGAAGAAGCACAACACGCTTACCTTGAAGACATCAAGCAGAGCGTGAGTTAACCCATCATGACCAAACTCATCTATTGTGTGCTTTTAAGCCACTTTATCGCCGCGTTTGCAGCCTTAGGCATGCCGCTGTTTTTACCAATGGTATTGCCAACACTGGATGCAAACATTACTTCGGATTGGGCGGGGGTACTGTTCATTTTGCCGACCTTTTGCACTGCCGTTGCGGCGCGCTTTTGGGGGCAGTTTGCTGATAAATATGGCAGACGTCGCTCTCTATTACGTGCTCAACTCGGGCTTGCAGCAGGCTTCGCGCTGTGTGGCTTAGCCGATAATCTCTCAATGTTTGTGTTTGGTCTTCTCGTTCAAGGAACCTTTGGTGGCACCATGGCCGCCTCAAACAGCTACTTATCCAGCCAAATCAAGGATGCAAAATCACTCGGTAAGTCACTCAATAAAACTCAGCTTTCTGCTCGTCTGGCGCTAATTATTGCTCCGATAGGGCTTGGCTGGAGCTTATCAGAAACAAACCCGCTGAACGCGTATCTGTGGCTGTCCGCTTTGCCGCTATTCGCGCTATTGATCACCTTAACATTACCCATCGATGACTTAGCGAAATCGAAGGGGATTGTAAAAGATCAGGTATCGAATAAAGCTCAAAGCAGCCAAACCAAATCGTTAAATACTCTTTATTGGGTGTTTGGCGCGCAGTGCAGCTTTGCTTTCGCCATGGTCGTCACGTTCCCCTATTTCTCGCCTTATGTGCAGCAATATGGCGTGACAAGCCAAGCGTGGATTGGATTTTTATATGCCCTCCCACATGGTGTTTATCTGCTCTTTGCAGGGAAAGTTCATCTGTTCTCAGAATGGGTTGATCGCCATCAGCTTGAACGCAATCAAGCGCAGCGTACTTTATGGCTAGGCTTTGGTTTGCTTTCACTGAGTGCCGCAATGCATCTCACTTCTTATCAAGAAGTATTGATTATTGCTCGTATTGTTTTCGGGCTTGGCATGGTTTGCTGTTATCACGGCTTGCATCAAGTGTTAGCAAACCAAATTGATCGACGACAAAGCGGCAAAGTATTTTCGCGCTTTGATGCCATGTCTAAATGGGGTGGCGTTGCGGCTGGATTGAGCGCGTCTTTCATATCAAGCTTGGGCTGGCTTGAGGTTCCTTTCATACTTTCTATGTTGGTCAGTGGCATTACTGCTATCGCGCTGATCATCCATTCAAAATTTGGACATCAACATGTTACAGACTCAATTATCTCCAAGTGAACATTACGCTGAAGACCAAGTTCTTCAAAGTCGTAAAAAAGTACTGCTAAACCGAGAAAAAGCCCAACTCAATACCATCACGGGCGTGGTGAACTGTTACCTACGTGAATACGCGATACCAAAGAAGCAGGTTAATTGGCGCTACAGTTCGGCCTCTCTTCCTCAAACTTTGAAAAGAAACTACAACGCTCACCAACGCGTGGCCATTCACCTACCTCACCAAGATCAACCTCAGAAAAATGGTCTGATGGTTTTACCCGTTGAGTACACCAGTAAACTGGGGAAAGTGAAGCTCAGTGATACACCTTGGGCTAAAATGCCCGGTGCAGCTTGGTGCAAATTGGACGCAACTCAAACCCTGACGCTTCTACTCAGTTACCTAAAAGAAATGCTGACGATTCCATTCAATCACGAGTTGGTCGAGCAAATGGAAAACAGTTTGTTGATTACCGAGCAGTTCCTAAACTCAGACAACTCACCTCAGCATCACAACGCGTTTATCGCATCAGAGCAATCGTTACTTTGGGGACATACTTTTCATCCAACGCCAAAGAGTCGTTCAGGTGTCAGTATCGATGATCTGCTCGCGTGTTCCCCTGAGGTTGGCGCTAAGGTTCCCCTGTATTGGTTTAAGGTCGACACTACGTTGCTCGACGTCTTGAGTTCAGATAACCGAACCTCACCAACGACCATGCTTGAACAACTTGCACCTGATGAAAACAATTCAGCAGGTACCATGCTTTACCCTTGTCACCCTTGGGAAGTTTACACACTTTTGCAAAACCCAGTGGTCAAAACGGCCATTGAACAAGGCAAAATCATCCCGCTTGGATTAGGTGGTGAAAAACTCTTACCCACTTCATCCGTGCGCACTCTGTACCACCCAGATATGGATTGGTTTGCTAAATTCTCTATCAATGTACGTTTAACTAACTGCGTACGTAAAAACGCATGGTATGAGCTCGATAGTGCCGTTCAATTAACCTCGATTCTGCATCCCATCAAGGAGAGTGAACAGTTACGTAATCCAGTATTCAAAGTAATGACAGAACCTTACGCAACCACATTGAATCTAGAATCTATGGCTGAACAAGAACATGCGGATGTTATTAAGGCTCGAGAGTCGTTTGGTATTTTGTATAGAGAGAATTTCACCTTAAGCGAAACCGATATTTTGCAACCAACGTTAGCGGGTGCCCTCTTTGCTTACGATACAGACGGGAACAGTTGCATCGCCACTCAACTCAAACAAAAAGCGCAAACAACACAATCCCAATATGAAAATATCGCCACGCTGTGGTTTGAGCGCTATCTGCATTGTTTGATTCCGGGCGTCTTTAACTACTACTTCAAACATGGGGTTGCGTTTGAACCTCATTTACAAAATACGTTGATTGGATTTGAAAAAGGCATGCCTTGCTGTGTATGGATTCGAGACTTAGAAGGTACCAAGCTACTACAAGAGTTTTGGCCATCAGAAACACTTCAGCAACTTTCAGAACGTGCTCGTCAATCGGTGTACTACAGTCGTGAGCAAGGTTGGAACCGTATTGGCTATTGCACCTTCATAAACAATATCAGTGAGGCCATTTTCTTTATCGCTGAGGGTAATTCGGCACTTGAGAGCTCGTTATGGGGAACTTTAAAAGACGCTATCGTCCGCTGGCAGTCGATCAATGGTCAGCAACCCGAACTAATGGCATTGCTTAACGATGGTCATTTCCCAAGCAAAAATAACTTCACAACACGTTTGATGCAAAATGCCGATAAAGAGTCCGGTTACACCCAAGTTGCAGCACCGTGGCCAACTCATTCAAAAGGAGTTCACCATGCTTAATTCTCCTCAACTTTCTGCCTCTATCCATCAAGAAATACAGCAATTGGCCAAGCAACAAACTCAACCATTATGTGCTTATCTTTATGACCTCGATGCGTTGGAGCTGCACATTAAGCAGATGCGCCATGTATTACCGAAAAACGTCGAACTATTTTATGCCGCGAAAGCAAATCCTTCTGCGCCAATACTGCGCACTTTAGCCCCTTATGTTGATGGTTTTGAAGCGGCATCAGGCGGTGAGCTTACACACCTCCACCAACAACAACTCGACAAACCACTGATCTTTGGTGGCCCGGGGAAAATGCCCAGTGAGCTAGAGCAAGCGATTGAGCTCGATGTCGATGCCATTCATGTAGAGAGCCTCACTGAGTTACAACGCATTGGTTCTTTAACACAAAAGTTGAATCGACCTGCTTCGATCTTCCTGCGTATGAACATAGACATTGGTGACATCACACTTAGCAAATTAGCCATGGGCGGAAAGCCCACCCCATTTGGTTTAGATGAAAGTGAGTTAAACAACGCGCTGATGTATTTACGTGATTTCCCGTTAATCAAACTGAAAGGCTTTCACTTCCATTTGATGTCACATCAACTCGACGTTGATCGCCACCTCGCCTTGATGCAACGCTATTTCCAAGTGGTTAAAGAGTGGCAAAAAACGTTCTCACTCGATGAATTGATCATCAACCTTGGTGGTGGCATGGGGATCAATTACCAAAACCCTAAACAACATTTTCCTTGGATGGAGTTTTGCGACAAATTGGAGTTCCTGATTTCCAAGGAACATTTACAAGATTGGAAGCTGCGTTTTGAATGTGGCCGCTACATCTCTGCACCTTGTGGCTATTACGTAATGGAGGTCTTGGATATTAAACAAAATCTTGGCGAGCATTTTGTGATTGCCCGTGGTGGCACGCATCATTTCCGTACTCCGGCAGCGCAAAGCCATGACCACCCTTTTGCAATCGTGAAAAGTAATCAGCAACCCACGATTTCACATCCGATAAACCATGCCACAGCCACGTTGGTTGGACAGCTTTGTACGCCAAAAGATGTTCTGGCACGAAATCAACATATCGAGCAGGTCGATATCGGTGACTATGTGGTGTTCACTCTAGCAGGCGCTTATGCTTGGAACATCTCGCATCAAAACTTCTTAATGCATAAGCCTCCAGTGTTTCATTACTTCTAGGCATCCGGGTGTGCTCTATGATTTCTAACTGATAGTTTGAATTAAAACTCCATAGAGCCAGCTAAAGACACTAAATATAAAAAACACTAAATAAAAAGGCGTTAGTAAACTCAAGTCTACTAACGCCTTTCTTCTGTTTATCTTAGCCCTTTTGCCAAACAGCTAAAGTGATTGAACACTCGACTCCCCACTGTGATCGCAATGCAGGACCAAACCGTAGTTAATTCGAATACAAGCACTTAGCATTTTTCATCGACTACGCAGCGGGAGTGGTACATGGACAACAGAATCACCATTTTAGAGTTTCTCAGAGTGTTCGATTGCATTCGCTCTTCGGGCAAGCAATTGGACAGCAAGTATCAATTGGGCGAGATGGTAGCGTGGCACGATTACGATGGTTACACCTGTTGGTTAAACTACCGAGACGTTACCGTGACCCTAATGTTCCACGGTTCATTGAAGATCGAATACGACAAAGCATCGAACTATGAAGACTTCATCAAGCGTTGTTTAGCTATGCTTGAAACTGAACCTTCTTCATAAGTTATTCATCGCTATCGAGTAAACAACGCTGAGCCTACGGGGAAAGAGCGGAGAAATTCATGAACGGAGCCAAATGTAAAACACGGTTACCACTTAGGTTAATCACACCTTTACTCCTTCTACTCTGCCTACATTCGTTAAGTCTTAAGGCAGATGCAACAGGGACAAACATGATCGACTTTACACAAGCTAGTGAGCATCAAAAATGGACAGTGACTAACGACGATGTAATGGGCGGCATCTCAACAGGCGAGCTCATTTATCTTAATAACATGAGTCGATTTAGGGGAGAGCTCTCGCTAGAAAATAATGGTGGTTTCAGTTCTGTAAAGCGCTCCATTGAATCACCTGCCCATGAAATAGATAGTGCAGAGCTGATATTCGTTGGTGATGGTCGCACCTACCAACTGAGGTTCACCACTTGGAAGGAGGGTAATCGAGTTCAATACAAACACGATTTCGATACCATAAAGGGAGAGCAGCTAAACAAGGTCTTCCACTTCAATGATTTTCAAGCGGTGTTCAGAGGTCGGCTACTGAGCGATGCCCCGGAACTTAAGGCACAAGACATCAAGCAAATTGGCTTTTTGATTGCAGACAAACAGCCCTCGCCTTTTGAGCTAGACCTAATACAGCTTCAATTCAAAACATCGCAACCTATCCCATCACCAGAAGCTGACTAAACCGAAAACAAACAAAAGCCCTTGATACCTTTTTGACTAACAACAAGATATCAAGGGCTTCTTCTATTTAAACCGTCAACGATTAGTATTTGATGGCTGTTTTACCAATAGAAGCACTGCTTTCAATACGTTGGTGTGCATCTTTAATTGTATCCACACTAAAGCCATTTAAGGTCGTGGTCAGCGTCGATTTAATACGACCCGCATCAATCAGATTCGCGGCTTGGAATAGGATGTCTTGCTGCTTCTGGATATCGTCGGTGTTGAACAGTGAACGTGTAAACATCAGTTCCCAAATAAAGCCTGCTGATTTGCCTTGCAGCGCTGATAAGTCAATCCCGCCATCGAACTCTACAATCGAACTGATCAGGCCTTGTGGTGCAATCAGCTCAACCATCGCATCCCAGTGCCCTTTTGTATCAGCAACATTGAAGATGTAGTCGACATGTTGAATGCCTTGCTCTCGCACAGACTCGACAAGGTTACGGTGGTTCACCACATAGTCCGCCCCCATATCTCTTACCCACTGTTCAGTTTCAGGTCTTGAAGCTGTTGCGATAACATTTAGGTTGGTCAGTTGCTTAGCCAGTTGAATCGTAAGTGAACCTACACCGCCTGCTCCACCAATGATCAGGATAGATTTTTTCTCTTCAGGGCGAACACGCAAGCGGTCGAACAATGCTTCCCAAGCGGTAAGTGTTGCTAGTGGCATAACGGCTACAGCTTCATCTGAAAGACTCTTCGGCGCTTTAGTGGTAATACGGTAGTCCACAGCTTGGAATTCTGCGTTAGCCCCCATACGTGTTACGTCACCCGCATAGTACACACGGTCACCGACTTCGAAGCCTTCAACGTCAGCACCTTTGCCAACAACTTCACCGACTGCGTCATAACCCAACACTTTAGGTTGTTCGAGTGTTTTATCCTTGGCACTACGAATACGAATTTTTGCGTCAGCAGGGTTAATAGAAGTCGCGCTCACTTTTACCAGCAAGTCATTATTTTTTAGTTCTGGCAGACTCGTTTCAAACTCAAATAAACTGTCTTGCTCTGTAATCGCAAGTGATTGAGTAAATCCGATAGCTTTCATTTTTGATGGTAATGACATGGTGCTTTCTCCTTAAATTTGATGAGTTAATCTTAGAGAACTCTCACTCTAGATAAACAGTCTAGCTTTTGAATGGTTATCAAATATTTTTTGACAATCGTATTACCGCTGCTGCGCAACACGACAATCTAATGGTCTTGCCAACGACATTGAGGTTAAATCAGGCCTTTCTCAATCAACCAATCATGTGTGACTTGATCTTGTGGTTTACCTTCACGGCAAACTTTGTAATCCAGCTCGGCGATAATGTCATTCGAGAAGCGTAGGGAATCCAACTTCTGAATCTGCTCTTCGTTAAACAAGTGCTTCTTGTCATCTCTTAAAAGCAGTACCGCTCTGTCAACGATTCCGAGTAAGCCTTTAGGCTCTTTAAGTTCTCGAATATCGTAACGATGGTGCAAAAACTGAGGTTTCCACAGTGGCACTACCACCCACTCTTTGTTTGCGACCGCACTTTCAAAGGCACTGAAACAATCGTCTTCACTGCCAGGAAAGAACTGGTAACCAGCATCGCTCAGGCCATAGTCTTTCATCATCTGGATAGAGAAGCGTGTGATACCAGCACCGGGGTTGATACCCTGGATGGTCGAGTTCATTTTCTCGATCACTTCGGCTTTTAATAAATCAGAGACTTCACAAACCACCTCTTCAGGCACATAGTCTGGTACGCCCCACAAGGCATAAGGTTCATAATGAAGCCCAAGCTCGATAAGCGGCTCAACTTCCTCAACGCCCGCTTTGTAGATACCGTGACTTGATGGCAGCCACGCAGAAGAAAGCATATCCACTTGGCCTGTTTTGAGCTTTTCAAAGTTCTCTTGATGTGGAGAGAATATACGCTCTACCTCAAAACCCATGGTTTTCAATACATTGGCAACCAATGAAGCGGTCGTACGGTGGAACGACAAATCCGTTACACCCATTGTGATTATCTTAGTCATCTTATCCCCCTAGATCGTAGGCTTCGTCCATACGTTGTGTACTGCGCTACGTTGTCGATAGGGGAAATGATAGTGAGAAAATTACTAATGAAAAACAGCTTCACATTTGAATTATTATCAAATTAATTTTGACAATTAAGTGTTTGAAGCTAACTTAGAAGCGATAAGTAGAGATAACCCATTTGCAGAGTGTGATCGGGAAATATCCCAACCCCATGTTTAGAACATAATTCAATACAGGTAGATAACATGCTTCTTGAAGACTTACAGGTCATTTTGAAAGTGGCGGAGTTTCGCAGTATCACCGCTGCAGCCACCAACCTTGATATGCGCACTGCCACCGCAAGCGCTGCCGTGAAACGTGTTGAGGCCGCGTTAGGCGCTGAATTGTTTGTCAGGACCACGCGCCACCTTAGGTTGTCTACCGCGGGTGAGCGTTATCTGCCTGAATGTGAACAAGCGTTGAAAATGTTGGATCAAGCGAAGCTTAACATGCGCGAGGAGCTCGGTATTGTTGACGGTGAAATTCGTATCGCGCTTTCATCGGATCTAGGGCGAAACTTAATCACACCTTGGCTTGATGAATTTTTACTGGAATACCCTAACGCCGCACTACGTACTAGCATCAGCAATAGCAATATCGATTTTTACCGTGATTCTGTTGATATGGCGTTGCGTTATGGCTCCCCGACTGATGCCAACATGTATGGCTTTAAAATCTGCGATGTACCCAGAATATTGTGTGCGGCCCCTGAATACTTGGCTGAAATGGGAACACCAAAACGCCCGAGTGACTTAACTCAACACAATGGTTTGCTCTACCAACTTCATGACATATTGCAAGACGAGTGGATATTCAACGATGGCACTCAAGATCATAAAGTGAAACTAAAAGGGAACCGCGCCTCGAACGACGCTGATCTTGTAAGACGTTGGTGTATCGCGGGTAAAGGAGTGGCAATAAAATCTTGTCTAGACATGTCTCCTCATCTGCTTTCAGGCGAAGTGGTTAAAGTCATTCCTGAATTTAAACCAACACCTACAGAGTTGTGGTTAGTATGCCCAAGTCGTCAATCCATCACCCCTACTGTGCGTCTACTGAGAGATTTATTCAGAGAGAAGACCGCAGAGATCCTTTCGCAACTGAGCGAAAAAGGCATTATAGAAAGCAAAATATCATAGGATCTAATGCAGCTTAGAGATAAGAAGTAGAGATACAAAAAAGGCGTTAGCGAACTTCAATTCGCTAACGCCTTTAATCATTTGAACATCATATGGGTATGATGAACATACTGACTTTATTACAAGTACTTGGTTTAATAACCTTAATACAAGAGTTTAGTTTGACTCGTCTTCAACAACGTCACAACCTGCACAGCACTGAAGAGCAATTTCATGTTCGAAGGTGATGGTGTCTTCGC
Organism: Vibrio sp. QJM3NY_39; assembly: GCF_057785895.1. Classification (NCBI taxonomy): domain Bacteria; kingdom Pseudomonadati; phylum Pseudomonadota; class Gammaproteobacteria; order Vibrionales; family Vibrionaceae; genus Vibrio; species Vibrio sp. QJM3NY_39. The sequence continues at coordinate 1,235,699 of NZ_CM173506.1, read as the reverse complement.
CTTCTTCCAGTAGCTCTGCGATTTCATCCGCGACTTCTTTCTCATCATCCGCTTCAATTTCGCTTGCTAGCTCTTCTTCTGAATAACCGAAGAAGTTAAGCAATAGGTACTCACGAGCTTCCTCTTTAGTACATACCACGTTTGCTGAAAGATCAGGTGTAATCTCACCTTGCGCAAGCGTTGCTGTCAGTTGAGCTATCACATCTTCTTTCATCGCAAGCGTTAACCAACCAAGATCAGTACTTACCGTCGTTTTTTTACAGTCGAAGCAAGGCAGTTGATGAAAATAGTATTGAAAGGTAGTCATAAGTAATTTCTTCTTTAAATGTTGTATAGCGAGATTATGCGCGTTTTGTAGCAAAATACTATCTCAATCACAACCTAAGGCTGGTTCGAACTGAATATTTGTACCAAGTACAGAGCACCATGATGACTACTGATAAATTTAAGGCCTCGCTCACTAGGGACATTATCTCATTACGACGAAGTTTGCGAAGTCTTGTTTGCTCCACGCGACTTAGCTTTGTAATTGTGTAACCAGCAACAAAACAACCCAATACACAGACCCCAAAATGCACTGCCGATTCCCAGTAAATTAGTACCAGAAGCAGTCAATAAGAAAGTAAGCAGTGCGGGTTCTCGGTAGTGACTGTCTGCCATTGATACCGCAAGGCAATTCATCAAAGTCGGCATCACCGCTAAGCCAGCAACCGCAAGGACAATCTCGGTGGGCACAGCGCTAAACAGCGACACAAATGACATCCCCATCACGCCAGCTAACAAGTAAAACCCGCCCATACAGATCCCCGCCATGTAACGTGTCTTTGGATTGCCATCCGCATTAGGGCCCATGCAAATAGCGCCCGTAATCGCTGCAAGGTTATACGCAAAACCACCAAACGGTGCGAAGATCAAACCTGTCACCCCGGTAGTGGTAATGATCTTCGATGAATCGACTTGGTATCCGTTCGCTTTTAGAACCGAAAATCCCGGTAAGTTCTGTGAAGCCATCGTCACTATAAACAATGGGATACCGACACTGAACAACGAAAAGAATTCAAAATCGGGCGAAATGAACACTGGGGTCGTTAATCCCATAGTCACCTGACTGACATCGAGTTTGCCAAACCCCACACACATGACCAATGCGATGATGAAAATGCTTGGGATCAGTAAATTTCCTAAACGCGCTTTCGCCAGAATAAATACGGCGAGCATGACCGCTACGACTTGTACCTCTTCCATTAACGACGTGAATAAACCCAAGCCGAATTGCAATAGAATCCCCGCGAGCATCGCAGAGGCAATCGATGTTGGAATCTGTTTTAGGACTTTCTCAAATATCCCCGCTAATCCAACTAACGTGATCAACATCGAACTGAACAAAAACACGGCCACGGCCTGATTCATTGTCAGCCCTTCAAGAGACGTGATTAACAACGCAGCTCCAGGCGTCGACCACGCTGTAACCACAGGCTTCTTGTAGTGAAACGAGAGCAGTATCGTGGTTACGCCCATGCCAATTCCCAACGCCCAAAACCATGACGCCACTTGTTCTTCGGTTGCTCCAGCACTCATTGCCGCTTGGAAAATGATCGCCGTGGCGCTCGCATAACCAATGAAAACAGCGATAAAGCCGGTACTGACGTGAGAAAATTTTAGCTTAGTCATGTTAATTTATTCCTTCGTGCGTTATTTAGCTTAGTCATGTTAATTTATTCCTTCGTGCGTTATAACGTCCATAGACTGAACTTAGCACTCGTGCGCTATAACGCACAACTAATTTTTGAAAAACTTGTAGAGAAAATATGCAAACAGAAATTAAAGTCGGCGTTAACTTGAAACGCCTTCGCCAAGAAAAAGGCTGGAGCTTAGACAAAACAGCGAAAGCAACAGGCGTGAGTAAAGCAATGTTAGGACAAATTGAACGTGGAGAATCAAGCCCGACAGTCGCTAAGCTCTGGCAGATAGCTTCTGGGTTCGAGGTGTCACTTTCGAGCTTTATCGCGGCTAGCCCAAACAGTGAACTGACGAGTTTATTCAGAGATGCAAGCGAACTAAGGCATGAGGAATACAACATTGGTTTTTTCGTCAGTTTGTTGTTTCCTTTTGAGGAAGCACTAGGGTTTGAAATATTCGAACTCACCCTAGCCCCCGATTACCAACATAAATCCGCCCCACATAACGCAGGCGTCACTGAGCACATCTTATGTATTTCAGGAGAGATGGCCGTGATGTTTGATGGTGAGTGGCATACGTTACGAGCAGGGCAAGCCGTTCGCTTTAATGCTAACCAGAACCATGGCTACAAAAATATCGGTGAAGGAAATGCCGTATTTCATAATGTGATTCACTACCCTAATAACAAGCAATAGTGCCGGGGTTGGTGATAACGGCTATAACCGGATGTTTAGCGCTAACGGATGTCCATCGCTAACGAAAGAGCAGGCATCCCACTGGCTAGTATTCACTGAGAACGACTATACGTTGACGACCATGCTGCCATCTTCTGCTTGGTAACGTGCCCATAGTTGAGAAAGGTTTTCTTTATTAAGCTGTATCTCTTTTTCTTTCAGAAATGCTTCGTTGTGCAGCTTCGAATACGAGCGCTCAGCAAGGTCACAGCTAAATGTAACGATGGTTTTCCCTTTCCCCATTCTAGCCGCAGCGTATAGCGCACCTGCTACGTTCAATGACGAACTGCTTCCTAGAAGAATACCGTCATGCTCCGCAACAAGGCGGGATATCGTCACCAAATCCTGATCGGGCAGCGTGATGGCACGATTGATTTTTGCTTGCCTGAAATTTTCAACCGTTCGCATGATCCCTATGCCTTCCGTGAACGAACTTCCCGTTGATTGATAGTGTCCATTACGTAGAAACGAATAAATGCCGGACCCATTTGGGTCAACTAACCAAGTTTCGAGGTTGGGTTGCTGCTCAGATAGATAGTGTGAGTTTCCGGCAATGGTTCCTCCAGTCCCCACCACTGAAACTAGAGCATCAATTTTCCCTTGGGTTTGCTGCCAAATTTCCGGTCCAGTATTTAAATAGTGCGCTCGATAATTACTGAGATTTTCAAACTGATCTGCCCACCAATAATTCTCATTTTCGACACCAATCCGCTTAGCCGTGTGGTAAAAATGTTCAGGGTTTGCAAAAGGACAAGGGTCGACCAATAACAGTTCAGCATTATAAAGCGAGATCATGCGCTCTTTCTCTTGTGCCTGCCCTTTTGGCATCACCACCAACATTTTGTAACCAAGGGATTTAGCGACTAGAGCAAGGCCGATCCCCGTATTTCCTGCGGTACCTTCAACGATTGTCATTCCCGGCTTAAGCTTACCGGCTTCTACTGCATCCATAACCAACTGAAGTGCCGCTCTATCTTTAATCGAACCACCCGGGTTCTGGTGTTCGCACTTAATAAGAATCTCACAACCTGATATCTCTGAAAGACTATTGATTCTAACAAGATCGGTATCGCCGATGAGTTCACTGAGATTGTTTGCAATGTGGGCAGATGACATCGCGACTCCATTTATTTATTGAGGATGAGTTTGTTGATCGATTGATCTGTCGATGATCATAAGCGTAGCTCTGAGGTCTGCTTAGTCAAGGAGTGGCGGAATTGAAAAGACTCTCATTTTCAAAATAACAATTATAATTAGGGGTGAACGATTAGATTGAGGGTAAATAAGATGTTTCTAAAAGAGAAAAAAAGCGGTGACCTCGTAGATGTTACTGAAATGACCAAATTAACCAACTTATTTCAGGACAGTATCGAAGGTCGGTTTCAAGCTGGCGAAGAACAGCAAGACCCTGAGATGTTTAAAAAGTCCGAACTGGTGTTTATGTCAGGTGAAGAGTTACCTCGATGCTGGACAGATCCAAACTACCGCTCAGAGGTTAAATAACCTTAACTCTTCCAGAGTACCAAGTGAGTTGTAATTGAAACTCTGTTCTAAAAGCGTTTGACCATATGGGCTATTCCCTCTGTTAAAGCGTTCAAATGCATCTTTACTAAACACAAAAAAGCGAGCCACTTAGGCTCGCTTTTCAATTGTTTCTTAAGCAGTTGCTTCGATTACAGAAGCTCTACCGACTGTTGAGCAATAACGAATTCTTCATTGGTTGGAATAACCATTGCTACAGCGTCTAGCATTTCTGATTTAGCGATGATGCCTTCAGCGCCAAAACGAGCGGCTTCATTGCCTGCTACATCTTCAACAAAACCAAGAATCTTAAGGTTGTTTAGGATTTCACGACGAATTGGTAGAGAGTTCTCACCGATACCGCCAGTGAAGATGATGCCGTCTAAAGAGTCTAGCGTTGCAAGGTAAGAAGCGACGTATTTAGCTACGCGGTAAGTAAACACCTCAAACGCAAGCTTAGCGCCTTCATGGCCCTCTTCCATTGCTTCTAAGATGCCACGAGCATCGCTCGTAAGACCAGACACGCCAAGGAAGCCAGACTCTTTGTTTAGAGAGTTAAATACTTGCTCTTGTGACCAACCTTTCTTAAGTAGGTATTCGATAATACCAGGGTCTAAGTCACCACAACGTGTGCCCATCATAAGGCCAGAAAGCGGTGTGAAGCCCATTGAAGTATCAACACTGTTACCGTCTTTGATAGCACATACAGATGCGCCGTTACCTAGGTGAACAGAGATGAAGCTCGATTCTTCTACTGGCTTGTTGACCATTTTCGCAGCTTCACGGCTAACGAAGTAGTGGCTCGTACCGTGGAAGCCGTAACGACGAACGCCGAAGTCTGTGTATAGCTCTTTTGCGATTGCACCTGTAAATGCACGTTGTGGCATCGTTTGGTGGAAAGCAGTATCAAACACGGCGAACTGAGGTAGAGAAGGGAAAGCTTCAATTGCAGCACGGATACCGATAGCACCTGCTGGGTTATGAAGTGGAGCTAAGTCAGATAGGCTTTCAATCTCACTCGTTACTTCTTCAGTAATACGAACGGTTTGAGTGAACTTCTCACCGCCGTGAACGATACGGTGACCGATCGCCACGATATCAGCTGTGAAGCCTAAGTCTTCCATCAGGCCAACCAATTTGCCAATGGCAATTTTGTGGTGGTTACCCTCGCCTTGAATAGCAATTTCTGTTTTCTGACCTTGATGCTTCCAGCTCATGCGAGCATCTTCAAGACCAAAACACTCCCCTAAGCCACTTAATACTGCGTCACCAGAAACAGAATCGATGACAGCAAATTTAAGGGAAGAACTACCCGAGTTAATAACCAGAACAAACGAATTAGACATTGGATATGGATCCTGTTTCAGTACGAATTTAGTGAAGTTTGCGCTTCAATTTTAGTTAAGTCTATTATTCAATAATTTTTGAACCTTTCAACTTTTGTTTTGCAAAAACCACCAAATGAACACAATTAAGTTGATCTTAGTCATCAATTCATTTCTTTCGAGAAGGAAAATTAAAAAATAGTTGAATTAGATGAAGTAAATGCAGTTATGAAACTGATAGGTTCATACAAACCACATTAAGAGCAAAGTCATCTTGGATTGAAATCTTATCCAAGAGTCCAATTCAAGAATTAAGCCCATACAGCCAATAAACCAGCTAGCGTTCTACGCTGCGACTTAAAAAATACAGCACGACACTTAAATATAGAGCTGTTGGTTGCCAATACCCGCTAATAGACTTTAAGGCGTTTAACTTCGCCTCAGCACTATAAAGAGATCACTTATTTGGATCGAAAGGTTGAATAGATCTTACTTCAAAATCCATTTTCATTTTTCATTATAGCTGTGCATTTCTTTTGCTAGACATCGCTCGACTCCCATACCTCTAGACTAGACACGCTAAACGGCGCTTTACGCACATGTCACTGTGGCAGCCTTATGATGCGAGGCACTATCTTAATCAGGGCTTAGGACGTGCTACAGGCGTAAAGAATAAAATAGCAGGCACAAAAAAGCCGAGCATAATACTCGGCTTCTAATTTCACTGTTTAAGCTATTCGTCTATAAGCACTTGGCTTGTAAATTTCAACTTAAACTAAAGGTTGATTAACCTTCGCTGCGCTCTGGACGACGACCGCGGTTGCCGCCATTGCCAGCTGCTGCGTTGCCATGGCCACGTTCGCCACGGTGGTTACCACGGTGATCACCACCACGGTTACGGTCAAAACGACGTTCGCCATCACGACCACCTGCAGAGTTACCATCACGTGCGCCGTCACGGTTGCCACGGTAGCCACCACGACCGCCATTGCCACCTTCACGGTTACCACCTTCGCGATTACCGCCTTCACGGTTACCACGGTAGCCGCCGCCATCACGACCGCCACGACCGCCATCACGACCGCCACGGTTGCCATCACGACCGCCGCCGCCACGACGAGGCTCACGGAAGTCGTTGAAATCAACAACTACAGCGCCAGCTTCTTTTTGACGAATGCGAAGTTTGCTTAGCTTACCAGCAGTTTCAGAGTTCATTGCTTTTGGCAGTTGAACGTAAGTAGAACCTTGGTCTAGCTTGATAGCACCGATAGAACCTTTAGTTAGGCCTAGTTCGTTTGCTAGTGCGCCAACGATGTCTTTAACCTGAACGCCTTGCTCACGGCCAACTTGTAGTTGGTACGTATCCCAATCTTGAGTATTGAAGTTACGACCACCACCGTCACGGCCATTGTCACGATCTTCACGACGCTCTTTGCGACGGTTCTTATCACGCTCAATAGCAGCGATCATTGGGTCTTCGCCAACGTAGAATAGTGGGCTCTTACCTTGCTGACGCTTAAGAAGCATTGCAGCTAGAGTAGCAGCATCAACTTCTAGAGACTCTTGTAGTGTAGAGATTAAACCTGCGAAGTTTTCTAGAGCTTTGCTCTCTTTCTCAGTTTCAAGCTCAGCACCAAGCTTAGCAACACGTGCAGCAGCAACTTCGTCACGTTGTGGAAGTTGGATTTCTTCCATTTGAGACTTAGTTACACGCTCGATTGTGCGAAGCATACGGATTTGGTTAGTACGAACTAGTAGGATCGCTTTACCTTTACGTCCAGCACGGCCAGTACGGCCAATACGGTGGATGTAAGATTCAACATCGAATGGGATGTCGTAGTTAAATACGTGAGTGATACGTGGAACATCAAGACCACGTGCTACAACGTCAGTTGCAACTAGGATATCGATAACACCTTGTTTGATGTGATCAACAGTGCGCTCACGTAGAGACTGAGGAATATCACCGTGCAATGCAGCAGCTTTGAAGCCACGTGCAGATAGCCAATCAGCTAGACGCTCAGTGTCTTGACGAGTACGTACGAATACGATTGACGCGTCAGTTTCTTCAGTTTCTAGAAGACGAGACATTGCTTCGTCTTTTTCTACGCCTTTAACAACCCAGTAATTCTGCGCTACTTTGTCAACTGTGTGGTTAGTACCAGCAACGTCAACTCGTGCAGGGTTACGTAGGTAACGGTCAACAATAGTCTTAACCATTGGAGGCATAGTTGCAGAGAAAAGTACGCGTTGTGCAGTTTCTGGAGCTTGCTCAAGAATCCAAGTAACGTCATCTACGAAACCCATTTTTAGCATTTCATCTGCTTCATCAAGAACAAATGTATGTGCTTCATCTAGGTGTAGACGGTCACGAGTTAGTAAGTCTTTAACACGACCTGGAGTACCAACAACAATGTGAGCACCGCGGCTTAGAGCACGCATTTGGTCAACAATTGAAGCACCACCGTAGATTTCAAGAACTTTAAGACCGTTGATGTCACGACCTAAGTTTTTGATTTCCGCAGCAACTTGAATCGCTAGCTCACGAGTAGGAGCCATGATGATTGCTTGTGGTTTGTGTTGGTTCAGGTTGATTTTGTTAAGCAAAGGCAGAGAGAATGCTGCTGTTTTACCAGTACCAGTCTGTGCTTTACCTAGTGCGTCACGGCCTTCAAGAAGAAGAGGAATAGCTGCTGCTTGGATTGGAGTCGGAGAAACGAAACCCATGCTATCAAGAGCTGAAAGAATGTTATCGTTAAGGGCTAATTCATTAAATTGAATTACAGATTCGGACATTGGGATCCCACTATATATAAGTAAACAAAAGGTCCCGGGAGCTCTATCAATTCCAATACTGATCCAATCAGATACTGATTCCATTCAGAGTTACGAAGCAGTAATAAAACACTTCAAGCCATTAGGGACGTCTAAGGGAGGCGGATTATTCCCTAAATGCATAAAAAAATCCAGAAAAAATTGAAATACATCACATATTTTTCGCTTTTACATCAATACTGGTTATCATATCGTCAAAACTTGATGAATATCTCGTCACAGCACCCATCTCCTAGCAAATTGACCTAGTTAAATAAGAGGGCAATTAATTAACGCTCACTTCGCCTTTAAGTAGTAATCAAGCCTCGCAATGATTATAGTGTGCTCAATTGTCCTCGATAGATAAAAGTCAAAATGTTTCAAGATAATCCTCTACTCGCTCAACTCAAACAGCAAATCCAAGAAACCCTCCCTAAAAAGGAAGGTACAATCAAAGCCACTGAAAAAGGGTTTGGTTTTCTCGAAGTCGATAACAAGACCAGCTTCTTCATTCCACCTCCATACATGAAGAAATGTGTACACGGTGACAAGGTAATTGCCATCATTCGCACCGAGAAAGATCGCGAAGTAGCAGAGCCTGAGGAATTGATTGAACAAGGCCTTACTCGTTTTATTGCACGAGTGAAGTTGTTTAAAGGTCGTTTGAACGTTGTTCCAGATCACCCACAACTGAAAAAGCTGCAACTTAAAGCGAAAGCAAAAAAGGGGCTAAACCCTGAAACGCTAAAAGAAGGCGACTGGGTTGTTGCTCATATCATTCAACACCCGTTAAAAGGTGACAACGGATTCTTGGCTCAAATCTCTGAAAAAATCACAGATGCTGACGACAAGATCGCACCTTGGTGGGTAACGCTTGCACAAAACGACCTACCAAACAGCGAACCTGAAGGCATCGACGACTGGCAGATCAAAGACGACGCTGATCTTGAACGTATCGACATGACTCACGTCCCTTTTGTGACTATCGATGGCGAAAGCACAAAAGATATGGACGATGCGCTTTACGCTAAGAAGAAAGAGAACGGTGATTTTGAGCTAACTATTGCGATTGCTGATCCTACCGCTTACATCTCTCCAGATGATGCGATGGATAAAGTGGCTCGTGAGCGCGGTTTCACTATTTACCTACCTGGCCGTAACATTCCTATGTTACCTCGTGATCTAGCTGACAACTTATGTTCACTAATAGAGAACGAAGTTCGCCCGGCACTTTGCTGCACAGTAACAGTATCTAAAGAGGGTGTTATCGGCGATGACATTAACTTCTTCGCTGCGAACATCAAATCTCATGCTCGTCTTGCTTACGACCACGTATCTGACTGGCTAGAAACCGGTGCATCAGACAAATGGCAACCATCAGAAGAGATCGCTGCGATTGTTTCTGACCTTCACCAATTTGCACAAGCACGTTCAGCATGGCGCTCAACAAACGCTGTTGTATTCCCCGACCGCCCTGACTACCGCTTTGAACTTAGCGAAGATAACGATGTTGTCGCTATCCACGCAGACATGCGTCGCACTGCAAACAAGTTGGTTGAAGAATCTATGATCAGCGCGAACATCTGTGCAGGTCGAGTATTAAAAGAAAGCTTTAACCAAGGTGTCTTTAACTGTCACTCTGGATTTAAAGCAGAGAAAGTAGCAGACGTTCTAGAACTGGTTAATCCAGAAGCCGAAACACCATTTACAGAAGAGCAGATCGTTTCTCTGGAAGGTTTTGCTACTCTGCGTCGTTGGTTAGGCTCTCTAGACAACAGCTACTACGACAACCGTATTCGTAAATTCCAAGCGTACAGCGAGATCAGCAATGAACCTGCGCCACACTACGCGATGGGTTTAGACATTTACGCGACGTGGACTTCTCCAATTCGTAAATACGGCGACATGATTAACCACCGTATGCTTAAGGCTCACATCCTAGGTAAAGCGCCAATTCAAACACCAGACGAAACTATTGGTGATGAACTTGCCCTGCACCGCCGTCACCACGGTATGGCTGAGCGCAATGTTGGCGATTGGTTGTACGCTCGTACTCTAGCAAACGCTCCTGTAGAAGAGACTCGCTTCCAAGCAGAGATCTTCGACATTAACCGTGCTGGTATGCGTGTGCGTCTGCTTGAGAATGGTGCAGCTGCATTTATCCCTGGTTCTCTCATTATTGATAATAAAGAGAGAATAGAGTGCAACGGTGATATGGGTACTGTATCTATCGATAAAGAAATGGTATACAAACTGGGAGACGTTTTAGAAGTAGTTCTCTTCGAAGTTAATCAGGAAAACCGTAACTTAGTAGCAAAACCTACTCAAGTATTTGCGGACTTGCCTAGCGAGCCTGAAACGACAAACGAAACCGAAGCTTAAGAGCTTTAAAGGTTACGGCTTTCAAGGTCAAAGCTTGCAAGGTTAAGGCTTTCAAGGTTAGAGCTTTCAAGGTCAAAAGCTTCAAAGGTTCACTTCTAAAGGCGCTAATAATTAGCGCCTTTTTTGTAAATGTCTCATGCTTAAACAATACTTAAAAAAATAATCAATAAGCAATCAGTTTACAACGTCAAAGAAGCGCACTATGTCATCAATCACAGTTACTCAATTCAGAAACTTCATTCCCAGGAAACGGGAACGTTACCCCGCCTCTAAAAACGGTATTTTCATCGTTTCTAAAGGCAGTATTTCTTTCGTGCTACCTGATGGGACTGAAGCCTCATTGCAAGCCGGAGATTTTACTCTTTACAATTCTGGTCAGATTAAAGACATCACCGTTGACACTGAGAATGGCGAATTCAGTGCAACCTGTGTAGATTTTGATTTGGCTATTTTTCAGAAATTCATTAATCAGTTCAGTGACTTAGAACCCACACGAGTCCCAGATAAATACATTAAGTTTAATAAAACTGATACCGAAATATGCCAATTGAAAGAGCTCATCATGTCGCTCGTTCATTCATCGACTCAGAATGACTACGCACTCACTCAATTAGGTTTAGGTTTGCTCTCTCTAATGGTCGAGCAGCACCCTGCTCTGTTAGTTATTATTGCCCGAGCGTCAAGGTTAACCGTGACGCAAAAGGTCATTCATTACATTGAACAGAACATTGAGAATAATATCTCACTCGATACCCTAGCCAGCTATATGGGGATGTCACCAGCCACACTTAAACGCCGTTTATCGGCTGAAGACCTTTCCTTTTCAAATCTATTAAAGATAAAGCGAATCGCCCACGCAGCGACACAGCTCAGAACATCGAATAAATCTATTACTCAAATCGCTTATGAATCTGGATTTAAAAGCGCGGCACACTTCAGTACAGCCTTTAAAACCTATCATGGCAAGACTCCAAAAGACTTCCGCTCTTTGGTTGCACAGTCTTATTAGTTGCACAATCTTATTGGCTGTACTGTCTTATTGGTTGAACAGTCTTAGAAAGTACGAGTGCACATGCACATGCACATTCAGATAAAAGTATAAATCTGAAATGTGTTGGTGGGAGTTTACGAAGGTCGTTCGTTTTTGGTATCAAACCACCAGCGAACACCTAAGTAAAATGGTCACGACCAGAAGTAGGATTTAGGGTCTTTTTCTATTTCAGCCAAAATAGCATCAAGAACCTTGGATTGAGGAAGGTAAGGGTAAGGTCCCCAATTTACAGAGTCGGTTTCCGCATTATCTTCAAGTGGCACCATCACCACCCAGCAAGATAACGACTCATCAAAGGTAACGCAGGCGATCTCGTTGGTATAATCACTATGAGATGAGTCGAGTAGATAATGCGCCTGAGAAAACAGCACACCACCCTCACACTCTTCATAAAGGGATTTGCCTAGCTCTACAGGTAAACTACGATTTCGTGAAGTACAGAGCCTCTCAGCTCCAATTAAAAGACGATTCAGTTCTATATGAATAACGGACATAACACCCCTTGTAACTTCATAGAAACTTCTAAGTAGTGAATTCCTCTACTTAGCTTAGGACTCAACGATCATTTTAGCGAACAAGTGCAAACAAAATACCCGCCCTGCTCCCAGAAACGAATCCTTCTTCAGTAAACACATTCTAAAAGGGTAAAGCCGTCTAAATTTTATTAACCAGTGCCATTTTGGCAGCCACACTGCCTTTCACTCACCAGATTAACTGCTATAACGTATCCGTATAGAATTTCACAAAAGTGTCATATAACCGACCTATCATAGCCAACAAATGTTATTAACTAGGAGTTGTTTATGTTACGAGTCGCGCTTGCCTCTCTTTTATCCTTAGCCCTGTCTTCTCAAGCTGCTTTAGCACAAGAAACCAATATTTCGGGCTCCACTTCTGTATCACGAGTGATGGATGTTTTAGCAGAGGAGTACAACAAGACTCACCCTGATAACTACATTGCGGTTCAGGGCATCGGTTCTACAGCGGGTATTACCATGGTTAATAAAGGTGTCGCTGATATTGGTATGAGCTCGCGTTATTTAACCGACCGCGAACAGGACGAGAAGTTGAAGGTATTTCCAATTGCCTTTGACGGCCTAGCTGTCGTAACTAACCGCTCAAACGCTGTACGCAACGTTACACGTGAGCAGCTATTCGATATCTACAAAGGCAAAATTACGAACTGGAAAGCTGTGGGTGGTGCGGATCAGCCTATCGCAGTTGTAACTCGCGAAGCGTCTTCTGGTTCACGCTACAGCTTCGAAAGCTTGCTTGGTTTGACGAAAATCATTAATGACCGTCTGGTTTCTGACATCAACCCAAATAACTTGGTTGTAAACAGCAACAGCATGGTTAAAACGATTGTTAACCATAACCCACACGCGATTGGATTTATCTCTGTTGGTTCGATCGACCGTTCGATGAAGGCAATTACATTTGAAGGCGTAGAGCCAACATCTAAGAACATTGCTAACCACAGCTATGAATTGGCTCGCCCATTCTTGTTGCTACACAAAACTGAATCAGTTTCTGACGAGAGCAAAGATTTCATCAAGTTCGTGAAGTCAAAGCAAGGGCAAGATCTTATCGAAGAGTACGGCTACACGCGTATTAAGTAGCTTACTGCGTCTAAACTAACTAACCGCGTATTAATTAGCAAAACACGCATTAAGTAGTTACACACGTACTAAATAGCGACATACACATTAAGTCAGCAAAATGCTTTTCGTGATGTTGTTACCAACGCTAGAGATGTCGATTTGATATGGCACAAACAAAAAGAGAGAGCCTTAAGCTCTCTCTTTTTTTGAATCTATAATCTTCGCTTAAAAGCAGTTCCACTTATAAAAAAGCTCTAGAAGTGAAGTTGGATCACTGAAACGATCACAGCGCCAGGACGACGAATACCTTCGATTTCTACGCGAATTTCGCGTTCAATCTCTAGGCCTTTCTTAATTGGCGTTACTTTTGTTAGCGTACTTTTAGCACGAACGTTACTGCCCGATTTTACAGGATATGGGAAACGAACTTGGTTAAGACCAATGTTTACAACCATCTTCGCTGTTGGGAATTGAGACTTATCAGGATCAACACTGTCAGTCAGTCTAGGAAGCAGAGACAAAGTCAAAAAACCATGTGCGATGGTTGTTTTGAACGGAGAATCTGTTTCAGCCTTAGAAGGTTCAGTATGGATCCATTGCATATCTTCAGTAACAAGGCCGAACTGGTTGATACGGTCTTGACTAACATTGATCCAGTCGCCAGTATGAATAACTTCACCGATCTGCTGATTAAGCTCATCAAACACAAGCTGTGCTTCTCGCGTTAATACGAGCGGCTGTTCTATTGGCATCTCTGGTGCATCTTCATTTACAGCAGGTTTGTGGTGATCACGAACCCAAGCAAAGAAATGGCTATTTTGCGTACGATTCAGAAAGTCACCCCAGTAATCTCTAAGAGCTGGAGACATCCATTGCATAAACTCTGAGTGTTGCGAAGACACGCTATCGCCTCGGTGTTTAAATAAATCAATGACTTTCATAAGAACCTCAATGCACAAAAAATTTCAATATAACTAGGTAATTTTGAAACACTTCACACTATTGTGCAAATGTTTTCGAGCATACACTCGTTAGCTGAACACTGTTATTTCTATATTAAACAGACACTTAATAATAAAACATCATTTTATTACAAAACCTAAATTAGAGTGTTAGCTCCATCACAAAACGAACATTTGATTATATAAATGGCGTTTTTATTCACAAGCGGAATAAAAAAGGCTTAGCGCAATGCTAAGCCTCAGTTTTTATAAGGATTTAATCCTGTAAGGGATTAGCCTTGCAAGGCGTTAATCTTAACGGAGTTAAGTCTCCTATTCGTCATCAAGTGGAATCAACTTAGTCGAGCCACCGTGTGCCTTCTCACGCTTACGTTGCACGAATGCATAGAAGCCTGGGATTAGGAACGTACCCGCTAACAACACACATAGCAGACCGCCGATCAGTGAAATACCCAACGAGTTCTGGCTCACGTGACCTGCGCCCGCTGCGAAGATAAGCGGGAAGATACCTAAGATGAACGACCAAGAGGTCATGTTCACAGCACGGAAACGCAGCGTACCGCCCTTCACTGCCGCATCTTCAATTGATGCGTCTTTCTCTTCACGCTCCACTTTTGCGAACTCTACAATCAAGATTGCGTTCTTCGCGGCCAAGGCTATCAAGAGAACCAAACCAATTTGCGCATAGAGGTTCAACGGTGTGCCTGTTAGATTCAACGCTAAGAAGGAGCCTAAGGTTGCAACCGGTACCACTAAGATAATCGCTATCGGTATTGTCCAACTCTCGTATTGAGCCACCATAAACAGGTAGATGAAGATCAGAGCCAGTGCAAAAGCAAAGATCGCTTGGTTGCCAGCCAATACTTCTTGGTAGGCCATGCCTGTCCATTCGTACTGATAACCCTGAGGTAAGACTTCAGCGGCTACACGTTCCATTGCAGCAATCGCATCACCACTTGAGTAACCCGGCGCTGGCTGGCCTTGAATCACGGCACTGCGGTACATGTTGTAACGCCATGCGACATCTGGTTCGAATATCTGGTCGTAAGTCACCAATGTACTGAGCGGGATCATCTCGCCATTAGACGAGCGCACGTGGAATCGTTGGAGATCATCCATGCTGCTACGGTGTTCACTATCAGCTTGCATGGTCACGCGGAAGTTCTTACCAAACATGGTGAAATCGTTCACGTACAGTGAACCAAGATTACCTTGCAGCGTTTGGAATATTTCCGACAACGGAATACCTAACTGTTGTGCTTTCTCACGGTCGATATCGACATAGTAGTGAGGAACGTTGGCACGGAAAGTACTGAACGTATGTGAAATCTCAGGCTGTTTGTTCGCCTCAGCAATCACGTCATTCATTACCATCGCCAGATCAGTACGGCTACGACCTAATGTATCTTCTAGAACAAATTCGAAACCAGAAGCCGCACCCATACCCGGAACTGCTGGAGGTCCCATTGCAAACACAATAGCTTGAGGCAGTTCAGTGGCCGCTCGACCATTAATACGTTGTGAGATAGCTTGTGCGGAATGTTGACCATCCAGTGCGTTACGCATATCCCAATCATGCAGTTTGATAAATAGCGACGCGCCATTCGAAGCAGAAGCGCCTGTCATGAACGCGTAACCATTAACCAATGTCACTCCATCAACACCCGGTTCCTGCTCTACCATCTCTAGTAATTGCTCTGTCACATCTTCAGTACGAGACAGTGATGCCGCGTCAGGAAGCTGCACGTTAACCAGCAAAATACCTTTATCTTCTTGAGGTACAAACGCGGTTGACGTCGTTTTCGCGAAGTAAGTAACCGCTGCTAGCGCCACAACAAAGAAGGTGAACAGCAGAACACCTTTTTTCACAAGGAAGCCGGCGATTTGGCCGTATTTGTTAGTAACAGACTCTAAGCCACGGTTGAACGCTTGGTACCAACGAGCTGTGTTGCCACCACCCTGCTTGAGAACCAGTGAACACAATGCTGGTGACAGCGTTAGAGCATTAATAGAAGAGATAACAACAGCGATACAAATAGTCAGAGCAAACTGACGATACATGATGCCTGTAATACCCGGAAGCATCGCTACAGGGATAAACACGGCGAGTAGTACCAATGTAGATGTCACAATTGGACCCGTCACTTCTTTCATCGCGATCAGTGTTGCTTTACGCGGTGAGATCGTAGGGTCTTTGGCCATCGTGGTATCTACGTTCTCGATAACCAAGATCGCATCATCTACTACGATACCAATCGCCAATATCAAACCAAACAGGGTTACCGTGTTGATGGTAAAGCCTGTCATCTGCATGATCGCAAAAGTACCAATCAAAGATACCGGAATCGCAACCACCGGAATCAAGGTCGCACGCGCACTACCCAAGAACAGGTACGTCACCGCGATAACCAGCAAAATTGCTTCGATAAGTGTTTTGACTACGCCTTTGATCGACTCTGCAACGAAGAGTGTGGTGTCATAACTCGCCTCATAAGCAACGCCTTCAGGGAAGTTTTTGCTTAGATTGTCTAGCATCGCCATTACCGCTTTACCACTTTCCAGTGCGTTAGCGTCTGACTGAAGTGACAGCGTTACGATCGAAGCATCTTGACCACGGTATTTACCATTACCATCGTAGAACTTTTTACCTAGCTCAACGCGTGCAACGTCTTTTAAGTAAACCGTTGAACCATCTTGATTTGCACGAAGTACTACATTCTCAAACTCATCAGCCGTTTCTAATCGGCCTTTTGTTACCAAGTTGAATTGAACTTCTTGCGCGTCATTATAAGGCGCTGCACCAATACGGCCAGCAGCGACTTGCACGTTCTGTTCCGCCAATGCGCGATTCACGTCAGGGGTAGTGATATTGAGGTTAGCCATTTTTTCAGGATCTAACCAAACACGCATCGCGTATTCACCGCCACCCAATACGTTAACTTCACTAATGCCCTTTACACGAGCTAGTTGGTCTTTAATGTTCAAGTTTACGTAGTTGATCAGGAATTGGTCGTTGTACTCTCCGTTCGGCGAGTAGAAGTTCAATACCATCAGCAAGTCAGGAGAACGCTTCTTGACCGTTACACCCACCATTCTTACTTCTTGTGGGAGCTTAGACTCGATCTGAGCAACACGGTTTTGAACGTTGACCTGAGCCATATCAGCATCAGTACCGACATCAAAGGTCACATTAAGGTTGTATGAACCATCATTAGCACTTTTAGAAGACATGTAGATCATATCTTCTACGCCGTTAACCGACGTTTCTATGGGGTCGGCTATTGCCTGCTCCACCACTTCAGCACTTGCGCCCGTATAGAATGCCGACACACTGACCGACGGTGGGCTAATTTTTGGATATTCAGCCACTGGCAAGATAGCGAGAGAGATCGCACCCGCCAGCGTTAATATTATGGATATGACAAGGGCAAACTTAGGCCTTTGAATAAAGAAACGACTTAACATAAATAGTCCCCTTACTCAGCTTGTTCAGCAGTAGGTTGAATACGAACGGACATACCATTACGTACACGCTGTAGGCCTTGAGTGATCACCGCGTCGTCTTTCTCTAATCCAGATTGAACAATCACGCCACCTTCAACTTGTCGCCCCATCTCAATATTTCTACGCTCAGCGACTGGTGCAGCTTCGCCTTCAACCAGTACCATTACAAAGTCACCTTCTAGGTCGGTTTGAACTGCACGTCGCGGGATAGTCACAACATCAATCGATTGTTTTTCACGTAGATCAACGCGAACGTGTTGGCCTGGAAGTAGTTGCTGATTCGGGTTATCAGCAATGGCGCGCATCGCGATTGTACCAGTATTAAGGTTGATACGGTTGCCCAAGAAATCAAGCTGACCTAGATGTTCAAACGCTTCACCATTCTCAAGTATGATCTGAACTTCAACCCCTGCAGAGTCACTGCTGCCGTCGCCTTCAATGCGATCCATCCCTAACTCAATACGCTCACGTTCACTGATGCTGAACGACGCATGGATTGGGTCTAGGCTAACCAACGTAGTTAATACACCTGAAGACGGCGAAACCAGATCACCCGTGCTCACTTTGGTGTCGCTGATTCTTCCAGAAAAAGGGGCAATAATTTTGGTATGAGAAAGCTGAACGTTGGCTGCATTTAGCTGAGCTTGGCTTGCTTCAAGCTGTGCTTGAGAACCGAGTAAGTTTGCCGTCAATGCATCAAATTCCGATTGAGAAATGCTGCCCTTAGGGAGAAGATTCTTACCACGATTAAAATCAAGTTCGGCTTTTTTAAGGTTGGCATTCGCTTGAGCAACCGACGCTTTTGCGCTTGCTACTTCAGCTTCAAATGAGGATGGCTCAATTAAGTATAGCAATTGACCCTTTTCGACCATTTGACCTTCATTGAAATGACGGCTTTGCAGATAGCCCGAAACTTGCGCTGTGATAGCCGTGTCTTCAACGGCTTCAATACGACCGATGTACGACTTACTTTGCTGGTGAGAAACAACGCTAACATCCTGTACAGCTACGAGAGGTAGAGGCGCTTGCTTGGCATTTTGAGCATCTTGCCCACACCCAGCAAGAATAAGAGAGCTTGCAAGAGCCGTAAGGATCAACTTTTTACGCATGGTTATACCGTCACTTATGAGAAATTGAACAGCATAAAATTTACGTAACACACTCGCCACCATTGTCCGAGGAATATCAATTATAACTAGCCAAAGTGTATCAATATGTTAATTGAAACCAAGTGCTTATAAAGTATTTACAAACGCGTTACAATTCCTAAGTAAATCAACCTCTCAGCTTTTGTTCTCTATGGATATTGTCTAACATAATGTATGGTCAGACAGATAAGCATTCACATTTAATTGTTAAGGAATTCTCATGATTTCAAAATGGGCTAAACGTTTCTATCAAATGGCGGAATTGGTCGGTTCTTGGAGTAAAGATCCTTCAACTCAAGTCGGCGCCGTAATCACTAAGCACAACCGTATTGTTTCCGTTGGTTTTAATGGCTACCCACATGGCGTGTCTGATAGTGCGGATACTGATGACAGAGAAATGAAGTACCTCAAGACGCTTCACGCTGAAGAAAATGCAATCTTGTTTGCTAAACGTGATTTAGACAGTTGTGAAGTTTGGGTGACTCACTTCCCTTGTCCGAACTGTGCAGCAAAAATCATCCAAACTGGGATTTCAGCGGTACATTGCCCAGAGCAAAGTGAAGACTTCCTTTCTCGTTGGGGAGATAAGATCAAGATAAGCCAAGATATGTTTGAGCAAGCTGGTGTGGAAGTAGACTGGCTACCACTCGCTGACCTAGACTGATATCGAAGCTGAATTTCAGATATAGAAAAGCCGAGAGTCGATCTTATCGCTCTCGGCTTTCTTTTACTTTCAGAGCCTTACGTTTCGAACATGAAATACGTAAACAACATAAAGCGTTAGTTAGGATTAAGCGTTAATTGGGGTCAAACGCTAGTTGGAAAGGCCTCTGCGTACGCTTCCATAAAGTCTTTACGAATATCTTGCTCAAGATGAATCGCTTTTTCGGTCGGACAGAAGATCATAAAGTGCACTTCTTGCTCACCCGTCGAACTGCTCGTGATATGGATATGAGGCTCAGATCCTGGAAGGTCAACGCCAGCGTGTTTTTCGATCACACCGTTATAACGGCGGGCAACATCGATAAATTCTTCACAATGCTCTTCAATTTTAACGATAAGGCCCGGCACCATTGGGTATAGGTTTACAAAATCTTTTACCGTCACAAAAAAGTTATGATAAACGTAGCGCTTCATGAAATTAAGGTTCTTGACCGGGTAGGTGAAGAACATGCTATTGGGCAGCGTAGCGGTCTTGCCAGTAAAGTGGTATTGCCCGTGATACAAATCGATTTCTTGAATCACAGTCGCCATCAAGTTGTGCTCAATAACCTCGCCGCTGATTTTGCCTACTTCAATCCAGTCACCAATTCGAAATGAACGAGAGCTTGCGCGTTGAATCGACCCCGTAAAACATAAGATGATCTCTTTCGACGCAACGACTATAGCAACAGCAATGGCCGTAACCGACAGTGCAAACTCGCTGATTTCAGATTTCCACAGCACAAATAAAGTGACCATAATAATGGCAAACGTACCGTTCTTGGTACGTGACATCCAGTTACGTTGATCTTCACTGAGAAAAGCGACATCACCACGGATTCGAGACAGAGTGATTCGTCGGATTATTAAAATAATGCAGATGATCAGCACACTAAAAATAAACTTATTAGCGAGTAAGAAATCAATCACTTGCCACAACTTTTCCATTACGTATTCCTTTGTATTACAACAATTAAGCTTTATAACGATGAGCTTTACAGCGACTGACTCAACCCAAAAAAACGTATTATAAAAAAGCGCTCAAAAATAGAGCGCCCCTTTTCATGATTAATTCAGCTTAGGTAAGGCTATCATTTTATTTTGGCAGAAGTAATAAATTGGCCAAAAGTTTCACACCAAATCACAACCGTATTAAATCGATTGAGATCAGTACCCTCGGGAAGCTCAACCATAAACCGGTCAAATGTTTTCACATCTCCGACTCGAAGTAGTTCGCTCTTGCTGTCATTGAATGCCTGCTCGGTTTCAATAAATTTAGGTGATAGGTAAACTTTGTAATCAGGCCCCGGTGCTAGTTCACCTTCAAAAGCTATCGCACTTTCAGACACAGAAACGATGCCTTCTCCCCAATGCAAAAAGTCACTGTCTTGTCGGTCTTTAGTGAACTCGCCTGTGTAGATCGCCTGCTGACTGATCGCTTCAACAGAACTTGAGGAAGGAGAATCAGGCTCAATCAAGATAGGTAATGCATAGACACCAAGCCCAAAACCAAAAGCACCCACGGCTAAGTGGGTGCAAAGTAAAACTAACTTTTTCATCGCGTACTCCCTTATGCTTAAAGAGAGTATTATTGAATACTCTTAAAAATACAAAGAGATATAACGCTTTGATATCCTATTTTTGGTAATGAGTCGCCGTACGCTGAGACAATTCGATAATCACTTTTACCGCTTGCTCCATGCCTTGAATGGTAATGAACTCATGAATACCGTGGAAGTTATAGCCGCCAGTGAAGATATTCGGACATGGTAGCCCCATGAAAGATAAGCGAGCGCCGTCTGTACCGCCTCGGATCGGCTTGATCATGGGCTCAACATCGCACTCAATCATCGCTTGCTTCGCTAATTCAATAATATGTTGATGCGGTTCAACCATCTCTTTCATATTGAAGTAGCTATCGGTTAGCACCAGCTCAACACGGCCTTTCTCAAGACGCTCATTCAGCTCATCCACTTTCTGTTGCATGAATGCCTTACGCGCTTCTACACCCTCACGTTCAAAATCACGGATGATGTAACCCAGTTCAGAACGCGCCACACCCATTTCAGCTGATTTCAGGTGGTAGAAACCTTCATAACCTTCTGTGCACTCTGGTGTTTCTTGCGTTGGCATCATCAATTGGAATTGCGCCGCGATGTTCATCGAGTTGACCATTTTACCTTTTGCGGTACCTGGGTGAACATTTACGCCATGACAGACAACATCGGCGCTCGTGGCATTAAAGTTCTCAAATTCCAACTCCCCTACCGGGCCACCATCAATGGTATACGCCCACTCAGCACCGAACTTCTCAACATCAAACAGGTTCGCACCACGGCCGATCTCTTCATCTGGTGTGAAACCAATACAAATATCGCCGTGTTTGATCTCTGGATTCGCTTTGAGGTAAGCAATTGCACTGATTATTTCAGCGATGCCCGCTTTGTTGTCGGCACCAAGCAGAGTCGTACCGTCAGTCGTAATAAGGTCATGGCCATGCAAGGTATCAAGATCTGGGTATTGGCTTGGATTCAGGCATTCACCGCTTGCACCTAATTCTATCGTTCCACCTTGATAATCTTTAATCACCTGTGGTTTCACGTTAGCGCCGGAAGCATCAGGAGCGGTATCCATATGTGCGACAAAGCCAATGGCAGGCACATCGTAATCGACATTCGACGGCAGTTTCGCCATCAAATAGCCATTTTCATCTAAAGAGACATCAGTTAACTCTAATGCGATCAATTCTGATTTTAAGGCTTCAGCAAATGTTATTTGACCCGGTGAACTTGGGCACTGCTGATTAGAAGGATCGGATTTAGTATCAAAAGTAACGTAATTCAGAAAACGTTCTACAAGCTTTTCCATAATTCATCTCACCATGGATTAAGTAATTGATTTACTGACTTAATTATTATGTCGATAAGCGATACATCGTTAAATTAAGACGAACATAGAGTCAGTAGCGAGGTTTTTCATCTTACGCCCCTGACCATGTATGTAATTGCTCTACATCATTATTGTGCGAAATTAGACGAGCTTCCTATACTTGAAATAAGAGGGTTTCGTCAGTTCAACATTGCATACGGATGATAAGAGATCGCTTTGTACGCATTCTACGCCCTCCGCTCTCAGCCTAAAAAAAGTACAAAGTGGATGATGATCACAATTTATCCTTGATGCAGAATCTGTCATACGTTACACGGAGACACAGTTATGACGATTAATAAATATTTCATTTTATCTCCTCAAGCCTCTGAGGAAACGCTTCAACCAGCATTAACTGAGAAAGAAGTTCAAAGGCAGGAAGCTCTAAGACAGGCGCAATCTCAAGGTGGGTTTGACACCAACGCGACCTCGTAACTTAATCAATACTCAGAACATATTTAAGAACCCCTAATAAAAGAGCTCTACTTCTCTATGATGTAGAGCTCTTTTGTCTTTGACTCTTCTTCTCTCTTTCTATGATGTCCTATTCAGGCGTCGAACCCATTCACGTTTTGTGACTCCCCTGCTTTATATCTATAGCTCCACGACTATGCAGCTAGCTCATTCGCTACGTTGAGAAATGACTCATTAAACTTCCCTCAGCCATACCTTGTCGTGTCATTTTGTGCTAATAATTTATATTCGTTTTCATTCCTCACTCGCTCTCTTTTCAAAAACTCTAATGCGAGTACCAGAGAACTTAACCACAGGAATCCCGAATTCAATGGAATATTCAAAACTAGGAAGTAGTCAAATTCCCGTTTCCCGCATCTGTCTTGGCAGCATGACTTGGGGGCTGCAAAATACGCAACAGCAAGCCGACCAACAAATCGAATACGCACTAAGCCAAGGTATTAACTTCATCGATACTGCAGAAATGTATGCGGTTCCCCCGTCTCCAGAGACCTACGGCAAAACAGAAGCGATTATTGGTAACTGGCTATCGCGCCACCCGCAGCGCCGCCAAGAACTGATCATAGCGAGTAAGATTGCAGGCCCAGGTCTTCCTTGGGTTCGAGATGGTGGTCCGATAACCGGTGAAGCCGTGATCACAGCCGTTGATGCATCATTAAAACGCCTACAAACAGACTATATCGACCTTTACCAGCTTCATTGGCCAAATCGCACAACGCCTCACTTTGGTAAGCATTTCCCAAATCACATTCGATTCAGTGATATTGACCGAAAACAGCATGAAGCTGAGATGTTAGAAATCCTACAAGCATTAGCTAGCTGTATTAAGGCGGGTAAAATTTGCCATGTCGGGCTTTCAGATGATTCCACTTGGGGCATTAACACATACCTCAAGCTAAGCGAGAAACACGATTTGCCACGTATGGTTTCGATTCAAAATGAATTTAGCTTACTGCACGCAAAAGATTGGCCATATCTAATTGAGAACTGTGTGCATGAAGATGTCGCTTATCTGCCATGGTCACCTTTAGCTGCAGGCATGTTGAGTGGAAAGTACATCGATGGCGCCAGACCGGAAGGCAGCCGTTGGACTTACATGCAACGTAAAGGCATTTTCCGTGATACTGAACCTGCCAATGAAGCGGTTAAAGGCTATGTTGAAGTAGCAAACGCTCACGGGTTTACACCAAGCCAACTTGCATTGGCATGGTGTAATCAAGTTGATGGTGTCACCTCCACAATTATTGGTGCAACTACTATGGAACAACTAAAAGAAAACGTAGCAGCTTTCAGCAAGCCTCTATCAGAAGAGATACTCACTGATATCAACACAGTGTTTAAGCGCTACCCTGTTCCATATTAAGCTGTAAGTTCACCTAGCCTTCTCAGTTCAGCTTAATCTTAGGCAAGTAAATCAGATAAGAGCGCGCTATTTAGTGCGCTTTTCTTTTTTAAGTCGGTCGCTTTTGCTTTTAATGTGGATCGCATTGAGTCATCACGCTTTTGGTTCTCCAACCTTTGCTCTATAATGCGCGGGCTTATATCTAGGATAAAAACATGATTTCAAAAAACCAATTAAAACTCCTTCGTGCTTTGGGGCAAAAGAAACAACGTAAAGCCCACGGCCTGTTTCTAGTTCAAGGTGAAAAGAACGTTCTTGAGCTGTTCAATAGTGACTTAGTCGTGAAAAACGTCTTTGCTACCGCTGATTTCCTATCTGAAAATCACGCGTCATTGATTGAGTTTGATTGTGTTGAAGCTTCGCTGGATGACCTGACGAAAGCGAGTACTTTGGTGAGTAACAATGCGGCGATTGCTGTCGTTGAGATCCCAACATTTGCACTGCCAAAAGCAACTGGGTTGATGATTGCACTGGATGGTGTATCTGATCCGGGCAACCTAGGTACCATTATTCGCGTAGCAGACTGGTATGGTATTAAGCATATCGTTGCGAGCAGCGATTGTGCAGACCCATACAACCCTAAGACCATCAGTGCAACTATGGGTAGCTTTGGCCGAGTACACGTAAGCCAAACAGATTTACCTGAATACTTAGAACAAGCGAACCTGCCTGTTTACGGTGCGTTCTTAGAAGGCGAAAGTGTGCATAAGACAGAATTTACTGCCAACGGTATTTTACTAATGGGTAGTGAGTCTCACGGCATTCGTGAACACGCCGCTAAATACGTAACTGATAAGATTACGATTCCAGCATTCGGTGGCGCAGAGTCTCTGAATGTAGCAATGGCGACAGGTATTATTCTCGACAACATGCGTCGTCAACATAGCTAGATCTCATAAGCTAACGAGCCAGTCGACAGTGTTCAGATATTAAAAAGGCGTATTGATTAAATCAGTACGCCTTTTTATTTGAGTTCTTTTCAACAATTACTTTTCTAGCATTGCCAACTTATCAGCGACACCATTCCACTTTTCAGCTTCATCCATCGGTGCTTTAACTTCAGTTTGTACTGGCCAGATCTCGGCAAGCTCGGCATTCACTTCAATAAAGATCTTTTGATCTTCTGGCAGTTCATCTTCTTGGAAGATCGCTTGAGCGTCGCATTCAGGAACACACAAACCACAATCAATGCATTCGATTGGGTTAATTACCATGAAATTCGGGCCTTCATGGAACGCATCTGCGGGGCATACCGCCACACAGTCTGTGTATTTACATTGAATACAGTTATCGCCTACGACAAATGCCATGATGCTCTGCTCTATAAGTTAGTCAAAATTGAAGAATGGAGGATAATACTCATCCCAAGGCAAAATTCAACATCATACGACTCTAATATCGTGTCTATTTGCTCGATGCTTCCAAATTAGTATGACAGATAAATCAATTTCTCGTAAAATGCGCGCCATTGTGAGCTTATCGCTTCTTTCAACACCAGCGTTTTATCAAACTCTGTATTAAGAAACGATCTAGCTAAGACACCTATAAAAACGAGACATCAAAATGATACGTTTAACCGAAATTAAACTCCCACTAGACCATGAAGAGCCAGCCATTCAAGACGCTATTGAAGCAAAGCTTGGCATTAACGCTGATCAGGTACTTTCTTTTAATATCTTTAAACGTGGCTACGATGCTCGTAAGAAATCAAAAATCTTACTTATCTACACGCTTGATGTTCTCGTTGAAAACGAAGCTGAGTTGTTAGAACAATTCATCAGCGACCCGCACGTAAAAGTGACTCCTGACATGGAGTACAAATTCGTGGCTAAAGCGGTTGAGAACCAAACTGAGCGCCCTGTCGTTATCGGTTTCGGCCCTTGTGGTTTGTTCGCTGGCCTAGTGCTTGCTCAAATGGGCTTCAATCCAATCATCGTTGAGCGTGGCAAAGAAGTTCGTGAACGTACGAAAGATACCTTTGGTTTCTGGCGTAAGCGTACTCTGAACACTGAATCAAACGTACAGTTTGGTGAAGGTGGCGCAGGTACATTCTCTGACGGTAAGCTATACAGCCAAGTGAAAGACCCAAAGCACTACGGCCGTAAGGTAATCGAAGAATTCGTAGCTGCTGGCGCACCAGAAGAAATCCTATACGTAAGTAAGCCGCATATCGGTACCTTTAAACTGGTTACCATGATCGAAAAGATGCGTGCATCTATCATTGAACTCGGCGGCGAAATCCGTTTCAGCACTCGCGTAGACGACGTTCATATGGAAGACGGTCAAATCACTGGCCTAACGCTCTCTAACGGTGAAGAGATTAAAACTCGTCACGTAGTACTGGCTGTTGGCCACAGTGCTCGTGATACGTTTGAAATGCTGCACGAACGTGGCGTTTACATGGAAGCTAAGCCTTTCTCTGTTGGTTTCCGTATCGAACACAAGCAAGCGATGATCGATGAAGCTCGCTTCGGCAAGAACGCGGGTAACCCTATCCTAGGTGCTGCAGACTACAAACTCGTTCACCACTGTAAAAATGGCCGCACTGTATACAGCTTCTGTATGTGCCCGGGTGGTACTGTGGTTGCAGCGACTTCTGAAGAAGGCCGCGTAGTAACCAATGGTATGAGCCAATACTCTCGTGCAGAACGTAACGCAAACAGTGCCATCGTTGTGGGGATCGACCCTGAACGCGATTACCCAGGTGATGCACTAGCAGGTATCCGTCTACAGCGTGAATTAGAAAGTGCGGCTTATGTTCTAGGTGGCGAGAATTACGATGCCCCTGCACAGAAAATCGGTGACTTCCTGAAAGGTCGCGATCCAAGTGAAATCGGTGAAGTAAAACCATCATTCACACCGGGTATCCACCTAACTGACATTTCAAAAGCACTGCCTGATTTTGCTATCGAAGCAATTCGTGAAGCAATTCCAGCGTTTGAGAAGAAGATCAAAGGCTTCTCTACGCCAGACGGTCTATTAACAGGCGTTGAGACGCGTACGTCTTCTCCTGTCTGCATCAAACGTGGCAAAGACTTCCAAAGCATCAATTTAAAGGGCTTCTTCCCTGCAGGTGAAGGTGCAGGCTATGCTGGCGGGATCTTATCTGCTGGTATCGATGGTATTAAGGCTGCAGAAGCGCTAGCGATATCAATGGCAGAACAGAACCAAGCTGAGAAAATTGAGATCGCTTAAGCGCTTTTGATAAAGTAAAGCTAAATAGCGGTCAGCCAAAACTAAAAATCCAGTGCCTTGTAGACACTGGATTTTTTATTGCGTACGGATTATCTAGATTTACTCGGTATCGACTCTGGCTTTACTTACAAGTGTTTTTTGACCAGGTCACACCATCATCTGAACACTCTAATCGACTTGTTCCATTCTGGTAATAATAACCTTTGGTCCAGTGACCTTGAGAATATTTAGACGTTATCGTTTGAGTATAATCAAACGGAGTATTTTCAATGAACGCATATTTATGCCTATTCCAACTATCAGAGCCATACGACGCATTATCATTGAAATCCACTGATAGGTAATCTAGTGCATCAAAGTCACTGCGAGATACGTTATCCAATGTATCCCCTAAATCAACCCACTCCGGGTGTGGCGCGTTATTCTCAAAATTAAACTTGGCTTGTACCTGAGTAAACTGATCTTTGTAATCACCGACAAGATCTGCCGTCAAGGTTTGCATAAATCCATCACCAACGTTTTGAGTTGAACAACTTTGCCAATCAGATTGTTCAGAATACCCTCGGTTTATTACACCAAAGGTTTTGAGTGAATTTGGCTGTACCTGTTGCTTAATCGTCTCCTGAACTCGACACGAGTACTGATTCCCATCTTCATTCAAAGTAAACCAAGCTTCTTTGTCATACTCCAAACCATTTTTCTTTTGGCTATTACGCTCAATATGTTTATTTAAAGTCAGTTCGGTATGCAAATCTGTTGACACTTCATGTTCAATAACAGTCAGCTTGTCAGCAGTCATCACTATTTTAACTTTGTACCACTTATTAATTTCGTTCTTCTTGGAGTAGTCCCAATGCTGCCAGTAATAATCAACATAAGCTTGCTGGGCTGTCGGGTTCTCTTTTTGAATCTCTTTGGTCTCTTGATACGACTTTTTAATGGCAGGCATCATCTTCTGCGCTAAATCGTAGAGCTCAGCGTTTTGATCTTTAACGAAATCACCATACAAGTCCTCTACTGCGATGTTGTATCGGTTCGCAATTCGGAAGTCATGCTCTTTCACATTTTGGATAATGCTATTTTGGGTGTTCACAGCTTGCTTCAAAGCAGAACAACTATTTAAACCACCTTTATACAAGTCGGCTTGGATCTGATTCCATAAAACAGTTGTCAGTGGCGTAGTCGACTTAATTTTTTGCTCAGAATTCACCGTCATGACTGGCGGAAAGATTAACTGATAAGGTTCAGTAATCGGTGTGTTTGGGCTATCCGCATCAATAGCGCCTACTGGCACGTTCACTACGATTGGAGCGTAGTCCATACAGTCTGAGTTAGAGCCCGTCAAAGATAGCTCATAGCTGCCCTCATCGTCCGTGATGCTGCTAGGCTCACCTTCATCTAATACGCCATTGTAATTGATATCTAGAAACGCGGTCGCCCCGGAAATATACCCGTCAATGGCGACACCTTGTAAGGTTCTCGTTTGAGGAGCAGGAGCACTTGTATTGCTATTGCTACCACCGCCTCCTCCGCCACAAGCCGTAAGGCCACCAGCGATAAGTGCGATAGAAATAAGCTTAAGTTTCATTCGATGATATCCTAATGAAATTGATTAATGTGTAGAACTGTCATTTGGGGGGATGACCGAGAATGACTGTGATAGTCATGGTCAGTCATAATAGCGATTGGTATTCAAAAGAAACATGAAAGGGTGCTAGGCAATTTATGCATGTTTTGTTCTAACGAAAGATCTTAAATGGACTAATTACATATCGCTTGAAGATATCCAGAGTTTATAGAAATCACTGTAGCCAGTTTGATTGATCTCTACGCCTTGAACCTCAATACTATTAGAAACCTTCTCTTTACCATGAAATAACGGACAAAGGAGCTTCTGTTGATACAGTGATTGTTCAATCTTTTTCAACTCGCCGACTGGATTAGCACAACTAACGGCTAAGTGAACTCTCTCACAATGCTCTCTCATCTCAGAACTGTCATAAATGAACCTGAGTCCAGACGACGCAAGTAACCAATCATACAGGCCATAATCTTTAGGCTGTTCAATAATTTCTTCGATAAATAACAGGTCTGCCGATTCACTCATTGAGCTAGGGTCACTAATATTAGGAAGCTCGACGACTTCTATAGTAACGCCAGTCTTTGCAATAGTTTGCTGCAGCCAATCCGCCATATCTTGAAGCAAAGGAATCGTCATTTTAGGTCGTGTTAATACAACAGTTCCCGTCAAAGCAGGAGTGAGGATACTGCTCGTTAATTCGCTAGGCGAGAAAGACAAGTCGTCCGTCATCATATCGGCGTCAAACTCTTTACTGCTGGATTTGATAAACAATACCAACCGGTCTAAGTCATCAGGGGTAATTCCTGAGCCTTCCCTACGATTAACCGCAAGGTACGAAAATGCATTGATAGTGGTTTCTTCTGCGACGCCAGATCTATTAAAACTCAAGGTGTGATCGTTTAGGCCCTCGATATCGGTAAGCGTTATCTGTTCCAACAAAGCATTTTGAGCAAAATAGCCACGATGACGTTTTAGAACGAGGCTTTCTTCGCTCCAATCGTCTAATGAGAAAGGACCCGTTCCCATATAGGCACTGCGCCCACTAGAGAAATACGTTCGCTTACAACGGTAAATAGACGCATGTGCACTACACAACGCATATATAAACATAGGATTTGCATGTGTCAGCTCGATAGTCAGTTGTTTATCACCTACCACTTGAACATCACTGACCTGCTCAAATAAAGACTGTACAGGGCCATCGATACTTTTTAACCGTAACAAACATTGAGCAACATCTTTTGCACTCAAGGTTTCACCGTCATGGAAAACAACATTAGGCCTTAACCAAAAATGCAGAAAGCGACCTTCTATCTTCCAATGGTGGGCAAGACTGGCTTGAGGCTCGCCATTAAGATCTTGAACTAACAAAGTATTATAGATACTTCTCAGAATTTGATGTTCAGCGATTCTATAGGTTTTGGCGGGCTCAAGATTATCAACCCAGGGGTATTGAGTAATCAACAAATGATCATGCTGTTGATTGAAAAGGTTATGTTTTTCAGTGGCTAGCGTCAGTGCCTTTATTGCGGTATCACCATAGCTTTCTAGAAGGCGAGGAATAACGTTAAAGCGGCCTTGCTCTAACTGAAGTGCTAAAACTTGCTCTAATGCTTCTGAGAAGCTAACCAAGATCTTAAATTGACTAAGTTTCCCTCTCCCTTTAGACGGAATCCAACAAATCCAGTGGTACTCAGATAAGCATTTCAGAACTATCGAGGTGTTTCTGCGCGAAGTCGAAAGCGAATGCTCTAGATCATCGATCGTGAGATGGTACTCTTCGCCTAATTCGTACTTTGCAGTGAGCTGTTGAAGTCTACGTAAGTTAGCGTCGTTCATTGGATTCCAGGCTAGAGCGGTGAATCAAGTGTCATTAATATCAGTATGGATTTTTAAATTCAACCTTATACTGAAATATCTATAACGAGTTTTGACACTTAATATCAATAAATTACATAGATACAAGAGCCTTTATGTCACTCCGATTTACTAGAGTTCCACTTCCCTTCATGAATCGCAGAATTGACGTCTCTTCTTGGTAACCAGCCCATGGTTTCAAGTTCGGGTTTATCTTTGAAGTGTTCAACGTAGCCGATACATAAGTACGCCACGATATCGATGTCTTCCGGGATATCTAATGCGTCTCGCAGTGTTGAGTCATGCAGGATGCTCACCCAACCTAGCCCTAGGTTTTCAGCTCTTGCCGCGAGCCATAAGTTTTGAACCGCACACACGGTGCTGTAAAGATCCATTTCTTGTTTGATGGTTCTGCCTAGCACGACCTTTCCGGTTCGATTACGATCGCAAGTCACGCAGATTCCGATCGGTGATTCGACGATACCTTCAAGCTTTAGACGCTTATACATTGCCTGCTTTTCATCGGTAAACATTTCCGCGGATTCGGCATGAGCTTGATTGAAACCCGCTTTGATTTGTTGCTTGGTTTCGATATCACGGACAACGACAAAATCCCAAGGCTGCATAAATCCAACACTAGGAGCATGGTGCGCTGCGGTTAACACACGCATCAAAACGTCTTCTGGGATCTCATTAGGAAGAAACTGACCACGAACATCTCGGCGAGAAAAAATCGTTTTATATACTGCATCGCGTTCATTCGGCGTAATTTCCATACATCCCTGTCTTATCGTCGTCTTATTGAGCCAGTATTATCCAACTAAAGTGTCTATGTTACTAGCGGTACACAAGCAACATGGTAGAATGCCGCCATTAATCTTATCCTTGTATAAGATTGTTGAACCTTTCCATCGCTATTTAGCCAAATCATACCGAGAAACTTATGCCATTTTCCAAGCTTGGATTAAGCTCACCTATTGTTAAAGCCGTTGCAAAACAAGGCTATGAAAAGCCAACCTCTATTCAAGAAAAAGCAATTCCGATTGTGCTTTCTGGTAAGAACCTAATTGCTGCTGCACAAACAGGTACAGGTAAAACTGCGAGCTTTGTTCTCCCTATCTTAGAAATGCTAAGTAAAGGTGAAACACAACGTAAAAAACGTATTCGTGCTGTTATTCTGACACCAACTCGCGAGCTTGCGATTCAGGTTGAGCAGAACATTACTAAGTACGCGAAGTTCCTAAACCTAACATCATTAGCGATGTACGGTGGTGTTTCGTACCAACACCAAAAAGACCGCTTGATCGAAGGTGTTGATATTCTTGTGGCAACACCTGGCCGTTTGATCGATATGTACGGACAACGTGCCGTTCACTTTGATGAAGTTGAAGTTCTGGTTCTTGATGAAGCTGACCGCATGCTAGACATGGGTTTCATCGAAGACATCAACAAGATCATCGCGCGTTTACCGCAAGATATCCAAAACCTGTTGTTCTCAGCAACGCTATCAACGCCAGTTCGTGCGCTAGCGAAAAGCGCAATCAGTGAAGCGGAAGAGATTTCAATTGCCAAAACTGACGCTTCTAAAGCGAACATCGAGCAATGGTTGGTAACCGTCGATAAAGACCGTAAGTCTGCACTATTGAGCCACATGATCACTGACGGTGAGTGGGACCAAGCACTTATCTTTATCGAGACTAAGCACGGCGCGGCTAAGTTGGTTGCTCAACTTGAAAAGCGTGGTATCGAAGCTGAAGCTTTCCACAGTGGACGTAGCCAAGCGATTCGTGAAAAGATTCTGGCAGACTTCAAAAAAGGTCGTCTAAAATATCTCGTTGCGACAGGTGTTGCTGCTCGTGGTATCGATATTGATAATCTAAGCCGCGTAGTGAACTACGACATCCCATTCCCAGCGGACGACTATGTTCACCGTATTGGCCGTACAGGCCGTGCTGATGCATCTGGTGAAGCGATCTCTTTCCTATCGAAAGATAACTTCAAGAACCTGTGCATCATTGAAAAACGTCTTGGCCACTTGATTGAACGTCGCGTTGTTGAAGGTTTCGAACCACGTAAAGAAGTACCAATTTCAGTATTGAACTTCGTGCCTAAGAAGAAAAGAGAACAGCAACAAGACTAAGTAATTTTAGCGACAGAAAATGCTACAGTCACGTTAGCCAAAATGAAAATAAAACGAAGCCCTATGTGGCTTCGTTTTGTTCTTAGAAATACAAATAAAACTGAGGCAATAAGATGATCACTCCTATCGCAACGAGATTAACCCGTGGGCAAGACCTGAAGCTTGAACTCCAAAAGCTTGTGACAGCGCACAATATCTCATCGGGCTCTGTCGCGTCTTGTGTCGGGTGTGTTTCTCAACTCAATATTCGTCTGGCTAATGCGAACAATACCAAGCTAATCAAAGCTCCGTTCGAAATTGTGTCTGTGATGGCGACGCTAACCCCAAACCAACAGCATGTTCATATATCCGTTGCTGATGAAAATGGCGATGTGATTGGTGGGCACTTGCTTGAAGGGACGATTATCGCGACCACTGCTGAATTGATTGTTCACCGCTACGATACCTTGACCTTCAACAGAGAGCATGACGATTCGACAGGTTACACTGAGCTCACGATCAGCGAGAACACGCAATAGATCGCCCCGTAGTAACACTAAGCGCTCCATATAAAGCTATACAACCCAATAGTAATTAGGAAACACGATGGCTCCAAACTCCGCAGACTCCGTTATCGTTCTCGATTTCGAAACCACAGGCTTATCACCAAACATGGGTGACCGAGCGATTGAAATCGGTGCGGTTAAATTAGTTGACGGCGAAGTCGTCGACACCTTCCAGCAGCTCATGAACCCGGGATTTCGCGTTAGTGGATTCATTGAAAGCTATACCGGGATCAGTAACCGCATGTTAAGCACTGCGGCCAGTTGCAGTGAAGTGATGGGTGAGTTTGCAGATTTTATCCAAGACAGCCAACTTGTTGCTCACAATGCATCGTTTGATAAGCGCTTTCTCGATGCGGAATTAGACTTTATTGGCCGAGACTATACGGGCAAGTTCGCTTGTTCAATGTTGATTGCTCGCCGTCTCATCCAAGACGCACCGACTCATAAGCTAGGCGACCTTGTGCGTTTTAAAAATATCGACAACGACGGTACTTTCCACAGAGCGTTAGCCGATTCAGAAATGACAGCAAGGTTGTGGTTATTAATGATTGATGAACTGCAAAGTGATCACGGTATTCAACAGCCAAGCTTTCAACTGATGCAGAAAATATCTAAGACCGCTAAAGGCTCGATTCCAAAGCTGCTAATGAGTAACAGAGGCTAACTCTCTGCGTTCGGCTTTGGGTTTGTCAGAAGGCTAGTAGCAAAAAGTCGCGAGCCTTAATATAGCTACCCTACTGCTGCAGTGACACTAACGTCGTCTTGAGGCTTTCTAGTTCACTCATAAAATAAGCCCATTGTTTATCACTGCTCACTGCGGCGATATCCACCAAGAACTTCGCTGATGTTTGCATATTCTTATCAAGCTTAGACTCCAGTTCTTGCGGATAATAATCTTCATTGTTCAAAAGTAGTTTCATAATAATTGGCTGTGCAATATGTAAATCGGTCTTCTTTTGCATAAGTGTCGTTAGGTCTTGATACGTATTATTTTGATATTGTCGCCAGCTATCGTTAGTATTTACCCACTCTTGAGACCACGTAAAAATAATCGTTTTTTGCTCTTCCGATACCGACCCGAACCATCGCTCTAACCTATCTTCAATTCGACTTCGATAGCGTTCTCTCGAATCTTCATCATTCAATGATAATCTTTCTTCGTAATACTCTTGCTGCTTTTCCCTAAAGTTCTTTAAGAATTCGTTATCTTGCTCTGGGGTAAGCTGCATACTTAACGCGTAAATATCTGGAGCGAACTTGTTAACGATCGAGCGAATATGATTTTTAGTTTGTTCACTTTGATCAATGATAAAAGCAGAATTCATATCAGAACGGTCTAAGTTTTGAATCGCTTGCAGTTGCGACATATACAGCGGAAGTTGGGTTTCTTTGTGCCATTGCTGTAATAAGTCGAGGCGCTCTTCGAGCTCTGATTCTTGACTGTTGGATAGAGAAACAAAGTCTTCAATATAGCTAACCGCAAACCAGCTTATATTGTTGTAGGCAAATTTAGTCCCGCAACCAGCGAATACAAAACAGACTAATAAGACTAACCATCGACACTTTCTCATTTAACCCTCTCACGATATTCAGCAAATCCACAAATCCATTAACTCACCCTTTTAAGGTTAGCTCTAGTTCTTATAACGCTATATTCTAGCTCTTATAAAAGTAGCCTTAATAAGCAGTGGCTGTAAAAACTTTGAGATAAATTGAGACTCAGACTTGCTAATCTAGCTATTTCGGCAAATGATTAAACTAAAAATAATTAATGGCAGTGATGTAACTTGATTTTTATTGCTCATTTGATGTACACGAACCCTATAAACGAATGGTTTATTTATTTTCAAATGATTAATATTTGGGAGGTAAGCTATGGCCGCTACTCCTCATTATACAAGCGAGTTAGAGTACGAGCTTTGTTATTTTGACGATGGAAGACTAACCACAATTACGATATCCGCTAATAATCGACAGGAAGCGATGACTTGGTATCTTAGCGAAGGAAGACATATCAACGATTTCTATTCGATCAGACCTGATGAATAAACGTTTGATACGTTACTGACTGTGGAACACCCTTTACTGCATTATCACTAGCATGACTTAGCAGTAAAGGGAGACAATCTCGAATTACTTCAGAATTCGGGCGCGGAATTGACGACCCTTCATTTTACCTGATTCGATTTTACCTAATGCTTTCTTAGCCATTGATCTTTCTACAGCAACGTAAGCACGCATCGCGAACAAGTTGATCTTACCTACTGATTTACCATCAATACCGCCTTGGCCTGTCAACGCACCAAGGATATCACCTGCGCGAAGTTTCGCTTTCTTACCACCATCAATCTGGATAGTTACCATATTAGAGTAATATGGCTTAGCGATTGGCTTAGCTGGCAACTGTGACGGTTCGATTGGCATATCCATGTACTCATCAATTTGAGCAACACGGTGCATCTCTTTTTCGCTAAAGAAGCTAATTGCGACACCTTTGCTTCCTGCACGACCAGTACGACCGATGCGGTGCACGTGTACTTCAGGATCGCGAGACAACTCAAAGTTGAACACAGCATCTAGGTTATCAACATCAAGACCTCGAGCAGCAACATCTGTTGCAACCAAGATAGAGATGGTTTTGTTCGAGAACTGAACCAAAGCTTGGTCACGTTCACGCTGTTCCATGTCGCCATGAAGCTCGATAACACTGAAACCACGGTGGCTTAGCTCATCATTTACGTTCTGTACTTCTTTCTTAGTATTACAGAACACAACCGCTGACTCTGGTTGATGATGAAGAAGCATTAGCTCTAGTGCGTCATCACGAGCTTCAGTACCTTCAACCTTATAAAAGTGTTGTTGGATGCTTGAGTGATCGTGCGTTGATTCAACCTTCACCATTTCAGGGTTATTCATGATGCGGTCTGCAACAGATTTAATCTGTTTAGGGAAAGTTGCACTGAACAATAACGTTTGACGATCTTTTGGTGCTGCTTCAATAACAGCATCTAGTGCATCTTGGAAACCCATTTCCAGCATGCGATCGGCTTCATCTAACACAAGTGTGTTCAACTCAGACAGGTCAATACGCTCTCTCTCTAGGTGGTCCAGGATACGACCAGGAGTGCCCACAAGAATGTGTGCGCCATGCTCTAATGAACCAATTTGTGGCCCCATTGGCATACCGCCACATAGTGTCAGCACTTTAATATTGTGAATGCCACGAGCAAGAGTACGGATCTCTTTTGCTACTTGGTCTGCAAGCTCACGAGTCGGACATAACACTAAAGATTGAACACGAAAACGCTTAACGCGTAGGTTTTGCAGCACGCCTAAACCAAAGGCAGCTGTTTTACCTGAACCCGTTTTACCCTGACCGATAACATCCTTGCCATCCAGAATAATAGGAAGACTTAACGCTTGAATAGGCGTCATTTCAGTATAACCAAGAGAATCTAACGTATTTAGAAGCTCTGGCTTAAGGGCGATTGAAGAGAATTTTGAAGTGCTCAATGGAAATATCCAACTGGTGAAAAACAGAGTGCATTATGAGTGTTTTTGAAAATTATTCCACCTTAATCACAGTTTTGGAGCAACATGTTAGGCGAATACAAAAAAACCAGCTGGGGTGCTGGTTTTTTACGTTGAAACATCTAAGTCTGTGGATAAATGCCAGACCCCAAAGGTCTCTATGGCACACCGTGGCCTTTAGATGCAACCCATACGCGGTACCACTGCTCACGAGTCAGTTCGATTTTCAGTGCATCAACGGCAGTTTTCACACGTTCAATCTTTCCTGAGCCAATAATCGCGATCGGGTTAGATGGTAAACGGCGAACCCAAGCGTAAATCACTTGGTCAATGCTGTCCGCACTCACTTCTTGGCGAATCGCTTCTAGCTCATCACGAACGCGAATTGCTTGTGCTGAATCGCCACTGAAGATGCTACCACCACCGAGACAAGACCACGCCATTGGACGAATACGGTTCATCTGCAGTTGATCCAGCGTACCATCGTGGGCTACTTCGAAGTTCAATGGATTGATTTCAACTTGGTTAGTCACCAGTGGCTTACCTAGTCGAGATTGCAGTAAGTCGAACTGACGTGGTGAAAAGTTAGAGACACCGAAGTGCTTAACTTTACCGACCTTATGTAGTTCAGCGAACGCTTCTGCTACTTCATCTGCATCCATCAGTACATCAGGGCGGTGAATCAGTAATACATCCAGTTCGGTTACACCCAAGCGCTCTAGAGAATTATTTACTGATTGGTAAATATGGTGCGCGCTGGTGTCATAGTGATTGATCTTGCGATCTGGAGTGTGGTCACCACACAAGTTGATGTCGCACTTGGTGACGATTTGAATATCATCACGAAGGCTTGGCTCAAGCGTTAATGCTTCACCAAACAACTTTTCACATTGGTAGTTACCGTAAATATCCGCGTGATCAACAGTTGTGATACCAAGGTCAATGTGCTGCTTCAGGAAAGTCAGGCGTTGTTGCGGGGTCATGCCCCACTCTGCTGTACGCCAGTATCCTTGCACCAACTCAGAAAGTTCTGGGCCTTGTGGCGCTGTCGTTACTCTTGCAACCATGGGTTGTCTCCTTTATCAATACTGAACGTATCGTAAGCTCGTTTTACCGAGGGCTCAACGTATAACAAATGGCAACGGTAAACGCTTACTAAAAATGTGAGAGCCACAGAAAAACGAACACTTAAATGAATAATAGCTTGCTGTCTGCCCGTCAACCGTTCTCCTGAAAGGCTTGTTTACTCTGATGAATGACGAAATCATCTATAAATTTGAACAATTAAAAGCGATTTAGTTCAACCGTTAACTTGTCACCATCACTATGTAACTGAACCCAAGGAGCTAAAGAGCTAGAAGAAGATGAGGAAGAACTAGGCACATTCCACACACTCATTTGCTCAGAGGATTGATGTGGTGAGTTGATGAATTTGACGAGTTGTTTATCTACCTTGTCGTAACCAACTCCCTCACGTTTAGCTTGTTCAAGTTGAGTGACGACATCAAACTCATTCTCTCCAATCCGAATTGAGCTAAGAGCAAAACCATCTTGGCGAAGGTATGCCTGAAGCTTTGTGTAACTTAGATTCGAATATGGCAGATTAAGGCGAACCACTTCGACGCTTGAGTCACCCAACTCCAGTTCAACATAAACATCCAAATCGTAATATTGGGTTAAGTCACTGCACAACAGAGTGCCTTCAACTTCGCCACAATCCATAAGATCGATATCGTTAATATAGTTTTGAGAGCTCGGTTGAGTTGGGTCGCTATTGAATACCGTTCGCAACCACCAGCTTTGACTCGCTTGCGCAGAAAATGAAAAGGTACTCAGAGCCAATAACAAAGGTAGGATTAAGACAGGAAGAGTTCTCATTATTTGTGCTTATTTCACGCGGTACGAAGCATCCATTATACGTGACCAGCCGACAAACAACTTATTGACTGACCTCTTTTTAGCTAAAAAATTATTGGTAATTGCTAATATTAACAAGCTTGATACTAAGAAGACTTGCATTCAGTTATATCTATCGTCACAAAATACATTCAATGAATGTGTCATAATGTTGAAATTACTGGTTAATTTTCAAGGAATGTCATGACTGCAACGAACTATCTCAACCAATTGAATCAAAAGTATCTTGCGACTCATAAAGCGAAAGAAGACTTCTTTTGGGATACATATATGGGGATCAGTGACGACCACGATGGCTCGACACTCGCGCAGACTCAATGGACTGAATTTCTAAGCTCTGCCGAACAGATTGCTGCTATCGAAACTCAACTCGCTGCTATCGATAAAATTCAAGATCCCCTAGAAAAAGAGAGTACGCTAACAGGCTTGAATGGTTGGTTAGCGACCTTTAGATCTCACGCTATTGAGTCTGAGCAGTCACAGAAGCTTAAAGCCGATCTCATAAAGTTTGAGGCTGAACTGTTTGAGAAAAAACAGAATCATGTGATGACTTACGTAAATGAAACAGGCGACGAAACAGAAGGATCACTGCCAGTTTTAGGTTCAGCCGTTAGAAGTAATGGTAATGAACAAGTCAGGCTTTCTGCACACCAAGCACTATTAGATTTAGAACAGTGGCTGCTGGCTAACGGCTTCATTGAACTGATCAAAAAACGTAACCAATTTGCTCAATCACTGGGTTTTAAAACCTTCTTTGATTACTCGGTGGTTAAAACCGAACAGATGACGACAGAGCAGCTGTTTACGATTCTTGACGACTTCGAAGCACGTACACGCGATAGCCATCAGCAAAGCCTAGCCAATTTAGCAGAACAGAAAGGCGAGAATGCACTTCAAGCCCATAACTTTACCTACTCTTTTGCAGGTGACGTTATGAATGATCTTGATCCTTATGTTCCGTTCTCAAAGTCACTTCGACGATGGATTGAATCTTTTGGTCGCCTAAACATCGAATACTCTCAAGCGACATTAAAATTGGATCTGCTTGATCGTAAAGGTAAGTACCCTAATGGTTTCTGCCATGGCCCTATCCCATCTTTTTACGATCAAGACACTTGGGTAGCGGCTCAAGTTAACTTCACGAGCAACGCCAAGCCCGACCAAATCGGCAGCGGTTATGATGGTATCAACACGCTATTTCACGAGGGCGGCCACGCAGCGCATTTCGCCAATGTTAAGATGAACGCGCCTTGTTTCTCTCAGGAATTTGCACCAACTTCGATGGCTTATGCGGAAACTCAATCCATGTTCTGTGACAGCTTATTGAATGACGCCGATTGGCTCAAACAATACGCGCTTAATGCAGATGGCCAAGCAGTACCTGATGAGTTAATCAAAGCAATCATCGATAACAAACAACCTTTCAGAGCTTATCAAGAACGCAGCATTTTAGTGGTTCCATATTTCGAGCGAGCACTTTACGAATTGGCGGGTGAAGATCTGACACCTGAAAAGATCACCGATCTTGCTCGTAGCAGTGAGAAAATGATTCTTGGATTGGCGAGTAGCCCTCGCCCATTGATGGCGATCCCACATCTGTTGTCGGATGAAGCGTCTTGCGCATATCAAGGTTACCTGCTGGCTCATATGGCTGTGTATCAAACTCGTGCATATTTCACCGATAAGTTTGGCTACTTAACGGATAACCCAGAAATCGGCCCTTTGTTAGCTAAGCACTATTGGCACCAAGGAAATAGCGTCAATCATAATGGAACAATCGAAAGCCTGACCGGGGAAGGTTTTAATGCCAAATACCTCGCTGACGAGTGCAACTTATCGCCAGAGCAAGCTTGGGCTATTGAGGAGCAAAAAATCAAACAGCTGTCGACAAGAGAACGTGCACCAGTCGCTGATTTGAATGCGAAGATATCGATCGTTGATGGGGCAACCGAGTTGGCGAATAATAATAAGTCAAACCATCACATGTGTGATGAGTTTGAACACTTTATCGTTGGGCAATACGGCCGATAGCGGGTGCTGAGCATCTATAACCAAGGTTGAACCAAAAGACCAAACGAAAAAAGGACGATAATTTATCGTCCTTTTTATATTCAGCGTTGGATCTATGCCGTGACACATATCGAGCGAGTTTCACAATTAAACTCAACATCAACAGAATCAACACTTCGCAATGATTTTCGATGAATGCCAAACACTTGCCCCGTCAAAACAATATAAAACTTCTCTGTTTTGAGTAGATTCCAAGCTTCATCAAGAGATTCAGCATAAACCTTGTTCTTGAGATCTTGCGGGCGAGTACCTGCTACTCTTCCATGTTTGCGCGCCAATTCAAATAATCCATTACGATTCGGTTTACACGTAAACAGGGTATCATTTCCGTAAATACTACCCTTAGCAGTAATGTTTTTAACCATTACATTTCTCCAAATAATAATTCCACTCGTAACACCTGAGTGGCATACCACATGTCGAACTGTGGATATTTAAACTGCGTAAAGAAGAGAAGATGGTGTAAAGACCGGGCAAGCTATTACACCATTATCATCAAATTTCTTAGAAGTTCTTAAGTTCTTAAGTTCTTAAGTTCTTAGAAATAGTAGTAAGCTGCTGCGAATACGTGTGTTTCTTCGTCGTATTGCGCGCTAGTTTTACCCACACGGTAACCGTCTAAGTCTTGCTTGATATCAATACCCATGTCAGCGTTGTCAGCAATACGGTACATTGCAGCGATATTGATGTAAGAAGAATCTACGTCAGATTGACCATCTAATTCATTGCTGCTAGACGCGTAACCTGCTGCGATTGTTAGGTCTTCAGAAACTGTGTAGCCACCTGAAACGTAATAGCCCGTATTCTTAGCAGAATCACTCTCTTCAATCCAAGAGTTCATACCTAGTTTAAGAGCACCAACCTTAACGTTACCTGTCACTGTGTAAACTTCGTAATTAGCATCGTCATCACGAGCTTCATAACCTGCGTATAGGTTGAATACCTCTTGCTCTAAACCGATGTAACCGTTAATGCCTTTATCCGCATCATTATGATCGTCACCTGTTTCAAAGTAAGAAATACCATAAGCGATACCGTTTGTTGCGCCTTGGAATTTAACAACATTGAAGCCATCAGATGCATCACCAGCAGAAGCGCCAAACTCGTAAGTGTTATCGCCAGCGCCATCCACTTTGTCTAGTGCTGTGTCGTTTTCCCAACCGAATGAAGCAATACCGTAGCCAGTATCGAAACCTAACCATGCTTTGTCTACGTCTGTTGCTGGACCAGTATCGATACCGTTTGTCCAACCAGCTGTTGCTGCGTCGTTCGCAGATACGTTGTTGTCTGTCGTGTAGTTCACCATCAAGTCAGTTTCGAAATAACCAACAATACGGTTGTTACGGTAGTTTACGGCAAGAGTAAGACCCGTTGCCCAGTCATCGTAGAACGCTTTAGAGCCAGTGTCGTAGTAACCACCAACACCGAAAGAGCCTGATACTGAGAATTGATCTTTGTGCATTGAATCGAATGCAAACATGTCTTCGTTTTGGCTGTTTTGGCTGCTTGTGCTTACAGCGAAAGCTGAACTTGAAATGCTCGCAATCGCAAGTGCTACTAATGTCTTTTTCATGATAACCACTACCTATATATTGATTCGGCCTTGTTAGTCCGGCCTTTTGGAGTGGCGCTATTGTTCAAAAAAATACGTTATTGATATACCGTAAATTTACTGAAAATTTTATAGCTTTGGTGAATTAAATTACATAATGATATGTTGATATGGCTTTTATATTGAGAATCGCAAGCCGAGCGTAAACCCGATATCCGTGCTGTTATCCATATTCCGGATGTTCTCAATCATCACGGGATTTGTTAGGCAGAATTAAAATCCTGAACCTATAAAAAACACCGTTCAATTAATGCAGTAAATGTACTGCTTATCATTCGACAATCTAGAACTAAGAGTTATAAAAAACTTAAAAATAGAACCTATGATATATATAAGAATCTTATCTTGCACTGAGCCACTCGAACGAATATCTTCTGAGTATTGACCTAATGAATATATCGAGAAAGGAAAAACGTGCCTGCTTTAAGCCTAAGTTTTGAACAGCTATTAATGAAACAATCAACCTCTCTTATTAATAGCGATCCTAAAAACTTTCAAACAACGTGGTCAGAAGCAAGCTTTGACGTACTCGATTGGTTCGGGATTGATCGTTTAACGCTATACCCGAATTCAATGGTCTTACTCGAAGACGGGAAAACTTGTTCAGTATCCAAAGCAAACATACCTCCTGTCGATAAGAAAAGTTTGGTTGGCGGTAACTACCTTGATTACCTAAAGCTATTGAAAACCAATGAAACATATCTCACTTTTACCAGCGACGAACTCGTTTCAACCAAAAACTATGTGTTAAAGAGGATCTATAAAGAAGGGGGAAGATGGCACTGCATCATTCCTTTGCAGCTGTTTAACCAACGCTGGGGAGCATTGTCTTTCACTAACTTTCACGACAACGATACCACCTTCAATCTCGAAGACATCCAGCGCTTAAAGTTAGTCTGTGAACTTTGGCTCTGTTATTGGCAGCACTCAACGCTAGCGAGGACACTAAAACAAAATGAGAATCGGCTAGCAGATGATAGTGAAAAGCTATTATTACTCACCAAAAAAACAAACCAAGGTTTTGGCTCTCATTGCTCAAGGGTTTAGTGCAAAAGAGTGTGCAGAACAGCTCCACCTTAGCTCTCGAACGATAGAATCGCATAAATACAGAATGCTTGGATTGCTCGATTTAAACAGCCACAATGACCTGATTCAATTCGCCTTACGCAATGGCCTAGGTCTTACAGAAAACCTACACACGACACGTTAAAGCAAGGCTATGCACACTTCTTTACGCATAATATTGATTGTTATTCGTTGCCTTCACTCAGAGCAAATTTGATTTCATCCGACGAAAAGCCTTTTCGACTTAACATTGCGTACGCCTTTGAACGCTCTTTGTGATCGTTGAGGTCATATGATTTCTTCTGCAGCTGTTCCAAACAAGATGAATAGAAATCCAGTTGCTCCTCATTAGTTAATC
The DNA here is from genome assembly GCF_057785895.1 of Vibrio sp. QJM3NY_39. Taxonomy (NCBI): domain Bacteria; kingdom Pseudomonadati; phylum Pseudomonadota; class Gammaproteobacteria; order Vibrionales; family Vibrionaceae; genus Vibrio; species Vibrio sp. QJM3NY_39. Next base: position 1,191,599 of record NZ_CM173506.1, on the reverse strand, counting down.
GGTCGACCAACGATGACAACTCGCTGGTGTCGATTTGTCGCTGTCTGAGCTCTTGCTGAATAGCAGTCAAGCCTTTGCCTTTACGAGCATATTTAAGCACCTCTTTTTCCAAATCAGCTTTCTCTGCCTTAATTTGAATATTACTTTTCAGTTCATGCGACTGCGTGTGCTGGTCAATCGCTACCTTCACCTGCTGGTAGCTAAAACCACGCTTTTGTAGGGTCGCGACAAGCTTTTCACGGCTCATGGTAAAACTTGTATAGTAATGGTTGATACGGTCTATCAAGATGGTTTGCTCATCAATAGACTTTTCGAAGGAAACTTTATGGATTGCATCAGAAATCACTGAATCGGTCAGGCCTTTCTTCTTCAATTTTTCGACAATATATCGAGAACCGAATTCACCAGAAAAAGCTTGTTCCACGAATTGTTCTGCAAACACTTGGTCAGACTTGAGATACCCGAAGCCTTTCAGTGTCCCTAGAGTTTCATCGATCCATTCTTGATTGTCGGTTTTCACTTTGAGCTTCGCAACCAACTCGCTTTCCGTCATATCTCTCTGGGTTAGGTGCCACATCGCAGAGTTCATGACGCTTTCAATTCGTGTTGCTTTTCTTACCGTTGTATTTCTACTATTCGTTTTTTGCTGTGAATCATCCATTCGCTTTCAACTGTCCAAACTAAGCCTACCCCATCATAACGTAATTCTAAGGCGGTTGAGTGACATAAAAGAATGAAGCTCAATATAAACGGAAGCCAATAAAAATGGACGCTTATTCAGCGTCCATTTGATATCACATTAAGAATGTCGACTCTAAGCTGCGCTTAGCTTTGTCGTATTAGTTTTTTTCGTAATAGCTCTTTTCGAAATCGCTTTTCGTATTAGCTCTTTCGCTTAGCTCTCTTCGTGATTGTAAATATGCACATCTCGTTGAGGGAATGGGATCGTGATACCTTCTTCATCGAAGCGTTTCTTCACGGTTTCCGTCACATCCCAATACACATCCCAATAGTCATCGGTCTTAACCCAAGGTCTGACGACAAAATCAACAGAAGACGTATTCAAGGTATGAAGCTTGATCATATGCTCCGGTTTTTTCAGTACTAGAGGGTGCGCAAGAATGATGTCGTTCAATACCGCTTTCGCTTTATCGATATCATCTGAGTAACCAATGCCGAAGACCATATCAACACGTCTCACACGCTCTGCAGTGATGTTGTTGATCACGTCACCCCAAATTTTGTTGTTCGGGATCACCAAGCGTTGGTTATCGATGGTTTGAATGGTCGTCGACACTAAGCTCATGTCTTTTACTGTGCCTTGAACGCCGGCCACTTTAACCATGTCGCCCACATCATAAGGACGATAGATCAAGATCATCAAACCTGACGCAAAGTTAGATAGTGTGTCTTGCAATGCGAAACCAATAATGACACCCGCAACACCGAAACCGGTTAATAGTGGCGCTAGCTCAATCCCAATTTGAGACAGAGCGATAAGCAAACCAATAAACACGACCGCTTTAGATGCGATGGATACGAAGAACTCCTGCATCAATACGCTAAAGTCCATTTTAGAGTGCGAGACACTCTTACGAACGGTCTTACGAGCCACGTTAGCAATAAGGCGAGTTACGTATAAAATACCAAGAAACAGAGCGAGTTTAACGATAAATGAAGGCGTGTTGTCAAACGCCCATGAACTGAACGATCGAAGCCAGCTATCCAATAGATCCAGTGCAACATCGACATCCAACACATCGGCGTTAATGTCCCCAGTCGTCGCTAATAGAATGCGCTTGTACGAAGTGACATCCACACCAAACGGGGCCATCATAGAGATACTTGTCTCTAAGCTGGCAACCATTACACTGGTTCGTTCGCTGAAACGTATTAACTCAGTTTTTATTGTCGCCTTTTCGTCTTCACTAACAAAAGACAAGCGACGCTCTAGATCTTGACGCTGCGTGTCTGTATACAGGATCGCATTGGTCAGATATTGAGAACGAGAAACCAATGCGGTTTTTAACTGGCTTTCCGCAGCCGATACATCAACGCCTCGATCTTTTGACCAACTTAAGGTTTTAGAGAGTTGCTGATAGTAATCATCCATCATTCCGATACGTTTTTGAATCAACAATTCAAGACGCTTTTTTGAATCCCCCTCAGCCGAACGGTTGTCTTTGCTCATAGAGACAATTTTGACTTCGTTCAATGACAATAAATGTTGTAAAAGATCTACCTGTTGGGCAAGAACAGCGTCTAAGCCTTCCTTCTTATCGGATGATAATTGGGAGGAAATCTCTTTACGTAGTGCTTGGTTCTTTCGTCTTAATATATCTTCTAGAAACGGCTTCTCAGCATCGTGCGCTGTTTCTAATGTTGTTAGGTCCAGCATTAGCTGGTCTTGTACTTCTGCTATTTTATCGACACTTTGTGCAAAACTCCCTGATGCAACAAACGCCAACATTAAAAATAGACAACGCCAAACCTTTATCATGTTAATTCCTATGAATGTCTAAATTGACCCCTTAAATAGTAGTAAAAAGAATATGGATAACAAGTATTTAAACGTATGTTGTGTTAAAAATTCGCAAAATATCAGTACGTATCTAATATTTGAGAGTTCCAATCCCCTCTTATGATCTGTAGAGTACGCAACCAACAAAGAACAACAGCCAATATCGTCACTTAAGCACATGCACAAAAACGCCTTAAATCCGATGTTAGCTAACAGCAAGAGAGCATAGAAATGAACAACGAACTTGATATTATCGAATCCTTAGAAGAACTAGAAAAGTTCCTAATCTCAGTGGAAGCTGGCGGTTTGGGTCTTGAAGGCGTTGAAGGTGTAGGCATGGCAACCAATAATTCAGATGGTCGTCACTTCGTTGCTGTATTCAACAGTAGCCACAAAGTTCTGCTCGCTCGCTGGATCACCAAAGAAGTTTTCGAAAATGGTAAAGACTTGGTACGTAATGGCCCTCGCCGTACTCACTAAGCCTTTCCAATAGAACCAACGATTAAGCCCAATAAGTTCCTATAAGATCTGTTGGGCTTTTTGCATCTCCTCATCGTGAATAAACAAATCGATACAGAATAAATTAGTTCTAATTGCCAGTTGTTGTGAACTTTAACCAGAGCCCAATGTCGTATTCGCGTGAGTTGATGTTTATACGTCTTTTATCGTGTATATGCCGTTTCCCGCGTTTATATAGTTTCTCTAGTTTATACATGGTTTCACTTTAACAATTTTATGACTTGTGGCGCGAAGAGAACTTATCTAAGCTAGCCACAATTCAATGAGCTCGCTTTAGCTATTAACTATTAACAGATTTGATTACCGACTAATTTGCTGAACACATCGCTACTTTTCTTACCCACACAGAATCGCCAACAAAAGCAATCGCTTTGGGCGCTTCTCCTTACCGGACTGGTTATCATAACTTGCCTGGCGAGTACGCTGTCTGCAAATAAAGTAACGGCTTCAGCTTCCTTAGTTGAACAATCAATATTTGTCGGCGCAGAAACCAGCAACCCACATGCTGTCATCGCATCTTTAGATAAAATGTCTGAGCTTTACGCCAGCGTTTTTGGTTCAGAAGCATCTAAAGCTCTGACAACACCAAATTCAAGTTCATGCAGCCTGAGTTCGAAAATGCTGACCTTTGCCGCCCCGAAAACCGGCTGGCTGATACCATTCGTACTTATTATTGCTGTTGCATTTAACTTACCTCCTCACATCTCGAGATTATCTAGAGACAATCATCGCTCTGCTCGACCTACAAAACACCGCTTACACCTAAAGCACTGTATATTTAGAGAGTAAATAACCGGGCTATTCCACCCTTTTATTTATTTTTTGGAGATACATTTGTGTACAACACACTACTAACTAAGTTTGCCGATTCGTTGGCATTCTGCATGCGCACATGCGCAAAAGCTTTCGTCACTGCAATCTTAGTCATGACGTCATTTACCGCCCTGGCTCAAACCACGGGCTGGATAAGCGTGCCTGAGCATCCGCCAGTTAAGATGCGAATGATGTCGACGGGTGAACAGTCGGATAAAGGCGGTACCGTTCAAACTGTATTGGACGTTACACTCGACGGTGACTGGAAAACCTATTGGCGCAGCCCAGGTGAAGGTGGCATTCCGCCAAGCTGGGATTGGTCTGATTCAACTAATATAGAGTCTGTAGATTGGCATTGGCCGATCCCTAAATACTACGAACAACTTGACGTAATGACGCTGGGATACAAAAAGCACGTAAGCTTTCCTGTCACCCTAACGTTGAAAGACAAAACGCAACCCGCTGTATTTAGGGCTTCTCTCTCGTTCCCGTCGTGCACCAATATTTGTGTTTTGACTGACTATGACATCGAACTCCCTATCGACACACAGCAATTGAAGTTCGATGAAGAAGCGATGTTCTTGTTCAACCAAGGCATGAGCCAATCTCCAAGAGAAGCGAACCGGACTTCAGTGAACGGTCTGTTTTGGGACAAAAGCAAGCAACAACTGGTCACTCAACTAACCAGTAACGAAGGCTGGGATAAGCCGATGGTGTTGATTGACGGGCAAGAAGTCATCGATGACTTCTTTGCTCAACCAACCGTCCATATCACCGGCAATACCATGACCGCGGTATTTGACGTCAGCAACTGGCTTGGAGAAGTCGACTTAACCGATCGTACTGTGAGTATCACTGTTTCTGATACCAACTTCGCGGAAGAAATGGTTGCACCGGTTGGTTCTAAGCCTATCGCATACCAAGAGAGCAATAATGGTTTTTGGGTGATGCTTGGCTTTGCCCTCATTGGTGGTTTGATACTCAATATCATGCCATGTGTACTGCCAGTATTAGGGATGAAGTTAAACAGCATCATTCACAACCAAGGCGCATCAAATCGTCACATCCGAATCTCATTCTTAGCTTCAGCTATGGGGGTGATTACCTCCTTCGCGTTGTTGGCCTTTGGCATGACCGTTCTAAAAATGGGTGGTAACGCAATTGGTTGGGGAATCCAATTCCAAAATGTTTGGTTCATTGGTTTCATGTTGATCATCACTTTATTGTTCTCGGTTAACTTGCTCGGTCTATTTGAATTCAGATTACCATCAAGCATGAACACTTGGATGGCCACCAAAGGTAATGACTCCCACAGCGGTCACTTTGTTCAAGGCATGTTCGCGACACTGCTTGCTACTCCTTGTAGTGCGCCATTCTTAGGTACGGCTGTGGCTTACGCATTAGGGGCGAGTTACCAAGAACTGTGGGCGATATTCATTGCTTTAGGTATAGGTATGAGTGCGCCTTGGTTAATTTTCGCGCTGTTCCCAAGTCTTACAAAACTGCTTCCAAAACCTGGGGCATGGATGTTCAGAGTTAAGCTGGTATTTGGCTTAATGATGTTCATTACCAGTCTATGGTTAGCAAGCCTAATGAGCCCATTCATTGGTAAATTCCCGACGATCCTGTTGTCACTGTTTATCGTGATTACAGTATTGATTTGGATTGGCCGTAAGTTGGGTCGCAAGGTACTTATTCCTATCGTCGCAACCACAACCTTGGTGTTTGGTGCTGCATTAATCGTAGGCAGTGTGACCGCAGACAATTGGGTGACACCGATTGTTGACGATCTCGCTTGGCAAAAGCTAGATGCAAAACAAATCCCTCAATTGGTTGAGCAAGGCAAAACGGTATTTGTCGATGTGACCGCTGATTGGTGTATTACCTGTAAGGCCAACAAGATCGGCGTCGTTCTCCAAGACCCTGTCTACAGCCACCTACAGCAAGAAAACATTGTTTTGATGAAAGGCGATTGGACAACACCAAGTGAAAGTGTCACTCAATACCTACAAAGTAATGGTCGATTTGGTGTGCCATTTAATATCGTCTACGGCCCAAGCTATAAAAGCGGTATTCCACTGCCTGTCATTCTCGACAGTGACACTGTCGTTCAAGCCATCAACGCTGCGAGATAATTGATGAAGACTCCCAACAATGAAGATAAATCTAGCACGACTGAAGACAGTGCTGTTGTAAAGGGTGAAACCAAAAAGCCAAGTCGTCTTAAGAAGTGGGGAAAGGAACTCGTCTCAATGATACTGATTGTTGGCGTGGTGTCATTTGCCATGGACTTTTATCACAGCAGGAATATGCCTCAGGGAGACGCCATTTCAATCGTTGGCCAATCACTCCAAGGTGAGGATATTGATGTTATCGAGCTAAGCAAAAATGGTAAGCCCGTCATTGTTTATTTTTGGGCAACATGGTGTGGTGCATGCAAATTAGTGAGTCCGACCATTAATAGCTTCAGCGACTCGCATCAAGTAGTGTCAGTCGCCTTGTCATCTGGGTCAGACGAACGTGTTCAGCGGTTTTTGGATGCCAAAGAATATCAATTTCCTACTATCAACGATATTTCAGGATCGATCAGTAGGGATTGGGGAGTCAACGTCACTCCAAGCATTGTCATCATCAAAGATGGAAAAATAAGCAGTATCGCAACAGGCGTTACTTCCCCTATTGGGCTTTGGCTAAGAACCTACTTTTCCTAATAAACCAGGTAAAAGATAAGCCACTTATTAATAGATTTAAATCGCTAAAGACGAACCTCTAGCGGTTACACAAAATTAGAGAATAGAAATGAAAAAGTATCTTATAAGCACATTGATTATTAGCTCATTGATGAGTAGCAGCGCTTTTGCCGAGTTGAACAAAGAACAGACTCAGCAACTTGAAGAAATTAACCAATTTCTAAAAGACAACCCTTCAACGATCTCAGGTTTACATACCAGCTTAGAGCAGTATGTCGCAGGACAAGAGCAAGCGATGAAGGCTCAAGCAGAGAGTCACGACTGGCTGTATAACAATGATGCTCACCCAATTACGGGCAACCCAGAGGGTAAATCGGTCATCATTAACTTTACCGATTATAACTGCCCTTACTGTAAACGCTTGGAAAAGGGCTTGGTTCAATTAGCTTCTGAAAACAACGACATCAAAGTGATCAACGTGTACTTATCGTTTAAACAACAACAAGTTGCAGGGCTAGACACCAACGCGGCGCTATACGCGATGAAAGTATGGAAAGATAACCCAGAAGCATTCCCTGAAGTTAATAGATTGCTGATGGCCAAAAGCGGTATTCACTCGAAAAGCTCACTAGAAGCCGTTGCCAAGAAGACGGGAACAGAGGCGGAACTAAAAACAACTAAAGAACAAAACCAGGTTCTAACCACTAACCACCAAACGTTCAGTGCACTCGGCTTAACGGGCACTCCAACCATGATGATGAACGGAAATGTTTTACCAGGATATGTGCCTTACGACCGACTTAAAGATATCGTGGATGACGCTTTTTAATCGAGTGTAGATAGAGATAAAGACTCGAAAGAGAAGTGAATAAAAGCCGACTCGCGTCACTCGCCGTCGGCTTTTTAATGAGCTTAAGATAATGTTTTCAATATTATTTTTGAAACAGAAAAGCAATCGAAATGTCACTATCTTGCAATGGATTCTTAATTTACCCTCGCTACGCTAAAAGCTGTTCTGTCGATGAGTCAAAGACGTGTTAACTCAAGACAACTGTCCTTTGACCGAGCCTTGCTTGGTCTTTTTTTTTGCTTAACTCAGCAAGCGACAAACAAGCGCGCCCGGTTCCCTTAATGCATCCACGTTATAGCTGAGTACACGCCCAGAAGATGGTGCGTGGTAGCGGCGACATTCATTACCGAACGCATCATATTGGATGGCGAGCAGATCATCTTGTTCGACACTTTGCAAAAGCTCGACCTGAGGCAGCACAAAGCCACCAATATCGGCGCGGATAGACACGACGTTGTTTCCTTCTATCCAGTCCATACTTGGCAGCTGCTTTGCCTCAAACGGGTCTTCACCATTAAGCATCTCGTAGTAAGACAGCATATTAAAAACACCGTCCACGGCTCGTTGAATCATGTCAGGCTGAGTAAACTTACCCATCCCCACTTCCACCGTAATGCTCGGAATTCCACTTCGATTCCAAACCGTTTCGAGAATCCCCGGATCGCCAGGATCATTGAGAACACAATCTGGCGTCATCAACCTTGCCATTTCAAGGCATTGTTCAATTCGGTAGTCAGCAAAAACATAAAGTGGGTAGACAGCGCCACGAGTTTGGGTATGCAGGTCAACGGCGAATGTCGCATTGTGTTTGAGTAAGCGATCCCACAAAGACGCAACAAAGCGCTCTGCCGCTAAGCCATTCGCATCACCCGGAAATAGTCGATTAAGGTTGGCAGGGCAAGAGCCCGGATCCGAAGAGATAAAATCGCGGTTGTGGTTAAGCAAACCCGACAAATTCACAGTAGGCACTATCGTTACCGTGCCTTTGAGAGTTTTACCGACTAAGTCTCTGATAATTTGCTGAGCAGCCAACACACCGTTGAGCTCATCACCGTGAATACCAGCGGTGATCATCAACTTAGGACCTGCTTGACTGCCTTTGAAAACAGAAACCGGCATGTTCTTGGGTTGCCCTAGCCCATCACTGGTTACTTGAAACCAAAACTGGTGCTCTCCAACGGGTAGGTCTTCAACATTCAAGGAGCCAATAACCTGCCTACCTTGTAAAACATCGCCTAAGTACTCTGTTTTCATCCAACGTCTCCATCTTGTTGAGCAAAATCTATTCTCTTCTAAGTTTTTGCATCATAGAGGATATCTTAATCAGTACAAACAGTTAATAAGATGAACAAGCTCTGACTTCCCCATAATAATCATTCATCTCATCATCACTTCCCCTAAATAGAAGCCTGTGAAAGTATGCACTCAAGAACATACAAGTTATATAACCATTCACAAACCACTCAGTCTATTGAAATAAAAGTGTAATAAAATCAACACTTAAAAAGTTCCCCCTTCACGAAAATGTAATTTTATAGAAATGAAAGCTTAATTTAGCTGCTCTAAATTAGCTTCATATCGAAACGGAGAGCACATTGCTCACGGATTTTAAAATACAAGGTAAGTGATTATGAAAAAGGCAGTTCTAGCTTCTGCAGTGGTAGCGGCACTAGTTTCAGGTTCATCTCTAGCAGCAACAGTTTACAGCTCTGATGGTACTGAGCTTAAGATTGGTGGTCGTGCAGAATTCCGTGGTGATTTCATCGGGTCAGGCGGTAAAGAAATCGACGGAACCATGAAAAATAAAAGCCGTGTGCGTTTAAATGTTGGCGGCACTACTGAAATCACTAGCGATCTATCTGGTTTCGGTTTCTACGAAGCAGAACAAGGCGTAAATTCTTCAGCAGATAACGATGAAACTGATAACTTTAAACAACGCTATATGTACGCTGGCCTTGAAGGTAACTTTGGTGCTGTTTCGGTAGGTCGTCAAGATACAGCCGCTGCTCAAATCTCAGAAATGTCGGATGTTACTATCTACTCAGGTGATCAAAAAGCCTTCATTAACGCGGGCAACGAGCAGATTAACAACACGTTCGTGTACGCTTACGATGCTGATGCTCTTTCGTTGAAGGCAAGTTTAATCGCTGGCGAAGATAAAGATACAGACGGTTACGGTATCTCTGGTATCTACACATTGCCTATGGGCTTAGGTTTTGGTCTTGGTTACTCAGGTAATGACAATGGTACGGGTAATGGCTCTGCAACCGCTGTAATTGCTGGTATCAACTACAAAATGGATGCTCTATACCTAGGTGCCACCTACACAATGGGTGACCTAGACGACAAATCTAAGACTGAGTTCTCTGGTGTAGAAGTTGCGGCTAAGTACAAACTAACCGATCAATTTGAATTGGCTGCTTTGTACCAAAAACAAGAAAAAGACGCGACACAGAACATCACTGTAGATACAGCTGATTTCTTCGAGCTAACGGGTACATACAAGTTCAACAAGTCTATCCGTACTTACGTTGCTTACCAATTAAACAACCTAGACGATGTACAAGTTGCAGGTCTAGAGACACAAAGCGAAGATTCTCTTCGTCTAGGTCTACGCTACGACTTCTAATCTAAATCGGCTTTAGATACAGACTAAAAGGTTGGGCAATAGCTCAACCTTTTTCATATTCAAATATTCTGACTAACTTCATCAATGCTTTTTCTGGTTAAGTGGTGCTAAATCCGTATCATAGGTGAACCACATCAAATAATTAGAAGCATCATGTCACAACACCATCCGATCCAAGGCGCTAGCTGGATGCTAACCGCAGGCCTAGCCTTTGCCGTCATTAACAGCCTAACTCAAATCGCTAGCATTCATTTCGGACTTACTTCTACTACCGTTGCCGTCATTCAATACGCCATCGCGTTGTTCGCTATTCTTCCTTATCTGAAAACGCTGGGCATTCGCCGCGCGCTAAAAACCGACAACCTCAAGTTGCATGTATTCCGTGTGTTTTTATCGGTAATTGGTATTCAACTTTGGATATGGGCGCTGGCTTACCCTGTTCCTATTTGGCAAGGCATTGCCCTTCTCATGACGTCGCCACTGTTTGCAACCATAGGTTCAGGGCTTTTCCTCAAAGAGAAAGTTGGAGCTGCTCGCTGGGGCGCGACCTTAGCAGGTTTCGTGGGTGCGATGGTGATTCTAGAGCCGTGGGCTGAGGACTTTAATTGGGCAACGCTACTACCGATTGGCGCCGCTTTCTTTTGGGCATGCTACTCACTAATGGTGAAAAAGCTCTCTTCACAAGACAGCCCTTCTACCATGGTGGTCTACCTTTTACTATTGATTACGCCATTTAACATCCTACTTGCTGCGCCAGATTGGCAGACTCCAAGCGGCGGTACGATTTGGGCTATCTTAATTGTCATCGGTGTTATGACGGCACTCGCTCAATGGGCAATTGTAAAAGCCTACTCAGTCGCTGATGCTTCATTCGTACAACCATTTGACCACGCAAAATTACCGCTAAATGTCCTAGCAGGTTGGATTGTATTTAGCTGGGTTCCACCGGGTCGTTTATGGCTCGGGGCTGCTATTATTATTGCGTCAGTCGCATTTATAACGCACTGGGAAACGAAAAAGCCGTCAAAACTGAAGAAAGTTTAGGGTTAGTGAAATAAATAGTTCAACTGTCCGTTCTATATGGATAAGAGAATTCAAACGAGGCCGTAACCATGAAGAAACCAGTCAAGATTACACTATACCGTTGGGCAGGCAGCTGGGGTCCATTTAAAGTTAATATCCCATGTGGGGAATGTACCCTTACCAAAGACATTCTTAAGGATACTTTTGAGAATGAATTATCAGATGTCGATGTCGAACTGGAAGTGAAAGATTGGTTGTCTCACTGGTGGGAGCCTCTAAAACTGGGCTCTTGGCATGCTCCAATCCTTGTTGTTGAAGGCAAGGTTGTAAGCCAAGGCGAAGCGCTTAACCGCGGTGTGTTAGTTCAATCCGTGATCAAAGAGTGGACCAAACGCGACAGCCTAAAAGGCAACATCGTTTATGGTAAAGCGACCTGTCCATTCTGTGTTAAGGCAAAGAAAATGCTTGATGAAGCGGGTGTTGAATACCAATACCACGATGTTGTGAAAGACAGCGCAGCTTTGTATCGCATGATTCCAGAGGTCAAAGCGCACATTGGTGAGAAAACACCAGTAACCGTTCCTCAGATCTGGCTCGATGGTAAATACATCGGTGGAGCAGACAACTTAGAAGCGTGGATGAAAGAAAATGGTTTAGATACCATTCCAAATAACGTTGTCGACCTGTCCAACCAATCGGCAGGCTAAACTCACACAGAGTTACAAATCCGATCGGGAATTAATCAGTGTTTTTTTGTGTCCATCCACAACAAAACGAGCGATGACCTTCATTAATCGCTAAAACGAAAAAGGCCTTAAACTTCATCGAGTTTAAGGCCTTTTTAAATTCCGTTTTTGAAAATGCTTATTTCGCCATTTTCTTCATCATTCGCTTAAAGAATGATGCTTTTTTTGGCTTTGGCTTGCCATACAATGCTTCGTGCATCATGTTTTTTGCTACCATTTGACCAAGGTATGCGTGGCCTAGTTCGTAATTCATGCTTATCTCCGCACATAATCGATTTTCTTATGCGCGGATTCTACACTTAAAGCGGCCAAAAACAAGACTTACATCACACTTTTATGTAATTAAATTCCGAATTTACATGTAAATTTATAAATAGAACGCAATAAAAAAGCAGCTCAATAAGCTGCTTTTAGAAAAAGGCTGAGTTCCAAAAACCGTTAGTTCTAAAGATACCTTTCAAACGAAGCTGTTATAACACTAGCTACGCTTTGGCTGTCTGTAAGTTTTACCCGCAATTTGGTATGTGTCTTTTTGCTTTAACTCAAACATAGTTTCAAAGAACCAAGCTGCAAATTTGATTAAGTCATCGCCTTCATTCATGACATGTTCGATGTACTCTTGCTCTTCGCCTTGTTCATTTTCTTGAAGCGTCACGTGGTAAATACGCTTTTCGCCTTCTACTTCAGCTAGCGCAAATTGACCTGTTAGTGATCCAGCAGCCTCAGCGACTTCTGTATCCTCATTGGATTTCAATAGCTCAAGCGCTTGAGGCAGGCCATCTAGTGCGCAGATAGCTTTTACCAGTACTTCAAATTCATTTTGCTGCATGTTTATTACCTATTAAATGGACGCAGGTATTGTAGAAAACCATCCATACAAATACAACGTATTAACGACTGTACGCTGAACTATAGCGAGCTAATTGTTTAACTGTACTCTACTTCAACTGTTTAACTGTACTCTACTTCAGCTGTTTAACTGTATTCTACTTCGGTAGCTGCGACTTTCTTATTCATTTTGGTTGAAGACCAAAGTACTGTGCCCATGCAAGCACCAATAATCAGATAGAACACGCCAAGTTGTAGGTGAGTTTTCACCCAACTTTCCACCAAATATCCTCCTAACAAGCCCGCCAAGCACATCTGAATTGAGCCTGACAATGCCGACACTGCGCCCGCTTGCTTCTTATGAGGTTCTAACAACATACTGATCGATAGAGGGAACGAGATACCTTGCGCTATCGCCAACCAAGTAAACGCCCAAACTAAGTTAAAGATGGATAACTCATGAGTAAGAAGCCAAGTTCCCGACGCCAAGATAATCAAGATAGCTATGCTCATCAATTGCGGAGTGCTAAACCTACGATTGAGCAAGTTCAAAGCCACACTACCTATCAGTAAGCCTGCCGAAGGGACAATCATCAATGAGCCATATTCAGCAGCGGTCAGCCCTAACTGCTCTTGCATTAAGAATGGAAACAGCGATAAAGATACCAAACTTGCCATGTAGCTCATCCAGTTATAACTGGCACTGGTCAACACTTGGCGGTTAGTCATCAAGCGTCCGTAGTTCTTCACCACTTGGCAGGCATCAAAGCGACTCTTTCCATATGGCAAAGTCTCAGGCAACACAAAGTAACCCAGAGTGAATATTGCCAGTAGATACAGTAGAACAAACAGGAACACCGCCTGCCAACCTAGGTGGAATGAAATCCAACCACCAAATACGGGCGCAATGATCGGCATGATCGAAGCGGTGATCGAAATATAAGACAACGCTTTAGTCAGTTGAGGGCCATCATAGCTGTCGCGAAGCACACTTCGTCCGAGAACCGAGGCGCTACCCGCCCCTAAACCTTGCAACAAGCGACCAACCTCTAGCGCCGTCATGTTGTCAGAAAAAACAACACAAACGACAGTACCAATCAAATAAACACCCTGACCTAACAAAAAGATAGGTCTTCTTCCCACTGCATCAGACATCGGCCCGTAAAATAGCTGAGACAGGCCAAAACCCACAAGAAACAGCGTGACGAGCAGCTGTACATCTACCTGAGTCACACTTAAATCAGAAGCAATTAACGGCAATGATGGCAAGTAGATGCTCACACCCACCTGCCCCGTAGCAATAATCATCATTGCTAAAAGTAACGGCGTTTTTTTAAAGGTCGATTGGCTCAAAAAATTCCCTATTCGTTTGATATTTGTTCATGATATAAGTTTATATTCAAAACCAGTAATTGATAATTAACCAAATTGGAATTTAATTAAGTCCTAGCAGGAAATAATATGGATTGGATTCTCAACGTAAAAAGCTACGTTAGAGTGGTAGAAGAAGGCAGTTTCAATGGCGCCGCTCGCAAACTTAACACCACCAGCTCGGCGATCAGCAAAAGAGTAAACTGGCTCGAAGAGCGTATCGGTACTCAACTTTTAAAACGCACCACTCGTTCAATTAACCAAACCGAAGCGGGTGCACTCTTTTACTTACGGGCCAAGGATCAACTCGACAATTGGCAGTCAATTATTGATGAGACTCGCTCGGTTAACCAAACCCCGGCAGGCCTCTTAAAGATTGGCGCGACGATTGCTGTTGGCTCTAAATTTCTCGTGCAATACATGGACGACTTCTTAGAAAAATACCCAGATATTAAGGTGCAGCTGATCACGACCACGCCAGGCCAATTGCCTGAACTTGGCTTGGATCTCGTGATCAGTCGTGAACTGGAACAGCTCAACTCATTAAGCTTCAAGAAAACACCGCTGTTTGAACACAAGGCCAGTTTCTATGCTGCGCCGAGTTATCTTGCCAAACATGGTTATCCCACCAACGAGCAAGACTTAGAACAACACAACTCCTTAATATGGGGAGAGCGCCCTACCCGTGAAGTCACACTCACCAAAGGGCAGCGCATCACTTTGAACGGCAACTTTGCGACCACCAACCCTGAGGCTTTGTTTCACGCGGCGAAACGAGGAATGGGTGTGCTGTTAACCATCAAAGCAATGATCAAAGAGGATCTTAAACAAGGGACATTAGTTCCAGTATTGCCAAATATTACCGCCGACGAAGTGATGGTTTACGCATACTACCCTAAGCTTGATTACTCACATACGCGAACCAAGTTATTTTTGGACCATTTGAAAGATAGGCTAGATAAAGAGCGAAATAACCAGATTTTGTGAAATAAGTCTCAACTTTATTTGAAAAATGATACAACGCGGCCAATAATAAACTAAGCGCATATAAAAATAGATGCGTACAAACTAAACACACAGGCTTACACGCTGGATCTGGTTAACTAGGGATGGTAGCTATGACTCAACAAACGTACAACAATATGATAGACACTGAGCGTATAGGGCGCTTGCTCAAGTTGGAAGGTATCGACCTTTTGGAATCAGCAGTACTTACCCTGCACCAAATGTTCGATACTAAGTACACCACTATCATTGAGAAAAAGTACTTTCCAGACCAAATTGTTCCTTTAGTTATTGCTCATTCTGATCACGTCTTGCATGACAGAATCAACCCTCGTCATGGGCAAATCTATCAGCAAGCCGTCAATCAAAACCACCCTGATTGCTCATTTGCTCAATACGTTGTCAAATCACTACCTACATCTGCCTTTCGGCAAGAGATTACCTCACAGAATTCCATTGCGATTCCTACACGGACTCAAAGCGGTGAAGTCATGGGGGTACTTTTTTCTACGTTTACTTCCCCACTGAGTAATGCTCAGCAACAAGAAGCGATTAAACATCATCAACTTTTTTCGGATATCATCATCCACACCCTGCGTGAGATGTGGTTCAACGATCGCTCCGAGCAACTGGTCAATCAACTCAGCTATGAAGTCTCACACGATAGCTTAACAGGTCTACTTAACCGCAGTTGCTTATCTGATACGCTAGAATCAATCACTCAGCAAAACTCAACACCGTTTACGTTAGCAATACTGGACATTAATAGTTTTAAAGCGATTAACGATCTTCACGGCAACTATATCGGAGACAAAGTACTGCAACATCTGGCTGAGATTTTGAGACGAACACTCCCAGAAAATAACCTCACCTTTAGAACGGCAGGAAATGAGTTCGCCTTCATCACCTATTACGCCGACCCAACCGCAATTTGTGAACAAATCGTCGCCAAAGTAAAACAGGGGTATAACAGTATTGATCTTAGGATCGATTTTGATATCAGCATAGGCATCGCAGGATCAACCGGAGATAGCAAAGACGTAGAGCAAATCATCTTCAACACCAGCTTGGCGTTGAAAGAATGTAAGCAATATTCGGGTACCCATATCAAGTGCTATGACACCCACTTAAGATCTCGATATCAGAGGAAGACCGAGTTAATTGCGGCCTTGAGAAATGAACTTGACAACTCTATCTCGCTGAATAGCGGAATGTATGTTGTGGCTCAGCCGATTGTTGGTCAACAAGACAAACGTTGGAAGTATTTCGAAGTACTCACTCGTTGGAAAACAGAAAAGCACGGCGACATATCCCCAGTTGAGTTTATACAGGTAGCAGAAGAATCCGGACTAATTGTCGAGCTGGGTGAACGCATTATCGAACTAGTATGCCGAGCTAAAACGACATTAGAACAAGGCTTAGGATACAAGGTTAAGCTCGGAATAAACTGTTCCGCCCATGAGCTTACCGACTCTAAGCGTTACATTTCCTACCTCACTCGGACCATTGAACAGCATCACTTTAAGGCTGATGAGTTTGTTATTGAGCTGACCGAAACAGTATTGCTATCTCCAACTCAAGACACTAAAGACGCACTCAACTTTTTGCGAGAACAAGGCTTTACGATTGCGCTAGACGATTTCGGCACCGGTTACTCTAGCTTGAATTACATTCACAGCTACCCGATTGACTGCATTAAAATTGATGCAATTTTCATTCAAAATTTACTCACCAATTCGACATCAGAGAGCGTTGTTTGGTTGATCATCCAGCTTGCTCATCGACTCAACGTATCACTTGTCGCAGAGGGTGTGGAAAAGCGTGAACAGCTAGAGAAACTTCACGATATGGGGTGCGACAAGATCCAAGGATACCTATACTCGCCTCCTATGCGACCTGAAGCTATCGTGAGTTTAGTGACTCATTCTGAAGCGCTCATTCAAAGCCCATAAAAATTAAAATATAAAGCAGTAGCCAGACCAAAATCTAAAAAGCCGCGAAGCATGACTAAATACTGAAGTATTTAGAAAAGCTCTCGCGGCTTGATTAATCGGCCTAATTTAGAGAAATCTATTAACTGTTGTTAGATTGTGCTTCTAAAGCTACCTTTAACAGCTTATCAGCTTCATCTCTTGACGCTACGAACGTCTCTTTTTCCTTTTTAGGCACTGAATCAGCCATCGGAATATTCGCTGTCATCGCATTCACAGGACGACCACGTTCGATTAACTCATAATGCAAGTGTGCCCCCGTCACTCGGCCAGTTTTACCTGACAAGCCAATACGCTGACCACGAGATACCGTTTGTCCTTTACGAACTAAGATCTTACTCAAATGGAGATAACGCGTTTTGTAAGTGCTACCGTGCTGAATAACCACGTAATTACCGGCGTATGGGTGTTTACGGGTCATGATCACTTTACCATCACCCGTCGCTTGAACTGGCGTACCAATTGGCGTCGCGAAATCTGTACCGTTGTGAGGTGAGACTCGGCCTGTCACAGGGTGTAAGCGCTTAGGATTAAACTGAGAACTCTGACGCCATCCACTGCTCACAGGGTAACGTTGGAAAGCACGTTGTAAGCTATCGCCATTGGCATCGTAATATTGCCCATCAGTGTGTAAGTACGCAGAAACAACACGATTACGATTCATGATCTTAATCGCTTCGATTTCACGCTTTCCGGTTGCGACACCATCAACAAATTGCGCTTTCTGAAGCACTTCAAACTGATCGCCAGCACGCAGGTCGCGGCTAAAGTTCAGCTTATCTTTAAGAAGCGTCACAATATGGTCAATCTCAAGACTATTCAGGCCAACCTTGTTCGCCGACATAGAGAAACTGCCGTGAATATCACCCACTAAAGGCTTTTGCTTCCATTCACCAGGAATAGAAATATCTTCAAATTCATAGCTGCCATCTTCAAGTCGTCGGTAAACTGCTTTATCCGCAACACTAAATTGAATTTCCATTTTGGAAAGATTGCCCGTCGCCTCATCACGCCAAAAACGTAATGTGTTACCAGGACGAAGTGTGTCTAGGGCAAGGAAGTTTAAATCGGTTTCCATCACGCTCATCATCGATTTATAAGAAAATCCAAGTTGAGTGAAGATGCTACTCAAGTTATCGCCCGTTTGAATTTGATACTCAAACGTCGGCGGTTCGATAATCGCGACAGAAGAAGGTGATAGGATTGACTCAATAACGGTTGAGTCAGGTAAATCAAGATCGATCGTTTTCGTCAGATCCGATTCTGAAGATTGCAAAGCAATACCAAACGCTGCAATAAGTGGCAGTCCTAAAATAGCTACTTTTTTTACAGGTGAAAGCTCAGCAAACGGAGAAGAAAATATTTTTGAATACACGGTAAACAGGTCTTTCTACGATATAAAGGCATAGGATATGCTTTTCAAACGCATAAATCATCATTGCATTGTCATAATATGATGTGAATCTGCCCAATTTGGACTAAGTCATTGAGTTACCGTAAGTGAAAACTCGCTACACGATTAATAATATTAACCGCCAAATAAAAAAATAAAAAAGCAGAAACGGCTAGTTTCTGCTTTCTATTGATTCACGCTACTTCATCTCGATTAAGCGTTAACCGTCGATACCAAGCAATTGTCTTCACCAAACTCATTCGGGATATAACGATCAGCATTCGCATCGTTCACCCATTGTTGGTCATCAACTAGATAGCGGAATTGAAACTCGCCATCTTTAGGTAGGCGAGTTTTAAATTTGTAAACCTTCCCTTTGGCCAGTTTTTTCATTGGGGTGGCTTTCCAATCAAGAAAGTCAGCAACGATGGATACAGAGTTCGCTTCTTGAGCTTCTAGCTCGAAGGTCACTTCAACTTCATCTTTCGTCTTAAAAAAACGTTTATTAATCATTCGCAAGCTCCATTTGTAAAAATAAGCAGACACCAAGCATAGGAGTGTCTAAATTTCATTCATCTAATTAAGATAATATGTAATTTAGCTCACATAAACAACAGATCCTTGCATTAACGAAAACGTTATTGCTTACCAATTGATTGCGTATCAAAAGAAAAGCTCATTAACACCTTTTCAGAAGGGGATTCTGCAAATGATTGTTCCGCAGAATGCTGAGTAAAGCCGATAAAACCTTCCCCTGTTTGTGTGCTAGCGGATTGTAAATCTTGCTGCTGAGCGACCTCTAAAGTCTGAATTTGCACTCTATCGCCTAGAAAAAGCTGGTCGACTAGCACGACACGGCTTCGCTGCTGGTCATGTTTAAACAAGCCAAGATAATAGAACACGCCACTGCCTTGGTTAGATACCCACATCGGCGCGACAAAGAAACTCGCCTTGCCCAACGTGACGGCTGAAAGGTTGTTGGTGTCTACCGTTACCACACCACGCTCAACACCCGAGTCATAGCGTCCAAAGGCTATAGTTCTAGGTTCATCGACTTCATTAATAAAAGCGTACGCGTTGGTTTCGGGTACTTTAATTGTCCATGGGTTGGTCGTCTTCAAATCAAAAACGGTTTCAACAACAGGGTCATAACTGACTTGAGAAGAAGGAAACTTCGCCAAGATCTCTTCGTCACTTAAGCTAAAGCGATAAATACCCGCCAGTATCACCACAACCAGCATGACAATTGGAATCAGTAAAATCAGAGGTATAGGTAAGATTTTCTTTTTCATGAGCAATTATATTCTTTTGTTTTCATCCAGTTGTGCAGACCATAAAGGGCTTTAGTATAATTATCAATACAGGGTTAACCAGAAGTGGAGCATGGATGGATATCAATCATATTAAAGATAGAAATATCAGAAGTTGCGAATGCCGCTGTGGAGCAGTCAACCTAGTATGCAGAGGCGAGCCTCAACGCACCTCTGTGTGCCATTGCTATGAATGTCAGAAACGCACCGGAAGTGTGTTTGGTGTTCAGGCTCGATTCCCAATAGAACAAGTCACATTAAACGGAGAAGTCACTTCTTTCTCACGCATCAGTGATACGGGCAGTGAAGTGACCTATCAGTTTTGCCCTAAGTGTGGCACCACCATGCTCTTACAATCTGTTGCTGCTGCCGATTTTTATATCGTCCCGCTCGGATTATTTAAAGAGCAAGACTTTCCGCTACCGAGCTTTTCAGTCTACGAAGAACGTAAACACGGCTGGGTCAAATTTGACCATCAAATGAGTCACTACAACTAGCCTGTTACTGACCTTTATCTCGATAAAGCAACGGCATTAGAACAAACTGCAATACTGTTGCCTAAGATCAAATATCAACGCACCACAGCGCTAGCGTATCTTTTCGCTAGCGTTATAATCTGCTCCTCTTTTTAACCCAGGGTGAACCACATGATTTCTAAGCTACCTCGCTGGGTTGAATACGGCGCTTTGTTGCTCGCAGGCCTTGCTGGCAGTGTTAATGCGATTGGCTTACTCGGCTTTCAGCATCAAGCGATCTCCCACATTTCAGGCACCATGTCTTTATTAGGCAGTAGCCTGCTCACACCAACTTCGGCTTCTTTACATCTTTTACTGATTATCATGAGCTTTATGTTAGGTGCAGCCTTCAGCGGATTCTTTATTGAGAACCAAGCACTGAAGTTAGGGCGTCGTTACGGCGTTGCTCTGTGCATTGAAGGGGGGTTGCTATTTTTAGCACTTTGGGCACTGTTACAGGGCTACACTTCAGGCCAATACTTCGCTTCAGCAGCCTGTGGTTTGCAGAACGCGATGATAACGACTTACAGCGGTGCGATCATTCGAACAACGCACATGAGCGGGATCATCACGGATCTTGGGATCATGATTGGTGCTCGCTTAAAGGGGATGCCTTTTGACCGTCGTAAAGCCAAACTACTGATGTTCATTGTGGTTGGCTTTCTGTTTGGTGGTTTAAGCGGAGCTTGTCTGTTCCAGCGCTTTGAAATTTTGGCGCTGGCTTTCCCTGCCTCTTTCGCCTTCATTATCGCATTTAGCTACTGGCTCTACCTGACCTATCGAACTGAAACGCCAGTCAATTTATAAATATCTGGCAATATATCCTCAAATTACGTAACATCCGCAACACTTTATTCTAAACTCTTAATGAGTTGCAGAATAACCAGTGTGAATAGTTAGCGATATTTGATGAATAGTATTGCAAGCACTATCAATACTGGGTAATCTTGCAGCCAGTGAGAAAATACGGATGTTTAGAGAATAAAAACGCCAAGGATGTGGCTTTTTTACATGTAGAAATACGAGAACAATTAACATGTCTAACAACACGAATACTGCTCAACCAGAGAAATCTAAAGGCAGTTTCTGGGTTTTCTTAATCCCATCTCTGATTGGTTTATTCCTTTTCATGGCGCCAATCAGCTACCAAGGTGATCTAACGATCCCTGTCGCTATTCTAGCCAAATCAATTCAAGCGGTTTTCGGTGAGTCTCTAGTTGCTATTATCACTGCAATCGTTGCCTTCATGTCTGTAGCTTCAGTTTTAAGCACCATTTTCAAACCTGCATTCATTACATCGAACTCATTTTTAAGCGGCCTTTTCAACCCATCTCCACTGTGGTTGTTGGTTCGTCTTATCGGTGGTGCTGCAGCATTCATGGCTTTCTTCCAAGTCGGCCCTGAATTTATTTGGGAAGAAAACACCGGCGGTCTCGTGCTAGAAGGCCTATTGCCGACTCTATTTTCAGTGTTTATCTTTGCTGGTTTGTTACTGCCACTACTGCTTAACTTTGGTTTGCTAGAATTGTTTGGCACCTTACTAAGTAAAGTAATGCGCCCAATCTTCAACCTGCCTGGTCGTAGTGCTATCGATTGTATGGCTTCTTGGTTAGGTGACGGCAGTGTCGGTATCCTGCTTACAAGCAAACAATACGAGAAGAAATTCTACACCCAGCGTGAAGCCGCTGTAGTTGGTACGACTTTCTCTGCAGTCTCTATCACGTTCAGCCTTGTGGTTATTGCTCAAGTAGAGCTAGAGCACCTATTCCTACCTTTCTACGCAGCAATCTGTCTAGCGGGTATTGTGGCTGCGGTAATCATCCCTCGCCTTCCGCCACTAAGCATGAAGAAAGACACCTTCATTGATGGCAGCAAGCCTCACAAAGACGCTGACGCGATTCCTGCAGGTCACTCAACATTCTCTTGGGGTCTTGAGCTAGCAGTAAACAAAGCATCACAAGTTAAGTCAGCTAAGTCAGTATTTGCTGAAGGCATCCGTAACGCCGTAGATATGGTATTTGGTGTACTGCCTGTTGTTATGGGCCTTGGTACGATGGCACTGGTTATTGCGGAATACACATCGGTATTCTCATTCCTAGGTCAACCTTTCATTCCATTCCTAGAGCTACTTGGTGTTCCTGAAGCGGTTGCAGCATCTGAAACCATCGTGGTTGGTTTTGCAGACATGTTCATCCCGGCAATCCTTGCGGCTTCTATCGACAACGAGATGACTCGCTTTGTTATTGCAGCAATGTCGGTAACTCAGCTGATCTACATGTCTGAAGTAGGCGCTCTGCTTCTAGGCAGTAAGATTCCAGTGAACATCCTCGAGCTGTTTATTATCTTTATTCTGCGTACGTTAATTACACTTCCGGTTATCGCTGGTGTAGCACATCTAATATTCTAAATTAGACCCTACTGATATAGCGTAATTAAGAACTATTTTATAAAGCCTCACTTTGTGGGGCTTTTTATTGCCAGTAAAGACATTCCCTACCCGCTCAAAATACATTCACCTACCCATCAAAAATACAGCCAAGATATAAAATTGGCATATCATTTAATTTCATATCTGTTTACCTTCCTTCTCGTCTTAGAATAGAAAATCACACACATAAACGTCTAATTAATAAATTATCAATACCAGTAGGCTCTAGGCTCGCGTGTATCTTCAACTCATTGAACCAAATGCTAAAAGTAAAAAATATATGATTTAGTGAATTTTGTATTGTTTAGGTTGTTGTATTTTTGTAGTCTATTTTGTGAAATTACATTCAAGTAAATTTCAATCTCGTCGATATATATAATTAGAAAAACACGATTAACTTTAGACTTCGCAAAGCCTGTGAGAAGGGGAACACTCAATGAAATTTAGCCATAAGGTGGTTGCTGCATCATCAGCCTTGCTGCTAGTGACAGTATCATTGCTTTCAATACAACAACTTTACACCGTAAGAAGTGCTGTAGAAAACCACGTCAATGCGAGCCTAAAAGAGATGGTCTCTGGCGTAAAAAATACAGTCGTATCAGAAATGAACGCCAAGAAAGCGTTGGCTCAATCGACGACTGAAGTCATCGAGATTAACCCTCAAGATCGTACTTACGTAAAAGAAATCCTAGAAAAACCAAAGCTTAAAAACAGCTTCCTAGCGGTTGGCTTTGGTTATGAAGCAAACGGTTTCGTCATTGAGAATGATGACGGTTGGGAAGCCGGTCCAGATTACGACCCAAGAATCCGCCCTTGGTACATTGATGCTAAATCCAAAAACAGTTTAGTGGTTACCGCTCCTTATGTGGATGCATCAAGTAAGAAAGTCATCATCTCTGTGGGTACGCCAGTTAAAGACAGCGGCCGCTTCACGGCAGGTATGTTCTACGATCTAGAATTGACCAACCTTGCGACATTGGTAAACCAAGTGAACTTGTTTGATGCCGGCTACCTATTCCTAGTCACTGCTGACGGCACAACGATTGCTCACCCGAATGCGAAAAACAACGGTGAAACGCTTTCAAGCTACATGCCACAAGCAAGCATTCGTGAAGGCTCTCAAGAAATTGAAGTCGACGGAAAAATGTTCCTAGTGAACTTCACCCACATCCCAAGTGAAGATTGGTACATTGGCGCAATCCTTGATGAAGAGATCGCGTTCCAAACCGTTGAAGACTTGAAAAACAGCTCAATGATCTACTCTTTGATTGCCGTTATTCTCAGCATCATTGCACTGACTGTTCTGATCCGTGTGTTAATGCGTCCACTTGATGTGCTTAACCAAGCAATTCAAGATGTGGCGAGCGGTCAAGGTGACTTAACCAAACGACTAGACACCAACACAGACAAAGAGTTCTCTGACCTAGCAAAAGGTTTCAATACCTTTACTGAAAACCTGCAAAACCAAATCATTCAATCAAAAGCGATTGGTGTTGAGATTAAGCGTGGTACTGAAATCACGGTTAAAGGTGCAGGCGAATCAGCAAACGCGATGAATACCCAACTGCAAGAGCTTGAGCAATTAGCGACTGCAATGAACGAGATGGCAGTGACTGCAACAGAAGTCGCGAACAACGCTCAAGGCGCAGCAGCAGCGGCTCGTGAAGCTGACGAAGCAACGCTAGACGGTACATCTGTAGTCAGTGATACCACTCAAGCCATTGATAACCTTTCAGCACGTATCGACCAAGCGGTTGCAGAAGTACAAGTACTGGAATCAGCGACAGCCAACATCGAAACGATTCTTAAAGTAATCAACGATATTGCAGACCAAACTAACCTACTCGCATTGAACGCAGCGATTGAAGCGGCACGTGCTGGTGAATCTGGTCGTGGTTTCGCAGTCGTAGCCGACGAAGTTCGAACTCTGGCGCAACGTACTCAAGAATCGACCACTGAAATCCGCAACATGATTGAGCAACTCCAAGCGGGTGCAAGCTCAGTATCGAACGCGATGAACCAAAGTAAAGACACAGCCACTGACGCCGTTGAACGCGCTCAGCAAGCAAACTCTTCACTTGACCGCATCCGTGACGCGATTCAGCGTATCTCTGATATGAATATTCAAATTGCTTCAGCAGCAGAAGAGCAGAGCTTAGTAGCGGAAGAGATCAACAACAACACAGTTAAGATCAAAGACCTTTCAACACAAGTATCCAACGCGGCTCAAGAAGCAAACACGGCAATGCAGGTACAAACTGACAATGTTCGCCAACAAGACGAGCTATTGAACAAGTTTACGGTTTAACCGTCTTACCGTTGAGCTAACACTCTGTTTAGTTACTAATAAACAGATTCAAATAAAAAGCCCCGCTTACTGATTGCCAGTAAGCGGGGCTTTCTTTTCGATATTTCCTTTCTGACCGATCAGACTTAACTCATCACAGGTTCGAACTCATTGGTCGTCAGCATCATGCACTGATTAGATTCAACCTGAATGGTTAGCGTCTTATCGACACAATCAAACACTGCACCAGACAATAAGTCCGTTACTGTACCAGTCCAAGCCAGTGATGCCGTTTTACTTCGCTTCGACTTGTTGATCACCACAATGCCTTTGTCTCCACGGACAAACACCAGCAAATCATCATTTGCCTCAACCACACGCATCGCTTCGCCATGAACATGGTTATGAAACTGAATCATGTTTTTCATGTAAGGCGCTTGCCAATCGTTAAGCCAACGAGGCTGACCGTTCTGATCCAGAATGCCACTGGTACTTAGCTCACTGTAAACAAGCGGCACACCGCCGTCTCGACCAAGAATAAAGGCATGAGCTAATCGCTCGTCAACTTCACCCATTACGTGATCCAAAAATACTTCATTATTTGGAATATCATGAGTGACGGCAAAAGTGATTGCTCGCATATTCGATAACGCCTGACCAAAACAGTAAGGGTTGATCAGAGATTTAAAGCTGCCCTGCTCTTCAAAGGATTTGAAGATAGTATTGAACAGAGGGAAATCGTAAGCACCTAAGCGAGTGTGTTTGAGGTAAGGCTCAAGGAACAACTCATACTCTTCTTTGGTCGCACCACCATCAGTAATGATCTCGCCAAAGATGTGCATTTCTTCGCAAATATCATCAGTCCACACCTTGCGTAGATGTGACAGTGTCATGTGTTTTGCTGCGTCTATGCGAAACCCTTTCACGCCAATCTCTTTTAAGGCTTTTAGGTAAGCTCTCTGCTGCGCGACCACATTGTCGTTGTCTAACAGCGTTGGCAAGCCAGGGTCACTAACTCCACCGGTAATACGTCCGTTCTGCACTTCCCAAGTGTCTTTCCAGTTTTTGATACCAAACGCTTCAACAAAGTCGTTTTCATCAAATAAAGGCTTAGAAAGATCGCCAAACAAACGTATGGATTCGTAATAGTCAGCATCTTCTTGATAAGACGCCATATCTTGCTGATTTGGATACGTTAAATCGCCACGGATACCCGACTCATTGGCCATGTGGTTAAACACGACGTCCACATAGGTACGAAGCCCGTATTGCTTTAACGTGTTCACCATCGCAGTGAAATCTTGCGTGTCACCAAGCTGATTATCAATCACACGATAATCTTGTGGTTGATAGCGCTGCCACCATTGGGTGCCAGAATCACGGTCGCAACCTTTAGGTCCGCGTAACGACTTCATTGCCGGTGATACTAAAACAGATTTATAACCCAACTCTTGGATCAGTGGGGCGTTCTTCATTACGTCAGCGTAGCACCAGTCAAAGGCATGCAAAATCACATCTGTCGCTGGGTTGCTTAACATAGCTGAACTATCCATGTTGTTCTCCTACCAAACTTGTTTACAGCTTTCTAGATAAATACAAAGGCTAAAAGGCAAAGCTGCATAAATTTCCTTAAGAATGGTATTTATTATATGAGTTACTCATTAAAAACCCTCCTCCTCCCACCGATTAGTCACGGCGGATAGTTAAGGGCGTAGTGCCAATTATCGCATAACGTCTGGGATGAACACTCAACCATAGTGCTTTAAAATGCACAAAAAAGTGACAAAAAAGGAGCGTACATACGCTCCTTTTATTCAATCTAACACATATTTATGACTAAGTTCTGTAAAGAACCTTCACTACGTGCCAGCCAAATTTTGTTTTAACAAGGTGTGGTACTAGCGTCTCGCCAGAGAAACAAACCTTGTCAAACTGAGGCACCATTTGACCTTTTTTGAACTCGCCTAGGTCTCCGCCCTTTTTACCAGATGGGCACGTTGAATGCTTCTTCGCTAGCGTTTGAAACTTAGCACCTTTTTTAAGCTGCTTGATGATGTCTTCTGCTACTTCTTTGTGCTTCACCAAAATATGAAGCGCTGCTGCTGTTCTTGCCATGATAATTCTCAGTGTGTTGCGGTCAGTTTACTCACGATGGTTGCTTAGAGCATCGTTAATGAACTGACTGTTGTAATTCTGTTTATCGCTAACGACTTGTCGACATAAAACCATCGACAGCGCGCGTTTAGCGTGATTTTAACCCAAGAACTGCCAATCTTCACTCTATAACCGAAAACAACTGCCTTAAAACCCCTAAAAACCGTATAGTGACTTGCCGACATCCCTGTTTCCCTTTAAATTAATCCTTATAAATTAAGCGCGTATTAAGTAGGAGCCACTATGGCCAAACCGATCAGTAAAGCGAGTCAGTCACAGGGAATGTTGATGTTCAAATTATCCCTTACTCAAAGTTTTGCGATTGGCACGCTTAAGGTAAGAGAAATAGTGCCTTTTCAGCCGATGACTCAAATCCCATACTCCCATCATCACGTGATTGGTACGGTGACCATCCGCGATCTTACCGTTCCAGTCATTGATATGTCTGCAGCGATTGGCTTTCGACCGATAACACCCTCTGAATACCAAGATTGTGTGCTCATCGTCACCGATTGTTTAAGAACAGTAGTGGCATTTTTGGTTCGTTCGATTGATAAAATCATTGAATGTGATTGGAAAAGCATTGAATCGCCACCCGCCAGTGTGGGTCGCAATGTATTTGTGACTGGTATTACGCGTTTTGAAGATCGTATCGTTCAAATGCTCGACGTGGAGTTATTACTTTCTAAAATCTACCCGGCTTATGAAAACGCGCATATTCCAATGCTGACCGATGTAGAAAGGGAGCGTCTCAAAGCGCTGAATATCTTATTGGTTGATGACTCTTTAATCGCGAGGAAACAGCTATCTGATGCCTTGGACAGTATCAACATCCCTTACAGCATTTGTAATAACGGCTTAGATGCTATTGACCTGATGCGAGGCGAGGCCGCAAAAGGTACAGCAATTGATCTACTCGTGAGTGATATTGAGATGCCTGGACTCGATGGCTATGAGCTTGCGTTTGAAGTACAAAATGACAGCGCACTGAGTCATGCCTACTGTATTTTGCATACCTCACTGTCCAGTGAAATCTGTGTCGACCGAGCCAATCAGGTAGGTGCACATGAAGCACTTGAGAAGTTCAATGCGGGCGAATTAATCGAAGCCATGCTACGCGGCGCAAAAGTCTTAAACGAAGCATCTACGGCTGCTTAGACGCTATTTTGGAAGCTAAACCTAGCATCATGCTTAATGGTTTAGCTTCTTAGCTTTTTTAGGATTAGAGATGAATCAATGTAGAACTCTTCCTTAAGATTTCTTTGGCATAGAATAGCTCTTACTCACAAATTCCACTTCCTCTACCTCATTGACATGATTGGTAAAAGACGCCAATGCATAGAGTGTGTTCGCGACTAAGTTAGCGTATTTAAAAAGAATCGGGTCCGGCGATTTTTTGCTTTCATGATGCTCAATACTCACCAATGCTCGCACGACTTTTTTAGCCTGACAGCGACACAAGTGAAGCTCGCTGGACACTCGGTGCCCACCGGGCAAAACAAACCCTTTGAAACCGCCTTCTAGCTGCTCACGGATACAGTGATAATCTTGCTTGAGCTCGACCAATTCAGATTCGGTGATGGCAAGCTTACCGCGCACAGAGCCATTCAAATGGTAGATGTTTGGCTGCAAGCGTTGCAGGATCTCACGAACCTGAGGCTCTAGGTCTAAAGACAATACTAATCCAACTCGGCAACAAAGTTCATCCGATAAAATCTCAAAATCACAGATAGGACTGTCTTCATAAATAAACGGGTAGCAGAACTCGTCCCAATCTCGACTTACTGGTTTCACGTACCGATCCTTACACATAAATATAATCAGACGCCAATATACCAAACTCTTTGATTTAGACATAAAAAAGCCCTCACATTGGAGGGCTCCTAAAGAAATCGGTTAAACGAGCTTATTCGTTAGACACTTTTTTATGGTTCATCGCGGCTTTCCGGGGAAAGCCGCTTTTATCTTCAAGAAGAAGTAGTCTGTATCTCGATACCCATACCCCATTCGCTTGATTAACTTTATCTTGTTGTTTATCCCTTCCAGTGTGCAGGTGTTCAACGGATAACTTGCCGATGCGATAATGCCGTGAAGATAAGGACTCAGTTTTCGTGCGAACTCTTTCAATGGCTTAATTCCACTCTCTTGCACTTGTTCCCACCACGTGTCCCAGAGCCCCTTCGCGTGCCCTTCGGATTCACAATACCAAAGCTCTTTGAGTTGGGCTCCGAGTATATAAGTGGTCATTAAGTCCTTATTGATATTCAATATTTCAGTAAGATAGCTATCTTGACGTGTATTTAAGTTGCCTCTATTTTTCAGCAGTACCCACCGTGAGCGCTTCACCCATTGCCTCGCTTTTTTATCTTGCTTGAGTTTGTTGGCTTGGTCGACTCTGACTCTATCCATCACCTCGCGACCGAACTTAGCAACAACATGGAATAAGTCGTAAACGATTTTTGCGTTCGGGCAGTGCGCTTGAACTTCAAGGTCAAAAGCCGTATTCATGTCCATCGCTACTGCTTCGATATTTACCCCATTCTCGCCTAGCTGCTCGAAGAACGGCCGTATGTCCTTGCGGCTGCGGCCTAATCCAACCCAAATGACTTGATGAGTCTTCGCATCAGCGATGACGGTGGCATATCGATGCCCTTTAAAGATGGCGAACTCATCCATCACGAGCTGCTTTAGCTCACCCCATTTCACTGGCGGCACCACTTGTCGAAGTCGGCGTTTATCTATTTCTTTAATGGTGTGCCAATGAACGCCCGTAATTTGGGATATATGCTTAATGGGAAGCAGGGGTAGCAGTTGTTCTATATAGCTTTTTAGGCGCTTTGTTATACGAGCATAAGGCTCTAACCAAGAGAGAGATTCTGTTTTTATGCCGCAGTCACGACACTTAATCCTTCGAGTTTGAACGGAAAGTTCAACAGGCACACCGAGCAACATGGCATCCTTTACGTGACGCCATTGATACTCATGGATAGCCTCGGCCTCAAGACCACAAAGGCATTTAGCCTCAGAGCTAGGTTTAAGAGTCAGGGTAATAAGTGATGCTGTCTGGAGAGACTTTACTATTTGAAAGCCTTCCCAGAATGAAGATAGGAAAGTATGATTCGGCATAGAAACGGTAGTTTGTGTATGATTTTTGTTTGGCGACTAAACCATATCACTTACTACCGTTTTTGTTTTTAGTTCCCGCTAATCCGCGATGAACCTTTTTATGGCCTTCTTGCAGGTGAACGAAATCCACCAAATCGTCGCCAGACACTTGGTATGCCTGACCAAAGCCTTTCACAAACAGACCGTTCTCTGCTTTAAGGTTGAACAGAGAGAAGTCTTGAAGTTGGCTAAGACCATCAATGATTTCACCAAAGCGTTCTTGCATCTGGCCGATCACTTGAGTCCAAAGTTCCGTTTCACGCTCAACAACACTAGCTTGAGCATCAAACGTTAGACGCTTGCGTGCGTAAAGCTGCTTCGAGCTCTCTTCATCTTCAATCATCATCAAAGACACTTGAGGATTAGCCTTCAAGTTACGAGCGTGACGAGCAATATCAGAAATGAGAACAAAGTAACCTTCTTGGTTCTGAACGAAAGGTGCGTAACTTACGTTCGGGCGACCTTCTTCATCAACCGTTGCAAGTTGAAGGGTACGGCGCTCTTGGCGAAACTCTTTGATTTCTGGACCTAGGCGACCTTGTAGACGTTCTTGTTTTACTTGCTGTTCCATGGGTAATTCCTTTCTTCACTTTCTCTGATTTATTATTTTTGCCCGAGGTTGAGCGATCATTAGCGAACTAAACGATCCTCGAGCATTGATGTACTGTTTAAGCGAGTAGGCAACCTTATTTAAGCTTGCCGTTAATTATTCTTAAGCTTGTTCTTTTAGTGCTTTGAAGCGTTCTACTTGGTCGGCAATAAGCTCACGCTTTTCATTGCGGCCTAGGTAGATCTTAAAAATGTTCTCGCCAGTTTCACTAAAGAAACCGAAGTAATGACTTTCACGGCCCATGAACGCCTTGCTCACCAAACCAACGTGTTTGATGTTGTCGAGTTTCAGGTGACCATGAAGCTCGCCTTCTTTGCCCATTAAGTTGTAGTAACCACGTGCTACTTTGCCTTTAGGGAACGGCGCCTTTACTTCGAAGATTGAGCCGAATGAATGCATAATTGTGGTCACTGGGCCCCAACCCACTAAACCTTCTAGGATCTCTTGGGCACGGCTGCCATCTAACATCACCGCCATGTCGTTTGGAAAAGCAGCGACTACTTCAACTTCTGAAACGCCTAGCTTCTCAGCAATCGCAGTAGGAAGCAGTTTTGGTTCTTCTTCTAGAATGCGTGCGACACGTTGTTCTAGAGTTTCTGTCATTTCTAATGTTGTATCTGTCATTGAATATGTGTCCGTATAAACGAGTAATTTACGTAAGTTATAAACTAAAAATTCGATATTAAGCGTGCTTCAAACTTGCATGCGGGTGAACGCCTGAACCTGACGCTTTCGGTGCTGGGTGCATAGCCTGATATTCAGCGTTAAGCATTTGAAGCACACTCTGAGCCAGGCTTACTGCCCAGAAGCTGCCAGCAATAGTGAGGGTCAGATAATCTTCCGAAAGCTCAACCAAACCATTCTTCTCCCAATGTGAGAACAGAGGCTTCAGATAATCGAACGTGTCTTGCCCCATAAAGGTCGGTAACGTACTTCTTCTAACAACACCAGAATCAAAACCTGCCTTTAATGTTGAGAAGATAGGCTCTAATGAGCTTTGCTTGGTCATCATGGCAATAGGTAATTGACCTTGCTTTATAGACTCCATGTAGCTGTCTAAAGTTCGATGCTGCATCACACCGTGGCCACCAATGTTGCCACCAGCGCCACAACCAATAGGTAAAACTTCGGCGTAGGTTTTCGCTAAGCTGTTGTAAATGCTGCGTTCGCGATTATCACGAGTCCAGTGATTCACGCTCAGTTGCTTGACCTTATTTTTTGCCATGAACTCGACACCCGCCAAGTACATGCTCGCTTTATCTGGCGTATTGGCCGGTGGTGGGATTTTTCCTTTCTCAACGAGATTAAGCATAGGAGCATTGCCCGAAACGATCAGTTGGTAGAGGTCAATGCCGTGTGCGCCAGTAGACATGTAGTCTTCTAAATCTTGTTGGAACACTTCCATAGACTGGTGCGGTAATCCGTATAACAAATCAAGAACGATCGGAGCTTGTTCAGTGCGGCTCAGTGAACTGATACGTTCCAACACCACTTCTCGGTCATCCAAGCGCTTAGCACTGCGTCGAACTTGAGTATTGAAACTTTGAATACCGAATGAGAAACGATTGAAGCCACCTTCAAGCGCACGATCAAACATCTCGTCGCCAAAGCGATTGATGCGTCCTTCCAAGGTCATTTCCACATCGTTTGCTAGTGGGAAATATTGACGAATGGCTTTACCAAGCTGCTCAACTTGTTGAGGTGACAAATCGGTGGGTGTTCCGCCACCAATATAGACAGCGTGAAATAGTCCAGACTGAGCCCAAGGTGTTTTGGCTTTCTGCTTTAGCTCGACCATCAGTGCATCGAAATACTCATCCACTAATTTACGGCTTGCGGCATTTTGGAAGAAATTGCAGAACGTACAGCGCACGCGACAAAAAGGAATGTGGATATACAAGCAACGCTTATCCTGATTTTTCCCTTCACTCAGCATCAGTTCGTCAAAGAGTTCTAACTTCTTACTGGGGTCGACCGGAATTGAACTTCCTCCGGCATGGGCAGAATGCTTTTTAGCAAACGCAAAACGAAGCGGATCAGGGCTAGAAACACCCAAGATTGATTCGTCATACTTATAGATATTAAGACTCATATAATCTCTCTAAACACTTACATAGCAAAGTCTGGAATACTATTCGCTAAAACTGAAATAATCATAAATAGACGCAAATGATAATGCAATTGATAATTGATCTTATTTAGATTCTAGGCAATAATCCGATACAGATTTTGGATTTGGTAAAGGATTGAGTGTGAACGTTCCTAGATATGTTATTGCAGGCGGTGCATCGTTAGTGATTCATGCAGCGCTATTATTTGTCGCTCAAGAATCCAAAGTATTCGCGATGCCTGCAGGTAGCCAATCGAACACGGTATCGATCAATTTCACGCCTAAGAACACGCCTTCCCCGGCTCAACAAAAAACCATCACAGAGCCGGTTGAACCAGAACCAATCAAAGAAACAGTCTCACAAGCTGAACCTAAACCTGTCGAACCCAAGGCCGTTGAGCCAAAACAAGCCAAACCGACGCCAAAGAAAAAAGCGATCACCAATAAGCCTCAACCCAAGAAAGTAGAGAAAAAGGTTGTTGAAAAGAGAGTCGAGAAGAAGCCAATTCAAAAGAAACCAGTGAGTCAGAAAAAGGTCGTTAAGAAAGAACGCCCAGAACCAAAGTCCAAACCAACGCCTCAACCAGAAAAACTGGCCGACAAGAAAGTCGATAGAAATCTGGCTGAGTCTGCCAACCAACCTCAGGAAGTAAACCAAGGCGTATCAAACCAAGAGCCTGTGCTAGTCACTAAGCCCTCTTTTTCTTCACGCCCGACACCACCGAATTACCCGCGCCAAGCTAGACGTCGTGGGGTTGAAGGTGTCGCAACTTATGAGGTCTGGTTAGACGCTGAAGGCAAACAGATTAAACAAGCATTAGTAAATTCATCAGGCGCACTAATGCTCGACAACGCCGCTTTAGACGCCATTAAACAATGGAAATTCTCACCTCACACTGTCAATGGTCGAGCGATTGCTCACCGTGTACAAATACCTGTTCGTTTTAGGTTGGATTAATCATGCAACAAATCAGTTACTTACAAGATCAACTTGGCTTAATGACTTGGCCTCTTCTTATATGTTCAGCATTAACCGCAATGATCATCGCTGAACGTGTCTTCCAAGTGATGTTAAGCATTGGTGTTGGCAAACGCGCCATTCGTCGCGAGCTCAATCAAATATCACCAACTAACAGCAAAGAGATCGAAGCATTAGCACAATCTATTTCTGGTAAACGACCGCTACTGTACAAGGGTGTGTCGATGTTGCTTGCTCACCACTCTTTTTCGAAAGGACTACGTGAAGGTGCAGCAGGCATCTGGCTACAAGAAAAACGCCACCAGCTGCACGCAGGTTTAAGGCTGCTTGGTTTAATCGGCGTGATCAGTCCACTAATTGGCTTGCTTGGTACGGTGCTTGGTCTTATCGAGATGTTCAAAGGTGTAGCTGCTACCACCGGAAGTATCACACCAAATGATCTAGCTGACGGCCTTGGCTTAGCAATGAGAACCACAGCTGCAGGTTTGATGATTGCACTGCCTGCAATATCAGGGTCTCAACTACTTGGGCTTTGGGCCGATAGGGTTTTGGCGCAGCTAGAACATACTTTGAATTATGTGAATGTGTGGTTAGAAGGCATGTCGATTCAAACTAATCAGTCTGACGAATCTAAAGATTCATCATTAAACAAAGTCGCTGTCGGTGATGCGAGACAAGCATGATTAAAACGCCCCACTCATCTCAAACACAAAGTTTAGCTCCGGACTTAACACCGCTGCTCGACATCATTTTTATCGTGATGGTTTTCCTGCTGCTAACAGCATCGGTGAAGTTGGAGTCATTAGAAGTCGAACTGCCGAGCTCTGATATTAAGAACGTTTCTGAAGTTCATAAAGATTCGATTAGCGTCAATATCTTAGATCACGAACCCTACTGGGCGATTAACGGCCAAGAGTACATCGACTGGGAAAACTTCAAGATTGCATTGCTAGAAGAAACAGGCACATCAGACAAGAAGCCGATCATCATTGGTGCAGATAAAGCCGCCAACGTTGAGAACCTAGTGAAGTTGCTGTCTTTCCTTCAAGAGAACGGAATACCAGCGACTCAATTGCTCACTGAAGATGGCTAGAACAACTCTCTATTTTCATGAAGTTTGGCTCTTGATGACTAACACCAAAGAAGCAGAGCTAAACTTCTCTATCGATACGAACTCACAATGCGAACGGACTGCTCACTGAGAATCTTCGCGAAACAAGTAGATAATATAAAGAAATGATTATGAACAACTTAAACGTGCTCAATATATTAACGACCAAGAGACATCTCCTTTCAGTAGCTGCAATGAGCTTGGTATTGACTGCGCCAACGGCAATGGCCAATGACGTAGAACAACCTCGAATCATCAGTGCGGGTAGTGCCGTTACTGAATTGGTCTTGGCATTAGGCGCTGAAGAGCAGTTAGTGGCAATTGATGTGACCAGCCATTTCCCTCAAGCAGAGAATCTGCCGAAGATTGGTTACCACCGAAACCTTTCAGCAGAAGGCTTGATTGCTTTAGAGCCAACGACACTAATTGGCTCAGATGAAATGGGACCTGACAACGCGATTTCTCAATTGAAATCTGCTGGTGTCGATGTCGAGATCGTCAATACCGAAGCAAACGTTGAGGGGTTATTAAAGCGTATCGACCAAATCGCAAAAATTACCCACACCGAAGCTCACTCACAGCAAGTCAAAGCTGAAGTAAATAAGAAGATTGCGGCACTAAAAGCAAACCAAGTACCCAACAACGAAGCGAAGAAAGTTCTGTTCTTATTATTGCATGAAGGTCGCCCGGCGAACGTTGCTGGCGGTGAAACGTCACCAAACGCGATCATTGAATTGGCTGGCGGTGTAAACCCTGCGGCTAAAAGCCTGACGTCATACAAACCACTATCGATGGAATCACTCGTTGAAATGCAGCCTGATGTCATCTTGGTGAGTGGCCGCAGCTACCAAAAAATGGGCGGCGCTGACGCCATTCTTAAATCGCTGCCTATGTTAGCAGCGACTCCTGCTGGCATGAACAAACAAATCATTACCGTAAAAGGCTGTGCATTAGTCGGCGGACTTGGCCTCGAAAGCCTTTCAGAAGCCAAGCGATTAAACGCTCTTATCTATCCGTTATAACTTATCTACCCGCTATAACTAGACCACCCTATTCTTACTGTTGCTAGCTCAGTTTCCATTACCAACCCGCTTTTCCGCAATGTTGGTGATGGATATTGAAGCTAGCGATGGACATTGAGGCCCTTTATGTTGCTACGCTCCGTCCCACTGAAAACATCGATGTTAGGCCTAGGGGCTACCCTAGTCTTCGTCGCACTGTTCTCAATTACCGTTGGGCCAATGAACATTAGCTTAGCTGACAGTGCAGCGAGCTTACTCCAACCAAACAATGATTTAGCCCCACACATCAATTTAGTGATTCAAGAGATTCGCTTACCTAGAACTATTTTGTGCATGCTAATCGGCGCGATTCTCGCGTTATGTGGTGCGGTTATGCAGGGGCTATTCCGCAACCCACTTGCCGAGCCAGGAATCATCGGCGTGTCTGCCGGAGCCTCATTGGGTGCCGCATTAGCCATCGTGCTTTTCTCTGAGCTTTCACTGCAATACCCCGCTTTCATGAACTTTGCAGCTGTACCTATATTTGCCTTTTTAGGCGGAGCCTTAACCACGCTACTGGTTTATAAGCTAGGTACGGGAAAATTCGGTACTTCAGTCACTATCATGTTGTTAGCTGGTGTGGCGATCAGCGCGCTCTCTGGCGCTGGTATTGGGTTCTTGAACTTCATCGCTGATGACCAAATGCTGCGTGATCTTTCATTATGGTCGATGGGCTCACTAGCTGGAGCGAAGTGGTCAGGCATTTTACTTGCTGCGGTTACGCTCGTAGCACTGTTTATTGTTTTTTACCGTCAAGCGATGTCACTGAATGCCCTGCTCTTAGGTGAGTCAGAAGCGCAACACCTTGGCATTCCAGTACAAAAACTCAAACGAAAGCTCATTCTACTGACAGCCGCAGGCGTTGGTATCACAGTGAGCCTGTCTGGCATGATCGGATTCATCGGGCTCGTTATCCCTCATTTAGGTCGTATGTTGGCAGGCCCAGATCACCGAGTTCTTTTGCCATTGTCAGCAGTACTAGGCGCACTACTGCTAACAGCCGCAGACATGTTCTCTCGTGTGGTACTGGCACCAGCAGAATTACCTGTGGGCATTGTTACCGCGATTATCGGCGCTCCATTCTTCTTGTACCTTCTATTTCAACAGAAAGGGAGAATCCTTTAATGTTTCCTTCAGCGTTAAAAGCGACCGATATCGAAGTGAAGTTCGGCAGCAAAGTGATATTAGATGGCGTTTCTATTGAGATTGAGGCTGGAAAGGTAACCACACTGCTTGGGCCAAATGGCGCAGGGAAAAGCACGTTACTTAAAGCCTTGTGCCAAGAGATATCAAGCAACGGCGATATCCAATATTTTGGACACACCAAAGACAAGTGGCCTTCTCAAAAATTGGCGAAGCATCTGGCTATGCTACCTCAGCACAGTACGTTGACCTTCCCATTTTTGGCACATGAAGTTGTCGAGCTTGGTGGTATTCCTCTGCAAGAGTCCAACAAGAACCTCACCAACATCGCTAGTCAAAAAATGGATGTTGCCGATGTGACTCACCTGAGTGAAAGGCTCTACCCTTCGCTATCCGGCGGTGAAAAACAGCGTGTTCACTTGGCTCGAGTGCTAACCCAGCTTCACTATTCTGGTGACCAATGTATCTTGATGCTTGATGAACCCACATCAGCACTGGATCTTGCCCACCAGCACAACACCTTAAAGATCGCGAGAGATCTCGCCGACAACCACAATGCCGCGGTTATCGTGGTGTTGCATGACCTAAATTTAGCCGCTCAATATTCCGACCGATTAGTGGTATTGAAAGATGGACACTTAGTTTGCGATGGAAGTCCTTGGGAGGCGCTAAAGCCGTCAATGATTGAAGACGTATACGGATACAAAAGTATCGTCGAAAAACACCCAACCATGAGCTTCCCTCAGGTTCATCCCGCACAATAAACGCAATCAAA
The DNA here is from genome assembly GCF_057785895.1 of Vibrio sp. QJM3NY_39. Classification (NCBI taxonomy): domain Bacteria; kingdom Pseudomonadati; phylum Pseudomonadota; class Gammaproteobacteria; order Vibrionales; family Vibrionaceae; genus Vibrio; species Vibrio sp. QJM3NY_39. The sequence goes on along the minus strand of NZ_CM173506.1, from coordinate 1,153,572 downwards.
AACTGGCGCACTTAAAGTATTCGTTCCTTCTAACGCCGACACCATTCAAAGCCTCGATTTAGTCGAGGCTTTTTATTGGCTCACAGCCTCTCTCTCGCCTTAAACTCAATTTTGTTAGTAACCATAGCAATAAGCTCTCAAACGGCTCACCCAGAGCGTTTGAGGCTCTAGAAATAAACATAATCAGTTAGTGTTGCTAAGCTTTTCGCAATTGAGGTTGAATGTAAGACTCGAGCGTAAGCATATAAAAATAAAAGAAATAACTTCATTTGGCACAAAGCAAGATAGCAGAAGCGATATGAGTTCGAGAGAGAAAGAGAAAGAGAAAGAGAAATTGCAGACACAAAAAAAGCCCCCGTAGGAGCTTCTTTTATCGTGTGTTGATTACTGACTCATGCGAATCAATGACTTACCAATCAACCACTCTAGTTCTTTACCGCTAGTATCACCAAACTGAGTTTCAGTCAGCTTGTATAGACGGTCAATACCGTTTGCAGCGAACTCATGAGCGCTCTCAGCAGTAACGATATGATGGAAAAGTAAACGTAAAATTGCTAGGAACTCAGCGTCTTCAAGTGCTGCAACCCAGCTAGCTGAAAATGCGTCAAGGCCATTTTCAAAGTCAATGTGTTCCATAAACATCTTGAAAATACGACCGTCTAAAGCAGCAGTAAAATCCGTTTTCTTAGGAAAGTGATGACTAATACCTGTACGAGAAACGCCTGTTTGTTGACTCAATGTCGTGTATGACATCTTGTCGTAACCCAATCTCAATAGCTGGTCCACAACGGCATCCATGATCTTCTGGATCGTGATTTCTGTATCTTCTTTACTACGCTTTGGCATATTCAGGCTCTTCTCTTTGTAAATCCATCTAACTCAATCAAATGAAGTCAGAATGAAAATCGTTATCAGCATTATGTGAGCAAGATGTTTTTTCGCAAGTATTTAGAACTAAATGCACACAAATACTATGTACGAACAATTTTACAGTGATGTCTCTTTGGACACTTTGTCTAATTATTCTTCGAAAATCACCTTACAATCCTAAGTCGATAATTTTAAATAACGACTTAGAATATGAAATACCCAACGAAAAATTCATTGTATAAATACCTATCAAGCGATAGATAGTCTTATAAAATCATTCCTGACGCAACTAAGTGAATGATATTCTGACAAATTAATAACATTCCTTTTCAACAAAACGTGAGGTAAATCACATACATATTTATCGGCGCGAATGTAGATATTCATTAAACACCTTAACAAACAACATAGCATACCAGTATAAATTAGTTCAAAGGTTTTAATTTTTGTAGATACAGTTCTAATTGCTCGTTAGAATAACCTCAGACTTTGTAAGAGGATTATTTATGAGCCAAGATATTGGTAACAACGATGTATGTGAGGCTTGCGGTTGCGCAGGTGAAATTGGCTTCATCATTAAAGAAGGCGACGAGGTTGCTGAGGTAACGGTTTACGGCAACTCTAAAGCCCTTATTGAAACTGAATTAGCTAAGTACGTTGAGTTAGCAAAGCAAGTGTCTAGCAATGTTGAATTTGAAGCATCAGAGATGACTGAAGACAGCACAGAATTGCACGCACGCTTTAAATTTGAAGTAAGCGCTGAGAAAATTATTTTCGAACTTAAGACTCGCTCTCTAGCGCGTTAATATAAGCACTTACACTCATAAAATTAAAAGACGAGTTTATTACTCGTCTTTTTTTATTATTTCAACCCAACCTAGAGCACCATTGGTCTCAAAGTCATTTTCAGCCGCACATTTAATCACAACACCGGAGACCTCAACGATAGCACCAACACTATATGCCTTATCATTGTAATAACAAACTCGTTGCTGTGAAGTACTCTGAGTGACAACCACTGCCGTTTTTGCAGGCGTTGATATTATTTTATTAGCACTTACTGATATTGAACAAAACGCAGAGGTCAGAATCACAACGCATTTTAGAATTTGATGCTTTATTCGAACCGAAAATTTACCTTTCATTGTCTCTTATTCCTTTCTACCTACCAACAAATGAGTAAAACACTATGCGAGAATAATTTTTTCTTTATAGTGTTAACGTCTATCGTAATAAGAAGCTTGTTATGCTCCGAATAATTGCACTTATTATTGGTTCCTTAACCATAACAAATGTGACTGCTGAACCACTCGATCAGTATCAAATATTGAACCATCTGGATAATTACGGAAACTTATATTTACGAAATAAGCCATACACATCACTGCCAACAGGGTTAATCGTTGATGGCAACCTCAATATTGAGAACACTGCGATTACCCGCCTACCCAAAGGGTTGGAAGTAAACGGGAGTCTTAAAGGCGGTAACAGCCAACTCACGCGGGTTCCCTCGGGAGTAAAGATAAAAGGCTATGCCGACTTGATTGGTAGTCAGATTACCAGTTGGCCACGAGGTGTGAGAGTGGGCGGATTTATTAACCTCACGGATACTCCCCTCCAGAGGCTACCCAATGGCTTTAGAGTGAAAGGCGACCTGAGCGTGATTCGTACGCCTTTGACAGAGCTACCAAACGGGATAGTGATTGATGGCGATTTATATATAGGCGGTTCTGGGATTACAACATTTCCTGACACCATGACAGTCAAAGGTAATATCTACCTCGGTGGTAACACGATTACCACGTGGCCGACCAGCCTAGAGCTCGGTGGCGCTGTCGCTCGCTAATTTAGCCTAAAGCTCTAATGCTCTATTGCTCTATTGCTCTATTGCTCTATTGCTCTATTGCTCTAAAACTCTAATGCAGCAGCAAGTAGTAATTCAGAAACAAAAAAGGAGCCCAAGGCTCCTTTTTCAATTCAATCAAGTTACTACTCAGCTAACAAGCTAACTAACGCTCGTTAACCAATGTTCTTCACTGGATTCGCATAGCTGTCGATTAAGTACTGACGAGCACCTTGTGGCAAGCCAGATAGTTTATCTTCAAACTCCTGCTTAACCGTTGCTGTAATCGACTCGTCTTCTTTTCCCGCTGCCAGCAAATTTACTGGAAACAGTTTGTAGTTGTCGTGGATCTGGCGGTCGATCTCTTGAGCAAGCGCTTCAGGCGTATCAAAATCTTGGTCGATAACCTGACCGAAACCAACATGAACACGTCCTTTATTGCCGATGATACCTTGAATGATACTTTCGATATCTTCAAATTCACCCTTTTCGTAACTGCCGTTTACGTCTTTTTCAAAAAGCTCGATCGCTTTCGCGATGTCACATGGATCGTTTTCATAAGAAATAGACACAGGAACGATCTTCAACGACTTCACGTATTCAGGGAAGGCGATTTTTTGCTTACGACCTTCAACGTGGAACATCTTCAAGATTGCTGGCTCAGTAAAATCATTGCCGTCTTTTGCACGGCCTTCTTTTTGAGCGATCCAGATAGAATTGCCCGTTTCCAAAGAATGCTTGATGTACGAAGACAACTGCCCTAGTGCTTTCATCATCTCACGCGGCCCTTTCAAAGAACGCTTTACAATAAAGCTCTTATTAAGGCGCATCAGTTCAGTCGCACATGGTTTCTTCAACAAGTTGTCACCAATTGCAATTCGGCAAGTTTGATGATTGTTGTGATGCAATGCGTAATTAACTAATGCTGGATCCATAGCAATATCACGGTGATTTGAAATAAACAGGTAAGCTTGACTAGCGTCCAGTGACTCTACACCTGTGTATGTCACACCATTCGTGGTTTTCGCTAATGTATCTCGCAAGTATTTCTTAACTTCAATCTGAATGGATTCAACGCTGGTCAACTTGCTCCACTTCATTTTTAAGTAAACGCGTAGAATTGGACTCATTAACGTTTTGAACCAAGACGCATGGTTTGAAAAACGGTAGTGCAGAATCGCACTGATAAATTCTTCATCATTAATAAGACGGTTTAGTGCCGCAGGAATTTCATCATCGCCGTAAGGACGAATATCAACATATGGATCGCTTGGAGAGGTCATTTTTTAATTCATATAATAAAAAGCTGGCTCATTCTACGCGTTGTTTTGACTTCTCGCAGCTACAGAGCCCATACTTTTGACAAGGTCAGACCAGAAACATTGAAAATACCCTGTTATTGTTGGCATTCTTTAAAATTAACGGTAATCTTGACGCCCCAAAATTAAGGTACTATCTATGAACTTCGCTATTGAATATACATCGGCTTACTTTTCACACTTGGTGATTACACCTCGCAAAAAAGTACTTAAACATAGCCTTGTATCGGTTCAAAGTGGCTTGGTTTTGATAAAGCTGGGTAAACAAGAGTATGCCGTCGAGCCAGGCCAGAGTGTATGGATTCCATATGACTGCCTAACATCACTGACCTACTTTCCAAACACCCAGGTTAATCGTGTCGATTTCTCAGTTCGTTTAACCGACTCATTCCCGAGACAAGCAGGATACATCACGCAAACCAACCTCTCTTCTGCGTTACTGGAAAAGTTGGAGCTAACCAAAGCTCGCGCTTCAAATGCCAATAATACGGAGCAAGCGTTTAAAGATATGCTTTCTGTTCTCAAGCAAGAAGTGTTGGCATTTAAGCCACTGCTTTGCGAAAGTGCTTTGTCTCAGCGATTCAATCAGTGGAACATCGATGACTCGAACCTACCGCAAGAACACACCTTGGTGATGGTAATGCGCGAGGCAAAGAAACGAATGCAGTCCGGTCAGAAACGTGCACTTGTGATTGATGATTTGTTCTCTGGAAAAGAAGAAGAGTTTGAACAGCTGTGCATGCTTGTTTTTGGTGAAGATTTATAGCTTAGCGATAGGTTATAGTTAATATTGAAAGCAGAAAACCAGATACTAAAAAGCCGCAAAAACTCAGTTTTTGCGGCTTTTTTAATTCTTAGCATCGATTAATAACCTAACGGTCTAGAACGGCAATTCAACCTGCATCATGAGGTCAGCGTCTCGTGAGTCATGCCAACGGTAATCAAATCGCATGCGCGGTTGCCCTTCTACTTTCTCACCAAAACCGATACTCAATTGAAGACCATGGTTCATCAACCACTCCTCTGTCGACATATCATATTGATCATCTTCGAGATCTTCAGGGAACCACATACCTAATCCAACGTAATTAGATTCAAGGCTTTGAGTTAATAGAGGCGCATCTTTGCTCTGAATAACCCAATCAGACCAATAGTCGGGAGCTTCAGGCTCTTCGTCACTTAGCCCGCTGATTTCCATCATGCGTTGACCAAAAGACTCAATACTCGAAGAGAAGTCTAAGCAGCTGTTTTCATCATCAGAAGTCAGCATTATCGAATCTAAGCTAAAGAAATCACAATCAGCTTGAGCAGGCATACTGCATGCTGCAATGATCATCGTCGCTGGTATCGCGCGCTTTAGCATAGTCATCAGACCTCTGAAATTAGTGAATCTACATTATTGTATACAGTCCACTATCTTGCAATATCTTTGTAACTGACTTTGTACTCAATTTCGCCACATTGCTCCCATTTTGCAAAGCAAGGCGGATATCGGTACTACGAATCTTTACTTTTTCAGGGCAAGCCATCACAGACCACTGCTCTGTTATCTCATCGGATTTATAGAAAGATGAGAATTTAAAGAAGTTATCTGGGCCAATAACAAACGTCAGTTCAGCGTCACGATGTAACTTTTGGAGTTCACTGAGCACTGCATAAGTCGTGACGCTTTCACCTGGAGTAAATAGGCTCTTTTCGATCAAAGAAAGCTCAACTTGATCCAGTGAAAGATCGCTAATAAATGCGTTAACTAACTGACATCTCGTATCAAAGTCTAGCATCTCTTTTCCCCAAGCATGGGCAATACTGGGAACAAGTAGAATTCTGTCAAAGTGAGCCAACGAATCAATCACACTTTTGTGCCCTAAGCTCGGCGGATTAAACGCACTACCGAAAATGGCTATTTTTTCCATTATTTATTACTGCCTTCTCTTTCTAAGCTTGTGCAAAGAGGTTTTTAAATCGGATGATTTAGGTATGATAACACTAGATTTTTAATTTGCTTGCAGGAAAGGAATACGAATGGAACAGTTAATTCGTGACGAAATGCGCGTACTACCTTCAATTGACCCTCACTTCGAAGTGACTCGCCGTGTGGACTTTATCAAAACTAAACTTCAGCAGTCAGGCTGCAAGTCTCTGATCCTTGGTATCAGTGGCGGTGTAGACTCAACGACCTGTGGCCGTTTAGCACAAATGGCAATTAATAGCCTGAATGAAAGCGCTGGTAGCGACAACTACCAATTCATCGCCGTTCGCCTGCCTTATGGTGAGCAAAAAGATGAAGATGAAGCACAGCTTGCTCTGTCTTTCATTCAGCCTTCTCAATCCGTTTCTGTAAACATTAAAGCCGGTGTTGATGGGCTCCACGCAGCATCTCACGTAGCTCTAGAAGGCACGGGATTGCTACCAACAGATTCTGCAAAAATCGACTTTGTGAAAGGGAATGTAAAAGCACGTGCTCGTATGATCGCGCAATACGAGATCGCAGGTTACGTTGGCGGCCTTGTCATCGGTACTGACCACTCAGCGGAAAACATTACAGGCTTCTACACCAAGCACGGTGACGGCGCATGTGATTTAGCACCTTTGTTTGGTTTGAACAAACGCCAAGTTCGTGAGCTTGCAGCAACGCTAGGCGCTCCAGAGCAACTTGTTAAGAAAGTACCAACCGCTGATCTAGAAGAGCTTGACCCTCAGAAAGCCGATGAAGCAGCATTGAATCTTTCTTACGATCAAATCGATGATTTCCTTGAAGGCAAAGCCGTTTCTCAAGACGTATCAGATCGCTTAGTAAGCATCTACAAAGCAACACAGCACAAGCGTCAGCCTATCCCAACGATTTACGATTAATTTTTTGAGTTAATCTCAGAATCAAAAAGGCCGGAAGCTCATTCACGAACTTCCGGCCTTTTCTATTTAATGCATTTTTCTTTATGATCTAGCGAGCTATTAATCCACAACTTCGATATCAGTTTGCGGAACACTGCAACACGCCAGTATCTGCCCCATGTTACGCTCATGATCTTGCAACGCAGGTACATCTGGTTGGTGAACTTGCCCTGACTCAAGGGTCACTTTACACGCTCCACAGAAACCCGCACGGCAACTAGAAGCGATAGACACGCCCGCTGACTCAGCTTGCTCTAGCAAAGTGGATTGGTTATTACCTTCGAACAGGTAGCCGTTCACACTTAACTGTAGTTGCTTCACCGCCTCTTCAGTAGACTGAGCTACACCAAACGCTTCTTGGTGGTAATGCTGAGGATTAAGCCCCATTTGAATCAGTAGTTTCTTTGCATTATCCATAAAGCCATCAGGGCCACACACGAACGCTTGGCGCTTATGTAGTTCTTCAACTTTAGCAACATGCGACACGCTCAAACGCCCAGATAAACCATCCCACTCTTTAGTTGGTTGGCTTAATGAATAAATCACACGAAGACCCGCGTGCTCACTGGCGATCTTATCAATTTCAGCTTGATAAGGGATGTCTTCTTCACTGCTACATTGATGATAGAAAACCACATCATCAATTTGACCATGGTCTGCCAAGTAACGCAGCATCGACAGCATTGGCGTAATACCGCTGCCTGCAGACAAAAGCAGTAACGGGTGAGTTGGATTTGCTTCTAAGTAGAACGCACCATCTGGATTTTGAGCAACCAAAGTATCACCCACTTGGAAGTGATCATTTAACCAGTTAGAGATTTGACCATCGTCCACTCGCTTCACTGAAATCGCCAAACGACCCGCTCGTGAAGGGCTAGAAGATAACGTGTAACGACGAGACACCTTCTCGCCATCAATCACCATCTCAATCGGTAGATGTTGTCCTGGTTGATAACTTGGCAATGAATGGTTCTCTTTGGCAGGCTCTAACCAAAAGGTCGTAAAGTCTCGAGCGATCTCTTCACGCTCAACGCAAGTTAAGTGTAGCGATTCTACCCATGTATCTTCGTAGTGCTCTTTTTCTTTAGTTTCTAATACTTCAACAACATCACCGGCTTTGACTAAGCCTTCATTTTTAGCCACAAGGTTCTGACCAAAGAAAACGCCACCACGTTCATTAGCTCTGAATGATGAAAAGGTATTAAGCGGCTCTTTTGTCGCTCTGAATTCGCCGCTCTCAACATCAACTGTCGTTAGGATACAGCGCTCACAAGGCTTCACCGCTTCGAATTCAACTTCACCAATTCGGATACGCTTCCAACCGTCTTCGGCAAAGGCTTCTGTATTTGAAACAACAAAGTTAGTGCGGAACTGATCCATTGAATGAACTTCAGGGCTGCGGCGATTGAGTTCATCAAGAGAGGCTTGGCTGATCACTAACATTGGGTAACCGTCGGCAAAGCTCACATTGTGACCGAGCTTTTCACGAACACGATTCGATTGCTCGCCAGAAAACAGTAGCTCAACGCGCACGCCCAACACATCACTGAACCAATCATCGGCTTCATCACATGTCGTATATGCCGTGAAGCTGTCTTTCCACACCGTTGCTGGCGCTTCTTGCATCTTGAAGCTCGCATACTTTAAGCGCAGCGGTTCTTTAGCTTCATAAGTGAAGATCAAACCATCTGGTTGCAAGCTAGAAGATACCTTGACCATTTTAGGGTACTTACGCGCCGTCACCATTGAGCCATCAGCCAACGCCAACATAAAGCGTCTGTCGAAAGTAAGGCCTTGTTTTTCGACCCAAGCAGAAGAGAGCGCAATCCCGCCCACTGACTTAACCGGAAATACATTGATTTGAGATAGAGAAGGCACTTGCTGTGAAGCCTTTTGATCTGACGGTAGCTGCGACATAACGATTCCAATGTTTTGTTATTTGTCCCAATGCTAACAAATGGTTATAAATAGATAAACTGGCAGGCATTAAACACTTGATACTAAGCTATTATCTTGAGATGTTTAGCTGTCTATTTTGATACATTAAGGCAGCAATGCAGTAACACTCTCCATACGTTCTATACTTTGAACACGATTACTGCATTGAACTTTCATTGAATAAAAAGGATTTATCATGAACAAACTCGTCATTATCATTTTATGTGTACTGCTTCCGCCTGTTGGTGTGTTCTTCGCTCGTGGTGCAGGTAAAGATCTGGTGATTAATATCATTCTTACCTTCTTCTTCTGGGTTCCAGGAATGATCCATGGTCTGTGGGTGGCGACTCGTTAACCCATATCCGAAAATAAATACCGGATAAAATACTCAGAAAAACAAGCTCCTAGCCCTGAAGAGTTAAAAATAGGATGAAATGAAAGTACTTTTCCACTATCATCCTGTCGCCTAAACGTAAGCGATTGCTTTCACAGATTTCGCTGAGTTTAGGCTCCAACTACATAACACTTCAAATGGTGGGAGCCTTCAATGACACAACTTACGATTACTCGTCCTGACGACTGGCACGTTCATCTACGCGATGGCGACGTATTAAAAGATACAGTGCGCGATATCAGCCGCTACAATGGTCGAGCGTTAATCATGCCAAACACCATCCCACCGGTAACCGATACCGAAATGGCGCTTGCTTACCGTGAACGCATCATGGCAGAGCAGCCAAGTGAACAATTCCAGCCTCTAATGGCACTTTACCTAACAGACAACACAACTCCTGATGAAATTCGTAAAGCGAAAGAGTCTGGCGCTGTTGTAGCGGCCAAGCTTTACCCTGCTGGCGCGACGACAAACTCTGATTCTGGCGTAACTTCTGCTCAAAAGATTTACCACGTATTAGAAGCCATGCAAGAAGTGGGTATGTTGCTGCTTGTTCATGGTGAAGTAACGGCTCACGATGTTGATATCTTTGACCGTGAAAAGCAGTTCCTAGACACAGTTCTAGCACCGATTGTTAACGACTTCCCTAACTTGAAGATCGTTCTAGAGCACATCACGACTGCAGATGCCGCGACTTTCGTTAAGAACGCTAACGAGAACGTAGCGGCAACCATTACAGCTCACCACTTGCTTTATAACCGCAACCACATGTTGGTTGGCGGCATTAAGCCACATTTCTACTGCCTACCAATCCTTAAGCGCAACACGCACCAATTGGCGCTTATCGAAGCTGCAACCAGCGGCAGCAAAAAATTCTTCTTGGGTACAGACTCTGCGCCACACGCAAAGGGCGCCAAAGAGTCAGCTTGTGGTTGTGCAGGTTCTTACACAGCACACGCTGCGGTTGAACTGTACGCTGAAGTATTCGATTTAGAAGGCAAGATTGAGAACCTAGAAGCGTTTGCAAGCCACAATGGCCCAGACTTCTACGGTATGCCACGTAACTCAGACACTATCACGCTCGTTAAAGAAGAGTGGAATGTTGCTGAAACGATGCCTTTCGGTTCAGACATCGTTGTGCCAATCCGTGGCGGCGAGACGATTGCTTGGTCGGTAAAATAAACGCCTAGTCGGTAAAAATAAGCGCTTGGGCTGTTAAATAAACACCCTCCATTTAGTGAAAAGGGTCACCATAATAATTATGGTGACCCTTTTTTGTTTCGATCAAAAACGGTCTTATTCAAAGAAGTAATTTCACGATTACTTACCGCGAATTTTTCCAATCACAGTCCAAACAGCAACAACGCTCAGTCCAGCTAAGACACCAATAACACCATTCAACAGAGTTGGAACAACCGCTGTCGCTATCGTGTGTCCACGAAAATCCATAATAATCGGCTCAATTAAGTGATGAATCGCAGGAACGTTGTGCACCACAATGCCGCCGCCAACCAAGAACATCGCAGCCGTTCCAACCACCGCAAGCGTCTTCATTAACTTGGGCGCAAATGCGACTAGCCCGTTACCCAGTTGAGTTTTAATGGCACTCCCATTCGATGTTCGCTGGAGATAGAAACCTAAATCGTCCAACTTCACGATCCCTGCCACTAAGCCATAAACACCAATCGTCATCACAACCGCAATCAAACTCACGACAAGAATCTGAGTGACGATACTTGTACCCGTCACGGTACCCAGAGCTATCACGATGATTTCCGCAGATAATATGAAGTCGGTACGAATCGCGCCTGCGACCTTTCTTTTCTCATATTCCTCTATGGATTCGCCAGTACTCGTATCCTCTCCCTTTTCATCATCTTGATGAGAATGAGGAAACAGCTTCTCTAAGATTTTCTCCGCCCCTTCAAAACAAAGAAACAAACCTCCAATCAAAAGCAAAGGCATGATCAGCCAAGGAATAAAGGCACTGATCAATAATGCCGCGGGAACCAAAATCAGCTTGTTTTTAAATGAGCCTTTGGCAACCGCCCAAACCACGGGGATTTCTCGTTCAGCAGAAACACCGGATACCTGCTGAGCGTTAAGGGCTAAATCGTCACCCAATACGCCTGCGGTTTTTTTAGCTGCCACCTTAGACATCAGTGCGACATCATCCAACACGGTTGCAATGTCATCTAGCAGTGTTAATAAACTTGCTCCAGCCATTTTATTGTCTCTTTTTAACGGATTGAACCATCGATGAAATGTAACATCATCAATTCACTCATCAAAGTTATGAGTCTGTAAAAAATAAAGTCACAAGTTGTGTTTTCTATTGCTGTCTCTGTTAGACAGGAATAATCTGTCTTCATCTTTCACGAACATAAAAGAAGAAGTATAGATGAAAAGTGAATACTCCTACCCAATCGGTGAGCCTGGAAAAAAATGGCAACAAGCAGAACGTCAAGCATGGTTCGCTCAAAGAACGGTTAAGCGTGAATATCAACAAGAAGTTGTGCCAAAGATTAAAGCACTTGCAGACCGTTTTGATATCGAACAATACGGCGCACTGAGCTACGACGAAGCTCGCTTCCCGCTTTTTGCAATCAAGAGCAAAAGCTGGGACGCATCAAAACCAACGATCCTTGTAACGGGTGGTGTTCACGGTTACGAAACCAGTGGTGTACATGGCGCGATCAAATTCGCCGCAACTCAAGCAGAACAATACTCTGCGCACTTCAACATTGTAGTAGCACCTTGTGTAAGCCCTTGGGGTTACGAAGTGATCAACCGATGGAATCCAAATACTGTTGATCCAAACCGCTCTTTCTATGACGGTACGCCAGCAGAAGAATCAGCAAACCTGCGTGCTTTAGTGGCCTCTTTGCCAGAAGTATTGGTTCACGTTGACCTGCATGAGACGACAGACTCTGATGAAACTGAATTCCGACCAGCACTCGCAGCTCGTGATGGTATTGAGTACATCGAAGGCATGATCCCAGACGGTTTCTACACAGTTGGTGATACTGAAAACCCGCAACCAGAATTCCAAGCAGCGGTTATTGCTTCGGTCGAAAAAGTGACCCATATTGCACCAGCAGATGCAGACGGCAAGATCATTGGTTCTGAAGTCACACAACATGGCGTGATCAACTACCCTATGAAGAAGCTAGGCTTGTGTGGTGGTGTGACTGATTGTAAGTACGGCACAACCACTGAGGTTTACCCAGACAGCGATAAAGTAACAGATGAAGAGTGTAATGACGCTCAAGTCGCTGCGGTAGTCGGTGCTTTGGATTACGTAATTCAACACGAATTAAACGCTTAAGCGACTACTTAAGACCTCGCACCAAGCACTTAATAGCTAGTCCCCTAATAACTAGTCTCCTAATAACTAGTCTCCTAAAGCGAATCCCTAAAACTAAAAAAGAGCCATAAGTGACGATTCACTTGTGGCTCTTTTTTGTCTTATCTGCTTGTCTTTGATTTCTTCTTGGGCATAAAAAAGCTCCCTTGCACACAGTACAAGAGAGCTTTGAAATAATACTTAATAAGGAGTAACTAGCGAACTCTCTACTCCCCATACTTGATTACTTTATTTAGCGGTTTCGCTAACGTTTTCTTGTCCTTTATCTACTTCAGTCAGTAGACCTTTCAACAAGCTGAAACAACCAATCAGAAGAATGATCGTAAATGGCAATGCAGCAATGATCGTGATCGATTGCAGAGCTTGGATAGATTGAGTACCACCAATCCACAGCATCACCATTGCGATAGCACCTGAGATAACCGCCCAAACCACTTTTTGCTTCACTGGAACTTCAAGCTTACCACCCGCGGTCATGCCATCGATAACGATAGAGCCTGAGTCTAGCGTGGTAACGAAGAACACAATGATCAGTGCAACTGCGAGAACCGACAGAATACTACCGAACGAGTAAGCATCTAGCATGTAGAACAAGCTTAGAGATACGTCTGTAATGCCTTGGTCAAGGCCAAGTTGCCCTACATGATTAATCACCTGATCGATAGCCACGCCACCGAAGATAGCCATCCAAGCCGACGTTACCAATGTTGGGATAATCAGTACGCAAAGTAAAAACTCACGAACCGTACGGCCTTTAGAAATACGCGCTACAAACATACCGAAGAAAGGTGCATACGCAACCCACCATGCCCAATAGAACACAGTCCAGCCATGCAGCCATGTTGTGTCTTCACGACCAGAACTTTGGCTCAACGCTACGATGTTATTCGCATAACCCGTCACCGCCGTTGCCACAGAATCAAGCACGGTTGTGAAGTTCAGAATAGCGATAAGACCAAGGAATACGAACGCAATAACCATGTTCAAGTTACTTAGGAACTTAACACCACCGTCCATACCACGTAGAACAGAGATGATAGCCAAGCCCATGATCAGAACGATAATAGATTGCTGAAGGAAGATGTTGTTTTCCAAGCCAAATACATGGCTGATACCACTTGCTGCTTGTGTACCACCTAAGCCTAATGAAGTCGCTAGACCAAACAATGTAACCAGTACCGTCAGTACATCGATCACATCACCGGTTTTGCCCCATACTCGTTCACCCAGAATCGGGTAAAACACAGAACGCATAGATAGCGGCAAGCCTTTGTTATAAACAAAATACGCTAGACAAAGTGCCGTCATGCCATAGATAGCCCATGCATGAAAACCCCAGTGGAACAGTGTCGCGCCAAGAGCCAGTTCACGGCCTGCTTCTGTAAAAGGTTCTGCACCTAGTGGCGTTCCGAACCAGTTCGTGAAGAACGCGGTTGGCTCTGCAACACCCCAAAAAATAAGTCCTATACCCATACCCGCTGCGAATAGCATTGCTATCCAAGATGACATGGAGTAATCCGCCGTCGCGTCTTCGCCACCTAGACGAATTTTACCCAACGGTGAAAACGCGAGAACAACGGCAAACGCTAGCATGATGTTAGCTCCCCACATAAAGAGGAAGTCAAACTTTGATAAAACAGCACCCTTAATAGAATCAATAGCAGCTTTAGCATCTGCAGGAGGAAGAGCAAGAAGAGTGATGATGAAGAGAAGAGATAAGCCTACTGAGGCTACGAAGACTGTGTTATGAACATCCATGCCCCATTTACTGACGTTGTCTTGACCAACTTGATAGTCAGTAGAATCAATACTGTATTTTTTTGATTTAAAACTCATAAATTATGATGTTCGCATATCCGAATCAACGAATATAAGGACGCTCTCCATATCCAATTACTACTTGATTGGCTCGCCGCACCACCTAAATAAAAAGGCGATAAAAATCACAATGATTGGTGACAAATGGACTTATTGGCTCAATCCCAAGGCGCGAATTATAGCACAGCTCAAAGCATTTTGACTGAGTTTTAGCTCAATAGTCACCCAAACCACCGTCAATAGTGATAGTTAAGCCAATAAAAACAGAATAAAATAAACAAATAAAAATGTTTAAATACAGTGCTTTAAATTAAAATAACGCACTGTAAAATCTCATTCAAACTTTCTAAAGATAAAATCAACAACAGCCCAATTTATTTATAGCTCTAACAAAAAAGCCCCGCTATAGGGGCGGGGAAATTACCAAAGGTAAAAGAGAAATCAGTATTCAAATGTCAGTGCTACGTCTAGCAGAGCAGCACTTCACATTTCAAAGACAGCACATTAGATCGCGAAGCAAAAACCTAGGTTATAGTCTTCGCCATTTTTTGCCGTGAACTCTTTATCTTCACTTGAAGCGTTCGGTCGACCGCTTTCATCGCCTTTCACTAAGCTCACCCAGTGACGGATACCAGAAGAACGGCTCGCCTCAGTTTGGCCAAACGTGGTGCATGTCTCTAACTGGATATCTTGAATATCAACCAATTCTAAGTAGCCGGTGCCTTTACGAGCACCGATTGTCACTTCAACGTGTGTACCGCTTTCATCACGAAATAGGATTGCTGAAGGCTTAGACTTATCGCCCGTGAAAGCAACAAAATGCTTCGCTCGTTTTAGGCCAGTATGTTCGCCATTTTTGAAGTAAACCTGAACATGTCGGTAGTCAATCTCATAGCTCACTGCGTCTTCGTGTGAACCAGCCTCAAGAGGAAATAGAGTATCAAGCAACTGTTTCGCCATTTTTTGTTTTTCGAGCTGCTTGTCTGCTTTCACCATTTCTACGGCAAAGACAGCTTCAGCAATAAATGTTGAATGGTTTCTGTGAAGTTCTGTTTTGTCTAGTGTCAGCATATTCATAGTCTTTCCCTCTTACGGCTTTGAATTTCATGTCGGTCAAAAATCCTGATTGACCCTTTTCAAAATTGTTCTTTACTGTGTTGCTTCCATGTATTTCATACTACTTGTATTTTAGAAACAATTTCACAACAAAAATTTCACAGTGTTAATTTTACTAAATTGCTTTTTTACACAAACTGGCATTTTGAGCCCCCAGCCCTTTATCTAACTGGGTTGAGGGCTCAGTAGAAACACTTTTACGTGTTGTTTGAATTTGTGTAATAACCAACACCAACCAGCTTATTGTCGATCACTCGATAGTAAGTGTGCTTGGTTTCCACCTTGCTCGACAGCGGGTTTAACCATTGATAGGTATAAACGCCTCGGCCATTTTCTTTCGCTAGGTTTAACATCTCAGTGAGAATTGGCTTATCATCAGGGCTTAGGATTTCGTTGTGTGAACGCCCAACAAGCTCAGGGGATACACCGTGTGCGAGCAGCTTTCCAGAGCTCATGTCCATCACGAACACATACAAGTCTCCTTCAACAAAGCGACCTTCGCTATTATTGAACTCGGTAATGCTGTCTTGTTCGGATTCGACTATCGCCGTCATGGCTCTTGCCAACAATCGCTTAGCTTCTGCGGCACTTGAGCGTTCAGGGTAGTAACCCACAGCCACAATCACATCGCCCACTCGTTCAAAGAAGGTGGTCTTAGGCTCACCCATGCGGTCAGTCGGATTTGTCCAATGGTACTGAACTTCGCCAAAACCGTTATGCACAGCCTTAGTGATCATTTCTCGGAAAAAAGGATTGCCATAAACATCTTGAGTGTCCAAAACGCTGTCGCCCACCAACACCATTGAAGATCCGCCACTGGCGAGGAATTGGCCATCAATCCCTAAAGCAAACACATAAAGCTCACCGTCTGTATATTCAGGGTCGCTCATGAAGTCACTCACACTCTCATCGCCATCCTTTTGCACATGGACAACCGCCTTCGCAAGCAGGGTTTTGGCTCTTCTTTCAGCGTCACTGACAACATGTGGTTCTGAAATGTCGAGCACATTAACTGGCTCGTTTTCTTTCGCTGTTTCTGAATGTTCGGCACGCAACCCAATGCCACTGATCACTGCAAATACGGCACAACCAATAAGGATAATTCTTGATATATTCATAGTGACCTCTCCTAATAGCCCACCAAGGACGGTAGCCAAAGTGTAATTTGCGGGAAGAAAGCGATAACGAACACGCCAATAACGGATGCAAGCACAAAGGGATGGATCTTAGCGGTGATCTGTTCGACCGTGGCTCCGCCTATCCCCGAGGCAACAAAGATATTTTCACCGAGCGGCGGCGTAGCAAATCCTATCGATAACGTACACACCACCACGATTCCTACGTGCGTTGGATCCGCACCGAGCATGTACATGATTGGCAACAAGACCGGCACGATGATCATGATCGCGGCCAAGGTTTCCATGAACATGCCAACGAAAAGCAGTAACACAATAGTCAATGCCCACACCATGTACATGTTGTCAGTGAACCCTAACAATGACTCCGCCACCACAACCGGAATTTTTTGTTCGATTAACAAGCGACCAAATACCGTTGCCGCGAATAGAATCAGCAACACACGTCCAGTGATCCATGTCGTTGTCGACAATGACTTAATCGTGCTTTTGAACGATAACTCTCGGTGAATAAACACTCCGACAAACAGTGAATAGAAGATAGCCACAACCGCCGATTCTGTGGGTGTGAACATACCGCTGTAGATACCTCCGAGAATCAAAAACGGAGCCAGTATCGACCATATACCTCGGCGCAACGAGTGTCTTACTTCGCCAAATGACCAGTTTTCACTCAGCCCTTTGTAGCCTTCACGTTTAGCAATAAAGTAGTTAGTGACCACTAGCGTCGACGCCATAATGAAACCCGGTACAACCCCAGCAACAAACAATTTTGGAATAGATAAAGAGGCAAACTGTCCGTGTTGAGCAATGGCCTCTGGCGGTGCCATTAATCCCATAGCGGAGATGCCGAAAATAACTAGCGGGATGGATGGCGGAATAATGATACCCAATCCCCCTGAAGCGGCAGTCACCGCAGAGGCGTAGCTCTTATCGTAATCTCGCTTAACCATTGCTGGTACCATCAACATACCAACCGCAGCGGTCGTGGCTGGGCCTGAACCTGATATAGCTCCAAAGAAAAGGCAGGCCATCACGGTTGCAGCGCCAAGGCCGCCCGTCACGGGTCCGGCTAAGCTCTCTGCAATATCCACCAGGCGTTTGGAGATACCTGCCGCCTCCATTAATGCGCCAGCAAGAACAAAGGCCGGCAGCGCCATTAACGGGAAGTTACCCACCGAAGTAAACGCGATTTGTACTAAAGCGATGGGATTTTTGTCGAGCAACATATAGGCCGCCATTGAAGCGCCGGCCAGTGATACGGTGATTGGTGCACCCAGAATTAACAGGGTTAAGAAGCCACCAAATAAAATTAGAGTTAAATAGGATTCCATTATTACATCTCTCTATTACGGCTATTCTCTGTGACGACTACTGTGATGACTTTTGTGCCGTCATTTTGCGCAGTTCTTTGACTTCAGGATCTTCGTTCTTAGCGCCCTTAAATAAGCGCTCGTAGTTGTTCCAGATAATGCGCAGCATCATTAGAGAAAATGCGATCGGCAAAATCATATAGAAGTATTTCATTGGGATGCCTGTCGTCTGAGACTTCCAGAACAAATTCATTTTGTTGAACACGAAATCGTAGCTGAGATAAACAAAGTAGCCGTTAAACAGCAGCCATAAGAAGTCAGCGATGGTTTCACAGACGGTCTGAACAATCGGGGGGAAGAACTTGAAATGAAAACTGACTCGGTTATGGGCTGACATTTTTGCCGCAACAACCGCCCCTAAATAGGCAAACCAAACAAACATGTAAGTAGCGACTTCATCACCCCAAGGTATGGAGTAATCGAAAAGCTGACGAGTAAGGATTTGTGTGAACAGCAATAGGACAAAGCTTGCTAGCAACAGACAACATGTATATTCCTCAATGTTGTTAAGGTGCTTTTTTATTGTTTTAGCGACTGACATATAACCTCCAATGTTGATTTCCACATGACAACCAGTCGCTCGCGGTACTAAAAAGATCAGGTACTGGACAGATCAACGAGTAAAGCCATGTAAATGCCCTATCTAACCGTTCTATCGCGAGGTGATTAAGTCGCGAAGAACAGCAGATAGGGCGAATCTAATCGTTACTTTCTACCTAGTAACTCAAGAACGTCGTCTAGCTTGTCTTTACCTCCAATGCTTGAATAGAACTTAGGCCAAACTGACTTAGTGACCCTACTGATCCACTCTTGCTCGTTGTCTGCTGGGTCAGTGAAGACCATGCCTTTTGCTTGCAATTCTTCACGGATCTTGTTTTCAGTATTTTCTAAGTATGCAAAGCTGTGCTCTGTCGCTTCCTGACCCGCTTCAAGAATGATCTTTTGCATTTCAGGCGTTTGTTGTTGGAAGACTGTTTCACTGACGATAAGCGGCTCAAGAGAGAAGATATAACGAAGGTTTGTGACGTACTTTTGCACTTCATTAAACTTCATCGCATGAACAGTGATGTATGGGTTATCTTGACCATCAACCACACCTTGTTGCAATCCAGTAAAGGTTTCTGACCATGCCATTGGTGTTGGGTTTACACCCCATGCTTGGTACGAAGCAATCATAATTTCGTTACGAGGGACGCGAATCACTAACCCTTTAAGGTCTGCTGGCGAAGCTACGGCTTTTTTCGAGTTAGTCAGAACCCTAAAACCAGAATAAGCCCAACCTACGATGCGAACGCCTGCGTCACGGATAGTATTGTCGACAAGGTCTTGACCGACTTGGCCTTGAGTTAATAGCACCGCTTCTTCTGCACTTTGAATAACATAAGGCATGGTCAGTAGACCAACCGTTGGAGAGAAAGGCGTCACGTTGTTGATCGCCAATACAGAGAAGTCGAGAAGGCCGATTGCCGCGTCGTTGACGGTATCTTGCTCATTGCCCAATTGACCATTCGGGAACAGGTCGATTTTGACTTTGCCGTCTGTTTTTTGCTCCATCAATTCAGAAAATGATGTCGCTAATTCCCATTGAGTACCACCAGCAGCATCGCCGATAGCCATTTTAAAATTTGCTGCTGCCGCGGCATGAGATAGCATCGCTGTTGCTACAATTGTGACGCCAGCAATAATTTTATTTTTAATAAATTTCATAGTCTTAACCTTTTATATCATACAGACGTCCTGCCTGTACTTTGCTCACAAGGTGACCTGGTACAACTTTCCTGGTCGTAGTTCTATTTCCCTATTTTGGAAACAATGTTCGAGTAGTTAAAGCACTTCATCCTTTAACGAATACCACTGATAAAGGAACTGTTGCCCTACCCTTCGAAATGGTGCAAACATCTCAGATTCCACCACTTCCCTCACGTTGGGGAACGGAAGTTTTGATTCAAATATTGGCAAGTCAAGCTTATGACCTTCACCTGCGATCCACTGAGCAAGGCGCTTGCCTGCTTGAGCGGAGTACATCACACCATTGCCGCCATACCCTAGTGCGTAGAATATGGATTGCTTTGGATTCGGCTGATAGATTCTTGGCATCATGTCGTGGCTAACATCAACCCAACCCCACCATGAATAATCGATTTTGATCTGATCGAGAGAAGGGAATTTTCGGGTTAAATCCGATCTCAACATATCTTCGTATTTCTTTTCAGGTGCGTTCTTGCCACTGATGGCACTCCGTGTACCTATCTGCACTCGGTTATCGGGTAACAAACGGTAGTAATGACGCAAAATTCTGGTATCAGTAATCACCTGATTGGTTTTGAAGTTACACGCTGCGATTTCGTCTTGAGTTAACGGACGCGTCACCATCGAGTTAGAAAGTACGGGTAATAGGCGATTCTTAAGCTCTGAATGCAAACCTTGGCTGGTGTAACCACCGGTACAAACACCGACAGAACGAGCCTTAACCACACCACCTGGTGTTTTTAGGTAGTGCACACCGTTGCGTGTTTCCCAACCCATCACAGGGCTTGCTGGGTGAACTTTTACGCCGAGTGCTCTCGCCTTTCTTAGATAACCAAACGCCAATTTCCCTGCATGGATGCCAATACCTTCTGGCTCATGCATTGCGCCTGCCGCTTCTTGGTCACCAACGTAATCACGTTTTACGGTTTCTGCATCTAAGATCTGCGCATCGTAATCGAAGGTGTCACGCAGCAACTTGGCTTCTTTCTCGAGTGTTGCCATCACTTTGGGACGATGGGCAACGTATAAGTGGCCGCCCGGCTGTGGGTCACAATCAATGTCTTTGATCAGAGACTTAAAGGTGTTCATACCATCGACGCATTCACGGTGCATTTTCAGTGCGGTTTCGAGTCCCCAGCGTTCAATCCACTGAGAGCGCTTCAAACGTCCTGACGCACACTGAGCCTGACCACCATTTCGGGTACTGCAACCCCAACTCATACGGTTAGCTTCAATCACAGTCGCTTTAATACCGTACATTTCAGCAAGGTGTATCGCGGTGCTTAAGCCTGTGTAGCCTGAACCGATTATCGCTACATCGACATCCATATCCGATGTAATTGGGCCATCATCTTCAGGTGGCGCGCCTGCGGTATCTACCCAATAAGTCGGGGCGTATTCCTTACCGTGACCTGGGCTCTTGTCTTTAAGTGGATCGTATTTTGGATCGTATTTATCTTGTGCTTGGGTGCTTTCTTTTGCTTGGGTGCTTTTCACCTTTGGCGGCACATCGGCTGCCGGTTGTTCCATTACTAAACTCATAATTCGACTCTCCTAGTCATAACACGTGAACGGGTTGTGGTTTCGTGTCTAGCTCTTGGGAGTGTTGTTAGGAGTCAAAAGAGGTCGTGTTTTACGGAAGGCATTTTTTACGCTGATTTTTCCCTCTTTCAGGGTAAACACATCAACCATACGAGCTTCGATGACAGTGCCATCAGGGTTAGTCGCAGAGAACGTTGATTCACTCACCGCGCGGTCGCCACACACAAAGTGGACAGGGTCGCTCCAGGCTGCATCTGGAAAGTTCTGTCAAACCAATTCAAAGCTATTGCGAACGGCTTCGTACCCTTCGATAGTGTTGCCAAGTTCGCCTTCTCCTGCCACGGTGTGGAAGACACAGTCTTCGGTCATAAACGACATTAGCGCTTCAATATCATGGTTATTCCATGCATCACTAAAAGACTGTAAAAAGGCGGTGTCGACTTGGTTTTCCAGCACGAATGTCGCTGCATTGGTTTGCATATTCATATTCCAGAATCCTTTATGTTTTCGTTATTGGTTTAAATTTCAGTAGCTTTGCGCCACTTTTTATTAGAGTGTTTAAACTAGATCTGTGAAAATTTAACAACTTGATAACAAGATTCGTCACTCTAACTTCGAGTTACTTTATAAACAATCTTTAAGCTCACAGATTTCATCTTTTTATAAATCAATTGGTGTTCTAATTTTATTTATCTCGTAATCACTAGATTTATATGAGCTCTAAATAAAATCAGTAGAAATATTAGACTTTAGTCGAAATCAAAATCTTGATGGTACTTTCGGCCATACTGCTCAAGCTGGCGATCATGAGTATTAACTTGTAATTCGATATTACTCTCACCTTTATTCATTGCTTGATTGCTATCTACATGGGCTTCATTTTTTAAATCAGCCAGTGTCTCTTCAATATATTCTGTCGGTTCATTTAAAACATTCATGGAGATTAATTCCTTTATCAGGTTTACTTTCGCTGATGGAAGAATATGAACGGACACTAGACCGTTTGAATATTCTTTCTCATCGTACAAAGGCTGAATGGCATCATTGCCACCTTCCTTAAATGGGTGAATGGAATACCACTTATCTTTTCGTTGCTCTTGCTGATCACAATCAGCCACATTGAATATCTGAGTCTTATTGAAGTCACAGGGTGAGTTAAAAACACTAACCTTATGATAATCAATGGCTTTAATAATATTGATACAGTCTTTACTTTGGCTATGACATACAGACCACAGCGCATTAATTAGGTTATCTGTCCACTCAAGTAAACGGGTTGGAAACCCCTGCTTCTTGGCTAAACACATCAATAACCAATCGTTTATCTCGTGTGCACTCAACGAATGCCCGCCATAAACTCTCACGGTCGAGAGAAGTTCTTGTTCGACACGGCGAATATTCTTTCGATTTGAGCGACCTAAGCTTGGCATCAAGTTATTATTTTCATAATTACACACGTTATAAATCAAATCACGATACCCACTACACTCAGCAATGAGTGAATCGATTATTTCATACAGCTCGTCGAGTGAGTTTATATAACGTTTATTTTTCACAACATTCATACAATAAATCACTTAATTTATATTCGGTAAAGTTAAAGCATTAATAATCACGTTAATCAATGGTTCAATTGGTATCGTTGTAATTATTGAAAAATGATAATAGGTATATATATTCGTCAAAAATGACCATTTATGGATCCATTAGTTAAGGATCGAACAATAATAATGAGTGACAAAATTTATATAGCTAGAACCACTTATGTACCGATGGAACATTTAATTAGTGTTCTAATGTTTAAGTAGAAATTATTGAACTAAGCGTTTACGTTCTTCACTTAAGCACTTTGCCAATACCCGTTAATATTGCCCGACCACGCTCTTTATAATGCGATGGCCGGACAAACTTCCTATGACTTATACGTAATCTTTGTATTTATCTAGGAAACGAACCGGTGTTGATAGTGCATCTCGGCGGAACGGGTCGCCTAATTCCTGAGTACACATGATTTCAATGATGGTTGTTTTGCCTTCGTTCATCTGCATGTCGATGGCTTTTTGCAGGGTTGGACCTACATCTTCTAGCTTATCAACCGTGATACCTTCAGCGCCCATAGCTCTTGCGATTTCTGCAAAACTTTGGTTTTCAAGTTCACCAGCAACAAAGCGTCGGTTGTAGAAGTCGACTTGGTTCTTCTTCTCAGCACCCCATTGACGGTTGTGGAATACCACGGCTGTCACTGGAATGTTATGGCGAACACATGTCATGGTTTCCATCAAGCTCATGCCCCACGCACCATCGCCTGCATAAGAAATAGCGGGACGATGAGGTGCCGCAGCTTTCGCACCAATGATGGTCGGGAACGCATAACCACAGTTACCGAAACTCATTGCAGCAAAGAAGCTACGTGGTTTTTCAAAGCGTAAGTAGCTGTTTGCCACTGAGTTGATATTACCGATATCCGTCGAGACCATTACGTCTTCAGGCATCGCTTTTTCTAGCTCACGCAGTACTTGACGTGGGTGTAGATATTCGCCACCAGAGAACGGAGTCTCGTGTGAGTTTTCTTCAATCATATCCAAGCTGAACGAGTCACGTTCGTGTGTCCACTCATCAAGCTCTTTTTCCCACAGTGCTTTCTCTGTTGCTACTGTATCTTGACGAGCGCCTTTGTTGTCATCACACAACAGTGCACGGCCTTCCAATCTTTCAGATAGAGCAACCGCAGCTGCTTTCGCATCGCCACAGATACCAACAGAGATCTTTTTAACGAGGCCAAGCATCTTGTTGTCGGCATCAATCTGAATGATTTTCGCGTTCTTCGGCCAGTAGTCCATGCCATGTTGAGGCAAGGTACCAAATGGACCAAGACGTGTACCCAAAGCGATAACCACATCCGCTTGAGCCATCAATTTCATTGCTGCTTTCGAACCTTGGTAGCCTAAAGGACCACACCATAATGGGTGACTCGCAGGGAAAGAGTCATTGTGTAGGTAGCTGTTTACTACGGGTGCGCCTAGTCGTTCTGCCAATGCCGCGCACTCTTGAACTGCATCAGCCATTACCACACCACCACCAGAAATGATGACTGGGAATTTCGCTTCAGCTATCAGGTCTGCTGCTTCATTCAGAGATTTCTCACCACCTGGACCACGGTCTAAACGCGCAGGTTTAGGGATCTCGGTTTGAGTTTCGCCGTAGAAGTAATCACGTGGAATATTCAGTTGAGTCGGACCCATTTCGCTCATCGCGCGGTCAAAGCATCGACCCGTGTATTCCGCCATACGGTCTGGGTGCGTTACGTGTCCTTGATACTTAGTGAACTCTTGGAACATTGGAAGCTGGTTACACTCTTGGAAACCACCTAAGCCCATTGTTTTAGTGCCTGTCTCTGGCGTCACAATGACGACCGGGCTATGTGCCCAGAACGCCGCTGCAATCGCAGTCACACAGTTACTAATACCTGGGCCATTTTGCCCGATAACTACGCCGTGGCGACCAGATACACGAGAGTAACCATCTGCCATGTGAGCAGCACCTTGCTCGTGTACCACTGGGACCAATCGAATGCCAGCAGGAGCAAAGATATCCATTGCGTCCATAAATGCTGACCCCATGATGCCGAACATGTCGGTAACATCATTAGCAACCATAGTTTCAACGAACGCTTCTGATGGTGTCATTGTTACTGTGCCGGAAACAACCGTACGTTTTTCTTGCTCGCTCATTCTTCCATTCTCCTTGAGTTAACCAAAATTTCATTTTTCGGAATGAATTGTCTCTTTTTCGAATTCATTTTCACCTTAGTAGTAGAATTTTTGCGCGTCAACTTTTTATATTAAATTGGAACAATTCATTCTAATTAATAAAACTGGATCACATTATTGGTAGTTTTTCGTACAAAAAGTACCATTAATTTAAGAGGAGCTGTTAATAATCGATGTCATATCGCGATAGCAGCGACAAGTGATGAGCTATATAGAGGGAAATATGATGAAAGAGGCGGAATTGATACCAACGCAACCAGTAAGTGTGAGAGAACGCTTTGGGATCGACAGCAATCTAACCGTGATGGCATTTGAACATGCGGGCGAATATGTGCCGAAAGTCGATCCTAATTACTGTTTTGACCCTGAAGTGACGCTGGCTATATTGGCGGGGTTCACCTCCAATCGTCGCACATTGATTCAAGGAACACATGGGACGGGCAAGTCGTCTCACATTGAGCAAATTGCCGCGAGATTGAACTGGCCATGCTTGCGGATCAATCTAGACGGACACTTAAGTCGCTTGGATTTCATAGGTAAAGATAGCATCGTCATTAAAGACGGAATGCAGGTAACAGAGTTTAAAGAAGGCATTCTTCCTCAGAGCATTCAACAACCCATCGCACTGGTTTTAGATGAGTACGACGCTGGTCGCCCTGACGTGATGTTTGTGATTCAACAGCTATTAGAGCAAGACGGAAAATACACCTCTTTAGAACAAAACCGAGTGATCACACCTCACCCTTCTTTCCGCCTGTTTGCTACCTGTAACACGCTTGGCTTGGGTAACTTCTCAGGTTTGTATTCTGGCACTCAAGTGCTTAACCACAGTCAATTAGATAGATGGAACATCATCGCCACGCTTAACTATTTAGATCCACAGCATGAAACTAAGATCGTGTTATCCAAGCTTCCAGATCTAAATAATGAAAGTGGCCGACAACTGGTTGAGAAAATGATCGCTACCGCAGGATTAACGCGTAACGGGTTTCGGGCTGGCGACCTTTCAACGGTGATGTCTCCGCGAACGGTGCTCACTTGGGCCGAAAACATCCAAATATTCGATGATGTAGCCACCGCATTTAGGTTGTCATTCTTGAATCGCTGTGAAGACGAAGAGAAAGAACTGGTTAGCGAATACTATTTCCGTTGCTTTGGTGAAGCCTTGGAAACGCATACTCAAAACTATTCGCACTCGGAGTCGTAAACCATGGCCAATGTTTCTTCCCAGCAGAAAAAGATCCTCGATATTGGTGTGTCTGTCGCCAGAGCAATCAGTGGCGAGTTGAGTCTGAATTATCGGGGAGAGCGTCTCTATAAAGGCAATAGCCCTTGTTATTATCAGTCTGCACATACTAACGATCTCACCTTTGTTTCTCGCCATGAGTTGAAGAACAGCAAGCTTTCGATGCAAGGCAAGATCGATTCATCGGCATTACGACTCTTGCTTTCAGATGCTGTTCTTCATTACTCATTGCGACCGAAAAACGAAGTCGAACGTCTGTTATATGATTTCTGCGAACAGGTACGAATCGAATCACAAGTCCCGTCTTACCTAAAAGGCGTCACTAAGAGTATTCAATTCAACTTTGCGTATTGGAGCGACCAGTACCATCAGAATGGCTTTACCGAATCACGAATAGGCATGTTGCTGTTTACTCTGATGCAAGTCATCCACACCCGTTTAACTGGTGTTCCCGTTTCTGAGCCTATCACTGAAACCATTGAATCGACTCGCGCCGGCATCGTGCCTACTTTTGGGCACAGCCTAAAACGTTTAAAGCAACATCGAGCCGACCAACAACTGTTTGCACACTGCGCCAACGAGTTGGCAGCCCTTGCACAAGAGCTCATCAACCAAGAGCAAGAGAGCGATAACTCGCCCACGCCAACCGTTGAAGAAGACATCAAGATCCTTGCGCAACTTGCCCTTATCGTTGATGGCGACATTCAAGATCAAGACGTCGATACTGACATCACGGGCAGTAGCAAGGTCTTCGAGCTTTCGGGCGCGAATTATCAGGTCTTTAATTCAGAATTTGATCAAGTCATCGCCGCAGACAAACTCGTCAGGCGCGCCCTATTACTCGAACTGAGACAGAAACTCACCGATGACATCATGGCGAGACAAGTAAACACTCGCCGTTTGGCCGCTATGCTCACTAGTTTTGTTGCCACGCCACAGAGGAACCGACGTCAGGACCATTTAGAAGAAGGCATTGTTAACACCACCACCATAACCAAGCTCATCACGTCGCCATTGGATCGCACTGTCTTTTATCAACCTGACATCGGTGCATCTCATCAATGTGCTATCACGTTTTTGATGGATTGTTCAGGTTCAATGCAAAAGCACAGTCACAAGCTAAGTTTGTTGATGGACACCATTCTCAAATCTGTAGGATTGGCTGATATCCCATTTGAGATCATTGGCTTTACTACCAACAACTGGAATGGTGGCAAGGTCTATCGACAGTGGCTTAAACAAGGCCAACCAAAGCACCCAGGCCGCTTGAACGAAGTTCGGCACATCGTGTTTAAGGATTTTGATACGCATTGGAGACGATCTCGCCTTGGCATTGCGAGTCTTCGTAAAGCAGACGTCTTTAAAGAAGGGATTGATGGCGAAGCGGTACAGTTCGCGAGCCAGCGGTTGCAACAGCACGCTGCTCAACGAAAGGTTTTGATCGTGTTCTCAGACGGCTGCCCAATGGATACCGCCACCAGCACCGCCAACGATCAGTTCTATTTGGATAACCACCTCAAACAAGTCATTGAACGTGAGTCGACCAAAAACGGTATTGAGATTCATGGCGTAGGGATGGGCGTCGATTTAAGCCCGTACTACCGCAGTAACATCACCTTAGATGTGCAGGAGAGCTGCCTGTTCGGGTTATGTAAGAACGTATTTGAAATGCTAAAGCGCTAGGCTTTTTGTTTATACGTGCACTCAATGAGAAGTGAAATTTCGGGGAGCAGTGAAGTATTGGCTAGCAGGCCGCTAGCCTTTTCTAGAGGATATTCTTAAGAGATAGCAGCAGCTAAGAGATAACAAGTAACTAGGAAATAGCGAGCAACTAAGAGATAGCAAGCAACTAAAAGACAGCAAGCAACGACCATGCAGACACAGCCATCAGATACCCACCAATCAACATCAGCACCGTAAACACCAGCTTTCTTAATTGGTCATTAGACAACGGCGGTGGAAAGCGCCGAGCAAACATCGTGACAAGCGCCACCAAGGGGACAGCAATAGCGGATAGCCACAGTATGCTCGGTTCCATGTCGCCTGCAACGTAGACATTGACAGTACGCGACATCGACGTACAAGCGAACACCATCAGCAGTGTGCTTCGCACCAGATCGAGTGTAAAAGGTTGCCGATAGAGATGATAAACAATCGGAGGGCCCGCCATCCCAAATAACCCGCCCGCTAAACCAGAGCTAAATCCTGATATAAGGAATGATACCGTTGCCGAACGATCCTTTCTGGTTTTAGGTTTGAACATAAAGCTCAAACCTGCGAATAGCACCATCGCACCCAATAGTCCTCGGAGAATATGCGTTGCCGAATCGCTTAACTCATCCAGCAAGTACACCCCCATCGATACACCGGGAATAATACCGATGACTAACACCACCAGAATTTTGAGCTCCCCAAGCAGTGGCTTACCCATCAACGCGACCAAGCAATTGAACAAGGTCACGATGCTAACCACAGCGGCAATCACGGGTAAAGAAACCAAATTAAGGCTAACCGTTAAACCAATTACAATGATCCCAAGACCAAACCCCGTGACGGTTTGGAAATAGGTACCCACCGCGATGGTGGCAAGAATGGCGAGTAAAACAGGTAACTCCATCAGCAATCCTAATTAAGTTGTTTAGGGTTTTATTTTGAGTGCAAGATTCAGTATTAACTTCGGGAGCTAAATGTTAATACCTAAAATCAAACGTCGACTCTTCTCTTTCTTCAACATCAGCTTCAGTATCAATATCAATATCAATATCAGCGTTAGAATCAGACACTTTCCCTTGCTGCGCTTGTACCGCGGTCACCGCGATCACATTAAAGATATCTTGCGCGCTACACCCTCTCGATAGATCATTGGCAGGTTGATTCAGGCCTTGTAATAACGGTCCAATCGCAACTGCCCCACCTAACCTTTCCGCAAGCTTATAACCAATATTGCCTGCTTCTAAATTGGGGAATATCAACACGTTCGATTGACCTTTCACCTCTGAATCTGGCAACTTTTTCGCGGCAATCTCAGTCACAATCGCGGCATCGAGTTGAACATCCTGATCGACAGCTATTCCAGGACAGCGTTGCTTCACTAACTGAGCGGCATTACGAACCTTATCGACCGATTCGTGTTTAGCGCTGCCGTTGGTAGAAAATGACAACATTGCGACTTTAGGTTCTTCCATCAGCAGTGTTTGAGCACTGTTTGATGCCGCTACGGCAATCGATGCCAGCTCGGTTTCATTGGGGTTAATCACCAAACCACAGTCACTGAAAATCATGCCACCTTTGAGATTATGGAAAGGCTCACACAACATCATCAGAAAGAAGCTAGACACCAATTCACTGTCTGGCGCGGGGCCGATAATCTGAAGCGCAGCTCGCACCACATCAGACGTGGTATAAACCGCACCATTAACTGTGCCATCGACCAGCCCCTCTCTGACCATCAAATTGGCAAAAGCGAGTGGGTCTAGAACCAACTCTAACGCGTCGTCGTGAGTCATACCTTTCGCTTTTCTTAGCGTATACAACCGCTCAGCGAGCACTTCTTTGAGTGATGACGCCTGTGGGGAAACAATATGAATGCCTACCAGATCAATGTGATGCAATTCTGCAGCAGCGATGATCGCCGGTTCATCACCGACTAATGTGATGTGAGCGAGCTGTTTGTCTATCGCCATTCTTGCGGCTGCTAGTACTCGCGGGTCCTCAGCTTCACTCAAAACCACTCGCTTACGATCTAAGTGAGCTCTATCAATAATCCGTTCAATCGCCTTCATTTTAAAATTCCATTTATTGAGATTAATTGTTCCATAATTTACATTTATATTATTGAAATAATAAAAAAGGTCAAATTTTATTCAGATAATTGAAGAATAATGATTTGATATGTACACTCTTAGGCATAGACATATCGCAAGGATGGATCATTATATGCAAACAGAAACACCACAAGTTCAAGGGGATACACCGACTCTCCGACTTTTTGCACTATTAGAGGTGATAGCGCAAAAAGACGAGTTTGTTTCTCTTCAGGGATTAGTCGAAGAAACTGGACTGCCAAAACCGACCCTGCACCGAATGCTTCAGCAGTTAGAAGCAGCAGGCATCATTCAAAGAGACGGCGATGAGAAACACTACAGCTCTGGTATTCGACTCAGAAAGCTTGCCGAAAACCTACTGTTGAATAGCACCATGCACAGTGCCCGACGCACTATTCTTGAAAACCTTCGAGCAGAAGTTGGTGAAAGCTGTAACCTAACGGCACTATCAAGTGGCGAGATCATCTATCTTGATCGTGCAGAAACCGAAGCGCCCCTTCGTTTTCACCTACACCCAGGCTCTCGCGTCCCAGTGCATTGCTCAGCAAGCGGAAAATTGTTTTTAGCGCACATGTCTAAGTCACAGCGTCGAAGACTGATTGAAAACGTGCCATTGACTCAATACACCGTAAATACCATTACCGACTATTCGACATTAGAGAAAGACATCGAAGAAGCGAAAATCCAAGGCTTTGCGATTGATGACGAAGAGTTTTTGCCGGGCTTAGTCTGTATCGCCGTGCTGATCCCGTCATCTACGGGTCAATCAAACCTCGGCCTCGCAATACAAGCACCTGTCATTCGATTAAGACCAGATGAAGCGATTAAATTCTTACCGGCGCTTCAAAAAGCAGCAAAAGCGCTCGCAAAAATAGAATCTGATAATTGGGGTTAGTTTTGATAGTTTCAGCTTAACAGTAGGTTCTGGCTTTAAGTACATATTGAAGCCAGTTGCCCCGTTGTCACTGTATTCGGCCAAACGATGTTTGGTCGAAATCATTTTAACGCCCGCATTTATCATAAACAGCAACATAATAAAGTAATCACGACAAAGGAAACACGATGCTAAGCATTAACAACAAGCACTTACTCTCTTTTATGGTGACAGAACCAACAAACGCTGTTTCGGTAACAAACCCGGCAACTGGGGAACTCGTAGGGCACGCACCTATTTTATCTGAGTCTGAATTAACAAGTGCTATCGAACGCGCTCACATGGCACAAAAAGAGTGGGCTCAAGTACCTGCTAAATCTCGCGCCGCATTACTTCATCGCTGGCATCAACTGATCCTTGAAAACACAGATGATCTTGCTCGGCTAATGACAATTGAACAAGGTAAACCGTTAGCCGAAGCAAAAGGTGAGATTGTTTATGGTGCGAGTTTTATAGAATGGTTCGCTGAAGAAGCGAAGCGAACCTATGGCGATTCAATCCCGAGTACAGTCGCGGGTAAACGCTTAGTTACGATCAAGCAACCTATTGGAGTGGCTTGTGCCATTACCCCATGGAACTTTCCAACGGCGATGATCACGCGTAAAGCCGCACCTGCCTTAGCCGCGGGTTGTAGCTTTGTCGTGAAGCCGTCAGATGAGACACCGCTTTCTGCATTTGCTGTGGTTGAACTGGCTTATCAAGCGGGCATCCCTAAAGATCTACTTCAAGTCGTACTCGGTGAAAGCCCAGAGCAAGTGGGTGGTCTTTTCACCTCACACCCACTGATTAAAAAAATCTCTTTTACTGGTTCTACCCGAGTCGGCAGTATCTTGATGGCTCAAGCGGCGAAAGGCATTAAGCGTACTTCAATGGAACTGGGCGGCAACGCACCGTTTATCGTGTTTGACGATGCAGATATCGACGCTGCAGTTCAAGGCGCAATGGCTTCAAAATTCCGTAATGCAGGGCAAACCTGTGTATGTGCAAACCGATTCTACGTACACAGTAAAGTACACGATGAGTTTGTGGCTAAGTTCGACCAAGCGGTACAGCAACTTAAGATTGGCAACGGCTTAGATGAGGGTGTAACGGTTGGCCCTGTTATCAATGGAGGTGCTAAGCAAAACATTCAAGGATTGATAAATCGAGCTATTGAACAAGGTGCTAAACCTGTGACGCCACTTCAACAACTTGATGGACTCTTCCTTCAGCCCGTTGTTCTTAAAGATGTAAAACACAGCATGGACATTGTTCAGCAAGAGATCTTTGGTCCTGTCGCTCCTGTGATGCGATTCGAGACAGACGAAGAGCTTATTGAGATGGCAAATGACACCATTTATGGATTAGCGTCGTACTTCTATAGCCAGAATATCCACCGTGTATGGAAAATCGCAGAAGCGCTTGAGTACGGAATGGTCGGCATCAATGATGGATTGATCTCTACCGAAGTCGCCCCTTTCGGTGGTGTTAAGCAATCAGGTATTGGCCGTGAAGGTGCCAAAGAAGGCATCGATGAGTACATGGACATTAAATATCTGTGTTTTGGTAGTAACTAGGTTCTGGCAGTGATTAGGGCTCGGAAATAATTAAGTCTTAGTGATCAATAACCTGCCCCACTCTCCACCTTTCCCACCACAAAAATGAATCAAAAAAAAGGTTCATCGCGGCTTTCCGGGGAAAGCCGCTTTTATCTTCAAGAAGAAGTAGTCTGTATCTCGATACCCATACCCCATTCGCTTGATTAACTTTATCTTGTTGTTTATCCCTTCCAGTGTGCAGGTGTTCAACGGATAACTTGCCGATGCGATAATGCCGTGAAGATAAGGACTCAGTTTTCGTGCGAACTCTTTCAATGGCTTAATTCCACTCTCTTGCACTTGTTCCCACCACGTGTCCCAGAGCCCCTTCGCGTGCCCTTCGGATTCACAATACCAAAGCTCTTTGAGTTGGGCTCCGAGTATATAAGTGGTCATTAAGTCCTTATTGATATTCAATATTTCAGTAAGATAGCTATCTTGACGTGTATTTAAGTTGCCTCTATTTTTCAGCAGTACCCACCGTGAGCGCTTCACCCATTGCCTCGCTTTTTTATCTTGCTTGAGTTTGTTGGCTTGGTCGACTCTGACTCTATCCATCACCTCGCGACCGAACTTAGCAACAACATGGAATAAGTCGTAAACGATTTTTGCGTTCGGGCAGTGCGCTTGAACTTCAAGGTCAAAAGCCGTATTCATGTCCATCGCTACTGCTTCGATATTTACCCCATTCTCGCCTAGCTGCTCGAAGAACGGCCGTATGTCCTTGCGGCTGCGGCCTAATCCAACCCAAATGACTTGATGAGTCTTCGCATCAGCGATGACGGTGGCATATCGATGCCCTTTAAAGATGGCGAACTCATCCATCACGAGCTGCTTTAGCTCACCCCATTTCACTGGCGGCACCACTTGTCGAAGTCGGCGTTTATCTATTTCTTTAATGGTGTGCCAATGAACGCCCGTAATTTGGGATATATGCTTAATGGGAAGCAGGGGTAGCAGTTGTTCTATATAGCTTTTTAGGCGCTTTGTTATACGAGCATAAGGCTCTAACCAAGAGAGAGATTCTGTTTTTATGCCGCAGTCACGACACTTAATCCTTCGAGTTTGAACGGAAAGTTCAACAGGCACACCGAGCAACATGGCATCCTTTACGTGACGCCATTGATACTCATGGATAGCCTCGGCCTCAAGACCACAAAGGCATTTAGCCTCAGAGCTAGGTTTAAGAGTCAGGGTAATAAGTGATGCAGTCTGGAGAGACTTTACTATTTGAAAGCCTTCCCAGAATGAAGATAGGAAAGTATGATTCGGCATAGAAACGGTAGTTTGTGTATGATTTTTGTTTGGCGACTAAACCATATCACTTACTACCGTTTTTGTTTTTAGTTCCCGCTAATCCGCGATGAACCAAAAAAAAGCCGCGCTATAAAAGCGCGGCACCTTGGGCTCGGTTAAAGGGGGTTTCTTTTTTTTAGTATTTTACATTCTCTGTTTTTGTTATTGGGTTGCTTCTCTATCCCTGCGCTTTCAGTTTTAGACGCATAGCATGCAGCACTGGCTCGGTGTAACCACTAGGTTGAGCGCAGCCTTCGAATACCAACTGACACGCTGCTGAAAATGCGATGCTGTTTTCAAAGTCAGGTGCCATATTGCGGTAGCTCGGGTCGCTAGCATTTTGCTCATCAACCACTGCGGCCATGCGCTTCATGGTTTTCATTACTTGGGCTTCATTACAAATCCCATGACGTAACCAGTTCGCAATGTGTTGGCTCGAAATACGCAGCGTAGCGCGGTCTTCCATCAAACCTACATCGTTAATATCTGGCACCTTAGAACACCCGACGCCTTGGTCAATCCAACGCACTACATAACCAAGAATACCTTGCGTATTGTTGTCCAATTCGTTTTGGATATCTTGAGCGGTCAGCTTTTGATTACCTAGCAATGGGATAGTAAGAATATCGTCAACATTTGCTCTCACACGCTCACGAAGCTCTTTCTGGCGGCTTGGTACACTCACCTTGTGATAGTGCAAGGCATGCAGAGTCGCGGCAGTTGGAGAAGGAACCCAAGCAGTATTTGCGCCCGCTTGTGGATGTCCGATTTTCGCGTCCATCATCTTCGCCATATTGTCTGGCTCTGGCCACATACCTTTACCAATCTGGGCTTTACCTTGCAGGCCACAAGCTAAGCCAAGATCAACGTTCTGATCTTCGTATGCACCAATCCAAGTCATGGTTTTCAGCTGTGTTTTAGGCGCAAACGGGCCAGCTTCCATACTGGTATGAATTTCATCACCGGTTCGGTCTAAGAAACCGGTATTAATAAATACAACACGGTCTTTGGCGGCGCGAATACATTCTTTGAGGTTAACTGAAGTACGACGCTCTTCGTCCATGATACCGACTTTAATCGTGAATCGGTCTAGCCCTAATGCATCTTCAATACGGCCAAACAGCTCATTGGTGAACGCGACTTCTTCTGGTCCATGCATCTTAGGTTTCACGATGTTGATGCTGTTCGCGGTCGAGTTTTGGTAAGCACTGTTCCCTTTTAAATCGTGCATTGCGATTAGAGAGGTGACCATGCCATCCATAATGCCTTCAGGGACTTCGTTACCGTCAGCATCAATAATGGCAGGGTTGGTCATCAGATGACCCACATTGCGTATGAACAACATGCTGCGACCTTTAAGCGAGATCTCGCCCCCCGTCACACTGGTGTATTGACGATCTGGGTTGAGGTTACGAACAATGGTTTTGCCATTTTTCTCTAGCGACTCTTGTAAGTCACCTTTCATTAAGCCTAACCAGTTACGGTAAGCCAATGCTTTGTCTTCACCATCAACGGCAGCTACCGAGTCTTCGCAATCCATAATGGTGGTGAGAGCCGATTCCACCAGCACATCTTTAATACCAGCTACATCAACGCTGCCAATTGGCGCGCTCGGGTCAATTTGAATTTCAATATGTAGGTTGTTGTGCTTAAGCAGAATGCTTGAAGGTGCACTTGCATCACCTTGGTAACCAATGAACTGGTTGCGATCAATTAGAGTGACTTCTTCGCCGTTATCTAAGGTCGCTGTCAATGTATTGCCAATGCTGACGTTACTGATGCTGTATTTGGTTACGTCTTTATGGGAGACACCGTTGAGAGGCGCTGCGTCATCAAGGAAACCTCGAGCGTAGCTCACTACTTTAGCGCCACGTACAGGGTTAAAGCTGCCCCCTTTTTCTGCACCATCATTTTCGCTGATGACATCGGTGCCGTAGAGCGCATCATATAAACTGCCCCAACGCGCATTAGCCGCGTTAAGTGCAAAACGTGCATTCATAATAGGCACAACGAGTTGCGGGCCCGCTTGTGTTGCAATTTCAGGTTCAACGCTTGCGGTGGTTACTTGAAAGTCTTCGCCCTCAGGGACTAAGTAGCCAATCTGCTGTAAGAATTGTTTGTACTCTGCCGCATCTAGCGTTTGTCCCGCACGCTCTTGGTGCCAAACGTCAATTTGATGTTGAAGGTCTTCACGCTTAATAAGCAATGCGCGATTCTTTGGAGCCAAGTCTGCAAGGATATCTGCAAAAGATTGCCAAAAGTCTTCTGCGATAATGCCCGTTCCAGGAATGACCTGCTCATTAATTAATTGGTAGAGGGTGCTATCAATGTTCAAGCTTCCCTGTTGAATACGACTGCTCATAAAATCTCTCTCAAACTAACTGATGACTACTCAATAATTCTACGTAACTGGCTTAAATTTACGTTCCTAGCTCAAATTTACGTTACTAGCTTAAACTTACTTAACAGGCATGAATTTAGCTAATTTATGCCATTTATACTGGATATTCATACAAAAAATACCATAAAAACTGTGTTATTCCGTCACACCACTCTCTATTTCATTGGCAACACTTTTAATCAATCGACGCATCCACTGATGGTCTGGATTGGTTTGTAACAATGGGCTCCATGCCATCTTCACCTCAAAGGGTTCAATCGCAAATGGCGCAGGTTTGATCAACAACCTAGGATTATTACGCTGCAACTGTGCAGCTTTGGTTGGAATGGTAAGAATCAAATTTTTCTGTTGAGCGAACAAAATCGCCGACAAGTAGTGTCGAGTAAACACCGTAATATTGCGTGTTTTACCAATACGCATTAGTGCTTCATCTATCCAACCCAGCTTTTGTGCTTCGCTTGGGTTGATCCCAACTCCGGTTCCCATACCTGTCTTGCTTACCCAGATATGTTGCGCCTTTAGATAAGACAAAATATCGAAGTTGTCGGCTATTGGGTTGTCACAACTAAATAGACAAGAAAACCCGTCGTGCCAAAGGCTCATCTGGTGAAACGACTGAGGAATATCGTCAAAACGGTTGATAATAATATCAACAGTGCCTTGCTCTACATCCTGATAACTCACGTCACTTGGCGTCATGATATCCAGTCGTATTTTCGGCGCAATCTCGCTTAACCTTTTCAAAAGAGGTTGAATAATGGTCGACTCAGCATAATCACTCGCCATGATACGAAACACCCGTTCACTGTCTTCTGCATTAAATTCCGTGGTCGGCTGCAGTGTCTTCTCTACATTAACCAAGATGTTTCGAATCAGTGGCTGCAACTTATGTGCTCGTTCGGTCGGTATCATCCCTTCACTTGTTCTCACCAATAGC
Organism: Vibrio sp. QJM3NY_39; assembly: GCF_057785895.1. Taxonomy (NCBI): domain Bacteria; kingdom Pseudomonadati; phylum Pseudomonadota; class Gammaproteobacteria; order Vibrionales; family Vibrionaceae; genus Vibrio; species Vibrio sp. QJM3NY_39. Next base: position 1,116,230 of record NZ_CM173506.1, on the reverse strand, counting down.
GGATCTTCAAACAAATCACGCAATCGGCGTAGGCCATTACTCATGGCTGGCTGAGTAATACCCAGTTGATTTGCTGCACGCGTTACGTTTCTTTCACGTAGCAACATGTCTAAATACACAAGTAAATTAAGGTCTACACGAGCAATATTCATAAGAAAAATACCGAATATAATAACTATAAATTAACAAAATTATCACATACATGGTTATTCTTTGTCCATGGTTAGATTTAATCCAAATCAAATGACCTCGCCAAATTGGCCAACATGTCCACGTGAAACTAAGGAATAGTTATGTCGCAAATTACACAAGATATCGAAAAGATTGAAGTTGCAAAAAGCGCTGCTGGTGCTCCATGGGATGCAATTAACCCAGAATCTGCAGCCCGTATGCGAGCTCAAAACAAATTCAAAACAGGTCTGGATATTGCGCAATACACGGCAGATATTATGCGTGCAGACATGGCGGCTTACGATGAAGACAGCTCTCAATACACTCAGTCTCTGGGTTGCTGGCATGGTTTCATCGGCCAACAAAAGCTGATTTCGATTAAAAAGCACTTTGATGGCAAGACAGACCGTCGTTACCTATACCTTTCAGGTTGGATGGTCGCGGCACTTCGCTCTGACTTCGGTCCACTTCCAGACCAATCTATGCATGAGAAAACGTCAGTTGCTGGCCTAGTAGAAGAGCTATACACCTTCCTACGCCAAGCAGATGCTCGTGAACTAGGTGGCTTATTCCGTCAACTAGATGCGGCACGTGAAGCTGGCGATGTGAATCTACAAGACCGAATCCAAGACAAAATCGACAACCACGTAACACACGTAGTGCCAATCATTGCCGATATCGATGCAGGTTTCGGTAACGCAGAAGCGACTTACCTAATGGCTAAGCAGATGATTGAAGCGGGTGCATGTTGTCTACAAATCGAAAACCAAGTAGCCGATGAGAAGCAATGTGGTCACCAAGACGGCAAAGTAACGGTTCCGCATGCTGACTTCCACGCAAAACTTCGCGCACTTCGTTACGCTTTCCTTGAACTAGGCATCGACAACGGCGTTATTGTTGCTCGTACCGATTCACAAGGTGCTGGTCTAACAAAAGAAATCGCAGTAGTGAAAGAACCTGGCGACCAAGGTGACATCTACAACTCATACCTAGATGTTGAAGAGATCGATGTTGCAGATATGGCTGAAGGTGATGTTTGCTTCAACCGCGACGGCAAGCTAGTTCGTCCTAAGCGTCTGCCTTCAGGCTTATACCAATTCCGCGAAGGTACAGGTGAAGACCGCTGCGTATTCGACTGTATTGAAGCAATCAACGCGGGTGCTGACCTTCTTTGGATTGAGACTGAGAAACCACACATCGGTCAAATCAAAGAGATGATGGACGGCGTACGTGAAGTTCACCCTAACGCTAAGCTGGTATACAACAACTCTCCATCATTCAACTGGACGCTAAACTTCCGTCAGCAAGCATACGATGCACTGGCAGCAGCAGGTAAAGATGTATCAGCTTACGACCGTGCAAGCCTAATGAGTGCGGAATACGATGAAACGGAACTGTCTGCAAGCGCTGACGAGAAGATTCGTACATTCCAAGCCGATGCATCACGTGAAGCGGGTATTTTCCACCACTTGATTACACTACCTACATACCACACTGCAGCGCTGTCTACTGACAACCTTGCGAAAGAGTACTTCGGTGACCAAGGCATGTTGGGTTACGTGGCGAATGTTCAACGTAAAGAAATCCGCCAAGGCATTGCATGTGTTAAACACCAAAACATGTCTGGTTCAGACATGGGTGATGACCACAAAGAGTACTTTGCTGGTGAGAATGCACTAAAAGCAGCAGGTGAAGCGAATACATCGAATCAATTTGATTAATCGCTAGCACTTTTGATTAGTCGCTAACACTTTTGATTAATCGCTAAGACTAAAGCCTCCCCCGCCCTTCTCTCTTACTTAGGTAAGATCCGGGGGAAGGCTTTGAGATAAAGCTACTACTGCCAGCTTTATCTCAAAGCCTCAGATTTGTGTTCCACACCACGGTTAACCGAACAACTTCTGTTTAAGCTAACTGTGTACATATTTGCTCAGATTCCTATTCGTTGATATTCCTTTTGATTGAGAGTGCCTATGACTTCAATACCGACACACTTACAAGATGCAAAAACACTGTTATCAGAAAATGGTTTCGCAACGGGTGATACTTGGTATCACGGCACATCTTCAGCTTTACTTGCGTCTATTCAAGGTCAAGGGCTAAAGCGCTCTGGAGACAAAGCGCTCAACGAAGCGGCTTCAAAAACCATGGCGACCATTGGCAACAACTACACAGAATCCGTTGAACCCGTCTTTTTAACTCAGAGTAAAGAACTGGCGTATTACTGGGCTCAGCAAACCATTCGCGAGCGCAGCACTCGTTTTGAGGGTGAAGAGCAACCTATCGTGTTAGCCGTCAATCTATCTGACAAACAACAAGCAAAAGTCAGACCGGATGTAGGCGCAATGAGCCTGTTGATGATGAGTGTTGGCGAGCAATTCATGTCTCACCTCACCGAGATCTATCAAGAGAACAACATTGCAGGCCCCGACATCGAGCTTCGCACTGCCGATCGCATGGACTATCTGAATAAACTTGGGATGGCCTACATTGATGAAAACATCAGCCGAGCTTGTGTTCAAGAGTTATTGGAACCTGAACTGACCAGCTAATACCGTTCAATCAACCGACCTTAATTAGAATTAAAAATGGCTCCCAATACGGAGCCATTTCTACTTTCTGTATACAAAAATAAGTTACCTAAAAATATAGGTATTGAAAATATCTATACTATAGACACAGACGGCCTTGCTGCGCAGCTTGCATCATTTCGATATCACCTTGTAGCGAACGATAAACGACGGTATTCCACACCTCACCATTATCCATTTCAAACTCGATAGCATAGTTCAAACCGGCGACGACCTGAGTTCGAACACTCAAGATCTGTTTGAGCTTAGCAGAGGTGTCCATTTGGCCAAGAACGACGTCTAACGCTTGCTTAGCTTGTGGTGTGATATCACTTTGCGACCAACCACCCGTCAGATTTTTAGTGCTACAAATCGGATTCGCATTCTCTTGTGATCGAGCTGGAACCTCAGATTGCTGACTGCATCCTGCTAACACAGCGACACTAAACAAGGTTGCTACTCCAAGTAATGATGTTAATCGTACTTTCTTCATAAATTCTCTCTACCTCTGTCATTCACGAGGCGTTACCCACAATGATGTTTCATATGCAGACAAGCTTAAACCTCGAATGTCATCACTTCATCAGAAATTATGCTGTAACGATCCCCTAAACACAGAACACTGTCAGAAAAACAAAGCCGAGCACTCATGCTCAGCTTTTTATCTCAATGGCTTAAATATCATTGATGATAAAAAGCCATTGAGGTTAGTGTCTTAATGAAAGTACACCAACATTTCGACATCATCCCCTTGCTGTTCTGCACTGAGCAAGAAGTGCACATAGCCTTCTTCTGTTACAGGGATTTGTAGGTACTCATTGCTACCACGGTAATCAGACGCATAGTCATGTTGTCCTGCCGTTGGCCAATATGAGTGACTGGCGAACAGATCGACGTTGCCTCGATTTGGTTGCTCTGTATTCTTATCGTTCAACCACACTCGAACCTCATGTACGCCCTGTGGTACATAGACTGCTGCATAACGTCGTTGGTGCACAGTCAATACTTGGGCCTGACCGGATTCCAATACTACAGGCGTTAAATCATCTTGTTCTTGTGTTGGTTGTGTTGGCGTTTCTGTTTCTAACGAAGCCAACAGTGTCACATCATTGAAATCGGTACGCCCCGCAATACTCATGTAGTAGCGTCCCGGTTTGATATAACCTGATGCCTCTGGTTCAAACGTCACATGCTCATTGCTGCCGTTGCCGTATTGGCTAAACTCGAAGTCGTAATAATGCGCCTCTTTGCTGTAACTCATATAGAGGTCAGCATCACCTTGGCTTTGGCCCAGAGCATTACCTTCAATCGAAACCTCAAAATGCGTGGTGTTCTCTGGTACATCAATGTAGAAAAGCTGTTCGCTATAAGCCGTGCCGGTTAACAGCACATCTTGGTTTGAGACAAGTACAGTGACTTGATCAGTTGGCTCTCCTGGGTTCGGATCCGGGTTTGGTATCTCAGGCTCGGTTGAGACAGATTCTAACCAACGCTCAAACTCACCATTGTATTGTTGCCCAAGGACTTTCACTTGCTGCGCCCATTCGGCAAACTGACCAGTACGAGACAGTGTCAATAAGCTCTGCACCTCTTGAGGATGTTCTTCCATCATAAAGCGCACCGCCAAGTAGCCCCAGCGATAAATACGGTTGGAATCATGAGAGTAGGTGGTCGCAAGCACATCCGATAGGCTCATCTTCCCGCTGTTAATCAAGCTTACCGCAGCATCGTAGCCTTGCTTGTAATGCATGAATTCGGCAAAACCTTCTAACCACCACACCACATAACCGTGTGCCAAGTTGTCGCTAAAGGAGCCGTATTGGTTAAAGCGCGCATCGAGGTAATGAGTGTATTCATGTTCAAGATTAAGAATAGAGAGGTCATCGCCATTGGCGTAACGGTAAGCAACGAAACGCGCCACGTTCCTCACCTCTGCAGGGTTACCCTCTAAGTACTGACCGCCGTTGTCTGTGGTATTACCAAACAGGAACGACGAGTAATCGATATAACTGCCTTTGCTGCCAAACACCGCCACTTCAACTCGGTTGTTGTTATCGTCGGCGACAGGTTGTTGACCCGTATTCGCGACCTGGTGGAAATCGGCCTCTTTAACGGCCAACACATTACAAGCTTCCATCGCTTGTGCTTGCGTTAAATCTTGTGAGCGGATAATTGCAGGCCCTTGGCATTCATGACGATTAGGAAGAACACGCATCGCTAAATCACGTTTTGCTTGCTCAAGATCCAATCCGTTTAAGCCTTCAGGAGCGTAATACCCCATCATCTCAACCGCTGCTAACCAAAGTTTGTCGTGCTCACTGCCAAGCGGGTTTTGTGCCATCACTTGCTGCATAACTCGCAACGCTTTGTCTTTAGTTTCTTTGTTTGGGCTTGCAAGTAAGCGACCTGTTTCACGGACTGCGTTATAAACAAGAAAGCCGGCATCAGTATCCAGTGCCCATGAGTTATCACGAGCGAACGCTGCAAGTGTATCAATATGTTGAGAATTGCTTGCCATGTAATCATAAAAATCATCTCTAGCCGCATGACCTGCCATTGCTCGAAACAGATTGTTTAGCCCGTCGACCCATTGTGAGTCTTGCGCGGTCTCTCTATTGAAGTGGCTCAGTGCCGCAAGTTGTGCATCCATTGTGAGTGGCAGTTGCTTTACGTTATCAACCATTAGCGTCAGGCTTTTCATTGCTCCAACTTGTTCACGACCTTGGTCTAGCGCAGTAGGATTAGCTAAGAAGGCAATGGTTGACTGAGCAAACCGCTGGCTCAACGCTTCACTGAAGTCTTGTGCTTGCGCGTTATAGCGAACGTAATAAGCCGCACGAACAAACTCGCCAAGGTTTTCTAGTTTACGAGCTTGTTCTTCTTCACCTCGATAACGGGCAATTTCTAGGCTCAGCGTGGCTTGAATGCGGCTTAAGCTCGCTTCACTATAAATATTGTTTAATGCATTCTCAGATGCAGAGAACCAAGAACCATAGCGACTGTAGTCCGCCGTAGAGACGGAAAGAGCGAGATCAGAGGCCAACTTAAGATCAGAAACATCACATTGATTTTCGGCAAAAGAGAAACTGGAAACACCAGCAAGCACACAAGCGATCGCCAAACGATGACGTGGGAATAAACAGGTATGAGACATACAACACTCATTAGTTAATTATATATTTTGGGTCGCCGTTATATTCCTTACGATTAACAAGGTGAATTCAGTTGCTTATGATTTATGAGGTTGGTTCAAAAAATAGATATTTTGCGTTATTTTATAAATTCAAAGGTTTATGCTCGACAAGAACTCATAAGCTCAAAACACTATCGAACAATACAAGCTACTGATAATAAGGTAGTTTATTTGATCATTAATTGATTTAGATATGGCAAGGCTATGTTGTTAAGGATGACCGCAAGTAGTAAACTTGCGACCAATTATGCAACTTATCTCTCAATTCATAGGCTCAAGTAACGTTACGACAGACTCGCTCCAAGTAACATGACTCAAAAAAATACTAAAAAATTTGTGTCCTGTAGACAGTGCAAATCGAATAAAAATAATTATATAAACCTAGGCTAGGTTCGGTTAATCAAATGAAAATAACGTCGTCTTTAGGCTCACTGTTGGCTAGCAGTCTGTCTATCGAAAAAAAACAGCGAGCGCTGATAGAGCTCGTTATCAGTACTTATCAGCCACAAGAGCGCACTGCTCTTTTCCAAAGCGTGACTGAATATCGTAGAAGCCAATTAGAATTGCTTTTCCCTGAGCATCAAAACAAAAGCTATTCGGTATTGTTTGAGGTGATGGACTACCGCGATCTGATTCTGCGCTATCCAACTACACTATCTACAGAGGTTGCTCTTCTAGAGCAGGCCGCAGGACAGTGCTATATGCATTGGCTAGATTTCTGGTGTGAGTGCGAAATTGCTGCGATCAAAGCAAAATCGCCATTGAACACCAAGTCCCCTTCTCCTGTCGATCTGCCCATTAAAGATAGTGCCTACTACGGTGCAATCGTTGAACACATCGAAGATGCTCAACTTGTAGTGCAAACACCCTGTCACCCACAAGGAATGTCAATCAGCGATGCCATTGCTTTAAGCAATCTTGAGGTGTTCATCAAGGGTGAAAAATGGTTTGAGATGCTGCCTTTATTACACCTTTCCCAGGCAGGTAAGCATTTTATTCTACTCAAACATCCCGTTGATGAAGCCTTTCCGACACTGGTTTCCTCTGCGCTGATTCAAGATTGGTCTAAGAATGAAACTTGGTTAAGTTACGCGCCACCGTTCAGCAATGAACAGTGGCAATACTGTTTACCCGATCATGGTTACGATGATTTCGCTGAGTTACAGATATTCACACCGTCTACACTGTCAAAATGTCATTCTCTCCTAGAATTTGATAATAAGTTTCAGTTACAATTGTCTGACAAAAGTGCCATATGTGAAGTGCTCCGCCTGACAGTAAGCGGTAATACTCAACAAAGACTCTATTTCCTCTATCTCGCCCAAAAAGAACTAATGAGTGTATTGCACCAAGTAGGGTACAAAATCGGCTTCACCATTATCGAGCAGCCTTTCATGCTCCAGTTTTATCAAGCTACCGATCCCAAAGCGTATTTCCATTCCGGATATTGCGAGTTAAATGATGACGGTACAACCATTTATCGTGGATTGTGGAATTTCGAAGTGATGGTCAAAGTATTTAATAACACCGATTTTCGTCGCTACAAACGCGCAGTACGTGAGAGTAGAAAGCTAGGCTCAGCAGAAAAAGTAAACTCGATAGAAAAACTAAGTTCGGTAAAAAGAGATGAACATGTTTGATTTCGGCCTAGAGGCGATCATCTATGCCAAAGCAATAACGCTTCTTATGACGGCAGCAATCGTAGTAATGTGGTTACTCTACTATTACTATCGTCTGAAGCAAAAAAATGAAGCCATCGCGGGCACGCACCATGTGCCTTACATTGCTTACTCGGTTTGCATTGTTGCGTGGATCAGCAGCAACGCGTATTTCCATACCGACTTATTACCGGAGCTTGGCGCTTCGGCCGCGGTGTTGGCGGCAAAATTTGCCAATCTCGCCTCTTTCTTTGCGTTTGCATTTGCCTACTACTTCTCGTGTCAGCTCGCAGCCGAGCAACGCAATGGTAAAGTACACATATGGCAACAGGCTATTTTTGTCGGCTCATCAGTCTATGCCCTCTTTATTAATTTAAGTCCGGGGTTAACCGTTGAACACGTCGACATTGTCGGCCCAAGCCAATTCGTTATTGAGTTTGGTCCTCATACGCCATATTTCTTTATCGGGCTGGTGAGCTTTGTTGTCCTGACCTTAACCAACCTTGTGGCCATGCGAGCTAATAGCAGCAAACTAATACTCGCCAAAACCAGTTACATGATTGCGGGCATCTTAGTTTTCATGCTTTCTACCGCAACCATTCACCTTGGCATGACATACTTCATGCATGATTTCTCACTAACCTGGTTACCACCAGCATTGTCTATTAGTGAGATGCTGTTCGTTGGTTATGCCCTGCTGACCTCTCGCTTCTACAGTGTTAAATACCTAGCTTATATGAGCCTTAACGCGCTATTGGTGTGTGCAATTTTAGTGATACCTTTCGGCGCAATATTCATCCCATTGACCGACAACAACCAATGGCTAATCGCAATACCTATCTGTGCGCTTATCGGCATCACTTGGCATGTACTCTACAAACGCGTGAGCCATTACGCCTCTTTATTGGTTTACAGAAACAAGAAAACGCCTGTACAGCAAATCCTTGCTTTAGAAGAAGACTTCAAACTATCTATTGATGACGCGATGCGTCGCTTGGGTAACCTACTGCAAATTCCAGAAGACAAATTGCGCCTCGTTAACAGCAACTACAACGAGACCTTCTACGAAGACTACCTTTCAACAAATAAGTCCGTTTTGTTATTCGATGAACTTTCTGAAGAGTTAGATTACGCAGAGCCCACGAAAAGCTCGATCAAGGCGCTTTATGACAAGATGAGCTCAAATAACACAGCCTTAGTTATGCCTTTGTTTGGTCAAGGGCTGTCTGTCTCGCACTTATTGATATCATCACACAAGAGCAACGACCAAATGTTTTCTAATGAAGAGATCTTGGCACTGCAAACCCTGTTAACTCGTGTGCAAAGTACCATCGAAGCTGATAGACGCATTCGTCAAAGCCGAGCACTAGCGAACTCAATTGCTCATGAGATGCGTAACCCGCTCGCTCAAGTACAATTGCATTTTGAAGTACTAAAGCAGCACATTGATAACCAAGCACCAGCAAAACAGATACTGCTTGATATTGAGAACGGCCAAGCTGCCATTCAACGTGGGCGACAATTGATTGACATCATCTTGCGTGAGGTCAGTGACAGCTCACCGGAGCATGGGCCGGTTGCGATGACCTCTATTCACAAAGCTGTGGATCAAGCAGTAAGCCAATACGGTTTTGAAAACGAGAAGATTATTGAACGAATTCGTTTACCACAACATGCTGATTTTGTCGCAAAACTCAATGAGACCTTATTCAATTTTGTCATTTTCAACCTGATACGTAATGCGATCTATTACTTTGATTCTTATCCAGAGAGCCAAATTGAGATCAGCACTAAAACCGGATCGTACGAGAACATTCTCATATTCCGAGACACAGGTCCGGGCATTGACGAAACCATTGCTCATAAGATTTTCGATGACTTTTTCTCGTATCAAAAAAGTGGTGGTAGCGGCTTAGGATTAGGTTATTGCCAACGCGTAATGCGCTCATTTGGCGGTCGAGTTGAGTGCCACTCTAAACTGGATGAATTTACTGAATTCCACCTGTATTTCCCAGTGGTACCTAATGCGCCCAAAGCAGACGCGCTTCGTACGCCTGATTTCAATGATTGGAAACAAAGCCAATCAACGACTGAAGATAAAACCAAAGCGGATATACAGGCAGGTTTACAAACGAGTCAACATGCTCCAAGTAGCGTTCAAGAACAATTAGACCATCTCGCCCCCACCGTGCTCATCGTTGATGACAAAGAGGTACAACGCACACTTGTTCAGATGTACCTGAGCCGACTTGGCGTAAATAGCTTGCAAGCCAAAAACGGGGGAAATGCTGTCGATCTGTTCAGATCACACAAAGTTGATTTGATCTTAATGGACGTACAAATGCCAATAATGAATGGCTTTGACGCAAGCCAGATCATCAAGGCGCGTTCACCTCAAACACCCATCATTGCTTTGTCTGGGGAGTCGGGACAACACGAGTTAGATATGATCAGCAAACTGATGGATGGTCGCCTAGAGAAGCCAACCTCTTTGAAAGCACTGCAACATGTACTCGATAACTGGCTGAAGAAAGACATGAGAGCGAACGTTTCTAAAGAGGCTGAAAGTGAAGAGTAGATGGCTAACAGCTAACAAGTTAATCACCGACTGATAAAAAATCCCCTCAAGAAAGGTTCTTGAGGGGATTTTTATTTTGGGGTGAACTCGTGAAATTCAGCGAGTTATATTTCATTAATACTGTTGTTCGATCAAACGAATAAAGTAACACCCGTTTCTTGGTTAATTGAAATAGATTGTGCCACTCTATTTCTTACCAACCTTAAATTGATAACGTCCGATCGCCACTCGATATCATAAACTCGAACCTCATCGTTTTGCGTCAAATTATGTACCGTGGCAACTTTAAGAACCGCTTCTTGGCTACGCAAAATCGTGTAAGCTAAATCACTAGTTGCAGGGTTGTCTGGCGCATACCCCAACAACAAAGTTGCTGAACTATCCGTTATCAGCTGCTGATTAAACTCGGTTTGCCCATCAATCGAATAACGTAAATCGATGGACTCTTTAAGTGGTATCTCATGGCAACTCGTCATTCTTGTTAAAGGCCCATCTAGTGGATTGTCGCAACCTTGTGCCTGTGCCAAAGCACAGTGTTGTCCTCTGATATGCCAGACCAAATCCAATTGTTGTTGGTGAGGATTTACCGCTGTATTGAATTCAATCGCCACATCCCCTAACCACAGAATTTGACGACGAAACACAACGTCTTTGTACGCGGCTAAATCCCACTGAACAATAGTATGGCTATCGACCGTCGGTAACTCCCCACACCAATCTGTTTGTGTGTCTAACCATGCGTAGGACTGTTCTTTTACAAACGTATTCACCTGAGGGTTGGCTGGCGGTTGATTCTTCTGATTCACCGCCAAGGTGTTGTGCGTCACCGTATTTTTATAATACCCATAATGCAGTTCAGCACCGTACCCTGTTGTTCCCAAGTCAGGCAAAATTTCTTTACCATTTCGAGTAACGATCATCCCTAGTCGATCATAGTGATCATGCTCACCACCATACGGAGAGTGCTTAATTAATAGCATGTTATCGTGCTCTCGATCGTGCATGATCGTGACGCCTGATTGTTCTGCATGAATAGACTGGCACATGAGCAGCTCTGCCACAGGTAATGCATCAACACCGTACAACAGTGCGTCGATATTGTTGCGTGGCTTATCTTGATAGATGCTCTGCAACGCCGATGCAAATAAAGGGTCTCGAAACTCGCGATACCCGAATTCGAACAAGTGGCTATGAGTTAACTTCTCTTGACCCGCAATACAGTCGTTCAGACGTGGAAAGTCACCCGTATTTATGAGTAGCTTGAGCGGGAACGCCAACATGGTATGGAAGTTTGGTACCGATTGTAGTGAGTACTCTGTTTTACATGCCATTTTTTCGAAATTCAGAAGTGCTTGTAAAGCGTAGTAATGATAATGGATAGAACCTTCAAACCATAAGCCCTCCCCCTTTACACCATACTCTAACTGATACTTCAAGCCATAAGGCGTGCTCACCGCAAAGTCGATGAATTTTCGGTCACCAAGTATCAAGCCTATCACACCAATAGTCGCAGAAATTTTCATTTCATGGTTATGCAATTGATCAGCTCGATGTTGCATCAGGAACTCAGCGCCTTCGCGTAACAAGCGCTGTTCAATAAACAATTGCTCTTCGGTATTCAACTGCTCTTTAACGAAATCATAGCCTCGGGCAAAATCAATATTGCAATTCGCTTCGCAAAGAGTCTGCGCATTTGCTTTTCCTGGACCGTTATATGGAATACCGCCGTGTTCTTCGTAATTCGGGTAGTATTCAGCATAACCCAATAAGATCTCACGAACTTTTTCGAAGTATTTGCGGTCTTGAGTAATGTGCCAAAGCAAGCCTAGGTCATTACACGCTTTCGAATTGAGCCCATTAAGCCAACGCCACCATGCTCCGTCATAAGGTTCCCCAGTAAGCACCTCGCCATCAACAGGGCATACATGTTCAGTGGGTCGGTCTCTATCCCAACTTAAGCGAACCCCATGCGTGGGGCAAAAATAATATAAATTCCATGTTGCGCGGGCATCAGGTGGAACGAGAGTGTCTGAAGTAAGCACAACCTGATTATCTTGAATAATTTGTTCGATGATCTCTTGGCTGGCATTTTGACGAATGACCGCCATTTCCTGAGAGGTAAACTGCAGCATAATGGATACCTATACTAAATCTTTAGATGGATGAAAATTGAAGTATTGTTTGGCGTTTTGATAACAGATATTCTCGACACTCTGTTTAAGCAAAGGCTCATCATTCGGTAATTCCCCGTCATCGACCCACTTACCGAGTAAGTTACATAGAATGCGACGAAAATAGTCATGACGAGAGAGTGACAATACGCTGCGAGAGTCGGTTAACATTCCGACAAAGCGTCCTAGCGCCCCTAAATTTGCTAGATCTTGAAGTTGTTTTTCCATACCCGCCTTATGATCGTTAAACCACCACGCAGAACCAAGCTGCACTTTACCGGGCTGCTCATCACTGTCTTGAAAGGCGCCTATGATTGACCCAAGCACTGGGCTATCTTTCGGGTTAAGGCTATATACGATGGTCTGAGGGAGTTGGCGGTCTTGATCTAACAAACTCAATAAATGACTCAGGTTTTCTGCAATTGGGTTGTCACTGATAACACTGAACCCCGTACCGCCACCTAACTCATCAAAGCGGCGCTTATTCACATTTGTTAAAACTCCAATGTGAATTTGCATCGACCAACCGTGCTTATGATAAGCCTTGCCAAGCACTTCAAAAACGGCCGTCTTAAACTGCGAAATTTCTTCACTATTCAACGCATCACCACGTTTGACCTTTGCTATAGCTTGATCAAGTACGTCAGGGTGATAGTGTGAAAAGTCCACAACTTTTAACCCTAAATCAGATAAACAACAGTTGTGCTGTGCAAAATAATCCACGCGAAAGGTAATTGCTTTAGCGTAGGTTGCAAAATCTACCACATCAGTGTCGGTGATCGAAGCCAGTAAATTAAGCACCTTTAAAAAGCTATTTTGATTCTCTATTTCAATCAGGCTGTCAGCACGGAATGTCGGTAAGACTTGTACAGTAAATTCTGAACGATTGAGCTTATCGTGATAGCTCAAATCACTCAGTGGATCATCAGTGGTGCACAAGGTATCGACTCGACTCTCTTTAAGCAGAGCTTGGAATCGGTGAGACTCTTGGCTGAGTTTTTGATTACAGTGTTGCCAAATAACCTCGCAATTCTCTGAGTTGAGTAGTAAATCGAGATCGAAGTATTTCTTAAGCTCCAAGTGACACCAGTGATACAGCGGATTGCCGATCAGATACGGCATGGTCTCACACCACTTTTGAAACTTTTCATAATCACTCGCATCACCTGTGATGTAATGCTCATCGACTCCGTTACTTCGTAATGCACGCCACAAGTAGTGATCGCAACTCAACCAAGCCTGAGCAATATTGTCGTATTGATGGTTGTCATAAATCTCTTTGGCCTCTAAATGGTTGTGATAATCAATAATGGGAAGCCCTGCCGCGTAATCGTGATATAAACGCTTGGCAGTGTCCCCCTGCAATAGAAAATCTTTATGTATGTATGAAGACATAATTCAAACTCTTATAAAAAACTGTATTGATAAACTTTAGGGAAAAACTCAGTCATGAAATTGTTTCCTAAAGCCCCTCTACGAGGTGGTTCATATAGGCCAGAGAGACACTCTCTCTGACCTATACTCGTGTTACTTTTATCTAACTAGTTGTTGCTGATTACTTGGATGTAGACATTTCTAAACGAGGCGTTTTTCTCGCACTCTTTAATAACAGAGAACCCACAGTCACAATTACCGCCCCACAGAAGACAAAGGCCATGCGACCCCAGAACGGGTTCGGGATTAGTACCATCGCCGTTACAAGTGCACCGAAAACCAGAATGAGCTTGCCTAGCATATCGCGTTGTTGGCGATCCATTTCATCTTGTCCTTCCTCTTCGATAACAGGAGTCGCAACATCACTCCAAAACTCTTTAAGTTCTGTATTTCGTTTGCCCACTGGCTCTTTGTAGAACTTAGTTGTTAGACAGAAGAAACCACCCGTGATCACAAGGTGCCCAATAACCCCAAGCAGAACTTTTAGGTCACTCGCTTCACGTCCCGTGAACGGAACCTCTAAGTTTAATAAATTGGCAACAACGTCTGCTGTAAGCACAAAACTCACGATGTAAGACACCAGCATGCCCACAGCCAATGTGGCCCAAGCTGCCCAGTCGGGCGTTTTCTTAATAAACATACCGAAGAATAACGGCACTAGAATTGGCATCTGTAACAGAGTACTTACGTACATCATTGCGTCGAAAAGGCTCAAGCCACGAAGAGAGTTAATGAACAGAGCCACCATGATGATCAATATGCCGAAGACCATAGTCATGAATTGACTCACTCGCATCAGCTTCTTGTCATCCGCGTTTTTGTCTATGATTGGTGCGTAAAAGTTACGCACGAACACACCTGAATTTCGGTTTAGACCTGAATCCATTGAAGACATTGTTGCTGCAAATACAGCCGACATAAGCAGTCCCACCATACCAACCGGCATGACGTTTTCGACAAACACTAAGTAGACTGCATCAGCTGCTTTACTACCAAGTTCAGCCGCGTGTACAGTTGCCGCTTCAGGATAGATAATTGCCGTTACCCAAGGTGGTAAGAACCAAATTGCAGGTCCTACCAGCATCAATACAAACGCAAGGAGTGCCGCTTTACGTGCGTTAACAGAATCTTTCGCCGTTAAGAAACGATATGAATCTTGCATGTTGTTGATGTTTTGCAGCTGCTTAACGAACATGAAGATAAACCAAGATACGAACAGCAATGGATAGTTCATATCAGAGCCCATGACACTGTCGGCAGGGAATTGCTCGATAAGATTCGCTGGACCACCAATTTTTGCCAATGCAGCCACAGCACAAACCACCGTCACCGCCATGATCACAACCATTTGTACAAAGTCTGAAGCAACAACCCCCCATGCTCCGCCCAGTACTGAAATGAAGAGAACAATCAAGCCAGTCACAACGATCGTGGTTTCGATATCCACTTTAAACACAGCACTAACGAAGAGTGCGAGACCATTTAGCCAAATACCGGTGTAAACCACACTTGTCGGCATTGTCGCCCACGTAAACACTTGTTCATTCGTTGCACCGAAGCGACGACGCACACCTTCAATAGGTGTAACAACACGCATTTGTCGAAAGCGGTATGAAAAGAACAACCACGAAAGTAGAAAGCCAAATGCGTTCGCCATGAAAATAACCATGATTGGGAACCCATCGGTAAAAGCTTTACCCGCAGCGCCAGTAAATGTCCAAGCACTAAACTGCGTCATGAATGCGGTAGAGCCAACCATCCACCACAACATCTTGCCTCCTCCACGAAAGTAATCACTGGTAGAGCTGCCTGCAAAACGTTTGAAGATGACGCCAATCGCTATCATAAAGATAAAGTAGACACCAACAACGAGCATGTCGATATTCATTACGAACCCCTTTTCATTATTGTTCTGTTTGAATGATTTAATTTTTAAAATACCGTTTCATTATTACATTAACGACATTTTATTTAAGGGTGTTCTATGGTTTTTGTGATCTAAACAATGTAAAAGTCATACAAATTAGATCGAGTTTGAATTATCGAGAGCGACGTTTTTTTGTGTTCTAGAGATCACTGATCAATATTTGGATACATAGTGGATCAAGCAGCCACAAATTGATCCCGAAACCTTGAGTTAAGGCGACAAAAATACGAGCCTAGATGGGCGTACAAAGCTATTATTCGTGCGTCTAATACTTTGCCATTTCCCAAACATTAGCCACGAATTAGCCAAACACCTGATAAAAAAAAGGTTCATCGCGGCTTTCCGGGGAAAGCCGCTTTTATCTTCAAGAAGAAGTAGTCTGTATCTCGATACCCATACCCCATTCGCTTGATTAACTTTATCTTGTTGTTTATCCCTTCCAGTGTGCAGGTGTTCAACGGATAACTTGCCGATGCGATAATGCCGTGAAGATAAGGACTCAGTTTTCGTGCGAACTCTTTCAATGGCTTAATTCCACTCTCTTGCACTTGTTCCCACCACGTGTCCCAGAGCCCCTTCGCGTGCCCTTCGGATTCACAATACCAAAGCTCTTTGAGTTGGGCTCCGAGTATATAAGTGGTCATTAAGTCCTTATTGATATTCAATATTTCAGTAAGATAGCTATCTTGACGTGTATTTAAGTTGCCTCTATTTTTCAGCAGTACCCACCGTGAGCGCTTCACCCATTGCCTCGCTTTTTTATCTTGCTTGAGTTTGTTGGCTTGGTCGACTCTGACTCTATCCATCACCTCGCGACCGAACTTAGCAACAACATGGAATAAGTCGTAAACGATTTTTGCGTTCGGGCAGTGCGCTTGAACTTCAAGGTCAAAAGCCGTATTCATGTCCATCGCTACTGCTTCGATATTTACCCCATTCTCGCCTAGCTGCTCGAAGAACGGCCGTATGTCCTTGCGGCTGCGGCCTAATCCAACCCAAATGACTTGATGAGTCTTCGCATCAGCGATGACGGTGGCATATCGATGCCCTTTAAAGATGGCGAACTCATCCATCACGAGCTGCTTTAGCTCACCCCATTTCACTGGCGGCACCACTTGTCGAAGTCGGCGTTTATCTATTTCTTTAATGGTGTGCCAATGAACGCCCGTAATTTGGGATATATGCTTAATGGGAAGCAGGGGTAGCAGTTGTTCTATATAGCTTTTTAGGCGCTTTGTTATACGAGCATAAGGCTCTAACCAAGAGAGAGATTCTGTTTTTATGCCGCAGTCACGACACTTAATCCTTCGAGTTTGAACGGAAAGTTCAACAGGCACACCGAGCAACATGGCATCCTTTACGTGACGCCATTGATACTCATGGATAGCCTCGGCCTCAAGACCACAAAGGCATTTAGCCTCAGAGCTAGGTTTAAGAGTCAGGGTAATAAGTGATGCTGTCTGGAGAGACTTTACTATTTGAAAGCCTTCCCAGAATGAAGATAGGAAAGTATGATTCGGCATAGAAACGGTAGTTTGTGTATGATTTTTGTTTGGCGACTAAACCATATCACTTACTACCGTTTTTGTTTTTAGTTCCCGCTAATCCGCGATGAACCAAAAAAAAGCCAGCCTCTCATAGGGCTGGCTCTCTCAAATCAAGCGGTAGAATTAGTCCAGAAGTGAACGAACGTAATCCGCAATTTCTTGATTTTGGCAGTTGTCAAAGAAACACTGTTGGAAGCGAGGGCTACCCACAGCAGTCTTCACAAGATCTTGGTCGATTGCGCGCAGTGAATCAATAAAGTTATCCTTCACCACTGCCGCTTTCACCTCATTAAGAAGTGCAGCATTGCGCTGTTGAGGTTCAGCTCGCTCTAATGGGTAACCTTGACCACGCTCACCCGTGAAGGCTTTTTCAAAGATGTAACGAACGTTCAGTTCACCAGCCCAACCAAAACCTTTCGCAAAAGCGAGCGCGATAGCATTACCGTTGTTGATTTGGTTAAACAAGAACGCATCAGAAGGCTCTAAACAGTAACCACAAACCACGCCTGGATGTAAGTTCAGCGACATCAAAGCACCTTGGCCAGTGCCACATCCTGTCACAACAAAGTCAACAGCCTTTGAGTTAATCAGAATGCTCGCTATAATACCTAGATGAATATACGTTAAGTGGTGATCATTCTCGTCTGTCATTCCTAAGTTGAAAACATCGTGACCAAAACCACCAGCAACTGACTCTAGTTCAGCTGATACCATTGCATTTTTGCCTGCTTGACTATTTTCCATCATTAATGCGATTTTCATTTACTTTCTCCCGCAGCATTACTGCAAATTTAAAAATTAGTGCTCAAATGTTCGCTCTAAAAAATTTAGAGCTTAAACAAAGTCTTTACGCATTGGCGTAAAGTTATCAATTAATACGCCGGCTTCTAGGCAAACACAGCCATGTTCGATACCCGGCTCTTTGTACATAGTGTCGCCTGCGCGCACCACTTTCGTTACATCGCCAATCGTGAACTCAAAGGCTCCCGACAAAACGTATGTGAGCTGCTCATGAGGATGGGTATGCAACGCACCAACTGCGCCTGTTTCGAAATGAACTTCTACAGCCATCACGTTCTCGCTATGAGCAAGCACCTTGCGGGAAACTCCCGCACCAAGATCTTCCATTTTCACGTCTTCGTTATACACAAACATGTCGTTTTTATTCCTGTTGTTGCGGCGTAATTTTGCACTTGGCGTTATCTTGGTATAGACGAAAAATAGTAACGAGGTTAATCCCTATCACTGATATTTCCATCAGCGAGCCACCAATTGAACCAATAATCAGATTATTAGTTAGCCAGCATGCAGCTCCCAATAAAAAGCCGACTCTTAGTGCAATACCATTCAATCTTAATATTGAGTACGTTCCAATAATCGTTCCGGCTAAAGGCAGAAGTTGATACCAATGCTGAGCAAAACCGATTCCGCTACCAACTGCGAGGGCAATAAAGAACCCTGCAGCCCACAGCGATTTGGTGTACATAGCAGTGCAAGTTCTGAGTGCTGAAATCAAAGCACCGATTGCCGATGTAATAGAACCCAATAATAAAAAGTGGATAAGATGGTTAACGTTCAACATCAACATGACCACTTTGAGCTTTTTGTCGTCCTTCTGGTAAAAGGTCGAAAGGCCCAGAAGGAAACTTAGTAGCCCTACAGCTTGTGCAACGATCTCGTTAACCATCTTATATTACAAAAGTCGTTAGCGAGCTAACCAACCACCGTCAACAGCAATGGTGTAGCCGTTGATGTAATCCGATGCTGATGAGGCTAAGAACACACATGGGCCAGCCACATCTTTCGGTGTACCCCAGCGTTCGGCAGGAATACGTTCAAGAATCGCTTGATTGCGATCTGCATCTTCGCGCAATGCTTGAGTATTGTTCGTTTCCATATAACCGGGGGCTATCGCATTGACGTTGATATTATCGCGTGCCCATTCGTTCGCCATCGCACGGGTAATACCCATTACAGCACTCTTAGACGCAGTATACGAAGGAACACGAATACCACCTTGGAAAGAGAGCATTGATGCAATATTAATGATCTTGCCGCCAGTGCCTTGCGCTTTAAACTGCTTCGCAACCGACTGAGACATAAAGAAAACGGTCTTAGTATTGATGTTCATTACGTCATCCCAGTTTTGCTCAGAAAACTCAATCGCGTCTTCTCGGCGAATAATGCCGGCATTATTAACAAGGATGTCGATGTGACCAAACTCAGTCAGCGCTTTATCTATAATTCCAGGAATATCTTCCTGCTTTAGAAGATCAGCACGTACGTCTAAAAACGTATGACCCGCTGCATTCATTTTTTCAATGGTATCTGTTGGCTCAACACGATTTACGCCAACCACTTTACATCCAGCTTCAGCTAAACCAATTGCCATACCTTGACCAAGGCCGGTATCACAACCCGTCACTATCGCTACTTTACCTTCCAGATTGAATGACTCTAACATCATGTTCGCTTCCTCAATTACGTTTAGTGTTGTGGCATTTCTGTAATGTCGCCCACTCGATTTAGTCATACAATAAAACATAAATTCGTTGCTGACAATTATTTTTGAAACGACATTTCAAAAATAATTTCTAATTAAGTTAAAACTTTGAAGTTGATCGTTCTCGTTTTTTATTTTTTTGAAAAGGCTTTTTAGAAATTACGAAAAGTGGTATTTTGTCTTGATATTAGATAGCCCAAAGGAAGAAAAATGGAGAAGTCCACCCAACCAGAAGCCGTTTCATCGGTATTAAAAGTTTTTAATATTCTTGAATCTCTGGGGGAACAGAAGGAAATAGGCGTATCAGACCTTTCACAACGTCTAATGATGTCTAAAGCCACTACCTACCGCTTTCTACAAACAATGAAAATGCTTGGCTATGTATCTCAACAAGGCGAAGCTGACCGATATTCACTTACATTAAAGATGTTTGAGCTTGGCTCAAAGTCACTCGAGTGGGTTGATATGATCACAATCGCCGAGAAAGAGATGCGTGTGATTTCAGAAGAGACCAATGAAACCATTCACTTAGGTGCGTTGGACCATGGCTCTATCATCTACATACACAAAATCGATTCTAGCTTCGCCCTGCGCATGCACTCACGCGTTGGTCGAAGAAATCCTCTGCATACGACTGCGATTGGTAAAGTATTATTGGCAGAACGTGACGAAGAATTCGTTCGCACTCAGTTGGCAGACGCCGAATTTGTGAAAAGTACAAAAAATACCCTTGAAAATGTCGACCAACTTGTCGATGAACTTAAAGCGGTTAAGCTACAGCACTTTGGCGAAGATAATGAAGAACAAGAGCCAGGCTTACGTTGTATCGCAGCTCCAGTTTACGACCGCTTTGGTACCGTAACTGCCGGTGTCTCAATTTCATTTCCTACTATTCGATTTGATGAAGAGAAAAAAGCTCACTATGTGGAGTTACTGCACAACGCAGGCAGAAATATATCCAAGCAATTAGGGTTTAATGATTACCCAATCAAATAATAAAGAAGGCAGCAATTATTGCTGCCTTCTTTATTGCGCGTTGTCCCATCGATTACCAGCCCAAGAATCATGACAAGCCATGCTATGTGTAAATAGAACTGCATATAGATCAGATAAATAGCTTCCCCCGTCATCAGATCGCACGAAGACCTGCAAACCTATAACCCACCATGAACGATGATCTCAAAGATCACCTAAACCAGATATTCTAGGGATTTAGAAACAATCCCATGATTTATAAGGTAAAACGGTTTATACATAATAATGTGTTATTTAAAGTACTGAAATTATCATGACGCTCAAAGAAATCCTGAAAATTCCCAATGTCCGCTACTTCTTGATGTTCAGAAGCAGCTACTTTGCGCGTTTTTATTACCCTATTTTCACCCTACTCTATTTAGATTACGGATTAACCCTTTCTCAGTTTGCCATGCTAAACGTAGTTTGGGCGGCGACCATTGTGCTTGCGGAAGTGCCATCAGGGGCATTCGCCGATACCTTAGGTCGCAAAAAGCTTGTAGTGCTGTCTTCGATTGTGATGTTCATTGAGATCGCCATGATCGCGCTTGTACCGACTGGAGATACTAATCTAGTCTTCATTGTTTTTCTGGTTAACCGGATATTAAGTGGCTTAGCGATGGCGTTGGCCAGTGGAGCCGACGAGGCATTGGCTTACGACACCTTGAAAGAACAAGGCAATGAAGAGTTGTGGCCGCGAGTGTTACAAATACAGCTCCGTGTCGCCTCAACTGTCGGTATCTTTGTCACTCTAATTGGTGCGGCGATGTACGATGTGAACTTTATGACGAGCATCTTTCATGCCCTCGGATTAGCAGAGCCAGAAAGCACTAAAGACCTGATGCGTATTCCCGTGTTCGCCACTTTATTTGTTGCGATGATCGCCATTTATGCCGCGGTTAACATGCGCGAAGAGAAGAAGGTGATGCCAAGCGATCAAACCAAATTAGCAACCACCATTGCCAGCCTTAAATTAACGGCTGAAACAGGTAGGTGGGTACTTGCTACGCCTTATGTGCTGTTCATCTTGCTGTACTACAGCCTGTTCGAACATACCTCGAGAATGTTCCTAACCATGAACAGCCAATACTATCTCGCCATCGAGATTCCTATTATCTACTTCGGTTTTATTGGCGCGGGGACCAGTTTGCTCAAAATCATATTGGCGGGACAAAGCCGTAGATTGGCAGAAAGTATCGAGCCTAAAACCTTTATTGTGGTCATGGGGTTAGCGAGCATGGCGACCTACTATTGGATCAGTTTGGGGTGGTCAATCTACGGGGTCATTCCTGCACTGGTGTTAATATTTATTATCATGACGATGAACATTTTCATTAGTTACCACCTAAACAAAAAGACCGAATCGCACAACCGAGCCACTGTTCTTAGCTTTAAAGGCCTGATGTTTAATCTCGGATACGGTTTGATCGGTATTTTGTACGCTTACTACTACAAGTTGGTATCTCAGGGCTACACCGAACAAGAGATAGAGCAGAGCCTCGCTTTCTTGGCTTCATTGTCTTCGTTCTGCTACTACTTCGCCTTGTTGTTCGTTTCGATCAGCGCGTTGTTCTATTTCAAAAACAAGAAAGAGCCTATCTTTTGAAGAAAACGTCGATCTTTTCAAGAACGCTCTGATACCGAAAGGAAAGGTGAGCCTCTGGTTATAAATAGACCATGTCGCTTCTTATTATGGTATTTTTTGTTAAGATAATCATTAATTTACATAACACATGGAAGCGTCATGTCTTTTAGTTGGATAGCCTTTACTCTTCTCGCAGCCTTCAGCCAATCTTGGCGCAATGCATTTCAAAGTAAACTAGCCGGCACAATGAGTGTAGCTGGCGTGACGTTAGCTCGCTTTATTTGGGCTGGGCCAATCGCGCTTATTTATCTCTATTCGCTGTACCAATGGCAACCAGTCTCCGCGCCTAATTTTTCCGGTGAGTTTGTTTTTTACATTGTTGCTGCTGCGATTATGCAGATCCTAGCGACCGGCTTGATGGTGATGCTGTTTAAGCTAGAGAACTATGCGATAGGTGCCGGACTCGCCAAATGTGAGGCCCCAGTTTCAGCGGTATTGTCCGTGCTGTTTTTTGGCACCGCTCTGACTATTACTGGTTGGGTTGGTGTACTTATTGGTACCTTGGGCGTGTTGATCATGAGCAGCTCTTCCGGCTGGCGAAGCCTCTCTCCGAAAGTCTTTCTCTTAGGTATGGCTTGCAGCACCGCCTTTGCTTTAACGTCTCTTTGGGTTCGAGAAGCCAGCTTGAGCATAGGGCTACCCTTCCCTCATAGCGCTGCTTGGGTGCTGTTTCTGGTGATTACTCTTCAGACATGCATTATCTGTACGTATCTCTTTTTTAGAGAGCGAGACACGCTGCGCCAGATATTCAAGAAATCTAAACTGGTCGTGATGACAAGCCTAGCGAGTGTGATTGGTTCTCTTGGCTGGTTTAGCGCGATGTCACTTCAAGCCGTGCCTTATGTAAAAACATTAGGGCAAGTCGAAGTGGTCTTTATGGTATTAATCTCTTACTTCTGGTTGGGACAAAGCATTGCTCGCAAAGACATTCTTGCGCTGATCTTACTTTCTATTGCAGCGGTATTAGTGATGTGGCAGTAGCTTGACCGACGCTACCAAGGTGAGTATTGGCCAAACAAAAGTGAGCAAACTGACCTTTCATCCATACTCATGATAAATACATCACGCCGCCGTATAAGTTTTACGGTGGCGTAAAATGATAAGAACCACTTCCACATAGTTTATATAGTGCACGTATCAGCTATTTGTAATCTCCACTTACCCAATAGGATACAGCCAAATGAAAACACTCGCTCAAATCGCACTAGCAACAATCGTATTTACAACCTCACTAATGGCATTCGCAGAACCTGGGACGACAAATGAAGCCCAATCAGAAGCGTCGACCATAACAGTGAATCATGAAGCAATGACCGTGACGCTAACTGATAAGCATTTTACGCCGGTAAAAGAAACTGAAGTCACTGCCTCAAAGACTTTAACGCAAAGCCAAAAAACAGACTTAGCGCCACAACCAACAATATAATGGCTTTATCAAAATAGTGGCGGGTCAAACCAACGCATAAAGACCTGTCATCATCAGGCAGTGACGAGCTCGTTAATATGACTAGGACAAACTGAAGTCATATTGCGACCGTTTGTTTTCGCTTGATATAACGCTTTGTCGGCTCGACCAATAAACCCATCCCAATTCTCATGTGGGTGAAGCTGAGCGACACCGAAACTCGACGTCAGGAACATCTCATTTCCTTTCACGGCTGAGATCTCTGAAATAGACACTCGCAGCTTACAAGCAATAGCCTGTGCTTGTAGGAAATTAACATTGGGTAATAAAATCATTATCTCGTCTCCGCCAAAACGGAACGCACTGGCTGTTGGCGATGTTTTTATCGCACTTTGAACCATTTCAGAAAAAGACTTGATGACGAGATCACCGACAATATGACCGTGTTGATCATTGATCGACTTAAAATTATCAATATCCATCATAATGGCACTGACAGGTGTAGTCCCCGACTGCTTCATGATGATTGGAACCATTTCATCTAATGCTCTGCGGTTTCCAAGTGCCGTTAAAGGATCGCTGTAAGACAGCTCATGAATAGAGCTAAGCAGCCTTGCATTAATCAACCAAAGCATTGTGAAACTCATCGATACAATAAGAACAATACTCACTAAAAAGGCAAGTTGATGAATGAGTGCGGCCGCCATGAAATCCTGCATTTCAGCTGAAAATAACGTCACCGTTACTCGGAAAACCATAAACCCGCCATATATCAAAAATGACAAGGCCATCATCCGAGTTGCTAAGGTTAAGTCATCGCGTTGACCCTTCAATACCGCAAAGGCAGTACAAACAGTCACAAAGGCCAAATAGAAACTAATGAGGATGATTCTAGCCTTGATGGAAGGTTCGTAGTACGTGAAATAAATAAAACATGGCAAAAGAGCCAACATCATCAGACTGCTGAGGTAGGTGCATTTTAGGGAATATTCTCGAAACAGGCATAAGCTATACAAAGCGAGATGAAAGCCAAGCGCAATGACCATGTTGGCGCCAATAACGGTTACCCAATCAGGGAGTTCCCCTCTTAGGCTCAACATCAAAGGTCCACTTCCGATAACAAATATTGAAATGGAAAAAATTGAAAGCCCTTTAATGGATTGTTGAGTAAATTGGAACAGCAATAAACCAATACAGTAAATGAAAGAGAACAAAATAATAATAAAATTAAGTGTTCTCATATCCAGCGAAAAACCATCCATGATTTACTCTCTTCCCTAAGCCAATTAAATAACAATATGATCAATAATTATCGAAATCATAAATTTATTCACCATATGAATCATTACACTTTGTAAAATAGGGGATGTGTCACATATGGGGAGATCTGTATCGCATGAGTCCATGACATGGATAGGCATGTAAAACTCGCCCACACATGGCTTCATAGCATCACGGAATCTACAGGCTTCGGCACTCGTTACTTGGTTGAATGACGACTGTCTGGCATTATGCGCCCAAGAAATCTCTAGGGGCTGTTGACCTTTCGAGCTGGGTTTTGCAGCATCTTGTGGAAAATTTATACAAGGAAGAGGCTTTGACGTGTAGCCGGCCTACATGAAAAACCAATAACGCAGTAGAAATGAACCACAAGAGCTGCCCGAAGGGTTCGAGCTAGGCGCCCCCATCCGAACAAAACTTAACCACGAAAGGTCAACAGCCCCTAGTTATTACACAGTAAAGAATGAATGAAGGTAGTCAGTGGTAGAAAACAGCCAACAATTAAGTGACCGTTACAACGAACATGGTTACTTTGTTATCAGAAATTATTTCGATGAAGCTCAAATTGCATCGCTTAGAAAAGTCGTGCTGAAATTCCATGAATCATGGAAAGCAGACAACGAAGAATTCTATAAAGAAGAAGCATTTAACTCGTCTTTAATTACCGGAAGCAAATATTTGCCTGCCGATGATAGAAGCGTGCTTTTTGACTTCATCAGCTCAAAACAAGTGATGGACGTAGTTGATGCGGTGATTCCGAACAAACCGGCATTCATGAATACACAGCTGTTCTTCAACCCGGTAAATCCGCAACAAAAAGACTTCTGGCATCGTGACTGTCAATACGACTACGACGTTAATGACCAGATGAAAGTCATCATGGAAACTCAAGTATTGCACCTGCGAGTCCCTATTTTTGACGAGCCCGGTATGGAGCTTATCCCCGGCACACACAAGCGTTGGGACAATGAAGAAGAGTACAATGTTCGCCAAGAAGAAAACGGCAAAGTGAGCAGTGATGATATATCTGGCGGTAAGCAGATACCGTTAGCCGCAGGTGACTTATTGGTGTTTTCAGCGGATATGATCCACCGAGGCCGCTATGGCTTGGATCGTTTGGCTTTGGATATTTTGATCTTTGACTCGGCGGCAGACTATGTCGACTACGTTGATGACGATTGTCTGCCAACGCCATCGATGTTGAGCAATATTACCGACCCAAGATTGTTTATGAACACGCTACACTTAAAATCAATGCAGTACTCATAATCCATAAAGGTACCCGAACTATGACTGACACTAAGCAAAACACCCGAATTAGCCAGTTCCGTTTCGGTCAGCCAAAAGAATCTCTCAAGTTAGAACATGTCACTTTAGGGGCACTAGACAAAGATAAAGTTCGCGTACAAATTGAAGCCACTAACATTAATCCTAGTGATCTGTTGTCGATTTATGGTGTGGGCCAATACAAACATAGCCACCAACCGCCGAGAGTGCCGGGATTTGAAGCGGTAGGAAGAGTTGTAGAGTCCAGCCATGCTGAGTTTGCAGTGAATCAGCGCGTGCTTGTGGCAACCAGTGGAACATGGCAAACCTATGTCGATGTATCACCAGATGACCTGTTCCAAGTTCCTCAGCATCTAGAAAATGGCTACGCCTGCCAGTTGTACATTAATGCGCTAACCGCATGGGTGTTGACGACAGAAGTGGCTAAGCTGAACCAAGAAGATGTGTTGATCATCAATGCTGGTAGCTCAGCCATCGGTAAGATCTTTTCCCAGTTATCAGCATCACTCGGCTTCAAAATCATTGTCGTTACATCACAGCCGGAACAATACCCAGCCACTTCTAGTTCTAGTTCTAGTTGGGCGTTAGATTCGAACGCTGATCTAGTTTCTCAAATCAAGGCTTTAGACTTGCCTATGCCAACCATCGCCTTTGATGCGATTGGCGGTTCACCCGGAACCGATCTTATTCACACCCTTGGCAACAATGGGCGCTTTATCAACTATGGGACGCTGTCTCTGGATTTTTACGAACCACGCTTTTTTGAGCACGCGAAAAGCCAAGGCATCGATTTCAGCACCTTCTTCTTACGCTATTGGGAAGAAGCGGAAGGTAAAGATGTTCGCCGTGATAAATTCACGATCATGCTAGATCACTTCATCACAAACGACATTCAGCTCGACGTCGACCGCTACCTACCATTCGATGAAGTGCAAATCGCGATTGATCTCATTGAATCGAAAACCACACGCTTGAACGGCAAGATCATCTTGCTGCCTGTGTAGTTTGGTGGAATTGAGAGCACACTATTTACGCCAAACAAGATACAAAACGAATAGCCCGCCAAGAGCTGCTGTCACAATACCTACAGGCAGTTCTTGTGGCGCTAATATGGTTCGGCTAATAACATCCCCAAACAGTAAAAGCACCACGCCCCACAAGGCAACCAAAGGCAGAGCTCGCTTGTGAGTGACACCTGAAAATGGTCGTACTAAGTGGGGTACCATCAAGCCAATAAAACCGACCACTCCGGTCATCGATACAATCGACGCAGTGCAAAACGCACAACAAAGAAAAATCTCACTTTGTAGGCGGTGTACATTGATCCCCAATGAGCTTGTCGTCTGTTCACTCACCAACAAAGTATCGAGCTCCCGATAACGTTTGAAAATCAACGCTAGAAGACACAACACGCCCACCAAGGCAAAAATCAAATTATCCCAACGTGCGAGTCCTAAGCCTCCCATCGTCCAGAATAAAATCGAACTCGCCGCTCTCTGGTCGCCTGAATAAATCAAAAAACTCGTGATGGCTCCGAATAAAAATGAGATCGCCAAACCACACAAGATCAAGTTGTCATTGCCTTTTTTCTTCTGCATCGAAAACAGAATCAGAACGGCCGTCGCCGACACAATACCGCCCGAGAATGCAGCCAGTGGCAGTGACCAAACACCCAGAGCATCTCCCACTTTGGTGATCACCAACACAGCACCAGCAGACGCGCCAGATGACAAGCCAAACAGAAACGGATCCGCCAGATCATTCCGTGTCGAGGTTTGAAGTAACGCCCCAACCATCGCCAACCCTGCACCCGCGATAACGGCTAACAATGCTCTCGGTAACCTCAAATCGATCAGTATTCGACTCGTCATATCCGGCGTTGAATCATTGAAAGAACTCAACCCTATGAGCACATCCTTGAAAGACAAAGGAACCGAGCCAAATTGTAAACTCATCATGAAGGCGATCAGCATGGCAGTGATACCTATTAGCCATGCTGCTCGATATTTATCAAATAAAATCAAGGAACTACTACTCTTATCAAAAACAAGATTTTCTATGACTACCTTCCCGATCACTCAGAAACGAACGCCTCTGCAAGTTTCTCAATGGCATCGATATTGGCAGGCCCAGGAGTGAGTTGCTCATAACGTAGTTTGACATAGCGACCAGAAGTGACCGCATTGGTGTATTTCATTAATGGATGGGCTTCGAGGAAACGTTGCAACGAATCGGCACCACTCGCCGATTGGTAATCAAGAAGGATAATCACATCTGGGTTTTCACGAGCGACATTCTCCCAAGAGGTTCGAGCCCAACTTGCTTCCATGTTACCAGTGATATTTTGGCCACCAGCAGCTTCAATCATTGCGTTTGGCATTCCGTACTTACCCGCGGTGAAAGGCTTATCTTCACCCGAATCAAACAAGAACACTTTTGGACTCGGCTTACCTGATGCTTTTTGCTTTTCTGCTACTTTTTTAACTCTCTCTTTCCAGCTGTTTACCAAAGCCTCGGCTTCTGCTTGCTTGTCGAAAATAACGCCTAACTTTGCATGTCGCCATAAAGCAGACCCATTGTCGCGCCTTCTTTTTGGTCTTGGGTATGAATGCAACTCTCAGAGAGCACTAAAGTATCAACCCCGTATGGCTTCAGTGTTTGAGGCGTCACTTCACCACCCACTTTCATTCCGTAATTCCAGCCAGCGAAAAAGAAGTCAGCATCAGCAGCAATCAATGTTTCTAATGAAGGATACTTAGGTGCTAGCTCAGGAATGTCTCCTAAACGTTCTTCGAACGAACTCGACATCTTGTACCAACCAGTAATGCCCGTAACACCCACCATCTCCTTTTGAAGACCAAGGGCAAAAGCCATCTCGGTCATATTGATGTCGTGCACAACCGCTCTTGAAGGTCGCTTTTCAATGGTCAGTGAGCTCCCACAGTTATCAACCGTCACTGGGTATTGAGTGCTTGTCGCATGCGCAAAAGAGAAAGGTAAAAGAAACAAAAGACTGGAAATTACAGGCCACTTCATTGGGCTGCTCCTATTAAAGAGTGATTAGAGTGAGTTGATGCAGCTTCAAAATGATGGATGGTGCTGCACAGATTAGGATGATTGAACGTGAGAACGCACAATCCAAAAACAGGGATCATGTATCGGTCTTGCATCACGGTATCTGGGGCTGAGAACGCCACCATTTTTTGGTCTGACATCAACAAGACTTTGTCGGCGAATGGCGCTACCAAAGGTAAATCATGCAACACCACAACAGACGCAATGCCGCGTTGTTTAATTAGGCTCAGAAGTTCAAGACGAGCGAGAGGATCAAGGTGGTTTGTAGGTTCATCTAAGAGTAAAAGCCTCGGCTCTTGTGCAAATGCGCGAGCAATACTTGCACGTTGCTGTTCACCACCGGATAGTTCACCAAAGCACCGCTGGCTTTTGTGAACAAGCCCGACATCTTGCATCGCCTGCTGAACCGCTCGTTGGTGCTCTTTTGCGCTACAACAAAACGTATGAGGAGTTCGGCCTAAGCCAACATACTCAGCAACACTCAAACGAGGATCAACATGCTCATGTTGAGTAACCACCGCGACTTGCTTGGCTATCTGCTGCCGCTCAAGGCTTCCAAGCGCAATACCAGACAACATCAACTCACCCGCGACGGTTTTGTATTCGCCTGTAATGCCTTTCAGCAAACTGGACTTTCCACTTCCATTGGGGCCAATGATGGCAACGCATTGACCATCGTTCACATCAAATGTCACGTCGGAGACGGCCCTCCAGTTAGCCAAGCCATCAGCGCAGAGCCCGCGCACAGACAATACAGGTTTATTCAATTTTCCACCGAACATCCAAAAACATCATTTATTGTTATGTTATAACATAACAATAAATTAAAGATATAGTTAATAATAGAAATATTAAGACCGCGCTAAGAAGCATTGGAAATGGCGGGATAACCCAATCACCTTGAACAGAGACAGAAGTGCTTACGGAAATTGATTCACTGAGAAAGTTTGATTAAAGGAATTGAGTATTGAGAACGCAGCAAAGAGTTGTAGTGAGTTTTGACTATAACTTAAGTGGTTACGAGATGGGCATTAATCACATTTATTTGAAACATCAGTAAGTTATATCACTATAAATATGACACTGATCACCCATAAGGTAATCTCGATTCTATATGGTAGCGTCATACTTAAAACCACGATGTGAACATACTTATGAAAAGACACATACTATCAAGCGCCATCCTACTCTCTTTAGCCTCTCCAACCTTTGCAGCTGATGGCGACATACACGATGTCACGATACTGGGTACTTCAGATATCCACGGTCATTTTATGGCGTGGGATTATGCGGCAGATAAACTCAACACTCGTGGTAGCTTAAGCCAAATCGCGACCAAAGTTGGTAATATCCGCAAAGAGCAATCTAACATTATCCTTGTCGACGCTGGCGACACCATCCAAGGCAACTTCGTCGAAACCTTCAAAGACGAGCCCGTTGATCCAATGATGCTTGGCTTTAATCACATGAAATACGATGTGTGGGTTTTAGGTAACCACGAATTCGACTTTGGCCTTAAAACGCTTAACAGAGCCGTTACTCAATTTAAAGGGCAATCTCTCGGTGGCAACATCAAGAACAAAAACGGAAACCCATTCTTGCCGGGTTACACCATCCTTGAACGCGGTGGTATTAAGATCGGCGTGATAGGAATGGATACCCCAATGACGGAGGTCTTTGCGCAAGGCACCAACCGTTTAGAAGGCGTCACTTTCACTAACCCAACCTTGGAAGTGAAGAAAATCGTCAAAGAAATTGATGATCAAGTGGATGCCATCGTATTGGTTGCCCATATGGGGATTGAAAACGAGAATGACATTGCTGACACCGGTGTCACCGACATTGCCAATGCAAACCCAGAGCTTGATGCCATCGTCGCTGGTCACATGCACACTCGCATTGATAAAGCCGTTGTGAATGGCGTTATCATTACTGAACCCGACAAATATGGCCGCGCCTTATCTCGTATTGATCTTCAATTTGAAGAACGCGATGGCACATTCACTCTCGTCAACAAAGACAGTTTCACCTATAAAATTAAAGGTATCGACTCTGATGAAAATATGGACGAGTTATACCAGCCTTATCACAAACAACTCAGAGAAATGGCGAATCGACCTGTCGCTCAGCTTACCGGCGTTGATTTAGTCCCAGAAAACGAAATCCGCGGCATCCCTCAAGTCCACGTTCAAGACACAGGCATCAGTGCGCTATACCAAGAAGCGAGCTTCTTCTATGCACCCAAAGCCAATGTCATCGCACTTCAAATAGACAACGACAATGCAGAGCTTGATGTTGGCCCAATCAAAGCCAAAGACATCGCGTACAACTACCAATACTCGGGTGGCGAAATCACTGTCTACCAGATGACAGGTAAAGAGCTGAGAACCTACATGGAATGGTCTGCTGGTTACTTCAATTCCGTACAACCCGGTGATGTGACCTACAGCTTTAACCCTGAACGTAGAGCTTCAAAATACTCAACCAACGACTTCTTCGCGGGCGTGACTTATACCATCGACCTTACTCAACCTGCAGGTACACGCATCACCAACCTCGCGTTTGCAGATGGCACTCCAGTTACAGATGAAACAGAAATCCGTATTGGTATGAATAGCTATCGAATGGGTCATCTAACCAAGAAAGGTGGCGTGCTAGAAGGAGATTCGTTCCCTGTACTCTTTGATACAGAAGCAGAGTATGGAGAAGAAGCCGGCACGATCCGTAATATGACCATCAAGTATCTTAAAGAAGAAAAGAACGGCAAGTATGAAGGTAAAACTCAGCAGCGATGGGCACTTTCGGGGTTAGAGAACCGCTACAATGAACAGCGAGAGATCGTAAAGTCATTGATTAATGATGAAACCATATCAATCCCGACCAGTGACGATGGCCGCTACACAAACATCGCTTCTATCAACGTGAAAGAACTGATGTTCAAATCTGACGAAGCCAAACAAACAGCCATAACCGCACGTGAAAAGAAACTAGCACAGGCGACTGAGCAAGAGAGTAAGCAAATCAAACGCGAAATCACTCTGATTGAAGCGCTCAACTAATCCCTGACCTCAAACCAATAACGACTTAACGACGCTTAGAGCGTGGTTAAGTCGTTCCCGTCCTACAACACCACACCTTTACTAATTACACGGTTGATACTGGATAAATGATCCGCAAAGACTAACTCATAGTTGTCGAGTAGACGACACTTGTTACCAAGTGCCGCCCCTCTAAGAACCGTACGTGCAACTTTCACTGCATACGGCTCAAGCCTCCACTAAGGCATCATTGATACCCAGCAACTTATAACGCAGTCGGGACAGGTTCTTTCCAAGAGTTGCGGGCTAGCCTTTTGGGTTTTCTCTTCGCCAAGTATTCTTGGTATTGAGGATCAAAAGGGGTCGCTGCATTCCTGATTTTTACGTGTCGCTCGATGGGTACTTTCGCTATTTGGAACAGATTGAAGTGACAGTCCATGGTCATAATTTTCTGCCAACCGTGAAATTGCCACTGGCCTTTACGATTAAGAAAATACTTATGAACAACCCAGTCTTTGGACTTGGTTGGATGACGTCTAACTGCCCAGTGCCATAGCGCTTGGAATAGTTTGTGGCCGACATACCCGAATACTTGTTTAGCAACACAGTGGCGATAGTAATTCGCCCATCCTCTGAGTTTCGGGTTTATCAACTTGATAAGATCGTTAACAGGGATGGTTGCGTGCTTTTTAATAAGTTCACGTAGGTTTCTCAAGAATAACAACGTGTTGGATTTGCTCGGTTTAATGAGCAATTTCCCTTTGTACTTCCTGTGATTGAAACCCAGAAAGTCAAAGCCATCATCAATATGAGTGACCTTTGTTTTCTCTTCGGAGAGGGTTAGCCCTCTTTTTGCCAGAAAGTCAGCAATCAACGGTTTGATATCGTTCACTAGCACTTCCTTTGAAGAGCAGGTGACCACGAAATCATCCGCATAACCGATAAAGTTGGCCCTAGCACCCTTTTTCAGGGCTGTAGATTTTATTTGTTGCTCTATTCCCGCGAGAGTCATTAGCATCAAGGTTGGAGATATTATTCCGCCTTGAGGTGTACCTTCTTCGGTATCGTAGAACAGCCCCTTATCTACATAGCCAGATTTTAACCATTGCTCTAACATTCGTTTATCTACAGTGATATTGTCCATCAGCCATTCATGCCCGATTTTGTCGAAGCAAGCTTTAATATCTCCCTCAAGAATCCATTTCGCTGATCGCTTTAGAGCCAAACATTTGAAGCACTGACTGACAGCGTCAGCCGTGCTGCGATTTGGCCTAAAACCATAGCTATTGAGGTCGGCAAATGTTTCGGACACAGGATCTAATGCTAGAAGGTGGAGGGCTTGTTGCACTCTATCAATCATGCATGGAATACCCAATGGCCTGAGCTTGCCGTTCTTTTTGGGAATGTAGATACGTTTGAGTGGTTTTGCAGAGTAAGCCTT
The DNA here is from genome assembly GCF_057785895.1 of Vibrio sp. QJM3NY_39. Lineage (NCBI taxonomy): Bacteria > Pseudomonadati > Pseudomonadota > Gammaproteobacteria > Vibrionales > Vibrionaceae > Vibrio > Vibrio sp. QJM3NY_39. Next base: position 1,082,292 of record NZ_CM173506.1, on the reverse strand, counting down.
GCGACTCAGTTGATTGACTGCTTTCATACGGCGTGCATCTGTGTTCCAGGTGACACCGTCTATTCCAGGCGTTTTACTGCCTTTATTCTGAGAGACTCGCTTAACCGCAAGAAGCTTGGCTGAGCGAGAATGAGTCAAGAGCCACTGTAAGGACTTCACCTTACCGTATTTCTTTTCTCTAGTTGCTTTTGCGATACGCATTTGAAGCTTCAATACGTGTGCTTCAACGGATTTCCAATCGATGGACTGCCATTGAGCGCCGTCAGAAGGTGCACTAATCTCTTTCGAGATCATCATTTGCTTTTCTCCTTGAATAAAGTTCTTCAAATTATCTCGCAATGGGAGACCAGTCGGAAGTGGGCTCACTTTCGTGATCAGACACAGGTCTGTATCTACATCATTACAATGCAGCTTTCGCTTTTTCCGACCTCCTATACCTGCATCACTATCGGCCACAAAGGCTTTCCCAAAGGGAGTGATTCAGGCTTACCCTGTTCCGTATGTTACGTAAAATGTCAGCTTAGATGCCCACTATAGTGCGGAGAGTACAGCGACCACGAAAAAGTACTGTCCAACCTCTTTCCAACTCTCATTGCCTTTTGGCCACAGCGTATTAACCACTTCCGCTGCTTCATCACATAACGCACCTTGAATGGATTCACATACGTTCATCATACTGACTACCTAGCACTTACCCGAATTGTGGTTTTCAGGAGGAACGTCCTCTCACGATTCTTTTCCCACTCGGCCAAACGGCCAAGTTTCGTTACATTGTCCGAGCCGCTGCTTTATTCAGGCTCGTAGGTTCATCTGGTGATACAGACGGTTCACTCATAAAGCGGTGAACAACGCTTCATACGACTTCAGGTCGCACGGACAAAAGCTTGTTAGCGTCATTTCTAAATTAGGATTTAACGGATTATCTTAGGTATCGAAAAATATCTAACCTAGTGGCCAAATTAGCTGTTCCACAACACCACAAGCCATAAGTAGAGATCTCAGCATAAACTAGGGGCTTTAGAATAACCCAATACAGAGGACCATATCCTACTTAAGAGATTATTAACTGAATTTATAAGGTAGTAACCTTTAAGTCAGTTGATATTTTCTTTTTTGGGAGGCCTGTTTTGTTATCAAGTAAAGTGGTAATTGATGGAGTTTACGAAACTTCAAAAATGCGTGTTGAAATTCATGATGATGTTGTTATAAAAACTTTCAAGAAAGGTCGTAACTCACAACAACGGTATACAAGAGAAAAGAGAGCACTCAATCTTCTACTCGAAAAGAAAGGCTTCCCACAAGTTTCTGAGTGTGATGACGATTTACTACAAATTGTCATGTCGAGAATCAGCGGAAAACGGCCTGAGACACTCACTGAATCACAGGTTTATCAATTGAGAAAGTTAGTGCATGAATTAAATGCAAACGGTATTTCCCGTCATGCAATGCCGTTACGTGATTTTATTGTTGATGAAGATGGTAACTTGGGTATGGTTGACTTTGAGAGAGTATCCTTCAGAGGTTTTCGTTACTCTCCAATTTGGTACGCCGCACTAAAAGTTAACCAATACAATCTGTTGCGCTTGATAATGGCCCATCAACCACAAGAATTAACAACAAGTGAATCCGAACTATTCAAAAAACTGTTATGGTCGAGAAATAACCTAACCAAATTGAAGCCTTTAAAAAATTCTGTTCGAAACTATTTAAGCCAAATAAAAGTGATGACTAAGTCCACTAATTTTGCATTCAGAGTTAGATGATTTCCACTATCTTACTCAATACTAGGTTAAGCGAGTTTTCAGTACGCGCTAAAGCGAATAAAGTTTATCGAATAAGTTTTGCTTATAGATCTTCCAAGGTGCTGAAACTTGCAATGGGGCACTTTCAAGTTAGAAAGTGCCACGAGTCAAAATTCAGATCGATGAAGCCTCTGGACAATTCTGAGTTACGAACCATCAGACACGCTGAACTTTCACATAACTTCTAGTATCGTAACTCTACGGGCATCAATTATGCAGAAGTCCAAAAAGTGTCGAGATAGTTTGGGTCGATATTGCCTTGAGGGGTACAGAGCCCATATGCCAATTGTTTGATTTTAAAGTCCTCCAATAAGACAGTCAAAGTCCCAGTTTGTATTTCGTTGACAATAAAGGGCAATGTTAAACATGATATACCTTTGCCATTAATCACGGCATTGAGAAGTATGGAACTATCATTTACAGAGTAGTTACTTGTGACCGTCACACATTAACGGGCTGAGCGTAGTTAGAGCCGACCTTAGGAACAAACAGCCAATCATTGTCTATTCGTTTGTGGGTTAAGCAATTGTGATCGAGTAAGTCTTCGGGGATAAAGTAGCGACATGTTCTGCTAGATGTGGAGGGGAGGCGCAAACCACCTATAGGCTATTGTAAGTTTCGAATGCGGACAGGAATCTCTTGTCCCACCACTATCTAACCCCCAAGTTCTACCAAGGATTGTCTTTGAAATACTCATGCAAATAATCAATTAATGCTCTTACGGTTGGAGATTGATGTTTTCTTGAAGAATAGAGCGCATATATTGTCAGATCGGCGGGTTTCCACTCTGATAGGACTGGCTGTAATGTGCCGCTCTCGATGTATTGATTAGCTAAGTAGGTTGGTTGAATGGCGACACCTCCACCAATAAGTGCTGCATGGAGTAATGTCGTAGCCTCGTTAGCGGTTAGTTTACATTCAACATCTATTGATTTTTGTTGAGTACCATTCGTGAGGTGCCATACGTGTCGCTGAAAGTTTTTATACCCCAGACAGTTATGCATACTCAGTTGCTCTGGCTCCGAGAGGTCTTTCCTGCTTGCTAAATATGCAGGTGAAGCAACTAGTACCGATTCGCAAATGGCTATCGGTTTACCAATCAAAGATGGTTCCGGATTAGAAGCAATTCTAAGCGCAAGATCAATTTGCTTTTCTGTTAGGTCAGCGACTGAATCCTGTAGGTCGATATCGACATGGACTTTGGGATGCATAGCCATGAAATTCAAAAGCGCAGGGACAAGCTGCGAAAACCCGAATGACATACTTGTCGCAACTCGTACTATCCCAGTTAGCTCTTCACTATTATCACTTAAAGCGACTAACCCGTTCGCTTGCTCAAGCCAAACCTCAACTTCCTTTAAACACCGCTCTCCGGTCGTTGTGAGCGTTACCTTTCGGGTTGTTCGGTGTAGTAAACGGGCGTTTAACCACTTCTCCATAGCTTCAACATAACGAGTCACCATAGGGCGAGACATCTCAAGTCTGTCAGCCGTAGCGGTAAAACTGCCTGATTGAGCAATATCAATAAATACTTTTGCAGCGGTTAATTTATCCATTTATTTGCTCGAATTAAGAAATAATGATGTTTGATTTTGTATGTTTTTCAGATCATGTCAATAATTTATGATTTATCACATCAAAACAAGCCATATAATTTACGGAGCAAGTCATGAAAAGAATCAGCCTATTAGCCGCATCCACCTTAGTCGCAGGTAGCGCCTTTGCCACAGAGCAAACGACACTGACTTTTGATGTTTATAACGCAGACGAAAACAGCTTCCACGCCAACTCAACATTGATTGTTGGAGAGAGTGAGGTAATGCTGATAGATACTGGCTTTACTAAAGCAGATGCTCTGCGAATTGCAGCCAAAATACAGGATACGGGCAAAGAATTAAAAACTATTTTCATTAGTCAGGCCGACCCTGACTTCTATTTTGGCGCTGAAGTATTACACACCTTGTTTCCCGATGCAGATATTGTGACAACGCCTGCGGTAAAGGAAGTCATAGAAAAGAAACTGCCTTCCAAACTCAAGGTGTGGAGTCCTAGAATGGGCAGCAATGCACCTGTTACGCCTTATATTCCTAAAGCAATAGAGGCGACAAGTCTTATTTTGGAAGGACACAAGATTGAGATAAAAGGTACGGATGGCATTTTACCGCACCGCCCATACTTATGGATTCCTTCAAGTAAAACAATATTAGGTAACATAGCAATATTTGGAAATTTGCATCTTTGGACTGCAGATACGCAAACCGAGCTGAGTCAAAATGCATGGAGTGAGCAACTTAAGGAGATGCAAGCTTTACAACCGGAAACGGTTATTCCGGGACATATGAAATCGGGAACTGCGTTAAACGTTGAATCCATTAACTACTCTTTGCAGTATCTTGAAGATTTCAGTGAGTCAAAAAAGAACAGTAAAAATAGCGAACAACTCATTGAAAAAATGTCTGAGAAATACAAAGGCTCGAAGTTACCTATTGCTTTAAGCATTGGTGCGAAAGTTCATATGGGAGAGATGACATGGTAACTATTCACTACTTCTATGATCCTATGTGTGGGTGGTGCTATGGCGCGACTCCATTGGTAGAATTAATTGCAAGCAGCAGTAAGTATCAGTTAGTAATGCACTCCGGAGGGATGCTTCCAGCAAAATTGATAGCACCATCGTTTCGTCAGCATATTTTAAATAGTGACCGACGAATTAGTGAACAGACCAATGCTCAGTTCGGACAGGATTATATCGAACGTGTAGCAGATAATGAGCAACTTGTTCTGGACTCTTATCTTCCTACTCGGGCAATTCTTGTTGGAGAATCTTTAGGGCTTGATCCATTTGACATGTTAAAAGCAATACAAAAAGCACACTACATTGAAGGGAAAGCTGTCAATACTCTTAGCAGTTTGGAAGAGTTGGCTGTTCAATTAGGGCTCGACCAACAGTTATGGCGAGAGAAAATGCAAACAGGGGAACCCTTAGAAGACGCCGAAATCGATATTAGCCATCAAATGATGACCCGATTGGGCGTTCAGGGTTACCCAACACTTATGATTGAAGACAATGGGGAATTTAAGAGGTTGCCTCATACCGAGTTTTATGGCCGAACAGAGCAATGGAAGACATTATTAGAAATTTAACTAAACGCGACCTTGCGTTAACAGATAGTGTATAAAGCCCCACTCATAATGTTCGTGACGCAAATGAAATTGCGGCGCGAACTTCTTTCAACCAGATGATTATGCATCTTAAGTATTTTTTGCAGATGCCACATATGATAGCTTCTGGGGGTTTCCGTTCACCACCAAGGGTAGCCTGAAATAATAAACTTGAAACAAAACTAATGATGAAGTCTATCGGTGGTATATTGATCAAACACTTAAATGGACAAAGATGATTCAGCAAAGACCTTGCTGAATCGAAGGTGGACATAAACAATTTAGACCTATAGCTCTAAATCGTTTATACAAGATTAGAAAAAGTATCTTGAAACCTTAAATGCTGGTATGTGTTTTTCCCTCGTAGTCCTATTAAGTTTCCAAATGGGCTCTCAACTTAGCACATTGAAAGCCCACCTTCGATATCCATTAGCCCACGATAAAGACACGCACCTAGTTCTTCAAAGTCCAACTTTTAACTAACCTTTCTTATATAGGAAGTCATTTAACTCTCTTTGTTTCTTATCCCAAGAATCAAGTCTCATTCCAGCCTGATTGGACCTAATTGGTGAGCTTGATTTCGATTCGATTAATAGCGAACTAATTGTAGTTTCGATCAACACACCATACTCAAGTAGTTCTTCTTCAGTCATTTTTTGAAGTTCATGTACTTTATTCATTATTTACACACCTTTGGATATTAGATAAGAACACCTACATTCCCACACTGACACACTACGCCTAATACAAGGGGCGCCACGACCAACTTACAAAGCGCACTTAACTCCGAACCAAAACCGCCGAGTGTAGAGCGTCACCTTTATGTTTTTGTTAGGTTTATCTACGCGTGCGTTCCGTTCTTTTCGCTATCTCAGGAACACTTTCCGAAGGGCTGACTATAGATTTAATAGATACGTTTTCATCTGATTCAAGTACTTTAGAAAAACAGTATTGAAGAGTTTTACCTGTTTTTCTGTGCATTTCTAAAGCTTCATCTATTTTTTCACCAGAAATACCACCATCAGGAGCCATTACCATTGACTGAATATGAACACTGCCATCGTCAGGATTTGATGCGGACATTGCACTCTCCATGTGACCATCAAAGTCTTTAGCGATATCATCCATTACCTCTTGCATACCTTTCCCAGCATATCCAAAGTTATGCTCAAAACCTGAATCCTGATCATTCTCCAAAGACAATTTAAGTTGGTCGTTATTTGAGAATTGTATGTGATAATCATTAAAATTAATAAACTGCCTGCCATCAATACGCATTTGAAAATGCCAATGAGGGAAGTCTGTTTTACTACCTGCATGACCTGCGAAATCATTATGAGAACAATCTAAAGTCCACTCAATATTTTTCCACTTAATTGTTACTTCAAATTTTTTACGATCCGAGCTTTCTTCTTTTAGGTTATTAATATTTTTTGCGCCAGATTCAGCAAAAGCCACCCACCTTAGATAGGCTGAAATCTGATAAAAATCGAATGCTTCACTTATTTTCTTAAAGTCTTTTTTCTTGAATTTGCAACGCCTTAACAGCCAATGTAAGCATGGTTTTTCAGTGCTAATACTAGAAAATGGCTTACCACACATATAACACTTATCTTCATCATATGCGCTTTTGAAAGATTTATACTCAATATCATAAGCTTTCTGCTGCTCAGAAAAATGCTTCATGGACTCTTCTTCAGACATTGTTGATACATGCGTTTTAAATTTTTTTACTTCATTTTCAATATTCATAATTTCAACTTCATAAAGAACTAACCTGATAAACCTAACGCCCTTCTTGAACAGTTTGTTATGTTCTGGCGCTAACAACACCTTACAAACCATTGAATATTATCTAAATCATGCTATGGTTATGCAACTAATTTTAATGTTGAGTTTTGAACTTAATATAAACTAATTGAGAGAATCAGCATTCGTTGATGACTTGACGAGCGGTATCTTGTCTCTGGTTGTATACGCAGGCGCAGTTTTAGGTTTAGCATGTACAGTTATGGGAGTTCCAGTTATGGACTTGAATACGATGATTGAATGGTGCGGCTCAGGGGTACTGCGGGTAACCAAAGATTCAGTTATTGCTTGATATGATTCACAGATGTTCTCGAGATAGTCCCCGGGGTTCGAATCCCCAACCCGCACCATATAATAAAGCTAGTGGAGGTACTTTACCCACTGGCTTTTTTTGTATTGGAACATAAACAGATTGTTATACAAATTCTAACCGATATTGCTCTTTAGCTTTTACTGCGCGCTTAAACGATAGACTTACGTCATGTTTACGTTCAAACGACTTAACTAATAGCTGCAACTCATTCAAATCTGCATCTGACATTTTAGCTCCAGCAATAACACCTGTTATCAACTTCGGATAAAAAGAATGTATTCCAGGACCTGTAATATGAGCTAAACACCTATGCTCTTGCTCGTATTCCCAATCTTTTGCTTTTACCAGAAATTGCTCAGCTAGAGCCTCAAAACCATCAGCCTTTCCCATCGTAACCTTGGGCATATCACTTTTGTACTGCACAGCCCATGCAATTAACAAATATTCAGGCGTCTCCAAAAACTCAGCAAAATTTGTTGGTGTTTCAAACTCTACAACAAAACCTTTATGATTATCCGCATAGTGTGACCACATTAAGATATTTTCAAAAGTCTCAGAAAGGAACATATACCAAAACTTGAGGTCATGCTTTTAGTAAAATCTCCGGACACCAATGAACTTTTGAGGTTCTCGAGCATTGTCCCCTCATCTGCTACATTCCCTTGAAAAACCATCTTAGCATTCTCAAGTAAATCAGTTCTCGACAAAGCATATTCTAATGACTTTTCAACATCATAAGAGACAACACAATCAAATGGATCATTAAACTCCTCTGCTGACGAAAACTTCATAGTACAATTTGATAGGATGTTCTTAGAACCATCTGAAAATGGAACATATTTGTACAGCTTCAATTTTTCACCTATTTGTATAACGCCCAATTAAGGTGTGAGCCACGCTACCACTGCACTCAATTTGGACACCGTAAACACTGAACTAAACCCAAACCAAAAGTGCCAAGCGTGGGGAATCACTCTTAAATTGTTTGTTATGTACGTTCTTTTAGTTGCACATATTTAGCCAAGCCAATGCCTTTATTTAGCTCAGTTACATAGTTTGTGCTCATTCTAGCTTCGGTGACTAATGTACTGATATTTATGCTTTTTGTTCGGATTACGTCACCAAATTTAATACCAAACAGATGAATCATTAACACCTGCTCACCGCGGGGAGCATCCTGATACATGGCACGCAAAACCTCCGCAAAATCACGGATTGAGCTCGACTCGTTGAGAACTTTATGTACATCCAGCTTAGATTCAAGATAAGTTCCGCTTGTCCTTTCACGACGAACTGTTTGTTTGCAGTAAGGGCAGTCGATATCTTCTAGCTCTTCACCACCAACAAAGCCTGCACCAGAAACAAAAACTTTAAATGCCTTTCCACATTTCTCGTTTGAGCAAATTTCCACTTTTTCCTCCAAAGTACATAACATTTTAATATCGTGCCAGCACGAATTGGTGTATTTAGCATATATTAAGCACCCTCTCTAACCAACTGAAAATTATGTATATAATTCAGTTTTGATATAATTTCTAGTTAAAAACCGTGCAAACACACATTGCCTCCTATTCGAGGCACGTTATCAATCAAGAACTTCTATTTTGTTCTATACTATTCAATAGCTTAGAAACACTTAAACAACGTATTCGTGCGTAGTTGTGTTTGAAGAACAGTCTCTAGTGGTCTAGTGGATTAGGAATTTGGGGACAAAGTTAGAACTCTAGGCATGAGGGAAAGTAAGGCAAGTTCCTGAGTTTGAACCTGAGTTCAATCCCTATATGGCTCATTTTGGGGCAGCTCTGAGTTAGTCACGATGGCTAGCTCGTTGTGATCACCAACCCACCCCGCTTTCATAAATAAAACGTTTAATAATTTGAGCCATGATTTATTGCACTTAAACGAGATCACGAACCGTCTGACGAAAAATTCAAAGCCTCCGAGGTGACTCTAAGCTCCCACCACCAACTGTATTCTCCCCCCACACTGATCTCTTTCCCTATTTTTGAAGTACAAGTTATTAATAATTCGATATAAATCGCTCTAATTTTTTAAATTATTGTCTACAGTTTTATAGAGCTTGTCGCTTCAATAATTGCCACAAGTAACGACACCTTTTGATGGTTAGTTTTGGTTATAAGGAAAGGAAATGGAAAGCCCAATTGTCACACTCACACATGCCAGCAAAAGCTTTGTTGATGGCAAAGATACCCATCACGTATTGGAAGGTGTCGACTTCACTTTGGCGAAAGGGGCAAGCGTGGCTTTGACAGGGGCGAGTGGCAGTGGGAAAAGTACTCTGCTGAATATCATTGCGGGGTTTGAACCTCTATCCGGTGGCGAACTATCTGGTGGAGAATTGTGGCTTGATGGCGAGAACACATCAAATTGGAAAGATCCACAATGGAGCCGATTTCGTCATCAAAAATTGGGCGTTATCTTTCAGCAGTTCAACTTGTTAACCCCACTCAACGTAAAACAAAACATCGCGTTTCCTCTCCATTTAAATCAACAGAAATGGAGCGACTGGTGCGATTATTTAGTTGATGCATTGGGCATCAGTGAACTACTCGAAAGACACGTATCCGCACTCTCTGGCGGTCAGCAACAACGAGTCGCTATTGCGCGTGCGCTAGCCCATAAACCCAAACTATTGCTTGCCGACGAGCCCACTGGCAACCTTGACCACAAAGCAGGGTTGGAGGTTATGAAGCTGCTGAGTGAAATCACTACACAAGGCAACACTGCCGTGCTTTTGGTTACGCACAGCCCAGAATGCGCCAGCTTTATGCAGACAAAATTGGTGTTAGATGATGGTTGTTTAAAGAACGCAGATCGAACCCAAGCCAAAGAGCAGCAACGTTGTGAGTAATCCAATGAAACAAACTGGCTTCGCACAGAGCCAGATCACCCATACTAAACTGACGTTGAATCTATTCGCGGCGCACTATCGTCAATCACCATTGCAAGCCGCAGCGATTCTGATCGGTATTGTGCTAGCGGTCACCTTGTTTGTCGCAGTGCAAGCCATCAACCTCAATGCCAAGCGCAGTTATGCAGAATCGACCGAGCAACTTAGCGCCCAAGCACAAAACCTTATCATTCCACCAGCAGGGCAAAACTATTTGCCAGAATCGCTCTACTTCAACTTAAGACAAAGTGGGTTAAGCGCAGCGCTGCCCGTGATTGAAGGGCGAATACGAGACGAGCAAGGTCGACGTTGGTCTGTTCAAGGCAGTGAGTTGATCGCCGCCCTCACTTCAAGAAATCGTCACGCTCGCGTCGACGAGAAAAGCAATACTCAAACCAAAGAGCCAAACATTTCCCTGTTCGACAATGCCTTACCTTTGCCGCAACTCTTAGCGGGTGAACCCATTGTGATGATGAGCCAGTCGCAACACCAGAACTTGGGAGGAGTAGACACACTCACTTTGGATGAAGTGCTCACCAAAGTCGTGGTATTGCCAGATGAATGGCAGCTCGGTAGCCGAATGTTGATGGATATTGGGTTCGCTCAGCAACTGCTTAACAAGCAAGGGCAACTGAGCTACATCGCTATTTTTGACACTAAGAGCGACACGAACAGCAATACTCAGGATAAATGGCAAAGCCTTATCGGCAAACAGGGGCAATGGATTTCCAACAACCAAAGCACGGATCTCGGTTCAATTACCGATAGCTTTCACCTCAACCTCACCGCCATGAGTTTGTTGGCGTTTTTGGTTGGCCTGTTCATCGCTTACAATGGCGTGAAGTACAGTTTGCTGAAACGTAATCGGCTGTTGGTGCAAATTCAACAAGCTGGGATTGCGCCAAGCATCGTATTTTCAGCTCTGCTAGTCGAGCTGGTTCTTTTAGTCACAATGGGCGCGTCGCTTGGTTTCATTCTCGGCATTCAACTCAGCCATTGGCTACACCCAACCGTCGCGATAACGCTTGAGCAACTTTATGGTGCAACACTGCTTCCCGGCACATGGCAGTGGCAATGGTTAGTGCAGGCACTGCTACTCACGCTGGCCGCAACGCTTGTCGCGTGTTGGCAGCACTTTAAACAGCGGGTACGACAACCCCTCTCTTCCCATGGTGGTTTCTATCAAGCGCCGGAAGCGTCTAACGAAAATCAACTGTTTGTTATCGGGTCAGTATTAACCATTGTCGCGTTAGCAGGGTTATGGCTGAGCGAACATCATCGCTTCACCATGGCATGGCTCGGTGTGTTAGTGGTGTCGATTCCTTTGTACCTGCCCAAAACGCTCAGCGTGTTAGCGAACTGGAGCGAAAAACGTACCCAATCGGGGTTAATACAATATCTGTTCGCTGAGCTGCGTGAACTTATCTCCCCTCTCTCCCTTGCCATGATGGCGTTGCTTCTCGCTGTCACCGCCAATATCGGAATGAATACCTTAGTCGGCAGCTTTGAATCCACGTTAAAGCAATGGCTTGAACAGCGCTTACATGCCGATATTTACGTTAGCCCTGCCCAAGGTGAAATCGCGAATGTGGAACGTGCGTTAGAGCAGTTTGAAAATGTTGAAACCGTTTATAAGCAATATTATGTCGACGATAACTTGCAGGGCTTACCTACTTTGCTCGGCACCAAAGACAAAGACACACTTGAGCAAACCATGGTATTCCAATCCCACCTTGATGATTTCTGGACGCGCTTTTACCAAGGTGAATTCGTGGCGATCAGCGAACCTACGGCGGTGAAGCTCGGCTTGTCCCTTGGAAGCCAACTCAAGCTCGACGCGATCCAAGACAAAACACTCATCGTCGGGGCGATTTTCCATGATTACGGCTCACCGAATGGCGAAGTGTTGCTTGCACCTAATTTATGGCTCGAAAGCGGATTTACTGACTTACCCACCAGCTTGGGAATCAAAGTTTCTGGCGACCCACAAGTGGTGTACGAACAGCTACGCCAACAACTCAATCTGCACCCAAGTCAGCTTTACGATCAATCACAGATCAAATCGATCGCTTTAGATATCTTCTCACAAACCTTTGCTATCACTAGGGCGCTTAATGGCGTCACTTTAATGGTGGCGGTGATAGGGTTGTTCTGCGCCTGTTTCATGTTGCTCGATGCACGCAAAGCCGCTATTGCAAGGTTGTACGCGCTCGGTGTGAGTCAGCGAAAATTGATGGCGATGGTGGTCGGGCAAATCGTAGTTCTGGTCGCCTTCACTCTGGTTATCGCTTTACCACTCGGCGCTATGGTCGGTTATGTATTGACGGACATCGTCACCCTGCGCGCCTTTGGTTGGAGCTTAAATTACGTATGGAATTGGAGTGATGCACTCAGCATCGCAGCCATCACCATTTTAGTGGCTGTGTTTGCGACCTTGATTCCACTGTGGCGTTTGGTCAGTAAACCCGTGGTATCCAGTTTGCAAAGTGAGGTGTTGTGATGAATCGATCAATGAGAGTTTTCGCTCTCACACTTGGCATCTTGCTCCTTTTAGGATGCGAGGAGTCCACGCAACCATCAGCTCAAAATATGGGTTCGATACTTGGCGCAGAAACACAAACCGAGAATGAAACACAAAAAGAGACTGAGCAATTCACACCAGTAGTAAAAGGCGTGGAGATCACCTTCCCTGCCGACCATCAAGCACACCCTGATTTTCGTCATGAATGGTGGTATTTAACCGCAAACTTGATTGATGAGAATGGTAATGCTCTGGGCGTACAATGGACACAATTCCGCTTCGCGGCTACACCACAGGAAAGTGGCAATGGCACTAAGGAAACTACGTGGCAAAGCCAGCAGATCTACATGGCGCACAGTGCAGTCACGAACAAAGACAAACACTACGCCGATGAAAAGTGGTCACGTAACCAAGTAGAACTGGCAGGAGTAAGCGCTTCACCATTTCGTGTCTATCTTGATGACTGGCAATGGACGTCGACGACCGATGACCTGTTCCCAGCTACATTGGTCGCTAACTCGGGTCAATTTGGCTACTCGCTTAAGTTAACCAGCAACGCGCCTTATCAAAAGCAAGGCGAACAAGGCTACAGCACTAAAAGTAGCGATGGCAAAGTGGCTTCCTATTACTACAGCCAACCATTCATTGATGTATCGGGCCAGGTAACCATTGATGGAGTCACTCATCAGGTTTCTGGCAAAGGTTGGATAGACAGAGAGTGGAGCTCGCAGTTTTTACTCGACTCGCAACAAGGCTGGGATTGGTTTGCGCTAAGGCTGAGTGATGAAACCAGCTTAGTGGTATTTCAGCTTCGAAACTCAACATCAGGCGAAGCCAGTTATGCTAACGTAAGATTAATGCAGCAAGACGGTTCTGGCATTGCCATTTCACAACAAGAGATAACCCTAACCGCCGTCAAGCAAACAGAAATCGACGGACGCGATTATCCAACAGAATGGCAAATTTCAATTCCAACTCAACAGATCGAACTGACCGTCTCGGCACTCAATCCAAATGCCAAAATGCCGCTGTCGGTTCCTTATTGGGAGGGGCCAATCATGATTAAAGGTTCTCATTCCGGATCTGGCTATATGGAGTTGACTGGGTATTAAGCCAACAGCATATTTCTGAAATGAGAAGCTTTAATTTTTAACAGACGAATAAGAATAAAATCAACCGTTACATCGGCTGCCATAAATATCGTTTACCCAGCTTGGGTTATCAATGAACGGGTTGCGGTTACCTTGCCACTGCACGGCTTTCTCGTGGCGTTGACGTTCCCAGTTGTCTACTGGGTCAGCGTTATGCCATTGAAGCAACGTACATAGCTTTCCAACTTTAGGTTTACCTGACGTACTCGAAGTATCATCAACCAGATACAAGTCAGGCATGTTTGCGTTGTTGCCCTCATAGCGCACAGCCATGTAGAAAATTGAACGTGCGGTATCACCTTTCACTGCATCACGAGGTTCAAAGCTGTCGTAATCCGTTTTGTTCAGTGGCGACTTTTTCAATGGCGAACCGCCAAAATCAAAGTCTTTATTTGAACGGATGGAGTTAATCTCGGCATCTGTTGGCTGTAGGTGGTGGATATCGATATAGCCCCATTGATCTTTGCGCTTAAAGCCAAAAGATTTAGGCCAAAGGTGTTCACGATTCCAAGCATTTTTGTCGTTGTTACCCGATGAGGTAAAGTCTTTGGATTGTGAACGGCCGCTGTAATACAGAATCACGTTGTTCGGATTGTTCGGGTCTTCGTTGGTGTCTTTCAATGCAGACCAAACTTGAGTGTACGTTAATTGCTTTTGCCCACGAGCAGCAATCACGCCGAGCATATCTTTTAACGCATTTCCGTCGAGTCCTTCAACTTCGAGGTAGTAGCCATCAGGGTATGTAATATCAGCTAGCGCAACTGGACTAAGAGCTGTAGAAATTAGGAAAAGGCTTAGATTTAAACGCATTTTCATTGTTTTAAGTATCCTTGTTATTGTTTTAATGACCCATCATTAATGAGTGCCCTAATACTCTACAAAACACAATTCATACGTAACATTTTGGAAACTAGCTATGAACACCCAATACTTGCGAATCCCCTCATAATCAGGCGTAAAAACAACGAGGTAGACGCGCATCGCCGTCTTTGATCTAATGAATATCGCTGAACACACATTTCGAACAAGTGGGTTAATAATGCGCGACATTCAGATTCTACAACAAACCATACAAAACCAATGCCCCTCCATTCACAAAAAACGCGTTAGTTCTCTGATACTTGCTACAAAAAGTGTACTTGACGGCTCAGACTTAACGCTGACTAAACTAGGTCGCAAACTAGAAACTAATACCACGGTAAAACATGCGATCAAACGCGTTGATAGACTGCTTGGAAATCGCCAACTACATCGTGAAAAAGACCTTATTTATAAATGGCATGCCTACTTAATAACGGGCGCTAACCCATGCCCTGTGATCCTTGTGGATTGGTCTGATGTTCGTGAACAACTTCGTTATATGACGTTAAGAGCATCCGTTGCACTTGATGGTCGAGCCGTCACAATCTTTGAACAAGTTTTTGAGTATGGCCAATACAATTCACCGAAAAGTCACCAAACATTCCTCGATAAATTGCAGAGTATTTTGCCGAATAAAATCAGTCCGATCATCGTTTCTGATGCGGGTTTTAGAAATACTTGGTTCCGCCAAGTTCAGGAGAAAGGTTGGTTTTGGTTAGGTCGTGTCCGAGGTGAAGTATCAATCAAACAACCTCAAAAACCTTGGGTCTCAAATAAAACCTTTTATCCAAACGCTGTCCATAAACCCAAATATCTTGGCAACTGCTTATTAGCAAAGAGATCACCGATATCTTGTGAAGCCTATGTTTATAAGGGATTAGAAAAAGGCCGAAAAGCCCAGCGCCATAGTAGAACCAGCCAAAAACACTCCGCTACACATCTCTATCAACGCAGTGCAAAGGAGCCGTGGCTACTCGCGACTAATGTCCCTCGACATATCTTAAATGAAGTACAAATTACCAATCTGTACGCCAAGCGTATGCAGATAGAAGAAGCCTTCCGCGATCTAAAGAGTACCGCCTATGGGATCGCACTTCGTCACAACAGAACTCGCTGTACTAAGCGATTAGATATCCTGCTTCTTATTGCGTTGCTCGCTGAAATCTTGATGTGGTGGAATGGCCTAATTGCAGTACAAGCCAAATGGCATTTTGACTTCCAAGCCAACAGCATTAAACACCGCCGAGTTCTATCCATACCTCGTCTAGGGAGAGAGGTACGAAATCATCGGCGATATCAAATTAATGAATCCCAATATCAATGGGGAATGTTCGAATATCAAAGGCTCACACACAACGCAGGACTAGGGAAATTATGAGGGGATCCGTCAGCACCCAATAACAGGACGCAAAAAATAGCTAACTTTATGGCGAGCACCACCTAATAAGACATATAAATTTATTTTATTTTTCATTACAGTTAACCTCCCATGAAATTCTATCACTAGAAATTTCATCACTGTACAAATCAGTATTTTCAAAAAAATCATAACTTAATCCTTTAAAGTTGAATCTTCGCTATTTAAACAACACTTGTTTAATTAACCCCACATTAAATCACATAAAATAAAAGAGTATACTAATACATAGTATGACCATTTATTGAATGATCGGGCATAGCCTGAATAACATCCCAATGCTCTACTATCATTGAGTTTTCAACTTTAAAAATATCTACTATGACCCTATTCTCATCACCTCCAGGAGAAAAGCGTTTGACGTGTAATGCGACTAAATCCCCATCAGCTAAAACGCGTACAATTTCGCCCGGAGTTGTGCTTGGGACATTATTAATGAAATTTTTTAGCGCATTTTTACCATCAGGAATACTTGGATTATGCTGTATATACTCGTCACCGATATATTTATCAACCGCTTCAGAATCCCTACCAAATAAAACATCGTTATAAAAAGAAATTACTATCGATTTATTTCTCTCTTCGAGGCCCTGACCTGCATATAAACTAGAACTTATCAATAATAACATTAAAATACTCATTTTAATCATACTCTCTCACTCCTCAAAAAACAGTGTATGTATCATAGCGTATTGCCGCTCTATGAAATATCCGCAATAATGAGCATCATTAATTCATAAAACGTACAAAAATATGGACAAAATAGTCGCAGCTAAAGTTTTTATCGATGTAGCCCACACAGGGAGCTTTAGCGCAACAGCTGATCGTTTGACTATGTCAAGAGCTATGGTCACACGCTGTATAGCCGTAATGGAAGAGTGGTTTGAAGCTCGTTTATTTCATCGAACGACTAGAAAAGTTTCTCTAACCAACGTGGGAGTTGAATGCCTAGAAGATCTCAAACGCTGGGTTGATGATACTGAGAGGATGATTGACCAGTTTAAGCCCAAAGCGGAACTGCAAGGAACAGTTCGTGTCGCGACAAGTATGTCATTTGGTCACTCTCAATTAATGCCTGCAATCAGTGAATTCATGTCATTAAATACAAAAGTAAAAATAGATGTAGAGTTGCTCGATTCACCTCAAGACTTAATCAATAACCGTATTGACTTGGCTATTCGTATAGCTAAGTCCCCACCGCCATATTTGTTGGGAAAACCTATAGCGAAGTGCCGGTCAATATTAGTTGCTAGTCCGCATTATTTAAACAAAAACCAACCTATTAATTCACCTGAAGACTTAGTTCATCATCAGTGCTTGGGACATAAAAACATCGAAACTAACACATGGACACTGTACAAAGACGATTTGAAGAAAGTTATAAACGTTAACTGTCGACTGATAACTAATGAAGCAACTTCTTTAACTCAAGCTTGCATACATGGTGCTGGCGTGTCTTTTCAACCGATTTATCTAATTCAACCTTTTATAGATAATGGCCAGTTGGTTCAAATCTTGCCAGGTTGGGCACTGCAAGATTTGGATATTTTCGTCTTGTATCCTTCACGAAAACACTTGTCACCGATAGTCAGAGCTATCATTGACTTTCTAAGTGATTATTTCACAAGGAACAAATTTAATTAATGTTCAGTTTTGTATTTATACAATGGATCGATATTAAAAGGTTACTATATCAAAGTAGAGTTTCTTCCGCATTTCCGACTTTAATCAGGTTCAACGAGAGTTAAGGTTAATCTCAGTTATTTTTGTCGATCAGCCTTTAAAGGTTCCCAAAAAAAAGTTTACTTAAATGAATAATCACAACAAGCGATTTTTATACTGTTCTGGTATTTTTTCGCGTGACGCTTGAATATTTTGATAAAAGGACTTGCTTATTTATAACCCAATGTAAGAGAGACCAATTGGCCGCTTCTTAACAAGTGCAGTTCAAGCATTCGTAATCATTAATCTGTAAAGCTCATTTTGGTAATGGCGATAAAGGATGCCTACCGTAGTGTAGACATGTTCAACTCAATATCTCAATATAATGTCATCGGTTGCGCTTCCTTCAACAGAAGCAATATTAGCACGAGATACTTATTATCAGTTGAGTGCAAGAAATGCTCTCCAACTTCCAGCTTCGGAAGACGAATCGAAAACACGGTTTATGCTTCCATAGCAAGCCTCGACATAGACTTAGTTTTTAGGCTTAAACATAGCGATAGCCATGGACTAAACCACTTTTAACCAAAGCCTCCACGACGGAGGCTTTTTGCTATTCATCATGTTCTATTTATCTAAACGCTTGTTACAAAATATCTAATTTAACCAAACACTGAGCTCCCCTAAAATACCAATCAAATGCTTAGGGGAGATAGAACATGAATAGCTCAGTACATAATGACGAACTCAACAGATACATAGAGAAACTCGACTTCAACCTTACTAAGGATCAGGTTCGTGAACTTGGTTGGCAGCAAAGTAATGAAGAGGTAGGAAAAGAAAAAACAGTATTAGGCTCGTGGTTTTTCTTTTCTTTCTTTGGCTTATGTACGTCTGCATGTCTTGCGCTGCTGATGTATATTTCATGAGGATAAACAAAACAATGACCACGTATAACCAGCATGGAACCTTCAATTGGTTCGAGGTCGATGGAGAAACGTACATACTGTTCAAGGTCGGCAGCAACAGTGCTCTATTGAACCAACACTATGAGGATGTCACCGAACAACATAACGAAATATACAGGCTATTAGGGGCGATTCCATAAGCTCCTACGGCACGTATTCACTTATGGTGTATCTATTTACTTATGTTCTCTCTACTCACTAACTAGTGAAAACATCCGTTCTTTTGGGAACACGAGCTAGCTACAACAATCGGTTCTTATACTGTTCTGGCGTTTGGTTCGCGTAACGTTTGAACATGGTGATAAATGGGCTGGCTTGGTTATAACCCAATGTAAGAGCGACCTCTTTGACCGATTGGCCGTTTCTTAACAAGTCCATCGAGTACAGATAGCGGACACGCAATCGCCACTCTGTAAAGCTCATTCCAAGCTCCGTCTGGCAGTGGCGAGAAAGGGTTCTTTCCGTGGTGTGGACACGTTCAGCCCAATCTTTCAGTGTCACTTCGTCGGTTGGGTTTTCTTCAACAGAAGCCAATATAGGCGCGAGGTACTTATTGTCAGTCGAAGGTAAGAAGTGATGTTCAACCTCACGCTGCGCAAGTTGGTCAAGCAGTACCTGAACAAGTCTTTGATCTTGTTCTGTTTCCGCAACATTGATTCCACGATCGCGAAAATCATCGATGATAGAAGACACAATCGGCGTGATCTTTATAAGGCTGGTTTTATCTGGCAGATGTTGCGTTAGCTCTGGGGCGATATTTAGCGAACAGTAGTCCAAAGGCTTACGGTTGTAACTGCAATGCATCACCCCGGCTGGTACCCAAATCGCTAAATGTGGCGGCGCTAGAAATCGGGTGCTTTCCGCTTCCATCTCTAATATACCGCCACTGATCAATTGAACCTGTCCCCATGAGTGGCTATGAACTCGGGTTTCAGTGTTCGAAAGAAACGCTTCAAAATTCATAAATACGTTGGATGGTGCCTTATCAATTGATAAGGATGGATGAAGGTTTCTGGACTGTTTTTTCAAACTTGTCTTCCTATCGCGCCTGATGTCTTTCTAAAGATACTTGTAAGTATAACGACCTGTCAAACTAGCCGCATCAACTCATTTGCGACGGAATTCACATGCATTATCTCTTACCATTTTTTACAGTCTGTATCTGGGGCGCCAATGCAATCGTCAACAAGCTTGCTGCAAGCACCATAGAACCTAGCGCGATGAGTTTTTACCGTTGGTTTTTTGCGATGTTAATTCTCACGCCTTTCTGTATTCGCCCGGTGATGAAGCAGTGGGCTGTCATTAAGCCAAACCTATCGAAATTAGCGTTCCTCGGCTTTTTGGGCATGGTGTTGAACCAATCTCTAGGTTACTACGCCGGCTTAACCACAACCGCTTCCAACATGGCATTGATCACGTCTTTAGTCCCGTTGATCAGTGTGTTTCTAAGCGTTCCCTTATTGCACAAGTCCATTTCTAGTTTGAGTATTGTTGGCGGTGTGTTGTCACTGTCAGGCTTAGCTCTGATGTTAGGTAAAGGCGATCCGTTATTCTTCATGCATCAAGAATTGACTCAAGGCGATGGCTATATGCTAATTGCAGCCTTTGTTTATGCTTCTTACTGTGTGCTATTGAAACGCTGGAAAATGCCAATCAGTAGCTGGGTGGTGATTTACATTCAGGGTCTGTTTGCTGTCGCGATGCTTACGCCACTTTGGCTTACCAGCGAACAACTTTTACCACCGCAACAAGCGCTCCCATTGATAGCTTACGCAGCGGTTGCCGCTTCAATTTTAGCGCCTTGGATGTGGGTGAAGGCGATTGACACGATTGGTGCAGACTCAAGCGCGATGTTCATGAACTTGCTTCCGGTTGTTGCGATCGTATTAGCCGCGACATGGCTTGGCGAAGAGATTAACCAGTTCCACATCATTGGTGGTGTGATGGTAATTTCCGGTGTCATCCTTGCTCAAATCAAAAGAAAACCAAGGCTTGAGGCACCTCTCCCTCAACAAGGCTAAACGCATTACCCAACGCTCACATTAGGGTAAATATTCAAACCCACTTTTCTCACAGTGCCTACTCCCGAAGTAGGCACTGTTGTTTTATTCACAAGCCTTTCAAATGCTTTTAATACGCGTTCATTGTGGTTGCAACATGTTACCGACTCAGGTTTAATGCATTGAGTACCGTTTAAGTTGTAAAAGGAATTACAATGACTCAACCAACGATCCCTGTGATCATCTCGTCTCTGCTTGCTTTGTCATCTGCTTCAAGCTTTGCTGCCACTGTTCCTGCTGATGTGCCATTAGCTGAAGAACTATTAGCTGAGGAACAACATTTTGTGCGTGGTAATGGCGCAGAGCCCAACACACTAGACCCAAGCTTCGTAAACTCAGGTATGCCCGGTGACATTATCGTCAATGATATGTTTGAAGGCTTTGTGATTGAGGACAGTGACGGGCAAATCATCCCAGGGCAAGCCAAAGAGTGGTCTATCAGCAAAGACGGCAAAACCGTGACGTTTGTATTGAAAGACAACCTCAAGTGGTCGAATGGTGAGGCAGTCACAGCATCCGATTTTGTCTTTGGTTGGCAGCGCGCTGTGTCTCCTAAAACAGGTAACAACACAGGTTTTGTTTTTTCGACGGCTAATATCGTGAACGCTAGCGAGATTCTATCAGGAGACAAAGCTCCCTCTGAGCTTGGCATCAAAGCATTAGATAAGCGCACGGTTGAGATTTCACTTTCAAAACCTACGCCCTACTTTATGAGTTTAATGGGCATCAAGACCTTTTTCCCTTTGCCTGCTAAGTTGGTTCAAGAGAAAGGTGACCAATGGACTCGCGCAGAAAATATCGCGACCAACGGTGCTTACACTTTGAGTAAATGGGTGCCTAACGAATACGTTGAAGTCGAGAGAAACCCAAACTATTGGGATGACACGTCGACAGTCATCAACAAGGTGACCTATTTAGGCTTATCATCTCAAAATGCTGAGCTTATCCGTTATCAAGCGGGTGAAATTGATATGACCAATCGCGTTCAGCTTGAGTACTACCAGAAATTAATCCAAGAAAGCCCTGAACAGATCAAAGCGCAAGCTCTATTGGGTTCTTACGTCTATTCATTCAATACTCGTCAAGCACCGTTTGATGACGTAAGAGTACGCCAAGCACTGAGCATGGCCGTCAATCGTGAGATTCTGGTAGAGAAAGTTACAGGTCAAGGTGAGCCAGAAGCATACAGCGTGACGCCGAATAATATTCCTGACTACACAGCACCTTTATCCGAATTCAATTCTTTAGACAGCACGCAGCGTTTAACAAAAGCCAAAACACTACTTGCTGACGCTGGATACAACGAGAGCAAGCCACTCAAATTCACACTGACTTATAACACCAGTGAAAATCACAAAAAGATAGCAATAGCGATTTCATCGATGTGGAAGCCGCTGGGTGTGAAGGTAAAATTGGAAAACATGGAGTGGAAAGCGTATGTTGCGGCAAAAGGCGCTGGTGACTATCAAGTTGCACGCTCATGGGCATTTGGAGACTACCCAGAGCCTTCTGCACTGTTAGAGGCGTTCACTTGTGGTCACACGGCAAACGAAAGTGGCTACTGCAATCCCGATTACGATGAGCTCTTACAGCAAGCAAGTAAAACGGAAGATCAGTCTAAACGCTTTACTTTCTACCAGCATGCTGAATCGCTACTTAACGAATCTGCAGCAGTTATGCCTTTATATCATTACAATCACACCCGATTAGTGCGAAATACTCTCAAAGGCTTCCCTAACAATAATCCGAAAGGAAATATCTACGCGAAGGATCTATACTTTATTCAAGAGTAAAAATGAGCTGAATAACAAATATTTTTAACTACCACTTTAGTGGTAAAAAGACTAAAATAATTTAACTAAACCAGATAAACAGCGGTTAGTTGGCGAAAACAAAATAAGGTACCGCAATGAGTACCAAACGGCTTAGAAACACCTAGCATTACGCTATAATGCCGATCGTTTAAGAAGACTTGAACGATCCTGCAGTTAGAAGATAATCCTCATCAACAATGTTGATGGGGATTTTTTATGCTTGAACAAGAATTAGCAATGGCACACGAGACCATTGAAGATGCCGATAATTATGAATCTGTCGTCGACGCTATTCAGATTGAGTGGATAGAACAAGCTCTTCTTGAAACAAATAAAGCGAGCATAAGACGACGCCGACTTCCCGCGCAGCAAGCTGTCTGGTTAGTTATTTGGATGGGGTTGCAACGCAACATGTCTATCAAAGAGGTATGTAGTTCATTAGACATTGCGCTTCAGCCTAAACCTGAAGATAGTTGGTCTCGTGTCGCACTTAGTGTCCTAACTGATTCACGTCGACGTCTAGATGAGAGCCCATTAGCAGCTCTAGTTAACACAACGGTGAAGGCTTGGCACGGAGATATCCTTCAACAAGACAGAGACTTAGAACTTAATGTACTTGCTGTGGATGGAACAACATTTAGATATCAAGATTCCCCAGAGAACGCTGAAGAATTTGGGTTCATCTCTAAAAAATTGAAACCTTACCCTCAACTTCGTTTAGTCGCTTTGATGTCAACAGAAACACGAATGATTATGGGGGCGGCTTTTGATGGTTGTCATGTCGGTGAAACGACCTTGGCTAAGCGCCTATTCAATGATATCCCCGCACACTCATTGACCTTACTTAATCGTTGTTATTTCTCGGCAGACCTTTTGTTGTCGTGGCAAGAGAGTGCGGAAAATACTCACTGGTTAATGCCTGCAAAACGTAAACTACGCTATGAAGTGTTGGAGAAATATGCGGAAAACGACATGCTCATTTCAATGCCTATCTCTCCTCAAGCTCAACGGCAGAATCCGAATTTACCCGCACGTTGGGAAGCCAGATTAGTCCTATATCAAGAGCCAAAAGGTGAGATAAAAGGTTTTATTACTTCACTTACAGACCCTAGCAAATACTCGCTAGAAAGCCTGCTGCGTGTTTATTGGCAACGCTGGGAGATTGAAGAGGGTTATGGTGAAATTAAACAGACTCAACTGCAAAGTCACGTCACTTTACGAAGTCGTTTTTCTGCCGGTGTGAAGCAAGAGCTTTGGGGCGTATTACTTGCCTATAACTTAGTACGATTAGAGATGGTTAAGATAGCTTCAGAAGCCGGGGTTCGAGCGACTAGGGTAAGCTTTACTGCTGCAATTAACCTTATAGATGCTCAGTTACGTTGGTTAGCTTTAAGTCCAGACGGAACCCTACCAGTCAAACTTAAAAGGATGAGAGAAAGTCTGAGTCACTTCATTCTTCCAGATAAAAGAAAGGACCGAACGTTTCCACGTTCAGTCCTATTTGTTCCAGCCAAATATCCGTTTAGGTTCAAGCAGTAATGCTTATCCGAACGGCATTAAGTCTTTGAGACTGGCCTTTATTATTTATGGCGATTCTTTTTATCTTTAAACCCAAATCGCCAAACAGATTTTAGCAATCCTTTGAGTTTGATTTTAGTCACTCGCCAATGTGTCACTGGCCTTCTTGGTGCACTCACAAGCAGATGTTCAAAGGCTTGCTCACTCAAATTCACTTGTCCCCCATGCGCCACCAGCAAGGTGTCGAGCTGCATGTCATAGATACGAGATACCGACTCTCGGTACTTATTGGGATGAAAAATTGGGAAAGGCGGTATCAGCTTTTTTTTGACCTCAACCATTAAATCCGCCACATAGGCAACACTGTGTGATGGGCAATAGACGGAAAGGTCTCTGTCGGTATGGCCCGGAGTTTCCAGAACCAACCAATCATCAAAACCCGGAATGCTGTCACCATCCGACAGCTTGTAGTCCGGCTTCAACTTTCTTGAATACCACAGGTTTGCTTTGGGCCTGCCCAATCGATTCGCCATCCACCGTGCTAATGCCAAATCGGTCAAATGCATCAAGATACCATCAATGCCGTGATACCAATCCTTATCTCGGTTTGCTGCCACCAAATGACAATTCGTCAGCTTTCTGAGCTTGTGTGCTGCCCCTGCATGATCTGGATGCATGTGCGTAACCACAACCGTATGTAGATCAGCAAAATCACGCATAAGCTCTGTTTCGATGAAAGCCTTCAAATGCGGGATGTCAGCTCGACATGCACCATCAAGCAACAGCAACCTATCAGGGTACTCTACGAGATACATGTCTTGGATATAACCTTTAATGGTATGCAGTTGCAAACCCACTCCTTGTGATAAAACAACTGGTCAGACCTATACCATAGCAAACTCACCATCAATTGTGATCATTTTGTTAAAAACAACCTAAACCGAATAGAAAGCTCGAATAAAGATTTCCATTGGTATCCACTAAATTACTCAAATCCAACTCAACTCAACTCAACTCAACTCAACTCAACTCAACTCAACTCAACTCAACTCAGTGCAACGGGAACAGATTCCAAAGATGAGCATCAATTTAATCCGATATTTTTCAGCATTATCGAATGCTCACATTACCGAAAACCTTGCTCAACAAGCCTTACGCTTTAAGCGCTCAGCACCATTTATCGTAACGACAAAATACGTGATTTGTTGACCTAAGTTATTCGGACTATATATGCGCCTCTATTTTATTGTCTGAGTGCTATACATGAACCAATTAATTGATGCTCTTTCTACCCAAGGTTATTTCGTTTGGGATGACTTCTTAACTCAAGAAGAAGTGGTGGCATTGAGGGATTGCATTCCAGAGAACTGGAAAAAGGCTAGGATCGGCCGTAATGATGAAGTAGCACGAGAAGCAACGATTCGTAGTGACAAAATTCAGTGGGTACGCCGTGATATGGGCGAACCAGCATCTCTGTTCCTAGACAAAATGGAACAAATTCGTTTAGAGGCAAACCAAGCGTTCTTTTTAGGTCTGTTCGAGTACGAAGCGCACTTTGCTAAATACGAAAAAGGTGACTTTTATCAGAAGCACTTAGACTGCTTTAAAGGCAATGAAAACCGCCGCCTAACCACCGTGTTCTATATGAATGACGAATGGTCTGAGGAAGACGCAGGGGAGCTCGTGGTTTACGATCTGAAAGACAATCACATCGCGACCATTCCACCAAAGGGTGGTCGACTGTTGGTATTCTTGTCTGAACAGTTCCCACACGAGGTACTGCCAACCAACACAGAGCGATTCAGTATCGCTGGTTGGTTCCGAATTAACGGCGTGAAAGACAACCAATTGGATATCGCGCACTAAAACTGTATCCACATCGAACCTTCTTCTAAGCCTCTCCATCGAGAGGCTTTTTTATTGAACAACAGTTGTCCAATAAAACGTCTTAAAAACCGAACATGTTCAACATCAAAACCATCAATAACTTTTCTCTTAAATAAAATCGAAACGAATCTTTCATATCACTGAAACAGTTTAGCCACGTAAGTGAAATATGGCCTGTTCAAGATAGCTTCAAACGACACCCCTACCGTCTCGTTAATACTCTAATTCAATACCTCTACATAGATTTCATCCAAAAGGAAAAGAAGATGAATAAGCTAATTTTGGCAGGCGTTCTTTCGGCAACAGCAGCAATGCCCGCGCTCGCAACGACTCAAGTCACTTGGTGGCACGCAATGGGCGGCCAACTTGGAGAAACCGTCAATAAGATTGCGACTGACTTTAATGCGTCACAAGATGATTACAAGATCACGCCAATCTATAAAGGTTCATACACAGAGACCTTAACTGCGGGTATCGCAGCATATCGAGCAGGCGAAGCTCCTAACATTCTACAAGTCTTCGATGCCGGTGCTGCAACCATCATGAACGCTAAAGGCGTGGCGAAACCAGTACAGGATATTCTGGTTGAGTCGGGCTACAGCTTTAATTCGAATGATTACCTGGCGGGCGTTCGTAACTTCTATGCCGACAACCAAGGCAAAATGGTTGGTATGCCTTTCAACAGTTCGACACCGGTTCTTTACTACAACAAAGACCTTCTCTCAGAAGTGGGTGCCAAAGCGCCTAAAACTTATGAAGAGTTAGAAGTGGTAGCCAAGAAGTTGAAAGCAGAAGGGCACATCGCGTTTTCTCAATCTCTAACGCCGTGGATCATGTTTGAGAACTTTAAGTCTCGCCACAATCTACCAGTCTCTGACCAGAACAACGGCTACGACGGCCTATCCACTAAAATCATGTTCAACACTAAAGATATGATGATGCACGTTAGCAAGATGAAAGAGTGGTCAGATCTAGGTTACTACAAGTATTACGGCAGCGACTGGGATGCAAACCAAACGCCTTTCGAGCGTCAAGAAGTGGCAATGTGGATGGGTTCTTCAGGTTCATTCGGTGGCTTACGTAACCGCGCACCTTTCGAGCTAGGCACAACTTACCTTCCTTACTGGAAATCGATTAACTCAGATGCTGGCTTAACCTTCATTGGTGGTGCCGCTCTGTTTGCATTGAATGGCCATGGCCAACAACAAGACAAAGGTGTGGCTGCGTTCTTTGATTACCTGACTAAACCTGAAACTCAGGTTTACTGGCACAAAACCACTGGCTATGTACCTGTAACGACCGCTGCATATGAACTAGCGAAAGAGTCTGGTTACTACAAAGACCAGCCAGACGCGGAAGTGGGCGTAAAGCAGCTTAGCCTGAAATCGGGCGAGTGGACTAAGGGCTACCGCTTAGGTTATTACCCGCAGATCCGTGAAGTGATGCACCGTGAGTTCGATAACATCTTCGCAGGCCGCTCTAGTGTCGAGAACAGCCTAGATAAAGTCGAAGATGAGAGCAGCAAACTACTGAAACGCTTCGCTCGCACCATGAACTAATTCTGCTTTTTAGCTAGAGCAGATAACTGAACTGAAGGCTTAACACACCAAAAGCCGTTCATTGCTCCTCACCACTTGTCACTGCGTTATTAAAAACGTAATGGCAAGGCGTGAGGAGGTTCTTCATTAGCGCCATTTCTTGCTCCAACAACGATAACTCAACTGGATGCATGCCTTGATATCGCGCTAGTGGTAACGGTCACTAATCTAATAGTGGCTACTGTAACTATTTTTAGGGATTACCCTGTGGAACGACGTCAGCAATTCTTTCACTCTCCGCTGCCTTACCTATTTTTGGCGCCTCAGATCCTCATCATTGCCGTTTTCTTTATCTACCCAGCAGCAAAGGCGGTTTACCTTTCATTTATGCTGGAAGACCCTTGGGGCACCTCATCTATATTCGTCTGGTTTGAGAATTACCAAATGCTATTCGAATCGAGCGAGTACCTGAACTCGATTGGCTTTACTTTGATGTTCGCGATTGTGGTCTCTTTCTTATCACTTGCCTTGGCTCTGCTGCTTGCCGTGAAAGCCGACAACATCATTCACGGACAAGGCGTATACAAAGTCACCCTCACTTGGGTTTATGCGGTTGCGCCCGCGATAGCAGGCGTTATCGGTGCTTTCTTGTTTAACCCACACATTGGCGTGTTTACCGAAATATTTGCCGTTGTGGGTTGGGACTTCAGCTTCCAAACCGACCCTGTTGATGCCACGTTTGCTCTGATTTTGGTGTCCGTGTGGAAACAAGTTTCGGTGAATTTCATCTACTTTCTGGCTGGGCTTCAATCGATCTCTTACGCCGTAAAAGAAGCAGCGATGTTGGATTGTATCAGTGACTCGAAACGTTTCTGGACCATCACTTTCCCACTACTGGCCCCTACTGGCTTCTTTCTGTTGGTCATCAACCTCACCTACTCCTTCTTTGAAACCTTTGGCGTGATAGACACCATGACCAATGGCGGTCCGGGCGGAGGCACAACGTCGTTAGTCTACAAGGTGTATCGAGATGGCTTTGTTGGCGCAGATTTAGGCGGCAGCTCTGCACAGTCTGTTGTGTTGTTACTACTGGTCCTCACTCTTACATTTATCCAGTTTCGCGTTGTAGAAAAGCGTGTTCATTACTAGCCCACGACAGCTAGGTTTTAACGCGACAGGAGTTATTTATGAAAAGTAATAAGGTCTCTGACCACCTAATTTTAATTGCTGGGATGCTGTTTATGTTAGTCCCTATCTGGCTAATCTTTGCCAGTTCAACCCACAATCCAAACACCATTGTCAGCGAAGGTCTGCAATGGCTACCGGGCGATAACTTTACGGCTATTTATAGCGAAGCTTGGAACAAAAGTATGGGCTTCAGTGGCGAAGTCACCGCCAGTAAAATGATCGCCAACTCAATGATCATGGGCCTAGGTTTTGCGATCGGTAAGATCATCATTTCGATGATGGCGGCGTATGCTTTGGTCTACTTTCGACTGCCTTACGCCACGGCGTGGTTTTGGTTGATCTTCGTAACGCTGCTACTGCCATTAGAAGTTCGTATTATCCCTTCCTATGAAGTTGTCGCAGGGCTTGGGCTTCTTAATAGCTACACAGGGTTGATTCTACCTTTGATCGCATCAGCCACCGCGACCTTCTTTTTTAGACAGTTCTTCAAAACCATCCCCGATGAATTGTTAGAAGCCGCACAGTTAGATAACGCAGGTCCATTTCGATTCTTTGTCGATATCTTGCTGCCTCTATCTAAAACCATGATCGCCGCGATCTTCATCATCATGTTTGTTGTGGGTTGGAACCAATACTTATGGCCGATCATGATGACTACCGATGAAGGCTACAACACCATCGTGATGGGCATAAAACAAGTACTCAACAACATCAATGAAACCAGTTTACCGCGCTATGACTATGCTTTCGCCATGGTGATTTTAGCCATGTTGCCACCCGTTTTAGTGGTGGTTGTATTTCAGCGTTGGTTTGTAAAAGGGCTAGTAGAAAGTGAAAAATAATAACGACACAACTCAAATGAACAATAACCGCATTCAATCACTTGATGAGTACAAGACGTCTCAGCTGCCTTCTCACCAAACTATCCACAAAAATACAGAGGACACCTCGATGCCAAACTTAAAGCAGACGCTAGCGCACAACCAAGCCACTCACGATCGTACGCGTAAAGCTGCCACCATGTTGGGTATCAAAAACTTGGTCAAGACGTATGAAAACGGCCATCAAGCCGTCAAAGGAGTCTCGCTTGATATCGATGAAGGTGAGTTCCTTGTTTTGGTGGGTCCTTCTGGTTGTGGCAAGTCTTCTATTTTGCGATCCATTGCGGGTTTGGAAAGCATCTCTGGTGGCGAGATTCACTTAGGTGGCCGTCGGGTTGATACAGAGAAACCTGCCCTGCGTGATATCGCGATGGTCTTTCAAAATTATGCGCTCTACCCTCACATGACGGTGTACAAAAACCTAGCTTATGGCTTAAAGAATCGAGGAGTCAGTCAGCACCTTATTGAAGAGAAAATTGAGAGAGTTGCCAAAACGCTGAAAATCGAAGAATACCTAGACCGCAAGCCAGCCAAACTTTCTGGTGGTCAACGTCAGCGTGTTGCTATGGGGCGAGCGATCGTTCGCGACCCTCAACTGTTCTTGTTTGATGAGCCTTTGTCTAACCTAGATGCCTCATTGCGCGCTCACATGAGATTAGAAATCAAAAAGCTACAACGCGAGCTAGGCGTAACCAGTGTTTACGTGACTCATGACCAAGTCGAAGCCATGACACTGGCAGATAGAATCGTGGTTCTCAACAAAGGTCAGATAGAACAAGTCGGCACACCAAGAGAAGTTTACCACCAGCCTGCCAGTACCTTTGTGGCAAGCTTCATTGGCAGCCCCGCGATGAACTTCTTAACTGCCACGCTCGATGATGGCTATCTTGAAATCGGCGATCAACAAATGTATCTGCCAGAGTACGCGCACGTTAAGAACGCGACAATCACGCTTGGCATACGCCCTGAACACTCTGAGGTTTGTTCCGAATTAAAAATGAACACCTTGCCTCTCGAACTGCGTATCAGTGTGGTTGAGCCATTGGGGCCGAATCAATTGGTTCATGGCCTTGTGAACGACCAACCCTTTATCGCCGTCACGCCAGAAACGACACTATGCCAAGTACTACCGCTCGGATTAAGCATTGATAAATCCAACCTGCATATTTTTGACAATCTTGGCAAACGCATTCACCCAAATAACTTCACCTCACAGGAGTCACACGAAGATGCGACAAGCTTAACGACGGCTCTAGCTTAATCGAGTACACTGATATTTAATGCGTTTTTACGGTGCGTCTTTAAGAAGGATTAATTATGTCGTCTATCATCGTAGGTCATCGGGGTGTTGCAGGTACTCACCCAGAAAATACCAAAGCAAGCATTGAACAAGCGGCTAAACTCGGCTTGAAATGGATTGAAGTTGATATTCAGCCCACTCAGGATGACCAACTGGTCGTTTGTCACGATCACACGCTTGAGCGCTGCAGCGATGGCAAGGGTCGAGTTGATGAACACACCCTTGCTGAACTGCGTCAGCTCGATTTTGGCCGTTGGAAGTCTGAGCAGTTCGCTGGAGAAAAAATACTGACGTTGGAAGAGTTACTCGCACTTGTTGAGCAGCATGATCTTAGCGTCAACCTCGAAATCAAAGTCGACAGCCGACATCAAGCCCCTTATGTCGTTGATTTGCTGCACGACGAGTTGATTCGCTCAAATCTAGACACCGATAAGGTCTTACTTTCGAGCTTCAGCCATAAGGTGGTTGCTGAAATGGCTCGTCATTTACCGAGATATCGAGTGGGAGTAATCACAGAGCAACTGACTCAAGATGATCTTATGCTCATCAATGAGGTCAAAGCGTTCAGCTGTCACATGAACTATGAACACGTTGATCAGATCGATCTTGACACTCTCAACAAAGCGAACATTCAAGCATGGTGCTACACCGTCAATGATCCGTCTCACTTCAAGCTTATCTCAAAAGTAGATGCTGTATTTACTGATTTTCCGAATCAATTCAACCCTATAAATTGACCTCGTAAATACCGCAAAAATACCCCCGAGAGACTTTAAAATTAACCCTGAAAAACCTGAAAATTAGGTAGTAAACACAAGTGAGTAGGAGTACATTCCGCTACTCACTTGGTTTCACTAGCTCGCCTTATTAGACAGCTTCATTGGTTACTTAATTTATGGATCTCATTTTTAGTCCAACCTTCCCAATTTTGGGTGCAATCTTCATTTTCGCCGCTATTGTTCGTGGCTTCTCAGGTTTTGGCTTCACCTTAGTGGCATTGCCATTGAGTGCGTTATTCGTGCCTGTTATCGAACTGGTTCCTGTTTTCATGCTGATCGACCTGTTAGGCAATATCCAATTGCTGCCGAAGGTTAAACATCACGTAAATTGGCGATGGGTTTCAAAGGTATTTATCCCTTGTTTGGCCTTCACGCCCGTCGGCTTGCTGTTACTCAAATCCGTTAGCCAAGACACGATCATCTTGATCATCAGTGCCTTCATTTTTGCGTCAGCAATCATGATCTACAAAGGGTTCCAATACAAAAGCGAACCTAGATTTGCTCCCTATATTCTAGGCAGCCTTGCGGGGGTAATGAATGGCGCAGCTTCAATGTCTGGCCCTCCGGTTGGCACGCATGCATTGGCAAGTCCTGTCGCACCACACATTGCCAGAGCCGGCCTGATTGCGTTCTTTGTACTAGCTGATTCTAGCGCCTTTGTTACGGCCTCTATCGCAGGGTTAGTCGATCGTGATGTGGTCTGGCTTACTCTAGCACTCTTACCAAGCAGCATGTTTGGCGGCTATGTCGGTTCAAAATTGTTTGAGAGGTTTGGTGGGGCGAAGTTCAAGCCAGTCACGATTGCACTGCTCATTGTGATTGCTATCTTCAGTGCAGGTCGAGTCTTACTGTAACTGGCTCTAGCGCTGATTTCGGCAAGTGTTTTTGATAGTTGTTTTCGAGAGTTGTTTAGGGAAATTGGGTACCGACAACTACCATTCGATATGGATAGGAGTGCCCATTTTGACTAGCTCAATAAACGCATCCATATCTTGATTGGTTAAGGCAATGCAACCATCCGTCCAATCGAAGCTTTGTATAAAACTAGGTGAACGACGCTCACCATTCTTGATTCCGTGGATCTTGATATTGCCCCCAGGATCAACATCATTTTTTTGTGCCCACTGCATATCTGATGATCGCGGGTAGTTGATATGCACCGAGCGGTAGAAGTCTGATTCTTCCATAACATAGTCGAGCTGGTATTGCCCTTCTGGCGTTCGATTGTCCCCTTCAAAGCGCTTATGCCCTTTCGGTTGTTTACCTAGCGCAATACGAAATTCCTGAACCACTTCCTCCCCTTTGAGCAGATACATTCTACGTTTAGATTTGTCGACTTTAACTAAGGTGACCACTTGCAATAACGGGTCTATGCCAGAAGACGCGTCAGGTAGAGTGTAAAACTCTTGAGAGGAACTTTGAGGTTGACCTAATGAAGAGTTTTGAGAGGGATCTAGTGAAGAACGTTGAGAAAGCTGGGCGACCTTTTGTTGAGAGTCCCCTTCAAGAGCATCGTCCATAACAATGACATGCTTCGAATTCGAGGTGACCGATGACGTAGGTGTGCGATTAGAATGGGAAGGTGCTGACTCAAATACAATGGTTTCGATAGCGGTCGCATCAGACACAATTTTCTCAACGACGAGCTTCTCCGCATAAGCGAGCGAAGTAGAAAAGAGTAAACACAACGATAAAGGCCAAATCAAACGCACCCTTAAATCTCCTCAAAACGCATGGACATGGTTCGAGATTGAGTTTCCATCCCTAACGACTCATAAAAACCCTGAGCTTGTTGGTTGAACTCCATCACTTCTAACCTAAGCTCGATAGCACCGCTAGCTTGAGCCCACTGATTGAATGACTTCATTAAAGCTCGACCGACACCTTGGCTTTGAACTTGATCGTTAACCACAATCGTATTCACTCTTGCCACCTTATGCGGCTGAATAAAGCTCACCCCTTTGTTCTGTGTCACCTTCCCGGCTAAGAAGCCGACCACTTGTTGCTCATCAACGGCAACGAAGAAAGCCCCTACAGGATCGATCATCAACCCTAACCAGTACTCTTCACTGTCGGTAAAACCCAACGAAGGTGGCGCAAATACCATTGGAGCACCAAGATGATGTTGACGATTTATCTGCTCTGAGAGCTCTAAGATCGAGCTTATATCAGTGACCTTGGCAGTCCGGATTTGCATATCATTACCTTATTTGAATTCACTAATACCTTAGCAAAAATGACTTGGTTGTGCACCGTTGTACTGGTCAACCCAGACGTTCTGTGAAGGCTGGTTATTAATATTAGGCACTATGTTTAGGGAATTTGTTCCGTAAATCTCAGGCACATTGCCAGCCGTTGAGTGCTACTATCTCTGCAGAATCAATACACTAACGACGACTAACGACTGGACACCTATATGATTAAGTTTGCTGTAATTGGAACGAATTGGATTACACAAAAGTTTGTTCAAGCTGCTCACGAATCTCAATCGATGCAACTTGCAGCGGTTTACTCTCGAAATCTAGACAGTGCGGCACAGTTCGCCCAAGAGTTTGACGTTGAAACGACGTATAACTCACTCGACGCATTGGCCAATGACAAAACGGTTGAAGCCGTATACATCGCTTCACCGAACTCACTCCATTGCGAACAGTCCATCTTCATGATGGAGCACGGCAAACATGTCATCTGTGAAAAGCCTGTCGCATCGAATATTAATGAAGCAACCCGAATGTTTGAGGTTGCTCAGAAGAACGGTGTGGTGATGTTTGAGGCGTACAAATCTCAGTTTCTGCCGAACTTTAAGCAAATTCAACTTGGTTTAGAAAAGATTGGCAAGGTACATAAGGCACACATCAACTACTGCCAGTATTCATCGCGCTACCAAAAATACCTAAACGGCGAGAACCCAAACACCTTCAACCCAGCTTTTTCTAACGGCTCATTGGTCGATATTGGCTTCTACTGTGTTGCCGCGACAGTCGCGTTATTTGGCCAACCTGAAAATACACAGGCTTCTGCAAAGCTACTGGATTCAGGTGTCGATGCTCATGGCTGTGCGATCTTCCAGTACCCTGAGTTTGACGTAACACTTGCTCACTCCAAAGTCAGTGACTCTTATGCGCCAAGCGAGATCCAAGGTGAGTTAGGAGCGATCATCATCGATCACATCGCTGAATGTACTGACGTTCAGATTCGCTTTCGTGATGGCACGGTAGAAAACCTCACTCAAGCACAAAGCGAAAACTCCATGAGTTACGAAGCGCAGGCCTTTGCTAGTTGCATTGCTGGCGACAACACAACAAAAGCGCAAGCCCAACAGCGCGCTTTAACGGTTGCCAAGTTAATTACAGAGATGCGCCAACAAGTTGGTGTCGTTTATCCAGCGGATAAATAACGTCACAGCATAAGTTAACAACCTGATTTTTAAGACATACTGATTTATACATAACTAAATTTAATCTTTACGACAAATAACCGGATTAGTTGATTGGGGTGCCATCTGTTTAAATCCGCGTTCGATATCTATCGTATTAATTTAATTTATTGAAGGTGTGTAAAGTGTTTTCAGTTGATGATCGCGTTGTAGCAACAAAAGGTGTTGAACTAGGTGAAATGGTAGTAACTGGCCTAAGTGCTGGTGGCGGCTACGTTCACGTTACAACGGTAGAAGGCGCAATGACGCTTACTTACCCAGCACAAGATCTTAAAAAAGCATAGTTTAACCACTCTGCCCTTTTAGTAGTCACTCTACTAAAGGTAACAACATTGAGGCTTTGGCTGACTTCACTCTTCTGCATTAGAGTGAGCCGCCAGAGCCTTTTTTGTGCCCGTTATTTCTCACTAGCCTTCCCATTAGTCTACTCATTGCAGTAAAGCCGAATCCAACAGACAATAGAATTAATGAAAGAATATTTATACCAAGCACTTATTGTGTTGTTGATGCTTGCTGTTTATCAATACTTAGCGTTGATTAGTACTTAGCGTTTATTGACACTTAATGTTCGTAATACTTTCTGGTATATTAGCATTAACTTATATTTATTCTATCCTGAACTAAGGGAAGCTATGAAGCTTTACATTTACGACCACTGCCCTTTCTGTGCAAGAGTTGCCTACATCGCTCAATCTTTAGGCTTGAACATCGAACTTGTTTCTGTGGATTATGATGATGCCCAAACCCTTATCGATCTGATCGGTAAGAAGATGGTGCCAGTCCTACAGAAAAACGACGGTTCTATTATGGCTGAAAGCCTAGACATCATTGTTTACTTCATGGATTTGAAATCAAGTGACGATCAACGTGAGCCGTCTGAGCAGGCTGCGCTTTTTCAAAGCCGCGCTTTCCCTCTTACTCAACAAATCGGACGCCCACGTTGGTGGAACCTCGACTTGGCTGAATATCGCTCTGCTGGAGCCAAAGAAGCTTGGCGTGTTAGTAAAGAGACCGAAGGCTTTAATTTTGAAGAGCTCTTAGAAAAGACCCCGCAATACGTTCAACTGATTAACCCATTACTGAAAGATGCCGAGCTTTTACTGAATCTAGAGAATGGTGAGTCATCGCTACCTTTGGTTGATCAAGCACTCTATTTCTCAATGCTTCGTGGCTTCTGTGTCGAACCAAGTATCACATGGCCACCAGCACTTGAGCGTTGGTTAGAAAAACAGAGTCAAACGTTAGGCATTAAGCTTCTTCGCTAATTTTCTACTTTGCTACTTTGCTAAAACATTAGTCGTTAGTCGTTAGCAGCTAGCCTAAACGAAAAATCGAAGCTCCCCGAACCATTGTTCGTACGAGCTTCGATTTTTATGACTCAATTGTCTTTTTCTACAACAAGCGCCTTCTCAACCCTGTTCGCTCCAAGATTCGTGTTGAAATTTCTTCAACCGATAACGAAGACGTGTTGATGTAAGGTATCGCTTCTCGGCGAAACATCGACTCTACCGTTTGCAACTCATACAAGCATTGCGAATCACTCGCGTATTCACTGCCGGCTAAACGGTTCTCTCGAATTTCAGTCAACCTTTCCGCATCAATGGTTAAACCAAACAGCTTGTGTCGGTAGATCTCAAATTCGGGTAACAGCTTCAAGCGCGCCAAGTCATCATGAATAAACGGATAGTTCGCTACGCGCAAGCCAAACTGCATCGCCATATACAAGCTTGTCGGTGTCTTACCGCTTCGAGACACACCCAATAGGATGATATCCGCCTCTTCAAGCCCTTTCAGCGTAATGCCATCATCATGAGCCAACGTGTATTCAATCGCAGCAATACGGTCGAAGTACTTCACTGAATCTTTATTAACACTACGTGAGCGCTGCAGCTTAGGCACAGGGGCCATTTGGGTATCGTCTTGCACTTTCTGCACAATACTCTCTAGCACGTCATAACAATGCGCTGGTGCCTCCAAGAGCTTCTGCTTGATGTCTGGAATCACAATCGAAAAAAAGACCAACGGGTGGTTGCCCGTATCACGATATGAAATTTCGATCTCTTTTAATAAATCAGAAAGTTTGTCCTCACTTTCGACAAACGGGAAGGTTTTTTCATTGGCTTCGAATGGGAATTGACCTAGAACAACATGCCCTAAAGTCTCACATGTTATGGCCGTTCCATCAGAAACATAGAATACATCACGACTTTGGATATCAATTTGCATTTTTTATTTAATGTTTAAAATTATTTTGAGTAGGATGGGAACCATAATATATATAACGAAACCCTGCTGACTATTACGTCCCCCACAGCTTTAGAAAATAATTTACATTTTTTTAAACTGATACGTAATCGTTTGCCTTTAAATCCCTACAATGCTTGCTATGTTTCTGGAGAAATAAATGCAAAATAACACCCTATGGTTCAATGGCCTTTCCATGGAAGATGTCGACAAAGTCGGCGGTAAGAATGCTTCACTTGGCGAGATGGTTTCTAACCTAGCCAACGCTGGCGTATCAGTACCTAATGGTTTTGCTACTACATCTTATGCGTTTAATAACTTTCTTGACTACAAAGGTCTTGATGAGCGCATTCACCAACTCCTTGATGAACTTGATGTTGAAGACGTTGACGCACTGCGTAAGACAGGTGCAACGATTCGACAATGGGTTCTAGACGCACCCTTCCCAGAATCACTAGAGCAAGACATCCGTGATAACTACCGCGAACTGATTGAAGGCAACGAAGAATTGTCTGTAGCGGTTCGTTCATCGGCAACAGCTGAAGACCTTCCAGATGCTTCTTTTGCAGGCCAACAAGAAACCTTCCTTAACGTGAAAGGTATCGATGCGGTTATCGAAGCGACTAAACACGTGTTCGCTTCACTGTTTAACGACCGTGCTATCTCTTACCGAGTACACCAAGGCTTTGATCACCGTGGCATTTCATTGTCTGCGGGCATCCAGCGGATGGTTCGCTCAGACAAAGCCTCTTCAGGCGTCATGTTCACTCTTGATACTGAATCAGGCTTCGACCAAGTAGTCTTCATCACCTCTTCTTGGGGTCTAGGTGAAATGGTAGTACAGGGCGCTGTGAACCCAGATGAGTTCTACGTTCACAAGCCAATGCTAGAAGCGGGTCACTACCCAGTCGTTAAAAAAACGTTTGGTTCTAAGTTGATCAAGATGATCTACTCAACCAATCAAGAGATCGGCAAGCAAGTTGATATCATCGACACCGATGCTCAAGAGCGTAACGAATTTTCACTTAACGATGAAGAGATCAAAGAGTTAGCAAAACAAGCAATGATCATCGAGAAGCACTACCAACGTCCGATGGATATTGAGTGGGCAAAAGATGGCATCGACGGCAAGCTTTACATCGTTCAAGCTCGTCCTGAAACCGTATGTTCTCAAAGCGACCAAAACGTTATCGAGCGTTACGAGCTAAACAACAAGGCAGATGTACTAGTTGAAGGCCGTGCTATCGGTCAACGCATCGGTTCAGGCCCTGTTCGCTTAGTTGACTCTCTAGACCAAATGTCATTGGTTCAAGAAGGCGACGTACTGGTAACAGACATGACAGACCCAGACTGGGAACCTGTGATGAAGAAAGCGTCCGCGATTGTGACTAACCGTGGTGGCCGTACTTGTCACGCAGCAATCATAGCTCGTGAGCTAGGTATTCCTGCAATTGTTGGTTGTGGTACAGCGACAAGCAGCCTGAACGATGGCGATACCGTGACAGTGTCATGTTCAGAAGGCGAAACAGGCTACGTTTACAACGGCGAACTTGACTTTGAAATCAAACGTTCTGAGGTTGATGAGCTACCAATGCTGCCAACCAAAGTCATGATGAACGTGGGTAACCCAGATCGTGCCTTCGATTTCGCACAAATCCCGAACGAAGGTGTTGGCCTTGCTCGTCTAGAATTCATCATCAACAAGATGATCGGTATTCACCCTAAAGCACTGCTTAACTTCGATGCGCAAACGGATGAGCTAAAAGCGGAAATCAACGAACGTATTCGCGGCTACAAAGATCCTATCGATTTCTACGTAAGCAAATTAACAGAAGGCATCGCGACTATCGCTTCTGCATTCTGGCCTAAGCGTGTCATCGTACGTATGTCTGACTTTAAGTCGAACGAGTACAGCAACCTAGTCGGCGGCAAAACATTTGAACCGCATGAAGAGAACCCGATGCTGGGCTTCCGTGGTGCATCTCGTTATATCTCGCCAGTATTTGAAGACTGTTTCGAGCTAGAGACTCAAGCAATCAAACGTGTTCGTAACGAGATGGGACTTAAGAACGTTGAAATCATGATTCCATTCGTTCGCACTCCAAGTGAAGCGGCATCGGTTATCGACATTCTGGCTAAGTTCGACCTGCGTCGTGGCGACCAAGGTCTAAAAGTCATCATGATGTGTGAGCTACCATCGAATGCAATTTTGGCTGAAGAGTTCTTGAAGTACTTTGATGGCTTCTCTATCGGTTCGAACGACATGACACAGCTGACACTTGGCCTAGACCGAGATTCAGGCGATGTTGCGCACCTATTTGATGAGCGTAACCCAGCGGTGAAAGCGATGCTCAAAATGGCTATCGATGCCGCGGCTAAGGCAGGTAAATACGTGGGTATTTGTGGCCAAGGTCCATCTGACCATGACGACCTAGCCGAGTGGTTGATGGAGCAAGGCATCAGCTCTGTTTCACTAAACCCAGATACGGTTATCGACACATGGTTGAAACTGGGTACTGTTGCCAGTAAATAACGCTTCACGCGATACCTAAACCACAAAAGCCAGTCACGATGACTGGCTTTTTTAGGCTCTTTGCATGTTTGCAAGCTAGGGGGTTAGAAGTAGTATCTCACACCAATCCAAGCTTCGGTTTGCCAATCATTCGGCATTGACACACCTTTCACATCAACATCTGCTTTGGTAATGTCATAACGCGTATTCAACCACCAAGTTCTTGCACTGTTCATCGGTACATTTAATGATGTTTTAAATGAGAAATTCTGCATATCGATGTCATCGCCAGAAAGGTCCTGCCACTCTGGTACTAAAGACACATAAGCGCCAGAGTCACCGAGATGTTTCGCTGTAATCAAACCAAGCGAGTATCCCGTTAGGTCATCTTTAGATGAAGTAATACCAGGGATCTCCATACTACCCGTCATCAGCCCTGCTCTTGGAAATACTAGGAAACCACCGGTGTAAGCAGGATTAATCGCAACAACCCCGCCAACCGACAACAAATCGTTTTTAATGTTAGTACGCGTATTAATGTAATCTAATGACAGACCCACTTTAGGCGTCGCCTTAGTACCCGTCTCAAATACATGGAAATACTGGACTCTAGAGTTACTGTACTCAGTGCCAAACTTGTCTGGATCGCGAAGCGCTGTGTTACTTTCATCGACAAACGTCGCTTCAGCAAGTAGGGCAAACTGCTGACCGTTTTCTAAACCGCCAGAAACTTGTCCCTGAAATTGGATATCTGAGCTACCGTTCAACATCAATGCAGCTTGAGTATAAACTTTGGTGACATCAGCAGGGTCGATAACACGTTCTGAATCTGAATCTGCATGTGCAGGAAGGGCTAGACCTAAACTCAACGGGATTAATAGAGCAAGCTTTTTCATTATATATCTCGAAAGTCGTTTGCTTCCTCCTTGAAGCCTGAAACATCCTGTTGGGTAATAAATAGATTATTTGTCTGCAACTAGTTTTGCAGCTGAACGCATTAGTGCTGGGCCTTTATTCTCACCAAAACCAGAGTGGTATGGGTTGGTTGAGAACATCACGCCTACGAAATCACGTTCCGGATCGATGTAAATGAACTGGCCAAGGTTGCCACTTTTTGACATCGCACCGTCATTGAACACATAGTCGAATTGATAAGCGTTGTAGTCGGCTTTTTCATTAAAAGCATGAACTGAACTGCTCTCTTTGCTGGTGCCTTCGAAGGTTTTCGGATCGCCACCATTATGAATGCGATCAATCACCGCTTGTGAAATCACAGGTTCATCAGCCACTGCTTTCCAGCTTGGTGTAAATAGTGTACCCCAACGCGCCATATCTTCTAAGGTCGTCGAAACCAAGCCTACGGCAATAGCCATTCCATCTGGCGTTAGATTGAACTGCATAGGCTGACGAGCATGTACTTTAGACCAAACACGGTCTTCAAATACCTCGGTCCAAGTCTTGTTTTCAATGTTTTCTACTAGCTTGGTCAAAACCATTGTATTGATAGAGGCATAGCGGAAATGATCACCCGCTTTCTCACCCTCTAGCTGCTGTGCTCCTTTCGCAACATTCATCCACGTTTCCATCTCACCGGTTTTAGCTCTTGGTGAATTAAACGATGCAGCAAAGAAACGCACTACGTCAGAATCAGGATTCAGTATCGATTCAAGCGTTTCTTCGTTGTCTAGCGCAGTCGACATATTGAGAATCTGATGAACAGTGATGCCTTCCCAATTAGTTGCTTTGAGTTCGGGAACATAGTGAGTAATGTCTTGTTCAGGATCGACTTTTCCCTCTTCAACCAACATTGCGACTACTGCGCCTACTGTCGTTTTCGCTGTTGACGCCCAAACGTGGGTGTCTGTTGGGCTCATGCCAGGGTAAGCCTGATAAACAATTTCACCCTTGTGAATTAACATGAAGCCTTGAGTTCTGAACTGCTCATCCGCTAGATATTGCTCCATCGTCAATTCACCTTTGGTTTCGGTGTTTACCGTTAATTTAGCAAGGCGTGAATCGATATTTTTAACCAATGGCTTATATTCAGCATTAGGAGCAGCAAGAGCCGTCGGCAAAAATTCACTCATGTGCATGTTGTAGTAGACACTGTGATCACCACCCATTTGCCAATGGAAGTTATTGAAATTTTCGCGAGCTGAATCAACGAAACCAGGAGTAAAAGATTGATGAGCATCTTTCACAGGTAGAGTAACCTGCGCGCCTTCAATTTTAAGCGCGGCTTCTACTGGGTTTTCTGCAAATACAGTCGATGACACAGCAATCGATGAAATCGTGAGTGATGAAATAATTAAGGCAATGGGTGTAAGTTTCATGTTCTTCTCCTCTTTGGGTTAGAAGAAGTATATGGAGTTGCGCTACACTTAATCAGGTCACTTGGTGACATTTATAGGTAAACACTAACAACAATGAAAGCATCATCGAACATAACTAACATACTATTGAGCTCTACCAGTAATATTGCCCCATACATTGCGTATTGCGATAAGAGAGCGCTTGATTGGCGTAGTGTCGCTATCGAGTGCGGCTTACCAATTGAGCTAACACAATCTAACCAATGGCTTCCTACCCAAGATTTAATTCTTTTTATTCATCGACTTGAGCGTAAACTTGGTTATTCGATTGGTATTGAGGTTGGGCGAAAAACCTCTCTGGAACAACTGTCACCACAGCTGCACTATGAGGTAGAGAAATGCAGTTCGTTAGAACAAGCCATTCGCTGTTTGATCGCTGAAATGCCTAATTTGAACAACCACGTCACGATATGGACGGAGAAAAAAGATGGATTGTGGTGGCTATGTCATCGCAGTTGCTATCATCCATCAACCTCTGGGTTTGAACAATCCGAATGGTTTAGATCCCTTACAGTGATTACCCTATGCCGTAAGTTTATAGACGACCAGTGGCAACCATCACACGCTAAACTTGTCTCTACCAACAACGGTGCGCGTCAGTTACCTAAACACTTTTTTAATTCTGATATTCAGTTTGAGCAACAATATGGGGCGATTGCAATCCCACTGCCCGATGACTATCGCGCTATCTCAGAACAAAATAGTACCCAAGATTGGCATCAAGCAGTCAACACACTGATAAACACTTATTCGACTTTACCTTGGTTCAATATTGAGTGGTTTGCGACCATGCTCGGCATGACAAAACGAACGCTACAGAGAAACCTAAAGAGTAAAGACATTCTTTTTAAAGAAGCCAAAGAACAAGTTCGGGAAACCAAAGCAAAACAGCTACTCGAAGAGACTGACCTTTCAGTTCAAGAGATCAGTCGGCAAGTGGGTTACAGCGACTTGAGTAATTTCAATCGTGCATTCAAAGGTTGGGTTGGAGTCACGCCACCAAGTTATCGGGATAAAGCGAAACATTAGAAATAATCGAATTGAAAACCTTTAGACCCAATCCGCTAATATAAAACTCAGAAACAAGATACGACACCTTAAATTTCAATAAGCGAACGCATAAAGTTGCATTGCACAATGCTCACATACCGATGAAACTGTGCAAAGGTAATATCGATAGATTTAATGACATTTATTGGTATCGAGCTAACGTTACGTTATCCTTTACGCAATTCTTCATTGAGTGGATTGTCACTACGACAAACCTACCTTCAAGACTGATAAGAGTGTTATGAATTCTACGACCGCAACTCCCTCGCCTTCTCTTGGCCGACAACTCTATACAATGACATGGCCAATGCTGTTTGGGGTGCTCTCCCTGATGAGCTTCCAACTTGTAGACAGTGCTTTTATTGGCCAGTTAGGCGTACTGCCGCTCGCGGTTCAAGGCTTCACGCTACCAATTCAGATGATCATTATCGGGATTCAAGTCGGACTAGGCATCGCGACAACGGCTGTGATCGCGAGAGCTATTGGGGCTAACGAGATACGCTATGCCAAACAGCTCGGCGGATTAGTCGTTGCGATGGGCAGTGTGAGTGTCGCGCTGTTCTCGGTCATCATCTATCTGTTGCGTGGTCCTATTTTACAACTCCTCGATGCACCACCGACGGTACTGCCGATCATTGATTCTTACTGGATCTATTGGTTGGTAAGCTCTTGGACAGGCGCACTGCTCTACTTTTTCTACAGTGTGTGTCGTGCCAATGGTAATACCATGCTGCCCGGTTCGATGATGATCGCGACCAGCATCATCAACTTGATATTGGACCCGATTTTCATATTCACGCTCGACATGGGCATCAACGGAGCCGCGATTGCGACCATCTTGGCGTTCGGTGCGGGTATCTTTATCGTTGCTCCTAAGGTGACGAAGAAGCATTGGATGACATTCGACTGGCACGATCTTGATATCGGCAAGAGTATTCGTTCTATAGGAAACATCATGGGGCCAGCCATGATCAGCCAATTGCTCCCACCAGTCTCTTCGATGCTCGCCACCAAACTGCTTGCAGGCTATGGCACAGCAGCCGTTGCGGCCTGGGCGCTAGGCTCACGTTTTGAATTCTTTTCGATTGTTGCAGTGCTTGCTCTGACTATGTCGATGCCACCTATGATTGGCCGAATGTTGGGAGAGAAGAACCTAGGGAACATACGTAGTCTTGTGAAGATTGCCGTGATGTTTGTATTAGGGTTCCAATTAGTGATCGCACTAGTCACTTGGGTGTTCTCTGGCGGGTTGGCAAATCTCATGACCAGCGAAGACGAAGTCTCGACCATTTTGAACTACCACTTACTTATCGTTCCTATCAGTTTAGGGCCTTTGGGTATCTGTATGTT
This sequence comes from Vibrio sp. QJM3NY_39, assembly GCF_057785895.1. NCBI lineage: Bacteria > Pseudomonadati > Pseudomonadota > Gammaproteobacteria > Vibrionales > Vibrionaceae > Vibrio > Vibrio sp. QJM3NY_39. The sequence goes on along the minus strand of NZ_CM173506.1, from coordinate 1,037,786 downwards.
GATGGTTTCTATCTCTAACGCTTTAGGCAAGCCTTATACTGCCTTGACGATATCAGCACTCCGCCTGTTTGCTTTCTTCTTACCTTGCCTATGGGTTGGCTCTCAGCTTGCTGGTATTGAAGGTCTGTTCTGGGGCGCAATGGTAGGGAATGTACTTGCCGGAACCTGTGCATGGTTTATGTACCAACGCGCACTTGGGCAAGTCGAGGCTAAGCTTGCCAAATAGGCAATTCGGGAGCTCATCAACCAAGTAATCTCCAAAGAACATTTAATTAGACATCAAAGCAGAGCGATTAAGCTCTGCTTTTTAGATAAGCTGCAATCTTATAGTTCATCTGATGGAAGAACAAAGTCGACATATAACGCAAAATTTCCGATTCCAGAAGCTTTAATACCATCCAAGTCTAAATCATTTGTCGAATAGATCATGGAAGAAACCCCCATGTTGCTTAGTTCTATCGCCTTCTTATACTCACTCCCAAGCGAGCCAAGGTTATCACCCCGATACGTCACAGCCCTAATTTTATTTAAATCAATCCACTCAAGAATAAATGGTGTATTTAGATCTATATTTAATGCGACGTTATTAAAACCTAACTCTATTGCTTCATTATATTTATCTATACTGAACACTTCGATAATAGATTTATCTTTATCTATTATATTTTTTGAAAGCAAGGCAAGATTTTTTATTTTATCCGTAACTAACACCACTTCATTTTCATCTAGAATATCAATAGCTGTAGATATATTTAGTGTTTTATATTTATCATAAATTATCTTTGATTCAAACTCTTTATAGCTAATAGACCCAGTATTATTAGAATCTGTCATTTCGTGAAAAGACTTCCAATCATGAACAGCAACGATCCTCCCATCCGATGAGATAAGTAGATCTAACTCTATCATCTTGAATCCATGTTCAATTGATTGCTCCATCGCTTCTAATGAGTTTGTATATTTTAATCCGTTGATTCCTCCACCGGCATGTGCAATCAAACCACCAGAATTATCGATAATATCAGGGATGTTATTATGTTCATTTGGATATGCCTTTACATTGCCTCTCCATACATCAATGACTACACTCATCGAAGGGCCGATAACAAAAGCTACCCAAAAACATATGAGAACTAGACAAAATATTGATATTAAGACTCTGATTCCTTTAAGTATCATGACATTTTACCTGTTGAGAACTGGGGCTGATGATAATGTGTGGTTTACCCTATCAATATTGAGTTTAAACATGTTATTTATAGCAACTATAATAGCATTTGTCGGTAATAGATTTGTATTTCTTCTTCTAACGGTAATAATGACTTTTGATTTCTACTTAAGATTAAACTCTCTAAGCTTAGACTTAGGTGTCTTAGGATCGGTTTTAGAGTCTAATCGAGATGAAGCTCTTGAACATATAAAAAGCATTAGCGTCATAACATATGTAAAGATAATTGTATTTTTCATTCTGGTTTTTTTATCATTTCACATTACCTTAGGAAAGGTTGGTAAGTCATTTTCATTAATTATGTTGATATTATTTTCCAGTATATTGGTAACCAAGTTTTATAGCTTACATAATAATAAAAATACGACATACCTCAATGAAGAATACTCAAAAACAATCCATCATGAAGTGTGGTTTAGTTTTTTAGGGTTAATTGCAGTTATTAAACCTATTTCTTTATATTATGAACTATCTCTTCTCGAAGGGGGAAAATCAGTATTCTCTTCAAAATGGGAGAATGTTCATACAAATAAAGTATTAAAGGATATTTATGTCGTAAATATTGGTGAATCTGTGAGCAAAAATTACTACCCATCGTATAACGAAGAAAATGGAAAGATAAAAGGAGCAGAAATATTTAATGGTGTTATTTCCCCATCCGTTGTTACATACTTCTCAGTCCCTCGAATATTATCAAAGAGCCTAGATGTAAACAGGCATGACAAAGGCTTAAATGTGATAGATCTTGCTAATGATGCTGGAATGAAAACTTATTGGATATCAAATCAAGCTAAGATCGGACAATACGAGACACAAGTATCCGCAATCGCGAGTAGGGCACATTACCAATATTATAAAAATACGTCTTATGATAAAGCTGAACCCGATAACATTCTCTTACCAGAAGTGAGCAAGGCGATTCGTGAAGAAACTAATAAGCCGAAAGTCATTTTCATTCATACCATGGGGTCACACTATGACTTTTGTAAGAGATTTGATGAGGAGATTTCACTAAAACCCTCAGATAACAAATACCTAGAATGCTATTCAAAATCAGTGGCTTATGGCGTGGCTTTTATAGAGAAGCTTAGAGACTTACTCACGATGCATGATAAAACATATAAAATCATTTATTTTTCTGATCATGGCCTAACGTCTGTAAACGTTCCACCGTATCTAATTCATGGTACTGGCTCACATTTTTCAAGGCAGGCAGTAGAAGTACCGTTTGTAACAATGAGTGACGATACCCAAGAAACAAAAACACATTCGGTCAAATATAATTTGAGAGACTTTTCAGACACATTTGCACAATGGGCAGGAATCGATTCGGAACAGACAGAGCTACATAAAAGTATCTTCAATACCGAGTACATCGGAAAGGAGTACGACTCAGTGTTAACAAGTGAGTTTAAGATAAGAAAAATCGACTAAGTCGGCAACTGGTACAGAAGATCCGGAATACCAAAAAGTTACTTAGTAAGTAACCTTATCCTCACATCAAATTACCTCTTATTTAGTACTATGTGAGCGAATATCAGCTCTATTTTACTTATTCAAGGCATGCCTAGTAACCTTGTTAGCAAATAGCCTAATGAGATGATTTAGGAAGCTCTGACATCATCCGTGAGTGAATCAACCGAAAAGTCCACTATTTGTCAGAATATATAATAGTTTAAAACTGTAAAACGAAAAAAAGCCCGCTGATTTCTCAGCGGGCTTTTCAATGGTGGTGGAGGGATAGGGATTTGAACCCTAGAACCGCTATTAACGGTTGCCGGTTTTCAAGACCGGTGCTTTCGACCACTCAGCCATCCCTCCAACAAATTGTCATCAACAGATTAGTACACTGTAGATGTTGTTACATGCATACACAGGTAACGATATTTAAAGCCTGGCGATGTCCTACTCTCACATGGGGAAACCCCACACTACCATCGGCGCTATTGCGTTTCACTTCTGAGTTCGGCATGGAATCAGGTGGGTCCACAATGCTATGGTCGCCAAGCAAATTTTAAAATTCGGAAAGCTTATCTAAAAGTTATTTCTCTTCAAACGCATTCAAGGTCTGGTACATCTGAGTCCACAAAACCCCTTGGGTGTTGTATGGTTAAGCCTCACGGGCAATTAGTACAGGTTAGCTCAATGCCTCGCAGCACTTACACACCCTGCCTATCAACGTCGTAGTCTACGACAACCCTTTAGGACACTTATAGTGCCAGGGAAAACTCATCTCAAGGCTCGCTTCCCGCTTAGATGCTTTCAGCGGTTATCGATTCCGAACTTAGCTACCGGGCAATGCCATTGGCATGACAACCCGAACACCAGAGGTTCGTCCACTCCGGTCCTCTCGTACTAGGAGCAGCCCCTTTCAATTTTCCAACGCCCACGGCAGATAGGGACCGAACTGTCTCACGACGTTCTAAACCCAGCTCGCGTACCACTTTAAATGGCGAACAGCCATACCCTTGGGACCGACTTCAGCCCCAGGATGTGATGAGCCGACATCGAGGTGCCAAACACCGCCGTCGATATGAACTCTTGGGCGGTATCAGCCTGTTATCCCCGGAGTACCTTTTATCCGTTGAGCGATGGCCCTTCCATTCAGAACCACCGGATCACTATGACCTGCTTTCGCACCTGCTCGAATTGTCATTCTCGCAGTCAAGCGGGCTTATGCCATTGCACTAACCACACGATGTCCAACCGTGTTTAGCCCACCTTCGTGCTCCTCCGTTACTCTTTGGGAGGAGACCGCCCCAGTCAAACTACCCACCAGGCACTGTCCGTAATCCCGGTTCAGGGACCAACGTTAGAACATCAAAACTACAAGGGTGGTATTTCAAGGACGACTCCATCACATCTAGCGACGCAATTTCATAGTCTCCCACCTATCCTACACATGTAGGTTCAATGTTCAGTGCCAAGCTGTAGTAAAGGTTCACGGGGTCTTTCCGTCTAGCCGCGGGTACACTGCATCTTCACAGCGATTTCAATTTCACTGAGTCTCGGGTGGAGACAGCGTGGCCATCATTACGCCATTCGTGCAGGTCGGAACTTACCCGACAAGGAATTTCGCTACCTTAGGACCGTTATAGTTACGGCCGCCGTTTACCGGGGCTTCGATCAAGAGCTTCGACCGAAGTCTAACCCCATCAATTAACCTTCCGGCACCGGGCAGGCGTCACACCGTATACGTCATCTTACGATTTTGCACAGTGCTGTGTTTTTAATAAACAGTTGCAGCCACCTGGTATCTGCGACTCTCGTCTGCTCCATCCGCAAGGGACTTCACTGATAAGAGCGTACCTTCTCCCGAAGTTACGGTACCATTTTGCCTAGTTCCTTCACCCGAGTTCTCTCAAGCGCCTTGGTATTCTCTACCCGACCACCTGTGTCGGTTTGGGGTACGATTCCTTACAATCTGAAGCTTAGAGGCTTTTCCTGGAAGCATGGCATCAATGACTTCACTACCGTAGTAGCTCGACATCGTATCTCAGCGTTAGTAGTGGTCCGGATTTACCTAAACCACCCGCCTACATACTTGAACCTGGACAACCGTCGCCAGGCCCACCTAGCCTTCTCCGTCCCCCCATCGCAATTGTAAGAAGTACGGGAATATTAACCCGTTTCCCATCGACTACGCCTTTCGGCCTCGCCTTAGGAGTCGACTTACCCTGCCCCGATTAACGTTGGACAGGAACCCTTGGTCTTCCGGCGAGGGAGTTTTTCACTCCCTTTATCGTTACTCATGTCAGCATTCGCACTTCTGATACCTCCAGCAGCCCTTACAGACCACCTTCAACGGCTTACAGAACGCTCCCCTACCCCACATACCCTAAGGTACGTAGCCGCAGCTTCGGTGTATAGCTTAGCCCCGTTACATCTTCCGCGCAGGCCGACTCGACCAGTGAGCTATTACGCTTTCTTTAAATGATGGCTGCTTCTAAGCCAACATCCTGGCTGTCTGAGCCTTCCCACATCGTTTCCCACTTAGCTATACTTTGGGACCTTAGCTGGCGGTCTGGGTTGTTTCCCTCTCCACGACGGACGTTAGCACCCGCCGTGTGTCTCCCGGATAGTACTTACTGGTATTCGGAGTTTGCAAAGGGTTGGTAAGTCGGGATGACCCCCTAGCCTTAACAGTGCTCTACCCCCAGTAGTATTCGTCCGAGGCGCTACCTAAATAGCTTTCGGGGAGAACCAGCTATCTCCAGGTTTGATTGGCCTTTCACCCCTAGCCACAAGTCATCCGCTAATTTTTCAACATTAGTCGGTTCGGTCCTCCAGTTGATGTTACTCAACCTTCAACCTGCCCATGGCTAGATCACCTGGTTTCGGGTCTAATCCTAGCAACTGTACGCCCAGTTAAGACTCGGTTTCCCTACGGCTCCCCTAAACGGTTAACCTTGCTACTAAAATTAAGTCGCTGACCCATTATACAAAAGGTACGCAGTCACACCACGAAGGTGCTCCTACTGCTTGTACGTACACGGTTTCAGGTTCTATTTCACTCCCCTCACAGGGGTTCTTTTCGCCTTTCCCTCACGGTACTGGTTCACTATCGGTCAGTCAGTAGTATTTAGCCTTGGAGGATGGTCCCCCCATATTCAGACAGGATATCACGTGTCCCGCCCTACTCGTTTTCACTGATTATGATGTGTCGGTTACGGGGCTATCACCCTTTATTGCGAGACTTTCCAGACTCTTCACCTGCATCATTAAAAGCTTAAGGGCTAATCCAATTTCGCTCGCCGCTACTTTCGGAATCTCGGTTGATTTCTCTTCCTCGGGGTACTTAGATGTTTCAGTTCCCCCGGTTTGCCTCCTGTTGCTATGTATTCACAACAGGATACTTGCTTATGCAAGTGGGTTTCCCCATTCAGGAATCCCAGACTCAAAAGGTTATTACTACCTAATCTGGGCTTATCGCAAGTTATTACGCCTTTCATCGCCTCTGACTGCCAAGGCATCCACCGTGTACGCTTAGTCACTTAACCATACAACCCGAAAGGGTTTCTATTTGCTTTCACTTTAAAAAGTGAAGACAAACTTGTATGGCAACTAACCAAGGTTTTTGGTTGTCATCAAGAAGGGTTAATTCTTGATAACTGTTTGCCGGACTCAATTTACTTTTTGTTTCCACTTTTTAAAAAAGTAGAATCAAAAAATGAACAATCATTTCTGATCATTCGAATACAAGACACTTGAATGTGTTTGTTGTGTTTATACCGTTCTTATTAAATAAGAGCAGATAAACATTGAGAACTTTTAAATTTGATTAACTTAATCACAGCCTTGGCCGTTTTGTTTTACTTTTTAAAAAGTAAAAATAATTAAGCTAATCAGTCAGCTTTCCAAATTGTTAAAGAGCAAGAGTTTTTAAAGCATTAAACTTTCAAAACCATTTTTAAATACACTCTGCTTTCTATTACTAAGAAAAATGTGCTTAAAAATGGTGGGCGATACCGGGCTCGAACCAGTGACCCCCTGCTTGTAAGGCAGGTGCTCTCCCAACTGAGCTAATCGCCCATGATAGTTCTTTTGTCTTCACTTTCAAAAAGTGAAAATAAAAGCCATTCTTCATGGAGAAAGAATGGTGGAGCTATGCGGGATCGAACCGCAGACCTCCTGCGTGCAAGGCAGGCGCTCTCCCAGCTGAGCTATAGCCCCATATTTTTATTTCCTTGGGAGGAAATGGTGGGCGATACCGGGCTCGAACCAGTGACCCCCTGCTTGTAAGGCAGGTGCTCTCCCAACTGAGCTAATCGCCCCAAATTTTTATTTCCTTGGGAGGAAATGGTGGGTCGTGCAGGATTCGAACCTGCGACCAATTGATTAAAAGTCAACTGCTCTACCAACTGAGCTAACGACCCTTTTTACTTCTTGAAGGAAGTGGTATCCCGTAGGGGAGTCGAACCCCTGTTACCGCCGTGAAAGGGCGGTGTCCTAGGCCTCTAGACGAACGGGACACTGCAATTTATCTCTACTTTAAAAAGTAGAAACAAACTTTGAAGAACCTTGGGAGTTCTTCTTCTCTTTGCTTTTCTAAACCTAATCAATCTGTGTGGACACTCATCGTGACTATCTTCGTATAAGGAGGTGATCCAGCCCCAGGTTCCCCTAGGGCTACCTTGTTACGACTTCACCCCAGTCATGAACCACAAAGTGGTGAGCGTCCTCCCCGAAAGGTTAAACTACCCACTTCTTTTGCAGCCCACTCCCATGGTGTGACGGGCGGTGTGTACAAGGCCCGGGAACGTATTCACCGTGACATTCTGATTCACGATTACTAGCGATTCCGACTTCATGGAGTCGAGTTGCAGACTCCAATCCGGACTACGACGCACTTTTTGGGATTCGCTCACTATCGCTAGCTTGCTGCCCTCTGTATGCGCCATTGTAGCACGTGTGTAGCCCTACTCGTAAGGGCCATGATGACTTGACGTCGTCCCCACCTTCCTCCGGTTTATCACCGGCAGTCTCCCTGGAGTTCCCGACATTACTCGCTGGCAAACAAGGATAAGGGTTGCGCTCGTTGCGGGACTTAACCCAACATTTCACAACACGAGCTGACGACAGCCATGCAGCACCTGTCTCAGAGTTCCCGAAGGCACACCTGCGTCTCCGCTGGCTTCTCTGGATGTCAAGAGTAGGTAAGGTTCTTCGCGTTGCATCGAATTAAACCACATGCTCCACCGCTTGTGCGGGCCCCCGTCAATTCATTTGAGTTTTAATCTTGCGACCGTACTCCCCAGGCGGTCTACTTAACGCGTTAGCTCCGAAAGCCACAGCTCAAGGCCACAACCTCCAAGTAGACATCGTTTACGGCGTGGACTACCAGGGTATCTAATCCTGTTTGCTCCCCACGCTTTCGCATCTGAGTGTCAGTGTCTGTCCAGGGGGCCGCCTTCGCCACTGGTATTCCTTCAGATCTCTACGCATTTCACCGCTACACCTGAAATTCTACCCCCCTCTACAGCACTCTAGTTCACCAGTTTCAAATGCAGTTCCGAGGTTGAGCCCCGGGCTTTCACATCTGACTTAATGAACCACCTGCATGCGCTTTACGCCCAGTAATTCCGATTAACGCTCGCACCCTCCGTATTACCGCGGCTGCTGGCACGGAGTTAGCCGGTGCTTCTTCTGTTGCTAACGTCAAGATGCGCAGCTATTAACTACACACCCTTCCTCACAACTGAAAGTACTTTACAACCCGAAGGCCTTCTTCATACACGCGGCATGGCTGCATCAGGCTTTCGCCCATTGTGCAATATTCCCCACTGCTGCCTCCCGTAGGAGTCTGGACCGTGTCTCAGTTCCAGTGTGGCTGATCATCCTCTCAGACCAGCTAGGGATCGTCGCCTTGGTGAGCCATTACCTCACCAACTAGCTAATCCCACCTAGGCATATCTTGACGCGAGAGGCCCGAAGGTCCCCCTCTTTGGCCCGTAGGCATTATGCGGTATTAGCCATCGTTTCCAATGGTTATCCCCCACATCAAGGCAATTTCCTAGGCATTACTCACCCGTCCGCCGCTCGACGCCCATTAACGCACCCGAAGGATTGTTAGTGTCGTTTCCGCTCGACTTGCATGTGTTAGGCCTGCCGCCAGCGTTCAATCTGAGCCATGATCAAACTCTTCAATTTAAGATTTTGTCGGCTCAATGAATACTGACTTCAAAACTACAAAAAGTAATTCTAAAGCTATTATCTTTCCAACAGAAAGATAATGAATTGACTGTGCCAAATACTTTCTTTCTACAAGAGAAAGTAGTTATTCGTATTGGTCACTCAGTTCATTGAAACCAAAGTTGATTCCGAGGAATCTGTTTTACTTCTCTTTATAAAAAGGAAAGATAAAACGTTTTGATATTCATCAACGAGTGCCCACACAGATTGATAGGTTTAAATTGTTAAAGAGCTTTGCTTATCGAAACTTTCTTTTTACAAAGAAACCCTTGAAAGCGGACGTGAATTCTAGCGATTTAATCTTAAGTGTCAAACACTTTTTAAAATTAATTTCTTTCGAACTTTCCGTCTTACTGATTACCGCTGAAGCCTTGTGGCGTCTGCCGTGTCAGTGAGGCGGCATTATAGAGATCATCGTAAACATGGCAACCCATTTTTTGATAAAAATTCAAAAAAGTTGCTTAAGCGTCTACTTTTACGTCAAAACCCTCTTTCATAGGCCAAAGTTAATACAATCAAGAGCATATAACTTAGAATTTCGCGACTAAATCTTTCGAAAATGCCTTTATATCCAGTTCGATACTCCACTTTTCACTCAGCTCCACTATGTTATCTAGCGATTGCTGAACCGTTTTTATCGTCAATGTATTGTTATCTAGGTCATATACTTGTTTTTGCGTAGTGTAATAGAAGTAAAGGATCGTCAGTGCTTCTCGATCGCCTTGCTCAGCTTTCGGTTGAATACGCTTGAGCTTGCGATAGATTTGATTGTGAGTTTGTTTAAGGTTCCACACATAAAGTGCTTCCTTAAAGTAATCATGCCCTTTCACACGACTCGCGATAAAGGCATTCAGTGCGACTGATAAAATCACCCCGAGTACATTCAAATGGAAATTGCCTGTCGCTTCCCCAGTAACGGATCCAGCTGAACCAAAAAGTTCAATCAGAATGCTACCGAATACGATAGCAAACAAGGCGAGTGACCCAACCAATGAAACCAACAGCAGGTTCATCTTCTTTCTATATTCTTCTTTATTAATCTTCTGTAACTTCATCGACTACTTCCTTATATATAATACCAATCGTAGTAAATAACTGTTCATCCTAGCTGGTTAAAACGCTCAATAACTGCGTTAGAAATTTTGATTGTAGAATAACTACTTATCGAAACTCTTTGTCGAATAGAGCCGCCTTGTTTTCAAGCCTTTTTCCTGCACTGTTTATGATCACTTACTTACTGTGATTGGTATAAGTCGCCTAATAATTTGCGCATACTATCTATGTAAACCTTGGTTCACTTCAACCTTTACCGTCTTGTAATGTGGTCACTCTCTATTTAATACGTAAAGCTCTTCTGATCAGTACTATACATAACTCCATTTGACTTCATTAATAGAAAAGAGTTACATACCGCCATAATTTTGGTTATTCATCAATTCATGCTGATAAAGCCTGTTTCGCTTTATCACATACTGACAAGGTACATCCCATGCGTTCATTTGTATTACGCGCTCGCGCAGCCCCTACAGAGAGTAAACTTATCTTAGAAGGTGTTGGACAAGACGCTCATACCGAGATTCTGGCTCATACTCTGATGAACACGATCTTCGTTGCTCAATCTCACCGTGAGAATGTCACCGTGCACCTTGTGCTAGAGAGTACTAAAGACTTTTCACGTACCATTACATTCGATTCCAATGAAATCACCAACATTGGTGGCTTTCATGAATCTGCACTGTTATCTGCGGTAGTAAGAGCGGTTGACGCTTCTCAAGGCATGACAAAAGAACAGACACGTCAGGTAGAACCGGGCATCACTGTCCGTACCATGAGCTTTGAAAAGTTGGTCAAAGAACTGGCCGAAGACCACCAGCTGTACATGATGGATAAGAAAGGCGACTTTATCCGTGATGCAGAGATTGCGGAAAACCCATGTTTCCTTCTAACTGACCACATCCCTATGCCAAAGAAAAGCTACAACAGCTTAAAGCGTTTAGGAACAGAGAAAATCAGTTTAGGTCCGAACATGCTGTTCGCTTCTCAGTGTGTAGTGTTGATCAACAATGAGCTTGATATTCGCGGTTTCTAACCTCCTAGCTAATTATCTAAACAAAAAAAGAGCTCACTTAGTTGAGCTCTTTTGCTTATTTATCTCTCAGTATCGATGGTGTTATCTCGAAATCAGGCCTGATTAAGCAAAAATAAAGCTGTATAGGAAGCCTGCACCCATCGCCATGCTTAGGATAACGAATAGGAATGCTGCAATCATTTGATTCTTAAAGATTGATTTAAGCAAGATAACTTCCGTTAAACTTGCGCCTGCACTACCAATGATCAATGCCATTACTGAACCCAACGCCATACCTTTTTGTACTAAAGCTGCACTTAGTGGGATTACCGCTTCAGCACGAATGTACAGTGGAATACCAATCACGGCTGCTACTGGAATCGCATACCACATACCTTCACCAGCGTACTGTGCAATTAGGTCTGTAGGAATAAAGCCGTAGATGAATGAACCAATCGCGATACCCATCATTAGATAAGGGAATACTTGTTTGAAGTCTTTCCAAGTTGAGAACCAAATTCTCATCCAACGGCTAGGTTCTTTCTTCTCTACGATTTCAGCCGTCGCGCTTCCATCCGTTGAGCAGCATGACACAGTCACCTGTGGTTCTTCTTTTTTCGAATCGCAGCAAGATGTCTCTTTTGCCATTACAGGTGCAGGCTCACCACATGCACTTGTACGACATGAAGATTCCGCTTTAGCAGGTACTGCTTTATTAGGGGCAGAGTCATCACAGCTAGTCCCACAGCTTGAAGCTGAACCTGTCGATTCATACGCTTCAGGTTTTACGTAACGCTCAAAGCCAAGCTTCTCAAGTGCGTAACCTGCGACTACCGATACCGTCATAGCTATTAAGAAGTAGAACACAGCCACTTGCCAGCCGAACGTAATCACGAACAAGCCAATGATCACCGGGTTCAAGAGTGGGCTACCGAATAGGAACACCATCATTGGACCAAAACCTGCTCTTGCACGCAGTAATCCTTTTAGGAAAGGAATCGTCGAACATGAACAGAAAGGCGTAATCGCACCCAATAGTGCTGCAACCACATAGCCCTTACCGTTACGTGAGCTCAAGATAAATTGAATCTTTTCTGGCGTAAGAAACTCTTGCAGAATCCCAACAATGTAGCTGATCGCCAAGAAAAGGATGATTAGCTCTACTGCTAAGAAAGCGAACATATCAAGTGCGTCTTTTAGCATTGTTAACATTTCATTGCTCATAATTAACTCCAAACTGGATTTAAGGCGGGACTCTATGAGGAAAGTAACCAACCCTTAATTTCGAATATTCTCGAATTATAGAAATATTTCGTAACAGATCAAGATTTATTTCGATGAAAATCGAATTGATTTTTAAAAGGAAGGATTTTCAATAAGTTATAGAATCACTATTTTTACATTTGTATTCGGACTACATTTCGACTAATATCGAAATTAAATCTCGAGGAGTTAATATGAACTTAGAAGTCGTTGCGAAAGCACTTAAAGAGTTGGGTCACCCTATTCGCCTAACTATTTATAAGAGTGTCGTTAAAGCTGGCTACCAAGGCATTGCGGTTGGCGGCCTACAAGAAGAGCTCGGAATTCCGGGGTCTACCCTTTCTCACCACATATCAAGCTTGGCATCGGCAGGACTAATCAGCCAAAGACGAGAAGGAAGAACGTTATTCTGCGTGGCGGAGTATGAATGTCTAGAAGGCGTGATTGATTTCTTACAAGACGAGTGTTGCGTAAATGAACAGTGCAACTAATGCACCTTTGAATAGGGCATCTTTGGACTTAGAACAGGTTTGGGCTGAGTATCAGCAAGCGTTAAAGTCATTCTTGCATTCTAAGGTCAGCAACACCGCCGATGTAGACGACTTGCTTCAAGAGATCTTGATTAAGACTTATCAAAACCTAGACAAAGTCCAAGATACAAGCAGCGTAAAATCGTGGCTATTCCAATTAGCCAATCACACCATTATCGACTTCTATCGTAAGCATGCTAGACAACAACGTGACAGCCAAATTGATGCTGAAGATCTATGGTTTACCGATTTAGACCACAATTCTGAGTTCAAACAGAAGCTTTCATTATGTATTGAACCCTTTATTCAGGCGCTACCTGAACAAAGTTCATCATTACTGCTTGCTGTCGACATCAAAGGCCAAAGCCAAAAAGAGATCGCAGAAGCTCAAAACATCAGCTACTCGACCGTTAAGTCTCGTGTTCAGAAAAGTCGCGGGGATCTTAAAAACCTGTTTGAAGAGTGTTGTAACCTGTCACTTGATCAACAAGGCAATGTGATTGACTGCGAGCTCAAGCCAGACAACGATTGCAGCAACTGCTAATGGCTACATCGAAATAGTTATTGAAATGAACAAAGCCAGCAATTGATGCTGGCTTTGTTGTTTTTATAATCTGCAAATCACTTTGCTTAAGCTAACCTAGTGCTTGAGCGAACCTAACTACTCTGCTTCCACTTACTACGCTGCTTCCGCTTTGACGACCGGTTGATAGCGCCCCGGTTTATGGTTCATCGCTAGAATCAAGTTGGTGACTATCGCACCAAGCACAGACAATAGAACCAGTGACACGTCAACAATAAACAGTGAAAGCACTACAATCGTACAGTCTAACGCCATCTGAACTTTGCCCGCTCGAATACCAAAACGTTCTTGTAAGAATAACGCCAAAATGTTGAAGCCACCCAAACTCATCTTATGACGGAAGATCACCAGCATGCCGGTACCAATCAAGCCACCACCAATTAAAGCTGCATACAGTGCATGAATTTCTGCAATCTGAATCACGTGATACAAATGGTCCACAGCGAACGAAACAATCGAAACCGCGATAAAGGTATTGATGGTAAAACGCCAGCCCATACGAGCAACCGACAAAATATAGAAAGGTAAGTTGAGCGCGAAGAACACTTGACCAAAACTTAGATCTGTTACTTTGGTAATGAAGATCGCTAGACCAGCCGTGCCTCCGGTGAGCAAACCGACTTGATTGAAAAAGATAACGCCAAGTGAAACCAGTGCGCTACCTAAGAGCAGTGCCAATAAGTTTTCGCGAAGATTATGATCTTTATCCATGTGAATGACTCTCCCTGAATCTTTGAACATCGCGTTTCAGTAGTTTTGAAACGATTTACGCCCAAATTTACGATGTTTGACAGATAAGTCGAGTGAACGGCCAATGTTGCTTAGTGATTAGTTTGTATATTAGTTTTTACAGTTTTGTGAAATCTTCAATTAAACAGATAGTTAAAAACCTGAAGTCAGGCTCTCATTATTAATTGCATGTTTCTATCGCTGAATGAGTGAGCTTCGAGTTTTCCTATTTATTGGTCACGTTTCGCTCTAATTCTAACGATGCTTAAATCTATGCATAAAACGCATAGACTAAATCACAAAAGGTCATTTGATACATACACTACTCGTCATTATGATGCGCGACTTCTTACAACATTGAGCGCATGTAAACACCTTATGTTTTCACAATCTCTTTTTGCCCAACTGGCCAGAATGACGCTATTCCTCGTCATTAGTTTGGTTATTGTGCATCACAGTCAGCCATTGATTGATCTCTTGGCTCAGCATGCCGTGAGCAGTGGATGCCACCAGCAGTCAACGCATGAACATTCTGGACACGAACATCACCATGAGATGACTGGCCAACACATGTCAGCGCAAGACCACTCACATCACCACCATTAATTTAAGAGTATTAGAATGAGCATTTTCCGTTTTCCTTTACTGGTATGGCTTGGGATCGGCACACTTATTATCAGTCTAGGGATCAGACAATCATTCGGCATTTTCATGATGCCAATTTCAGAGCATTTCGGCACGGGGCGAGAGTTTTTCAGCTTCGCTATTGCTCTACAAAACCTGCTGTTCGGTGTGTTCCAACCTTTTGTGGGGATGGCCGCAGACAAATGGGGAGCAAGACGCATCATTATTGCTGGCGCATGTGCTTACGGTTTGGGTTTACTTCTTACCTCAATTTCTACCGAATCAAGCATGCTTTACGTTTCATTGGGCGCACTCGTTGGCCTTGGGTTAAGTGCGACAAGCTATGTGATCGTGTTAGGTGCAGTAGCAAAAGTAGTACCTGCAGAGCACGCGGCTAAGGCATTTGGTTTAACCACAGCAGCAGGTTCGTTTGGCATGTTCGCTGTGATTCCAGGTGCACAATACATGTTGAACGAATTCGATTGGCAAAGTGCGATGCAAGTATTTGGCGTGCTTTGTTGTTTCATGATCTCTTTTGCCCTGTTTATGCGAGCGCCGAAGTCGGCAACCAATAAACAAGTAGAAGACACTCAGACACTAAAAGAAGCGCTGTCTGAAGCGTTTGCGAACAAAAGCTACTGGTTAATTCACGCAGGCTTCTTCGTGTGTGGTTTCCACGTGATGTTCATTGCGACGCACTTACCGAGTTACTTAGCCGACAAAAACCTACCCGCGAGCAGTGCAGCAATGGCACTGGCTTATGTGGGTATTTTCAACATCTTCGGGTCTTATTTCTGGGGTGTGATGGGCGATAAGTTCAGCAAGCGTCATGTAATGTCGGCACTGTACTTAGTTCGTACTGTAGTTATTGGTGCGTTTGTGACTCTTCCAGTAACTGAATCAACGGCTGCTATCTTTGGTGCGGCGATTGGTTTCTGTTGGTTAGGAACGGTACCACTCACCTCTGGACTAGTTCGTCAGATCTTCGGTGCGCGTTACCTATCTACTCTGTACGGTTTGGTGTTCTTTACTCACCAAGTGGGTAGTTTCTTAGGCGCTTGGGTTGGTGGTCGTATTTACGATTACTACGGATCTTACGAGCCAATCTGGTGGTCAACAGTGATACTGGCATTTACGGCTGCGCTTATCCACTTACCAATTAATGACAAGCCTATTGAACGCCTGAAATTGGCAATGGCTTAACGTTTAACGCTGACTCCCCCATCAGCTAAAAACCAACAGTCATTCCAATAAAGAGAGTGAGTATTGAAGGATAACATCCTGAGGTATTCGCTCTCTTTTTCGTTGCCCGTTATATCGACAATAATAAAGGTCGATATTTGCATAAACCTCACTGAATAATAAGACTATTCTTTTCGTTTTAATTTATAGTATTCGTTAGCTCCTTTAAAATTAATCCGCAGGCTTATGGAATACATAGATCAGACAGTACTTATCGCGATGGCACTCATTTTTGTCGGCTCGTTTGTGCAAACCGCAATCGGCTTTGGCTTGGCTATTGTGGCAGCCCCACTGCTGTTTTTAGTCTCACCTGACTACGTACCCGCGCCTATCTGTCTCGTTGGCCTGTTCATTTCTATATTCAATGCGTTTAAACACCGAGCAAACATTTCTATCGGCGGATTAAAAATTGCACTGCTTGGACGCATTCCAGGGTCGATTGCAGGGGGTGCTTTGTTAGTGATGGTTTCAACGAGCGTGTTGTCTCTGTGGTTAGGCTTATTAGTGGTATTTGCGGTGATTGTCAGCTTGCTGCCGTTTAGGTTAGAGCCAACACCGACCAAGATGGGCATTGCTGGATTCTTCTCAGGATTCTTTGGCACCAGTTCAGGTATTGGTGGTCCACCAATGGCGTTACTACTTCAGCACCAAGATGCCAATCAACTTCGTGGTAACCTTTCTGCGTTTTTCGTGTTTAGTTCTATCATTTCATTACTGGTACAGATCCCAATTGGCTTCTTCACGATGCACCATTTGATTATCACAATCCCGTTGCTTCCTGCGGCTTGGTTGGGTTACAAAGTGGCGTTAATGACCACGCAAAGCATTCCAAAAGAAAAGATACGTATAGGTTCTTTATTGTTATGTTCTATCAGTGGCTTTACTGCTATCTGGCAGGGCTTAACTGGCTAGTTCATAACGAAAACGCTGATAAAGAAATAAGCACAGTTCCAACACACCCATCTATTGAAAGGACACTCCTATGACATACGACGAGTTCAATGCATTCTGCGAGTCACTACCTGCCACCAGCTATGTGATGCAGTGGAATAACTCTCACGTTTGGAAAGTAGGTGGGAAGGTGTTTGCGATTGGTGGTTGGGGGCCTAACGACGAGCCTGCGTTTATCTTTAAGGCATCCGATCAGAACTTCGACTTTCTGAAAGAGGAACTGGGCTATAAACCCGCGCCCTACTTTGCTTCGCGCGGAATGAAGTGGATTCAGCTTTTTGAAAGCACATCAGAAAGGGATGAGGAGCTGAGATACTACCTCACTGAATCACACCGAATTGTTTCATTAGGGCTAACCAAAAAGAAACAAGCAGAACTAGGGCTCAATCAATAACGTTTATCACGTATTGCTAATCTGAGCCCTCTTTCGGAATGAGGAAGGAACCCTAGGAAATCTGTTTCAAAAATGCAGGTAAATAGCGTTCTATTTTTTGCTCTGAGATAAGCGGCACCAATAAATAGATAAGACCTGCAAAAGCGATAGACCCGGCTAAGTCTTCTGGGCGATGCATGCCAAGCCAAACTCGGCTGTAAGCGACACCACCAGCCCAAACCAGTAAACCACCTACCAAATAAAAACGCTTCGCTTCTAAAAACAATCCACCGAAGAACGCCAAACACACACCGACGAAAATCATGTGTCCAGATGGGAAAGAATAGTCAGTCTCACCCAACCAGTGGCGCGTTCGCCACTCACTCACCTTATCTTGCACAGATGCAATCGCTGCGTTCTTTTCTACCAGTGGCAGTTCATAAAACACTTCTGGCATTTCGACAACTTCTTGCGTCACCAAATACTCAGAATAAGGTCGAGGGCTTTCTGTTGAATGCTTTAAGAAGGTTTTCGCTGCAAAGCTAAGAACCAACAACAGGCCAAGCTGCAGACACAGGCTGACTAGCTTAGCTTTGGAAAACTTCATCGTGAGCAATGCCAGAGACAAAACAGCTAGCGTTACCAAGAATCCTTGATTGCCTGCTGAGTACGTCACGAACGTCATGAAGGCACCATAGAAAGGCAAAACCGCACTTCCAAGGTCAAAGTTCGATCCAAAGATCAAAAAAGGTACGAGAGAATACAAACTTAGAACGAGAAGTAATAAGCCTTTGGATTTGTTAGAGAACAGAGAAGTCATGGCTAAGATCTTTTAGGTAAAGTGTCCGGATGCTATCGCAGCTTAGCAGCGCTAATATCAATTTTATGTCAAAACGGTCAGTAAGACGTCATGGTGTAACAATATTGAATTATTAAGCCACGTTAGCATTCATTTGATAAACATTTGCTTTATCAACGATATGAATTGGACACACACTCATGTTCATAGACACATGAAAACCCTTTCAAACATCAAAAATCTACGCACAACTGTGTATGCAAACCAAGTGATGCCTGTTTAGTTGATAAAATGAGCACTTACCGCCTTCAAAAGGCAGAATCTAAAAAACTTTGCTGTCAGTCCTTTAAATCCACTATTGAAAGGATTACCATCTGGTCTGCTTTCAAAGCAAAACAAATTATTAATTTTTATTCTCAGGGCGGGGCGAAATTCCCCACCGGCGGTATGTCCTTAGCAAAATCTAAAGATAAGCCCGCGAGCGCTCGATTCGTCGAGGTCAGCAGATCTGGTGAGATGCCAGAGCCGACGGTCATAGTCCGGATGAGAGAGAATGAAAACACACTCGTTTAAGTTGGAAAGGCATGCCCATTTATTGGGTTCATGCCTCCAACTTAGGCGGGTGCATTTCGTTTTGGATAAAACCATAATGAGCTAAAGCCTCTTGTAATGAGTTGGCTTTGTTGTGCTCGGTTGAGATCCCTCATACAGCCCTGATTCTGGTGATATTTTAGGAGTTTAACCATGAATCAGTCTTCACTACTTGCCGAATTTGGCGAACCAATCACTCGCGTTGAAAACGCACTGCAAGCTCTACGCGAAGGTCGTGGCGTACTTTTACTTGACGATGAAGATCGCGAGAACGAAGGCGACATCATCTACTCAGTAGAACACCTAACCAATGCTCAAATGGCACTAATGATCCGTGAATGCAGCGGCATCGTGTGTCTGTGTCTAACCGACGAGCAAGCAAACCAACTTGAACTTCCACCTATGGTTGTAGATAACAACAGCGCAAACCAAACTGCGTTTACGGTGACTATCGAAGCAAAAGTAGGCGTAACAACAGGTGTTTCTGCCGCTGACCGTGTAACAACGATCAAGACAGCTGCAAACCCAACAGCTAAGCCTACTGACCTTGCTCGCCCTGGCCACGTATTCCCACTGCGTGCTCGCAAAGGTGGTGTACTTGCTCGCCGCGGTCACACAGAAGGCACTGTGGATCTTATGCAAATGGCAGGTCTTCAATCAGCAGGCGTACTGTGTGAAGTAACCAATCCAGACGGCACGATGGCAAAAGCGCCAGAGATCGTTGCTTTCGGTAAAATGCACAACATGCCAGTACTGACCATTGAAGATATGGTGATGTACCGCACTGAGTTCGACCTTAAGCTTGCGTAACGTTTAATCGTCAGTGTCCCGCGCTGGCGATAATTGGATCGCTAGTAAATATTGAAAGGCCTCACTTTTTAATGCTGTTTCTAGTTAATAGCATTAAAGAATGAGGCCTTTTTAATTTCCGTACTTTGAGACGAACTAGAGATTGATCGCCGAAGTGTCCCTACCTATCGAAACCTCCCCAGCCTAATCACAAGAAAAGCGTAACCTCTCAAAAAATCCTGCAAAATATGAGAAACATTCACTCGAATGGTGAAGTCATGCACCATCATTGATCATCCATAAATAGAGAAAAAACATAAACTACTGAAATATAACACTTATTGATTTTGGCACGGTGTCTGCACTACCACTAAGTAGGTATGCACATATTAGGAGTTAAATATGTTTGTAATTATTTCAGTTGGTTTATCCATAGCAGTACTTGCTGCCCTATTTCATTTTTCCAAAAAGAGACAAACGGCGCTATCACATAGGTTTGAAACCTTAGTTCTACTCAGAGAACTATTGCTGCTATCACGCAAACATCGCGCCGCAACGCATTATGCTCTTGGTTATAAGCTGTCTAGCGACTCGATTCGCAAAGTGAATGAGATTTACGACAACATACTTGAGGTGTCTGAACTGCTTCAATCTCATGTGTCGTTTGATAGCCGTCCTATGTATCGCATCTACCATCTAAAACTCATCGCAATGCACAGCGATTGGCAAAATCGTAGCTTGGTGCGTAACCAATCTATTCACGGTAAAACCATTCGCCACAGCATGTTCTTGATGGATGAAGTCATGATCATCTGGCTGATCCAATCTGAACGAGAAGACATGAGTAGCGAATACCATATGAATTGGCAACAGATCTTGGACTGCATGGAGATCTTGACCAAGTTACGAATGTGTATCCCTGATATGGAGAAGCCAGAAGAGTATGCGAGATTCAAATTCTACGCCTCTCAGACACACAGAAAACTTAACCAATTATCAATTATCTGCCCTATAAGCAGTGGATCACCCATTTGTACACGTGCGATGCATGCACTCACCGAGATCGCATCAAGTACCGAAGCAACTCAACCGGCAGATAGCATGTACGAATTAACAAGTGATATATCAACCGTCGTTTCAAAAGTATACGACCAAGTATTGACGGACATTACTAGAAGCTTGTATCGACCTTTACCTGACATTAACGAAAAGGCAATAGACACCCGATTATCCGTACATCATTACATGTAAAGACTTCGTGAGAGGAGAGCGTGCTGGAACTCTGAATTATTGAGTTCAAATCTAACTATCCAAGACTTTCTGGACTAAAATCTGAAACCTTATACTTTCAACAACTTATATAGCACCCTGACTTTCCAGATAATTTCCAGAAAAACTGGATATCTCATATTAAAAGGCACTGATTCAGGGTGTTTTCCAGAAAACAATGCCGATTGTTTATAGCAGATGTCCCTTAAGCTAAACCACTCATCTCTACACTCACAGACAAAAAGCCAACCTTTCTAGCAACCCCAATAGCAGCATCAGTTGTCTTGAATCCACGTAAAGTCTCTGAACGCTGAAGTGTTACATAGTATTGATCAGACTTCTTCTTGCCTACAAACATTAGGTTCCAGTTGTCCCCAAACACCTCTGGCACCACAACAGCCTTAGTCAATTCACCCGCAGCGAATCTAATCTCCAAATCACGTTGTTCCAAAACTTATTCTCCATAGACTCTAATAATAGGTCAATATATAGCAACGTTTAAAATCCAATTCTAAACGATAAAAAGCCAATTCCAAACAAAGAATACCCTTTGATTGAAATTTGATTAATAACGTTTGAATTTGGCTTTTAAACAATGATCCTAGATGTACTCCTTTTATGCAACCCTTATAATAAAAGCCCTAAACACGATTATCTTTAGGGCTTTTCTATTAGCAAACAATCAGCACCCTAATTATAGGCTGATAAGTTACGGGGGATCTGAGCTTGACTCAGCTCCTCTTTCTTATATTTATAAATCAATAACTTAAAGGCACTCTCACTTATCTAGAGCCGTAGGGTGATATTAAATAATACAATAAAAACAAAAGTTTACTTGATGAACTAAAAAAAGCACACTTAACTTAAAGTTAGACTTAAAAGTTAGAAAACCGTTACACAACGAGGGCTAGAAGCCATTTATCTAACTTTATATGTACTGGTTCATACTCATTCTGACAAAATCATTGGTTCGATTTCACCTGTTCACACAATCATACACTAACCATTAAACTCATTTTTTAACATTGATGAACTAACAAGTGTAATGAAATGCACTAGAGCCACGATACTAGTGCATTTATTACTTGCTTAAGCGGCTTCACTTAATCTTAAGCTTTCATAATAATCTTCAGCTAGTGCGGTCATCTTAAATTCAGCTTCTACGCCAGCAATCTTCTCCACGGCTTCTTTGATATCGTCTAAATCGACATTAAAGAATTCTTTACGAAGATTGACAGCGTTAACACGTTGAGAGCTAAACTCACGGTGTAATGCTGTTTCGAGTGCAGGTGCGTCATCCGTATAGATCATAGCGTGTACGTCAAATGGGAATGGTACGCTGGCATCTCCAAGCTCTTTAATCCTATCCATCGGCTCTAATCTACGTGTTAAACCGATCTTGTAAACATCTTCACCAAATGAGCCAATATTACTTATTACGTAAACATGGCCCTTACGGGTCTGCTCAGCCATACTCTTAGCTCTTTCTTCTTTGGCTTCAGCTTCAGCTAGTTGTTGCTCTAGAAGAATTATTTTCTGCTCCATCTCACTGCGTTCTTGATCAGTAGCTTTGGCAAGCTCTTCCTGAGCTTTGTTGAGAAGGTTTCGATACATCTTTTCTTCTTTCTCTGCATCAGCTACTGCTTTTTCAAACTCTTTAATTGCTCTCTGCTCTTCCCGAATTTGTTCTTTGATCAGTTTCTGTTCCGCGACTTCTTCCTGCTTCTTCAGTGTGTATTGGTACTGAAGCTTACATTCTTCGAACTTAAGCTCGATATAGTCGATGTCAAAGCCACACTCAAGTGTCGCTGCCGACTTTTCCAAGGTATTTGCTAGTTTCTCGATCCGCTCTAGCGTTCGACCGAATGAGCTAGGTGACACCTTGCCAATTAACATGTCACATTCAATGTTGAAAGCTGTGAGCATCAGCTTAACCTGACCATTAAGAATTTTCTTGTTGAATGCATTGTCACTTGAAATAACAGTTGTTTCTGGGAAGGTAATTGCTGTCTTATCTTTGATCATATCTTTCTGTTGCTGTCTGATATCTTTAATTTCTTCAGCATATCGAACTGATGTTTCGTATAGATATTTTGGCATCTCAAAGTGGCCATGGGCAGTGTATTCATCAAGGCGTGAATACAAATCTATCCCCCCCATCAGCTCATTAAGGTCAAGCTCACCCTTTTCAATCTTACTATTAAGCTCACCTAAGCTGCCCTTAATAGCTTCAAGGGACGCTTGCTGCTCTACGATACTAAGCTGAAGCGATTCATCTTGTCCTTTTAAAGCCTGCAATTCAGAAGTCTCCGCACTAACATCAGAAAGCTCTTGTTTTGCGTTCTTAGTGGATTGTTTTACCAACTCATTAGCTTCTGTCAGTGCTTCAAGTTCTTTCTTAGCTTTTGTTAACGCTTCATCGAGCGACTTATACAGACTAACTTTTTTGTCTGCTGATCGTTTTGTAAAGAAGTAGGTGAGCAAAATCGCCACGAAAGAGATTCCCGCCAATAGCAGTATATTGTTATCCATTGTTTATCTTAAGACCTCTTGTATAAATTGCTTTCTAAGGGCTGCTCGATCTTCGCAACGCTCTAGGTATTCTTCATTTGCACCTACCAAGGCATCTTTGAAAGCTTGCTTTGCCGCTGACTTTTGTAATTTCACTTGTTTCTTTAGTTCTCGCTGAGCTTCACGTACAGATCTTTCATGTTCTCTAAGTGCTTGGGCTTCAGCACGTTGGCGAGCTTTATCTCTGCGCTGAGCGTCACGAGCAGCTTGCTTGCTTGCTCGATCTATCGCCTTAGCAACCTTCACAACGGTTCTTAAGCCACTACCTCTTCTAGCCAATGTCTGCCTCCTTTGAGTAAGCCAATACCGAGCTGGCGATAGTAGCATAATCAATTTGACTGGTTTTTTACTTATATCAAATAGATTGAATAATATGTTCCCATTTTTATATCCAACTGAAGATTAAATAGTTCTTGCGACCCTATAACTTAGCTTTGTTGCATTGCAAAAATTGAACTAATAGTACTATTTTGTAGAAGAGCGCTGGCGAGTTGAACCAAGGAGTCAGGTACTTCTGAGGTAGAAAGTGCCACGGGTTAAAAGTCAGACTGTAAAAATTGTCGAGTAGACGACACTTGTTACCAAGTGCCGCCCCTCTAAGAACCGTACGTGCAACTTTCACTGCATACGGCTCAAGCCTCCACTAAGGCATCATTGATACCCAGCAACTTATAACGCAGTCGGGACAGGTTCTTTCCAAGAGTTGCGGGCTAGCCTTTTGGGTTTTCTCTTCGCCAAGTATTCTTGGTATTGAGGATCAAAAGGGGTCGCTGCATTCCTGATTTTTACGTGTCGCTCGATGGGTACTTTCGCTATTTGGAACAGATTGAAGTGACAGTCCATGGTCATAATTTTCTGCCAACCGTGAAATTGCCACTGGCCTTTACGATTAAGAAAATACTTATGAACAACCCAGTCTTTGGACTTGGTTGGATGACGTCTAACTGCCCAGTGCCATAGCGCTTGGAATAGTTTGTGGCCGACATACCCGAATACTTGTTTAGCAACACAGTGGCGATAGTAATTCGCCCATCCTCTGAGTTTCGGGTTTATCAACTTGATAAGATCGTTAACAGGGATGGTTGCGTGCTTTTTAATAAGTTCACGTAGGTTTCTCAAGAATAACAACGTGTTGGATTTGCTCGGTTTAATGAGCAATTTCCCTTTGTACTTCCTGTGATTGAAACCCAGAAAGTCAAAGCCATCATCAATATGAGTGACCTTTGTTTTCTCTTCGGAGAGGGTTAGCCCTCTTTTTGCCAGAAAGTCAGCAATCAACGGTTTGATATCGTTCACTAGCACTTCCTTTGAAGAGCAGGTGACCACGAAATCATCCGCATAACCGATAAAGTTGGCCCTAGCACCCTTTTTCAGGGCTGTAGATTTTATTTGTTGCTCTATTCCCGCGAGAGTCATTAGCATCAAGGTTGGAGATATTATTCCGCCTTGAGGTGTACCTTCTTCGGTATCGTAGAACAGCCCCTTATCTACATAGCCAGATTTTAACCATTGCTCTAACATTCGTTTATCTACAGTGATATTGTCCATCAGCCATTCATGCCCGATTTTGTCGAAGCAAGCTTTAATATCTCCCTCAAGAATCCATTTCGCTGATCGCTTTAGAGCCAAACATTTGAAGCACTGACTGACAGCGTCAGCCGTGCTGCGATTTGGCCTAAAACCATAGCTATTGAGGTCGGCAAATGTTTCGGACACAGGATCTAATGCTAGAAGGTGGAGGGCTTGTTGCACTCTATCAATCATGCATGGAATACCCAATGGCCTGAGCTTGCCGTTCTTTTTGGGAATGTAGATACGTTTGAGTGGTTTTGCAGAGTAAGCCTTGCGACTCAGTTGATTGACTGCTTTCATACGGCGTGCATCTGTGTTCCAGGTGACACCGTCTATTCCAGGCGTTTTACTGCCTTTATTCTGAGAGACTCGCTTAACCGCAAGAAGCTTGGCTGAGCGAGAATGAGTCAAGAGCCACTGTAAGGACTTCACCTTACCGTATTTCTTTTCTCTAGTTGCTTTTGCGATACGCATTTGAAGCTTCAATACGTGTGCTTCAACGGATTTCCAATCGATGGACTGCCATTGAGCGCCGTCAGAAGGTGCACTAATCTCTTTCGAGATCATCATTTGCTTTTCTCCTTGAATAAAGTTCTTCAAATTATCTCGCAATGGGAGACCAGTCGGAAGTGGGCTCACTTTCGTGATCAGACACAGGTCTGTATCTACATCATTACAATGCAGCTTTCGCTTTTTCCGACCTCCTATACCTGCATCACTATCGGCCACAAAGGCTTTCCCAAAGGGAGTGATTCAGGCTTACCCTGTTCCGTATGTTACGTAAAATGTCAGCTTAGATGCCCACTATAGTGCGGAGAGTACAGCGACCACGAAAAAGTACTGTCCAACCTCTTTCCAACTCTCATTGCCTTTTGGCCACAGCGTATTAACCACTTCCGCTGCTTCATCACATAACGCACCTTGAATGGATTCACATACGTTCATCATACTGACTACCTAGCACTTACCCGAATTGTGGTTTTCAGGAGGAACGTCCTCTCACGATTCTTTTCCCACTCGGCCAAACGGCCAAGTTTCGTTACATTGTCCGAGCCGCTGCTTTATTCAGGCTCGTAGGTTCATCTGGTGATACAGACGGTTCACTCATAAAGCGGTGAACAACGCTTCATACGACTTCAGGTCGCACGGACAAAAGTTAGTTAGGGCTGACACTCTAAACCTTGCGGTTCAGATAAGTTGTGTTTAGGAAAAAATAATTATTGCTGCTAACGCAGCCATAAGCATGCTATCGCTTATTGACCGGAGAATACTCATTTGTGTTATCCGTGTTCTTCATTTGCTTGTAAGTTGAGCAATATCCCCTTCTCTGACTCTACTACAAGTGGTTGAAAGCTATCATCGAGCTTTAATTTCAAATGAGGTTCAGGTGTATACTCGCCCAAAGCTTTCTTTATAGCAGGACAGTTATTCCTAACATCAGTTTGGAGCTTTTTAACCGTCAGAAACAGAAAATCTGATTGCATAACCGCGTGAATAGGATGCTTACTCGACGAAAAGCCACCGCCTAATGGCATGTATTCTGTTCCGTCGCTCACAACAATATTGGTATTCCCTGCTTTTTTCCGCAAAGTCCGCCTTTGTTCAGTAGTTAACACAGGTGCATTAGAATTAGTCTTGAAGATATAAGGTTTAATTAAATGGGGCCAGTTATCATGCATAATTTGAACTAAATCGGTGTTTGTCCAAGTGACAACTGAACCATCGCGTTTCTCATGCTTCAAGATATCAATTAGGTACGCATTGCTCTCATTAAAGTAAACAAACAACAGCTCTTCACTTCGACTTTCTTTAAAATGTAAGTGATAAATACCCCACTCAGATCTGAGCAAATCGGCGTGCTTAACTTGATTTATTTCCTTAACTTTATTGCTCAGTAATCCATTGACGTCTTCTCCACTCTCGAGTTTTCGTACAATGTCACTAATTTCATTCCGTCCATCCAGTTTACTTGAGGTATGGACATTCCATTGAGTAATAGGGATTCTTCTAGAGTAAACTGTGAAAAAGTGAATTAATAAATTGCTTAGGTCGTAATGCTGAATTTTGCTTTTTAGCTCTTCACTGCGCTTATCTTGTAATCGCAATTGTTCGTATGTAGGAACTATTAGTCCAGCCTCTTTAAGCAGCCTTTGAAGCTCATCAGCTAGGTCAGATAAAAAATCAAAATTCATCTACGAACTCCTTATTGGATATAATGCATCATGTTTGAATAAAGGGCGTTTACTAGCCAAAACTGATTAAAACGCCTAAATTACGGCATTTCTATGAAAAATGCGCCACGGATAAACGTCCTTCATTCATGATATTGTTAGATTTCTATACTCTGTAACCTACATTTCTCATTTCTAACTTCAATTGCTCTTGCCACTCAATACCTGTATCCATACCTACATAAACTACGCCACTAATATCGTTTGGCGTTTCGATGTCTCCTTTGACTACAGCACATACTCTTGGGCGACCTAATTTGCCAATAAGATATCCATGTTCGAAAACAACATTTTGGCGCGCACGGTATCGGCCACTTAAGGCTCCAACTTTTGCTCCGGTATCACAAGGCGTGTAAAGCACAATCCCAAACCCAACATTTGAGTAATGCTCGATTTTTTCAATGATTGTCATTCCGGAACTTGCCTGCATATGGAGGATTATTGGTTCTAACCCTAAGCTAGTAATGAAATTTGAAACATCTAATTTTGCTAGGTCATCATGCCCATGTACGATGAAAACTTGCGATTTATTAAAACCTTGAGAATCTGAAGTGTTTGGTTTAACGACTGGAGGAAGTGGCATTCTCGATTGGATGGCTGCATTTACTTGAGCTTGATTCAGATAACCATGTTTTATGAGAATTTCAAATATTGGTTCATCTTTGACTGCCCAATGCGTGCGAGAAAGTTCAAACCTCCCCAAGTCGATATCAACACGCATGTTCTCTATTGCGCCTTTTGGTAGCGAAGGAAGAATAGGATCAAATTCGAAGTCGATAACTACTGAACTGTTACGTAGCCTAATATTTGTTATGTAACCAATTCTGGATTGTGTCGCCTCATTTTCGGTAACAAATAGAGCAGGAAAGCTTTTCAGTTCACTAATTGCATTGTCATCAAAAAATTTGTACCGCTCACTGATTTCATTAGCCGTATACTCTACAACAGCACGACTTCTATCACACTCATATGGCGAGGAATCCCAACTCTCTGGGGCGTATGAAACAAACAAATTAAACAACTTCATTCTCCATTGTCACAGTACGTAATGAAAATCTAACAATTTATTAGATCCCAAAGAGGGGTAATTATACACTCCATTTTGTTTTCTTTACGCATCTACCGGACACCGGATTTAAGCGCAAACAATTGTTTTAAATAGTGTATCACCATACGCCATAAAATTATGAACGAGAAAATACGACTAATTGGGGGATTTCCACATACATCTCGTTTTGCATAAGGAAACCTATCGCAAACTATTGAGGCAAGGCTTATGTGGTTTGCTATCGCTAACTAGGAAAGGGGCATTTTCGTGTTTCATACCCCGCCATCACGTCTCTGGACAGAACCTTGTTACGCACTTCATATTACAGCGTGAAATCGGATAACGTCAGATACTGTAAAAGCCTTTCAATTGCGTACAAAGCCATGGCCAATTGGACTAATCCACAACATACCATCTAGCTGTCGGGTGGTGTTCAGGTCAAAGGTATTTATTCGAATATATTCAACTTTTGCCATTTGCTTTCCTGCTGTATCACTTTAAGTCCTAAATATGGTGTATCCGTTGATGTGTTATGTGTAAACCAACTTAAACTGACACACCATTTAGGATGTTCTCAAAATGATACAGATTGAAGATCGACTAGTTAAGGTAGGTCGAATTTCTGCTTGGTTTTTTCAGCAGCTGCCAGTATCAAGTCTAAGTTGGGATCTTCCTCTACGTCAGGATATACGAACTTTTCATTGATCTTGTATTCATTGTTCAATTTTTCAAGAATCTTAGGTTTTAGCTCTTTGTTGATAACAAAGACTTTATTGAATCCATCATTGCATTTACTTGTGTGCATAATTCGATCAAAAGGAACATCATCACAATGGTACACAAAGACACCTTTTTGATTGTGGATTCTTGCAGAGTACTTAACCTCATCAAGCTCGATTTTAGGAGTGACTGTTTCAGAACTATCTCTGTCAATAGTTGTGAACATATTGAACATCATTTCATCCGCCTCAGCTTCTGTCAGGACTCGGTTTTCTGTAGGGTGTTTAAAGTAGCCCATTGGTATGGTTTGATTGCTCGGCATCATAGCTTTTACATGCCAAAGAATATCGCTTACGTACAGAGTGCAATCTTTGTCAATGAACCACTCTTTTTCATCAAAACATGCGAAAAATAGAGATATCTTAGGATCGGCGGAGAAGTCTATGAGATTTGTTGGTAGACCATAGTGTTGAGCTAAGTAAGCAATCGAGTTAAAGGACAGCTCTTTACTACCAAGTTCACGTAAACACTTGTAGAAGTAATCGAGAATTTCAATTGAAGACTCTTTGTACTGCTGCTTATCAACTTCAGGTAGAGACATTGTTACACCAATGCCAACCTGTTGTTCACTCCAATTCAGAGAGTCTTTGTTGTCTTGTAAATACTGGCGGTAAAAAGATGATATACAAATAAAGTCAGCGCTTGGCATACCTCGGAGGCAAGCATCCTCTGGAAAGTGTGCGTTTAGGACGTACTGTTCAAGCTCTTCCATTGTGTCAATTCGTTGCTCATACTCTTTTCGGTGGGGGAAGGTGGGGAACATCTTTATCCTCTTTTTAGGCTGCGGGAGCTAAGTTTAGATCCGGGAGTTCTTTCATTACTGCTTGCCTTGGTGGTGCTAATTACAAGCAAAAATATTCGGTGTCAGCTATCAAAAAGCTACCGTTGTGGGTGGTATTTTCAGGTCTGTGTAATTTAAGTCACGGGTGGCAATTTGTTATGCTTCTTTCAATTTAACACCAACTTGATATGTCAATAATTTAACTAAACTATTGGTTTCCGCAGCTTGAATTAAACTATCATCAATCTCTCCGGCTACAATAGCTCCTTCAACATTTCGGTCACAAAACTCCCGACTGACAAGCCCCATATACATTGAAATTTGACCAAAAACTTTAAAATCAGCTAATCCGGATTTTAGCTCTACCACTAATAATGACTTATCTGTCTTTTTCTCTAACAACACATCTATTTTTCTAGTTCCGACTTGGTATTCAATACCAACCTTAGCACCACCGAATATTTCGTATTCAGGAAACAATTTCGATACTTGCATACATAACAGTTGCTGTAGGTCTCTTTCATAAGTAAAGCGCATTGATGGCGAACTTAGCTCTATGCCATGATTTTTAGGTATTGCAGATGGAAGTTGCGCACAGTACTCTTGTACTTCATTTCTATATCCAAGTGCTTCGTCACGTGATATATCCGAACAAAAGTCTTCGACAGCCAGCATTAGAATTTCATTCTGATTTGCAAGGCATCGCTGTGAACGAAATTTCACATAGTGTGCTAGTACTGACCGAACACTACCGTCACCTTCATCACCCACGCTTGAGAATTTACCGTTCTTCCCATAGAGCCTACGTAACTTACTTAGTTCTCGTCCATCTTCAAGTTCAAAAATATCGAACTCACTGCCTATTTGCTCTGAATAGTGAAGTGATAATCTATCTATAGATTCCAAGTAAACAGACAACTCCGATGCTTTACCAGATTCAGTCAACCAATTCTTAAATTCTTCTACCATAGCCTCAAATTTCTCCAGAAGCATAACGCCTTGCTAAGGTGCGGCTAACTACCACGAAACCTAAGCAAAGCCACCGTAATCACTAAACCCAACCAAACCAAAAATGCCAAAGGTTAAGTGCACTTTCGCACGATTTCAACTTTTCCTGACTCGATGTACAAAGACAATGCTTTAGCCACCGACACAAATTGTTGCTCAGATAATATCTTCAAATGTTTAAATTTTTTACCAGTCTTCTTTGGCCGCTCTGGATAAAGCCTAGTTAAGCGATTTAGTTTAAAGTCATGACAGATATTGAGAGATGGTTCTTTGCAGCAAATGATAAAAAACACGACCTTGCCAACAACTAATGTAGTGACTTGTGTATTCCTATGCAGCCCATCGAGTTCATTTGGTGCGTCTGGGTGTGTTTTTAGAAAAGCAGTCTCTCGACTATACAGTGCGGTAGTATCTAGGCCATGCCTTGCGGCATAAACTTTATAGTGTTTAGGAAAACCTCGATTACGCTCGAACAAGTGGCGTTCTTCTTTGCTCGTTACAACAGATTCATTATCGGTTTGCTCTGCAACCATGTTTTTCATAACTAGCCAAGTAGATAGCTCTTTTAACTCATTATTCGTAAGAAATTTATTACAATCACCAAAAGCTCCCAATAAGATCGGTTTAATACTCTCTTCAATAGAACTCATCCAACCGCCATTACAGGTACGACAAACAACTCGATGTTTTTTAGTCATTACATCGCCAGAGCGCACATTCATTTTAACTTTTTTGTCCGCGGTATTGCCTAACCCGTAAGCTGCACCTTCTTGGTATTTAGCATTCGCATCTTTTTCAGATAGTTTATTCAACCAATTTGGCCAAAGATGTTCTTTTGACATCCCGCCTTGGTTACCACAGAAAATACATTCTTTTTGTGCCATAAAACCCCTCGTGCACTTAACATTCTTAATAATAGGCCATCTCGTTTTTCTACCTTCCTGACTTTCGATTAACTTATCATAAGCCACTAAAATTTAAAGAAAAAACATCAAAATGCGCACTTTTTCCTCACATAAAAACGTGCAGGCGTGCTGTCACTTTTTAACAATGCGTGTGATACAAGATATGAAAATCATAAACCTATCAATGAACAGTAACTTATTAAACCCTCTATCGACAAAGCGAGACTAAATGCTCAATAAAACATGCCACTTTCCATATTCAAACTTAACAAACTGTATAGATACACAGCAAGGAAAGTAAAGATGGTAAGTAAATCAGCCATGAAATTAATATTAGGTTTTGTAGGGAAAACGCACGCCCCTAAAATGTGTAGAGCATTTGGTCTAACGAGTTTTGGGGCAAAAGTGTTCTAGGAGTCATTGGTAGAGGGTACTCCAGATGCCCAACACGAGTATATTGAAGGATCTTTAATCCATTTATAAACAACAATTTAAGTGTCATTTCACTGCGAGGTTTTATTGACTTTTCTTTACCGAATTTTGATGAGTAAATACAGCCGCACTACTAGGCATTGTATGTCATCTACGAAGCCACTAAAGTTTGGGTCATTTATAAGCTCTGAATCGAAAATTCACGCAACCAAGGTTTGGTGACCAAACCTTGGTTGCGTCCTATTTCAGATAAATAAGTGCATGATTCAAACTATTTGTTATGCACCTGTTTGGGTAAAAAGATGATAGTACTCACACCCATGAATGATAATTAACAATACTATCCATTATTGGAAGTGCAAACCCTCTTATTGATTGTCCAAAATCAATCATCCACTACACTGTGCCATCAGCCTTGATTTTTCGGTATTTGTGAGCCAGCAGTGTTGTAAGATCGCAGTACATCCAGAGTCTCTAGCAATTGGCTGTCGGTATCAGGGTATGGGCTTGCGAATTGCTTAATACTGACCCATCGGCTTCGCTGGTTTTTTTCGATATATTCTTCCACATCGTCGACGATAACTGTTTTTGCTACATTCGAATTACATATAAATGCTAGATTTTTCTTGCGGCTTGACCACTCAACATACTCCATTGAGGCAAACCAATCGGGCACAACTCCCTCTGAAACAAGGAGCCGTGCTATCTGACGAAATCGCGATTCACTAACTGTCGTGTACATTACCACTCGTTCAGTAATGTCCTTGCAACCTTCGAGGAACAAGTGCAAATGAGGTCGTGCAATTTGACTTATTGCGTTGCTGATTAATGTACCCTCAAGATCTAGCGCAATAATTTTAATTGCATTATTCATTTATCACTATTTCACCTCTGCGTACTAGTAGGCAGAATCTAGTGTAGTCGTGGCTGTATACGTAGATCGGGTGGGGAACAGTTGAGCCTGCCATATAGTCATCAAATGCAGCTAGCGTATGAGCTGGCAGTGAGCTTGGGTCTACTACTCTAAATGCAGAATTCGTCAACTCGAAACTTTCTAGTAAAGGGATTAACATATTCAATTCATCTCTCATCAAATTACTCCTCATGATTAATAATTAAACAAATTCTTTCCGATGTATTAGCGATGTAATTATTCTTTCGAGATTTTTGATACTCAGGCTAACATCACAGATTCGAGTAGGAAAATTCTGTTTTGGAACATGATTCTTCTTACTATCATGGATCGGGATTAGCATTTTAATCTCAGTATCTGCCCCTGCTAATTCCGATACTGCGTGAGTATCACAAGGTGATCTCAGATCTAGTCTCAGTGCATTAATCAAGGCAGTGGAATTAATGGCGCTCCTAGTTAAAAATTCAGGCAGTTTTAAATAAGCCTCCCCCTTATTAACTATCTGAAATTTAAAGTTATTTGGAACTAAATTCCCTTCGATGTAACCTTCTAGATTGAGAGTTAGTTGATTTCTCCTCTGACTACAGACTGTCAACAACGGTTGGCTGATTTTCAGTATCGATGTTTGACAGTTAAACTCGTACGAGATATCTGGGTAATGATTTTGGAAACTCTCTGAACTGTTGTTTCTGAGATGTCTGTAAAGAGCATGACTCGCGATTTGTTGATTTTTTGAGGGTTCGACAAGATATACACATTCATTATCGAAATAATCAATGTCACTGGTTGATTGGATATTTAGATCTATCACATTTCGTAGTAACCCCATTTCCTCGATGTTTTTTTCATTTTTATAGAGTTCATTCAGTTTTATGAACAGATCAAGCCTTTCTTCATAGCTGATCGAAAAGTAAAACTTTTGTAGTGCTATTTGCCAATCTTTTTGTTGAGGATAGTCGTCATCGAGCCGTACTGAAGCATATTGTCGAGTCAGTTTTGCGTCCTCTTGTAAATCAGTTAAATACATAAGTCTCACTATTTGTCCTATCAATCGTTAAATAACTTAATCTAGAATACGTCATCAGATCTGATCCCTCGCCACCCCAACAGCATTGCGTTTAACGCCCAACCGATGGACCTAACTCCCGAGCAGAAAAACAACGTACAACCTACGAACACCCAAAATCCGCTCGTAATAAACTGCAAAATTTCTAGCATGGAATCCTCTTTGATATGCGAACTTTCGATAATTTACATTTCTAGTGATGCTTTTGTCAATAGCATTTTTGGTAGAATTTCCATTGTAATCAATCAGTTATGATCAAGTGTTTTATTGCGGGGGTGTATTTTTATGAATTTTGGTTACGTGTATGCCTCATACAACCAAGGCGACTTTGGGCAAAGGTGATTTAGAAGTGTGCCACCACGTCTTGGGACATAACAAACTAGAGTTAAAGCACTACACTACTGAACTCTGTTCAGATAAGTGTAGGAATGGAAAAGGTTCTAGACTTGCACAACAAAGTGCAACTGCTAGAATACGATAATTGTAATCATCTGATTTATAAAGGTTTGAAATGCTCGATTTTGATGACTTTGTCGGTGAGTTTGACCATGTTATTGATATATGGTCAGGGGGGCAACTTACCTTGCAAGAAGCCATTGAAAATGCAGATGATGAGTTATTATTCGAGTTTATCGAAACTCTTTTTTTGATAACTAAATATTATTTTTCTACAGGTTCTTCTCAGGAAAGTCCTTTCTCATTTACAGCAAATTCGGCTTTAAGTGGATTAGATACCCCATGTGCTTCCATTGACTGTCGGTTATTAAAAATTGATCAAATGCTTAGCTTTACCTCCCTCTATGCAGATGAGGTGTTCTTAAGAAACCCTTTTGAGTCTCTTTACAAGATATGCCAATCATCCGGTGTGATACCAAAAGTTCGAGTGGAGCTTCTAGCTAACCTAAAGATATATCGAGCTTTATGCCCTTATTTCAAGGTTGGGATTATTAAGTATGCCAACAGCACTCATTCATTTTGCCATGACTACATTAATAACGTTCTAGAGCCATACAAAGACAAATTATATAGAAATGAAAGCCGATTGTACGATGCATTGGAAAAGCATTTTCTGAGTAGAGTGACTGCTAGTTATGATGAATATGGTGTTGATAAAGGCCATTTAATCCTAAAAGGGCCTAGTAACCTTATTGAACACCGTGAGATGTATCTTCATATATATGAGAACAAAGGCAAGTATATCGATGATATGCGTATGCGAGGATTACCGTACAAGATAAGCACAGATGACATACGTAATGAAGGTATCTTGAAGTTACTACTGGAACCGCTGCTTGATGATATAACTTTTCACAATTGGCACTCTAAGTTTTATGGCACAAACCTCCTCACTAACGATGACTTACAGTTCAATATCTTGAACAAAATCAATGTCAACGCTATCAACACAGAAGTATTAACCAATCCATTTAAATATAATCTTACGGTGGCAGAAAACACTACACCTGAAACTGTTATTGAATTGAGACAAGCTAATGAAGAGTATTTTGACATCTACCGAGAGCGTACAAAACAATTTCTTGGAACAATTAAAGGACTGAATGCCAAAGAGCAAGAAGAAGCCTTTGCTGACCTTGTAAGATCTGAAATAGCTCATATTGATCGAAACTTACGCGCTCATAAAGAGAAATACTTATCCAAGGGTCGCCAAAACATTGTCTTTGGCGCTGGCATAATCACAGTTGGATCGTACTTGGGAATAATACCAACGGATATGGCGTCTTTGATTGCAACTGTAGGCGGTACAGCTGCTCTTTCTTCTTCTGCTACGGATTTCAACCAACTACTACAACCCGACAGTGTGGCTAAAAATAGTGATTTTTATTTCTTATGGAAATTGCAGAAGTAGTACTAGCTAATGTATGTCAAATGGGGGCGAGATCTGCCACTTTGTAAATACTTGGATTCCATATACGCAATGGGGCAATTTCAATTTAGCTTATTACCCCATAAATCTAATGAAGGACAATAACGACATAGAGTTGCTGTCAGTACGAGTGTGAATCAATAATCTAATTTCTTTTTGCTTTTTTGAGTTCTTTTTCTGCTTTACGCATATCATCTATCGCATCTTTCAAATCTTCAGAACTCACAGCTCCAGCTCGGCGAAGCTCTGTCATTTCTTTATGATGACTACAAGCATCATCATATCTTTTTCTGGCCTCCTTTATTTCAGGAGTTCTTCTTATATCAAACATACATGAGCAAAAATAAGTCAAATGATGATTTTGTGAACTGATAAGTAAAAGCTAGATAACTTCGAAAGGGGCATTTTCGTGTTTCATACCCCGCCATCACATCTCTGGACAAAAGCACGTTAGAGTATGGATTCTAACGTGACAAAACTGGATTAGAAAAAGTATCTTGAAGCCTTAAATGCTTGTTAGGGCGCTGCTAAAATCACGGTATAAGTTTCTTTATTTCCGCTTCTGCTGAATACGGCATACTCTGCGACTCAAAACTTTTTGCCTCAGAAACGATCCTCTTCGCTTTGTCGACTGCATTTATTTTCCACTGAGGTGCAAAGAAACCGGCATTCAAGCTTTCAATTGCAGTGTAAAAATAGTCTTTCAAATCTGTACAGAACCAAAAATTCATATTTATGACTTCTTTTTCGAGTAGAAATGACTCAAAGGGGTAATTGTTCTTTGCATTCCAATACTTGAGCAAGCGAATCAGTGGCTTAATTTTACTGTTGTTAGATACATTGAAATTTGTTAACTCAGCATTAAAATCATTTGGGTCAGTGTTCATCCACTCTGAGAAATCAGATGCTGGAGCTGGAATCTGCAACCCTGAGAACCATGACTCAATAGCAGGCACAATTTCAAAGCGAATATGGTTTAAATTTAAGACGATTGTTGGCGAAGATTGATATATTTCAGATGAGGAATAATAAGTCTCGACAAAACGACGAATCCTTTGTAAGTAGGTATTCGGCTTGAAATCCGAATTGTTGAATACAACCATGTAATCTATATCTGACTTCCCATCCATACTACGTGGCAGTATCGTACCTCTAGTCGAAGAGCCGAATCGAAACTTTGATTTAATATCTGAACCAAAATAAGAAGTTAGCCGAGCCTCCAAAGTAGCTATTGAACGATTAATTGAATCTATTTCAGCAGTAGATAGTACCGCACTTGAAGACACGCTATTTAAATGAGAAAAAACTGTCATGATTTATCAATATCCACCTTATAGTTATTACTTCCCGACTCTATATCTTTTTTCGCTTTCTTATAGGCTTTGGCGGATATAGAAAGGCTAGTAGAGTTAAGTTCGTCTCTACGTAGAAACAGTGTATCTAGCTGTTTCTTTGATTTTTTTTCATCTTGCTCTAGATGCACATCGATTTCATAAAAACACCTAGATTGGTTTTTTAATGCTCCAAACGCAGCTCCTGATGCTTTATGGCTATTTTGACGAGCATTAGGATCTAGAAAAGTGCTCAAAGCCGTTAATATTGCAACGAGCACGCTAATGTAGCCAGCGATAACAGTGTTATCAGAAAACGCACTTACACTCGCGACACCAGCTAAGACTGCAGCCGGAATTCCGATCCAGTAATGAACAGACTTCCAATTATCGGCACAATTATAATGTCCTTTCGAGGAATAAAGGGCATCTTCTTCAATGCGCTTTGCCTCTTCAATAAGCTTATTTCTAACTATATGACTCAATTTTACCTCCTGCGCCCTAACGCCCGTTAAGGTGAGCAACGCTACCACCTAACCTAAAATTACCACCGTAATCACAACACTCGATTTAGAACCAAAAATCCCAAGTGTTGGGAACCCCTCTTAAACAGTTTGTATGCGTTCTCGCCAAGTGGCATTGAGCATATTTTTATTAGACGCATAAACATTGCTAGGAATTGGAGACGTTGTCGAGATAACATTATGATAACTTGAAAATATATTAAGTAACTCTTGTTCTTCTATTGTGTTTAGACGAGATATTTTGTGGTCAAGCTCAGTCATTTGCTTTGATGATGTCTGAAACTTGAACATTTTTTCAACAAATTCGTAAACAACCCCAAAAGACAATACGGTAAAGACAAGTCTAATCAACGTGTAATCTTGGTCGAGTTTAACATTAGGTATCAAAACTAGTGCTAAGATTGAGATCACCGCCACCATAAATATTATCTTTCTCTTTGCATCCTTATATGCAAAGTAATATAAATACCCATTCCAAAATGCATTTTCTTGGATCATTCTTAATAGCTTTTGGTTGGGCTCTGTTTCATCATTGGTGTACGTCGTACTTTCATCCAGTTCGTTATTGTCAATTCTTGTCTGAACTTTTGCATTTACACCAGTTCCGGCTTCTACTTTTAACCTAGTAACTTCGTGGAAGTCGATGTTATCTTGTCCGAAGGTTTTAGAAAGCATCGAAATTTTCTGAATTTCACTAGCTAGTGCACGAGTTTTCTTTATAGTCCAGTCCATAAATAATGAACCGATGTGAAAAAGCAAGGCGATTGCACTTAGCCAATAAAGTATCTCTTTTGAAAAGTATAGCGATGTACTCAAGCAAGCTAACACTATCAACATCACTCGTTTACGGTAGTAATCTAGGCCTTTCAGCCTTTGTATGCAAGATTGAACAAAAATAATCAAGCTCTATCAATATCTTCACCAATGTTGATTATTATTATGCTTTTACTGTACCCATGTCTGCTTTACGGTAACCAAGATATTTCCTTCCAAGTTCATCTAAAATATAGCCGGTAGCCTCTAGCCCATTTTCATCTTCGACTGTACCATTCTCTTTGATAAAGCCAATGTTAACTAAACGTTCCATAGCTCTCTGGACTTCCGCATCAGGTAACATCAAAGAATGTGCAATGCCACCAACATATTGTGAGTACCCTTTATCTAAACCTGTATGCTCATTCAATATTTTGTACTCTACGTCAGCCAAATCTACCTTTGTCGGATCTGCTTTAGGATCTGGGGGACTAAGCTCTGATAACTTGAAATACAGTGAGGAGTTTTCTTTGGTTAATTCTTCGACACGACCTTTTAGTTCAGTTAGGTTCACTTGGTTTTCTGCGATGATTTCACGAATACGAGTGTCTTTTTGTGCCAACTCATTTCTTAGTTGTAATGATTGCTCGACAGACAGTAACTCACTCAACGATAAGCGTTTCTTGAGGTTTCTCTTTGCCGACTGTATCTGCTCCCAAATCCAAAAAGGTATATACGCTATGATGGGGTAAAAAACCGCTATGGTTGTTCCACTTAAAAATGGGTACAAAATATTGGTATCTACGTTTGAATAGTTAGCTGAAAAGAAGTCAATTTTGTCTTCAATTCTTGCGTCAGATAGCAGAAGGTACGCCAGCCCTTTCCAGTTAAAAGCTACCCACGAAAATACTATGGAGCCAACTAGCGGACTAGATACTCGCTCATACAAACTTGCTTTTAAAGATGTACTTAATTCTTGAAACATCGTTTTCCTCATGAAAAACATAACACTTATTAGACGACATATTGTCGTCTTTAATCTTTCGGCAACGCCATCATTTTCATATTAACTCAACTGATAATCAATAAGTTATGACACATGACGGGAAGTTAGGCTGCAAGATGTCGCCTAATGACGAGAATGAACAGTTATTAACTCCATCGGATAAGTTTGAGTTAGGAAAAGGCACGCCCTCTGAATTGTGTAAAGTATTTAATCTAAGTGATTTTGGGGCATTTTCGTGTTTCATACCCCGCCATCAGGTCTCTGGACATAAGTTAGTCAGTTACTTTGTAAGCATGTCATAAACCCCATATTCTAATCGCCAAGTACAAATATTAAGATCAAGTCTCTAACCACACGGAGATTTGAAATGGCAAAACGACGCTCTAACGTAAACGCCCCATGAACCCACGGGACAATTCACCCAAAATTTTATTAGCGTCGAAGATGGTATTTAGTGCATTAGTAGCACTACTGTATTTACTCATAAAAGTCACCAAAGAAAGCTTAATGAAACTTCGAAGCGAACTAATGATTAAGCTATTGTTTATTAAATAATTAAATGTTGTTTGATTTGCTCGCATTATGCATTTGGAGCCACCTCCATTATGCATTTGGGGTGGTTTCCATCGAGCATTTATGGCCAGATCTATGAATGATTTCTAGCACACTCTTTCTAATCAACCACAGTTACTTATTTATTTGGGATTGGACTGCTTGATTATCTCTGAGTTTAACTCCATGTCATCCGTTATCTTGAGCTATCCTGATCAACATTAAAGTCAGAACTACTGTCAACTCCAGTTTAAAATTGACCCACTTATCGACGTTATCGCCGAAATAAAACTGCAATTCTTTATTTTCACGTCACTAAATGAATAAACAAGGAGCTAGCATTGGATCTATAAATTTCAACTTTCACCCCGTATTACATCATGAGGGTTCCACAACGATCAGCACGACAGGGATGGATAAGTTTTGGTAGGGCAAACGCACATTAACAGCATGTGTATGAGTAAAAGCACTAAGTGGGAAAGTGTCATTTTCGTGATAGAAAGTACCGTGAGTAAGAATTCAGATTATGAAGATTTTGGACAAAAGCGTTTTAGGAGATTGGTTCTAACATGCGAGATTTGGATTAGACAAAGTATCTGGAAACCTTAAACGTTAGACGACTGGGTATTTAATTCGACTAGTTCTAGTTTCATGTATGACGTCTAGTCGCTCTTTCCTTTCATGCTTATAGTCGAAATACGAATCGACAAGTGCGATATATCCACTAGCATGGAGTGCCCAGTGATCAATGCTATCTAAGTTATCAACAAACATATGTCCAGTAAATGAAGGGCCTATGGTTTCAAATGCCAATACAGATACTATGCTGCACACTTCATGCACTTCCGAAACGACTTCTTGAAGCATCGCCACGGTTTCCATACCAAGTGTAATACCTCTTTCTCTAAGCTCTAACTTTTGGTCCATTTGCCTTTTAGTTAGGTGAACATAATTAGAAGACCTTACCCAAGCATTTTTAACATGCTGAGAAAATGACTCTTTATTTTCTCCCAACAAGCGAAACGGTAATTTTGAAACCTGATCTACATTAATTTTCTTAACTTGCTTACTTTTATAAAAATCTCTTCTTTCAGGAAGAGATGAGCCACTCATTTCTTCATCAACATATGCGATATTTACTGCTACTTCCAACATATACCGCAGCTCTCTGCGAGCAGGATTAAGAGCTCCATTCTCAATTGCAAGCTGTGCAGTTAGTGCCGCTTCAGCGAGATCGTCAAAATGTTGAGGGAGAAGATATTTTTCATGAAAATCAACCCATCGAGAAGCTGTTATCTGACAAAGACGTAGAGTATTAGTAAAGTCTAATATCGTTTTTCTTAGAAACTGTAGCTCTTCTTTGTAATCGTCAGACTCTCTTAGCTGTTTATGAGCTAAAGCGGCATTATTACTTTCTTCTGCTTGTTTTTTTAGTTGTTCAATAATTAGATTTTCCAAACCAACTCCTTTGACGAACAATTTAACGGCCAGCGATTAGGCGCATAACGCTTTGTTAATTTGCAGCTAACTGCCTCGATACTCAAGCAAATCCACCATAATCAATGAACTCAACCGAACCAAAAATGCCACAGGTTAGCTGTCAGCTTTAACAATTTGTTAGATTTTTTGTACTGAGCCAATTATTTCGATTTGCTCGACTACACGTTTTATCATTGTTTCAATATGTAGGTACTTATTGGTCAAATCAGTTTTCACGATCTCAAGATTTTCTTGAGATAAACCGCTGTCGAAAGTCATAAAGAAATACTTCTCTGCTAGCGCGATCTCAGAATTTAAAAACTCCAATCTAGTTTTTAATTCAAAAACCTCAGTTTGGAACTCGGACGAAAAAAGCGAAAATTCTAGTAAGTGCATGTTTACAAAGGTTAGTTGGAACTTTTGTAACGTCAATCCTGTATCTTGAGACTTAAGAAAGTGATATTTGTAAGCGTCAAACTCAGCATCATCCGCTGCCAAAATTTTCTTATATGACTCCAAAATATTAGAGTTCACAGTTTTTAGTTCGCCATATTTTTCAAGTAACCATTTTGCAATCTCTCGATCGAAAGAACCCGTTCGATGTGATAGAAGGTGCATGTTTCCAAGAAGTCTCTCGCGGATGTGGTCAACCTCCTTCATTATCCCTTTATACAAATCATCACGCTTGTACTGGCGCGTAATACGACTAACTATAACAGGGCTTAATATACCCAAAAGCCAACCAAGAATTATAGACAATACATCCACTGACCTATCTCCAAAATCCAACGCTTTATAGACGGATTTTTTCTGTAATTATACGTGACCAATCATAACGCTAATTATACTCACGCTCA
Source organism: Vibrio sp. QJM3NY_39 (assembly GCF_057785895.1). NCBI lineage: Bacteria > Pseudomonadati > Pseudomonadota > Gammaproteobacteria > Vibrionales > Vibrionaceae > Vibrio > Vibrio sp. QJM3NY_39. The sequence goes on along the minus strand of NZ_CM173506.1, from coordinate 995,361 downwards.
ATCTAATGCCCGTATTGCCTAGCGACTAGGATGTGAACTTCAGAAATTGCCGAAAGTTTCCGTATAACTCCGGCGGATTCTGAACAATACGATTTTCAACCTACATACGCCTAAAATAAGCTCGGTCTGACCCTCTTTCATCGGATTAGATTTGATAGGGAAAACGCACGCCCCCTAAAATTTGTAGAGCATTTGATCTAACAAGTTTTGGGGCATTTCTGAGGTAGAAAGTGCCACAGGTAAAAGTTCAGCCTGTGATGGTTTTGGACAAAAGTGTGTCAGTGCTTCTCCTAAATTAGTAATTCATAGATAACTACAGGTATGGAAAGTCGTTAACTTTATGTCCAGTATAAATGGTACAGAACAATTGCATAAACGAGGTTAAAAGAGACATCCGATACGCCGAATCAACTTACTTTTTTAACCTGTGTATCCCTCAGTGAACTCGATGCTGATATAAATGTTGAACGTATAGAAAGTAATTTAAATAAACACTCGAGCTCTTACACCAAACACCCATGCGCTGCTTTCGTTGGAGAATGCTGGTTCTTTGATGTATTGAATATCTGGCGTAATTTGTACGTGATCGCCAAACTGCATGTTGTAATAAAGCTCGGCAGCCATTTGGTCTTTTCCTGCATTCAAGAACGTTTGCAACGTATCGCTGTTCGTTTCTGACCAGTTCACTGCTAATCCGAGGTTATTGGTCGGTTTACCAAGGCCAAAGTAGCCTACACCAACCGATAACGATTTGTCATACAGCGCAACATCACCTTCCGATATACCACCACGAACAAACGGCATCACTTGAGGCGTAACAAATTGGCTCCATGAGAAATTCACACCTTGACCTGACTCACCACCTACGACTGTACCATCAACCAATACCGTTGAAGACAAACTGTGTCTTGAGCCCGCATCCATATGCCAAAACGTCACGTGGAAATTGTCGGTATAAATTTGCTCTTGTGATGCCGTCCAGCCAAGTTCTAGTGTGGTAAATAACGTCGTGTCGTTAAACAGCGTATCAAAGCCTTCAAAAATATCATCCGACTTACCTTTAGCATCGGCAACTCCGCCTACAACGTAGAAATTTTCCCCCAGCATATGACCAGCAGATAGCGCTAGAACACCATCATCAGGTAATCCCATTGCCCCTGCACCCGTTGAAAACGCAAGGTTGGTAAAACCTGACCACGGACTCGCCAACGCATAAACATCCGCATAGTTGGTGACATCTTGCCAACCGACAATGATCGTCCCTTTGCCATCGTTGATTTTTTGCTTCCAGTTGAGGTCGGTCACGCGAAAACCTTGATCACTATACGCCGGGCCAATCATACCAACGTAGCCGATTTGATCTTGCCCAAGCCAAGCAAACTGCTTCGGTGACGTATCTGTGTATGAGTGTCTGTGCTCAACCTTCCAAACGATACTGCCGCTGTTTTCTGATCCTTTGCCCGTTAGGTGCCAAGAACCATAAACACGCGCGACACCAGAAGAGGCATCAACCGAATTACTATTTGTCCCATCTGGTGACTGTAACGCCAAAGAGAAGTAATCTGCACCAAACGTAAAGCCATCAGCCGCTAACGACTCTCGCCAATCGAGTTGCTCAGACTTCTGCTGAGCTATGGTAGTTTCGACCGAATCCGGGCTATCAAAATTGGCAGCTAAAATAGACGTAGAGCCCATAGTTGCCACAATCGCTAAACTTAGTGAGGACAATTTCATATTCATTAACGCTTCTCTCATTATCTCGACTTCCTTTCGATGAGTGTAGAGTTCATATTGGGTAAATATAGGCATTTCACGACAATGAAGCACGCTTCCTGTCGAAAATTTCAGCTGTGCAACTAAGTCCCCCTCTCAATAACTCTGCAAAGATTACGCTCTGAACCTTCCCACAGTTCAAACTAACACATCACTTTATATATTAAATGATGTTGTATACTTAGTTGAAATAATTAACCATTTCAATATAATTAAACAAAATAATTATTAAACAATACACATATTGGATAAGGGACTATCATGCGTAAATTACTACTTGCGACGACCATTGCCTCGCTATCTACAGCGGCAACCGCATCTATTGAAACCAAAGACTGGCACGAATTTGCATCTAAAGACGCTCAAAGATATGTCGCCGACAACATCGTACTCGACTTCTACGCTTCTCCAAGCGGTACAGGTTTTAGCAAAGATTCTGAAGTGGCGAACTATATTGATTTGGCTCATGAGCGTGGCATCACTGGCGCATCGGTGACCCTTGGCGCACCACATACACCTAACCTGCTTGCGTTTAAATCTGAGCACGGAAAATGGACTAAAGCGTCTTCTTCAGCAAAAACACCGATTCGTTACGTTAAGAGCGTCGATGATTTTCAAAAAGCGCACGACAATGGCGAGTACGCCATCATGTGGGCAAACCAAACCACCATGCCGTTAGAGGGCGATGCAGCAAACGTGGCAGTCATGGCTGAGTATGGCGTCAAAACCATGCAGCTCACTTACAACGAAACCGAACTGACAGGCTCTGGCGTGATTTCAATGATCAACGGAGATACCAGTGGTTTGACTGAATTTGGTAAAGAGGTACTTGATGAAATGGTTAAGCATGGCATTACCGTCGACCTCTCTCATACTTCTCATTACACAACGCAAGGCATTACTGACTACATGCAGAAACACCACAAAGGTGTGCCTGTCATCTACTCACACTCTCCTATCGCCTCTACTTATGGTTGTAAACCACATGAAACACTGACGGAAACAGAGAAGCACATGGCGAAGAAGAACCTCAAAAAAGGTGACCCAGATTTTCGTCTAGCGGCTTGTTACCGCCTACTTTCGGATGAGCAGGCTAAAACAGTGGCTGATATGGGCGGTGTTATTGCAGTGACCGCGACTGAGTGGATGATGGATGGTGTTTGGCCTGAAGACATTACACCTAAGCAGTTTGCAGAAATGATTGATGGAGCCGTCAAAGTGGTTGGTATTGATCATGTCGGTATCGCAACCGATGATATGATGACCACAGCGAAAGTCGTGCCTTTCACCATTGCAAATCCAGATAAGTATGCAGACAACGGCTACATGGTCAGTGCTTTTAACAAAGGGGCGACGGGCTGTGCTGAGTTGTCAAAACACATCGCAGGCGTTGTTGATAGCTTATGGGCGATGGGTTACTCAAATGACGACCTCGCTAAGCTATTCGGTGGTAACCTATTACGCGTTTATGAGCAAACTTGGAAATAGAGTCTAACCGCTCTTTTTCGTAACAAGACTTAACGCTCACAATCAAACATTGTGAGCGTTTTAGTATGTGAATAGCCACAAAAGTTGAGATAGGAGAGTGTGAGTTGATCCCTCTGATCCATAAATACGCAGTCATTACTTTTATTGAGTCTCTCAAACGTGAAGTAAATGATGTTTGGCCATTGGTGAAAAGTGCCAACGTGCCTATTTATTTAGAAACCAGTTCAACTCAGTTCACGTCATTTTCTGCCTTTTCGACGTTACTTAAAGAGGCGCATGATAAGTTACCCTCTACAACATTCATCGCACTAATGCAGCAGTCTGCGGAAAGGTTCATTGAGCAAACTCTACCTACCAATGATCAAAAAATACCTTTATTACAGCACCTTGTAGAATACATACCTGTCCATTCCATTACCTTAAATGAAAGCGCCAGTTCTTACTCAGTAGAACTTGAAACACCGCAACAAAGCTCGTCTCCGTTCTTGGCTGAGCTCTACTTGTTAGTCACCGTGCACTGTTGCTGTAAAAGGATAGATGCCCATATAGGCGCACCGATTAAATATCACTTGAAGCACACTCATGCCTCTGACCTTGAGCAGCTCAACATCGACAGTCGCACGCCCCAGTTCTTAGGCCAGCAGTCCACCGCTCTTTTCTACGAGCAGACCGTTAAGCTTGAATCAAACCTCAATGTCACTTATCCCGCAGTGTTTCATAGTGAACCGCGCAATTATGCAGACCAGATCTCCGCTGTGCTTGAAGGCTATATTGGGCGAAAGAACCTCTCTATTGAACAACTGAGCCAAATCATTGAGGTCAATGAGCGCACTGTTCAGCGATATTTAAAGAGCGAGGGTTATACGTTCAGAAGAATCAAAGAGTCACTAAACATCACTTTTGCAAAACGAGTCTTAGTTGAGCGCAATGCCTCGATTTCTGATGTGGCAGAACATCTTGGCTATGCTGACACCTCTCAATTTATCCGAGCCTTTAGAAAATCTGAGAACACAACGCCACTGCAATGGCTTAAACAGACTCGACAACCTTAACAATTCACTGCGCTGTCATACATTGTCGTAAATTGCACATTTTGGCCATTTCAAATCGATATATTTGCACTCGTAAACTAATTCGAGGGCAAACAAATGAAAAAGCTACTTATCGCAACGTTAATCTCCGCAGCAACCTTTAATGCACACGCATCAATTGAGACCAAAGATTGGCACCAATTTGCATCTAAAGAAGCCAAGCAGTACGTTGCTGACAATATTGTGCTCGACTTCTATGCCTCGCCAAGCGGTACAGGGTTTAGCAAAGATTCTGAAGTAGCGAACTACATTGATTTAGCTCATGAGCGTGGCATCACCGGCGCTTCTGTTACCCTTGGTGCACCACATACACCGAACCTGCTTGCGTTTAAATCAGAGCATGGAAAATGGACCAAAGCCTCTTCTGCGGCAAAAACACCGATTCGTTACGTTAAGAGTGTCGATGACTTTCAAAAAGCGCACGACAACGGTGAATACGCGATTATGTGGGCAAGCCAAACCACCATGCCGTTAGAGGGCGACGCAGCAAACGTGGCAGTCATGGCGGAGTATGGCGTCAAAACCATGCAGCTTACCTACAACGAAACCGAACTAACGGGTTCTGGTGTGATTTCAATGATCAACGGTGATACCAGTGGTTTGACTGAGTTTGGTAAAGAAGTACTTGATGAGATGGTTGAGCATGGCATTACCGTCGACCTTTCTCATACTTCTCATTACACAACGCAAGGCATTACTGACTACATGCAGAAACACCATAAAGGTGTGCCTGTCATCTACTCACACTCACCAATCGCCTCTACTTATGGTTGTGAACCACATGAAACACTGACGGAAACAGAAAAGCGTATGGCGCAGAAGAACCTGAAAAAAGGTGATCCAGACTTTCGCCTAGCCGCTTGTTACCGCCTTATTTCTGACGAACAAGCGAAAACTGTTGCTAACATGGGCGGTGTTATCGCTGTGACCGCAACCGAGTGGATGATGGATGGTGTGTGGCCTGAAGATATTACGCCTAAGCAATTTGCAGAGATGATTGATGGCGCAGTGCAAGTAGCAGGGATTGAACATGTGGGCATCGCAACCGATGATATGATGACCACAGCGAAAGTCGTTCCTTTCACCATCGCTAACCCAGATAAGTACGCGGATAACGGCTACATGGTTAATGCCTTTAACAAAGGTTCTACAGGCTGTGCTGAACTGTCAAAACACATCGCAGGTGTCGTCGATAGCTTATGGGCAATGGGTTATTCGAATGATGATTTAGCCAAGCTATTCGGCGGCAACCTAATGCGAGTTTATGGGCAAACATGGAAATAAAACGGGCCTAATTCCAGACTATAAAAGTAATGCTCACAGCTAAAATGATGTGAGCGTTTTTATTATTCAATCATAATAAATAGGAGAACTTGGATTGATCAATCCAGTCTACAGTATGCGGCTATTACCTTTGTTGAGCAGTTTAACTATGGAGTGAAAGATGCTTTATTACTGAAGTGTGATGTCCCTGTTCCTATCTACGTGAGACGAACTCAGCGTAATTTACGTCATTTTCTGCCTTTACAAAGCTGCTTCAAAAGGCTCTGTCCGATAGTCATCACGAACCACCTTTACAGAGACTCATTGAGCTTACTCCTGTCAAACCATTAAGCGGAGAGTTAAACATTGGCAAAAAATTTAGTATTCAATTGGAGGAAGGTGAACCCTACGAAATAGGGTTCGTTTCGACTAACAATCAGTGCCTTCTGAAAGTAACAGTGCGTCTTCTAATTCCACACCAAGGTAGCGGATCGTGTTATCTACCTTTGCATGTCCAAGTAAAAGTTGAACCGCACGGATATTTTTTGTTTTTGCATAGACTAATGTAGCTTTGGTTCGTCTCATCGAGTGAGTTCCGTAACTATCAGCATTTAAACCAAGTTTTTTTGCCCATTGACGAATTATAGCTCGATAATACGAATAGCTAATGGGTTGGTTCTTGTGCCTACAACTAGGAAATAAAAAACTTTCAGGTTCAAGATTACTTGTGATAAGCCAGTGGCTAAGGCTTTGTTGAGTTCGTGGTGTGATTTCGTAGTGAACACTTGTTTTAGTTTTCTGCTGTACGCAATGGACCCGTTCAAAAATAGAACCTTGAGATGATACGTCATAGACATGAAGGTTTAATAAATCACTTGCTCTTAGCTTACTATCAATAGCCAGATTTAGAAGTGCCAATTGCATGAGGTTTCCCTCAATTTCTAACCTTGTTCGTATACGCCAAATTTCCTCTAACCTGAATGGCTTTTTGACTCCAGTTAAACGATTTTTGTTAAGTACTTGCATGATGAGATCCTTGCATGGTTTAGGAATTTAAACCATAGCAAGTGAACTATTGTATCCTTGCTTCATGCACTGATTAATCCGAAGGGAATAATCATTAATTAAACTAATGGAAGACGAATTGAAATAGGTATTTACGAATCCATTTGAAACTCATCTTGGGGCAGAAGCGTGTTAGCTAATTCGCTCCTCCAGTAATTCGCTCCTCCAGACCTGACATTACTCAAAACAGATCAGTTTATTGTCCGTCGACATTTGTCATTTCAGGCTCTTGATTACACCTTCAAATTCTTCACGCTCGTCGAATTTTTTCTAGTTTTGGTTTTGTAGCGATGCAACTCCCAAGTCATTTGAGCCACCTTATCAGCCATGACAACATGCTCTGACTCTAACTGCTCATTCTTAGTTTTGAGCCTTTTATTTTGTTCTAACACTTCCTAATATTTATCTTTTGAAACCTGAGTTTTTGACTTATTTTCCTTCGCCTTAACCACACCTACTTTCTTTGGATCTGAAAGGTACTTTTCTTTTTCTTCAAGCACCCTCTCCAACAACTCAGCATGATTCTTCAAAGAACCGTTAGACAGACCCGCACGTTTTTCGACAGCGAACGGACTAATCTTTTTCCCTTCCTTCAAAAGTGCATTAAAGGCGTTCTCTAGCTTTACAGCTACCGCTGCCATGCTTATACCTCTACTCTATGATGGCACATTTAGAGCTTACGAAACCTATCTATTATGCTATCGGGTACGCGTTCTTGATGGCAGATGACGATGAGGGTTTTGAACTTGGCATCTGCTTGATACCTAGAGAGTTAATCGAAGCCAAGAAAATCTTTCCCGTATTGATACGCGCTGACAGAATCAGTTACACACTTCAGGACACAGCCGTTCAGAATGGCTGGTACACCCGTTTCCAAAGTCACAACACACTACTCAGCTAAAGCCTCTTGTCGGTGTTGATGAAGAACAATGGCTTAAGGTGGCAGAAAACCTATTTGATAGCTCAACTCAAGGCGTGGACAATTACTTTCAGATGTTCCGAAGAAAGCTAATGCAGAAGCCGAAAAAGCCAAAGAACACGCTGCATTTCTATCTCGAAAAGCAGAAGAAGCTAAACTGGAGCAAGAGCGCTTAAAAGCTCAATTAGCATGGCGTAGACTATCAGAAGAACAGTCTAAAATTTTACACACCCATCTATCTAACAACCTAAAAGCGAATGTATGGGTATCATTTGTAAAAAATGATCCTGAATCTACGTTATATCGAGAGGAGATAAATTCCGTCTTAGTCTCTTCTGGTGTCAAAACAAAGTATTTTTCGGGGTATGAGATGGCCGTTGGTCTCTACATTATTGGGCCACCAAGCGAAGATAAAGCTCTACTTATCAAGGCTTTTAAAGATGCAGGGTTACAATTCGAAGTAAAACAAACGAATGGTTTCTCTGACGGTCAGTTACAAGTTCTTGTAGGTAGTAAGCCTCCCGTATTTTGATAGGTATAGTTAAAGATTGTATTTTATGAAAAATACCATTGTTGCTCTGACTTTATTGTGGGTGCTAGGTTTACGGTTAATACATCTGCCAAAATTTAGAGCAACCATCACAATTCATTGATAGTAAAGGTAATTTCAACATAACCCTACAATTAAAATGGAAACTAAAGAATGTAAGCTGTTGATTTTATTGATTAAACAAAGGGGGCTAAGTGACTTCTAGATCCCCCATAACTTATCAGCCTACCCTAATTAGGCTTGTTAAATGGCAAGACATTATTTGAGTGCTCGTATGCATCAACGATAAACTTAGGATCATCACAGCACTGAAACAAATTATACGTTAGCTCAGTTTGAGCAACCAATAATGCTGCCTTTTCAAACTTTAACTCGGCATTTGACTTAGTAAGTCTCACATTCTTAGTTGCCGTGGTTAATGCCGACTTGGTTGGCGACTTTACCTCTTTACGCTTAGGGGCAACACGCGCTTTTGCCTCCTTAATTCTCTCAATTAAGTCTGGGTAGTGGTATGCAGACCCATCCCCCATCCCTGCTTCAATTTCTACATTCTTGATGTTCAATCTTGCATTTGAAGGGAGAACTACCACATTGCCACTCAATAACCTCTCTAATGCAGACTCCAGTAGCTCCAAACCAGATTTCTTAACTTGCATAATCAACCCTTATACTCTTCAAATTCAACTCCAAAGGCTCGCATGACATGTTCCGCAGCTTTAATCTGACTCATGAAGTGAGAGTAAGAAACGGGCGAAATTGACCCACAATCACTTGCGAACTCAAGATGCGAAGTACAACGCTCGTGTAGTTTTATCCATTTATCCTTCAGCTCTTCTGGTATCAGTGTATGGTCACACTCCGATGCACAGAACGCCGCATTTACACTACCATCTTGGTCGCAACGGTAGCCATTAGTGCAATATGTAAGTCCTGAGTAATTTAACTGGATATCCCCACGTTCTATCAAGGCTTTAATGGATGAACGTGTACTGTAGATCTCTGGAACTTTGCCACTTTCTTTAAGCTTTGATATTTTCGCTGAGAAGCCCCCCATAAGCACCTTATCAGTGTTATAAGCATCAAAAAGTACATCTGCTGACATGTCGTTCTGAATCTCATTTACCAAGGTGTTAAGCTTAGTATCAACACGTAGCTCTTCATTCCTCGTTATCCGAGCGTAATTCGCATACCACTCGGTCATTTGCAGTGAGATATGCTTAAACTGCCGCTTTATAGCGGGTAGTGTTGCCAAATCGAAACGTAAAGCTAGTACAGCAAATGAGCGTCTCCATTGATGTGGAGTTAGATTCCACTCCATTCCAACATGCGCATCATTTTGTCGATCTCTATTAAGAGTACAGAACTCTTTGTAGTCAGCTTCGCTAAGGCAAACGCCTTTAACCAAATTTTCCACATGCCTTTCTTTTATACTGTATACGGTTTTAACACTCAGTTTACGAATACTCGAAAAAGTAACATACAGAGAGCGAGTGTTCAGGTTCATTATTGCCTTAATCTTACCGATAAACTTAATAATCCCATCACACATCTCAGAGCACACCCATTCATCGACAATATCTTCTGAATCTGACAACTTAGAGGTCTCCGCTGTCAAGGTGTGATAAACATCTTCACCTTCCGTGTAAGTTTGGAACGAACCATCATGAAGCCTAGCTAATTCATGGATTCTCATGCCAGTAAATGCCAGCAGCAATTGGTATGATGCGTTCAAAACCCTGTTGAGCCAACCACAGACGTTAATGGGATTATAGTCACCGTCAATGTAAGGTGACAAAGCGCTATTAAGTAGACAGCTTTCCGTAATGACCTGTCCACGAGGCTTCATGTAGTAGTTTACACCAACCGTGACATTAGCTTCTCCTTTCTCTCGTATTGCTTCTTCTCGACGCGATTTAGCCTTATCAAAGTGAGATCCATACTGCTGTGCTAGCATCTCAATCTCATCTAATGAATCTTTACCAGCCTTGTAAAGCTCCAACGCATTACCCAGAATAGTTGTAGCGATACCTAACGGGATGGCGAGCGTCTGTTTCTTTTCAAGACGTCCTGATGAGCAATATTTCTCGGTTAGAGCTGTCATGTTGAATTTTGGCAACTCACAAAGCCCCTCTCTGTGAGCAGAAAACGCCATCACATTAAAGGTTGAAAGCAATTCAGAGAGAGATGAATATGCATACTTACCATTAACGTGCTCTAAGTATTTCATTAATGCCGAGCGAGTGAACATATCTTTTGGTTCTATATCAGGTGGCATACAACCAATAATCGCCCTGACCCTTATAACAGCATTAAGGAAAGACACCTCCTTAACCATTCGTTTCTCTGCATCATCTGATCTGTACGTCCTTATAATTAAATGCCTGATCAGAAATGGTATGTTCGCCACTAAAGTCCTCGTAACCCTTACTTCGTCTAGAACCTTCTGATGACTTATCCATTTATCATCTTTTAATCTGCTCAAGCCATCCCCATGCAAATCAAAGGTGGTGAACAACTCAAGATCTAAGCTAGATTGAAAATCAGCTCTTACGCTGGCAACATCAAATGCTCGATTACTGGTCATGATTAATCCTCGTCCCAGTATGGGTGCAATCCATCATCAATTAATTTCTCTCTGGCTAACGTAAGAGTTTCCTCGGAAAATTTTCCTATGATAATATCTATCTTTTCAATCACTTCACTAAAGTTGTTTGCGAAATGCTCCCTATCAATGCTAAATATCTTCCCCTCAAGCAATTTTTCCTTGAATGACAAGAAGTTCCAAATATCATCGATAGAATCCACAATTGCAGCACTAGGGCAGTCAAAACAAGCTAATAAATCAGAACAAGCCAACACTCCAAAATTGCTTCTTTCAGCCTTCTTACTGAATGCACTAACTGTTGTAGGCTTTGTGCAGACAGTTCCCATTGGAGTGTTTGATTGAACGTCTAGAATTGGTATCAATGAAGCCTTATACAGTCTATCTTTGACCTCTGATGCTGTTACATCGTCTTCGATCGATAAGGCAACGGATTGAATCGCAGCAGCAACACCACCTAATGAAACTTTATGCTCCACAGGAGAGCCTTCAGAATAGTTTTTCATTACAACAGCAGGACTACTCCCTGAACGTTTGATCGCTGCAACAGTCCCACCTTTGCTGTGCTCAAGTGATATCTCAGTTTCGCGTATTCTCTGTGTTGTTAGTGTTTTTAAGCCTTCGATTTCCCCAGTTATAAAGTCAACTATACATGGGTTCTTAGCGTAAAAAGCGGATTGATTGTCCTTGGTGACTCTAAAGAGAAGATTGTCTGTAGGGATATCAAATAATTCGTGAACCTCTAGTAGATTCTGAATAACTCGGTATCCCGTTTTTTTTATTTTCAACTCTTCTGGGCTTGAGCTGTTCAGACTAGGCAAATCCATAGATAAATTCTTGTATATACCACGATTCTTTTGGGCTTTGAGATGAACCCACTCACCATGCTCATTATCGAACTCTACGTCACTGGTGCGAATATTGGTTAAAGTTGTGTCAGTCCATGCTGAGTAACGCGCTATAAGGTAATACGCAGTCGTATTTAATAGATTTATAGCAGCTCTTCTTGAAGAGAACCTGAGGTTTGAGTTACCCCCTACGTATTCATATGCCGACGTACTTGGTGATTTAATATATTGATAAGCTCTTCCGTGCAGTCTAAATAGAAGTCTCACTAACTTCTTATACCTTACGTCATCATACCCATTCACAGGGACACTAGAGACGCTTGGGAGCTTATTTACTGCTACTGACACGGCGTGTGGCAGACTAACCTCAGCAGCTTCGAAAGTTTTCAACAACCTTCTAGCTTTAGGCTTTGACTTAGAACTACCCTTAGCCTTCGCATCCACAGCTTTGTGAAGATTAGAAATGTAGTTAGCTAAATTGCCAGCATCGAAAAAATGACTGCTACATGTCTTTGCATAGTTCCTGATTGTACTAATGTACGCCAATAAGGTGTCACCAGATAACTCATCATATAAAGCTTTGATAGCCGTGAATAAAAGTCCAGCATCTTTCAGATGAGAGACATCATTACTCATATCAATTGTCTTGAAGCCAGCAGAACGAGTATTAATTCCTATGTAATGAGTTCCATCAGCAGCCCACATTACGCCTTCCTTAACGGATTGCGGCTTCTTATTGTTAAACATTGACTCAATTGGCGTTTGCGAAGCGTCATATTTAATACCCAAACGTTCAAACATCGACTTAACCGTACCAGTCACCTTATGATGCTTATCATGTAATATATACGCACTGACGGCTTCACCAGTCATTGGGTTTTGGTAATCGTTGTTTTCGCACCAAACAAAGTATTTCTTCAGATTAAAGAAAGCGGTTTTCTTGCCAGCATTATGTCTAGCATCTACATGACAGAATATTTCGGTCATGTATTGAGATCTGTGACTACACACAGCAGATTGGTCGAACTCATTGGGTACACCGAAGCAGACCAGCCTTCTAGTGTCAATTTCCGTTATTGGTCGCCCCTTATAGGGCGTGAAAGTAATTTTAAATTGGTTCTGGATCATGTTTAGTCTTTCAAAATCTCTTGTGTGTACAACTCTAATTCCATTGCAGACTCTCTTTTCACTTCTTGACTTTCAATGATGCTCATATACCTAAAAGTATCCTTGTCCAACTTATGACCAAGTATGCTTTTCACCTCATTGAATACCGCTGAAAACTTCATGCCTCTATCAAGTAATCGAGTCCCGTATTCAGTAGCAAAAGTCGCCCTTAAGTCGTGGTACTTGTGATTAAAGTCAACACCATGCTCTTGAAGAAGCTGTTGCCTAAGCTCGCTCATCCTCTTTGTAAGTTCATCTGAACGGAAAGGTGTTCCTCGGTTATTCAAAAACAACCTTGGATTATCCACTGCAAACTTTTTACCTAAGGCAAGTCGCTTATCTGAGGTTGCGTAGTCGCATAGGCGCTCATAAAGAGCGAACGGTATTTCAACTATACGTCTAACGCCGTTTTTAGTCTTAGTACCTTCGTTGCCACCCACTGAAACCACGACACTCTCCCGAGCGCTAAGATTTGCATTAGCGAAATCACCAGTGAAAAATGAGTAAGGAAGCGTCAGCGCTTCATTCTCACGCAACCCCATCAACAGTGAAACCTGAGATGCTAACACCATATGAGGCTTTCCAAGAATTGCCAGCCCAAGCTTGAATTGCTCGCGACCAAGCGCATTTATTGGCTTCAGCTCTCTGCCGCCATTTTTCTTGAAGGAGTCAGAGATACCACGTAACTTTTGTGGCAACTTCATATCACTCGTCGCAGCATAAAACCTTTTCTTACCTGAAGCAGTGTGCTTTTCAACTCTTCGAGTGTCTGTGACGAATGGTTGGTTGATATCGCTTATATCCAACACTCTTTCGTGGAAAGCCCATAAGTAAAACCTCTTCACAGCCCCTAGCCATTGGTTTCCTGTATCAAAGGAATAATCGCCATTTTTCACCTTATCCATAACATGCCTCTTGAATGCATATGTCGGACGCTGAAGTTTTGAACGAGGAAATACGTTCCAACAACAACCGTTATCCTTCAAGAATTGAAAGTATGCTTTCAGTCCCTTGGTTGTTGTCAGATTGTTCTCATGCATGAACGCTGGATCGGCAATCAAATCAATAAGAAATAGATTTACTGGAGTTATGGCGAGTCCCGTCTCTGAATCGTAAAGTATGTTGGATTTGATGGTTCGACAGCTAGTATCAAAATTAACAGAAGAAGTTATGTTGTTTGATTCATCTCGGCTTAGAACTGGAGTACCATCGACTCGTAGTTCAACCTCTAAATATTTTATACTCACTGCATGTCCCTAAAACAATTGAAGAATAATGATATCATCACTCCAGATTACAGGAAAGATAAGAGGTTAGGAGGGTTAGAGGAATATAAGAAGTTAGGAGGGTTACAAATCCGATATCACCTTTGATATCGGATTTTTGTATTTATATGTTTATGCCTTGTGTACTTGTGTACTTAGGATATATAACCTCAAACACCCTCAGATTTAATATCGTTAGACCAAGCTTCTGCTGCAAAATCAATAAACTGACGTACAACAGGGAGTTGATAGCTGCGTGATAGATACACCGCCCAAAGCACACTGCTCGGTGAAACAAAGTCTTCCAAAATCCGCTTCAACTTACCATTGGCAATCAATGGATTCGCTAAGTCACACGGTAATCGCACGATCCCTTTGCCATGCTGTGCGGCGCGGGTTAACACCCCAACATCGTTGGCTTTAATGGTGCCAGACACCTCAACCGAATAATGTTGGTTATCCTTAACAAAATCCCACTTAGAGACACTCAAATGGCGAAAGCAATTATGTTGTCGAAGTTCTTCAATCGTTTTAGGTTCACCGTGCTTGTCTAGATAAGCAGCAGATACACACACAACCGAATCAATTTCCATTAGCTTTCTGGCAATTAAGCTTTCATCAGGTTGATCGGTATATCGAAGTGCAATATCTATCCTCTCATCCACCAACTGAGTAAAACGATCCGAAGCAAAGAGTTCTACCGTAATATTTGGATGACGCTCAGTGAACTGCTCGACCACATCCAATAACATGTTTTGAGTTAAACCAATCGGCGCTGCGATTCGAATTGTTCCGGAAAGAGCATCGGTTTGATTCAGTGCGGTCACTTCTAACTCCGCCGTTTCATGGAGTATTTTCTCGCAGCGCTGTAAGGCAATCTCTCCTGCCGCGGTCAAACTCACCTTACGAGTGGTTCTGTGCAACAATCGCTGTTTTAGCCACCCTTCGATCTCTTGAACATGGCGTGAAACCTGTAAACGGCTCATATCCAAATGCTCAGCTGCTTGAGTGAAGCTGGCACAATTTGCGACTTCAACAAAGCTACGCATCGCCGTCAATCTATCCATCACACTTTTCCTTATCCACTGAACTAAGCCTATTAGATAACTATATAGATATAATCTACATCATTTTACGATATTTATCGCAATCTAGTGAGCTATTAGACTGCAATGGCTGTCGAGAAACAGACTCAATAAATTAGATAATTGGAGAGACATTATGAAAATTGCAGTATTAGGCGCATCAGGTTGGATTGGTAGTCACATCGCTCAAGAAGCTCGATCTCGTGGTCACGACGTGGTTGCTGTTGTAAGAGATGCAAGCCGTGTAGAAATCAGCGATGTTGAGGTTCGTTCATTTGATTTACAAGATGAAGCAGCCAGTCTAGCGACGTCTTTCTCAGGCGTTGATGCGGTTATTGCTTCGATTGGCGGACGTGCTCTAGGTAATCACGACATCGTAAAAAGCACAGCAATTAAGCTGCTTGATACACTGCCAAGCATTGATATCGAACGTCTACTTTGGGTAGGTGGTGCGGGTTCATTAGAAGTAGCGCCAAACGTACCGTTAGTTACCGTTCCGGACTTTCCAGCAGAGCATAAAAACGAAGCGCTAGCACAAGGTGAAGCGCTTGAAGTGTTCAAACAGTCTAACAGCGAGGTTAACTGGACGTTCATTAGCCCAGCAGCAGAAATCTTCCCTGGCGAGAAACTATCAACCTACCGTACCGGTGGCGACCAATTGCTCACCGACCAAGACGGCAACAGCAAAATATCCGTTAGCGATTACGCTATTGCGATGATTGATGAACTCGAAGCTGGCAAGTTCCCACGCCAACGTATTGGTGTCGCTTACTAGTCAGCTCATATATAAAAACTAAAAAAAGCCGCTTGTTCAAAACAATGCGGCTTTCTCGTCTTTATATTGAGCATTCCTTTAATCCAATGGCAGATGCCCTGTTTTCACTAAGATAACGGTCTCTTCTTCCACATAAGGGAAATGCTCGCTCATATGCGGGCTGCGCATCCATGTGTGTTTTGGATACTCACCATGTTCGTCTTTAAAGGTGCCAGAAAGTACAAATATCTCTTCACCGCCAAAGTGACGATGTGGCTGAAAACGTTCACCAACTGGCCACTTCACTAACGCGACATGCTCGTGTTCGAACTCATGCAGCGGCATCACTTGTAAGCCACCAATACCAGGTAACCATTCCGTTTCTAGCGTATTGATGCGAACTTGAGTTAAGTCTCTCGCATCAAACTGGTTGAGCTTAACCAAGATCGTGCAGCCATTTTTGCTTGATGGAGAATGCGCGCTGCCCGGCGGGTTACGAATGTAAGTACCTGCAGGGAAGTCTCCTGTTTCATCAGAGAATACACCGTCCAATACGAAGATCTCTTCGCCTTGAGGATGCGGGTGCTCAGAAAACGAAGATGCAGGATCGTACTTCACCACACTGGTTGTATGGCCCGATTCTTTCTCTTCTCTTTCAAGCGGCTTACGCCATACCCCTTTAGCTGGGCTCGCGATCCAATCTAACGGTTCAGTTTCTATAACCAGTCTCTTTGAAAAATCCATGTTGAACATAATGGCGACCTTACTCTTGCTATCGTTTTAATTATTATTGTTGTCTTTCTAGTTTCTATTCTACGCGAATACTCACCAAGGAGGCCATCTCACTGCTGTTTTGCCTACGCGACAGCCACCTAAAAGGAATCCTAATTAATTACGACCAGCAATCACACCACCATCAACATCCCAGATTGCACCCGTTACCCAATCAGCACAGTCTGACAATAAGAAAGAGATGCTATTGGCGATATCTTTCGGCAAACCTACTCGACCAATAGGGTGGAACGCGTTGAAGCCTTCTAACGCTTGATCCACTTCTTCCGGCTTAATGAAAGATTCGTAGATCGGCGTTTTAACCACAGCCGGGGAAACTGCATTAACACGAATGTTATGCTCAGCCAATTCCATTGCCATGTGTTGTGTTAATGCGTGCAGGCCAGCTTTAGCCATTGAATAGGCAGAAGATGGCGTTGCTTTGATTGCTTGCTTACCCCACATAGAGCCAACGTTAACAACACTGCCGCCGCCGTTCTTGATCATCAACTTGCTTATCGCTTGAGTAATGAAGAAGGTTGCTTTATTGAGCTGCATGTATTGCTCGTAATCAGATTCTTGGTGCTCAATAAACGCTTTAGGGTTGAAGTAACCTGCAGCATTAACAAGATAACCAATACCTTCTTCGAGCGACTCTAAATGCGCAATAAGGCGAGACACACTCGCATCATCATAAAGGTTAGCTTGCCAACCAGAAGCGTGGCCTAGTGATTGAAGTTCTGACACCGCTTTATCTAACTTAGTTGGGTTATTGCCGACAACCAACACATGGATGTTTTGAGCGACTAATTGCTTCGCTGTTTCAAAGCCCATACCGCTTGTGCCACCGATAATTACTGCAATACCATTTTTAGTGAAGTTCATTTTGTTATCTCCTAAGTCATGTGAACGTGGTAATCTTAGGCCTTGAACTAACACTATGAATAGTAAGTACAAATCGGTTAGGTAGGTACTTATTGGTACATCTTTATGAAAAATCAGGAAAACTTTTTTTCAAGAAAATCAGCACCAGAGCGCTCAGCTCGCATGGTAGAAACCATCTACGGCTGTAAATGGTCGCTAACGGTTTACCAATTACTGGCAAATGGCATTAATCGCCCTGGTGAAATGGTGCGCTCGGTCGAAGGGTTATCGACCAAGGTATTGAATGAATGCTTGAAGCGAAATGTGGAGTTTGGGATTTTAGATAAGCAGATGTTCAACGAACTGCCACCAAGAGTTGAATACCAAGTGACGCCGTTCGGCGAGAAGTTCTTGTTGATTCTAGACCAGCTGGAAAACCTACAAAACGAAATCGACGAGATGTAGCGCAAACCAGTCAAACGGATAGCAGAAACAGCAAACACACTTAGCTCACGGGCATTTGCTCAAAGCGACCTTTTACGAAATCAATGAAGGTTCGAATTCGACTTGGTTGATAGCGGTCTCGATGGTAGATCGCTGAAAAGTCCACTTTTGGCACCACCCACTCATCAAACACCTGCTCTAGTTGTCCGTCGTTCAGTTCTTGCAAGCAATAGATGGTTGGTACACGAATAATCCCGTTACCCGACTTCGCACCTTGCACCAACACTCGGCCATTTTTACATTGCAGCCTGCCCGTAACATGCACATCGACCGTTTTCTTGGTGTCGTCCAACGCTTGAAAACTCCACTTACGCACCGAGCCTGTTAAGCAATCATGATGGATAAGGTCCTTAGGGTGATTTGGCTTTCCTTTGCGAGCGAAATACTCAGGGCTTGCCAGTGTCCCCATCTCTATGTCCAACAGCTTTCTTGCGATAAAGCCCGCGTCTTCTAGGCTTCCCATGCGAAAAGCGATATCGAAAGCATCTTCAATCAAATCAACTCGGTTACTACTGAAATCAAGGCTAATGCTGATGTCTGGGTAGAGCTGCATGAACTCATTGACCAGATCCGCGATGATCACTTCACCAAGATAGCCACCAACACAGTTTACTTTTATGTCGCCGCGCACTTCTTCGACATCGTCCACAGCAGCGATCAAGGCTTGGTCTATATTATCTAAAGCTTGTTCACATCTCGCGTACAGATCTTGCCCTGCGTGAGTCAACCTCAAGGTTCGAGTAGTGCGGATAAAAAGCGTTACACCCATCTGCTTCTCGAGGCTACTCACTTGGCGTGATACATGGGAGCGCGAGACATCAAGCTCCTCCGCCGCTTTAGTGAAGTTACCTAAACGAGCAATAAGCACGAAAGAACGAATATCAGATAGGTTAATTTGATTGAGCATAGTCGCCAACTTACTTGTGAAATTTGAAAATGATGAAGCTATAGAGTTATGACGCTATAAAGCTAAAACGTGAATACCTTTATTGTCGCACCACAGCAACAGTGTTTCAAGTAAAGCGCTATATATCAACAATGTTATTTTCTTTAATATACCTCCATTGCAACGAAGCAAGGCAACAAGCACTTGATTCGAATGCACTTAAACAATGCGTCGTAGCCAACCGACGCAATTAAAGTACAGAGGAAATAAAATGAAAAAACTAATCGTAATTACAGGTGCAAGCTCTGGTATTGGTGAAGCAATCGCTCGTCGTCTAAGCGATGAAGGTCACCCTCTTCTACTTTTAGCTCGTCGTGTTGACCGCCTTGAAGCGCTGAACCTACCAAACTCACTATCAGTGAAAGTAGACGTAACAGACAAAGCGTCTTTTGATGCAGCAATCGCACAAGGTGAAGAGAAATTTGGCCCTGTAGACGCGCTTATCAACAACGCTGGTGCAATGCTTCTTGGTCAAATCGATACTCAAGACGCTCAAGAGTGGAAGACAATGTTCGACGTGAACGTAATTGGTCTTCTAAACGGCATGCAATCTGTACTTGCTCCGATGATGGAACGTAATACAGGTACTATCATCAACATCAGCTCTATCGCAGGTAAAAAAACATTCCCAAGCCACGCAGCTTACTGTGGTACTAAATTCGCGGTACACGCTATTTCTGAGAACGTTCGTGAAGAAGTGGCTGCTTCAAATGTTCGTGTTACGACTATCGCACCGGGCGCTGTAGAAACTGAGCTTCTGTCGCACACTACCTCTCAAGAGATCAAAGACGGTTACGATTCTTGGAAAGAAGACATGGGCGGCGTACTGGCAGCTGACGATATTGCTCGCGCGGTATCATTCGCTTACCAGCAACCACAGAACGTTTGTATCCGTGAAATTGCTCTAGCGCCAACTAAGCAACAGCCATAGAAGTTAATTATCACGCATATATTTGTGATGCATAAATAGAAAGCGCCACTACTGATTCAGTAGTGGCGCTTTTGTTTTTATTGAGTCTAGCTACAAGCAGTAACCGTGATTAAAACTCAACGCGATAAACTGACGTGCTACCACTCACTTCGTTGCCAACCGCAATAAAGTGGTTACCAAAGCGAGTGAAATACTTGATTGACTCAGGGCCTAGGTCACCTGCTTTCGAGTTGTAAGTCTCGTTGTCGCAATCACCGTCTTCATCAACCTTAGTGCACACTGGTTGTGTAAAGTCTCGGTTGTTCAAGTAGCTGATGAAACTTGCATTTTTAGGCTGTGTTACGTCGTAAACCATGATGCCACCTTGGCGCTCAAGTCCAATAAAAGCATACTGCTTGCCGTTAATCTCAGCCACTTCGATAGCTTCAGGTTCTACCCCTTTATCATCGCTGCGATCGTCACCGCTTTGGTTGTTATCATTGGTGCTGTTGAAGTTTGCAGGATCTTGCTCAAGTACGATTCGAGCAAAATCATCGCCACTATCAAACACTAACTCACCCGACTCATCCCAGATAGAGAAAGAGCGGCTACCGAATGCTTGAACCTTTTGGTCGGCGGCAAGTGTCCCTTGTGGCTTAATCACCTTAAGGCGAGCCAGTTGCTTATTATCTTTCAATGCACCTGCCAATGGGTGGTTAGCGTCAACGTCTAGCTTCTTGCCACGCACTTCATCGATATAAGCAATACAAAAGTCTTTTTCTGTGGTGTAGTTTTCGGTGCCTTGGTAATCGTCACCATCCCACTCAAAGCCTTTGTCATCACACATTTGTTGTGTCGTTTTGATGCCATATTCACGGCCATCACCTTCGTTCGCAGTCACAATGTAGGTGTTCCCATCAACACTGTAGCTGGTGATGCTGTCTGATATGTAAAGGCCTTCTAACATTGCGTAGCTTTGTAGATTACCGATGTTTTTGTCTTTGTTCGACGCATCTAACTGAGCGGTATCCCAAGGCTTTCCACCTAATCCCAAAATCGCATCCACTTCTGCACTCGCCACGTCAATTGCTGCCAATGCATTGTTCTCTTGCAGCGCTACGTAAAGCTTTCCGTTATCAGCAAACGTTAAGTATTCCGGTTCAAGGTCTTGAGCAACGGTTGCATTAGGCGCTGAGATTCGAACCTTGTCGGTTAGTTCTGCATGGCGTGGCTGGCCTTGGTTAAATGCCTTAAAATCAATCTGCGTGACTTTCGCTTGCAAAGGACCATTGGTTAGATCCACCAACGTTACTGAACCTTCAGGGTCAATGCTGTAATCCGCATTCGGCTCTCCTTCATTTGCTGATGCTATGTAACGGCCATCCTTAGAAAAGCTCACCATGTCTGGCAATGCGCCAGCTGTGTAAGTGGTGATAAGCTCTAGCGTGTCTGAGCGATACAGAGCAATGATGCCATTTTGTTGCTTGTCGGCGTTTTCAATCGCGACAGCAACTAAACCCTGATGAGTCGATACACTGTTCGCAGCACCGATAGTAATACCAGAAGCCGCAGCGGCTGATTGAAGGTCGATAGAGCCCTCAGAGGTTGGTGCGCTGTCAGCGTTCATCGACAACACATCGACTTTCTGTGCTTGAGCGTTAACCACATAAAGCTTGTCGGTACATGAATCGTAGCTGACGATTTCGGCTGCAGAAGTATCAAACGGAGCG
Organism: Vibrio sp. QJM3NY_39; assembly: GCF_057785895.1. NCBI lineage: Bacteria > Pseudomonadati > Pseudomonadota > Gammaproteobacteria > Vibrionales > Vibrionaceae > Vibrio > Vibrio sp. QJM3NY_39. The sequence goes on along the minus strand of NZ_CM173506.1, from coordinate 973,766 downwards.
TCAGCAATAGCACGACCAACCAGACTGATTCCGGTTACCTCAGCATCACTCGCGATTGGCTGTTGGATGGATTGGCATTGAAGGCTAAAAGCATTAAGTGACGTTTGAGACTGCGTAGCAGTTGTTGATGATGTTGCCGACGTTGAAGTTGACTGCGAACACCCTACTAGAGCAGAACTTACCGCGATAGGCAGTAATAATGTCAGCTTATTAAATTTACGATTCATATATCCTCCATGATTTGAAACGCGATCATAGAGGGCTGTTATGACAGTTATCTTTCTCTTTTATCAACAATAAATGACGACAATCAGTTTGCTTCACCCATAACAACAGTAAGTTAGATTGAGTATTTCATTAACAAACAAGCAAAAAAAACGCCCAAGCTGGCTGGTGCTTGAGCGCCTTTAGTAAACTGAATAGGTGGATTAGAAGTTGTAACCACCACCGATCATGAATACCCATGGGTCGATATCAACATCTGTTGAGTATTGTGTTGTCGTCCCATTAACAGTCTGCTTGTACTTAGCTGTAGTACCAATATCTGCATACCAAACTGATGCGTTTAGGAACCAATCTTCATTTATCATGTAATCAATACCGATGTTAGCCGCCAAGCCCCAAGAATCGTCAAGAGATAGGTCACTTAAGCCTGCACTTTTACCCGTGCCATTCAAACTTTCATCGAAAAATACCGTGTAGTTGATACCCGCACCCACATAAGGACGGAAGTCGCTGTTCGCTTGACCGAAGTAGTACTGAACCATAAATGTTGGTGGAAGGTGCTTAGTGTCAGCAACTTTGCCTAAGCCATTTACAGAAATATTGTGTGAGAATGGGCTCGCTGCTAATACTTCAAAACTGATGTTGTCAGTGAACATGTAGCCGAAAGTAAGACCAAGTTGAGTATTTGAATCTACTGAAAACTCAAGGTCTGAGTTGTCTAGAACAGCGCCACTGCTATCGTTTGGAGACACTGTTGCTGCACCTGCACGGATGATGAAATCACCTTCTTTATGAGCAAGAACATTGGTTGACATAAGAGCCGCAATAACCGCAATACCACATACTGTTTTTTTCATTATAATTTCCTTTTGAGGGCTTCATTTCATTGGTGAATGAGTAATCATTTCTTATTTTGCGTGCAAGGTAGCATATAATAACCCTACTTTATTGATGGAAATCAATTTGTGAAAACTTGTGATTATTTATGTAAATTTATATCGACTCGATCACTTTATTGCCTCATTTTATTGACAATTTTGTAATGCAACTTTCCCGTGCGTCATGCCGTTAAACTCACCGCCTCAATCTTGCTCGGACCTTTTGGATCAAAATGGAGCAAGCCAACATTTCGTGCGCATCAATTTGGTGCGGTCTCGTATTATTAGCTCATACCTCGCTTAATATTCAATAGGTTACATTTGGCTTAGTGCTTGCAAGTGTATGTTCATAATCATAAATACATGAGGTTCTGACCATGCAAGACACTCTAACGATCGTTCTGGCCGGCGGTGTTGGCTCTCGGCTTTCTCCCCTCACCGATAACCGTGCAAAACCTGCGGTGCCCTTTGGTGGCAAATATCGAATCATCGATTTCACACTCGCGAACTGCCTGCATTCTGGACTTCGCCAAATTCTGGTACTGACTCAGTACAAGTCTCACTCTTTGCAAAAACATTTACGTGATGGTTGGTCGGTGCTTAACCCCGAGCTCGGCGAATACATCACCAATGTTCCTCCACAAATGCGAACGGGTGATAGCTGGTATAGCGGAACAGCCGATGCGATTTATCAGAACCTGTATTTGCTTTCTCGCAGCGAAGCGAAACATGTGGTGGTGTTATCAGGCGACCATATTTATCGTATGGACTACGCGCCAATGCTCAAACAACATAAACAGAGCGAAGCCGACTTAACGGTGGCTTGTATGGAAGTTTCGATTGATGAAGCCAAAGAGTTTGGCGTTATGGAAATCAACGAATCGCATCAGATAAACAACTTCACAGAAAAGCCCCGTTATCCTGCCTGCGTACCCGGAAGGCCAACACGAAGCATGGCTTCAATGGGGATTTATATTTTCGATAAAGAAGTGCTTACACAAGCACTATTGGCGGATGCAGAAGATCCAAATTCCAGCCACGATTTCGGTAAAGATGTGATACCTAAATTGGTAGGGGATAAAAGCGTTTATGCCTACAAATTTGGAGACACCGAAGGCAGAGTTACACAAGATACTTATTGGAGAGACGTTGGTACCCTCGACTCTTATTATCAAGCCAATATGGATTTACTAAAGCCAGTTTCCCCTATCGATTTATACCAACCCGATTGGGCAATCCGCACTTACGAACCTCAATTACCACCCGCTCGAACCATCGCTTCAGTTGAAGGGAATCAAGGGATCTTCATCAACTCGATGATCGCAAATGGTGTGGTGATAGAAGGTGGTTCAGCGCAGAACTCCATCTTTTTCCCAAAAGTTAAAGTCAACAACGCGGCCATTGTTATTGACAGTATTCTGTTTGAAGATGTTGAAATTGGGAAAAATTGTCATATACAAAACTGCATCATCGACAAGCATGTGAAAGTGCCTGATGGTACCCAAATAGGTATTGATAGTAGAGCGGATTCAGAACGATTTCATATATCAAAGAAAGGCGTGATTGTGGTGCCCTCTTCTTACCAATTTGAAGAGTAATCTTGGTCATTGTAATAGCTTTTCTTTAAACGAAAAAAGGCAGCGAATTCGCTGCCTTCTTAGTAATTCACACGGCCTCAGTTAAACCCTAACTGTCCATGCATTCGATTAAACAGAAACCCTTAGAAAGGCCCTAGCTCAATCATTTGAGCAATCACAACTGAAATCAAAGCACCCACCGACCAGAACAAGAACAGCGGTAAGAAGAAGCGAACCCACTTAGTGTAAGGCACTTTTGCAATAGCCAATACCGCTAACAAGCCACCGTTAGTTGGGTAAATATAATTAGAAATACCATCACCCAATTGAGAAGCCAGTGCTGCTACTTGGCGAGTCACTTGACCAATATCTGCCAATGGAATGATGATTGGCATAGTGATCACCGCTTGGCCACTGCCAGACGGAATGAATAAGTTGATCGCAGCCTGAGAGAAGTAGATCCCTGCTGCTGCCACGAGTTTAGAGCTACCAGAAATGATCTGTGCGAGATAGAAGATAATAGAATCGACGATCTTCGCGTCTTCCATAATGGTTAACACTGATCGAGCGAAGAAGATGATCAGCACCGCCACCAATACATCGCTAACACCTTTGGTCCAATACTCACAAATCTTGTTCGGAGATAAACCAGCAACCAAACCCGGAATGATCGCCATTGCCACGAATGCACCCGCAATCTCGGTAAAGCCGAACCCCATCGTCAACGTGCCGAAGATCATGTATGCGAATACGCCCAAGAACGCGATACCCGCAAGCTTTTCACGAGTAGTCAGTGTTTTCGCTTCAACGCTAGATTCGTAGTGGTAACCCGTACCATGCAACAAACTTTTGGTTGGATCTTGCTTAACTTTGCGCGCGTAGTTAAGTACATACCAAGCACCCGTTAGCAACATGAACATACCAACAATAAAGCGGTACCACATGCCTGAATACATAGGCAGTTCAGCAATAGTGTGTGCGATACCCGTAAAGAATGGGTTAGCCAAAGCTGCAGCGAAACCGGCACAACTTGCCAGTAAAACAACGCCAAGTGCCGTGATCGCGTCATAGCCAAGCTTAATACAGATCGGGATCATCAAAGAGATAAAAATGACATCAAGCTCACGCATACCCGTGAAGGTGACGTTGAAGAAAATCGCCGTCATGATCACAGGTGCAATCACATACAAGCCTTGCTTCTTTAGCTTCGTCGTCAGCGTAACGACGGATGCGTCTAACAAACCCATGTGTTTGATAATGCCGAAAGCACCACCAACAAATACCACAACACCCATCACACCAGAAGCGGATTTGAAGCCTTTAAAAAATGATTCGAAAAAAGAGGCTAATGTTGTTGGGTTACTGGCTAATAGTGTGTAACTGTCTGGATCAATCACCGTGCGGCCATTCATGACCACTCGTTCAAACTCACCAGCAGGGATGAAGTAAGTTGCGATTGCAGCAACAATCACCATGATAACCAAAGAGAGAAACGGGTGGTTTACTTCTTTCTCTATCGGAGCTGTGTTACCAGCTTGAGATGTAGGTACGGACGTAGATACCGTAGTCGTCATATAGACTCCTTACTTGTCAGCAACTAAGGAGTACTTAGCCGCCGAGAGGGATTTTTGGAAAAACGAAACCCTTCACGCAGAACTAAGTTCGCGCTAATTTAGGCTGTTTCAAAAAGGCCTTTGATAGATGGTGCTCTCAAATGTACATAGTGAAGTAGTGAGTACTACTCTCTTTGCGTCCGAGCAAAATGCAGATGTTCAGCCAAGTCAGGCCAAACTGAATGAGGTCATTACGGGCAGATAAACAAAGAAACCCGCTGAGTAAAATGTTTTTTATCAATTACAAAGACAAGCCGCGCATGCTAACACAACGAGCGGCAAATTGTCAGAAAAGTGTGAGTTTCGTCATGTTTTGGTGGGCTTCAAAAAAGCGCCCAGCAAAAACTGGGCGCTTTTCTTACATTGAACTGAATTACTTAGGCGCTAGCTCATAGTTTTCTTGCATCTCATGAGGGGCAATCCCGTACTCATAATCCGCTAAGTAACCATCCTTATAGACCTTCATTCCCTTCTCATCCCAGCTCACTTTGATCATCGCCGTGTTGCCATCTTCACTGCCTAACAGCTCAAGCATTTCAGCATCGATCTTAACCGCTTTAATGGTTTTAATACGCTTAAAGGGCTTAAATTCAGTGGTTGAGGTTGGCAAAGATCCGTAGCTGCTGACCCATGTCTCTTTAGGTACTAGCCATTGGTTAAAAACATCATCCACAATCGCTTTCGGCATGCTTGCGATAACAACAGAATCTGTCATTACGTTATTTGTCTCGATGCTGTAACCGCCCTCACCGTCTGAAACATAGGTAGGGAAATCAATGCCAATTTCAGACTCTGCTGGCAAACGACCTAGAGTGACCGACTTCTTAACGTACAGTTCTGCCGTTTCAAACTGCTGCATGATCTCTGGAATTTTCTGAAACTCAACAGGGGCAGCAAAGGCATTAAAAGCGAAAGAAAGGGAAGCTGCGATTACAGCTAATTTAACAGGCATTTTCATGTTAACGGATCCAAATAGAAGATGGCAGTTAGAGTATCCCGTACTAAAATTCATCTCAATATCTCATTGTTCTTTATATCAGTAATTGTGATATCGGCAGAGCAGATATGTTTTGTTCACTAAAATGGATGTGGATTTATAAAAGCAGACTAGAATAAGTATTTGGAGTGATGCGTGATTAGGGCGATAAAAACTAAGTTGAAAGAGTGAATTGGAGTAATACTTCAAAGGTGAGGGATTTTTAAACACGTTTGAAATTCACGAAACATAATATGCGACCAGTTCATCGGACTTTCAAGGGAGTAATGGGAGATTATTTGATAACACTGAAGTGAATCACACATGTGCTATTTCGCAGTTGGTTAAACTCACCGATGTTTGCTACGTTTAAATGACACAGTCATTGGAAAGGTATGATTTATGAAAATAAATGTTCAAACACATCACGTATCAATTAACGACGAGTCACGCAAAGACATCGAAAGTAAATTCGAGAAGATATCGAACCATTTCCCATCACTGATCAGTTGCGACATCATCATTACTAAAGAACACGGTCAACATCAGGTAGAAGTATTCACCAACTACGAAGGTGTACGAGTAACAGCAAAATCTACAGACGATGTTATGTACCCAGCTATCGCTGCAGCACTCAAGAAACTTGAAGCAGGCTTAAGTAACCGTAAGGGACAATTGAAAGCAGACCTACACGAGAAACCAACGAGCACGAAGCCAGAAATCGCTTCGGACATCATCCAAGAAATGAAACTGGTATAACTCGACAAGTAGTTAAAGCTCACTAACGAATAGAAGCGCACAAGAATTTCAAAGCCAGCACATGTTGCTGGCTTTTTCGATCTACCCCTCAATTTCTTTATCAATCTATCACTTTGATTTTCCCTATCGCGACGGCCTAACCCCTTCACTTCCCATCTTAGAGCCAAGCCCAACTCTATATCGTTTTTAGCAAACTTATGTCACTGGCTGCTATAACAATCGCTAGTAGTATTTGGTACAGTTATAAGCAGAAATTTAGAGAATAAAGGAATCTTTATTATGAAAAAAATCGCGCTAATTCTATTTCTAGCGACTCAACTGATGGCTTGTACAGAAGTGGGCAGTGAAGCTTGGTGTACAGATATGAAAGAAAAGCCGAAAGGCGACTGGACTGCCAATGAAGCCGGTGATTTTGCTAAACATTGTGTTTTCTAAACACGGTTAAGCGTTAATTAACGTCACTTAGTCAGACTGAGAGAAAGACGTTTAACGACGAACAGAGCACTCCACGCAACACAATAAACCCGAATAAGTGAGTTTGAGGATGGAACACCAACTAGGTAATGACTGGCAACACATCAACTGGGTATTAACCGACGTCGATGACACGCTCACTTGGCAAGGTTCACTCCCTCCAGAAACCCTGATTGCGTTACAAAAGCTGAGAGACAGTGGAATCAAAGTGGTCGCTGTAACGGGAGCCTGTGCTGGTTGGTGTGACCATATTGCGCAGCTTTGGCCTGTCGATGCCGTGCTTGGAGAGAACGGCGCCTTCTTACTAGAGAAGCAAGATGGTGCATTACAACTCTCATCTGAAACACCGCTAGAACAAGTGCGCCAGAACCAAGCAAAGCTAAAACAAGAAGTTGAAGCGATCTTGTTAAGTTACCCCCACCTCTCGCTAACTTTGGATCAATCTTACCGCTTGTGTGAGGTCGCGATTGATATCGGCCAAAACCGTAAGCCTGTTGATCCTGAAACTGTTCAAGCGGTACTCGAAAGAATACACGCTTTAGGCGCACACGCGACGGCAAGTTCAATTCATATCAATGCTTGGTATGGCGAACACTCAAAGAAAAACGCAGTACACCGCTTCCTTGCTGATAAAGGCTTATCGCTTGAGCAAATCCACAATGAGGCTTGCTATGTCGGCGATTCAATGAACGATCAACAGATGTTCGAATCACTACCACTCACCGTTGGCGTGGCAAACATTAAGCATTATTGGGATAAGTTAGATCATCATCCAAGTAAGGTGATGTCGCAGCCGGGTGGCTATGGGTTTGCAGAATTTGTGGATGCGCTGCTGGCAGTTAAAAGCTAGACACTTAAAAACGAGTCACGCCCTTCTAACAAGGTCTTAGGTCACTCAATAGACTAAAAAAACGACCGCTAGGTAGACCGAAGTACCTAGGGTCGTTTGAGCTTCAAAATGCTAGATAAGCTCTTAACTTTGACACATCACACAAAACACGCTGCATTGCACCATATGTTTATATGAGTTTGTTACGGATGTGGATCACTACGGCTTCTGCAACGATAACCACTGCGAAGATACTCACTAATACCATCGAAACTTTTTGCCACTCAAAAAGGTTCTGCGCATCGTTTAGCACCACGCCAATACCACCAGCGCCCACTAACCCCAATACCGCAGATTCACGCACATTGATGTCCCAACGGAACAACACGATGGAGTAGAATGCGGGCATCACTTGTGGCCAATACCCTTTAAGCAAGATGCTCATCCAAGAAGCGCCTGTTGCGCGCAGAGCTTCGATAGGCCCCATGTTCACTTCGGCAATCGCTTCCGCTAACAGCTTCCCTACAAAGCCGATACTGCGAATGGCAATTGCCATAATGCCTGCGAGAACACCGGGGCCAAATAGTGCGATAAACAACAAAGCCCAAACCAATGAGTTCACAGAACGTGAAGACACCAGAAAGAATTGTGCCACCCAGTTCAGCGCTTTATTAGGTGTGATATTTGGCGCGTTCAACAACGCCAACGGAATCGCAAATATCAAGGTAAACAAGGTACCTAACGTCGCAATGTGCAGTGTTTCAATCATCGCTGCGTGGATTGATTCAGGATAGAAAGCGTAGTCCACTGGCACCATACGCTCGAACATATCAGCAAACTGCGCTGGCGCGTCGTATAGGAACTCAGGAATCACTTCAACCGTCTGCCAAGACCAAACAATCGCGCACACAAGGCTAAGGTAAACGGCAAATCGAGCTACTCGTTCATTTGGTGTAAAACGCTGCCACTCTTTATCGATAGATGCTGTTGTCATTAGAAGATTCTCCTAACAATGTTGGAAAGAAATTCACCCACAAGAATCAATGCGATAATGGTGATCAAAATAGCAGCGACAAAGTCGTAGTCAAAGCGTTGGAATGCCGAAAATAACGTGCCGCCAAGGCCGCCCGCACCCACAATGCCAACCATGGTTGAGTTACGTAGATTTGAATCCAACTGGTAACTAGCAAAGCCAATAAAACGAGTAAACACTTGAGGCATTACCGCATACAAAATGACACTGATAAAACTGGCACCGGTTGCTTTAATCGCTTCAACTGGTTTAAAAGAGATCTCTTCAATCGCTTCTGCAAACAACTTGGCAATAAAACCAATCGATGCGAAGACCAAGGTCAGGATCCCAGCAAGGGCACCGAAGCCCACCGCTTTCACAAATAGGATTGCGATGATCACCGGGTGAAAAGAGCGACATAATGCGATGAAACAACGTATTGGCGTCGATACGATTGAAGGCATCATATTTCTCGCAGCTAACAAGCCCAGAAACAATGAAATAACGATGCCAAAGAAGCTTGAGATAATCGCAATTTGTAAGCTTTCCGCTAATCCACTCAGCAGTAAGCTAGTACGCGAAAAATCAGGCGGAAACATTCTTGATAGTAACCGCTCACTTTCACCAAAACCGATGACCAAACGATCAAAAGTCAGCCCTAACGTCGCAAAGCTGTAAAACAGGTAGCCAATGATTGCAGCGATGATTGCTCGGTTAGTCCATGAGGTTTTGAACGGGTTTTCATGCTTCGCTGGCGACTGGTTTGACGGTACGCTTGGCGATGAACTTGGGGTTAATCCAGCCATGACTCACCCCCGTAAATAATTTTTAGATCTTCTTCTGAGATCCCTTCAGGGCTACCGTCATAATGAACTTTACCGTTACACATGCCGATGATGCGCTTGGCATAACGCTTGGCTAAGTTCACATCGTGGATGTTAACCAACACGGGAATGTTTTTCTGTTCTGCGAATGTCTCCATCAACTCCATGATCTCAACCGCGGTTTTCGGGTCGAGTGATGAAGTCGGTTCATCCGCCAATAAGATATATGGGTCTTGCATAACGGCGCGAGCGATACCGACACGCTGTCTTTGGCCGCCCGATAAACTGTCGGCACGTTGGTTAGCAAAGTCTTGCAGGCCAACAAATTCAAGTAACTCGAACGCTTTTGCTAGGTCTTGCGCAGAATAATTACGACGCCATGCATTCCAAGCGGTCATGTAACCCAAACGGCCACTCAACACGTTCTCGATAACCGTTAAACGTTCGACAAGGTTATATTCTTGAAACACCATGCCGATATGTCGGCGCTGTTTGCGTAACGCTTGCCCTTTTAGTTGAGTCAGGTCTGCGCCATCAAATATGACCTCACCTTGGCTTGGATCGTTGAGTCGGTTGATACAGCGTAGAAGCGTACTTTTACCTGTACCAGATGGACCAATGATCGCGATGATGCCTGGTTCATCGATATCAATATTAATGCCTTTAAGGATTGGCTTGCCTGCCACATATTCGTGGAAAAGGTTGTTTATCTTTATTCCTTCATAGCTTGCTACGGCCATACTGCATTTCCTTGTGCGAATTTTAGAATGATCTATGCCCTACCCGCGAGGGCATAGATTTTTAGTTAAGGTAAGTATTTAAAGAACTAAGTCTTTCTAAAACTTAGTCTTCTAATAGAAAAAGAGTTAGCCGTTGTTTGCTTGTTTTGCTAGCTCAGCTGCTTTTTTCTTTGCGCGTTTAGCCGCATCTTTTTCAGCCAATTTCTTCAGGCCTGTTTTGGTGTAAGCCGTACCTGTCGCATGAGCGATATCACGAATCACATCCCACTCTTCTTTGTAGCTGATTGGCGAGAAACGGTCTGCACCTTTAAATGATGCGCTCATCTCTGGTGTAAAGCGGTAGCTAAAGAAAGCTTCGTTGATCTTCTCAACCAGCTCTGGTTTTAGGTTGTACGCGTAACCAAAAGCAGACGTTGGGAAGCGTGGGCTACGGTAGATGATCTTCAGTTCAGAATCGTCAACACGACCTGCTGCTACCATACGATCGTACACGTCCGATGCCACAGGTGCTGCGTCATAATCTCCATTGAAGACACCTAGAATCGATTGGTCATGCTTACCTGAGTAAAGCACTTTGTAATCTTCATCTGGCACTAGGCCTTTCGCTGGGAATAACGCACGTGGAGCTAGGTTGCCAGAGTTGGAAGATGCAGAAGTGTGTGCAACCTTTTTGCCTTTCAGATCAGACATTTTGTTAATGCCGCTGTCTTTACGCACAATCGTGATTAGGTTGTAGCCTTGAAAGCCCGACTCATCGCCCTTCACCGCAATTGGAACGTAACCTGCTAAATTAACTGCGTAGCCTGTTGGGCCCGTAGAGAAACCTGCAACGTGCAGTCGACCAGAACGCATCGCTTCAACTTGCGCAGAGTTTGAGTGCACCGTGTAGTAAATCACTCGCTTACCTGTAATTTTACTTAGGTGAGCTTGGAAATCCGCAAACGCATCTTTGTACAACGCAGGGTCTTCTACTGGCGTGTAAGTAAACACAAGCGTACTTGGATCATTCCACTCATCTGGGTTCTTTGGTGAATCGGCCACCAAATCTTGGTTTTCATCACAGTATCGATCGTCTAACACACCACGACTAGAGCAGTCGCTTGCCATAGCCATTGAAGGAAGTAGTAATGAGCTAGCGATTAACAGTCCTTTAACACTGATTTTCATATTCAAACCTTACTTTACTTATTGTTGAAAGTCACCTTAGCTACTGCAGCCTTCGTGCCATATTTTTATTTACTAAATTTCAATAACTTACAACAAAACTCAAACTAGCCAAGATCTTTTGAGTCATTCGTGTCCAACTAAAAATCCATCATTTGGGTCATTTCTGTCCCACCAATTTCAGTGGTAAAAAAAGAGCCCGGAGGCTCTTTGTTCCGCTGCTTTTTCTCTTATTATTCTTTGGCTAAGCGCTCTCTATACAAACGCTATAATTAGCGACGTAACAGCGCTCTCAGAATCGCCTATGCGTCGTTGTCCATACAGTTAGCGTAATACGTTACCGTTGCAGGCCAGTCGCTGAATACGCCCATCACACCCACATCTTGTGCCAGCACATCAAGCATTTTCATCATATCGCCATCATTGTTGATGCCGTCCTTCACGCTCTTGTAGTACCAACCACCGCCTTGCGCTAGCGGGCCAGAACGTTCCAGTGTCCAAGCGATAATGTCTAGGTCTGCATCTTTTGCCAGTTTTGCGTAGTTAGACGCAACCAATTCGTTGTTCTCACCTAACTCAACCAAAGCAAACAGAGGTGGTGCGATGATATTCACGCCCGCATCGTGTAGCTCTTTCATGTTCTCAACAGACGCTACAAAGTCCGCTTGTTCGTAAACACGATCATCAAGATAAACCGCTTGTTTGCCGAACTTCGGTGCTTCTTTGATCCAGTACTTCACATCATCCAAGTTGAATGACTGCAGGTAAGCCTCAGAAGGCTTGAAACCCGCCTCTTTCAGTTCATCCACCAACTTCTGCGCATACATCTCTTGGCTAAATCCATTGAAAGGCATGTCTACTGCTGCCGATTTCAATTCAGGTGTGACCTTAACGCCGTGCTCTTTAAACAGTGCTGCACTTTCTGCGTGTGTCATCAGTGTCCCACTTTGACTGTAAAGATCGGTTCTCCAACCTGGAGTTCCGTTCATGTACTCTTCAACCGTAGTGGCTTTTGGGTTCGCACCATCCATTTTTCCTTGTAACGTCTTAAACTCAGCCAACGTGAAATCAGAAGTACGGCACTCCACCTGAGCATCTTCACCTGTCGTTGGATTAGCTGGTGTAAACGGGGTTGAGCACTTCTTAGCAAGATCTGGGTGCGCTAATACATCGGTTGTGGTGTGCAGATCACTTTGCGAGTGACGACATACCAACGCCTTATCTTTGGTAAAGGTCACATCACACTCTACAACACCTGCGCCCATTTGAATCGCCGCTAAATAGGATTCCTTAGTGTGCTCAGGAAACTGCATCGCAGCTCCGCGATGCCCAATAGAAAAATCACTACGATGAAAAGGTCCTTCGCTGCAACTCAACAGCTTAGTTTTCAAAGGGCTCTCATCCATATTGTTGACTAAAAAGAGGGGACGAGGTCCTAAGTTTGCTGGTTCTGCAGCGGCCCATGCCGTTATTGAACTCATGCCTAATATCAGAGCAATCGAACCTTTCAGTATTTGCTTCATGTTTGTATCTCCTTGCAACAAGCAATTATTTTTCTAATGTCCTTTATTCGATCATTCAATGTTGGATAACCGTCATATGTTTTTTTGACTCAACACTGAATAACCTCATGTGGGCTGACGCCACAATGTAGGGAGTGCACGCTTTGTGCCAGATGTTAAAGCTCTTTTATTACAATCACTTGAAACAGTTAGCCATTCGACTAAAAACCAAATGGGTCATTGTTGTCTTGTGCTTTTATTTTGGCTTTGGTTTTGGTTTTGGTTTTGGTTTTGGTTTTCCATTTAACAAACACCTGAACGAATTAAGCTTTGAAACTCTCTTTATCCAATTGGTGTTTCTTCATTTTTCGATAAAGGGTTTTACGCGGTAAATTCAGCTTACTTGATACCTCGTTAATGTTACCTGCGCTTTCTATTAGCGCTTCCGTCAGTACATTCCTTTCGTACTGCTCCATCTGCTTTTCAAAGGCGAAATCTTCTCCGGACGCTTCACAAATTGGCGATTGAAGATCGAAGCCATCACCGACGATACCCAGCACAAATCGATCAGCGACATTACGTAGTTCACGTACGTTACCCGGCCATTCATGCCGACATAGCTGCTGTATCTGCTCGGGGTAAATCGTCGATGGGCGCGTCTTATATTTGTGGCTCGCTTGAATCACAAAATGGCGAAACAGCACCTGAATGTCTTCTTTTCGTTGGCGCAGTGCCGGAAGGTTTAAGCTTGCAATGTTCAAGCGATAAAAGAGATCGGCTCTGAATTCCCCAGACTCACTCAAACTCACAAGATCAGCTTTACTGGCTGCGACCACGACAATGTCGACAGGTATCAACTCATTACCACCAACACGCTCAATCATTCGCTCTTGAATCACACGCAGTAGTTTTATTTGTACCGCAATCGGCATGCTCTCAATTTCATCGAGAAACAGAGTACCGCCATTGGCTTGTTCTATTTTGCCAATGCGCTTCTTGTTCGCGCTAGTAAACGAACCCGCTTCATGGCCAAACAACTCACTCTCAATAATGCTCTCTGTCATACCACCACAGTTAATCGCGACAAATGGCTTAGTCTTACGACGACTGAATTGATGCAGAGCTTGAGCTATCACCTCTTTGCCCGTTCCCGTTTCTCCGTTGATGATGGTATCGACTCCGGTATGCGCTAAAGCGAGCACTTGCTTACGTATCGTATCCATCGCTTTTGATTGGCCAATAACCACAGATTCAATCGGTAAATCCTCCTGCCCATCGCCATCCGAGGTTGACGGGCAACTGTGCTGACACTGGGCAATCGCCAAATCAAGCTTCTCCACCAGCTCACTCGAATTAAGCGGTTTTTCCAGAAAGTCGAAAGCGCCCAGCTTCATCGCTTCGATCGCCATTGGGATATCGCCATGACCACTCATCAATAAAACGGGCACATTCGGGGCACGGTGTTGGATTGAGCTCAACAACGTCAAACCGTCCACTTTCGGCATGCGCACGTCACACAACACAACCGACTGACTGTTTGCTTTAAGCGACTTTAGGCCAAGGTTGGGATCAGTAAAGGTGGTGACACTAAACCCTTCTAGCTCTAACATTTCGCTCACGGCTTCGACGACATCTATTTCATCGTCGATAAGAACTATGTGTTTTTCTGAAATCATGAACCTGTGCCTTTTGGTAGAGTGACGATAAAGGTGGTGCCTTGGTGTTCAACCGATTCCACGTGAATCGAGCCGCCAAAATCTTTTATTATGTTGTATGCGATAGACAAGCCGAGCCCGAGCCCCTTACCTGTTGTTTTGCTGGAATAAAATGGGTCAAACAAATACGGGATATCTTCTTCAGGTATGCCCAGTCCGTTATCCTTGACCAAAATCTGCATGGTGTTCGAAAGCTCTTGCGTTGCAATACTAAGTTGAGGCTGCTCTTTATGCTCAATCGCATCCAGAGCATTGCTGATGAGGTTCACCAGCACTTGTTCCAAGCGTATGCTGTTGGCTCGAACCATCTGGTAGCTTTGGGGCGAATATTGAATCGATACTGGGCTCTGTCTGGTTTCAAACAGATCAATCGCATCGCCAATCACCTTCTCTAGTTCCACATTATCAATCTTGCCGTCGCTCTTACGTGAGAAGGCTTTTAAGTGACGAGTTATCGCAGCCACCTTTTCTAGCAGGACTTCGATCTTTTTAAGATTCTCTTGTGCTCTGTCTGGTCTATTTTTACCGAGCCAAAGCTGAGCACTTCGAACGTGGCTATTCACAGCCGTCAGAGGTTGATTGATTTCGTGAGTGATCCCAACACTGAGTTGCCCCAATGCAGCCAGTTTTCCGGCTTGGATCAACTCATCTTGAGTCACTCGAAGTTTAGCTTCGGCTAGGGTTCGCTCTTCCACTTCAGCTTCTAATTTTCGGTTAGTTTGCTTAACGATTTTGGCCGTGGTTTGGAATACCTTTAGGTACTTGGCCATTTGCGTCACTTCGTCTTTGCCACGAATGGACACTTCGGTATCTAAATGGCCGGTAGAAATCGCAAACATGTTGTCTTTAAGCTGTAAAAGTCTTTCCAAAATGCTCTTACGCACGTAGAACCATGAAATAGCAGCGGCAGCCAACACGCTAAATAGAGAAAGGAAAAGAGAGAGACGCTGGTTAGATTGCAAAGATTGCTGCGCCTGCTGAATCGATTGGTCAATATTGCTATTCACCTTGCTGGTGTTGCTTTCGATCTGCACGGTTAATTGGTTCAAATGCTCGCGGCTGTTTTGCAGGAAGTATTGCTCTTGATAAAGATGATCGAGCGCTTTATTTTTCATCCCATACAAGCTGCTATCGCTTGAGGCAAGGCTATAAATCACCGTGAGTTGATGATCTAATTGAGGAAAATCACTTCTTAAATCACCACTGACCCAGAGCTTCCACCACTCTTCCCCTACCTGCTCTAAACGGTAACTGGTGTAATCGAGCTCATTAAAGCTTGAGTCGTTATACAGCTTCTCTACCAAGCCTAATTGGTAATAAAGCAGAGATTTCAACTGGGTATATTGGATTTGATCTTTGGCTGGGTCAGATAAACTATCGAGTGAATCACTGGCTTGTTGCAATAGAGGATAAAAGCCCTCAAGCAAGTTACGAAGTTCTTGATTGAGTTGTTCTGACTCAATCTCACTTTGATACAACAAACTCAGACTATTGTTAACTTGGGCGATAAGGTCTTTAAAATAGGCATGATAATCAGGGAACTGAACCATAACGCTATTCATCACGGAAATAGCGTCTTCGATTTTTAGCATCGCCTGTTTGCGCTCTAAATTCGATTCAGCGTCACCAAGCTGAGAAGACGTTGTGATAATCACTCGCACCATATCATTAAGGCGTGCGGCATTATCTAAGGCCGGGATTTCACTCTCCTTTAGCTCAACAAGACGTTGGTTTAAATCATCGAATGTAAAGCTGGAGACAACCGAGAGGAAGATAGTGGTCATCGATAGCATGGCTAACGCAAGTACTAAGCGCAGCTCAATACCTTTCCAACCAAACCACTTACGACGTGGGATTTTGATCGAGAACGGGCGCTCAAAACTATCCTTATTTTCTACAACCTCGGAGACATGACTACTCACTCGCCCCACCTTCTTCTCATCAAATAATCAACAGGAACTGTCAATGATTCAATTAGTTAGGGTATGAGCCTTACTTAGGTTTGCATCGAATAGCTTTAGTGAAGCTATTAAATGAAGAGTAATCATTAACATTTCACATAAGATATCATAACAATTGGTTTATAAAGCTTGAGCTGTCTGTTTTGCGATAATAGAAAGTGACCGCACCGACAGAAACGTGATTACTTTATCAATACGCCCGTAAATCATACGAATAGCGCGCTCAATCAAGCAGTAAAAACCTTCGATTATTTAATAAGTTAAGGACTAGAGATCTAAAAAATCGCACAAGCTTTCACTCGTGCGATTTCATTTATGCCATGTCCATCGACTAACCCGAGGCTCAACGAACTTAGAGAATAATCATCCCATCGCGATAAGTCAGAGCAGGAGAAACGTCTTGGCCAAGTAAGACTGGGCCATCAAGGTCGACGATTTCAGATTGAACGGCGATAGGCAGAGCTGCACGCATCGCCAAAGAAGTACCAAGCATACAACCAGACATCAGAGTAAAACCGAGCCTTTGTGCTTCTTCTGCAAGAACCAATGCTTCAGTCAAACCACCCGTTTTATCGAGCTTGATGTTGACCATTTCATACTTACCCAACAGCGATGAGAGCTGTGAAGTGGTATGACAGCTTTCATCAGCACACAGTGGAATCGGGTGCTTGATGTGTGCCAGTGAAGCATCATGTTGCTGTGGAAGAGGTTGTTCGATCATCGCAATATCAAACTCTGTTAGTTGATTGAACAACTCTTCGAGATTCAGCCCTGTCCACGCTTCATTGGCATCCAATACAATCGTTACTCCTTCCGCAACTTCTCGAACTGCGCGAACACGCTCTACCACTTGCTCTCCATCAAGCTTCACTTTCAGGAGTTTTGCCCCATTTTCGACATAGTCTCGAGCCTGAGTCGCCATCGCTTCTGGAGTGCCAATCGAGACGGTCATTGCTGTCACGATTTGATTCGGTAACTCAAACAGGCTATTTGGGAAGACCTGGTCATGTTGTTTGGCTTCAAGCTCCCAAAGCGCACAATCGACCGCATTTCGCGCTGCCCCTCCGGTCAATAAAGACTGAAGATGATCTCTTAGCTCTGCCGGAGCGGTAACGCCTCGCTCAAACATACCTTCAAGAGCACTAGACGCTTGTTGGATTTGCGCTAACACAGACTCCGATGACTCGCCGTATCGTGGGTAAGGGGTGCACTCTCCCTGAGCTTGTTTGCCATCATGCTCAATATAAACACGGACAACGTGACACTCAGTTCGGCTGCCACGAGAGATGCGAAAAGCCGTTTGCATCGCGATAGTAATGGGTTCTGCTGTAATCTTCATAATTTCACTCGGTTGATGTTCGCTTTAACAAATGGAAACGTAGAAATGATGGAGTCGTTAAAGTGAATGTCGCAAATGATCAGTAATGTGTTGTACACCAAAACGCACTGGATCCGTCACGAGCACTTGATAGAGTGTGGTCCATTCTTGGCATAATGTCTCAGCATCTTCAATGCTAATTGCCGACGTGTTCAAGCAGATGCCAACCAATTTCACATCTGGATTCGTCAATCGCGCGGCTTGCAAGTTCGCTTCAATAGTCTGCTCTATGCTTGGCAATTGCGCATGAGGAAGGTTGCGAATGTGTGGTCGCCCAACTTCGTGACATAGCACCAAAGCGTCAGCTTGTGCGCCATGCAATAACCCTAAACTCACGCCTGCAAAAGACGGATTGAACAACGAACCTTGGCCTTCAATGATATCCCATTCGTGGTCAGTAAAATCGGGGCTAATCGCTTCCACCGCGCCGGAAATAAAATCTGCAACCACCGCATCAATCGAAATCCCGCTGCCTTCAATCAAGATACCCGTCTGCCCTGTCGCTTTAAACTGAGCTGACGTTCCCGCTTGTTTAAGCGATTTTTCAATCGCCAACGCCGAGAACATTTTTCCTACTGAGCAATCTGTTCCGACTGTGAGAAGGCGTTTACCTTGTCGTGGTTTGCCGTTACCAACCTTTAGAGCACCATCAAAGTGGCGTACATCATGAAGCTTAGTCAATCCTTGTTGCTGCATGTCAGCAAGCGGTGAAAATTCACTCAAGCGTTGGTGCATGCCAGATGCAATCTGAAATCCCATTTCTGCAGCTTCCATTATGGTTGACTGCCAAGAATCAGGGATAACGCCACCTGGGTTTGCTGTGCCAATCACTAGCGTTTTCGCCCCCTGCGCTTGAGCAGCTTGCAAGGTCATATCCGTTAAGCCAAGTGAAACAGTATCGTCTGTTAAACGCAGTTGGCCTAAGCAAATTTCTGGTCGCCATTGTTGAATTCCGCGAGCGGTTTTTGCGGCAAGTGGGTCGGTAACATCCCCAAGAAAAAGAAGATAAGGTTGAGCAATAGACATGAGCATTCCTAATTAATAAGTCCTTGTATGGATTTACTTTAATTAAGAACTTCGAAGCTGCCGAATACCTATTTATGGCGAGCCTATAACCTTAAGTTATAGGGTGAGTATGGCTCTTCAATGAAGCGATAAATTGCTTCACGGAAATCGACTGAGGGGTGTGCTCTGCGCAAAGCATCGATACCGAGAATTGGATATCTGGTTGAAGTGGCAACACACAGACCGCATCGTCATTTTGATACTGCTCTGCCGTCCAGGGGTCAACGATCGCAGACCCAGCTTGGTGCTTCACCAGTTCCGCCGCCGCGCTATATCCACGTACCGATATCGGATGGTGATAATGCTCATCGCGTGCAATAAGGCTTTGATGTAACAGGAGGCCTAATGGATCGCGGCTATCGAGCCCGATGATTGGCAACGGATAATTGATCAGATCATCGAGGGTTAATTCGACGGGTAAATGATCAACCGTATTGGAAGGAGCCAAAACCTTGAGTGATTCGGTTAAGAGCATTTCACTTAATATAGCCGGCGGCGCTTCATCGCCAAACGCGATAGCGATATCTAACTCATGCTTTAACAACCCTGCACACAGTTCATCGCGGTTGGCAGTCAGTAACTCAAAAGAGAGCTCTTGTACGCGAGACATTTGGGCTATCACCGGAGTCAGCAATTTAGTCGCCAGTATCGGCGGCGCACCAATGCGCAAGTGTTGATGCCCTTGCTTCACTTTATTGGTCAAAGAACGAAATTGACCCAGTTGTTGGTAGACCTTCTCCGCTTCCGGTAACAAAGTTTTCGCTTCAACCGTTGGTACTAAACGCCCTTTAACTCTTTCAAATAAACCAAAACCGAGTTGTTGCTCTGTGTGCGCCAGAATACGCGTCACGTTAGGTTGTGACACATGCAGATTACGTGCGGCTCCAGATACGGTGCCGGTTTGCATAATGGCGTAAAAGACTTCCAGCTGTCTTAGGTTCACATTGATGTCCTTATGGTTCACGAAACAAATCTAGGGGTTGGATTTTCTTATAATAGCTAAGCTGTTTATCGGTCTAACTAGCTTTTTAGCTTTTTGCGTGAGTCTATTTTAGTAGCTCAGTTATCGCAGGTTGAAGTACCTCAGCCCAAACTTGATAAGCTTTAGCATTCAAATGCAGGTCATCACACGAGTATTCATTCGACAGAATCTGATTAGGCGACAAAACTGAATTCACATCTAAGAACGCAATGCCTTGCTGAGAACAGTACTCACTTATCTTTCTATTGAGCAGTTCAACCGACGAATTCAAACCTTGCAGTTTGGATCCAACATAAAGCGTTGATTGCACCAAGATTCGAATATCGTTTTCTTGCCACACCTTAAGCATATCAATGTAGTTCTGGTAGATATGGTCGACATCATAACCCTGAGCTAAATCGTTTATCCCTGCCATAAAGCACACCAGTTTTGGCTTCACATTCAAGGTGGTATCAATACGGCGCAACATGCCCGTTGTGGTATCGCCTGCTAGGCCACGATTGACCATTGAGACATCGCGGAAAATATCCGCCCACGGAGCCCATTCAGTGATCGAGTCACCAAACATCACTAAGTCTGCATTTGGAGAAAAATGACGGTGATTGTCTGATGTCATGATGTAACGGCTCATGCTGTGGCCTCGCTGTTGAATCTCAGATTGGATTGCGACCGATTCGAGGATTTCACTATCAGACGTGGTGCTATCGAATTGAGCCAATAATCCTTCAATGTGAGGTTTGAAAGGGCTAAGACGAGTATTTAATTGATGCTGTTCTTTAAGGGAAGATAATCGCTCTAATAAAGCATATAAAGAGTGGTTTTGACCGACTTCTTGGAATAACTGGTATAAATCGAGGACAGGATTTTGTTGTAGCGCGGCAAGTAATTGCTTGTCTTCCATGGTGTTATCTAACCCTTCAATTATCTGGTGGTGAACTCAGATAATATCCGATTGCATGAGGGATAGATAACACTAGAAGCGGAGAATTACTTTTCTTTTACTAATAAGTGATTACGATTATCACGGCTTTTCTTAATAAGCTCGTTGCTTTCATCCATTTCATCTGACTTTGCAAGGCGATCATAAAGTAGCACGTTGACCGTCGCAGCTAGATTCATACAGCCTACCGTTGGCACATACACAACGTGATCAGCTCTATCCGCAACATCTTGAGAAATTGAGCCATCTTCAGGGCCAAAGATATAGATAGCGTTTTCAGGGTGTTTAAAACGAGGCAGTGGTGTCGCACCTTCTGCTAGTTCTACACACACAATCTGAGTTTCCGCGTCAAGATTATCTAAAAATGACTCTGCGGCTGTAAGCGGGATCGTGCGCGCTGCGCTCTTCGTATCAGTGTGGAATTTAGCGGCTTTTTCGTAGCGTTGCCCTGTGTATTTAACTTCGTCGACTTGGTAACAACCAGCCGCGCGCATAACAGCGCCAACATTCGTCGGGCTCTTTGGGTTAGTTAAACCAATAATCACATGGCTTTTGTTCATGAATATTTCTCACTTAACGAATAAACATAGCAAGGTGCTACAAAGGGCCGCATTCTACCAAAGCAGCGTCGAATTCAAAAGCATCGATACAAACTCGCTTTTTCGCTCTTAAGCCTCTAATTGCAAGGCTTCTCACTTGAAAAACTTAACCATCATCATATTTATCAAACAAAAACACTCTAGAGTAACAATTAGACAACAAGCCCATTTACATTTTGAAACCACATTAATAATGTGTTGAAAATTGCATGAGAAAATCACACAGGAAGCGTGACATGACCCTAACCATCAAAAACCGCCTTTATATTCTCTCTTTCATTCCTTTGCTACTAATGGCAATTGGCATGATGAGCGTGACGTATATGAAGAGCACCGAGCTAACCGCACAGCAAGTAGAATCGACGCGTAGCAATATGATGGCGATGAAAGAAAAGGAACTCAAAGCGTACCTGCAAATGGCCTACTCTTCGATCAGCCCATTTTTAGATAAAGGGGCAACACTAGAAGAAGCTCTACCGACATTGAAAACCCTAGAATATGGCGAATCAGGCTATATTTTTGGTTATGACTCTAAAGGTGTACGAGTTGTGGTTGGGCAAAGTAACGATGGTATTGGTAAAAACTACTATGACCTTCAAGACAAACAAGGTAATTACCTAATCCGAGACCTGATCAAGAACTCAAAATTGGGTGAATTTACGACTTACTATTTCCCGAAACCGGGCCAATCAGTCGCTTTACCAAAACTCAGCTACTCAGTATTTGTTCCGCAATGGGACTTAATGCTTGGTACTGGCTTCTACACCGATGACATCGACGCTGTTATTGCCGAGATGAAAGAGAGTTCAAATGTCGCGCTACAAAGTTCCCTGACTGCTATCGCAATTTTCTGCGGATTGATTGCCCTAGTGGTAGCCGTTTTCGCCGTCGCAGTGAACCGCACCATCATGCAACCTCTTGAGCAGTTCGACCGTTCAATTAGTGCCTTTGCAAGTGGCGAGGCCGATTTAACCGCTCGAATGGAAAAATTCAAAGCCCCTGAGTTCACTAAGCTCAGCGAGAACTTCAACGCCTTCGTTGCTAGCCTACAAACCATCATCCGCAGCGTGAGTGATGTTGGCCAGCAAGTTGTCGCTGAAACCAGCAGTATGTCTTCTCGCGCCGCTCAGGTTGATGAAATTGCCACTGGTCAGCGTGAAGAGACTGAACAAGTTGCAACAGCAATGACCGAAATGACAACAACAGCACAAGAGATCTCCAGTAACGCAAGTCAGGCGGCTGACTCAGCGAAGCTTGCAGAGGGTAATGCCAAAGAAGCTCAACAAATAGTGAACGCTGCTGCCAACTCTGTTGCTGGTCTTGCTAGCGAAGTGTCCGAAGCCAACACAGTGGTATCTAGATTAGAGGGTGATGTACAAAACATTTCGTCGTCACTGACGGTCATTCAAGATATTGCCGAACAAACAAACTTATTAGCACTGAATGCAGCAATTGAAGCCGCTCGTGCAGGTGAGCAAGGGCGAGGATTTGCAGTGGTTGCGGACGAGGTCCGTAAACTGGCAAGCCGAACTCAAGAAAGCACTGGCGACATCCATAAAATGATTCAGCAGCTAAAAGCCGCCTCAGATGCTGCCGTAAAAGCAATGGATTCGAGCCAAAATAAAAGTGCTCAAACGGTGGAAGAAGCGAATGCCGCAGCTGCTGCACTGGCGAAAATCCAAGAGTCGATTGATACGATCATGGACATGAACTCATTGATTGCTACCGCGACAGAGCAGCAAAACATTGTTGGCCAAGAGATATCTCAACGCATTGTGGTGATTTCCGATCAAAGCTCACAATCAGCATCATTAGCGAATCAAAACCGTGCGGGGAGCCAGAACCTCAACAGCCGCGCAAATGAGCTGTACCACTTGGTTGATCGCTTCACGGTTTAACGTTAAACGTTTAACAAGTAAAGCTATAGAGCATTTATAGAAAGGTGCCTCAGAATTTCTATTCTGAAGCACCTTTTTATCTGAAGTGATTTGGTAAAATAGAACTAATCCAATTGCTCAGACAGGAAGTCCACCAGCAAGCGAACCTTTGAAGACAGGTTACGGTTCTGAGGATAAAGCGCCCAGATCCCCTCTTTGTCGTCTCGGTAATCCGATAGCACCTCAACCAACTCTCCACAATCAAGGTCTTCACTCACGTAGTACTCTGGTAATTGCACCAAGCCAATGCTCTGCTTCGCTGCATCCAGCAAGGCTAGACCACTGTTACACCTAATACGCCCGTTGACACGAACCGAACGAGGGCGATTATTCTCTTTGAAACGCCAATGTTCAAAACCACCCACTAAACATTGATGATTGCTCAACTCAGAAAGCGTATGCGGCTCACCATAACGTTCAATGTATTCAGGGCTTGCACATACATAAAGCTGTCGCTGCGATAACTTTTTTGCGACCAAGCTTGAATCTTCTAAGCGGCCAAGGCGAATCGCCACATCAACACCAGAATCGATGAGATCGAGCTTTTGATTGGTCAGCATCAGCTCAAGTTCTACCTGCGGATGGAGCTTTAAGAATTGGTGAAGTATTGGAGCGAGTTGGCGTTCACCATAAGTCACAGGCGCAGTGACTTTCAGTAAACCTTTTGGTGTGGATTGCATCTGCGTGACCGCAAGCTCAGCAATTTCTAAGCCTTCGACCAGCAACTTACACTGCTGATAATAGAGTTGCCCGGCCTCTGTTAGAGAAACCTTACGCGTCGTTCGATTGAGCAGTTTCACCGCGAGTCGTTCTTCGAGGTTTGCTACTCTACGACTGATTTGAGCCACCGACGTAGCGAGCTTCTGCGCCGCACCAGTAAAGCTTTCACGCTCTGCCACTGCAACAAACTCACTTACCCCTTCCCAATTGGCCATGCCTTTACCCTATGTTGAACGATGGTTACCCATACAGTGTATTGAAGTTACAAATTGCTGTCACCTTGCTTGATATGCGCTGTTCATAAATGGTCTTCATCTACAATCGTTCAAAATCAATACAACCAACACCTGACATTTCTCCGTATTCCTTACCTAATACTAACAAAATCGGCTTTTCTCCTGACACTCATCTTACCACTTCATTGGTATGTTGGTTCTGTACCGGAACACAGGTATTCCAACAAAGTAAGGTAATCCTATGAAAAAATTAATCATACTTGCATCAACTCTTGTTCTCAGCACCACAGCGTTTGCAGCAACTAAAACAACAATTCAAGAAACAACGCTAAAGTCTGATACATTTGTTACTGAAGCGGAAGCATACGATGCAGGCACGAACCTTATGGATGAGTTAGGCACAAAAACTTCTTTTGAGCTTTCAAGAGAACTGCCACAGTTCCAACAAACAACAAAGTACGATTCGTTCAAGATTGATGACGCGAATATGGACGTGAAGAAAATCACGAATATGAACGGCGACATTCATTACCAAGCGAACGTAAAAGTTGACTACCGTTACACATACAAAGACGGTCGCAGCAGCTAACACCGAATGATTGATTAGGTCTAAAAACTGATCACCTAGTCAAAAAAAGCTAGCTAAAAGCTTGTGAACCTAGTCGCATAGCAAACGTTACCCTTGAGTTAACTGTCGAATACTTAACCAAACGTCAACTTTAAAAAGATCTGAAGAAAGCAAATATCGCACTTATTTACCCTAGACATGCTCAAACACTGGAGAAGTATTGGAAATAGCACCATAATGTACGGCTCAAAAGTAAATAGGTATGAACATGAAAATTTGTGGTGTTGAAATCAAAGGTAACGATGCAGTCATCTGTCTTCTTTCTCTGTCAGATGGTGTATTTAATATCCCTGATTGCCGAGTTTCTAAGGTTGCGATTAGCGACGCAAACGACACGCAGAATATGAAAGACTTTCAATTCTCTTTTGCAAAGTTGATGGAAGATTACCAAGTAGACAAAGTTGTGATTCGTCAACGCCAAACAAAAGGCAAATTTGCTGGCGGTGGCTTTGGCTTCAAACTAGAAGCAGCAATTCAACTGATCGACGGCCTAGACGTAACCGTTGTGTCACCTGCTGACATCAAGGAGAGCCTTAAGCGCAACCCTCTTATGATGAAGTTCAAAGAAACTGGCCTTAAGCAATACCAAGAAGCACCGTTTACAACGGCTTACGCTTGCTTGATGCAACGTTAATCGTTAGCGGAAGATTTACAAGAAAAGAGCCTGCATCGTCAGGCTCTTTTTTGTATTTGACACTCGGGTTTACGAGTTATCAACACACTTAATCTGTAGATTAAACAACAAACTCTTTAAGCCTGCGCTGTTGCTCTTCCGCTAACCTCGCAAGCTCCTCGGTTGCGACCGAGCTTTGTGCAATTCCCGCAACATTCTGGCTAACCACATCCGACACCACTTCTACGTTCTTGGAGATATCGCTACTAACGGCGGACTGCTCTTCTGAAGCTGTAGCGACAAGGATATTCACTTCAGAGATTGAGTTAACCGATTCGATAATGGAAGAGAATGCTTTCGCTACCGATTCAACTGCATCTCTCGATTGTGTCACTAACTCAATGTTACTCGACATCTCGATATTGGTCGCCTCTGACTTCTCTTGCAGCCTTTCGATTAAAGTACGAATGCTCTCCGTCGATTGTTGCGTTTTTCCTGCTAGGTTTCGAACTTCATCGGCAACAACAGCAAAGCCTCGACCTTGCTCGCCAGCACGTGCTGCCTCAATTGCTGCGTTCAGTGCAAGTAAATTAGTTTGCTCAGACACGCTGCTAATGACGTCAATCACAGAGTTGATATCAAGTGAGTATGTCTTTAGTTCTTCAAGAGCCTCTGCGGTACTATTGACAGATTCAGATATCTGACTAGAGATCTCTTCCAAGGCATCCACAGCCACATGGCCATTAGTTACGGAATCTGTCGCGTTGCCCGCCTGCTGCTCGGCATGGCTAGCATTTTGGCTAACCTCTTTCGCCGTCATCGACATCTGATTAATTGCTGTCGCAATCTGAGTAACTTGATGGCTCTCTTCTTGCGCATTGGCTGAGGATTGAGTCATCACAGCACTCAATTCCACAGAAGATGCAGCTACACTTTCTGCGATATTGGTCAGGTCATTGATAACTTCGCCAAGATTATCAGCCGAACGGTTGTAGTACTTGGCGAGTATGTTTGCTTCATTTTTACCTTCGATTTCAGGTAGTCTTGTCGTGAGCTTTTGATGAGATAAGTCTTCTAGCGCGCTACATACGCGGTGAATCTTCTGAGAAATTGAATTAGATAATAAGAAGCCTGCAATCAAAGAAGCGAAAACTACGATTAACAAGATACCAACCAACATATAAATGGCTTCGTGTATTTCAGTTTCAGCTTCTATAATTTCCGCAACCGCACGCGTGCCAAAATCTTTGGCATTGCCCTCAAGACTCTCTCGGATAGATGTACTTAAATCGCGCCCTTTACTAATGTACTTATCTCGATCTTCCAAAGATATGAAACCTTTGTCAAAATCATTAAACATCTCCGCCGCTTGCTTATGGTGGTCATAGTAACTGTCGATATCTTGAAGATAAGACTGAGTAAAGTTATCTCGACCGACCGAATCAAATAGACGCTGATAGTTGCGATACCAATTCTCGAGCTCTTCTGGATAAATTTCTCTCCATTCTTCTGAATAGATTGAACGTGTAAAGTCTAACCTTATTCCCCAAAATGGAAGGATCTCATCATTAAGTACATTCAAAACTACATCAACCGCCTCGTCGACTTCCACTGTCGACGAACGACTAACATCGCTTAATTTTTTTGCTGAGTAGCCTATAGATAATGACACAGTCGCAAGCGAACATATCGTAAGTAACAAAATGAGCTGCTTAATAGTAAGGTTGTTGAACAACTTTTGCATGGATACTTCCCTAAAATAAAAACCGAATATCAGTGACATTAGTCGTAGCCAACATGCTTCCAATCAGTATTGACAATTCTGTGCGACATAACGTCACGCCAAATTAACCATTTACTTACAATTTTTCTTGTAGGATTTTTCCGACACGCATAATACTCAGAACCTTGCCACATAAGAGATAGAAACATATATGCATAATAAAAAAGAGGCTCAATTGAGCCTCTTTTAGGATGGGGCTTTCTCTATCAAAGGGTTGTTGACGGGAATCAGCAAAGTAAGCCAAATGACCCATTTGATTAGAATGCTGGATTATTTCTTCCATGCTTAGTTTCGTTCAATCATGTCATTGAAGTAGTCCAATTGCTCTTGGAGCGTCTAACCTTGATTGTTTGAAGCTAGAGTCCAAATGAAAAAGCCACCGTATCCATTTGCTTTCTGCCAACGAGCACGCTCAATATTGTTTTCGTAAGTTTCTATGAAACGGCCACTAGGTACCCACGGACTGTTAATGGTTGTACCTAAACGATCTTCGCTGGATCTTGTTCGTGATCAGCGAAGCTCTCCATTGCGACGTCATACTTAAAGTTTTCACCTGCGTCATATAACCATCACATTATAGAAGTCGATCGTATCTCAAGTATTCAGAAGCAGTGATATTACTTCTCCGTGGTAAGCAGAGCAATCTGGCTCAATGAACGAACAGTTTTCGTATACGCTTGGGTTTGTACACTCAACAGAGTCAGCACCTACATGGTAAGTGGTTAATGAAAAGGTCTTGCTTAGTCCAATCTTGTCACGAATTCGATTGGTTATATCTTCTAGTTCGCGTTTTGTTTTTCAGTTAAGCGTGCTGCTGTCTAATAATCGAAGTCAGCACCATCAATGCTCACATAACTGGCTAACTGGTACTTAGAAATATCACAATCACCTTGCCAATCCGTCGCTAAACATTCACCTACAATCTCATCTTGGCCCAGGTTTTTCTTATAAACTAGGTACGGCTGAGACATCACTTCAATAAGCCCGCTGGCAATTGCTTCACGACTTCGCTCTGACCCCATCAAGATCCAAACTCTCTCATCACTTGCACCAGTCAGATTGCCAATCACAACTAAATGGGTCGACTTTAGTTGCATCAAATTCACACACCAGTGCATTGTCAGATTTAATTATCACCAAAGATAGATCTTCATCTACATCAAAAGCATCGACAGAAATAAAAATTGTCTTTGTTTTCTAAAACGTTGCCCCCTCTTCCAAGATAATAAAACTTACTTCTGGTACTTATAAATCTTGGTCAGAATCAACATTCACCGTTACAGTTTTCTGCTCGATCTGCTGGTCGCTACTATCAAAAACCAAGCTTGGATGCCGCTTACCCCTCAACTGATGCTTGAATTTCAGTAACTTGGTTTGTCGCCAAACGCTGACCTTCAAAAGGAGAAAGGATAGAAAGCTGAACTGAGGGGTTGGAGGTATCTCCCTCCCCATTAAACTTAATGGAGCTTTCAAAAGAAACGAGATAGGACAATTCACCGTAGTCCCCAAACGAAAGGAAAAACGCAGTATCAGAAAGTAGCTCATCTTTTACCCAAGCGCCGTCATCGAACGAGAATGTAACTTTATGTAGAACACCATCCATTATTGTCTCATGTTCAATATTTTGGTTTGGTTAAGATAAACCTTGAGAAGAAAACTGAATATCAGTTGTCGCATGGGGTAGGACAAACTCGAGAACAGAGTTTGTCATATCTATCGCCTGAAAAGATGTGTTCTTAACTTCGACTTAGTAAGTGCTCCACCATTAGGATTCAGAGGCGATACATCAATATTGACATCGTTAGCAAGCGCTGCAGTAGCCGGGTTCAAACTGAAACCTGCCATAATTAGCATTGCCGCTCCAATTGTTCTTTTCATAATTTTAATGACCTTTCAAATAGCCAGAGGGCTTGTTGTAGCTTATACATATTTACCTATATATAAATTTAGGCAATGTAATGCTAAACAGTAAATTTAAGAATTTAAATATAATTCTAATTAGGTCAACAAGATGGAGTATGTAGGACAATTCTTACATGCTATTTTTATTGATAGCGATTAAGATGATAAAATTGGTAAAGTTACGTTCTTAATTATAATGTAAATGAATATAACATTTACATTATAATAAATACAACGTTACTATTTAATTGAAAGTGAAGCATCCCTTATCTAAAGGGACAAGGCTCATATGAAAAACTTGAATAACTTTTTTATTTTTATATTATTATCATTATTATCATTACAAGTTAAAGCTATTGAGTCTTTAAGGTTAACTGAACAAGAAAAACAGTACTTAAAAAATAAAAATCATTTAGTGGTCGCTAGCTTCGATATGTACTACCCGCCCTACTCACAATTCGAAGGCGGCGTTATAAAGGGAATACACCAAGATATCACCAACCAAATCAGTGATATCTTGAATATACCCATAGAATCCAAAATCTTCCCACACATATCCGGAGTGATCGACGACATCAGCTCTGGAGATTCAGATATATCGATAGGTTATAGTGATAGTCGCTATCGTCCTCAAAACGTTATTTTCTCTAAGATCATCTATAAAGAAGTTATGGCCTACTGGGTTGATGTCCCTGAGAACATTGAAGAAAAACCCAGTGATATGACCTGGACGTGCGTTCAGGGTTCCTCATATTGCGATTATTTACAAGAACGATACGACACGATTGTGCCCGCTCTCGACTTTTTGGCCAGTATTGAATTAGTTCGAGAGGGTATTGTCGACGGCATTGCCAGTAACTATGCATCTCTGATCAACTATAGCTTCAATACCTACGAAACAGGTCAAATAAAACTATTTGATGATATTTATATTGAAGAGAATAGAATAATAATTTCAAATAAAGAACCTATTTTAGAGAGCGTTATTAACAAAGCTATTACACATATAAATAACAATGGCGGAATAAACTCCAATAATAAGTATTTTCATGCAACACAAGCTAATATTAGACAGATATCTGAACAATCGGGTAGCAACACTCTCAGGTATACGATTACACGGGATATGTTCCCTGCTCTTTTTATTGATAAAGAAACGAAAAAGCCAAGTGGCTATGTTATCGACATATTGAGACAGATTTCATTGAGGACTAGCCTTAACTTTCAATATGTTGAAAGTCATGGTGAAGAAGCTCTGGACCTTTTCAAGGAAGATAAAATTGATTTAATCCCCTACGCAAATCTTGATGATCCAAAGGTATTCGATGATAGCATCATTCAATCTCAACCTTATACCGATGCACAGTTCTTGGTATTAATGGGCAAGAACGACAGCCCGTATGTTGGTGTTCTATCACGAGCAGAAGCTTTCAATACTTACATCCATAGCAAATTTGGTGACGAACTTTCGCTAACATTTTACACCCAATCAAATGAACTTTTTAAGGCATTGATTAAAGGTGATATCGGTCGTGCTTTCTTAAACAAAGATGTCATTGGTTACGATTTTCTCGCTCGCTATAGTGGAAAAATTCCACTAGCAGAAACTGAGAATTTCTATAGCGTTCCAGTAGGTATGGTGCTGAGAAAGCAACACATCTCAGCCATGGATCTCATCAATCGAATGCTATACCCAATGACAAATCTCCATATCGAGCAATTTAAAAACCGATACAACCTCGGGGTCATCAACTACGGCTATAACAAGAGGACCTTGATGATCATTAGTGGCACGTCACTACTCATTATCTTAGCGCTTTTTCTATTCCATTTTCTACGTCGAAATCGCCTACAAAAGAGCTTACAAGAACAATACAGTGAGAAGAAAAAAGCGTCTGAAGAAGCACTTTGGTTTGCAACACTGCTTGATGATCTTCCTGTCTTAGTCTCAGTAGTAGACGATAGGCACAACCAAGTATTCACTAATAAGGCATATCGAAAATATTTCCATAATTGCACTAAGTGCTGGAATGAAAACAACTTGTGTGTGCTAGCCGATCCTCTATTGCACAATGATGAATTTGATGAAACTTACTGCGCGAACAAAAAAAGTTACTTTAAACGATACTTGCACCACGTAGAGAACCCAAGAACAGGTAAGAAATTCCAGATTTTAGTTTTAGATGACACAACAAAAGCACACAACCACAAGAAAGAGTTAGTGAAGGCAAATAAGATTGCAAACAAAGCCATTGATACCCGAACGCGATTCTTGGCTGTCATCACTCATGAGTTGCGCACCCCAATCAACGGCATCGTTGGGTTTCTAGAGCTGCTAGAGCGGAAAAATAACAACAAAGAACAGAACATGTTCATCGATAGCATTCGTAAGTCGGCGTATATCCTAAATAGTCATGTTAGCGATATTCTTGATTTCTCTAAGATGGAGGTAGGAGAAAACAACATAATAATAGAACAAACCAACATTTTGGTTGGGATAGACACGATATTAAAATCTCACCAATCTCATGCCTTTGGAAAGGGGATCGATTTCAAAGTGTATTGGGAGCCAACCCCTCTTATCTTAGTTTCGACTGATATGGATAAGATCCAACAAGTCATATCAAATTTGCTCTCTAATGCAATCAAATTTACCGAATATGGCGCGGTCACTATTACCGTTTCTATAAAACAGAGCGCTCTCCACTTCCAAGTACAAGACACGGGCATTGGAATGACCTCAGAGCAAATGGATACCGTATTTGAACCTTTTGTACAGGCAGATAACAGCACATCACGTCAGTTCGGAGGTACTGGGCTCGGTATGACAATTGTAGATACCATTATCAAACAATTTAAAGGCAGCATAGATATCACATCCGAAATCGACTTCGGTACTAGCATAACCGTATCAATACCATTGCACGATGTTAGTTTAAAGCCAGACATGCCATTAGCACAATTTGATTCAACCTCATCGATCATCAATTCTTGGTTGGATAAATGGGGTATATACAACGAAGGAAGCCAACCATTTAACGCCCCTCTTCTCGATGAGATCTATGAAAAATTTCCGAGTGAAATATACACATATGTATTTTCCGTTACGCAAGCTCCCCCTATGGTTGGGTCCAACCTAGTACATTTTTTAGCTCATATTTTGGTTGCAGAAGACAATAAAATTAACCAACAGATTATTAAGCAACAACTTGAGGAGATTGGGGTCGACTGCTCTATTGCATCTAATGGCCAAGAAGCCATTGCTCTCTTTGAGCAAGACCCAACGAAATATGATCTGATTATCACAGACAATCACATGCCATTTATGGATGGTTTTGAACTCACACAACGGGTTCGTAATAGTCAGAATAATGCAGACATACCTATCATTAGCTGTACTGCTGATGACCCTAAAACGACACATGCTGAATGCTTAGATGTTGGTATGAGTGACGTACTTTACAAACCTTATGAGTTGAAAGATCTGATTGATGTATTACGACGTTACGTACCGTTGAACCAAGAGGAACAAAAGGCCAAAGCGATAAACGAATCAAGCTCAGAACATTCTGAGTGGATTAGCCACATAAAAAAAACAAACCAAAAAGAATTATTACAGGTGATTAGCGAATCATTCTCATCAGATATCGAAGATTTGTCTAATAACCCTAACCACTATAAAAAAATTGCCCATAAAGTGAAAGGAGCAGCTCAACTTCTAAAGATCCAACATATCGTAGAGTTGACGGAAGAAATGGAAAGCTTTGAATATCACAACCCTGTTTACAACGAACGACTCTGTAATGAGTTAATAAAAATAATAAAGATTGCAGACGAAGCAATCCCTTAGTTTAAGTGATACGCCCAATGAAAATTCTAATAATCGAAGATGATCGTATTCAAGCCATCTCATTAAAGTTGCTCTTGAATGACCTAGGTATTGCTCAAATCACGATAGCTCATACGAGTCAGAGTGCTCTTGATTTCTGCACTAGTGAGAAGTATAGCCATATCTTTTGTGATATACAGTTGCCAGATTCTGATGGGATCTTACTACTTCGTGAAATATCTAAATACCAACGCTCAGCCACTATCACTATATTAAGCTCGAGTGAAACGAGCGTGATTAAGCTCACTTACCTAGCTTGTAAAACCCTAAGATTCAAAAGTGTGCACAGTTTAAAAAAACCCTTTACACACGGCTGCATCTCAAAAATTGTGTCTTCGAGCACGCCGCAAACCGCACAACACCTAGAGCACAACAAACCACACTTAACCTTTACTGAATCTGAAGTGGTATCTGCGATAGAAAATGATGAAATCTTCTATTATTATCAGCCACAAGTGGACTTTCAATCAGACAAAATTGTCGGTGTAGAAGCGCTTGTTAGGTGGGATCATCCAGAGCTTGGGGTGTTAACGCCGAACCACTTTTTGTCATACATCACCAAGTCTGAACACTACAATTTGTTGTTTTGTACTGTGCTCAACAAGTCTATCCGAGCAATTCAAAGTTTAAACTTAACAACGCCGATCAAGCTATCGATCAACTTCACTCAACGAGACCTTGAGTGTAGTGATATCTGTAATGAAATTATTGAGACTTGTGAACGTGAAGGGTTCAACTACAACAACCTTGTTCTAGAGCTTACAGAAAGTCATATCTATTCTTCGGATACTAATTCCCTCATCAATTTAGCCCGACTTAAATTGCTTGGAGTTAAGCTCGCCATCGATGACTTTGGCACAGGCTATTCATCACTGGAGAAAATCACGCAGATACCTTTTGATATTCTGAAAATAGATCGCAGCTTTGTTCGCAATGTGATTCAAGATTACCAAAATGCGTCTATCGTCAAGCTCTGCATCGGCACGGCAAAAGCGTTGCATTTAAATGTGGTTGTCGAAGGGATAGAAGATGCTGATACTTGGCAATATATCAAAAACATGGGTGCGGATGAGTGCCAAGGTTATTTTACGGGTCAACCTATGTCGATTCACGATCTTCAGCAATCGCTTGTTGAACAAAAAACCGCAACAGAAATTAAAAAACTCAATGTTCTTGTGATTGATGATCAACCCATAATTGGCGTTGCTCTAAAGAATGCACTGCTCGAACAACAAAGTGTCGAAAATGCACATTGTGTTACCACTCCTCAACTAGCGTTAGATTATATGCGGGACAATGTTTACAACCTGCTGATTGTCGATGTGAACTTAACCGATGAAAGTGGCTTTCATCTAGTCGAAAAGATTCGCCAAACCGAGTTTATAGGAAGAGTTATCTTCATCTCAGGGGAGGACAATCCACTGTATGATTCCTTATGCCAAGGGCTAGGTGCGACATACATAACCAAAAGTCTCGAACTCAACGAAATGATAGAAAAAATCATCTATTACGGGGGGCAAGATACGGATGAAACACCTTTAATCAACACGACACCCACACCATTGGACTCGCTCTCCGTAAGGGAACGTGAAGTGCTAAGAAAACTACTCGATGGCGTTGGTAACAAAGCCATCGCGAATCAACTCAATATAAGTCAAAAAACGGTGAGTACCTATAAAAGCCGCTTGCTTCAAAAGCTAAATGCTAAGTCTCTGATTGATTTATCGAAGTACAGTAAATCCTTACAAATTTAATAAATGTAAGTCACTTCTAACCTATAAAATTTCTAGCACAACGCTAAAACGCCCTGCATTCTCATATCGGGCGTTTTATTATTTGACACCTTCCTAAAATTCACAACTTAGGTCGAACTTGCACTTAAACGATGAGCTCTTAAGATATTAGGCTTTTTCACCACCAAATAAACCGCGGCGGCTGACAACGCGAAGCCCATAGCACCATAGATGTCGAACGATTCACCGAAGATAAGCCAAGCTTGAATTGCCGTCGTTGGTGGTACTAAATAAAACACCGATGCCACACTTGAAGATGCTCCATGCTCTACCATGTACAACAGCAACAGTATTGCGATACAAGACAACACAACCACCAGCCAGATTAGCGTTAACGTAAATTCTACCGTCCAATTCACCTGCATGGTTTCGTAACGCATTGCAAAAGGCAGAAACAGCGCAGCTGAAGCCAAATATTGCACCATCGCGCCACCTACCATATCAGCGCCCTGACAAAAACGTTTCTGGTACAAAGTGCCGCAGGTAATACCGACCAGTGACACTAGACACAACAACGTAGCCATGCCTTTTTGGTCATCTGACTGCCATTGAATATTGCCCATCAACACTAAGCTAATCCCCGCAAAACCGAGCACTAAGCCAAGCCATTGCGCGAAGTTAAAGCGCTGTGAAGTACAACTGACCATAATCAGCGCGGTAAGGATAGGTTGTAGACCCACCAACAGCGAACTTAACCCCGCAGGCATCCCCCAATCGATCGCTAGATAAGTGCCACCAAGATAAAAGCCGTGAATCAAGATGCCTACTACACAAGCATGGAAGAATGCTCGACCACGAGGAATTTGACGCTTAAGGATTGCAATCAAAACCAAGAACAGCGCCACGTTGGCCACCATCCTAAGTGAAAGTAACGTCGCGGGTTCGGCGTATTCCACACCAAGACGTGCGCCAACAAAGCCTGACGACCACAATATTACAAACACAAACGGAATCATTTTAATCAGCATTACAAACCTCTGGTCAACTCTTCATCAGTGCTGTTACCTTAGTTGGGTACAGATAACTAATAAAGATACAGATATAACACTTTAAATGGTTACAGATTGAGTGTAAGCAACGAGGGAGAATAACGTGGAAGCAGAACTCATCGGCAATAAATATCTCGCCACCGAACAACATATTAAGACTCAGATTGATAAAGGGCTTTTTCATCCAGATGACCGCCTTCCCTCGATCCGCCAGTTGAGTGAACAGCTTGGCGTGAGCAAAAACACCGTGATTCGAGCCTATCAAGAATTGGAAGCCACGGGCTGGGTGTATTCAGTTCCCAAATCGGGTTATCGCGTCAAAGCCCCGAACACCACAAGTTGGGATGCGCCCAGCCAACCTCAAAAAGTTGACCTCTTGTCGGTCACCAAATCTGTACTCTCTCGTCCGAAAGGTCGCTTGAAGCTATTGGCAGGCTCCGCGCACCCGAACATAAACAACCCTGCGATTCGTAGCTTGTATGCCGAGATTGGCCGCCACAGTCGATTACAAACTCAATTGCCCGGTTATTACCAATTACCTCCCGGCGATGAGCAATTAGTAAAGCAATTGTTAAAGATCACCCATGATCTAGGCGTACCTGCGGGATCGAAAGAGATTGCGATTACTCATGGTGCTCAACAGGCGATCAGTTTGGCATTACGTGCGCTCACTAAGCCCGGTGACATCGTGACGGTCGAGTCGCCATGTTACTTCGGCAATCTACTTTTGCTCGAATCTCTGGGGTTACAAGCCCTTGAAATACCAAGCAGTGTTAGCCATGGCATTGACATCCCATCACTACAAACTGCATTGGATAAATGGGAAGTAAAAACGCTACTGCTAACACCAAACTTTACCAACCCAACGGGCTCTCGTATGCCTTTGGCAAATCGAAAAGCGCTGTTGGAGATAACCGGATCTTTGCCGATTATCGAAGATGATGTGTTCGGCAGTCTGGCGTTTGATACACCAATTGCTAGCCTAAAAGAACTTGATGACCAAGATAGAGTTATCTACGTGAACTCTCTATCCAAAACCTTAGACTCTCGCCTACGCATTGGTTGGTTACTCTCGGGACGTTACCAAGCTCAAGTCGAAAAATATCTACTTTGCGACAACATGGGCAGTTCCAATCTCATGCAATCGGCGGTCGGACAGTTTCTCACCACAGGCAAATACCGCAGTCACCTGTCCAAAATGAAACGACTCTATCAAACCAATCAAAAGCAGTTTCAAAGCTTGTTAATACAAGCATTGAACAGCTATCCTCATATGAAAGGGCGTTATCATTTATCGAAGCCAGAAGGCTCTTTTTTAAACTGGATAACACTGCCGGAATCGGTCGACAGTTATGCCGTTTATCAAGATTGCTTGAAAGATAAACTAGGGATCTTACCCGGCACCGTTTTTGGTACCCACGATCAATTCAAGCACTGTTTGCGCTTTACTGTGGCTAACATTGAAGAGAGTAAAGATTGGAAAGAAGGGATAGTGACGCTGGCGAAATTAATTGCTAAACATGCACGCTAAATACTCGCATATTCAACAAATATTCTCTGATCGGCTTTCAGAAGCTTTGACCTTACTAACATATTAAACAGTAGAAATTCGCTACACTCGCAGCCTTTCTATGCTTGGCAGAATTATACGTGGCAACAATAAAAGATGTAGCAGCACTTGCAGGGGTTTCGACAGCAACGGTTTCTCGAGTATTAAATCGTACCTGCTATGTCGAACCTATAACCTTAGAACGCGTAGAACGAGCAGTAAAAGAGCTCAACTACCACAAAGATGCGCGTGCAACCGCCTTAGCAAGTAGAAGCAGTAACACGCTTGGATTACTGACAGGTAACCTCGCCGACCCATTTTTTGCGCTCGTCGCAAAGAGTGTCGAGGAAGTAGCAAGAACCAATGGATACCAGCTCGTGGTGGTGAGCGGTGGGCACAATGCACAACGCGAAAAAGAAGGGCTCGATTTCTTAATCAGCCAAGGCTGTGAAGCGATGGTCGTTCACTCTAAAATGCTCGATGACGCTACGCTATTACGTTACACAGCTCAGTTGCCCGCCATGGTATTGCTCAACCGCACCATCGCTCAAGTATCCAATCGCTCAGTATGGGTAGACAATAGACTAGGCACTCAGGTATCGGTGCAACACCTTATTAAGCTTGGACACAGAAAAATAGCTTACGTCTCCAGTGATCTTCCCATCCAAGACAGAACCGATCGGTTAGAAGGCTACAAAGACGCAATGAAAGCAGCTAACATCGAAGTACAACCTAACTGGGTCATCAGCCAAAGCTTCAGCGAGTCTGGTGGTGAAGCCGCCGGTGATATATTGGTAAGCCAATGCCCAGAGGTTACAGCCGCTGTCACCTTTAATGACGTAATGGCTGCAGGCTTAATGACTAGCCTGCATGATCAAGGCATCTCTGTACCAAATGATATCTCAGTGATCGGCTTTGATGACGTTTTGCTCGCTCGCTATCTCTACCCTCGATTAAGCACAATGCACAACCCCATTGATGAAATGTCGACCTACGCAGCTAACCTCGCCATCAAATTGAAGGCAGCTGGATACGCCCCACCGAAACAACATAAATTCGAAGCAACCTTAGTCGAAAGACAGACAGTTACGCCAATCAAGAACTAAAATCAGCCAAAATGTGACTAAAATCTCATGTATGCACCTCATGTAACCGCTTACATAAAAACAGTGTTGAAGTCCCACTTTCGATTTCAGAGCGCGCTTATTATCCATTCCGAACAAACCCTACATTAACCTGAGGACAACTAATATGAATAACTCAAAGCCTCTACCATCGTTCGGATTAGCACTGGCACCCATAGCCGTTATGTTTGCACTGCTCGCTATTGGCTACGGTATTTTAGGACTTCGAATTGAAGTTCTGCTACTTATTTCTGCAACGTTCACAGCATGTATTGCCTGGAAGATGGGCTACAACTGGGATGACATCATCAACTCAATTGTTGAGAAGCTTGCCAAAGCGATGCCTGTCATCTTGATTTTAGTTTCAGTGGGCGGTCTGATTGCTAGCTGGATGATCAGCGGCACCATCCCATACATGGTTTACTGGGGGCTTAAAGTCATCAGTGCTGAATACATACTCATCGCCGCCTTCTTTGTGACTTCGATTGTATCGGTATGTACGGGTACTTCTTGGGGCTCTGCGGGGACGGTTGGTGTGGCACTTATGGGGGTTGCTGCAGGCTTGGATGTATCACTTGCAGCCGCAGCGGGTGCTGTTGTATCCGGTGCATATTTTGGCGACAAAATCTCCCCTCTTTCTGACTCAACAAACTTTGCGCCTGTTGTCTCGGGCACCACACTATACGAACATATTCAGCACATGCTTTACACGACGCTACCAGGCTTTGTTATTGCTTCTGTTGTCTTCTTCTTTGCAGGACAAAGCGCTGATGTCGCAAACATTGGTCAACCGGAAAAAGTAACGCAAATCCTTGCGGGGCTAGATAGCCTTTATAACTTCAGCATCTTCCTTATCATTCCGCCAGTTATGATTCTTTGGGGCGCGTTAACCAAAAAGCCTGTTCTGCCACTGATGTTAGGCGCTTCCGCCCTAGCAATTGTACTAGGTATGGTTCTTCAAGGTTTCTCTCTACAACAAGGTTTCCAAGCTTACGTCGACGGCTTTAACGTTTCATTATTTGAAGCGAACGGCACGGCGATTAATGGGTTAATTCCTGACGTATCGAAGCTACTAAACCGTGGTGGTCTGTTCTCAATGATGAGCACTATCCTATTGGTTTTCTGTGCGTTTTCATTTGCAGGCGTTTTAAGTCTAACTGGCGCCTTGAATGTGGTTCTAGGTCGCTTCTTACACATGATTCACTCGACAGGACAACTTATCGCATCGACTGTGATCGCAACAATTACAGTGGTATTCACCACATCTGACGGCAAACTAGCACTTCTTATCCCAGGCGAGTTATTTCAAAACGCTTACCGTAAAATGGGGCTAGATACGAAGAACCTATCAAGAACCATCGAAGATGCGGGCACGATTATCGAGCCACTAGTACCTTGGACAGCCGCAGGTATTTACATGGCAAGCACGCTAGGTGTCGCGACATTAGACTACCTGCCTTGGGCTATCCAATGTTACACCGGCGTCATTTTCGCTCTGATTTATGGCTTCACTGGGTTTGGCATTGCACGCGCAAAGCCTGAACAGTTAGAAGACTCAGTAGAAACATCTCTAGCTCACAGCACTAAGTAAGGCTCACATCTTATGAATTCTTTCGACAATACGATTAACCGCCGAAACACAGGGTCGGTAAAGTGGGACTTTATGGAGCAGAAACTAGGGTTGGAAGGATCTGACTTGCTGCCAATGTGGGTCTCTGACTACGACTTCCAAGCACCTCAGCAAGTGCTCAACCGTTTATCGCAAGATATCTCGCATGGTATTTTTGGTTACTCAGAACGTCAGGATGACTATTACCGAGCTGTGATTGATTGGTTCAAAAGCCAACATAACACTGAGATCGAAAAAGAATGGATCACGACAATACATGGTGTATTGCCCGGTATCGCTATGGCATTACAAATGCTCACACAAGTGAATGATCAGATAGTCATTCAAAGCCCAGGCTACGGTTCATTTCGTAAGATCATCGAACTCAATGATCGTCGAGTTCTAAACAACCCATTGATTGAATCTGATGGTCACTACCAGCTTGATTTTGCACATTTGGAAGATTGTTTCGCCAGTGGCGCAAAGGCTTTGATCTTCTGTAATCCTCATAATCCGACAGGAAGAACCTGGAATGAGCAAGAGATAACGCAAGTTGCTGAGCTTTGTAAAAAACATGATGTATGGCTGATCAGTGATGAGATTTGGAGCGATTTAACACTAGCACCCAATGTATTTCACTCCACTTTGAAATTGCCAAGTTCACTAACCGACAAACTTATTGTCGCAACAGCGGCCAGTAAAACCTTTGGTTTGTCGTCATTGCGAATTTCGAACTTTATCATCCCTAATTTGCAGTTGAAGGATCAGTTTGTTCGTCGTTTGGATGCTCATGGCATGGATTGCTTCAACAGCCTATCAATGTCAGCGGCGACCACAGCGTATCAAGAGTGTGAAACTTGGTTGATGGACTTAAAACACTATCTACAAGACAATATAGAAACGCTGAACGGATTCATAAAAGCAGAATTGCCTCATATTCGTTTCACAAAGCCCGAAGCGACGTATCTTGCTTGGCTAGATTGCCGTGCAATGAAACTGAGCGATGCAGAGCTAGAACGTAAACTCATTGCAGCCGGCATTGTACCGAGCATGGGTTGTGCCTTTGGCGAGGAAGGTTCAGGGTTTATTCGCTTGAATCTAGGGTGTCCTGAAAAAGTATTATCAGACGCTTTGGTGCGACTCAAAGCGGCATTAGGTGCAGATAAATAAGTAATTAGAAAACGTAACCCAACCAATACAACAAAGCCCCACTCAACCGAGTGGGGCTTTGATTATTCTTACTCTTTACTTAGTTCAATGGGAATTAACCTTGCCAAGCAAACTGTTCGAACACCTTGTCTACTGGCGTTTCAGCAACACGGTTTACGTAGTTACTAATCACTTTCTGAGACAAACCTAGAATGACTTCTAGCACTTGTTGTTGACCGTAACCCGCCGCAAAGAAGGCTTCCATTTCGTCCGCTGGCACATTGCCACGATTACGCACCATGCTTAACGTGAAGTCGTGCAATGCTTGCAGTTTTTCAGTTGGCAGTGCAGTACGGTTACGAAGTGCTTCGGTGATTGCAGGATCAACCTTCATTGAATGTGCAATGCCAGTGTGTGCAGGAACACAGTAGTGGCATTCGTGTTCAACGTTAATGGTTTGCCAAACAACCGTTAGCTCTTCAGCATCGAAAGATGAGTCACTAAACGCCTGGTGAAGCTGAGTGTAAGCCTTAAGTGTGTTTGGAGATTCAGCCATCACCCCAAAAAGACCAGGAACTCGACCCATCTGTTTTACAGCCCCTTCAAGAATGGGTTTGCTTTGCTCAGGTGCTGATTCTACTGAGTGAATTTTAAAGTTGCTCATGTTCTATTCCTTTCGATTCTTTATATTAATTTGATTCACAATCGGAGTGATATATGACTGTTCTCCGTTGGCGTGAAAACAATATAGATCAAAATAGAACGATCGTTCAAGCTCTAATTTGAACAATCGTTCAGATTAACACTATTTATCGAATCAACAATTAAGAAATAACCGTATTCATTTGAAAAACTCTGACTCTATCCATATGATTTAAAATAAAAAAACCATCAGACAACACCTGATGGGCTCGCTTCTAACTCTGAATTCTTATTTCAATCAACGATCAATATTAACGGTACAAGCCTTCAGGTCATCTAATCACATTTAATCTCATCACAAGGTTAGACACTTTTCCCTTCAAACTGGTAAAGCTCTCTGAGCGTGTCTTTTAACCATAGAACGATTGGGTTGTAGGCATTACGCTTGTGCCAAATCATGGTGAATGGGATCAGCAACTTATTGGCATTTTCTTCATCTAGAGGGATAGGTAAGCAGGTAAGATTGGGGTGAAGTTGTTCTACGTAACGTCGGCAGTAATTCGGCGCAACAGTAGTCATGGTGTGATTTGACTGGGCAGTCATAAATAACGATTGTTCGAAGCCCGCTAATGTCAGTGCGATATTGCGGTCGAGCTGTAGGTCGGTAAGCACTTCATCCAGCGCCCATGTTTCGCTTTTCTCCCACACAATATTGATATGAGGGTATTTAAGGAAAGCCTCAAGGTTCCACTCTTCTTGCAAGGCAGGATGGTCTTTTCTTAGGTACACCACAGGCAGGTCATGGAACAGAACCTCGAAGTCGATGAAATATGGCAATGCGTCTAAGGATTCTTTCGAACGCGGGTGGCTTTCTCGCCCTGAAAACCCAATATCAGATTCGCCGCGAACGATGGAATCGATAGAGTCATAATCCCAATTACGCATTTTTATTTTTGCATCTGGATAGCGTTGATACACGCTTTGCGTCAGCTC
The DNA here is from genome assembly GCF_057785895.1 of Vibrio sp. QJM3NY_39. Classification (NCBI taxonomy): domain Bacteria; kingdom Pseudomonadati; phylum Pseudomonadota; class Gammaproteobacteria; order Vibrionales; family Vibrionaceae; genus Vibrio; species Vibrio sp. QJM3NY_39. Next base: position 930,997 of record NZ_CM173506.1, on the reverse strand, counting down.
ATTGAGCATGATTAGCGACAGAGGAGATTCCGCCTCGAGATTCAAGCGCAGATCTTTTGGAGCATCGTCGCCCCGAGTCGTCAATATTTGGCTACCGATCTGCAACCAGTCTTGAAGATCTTTCACCATGCTCAGCGCAAGTGGTGTTGGCGTTAAGCCCCTCGGCGTTTTCACAAATAGAGGATCATCGAACCAGTCTCGAAGTTTAGTCAGTGATTTGCTTACCGTTGAAGGCGTGACGTTGAGCTTTTTCGCAGCTTTTGAAACACTCTGCTCCTGCAGCAGCAATTGCAGAGTGAATAACAAATTCAGATCAAGACGGGCTAGTGGCTTCTTCATAATCACTTTTAACTTGGGAAGGACCTACCCATAGTATTAGAGCAATACTGATAACTCCACCAGCAGCCAATATAAATGCCAACATATTCAATGCACTTAGCCCGATAACGCCCATAAACCAAATAAACAGTGCTGAAGTACATACTTGGGAAACTCCGAGTATTGAACTTGCCACACCTGCGCGCTGTGAATAACAGCTCAATGCTTGGCTCATCGCGACACCAAAACCTAATGAGAAGCCGCCACACACGAAAGCAAAGCCCAACAACGTCACGTAATGCCCTAACCCACCATCAATCGATGCGAGCAACAAGATAGCCGCAACGACAAAGCAAACTTGTGAAGTCAGCATTAAGTTCTTTTGCTTAAACACATTCAAAGCAAATGGTGCAGAAAATGACACCAACATACTCACCAATGCGGTTAATGCCATAGTGTAAGAATACTGACCTCGGTCGAAGCCAAGCTCTGTCATAATCAACAGTGGAGAGACATTCACATAAGTGAGAATTGCGGTCACTCCTAGGCTGGTCATGATCACTCGGCTGATAAACAACGGGTCTTTGAACGTTTCAGTTGAAGTCGGTTGAAATGTCTCAGATAAAGAAGCTTTCGCTAACACCGACCCTATAACTTTAGGTTTAGTCTCTTTTAGCACGAGCACCGACAACAAACACACCACAACACCCATGCTCGCCATGGTCGTGAACAAGCTCGGCCACGGGTAAACCGTCATGATTAAGTGGCCAATCACAGGCGCAAGCACTGGTACGATGCAGGTAATGCCATTCATCATCGACAGCACCTTAGCGCGTTTTTGGTCGTCCAATACATCTCGCAAGATAGCGAACGCCACCACATAACAAGAGCCAGCACCCACACCTTGAAAGAAACGCACGAGAAGAAATGGTTCTGCACTGGTCACAACACCGCCGAACATCGAAGAGGTAGCAAAGACAATTGCACCGAAAATAGCGACAGGTTTTCTTCCTACACTGTCGGCAAATTTACCGGCAAACAACATGGTGGTTGCCATTCCTGCGAGATAAATAGAGAACGCGGCATGAAGCTGAGCCTCAGACGCATTTAGGTCCGCGGCAATTTGAGGCAACCCAACTAAATACAAATCAATAGCCGTTGGATACAAGAGAACAAGCGTAAAACTACAAAATAGAAAACGGTACATAACACCCCCACATAATTGGTGTGAGGATAATAAGAGCGAAACGCCAAACTACCGAGTGGTATCTACGACAACGGATCTTTCCATTTACGACAAACCATTTCTAAGTGCTGCATCTTTGATAGAGGCATACATCAAACAACTCACAACACATACCCCACCCATGATGAGATAACCCGCGCTCACACCAAAGAATTTCACGCTCACCCCCGCGATCAAATAAGTGAACAACCACCAGAAATGCGTTAAAGAGAAGTGCGCTGCAAAATACGGGGCGGTGTCTTCTCCCTCGCACGCTTGGGTGATCAATAGGCCTGCGGAAGTTTGAATACAAGACATCCCTACTCCCATGGCTAAACACATTACGCCAAAGCCGACCCAACCAGGCGTGAAGCTACCCACCACAAAAGAGGCACAAATTGTCAGTAAACCTATCCAGTGGAAATGTTGAGGAGAATGATTTTCTAGCCACTTAGGCAACCGAAGCGCCATCAACATAGAACCCAAGCCAACAACCATCATCGCTAATGCGGTTTGCGTTTCGTCACCATGCAGCACTTCATGCACATAGATAACCGTATTCACCAGCACCATCGCAGAAGCACTGGCCGCTGCCAGATACGCAAACCATAAAGCTCTCAATTTAGGTTTGTTCAAATAATTGCGCAGCCCTTGTATCACACTAAGTTCCTGAGTTTTATAAGCTGACTCAGTTACTCGTTTCATATTCGGAAGTGTGCACAGCAAGATCAAAACCCCAGACAGCAAAAAAGTAGCAGCATCAAGCATGAACAGCTGCCTAAAACCAATTAAGCTCAGCAATAAGGCCGTCAGCATTGGACTAAAGATCTGTTCAAGATCGTAAGCCATTCGGCTGAACGACAGTGCTTTCGCATACTGTGTTTTATCCACCAACACCAACGGCAACGTGGATTGAAACAACGGCGTAAACCCCGCCGAACATGCATTGATAAGAAACATCAACACATAGACTTCCCACACTTCAGTGACAAACGGCAAGCATACAAATAGCAACGCCCTAATCAAATCGAGCGCGACCAAAGTCCGTCTTTTCGGTAACTTATGTGCGATAGCACCAAATACCGGGGCTAATCCAATGTACGCCAACATCTTCAACGCGAAAGCAATACTCAGCACCAAACCTGCGTCATCACCCGACAGTTCATAAGCGAGCAACGCTAAACAGATAGAGCTCATGCCCGTGCCGACCAAAGAGATAATCTGCGCAGACAGCAGGCGTATATAATCTCGGTTGCGCCACATTGGCGTAGTGCTCACTTCAGTGATCATTCGTTCACCTCAATCCGACCCATCAAGTCAGAGAATAGCCCACCGAACCAAAGTTTGACGCTGTCCCAAAGTCGCACCATCCAAGAGCCTTGCTCTACAGTTTGATCTGCCACCAAAGTGTAACTTGCCACCGTATTACCGTTGCTTTTCCAGACGACTTTGCCCACCTCAGAACCCTGCTCAACAGGCGCAATTAGTGGATCAATCATTACCACAGATTTTTGCAGCGAATCGACCAACCCTCTAGGCATAGTCAGGTACGCATCTTCGGCTATCTTGGCACTAACTTGTTCGATATCCCCCTTCCACACTCGTACCTGAGACTCGACCTGATTCCGCTGCATCACTTGTTTGGTATCGTAAAAACGAAATCCATAACTCAGTAGGTTCTTTGAAGCCGAGGTTCGTGCTTGCGGGCTATTGGTACCCATCACAACCGATATCAACCGCATCTTACCTTCCGTCGCAGAGCTGACTAGGCTGTAGCCAGCATTCTCGGTGTAACCCGTTTTGCCACCATCGACGTTAATGGACTTGTCCCAAAGCAGCTTGTTTCGATTGTATTGAGTGATCTCATTCCATTTGAACAGACGCTCTTGGTATAACGCATAAACGTCTGGTACATCCTTGATGATCGACTGCATCAAAATCGCCATATCAAGCGGAGAAGTTTGGATGCCTTCGCCATCTAAGCCATGCGCATTTACAAAGTTAGTATCTTGTAGCCCAAGTGATTTCGCCCAACCGTTCATTAGGCTAACAAAAGCTTGCTCACTCCCCGTGATGTGTTCGGCCAAAGCGACAGAAGCATCGTTACCCGACTGAATGATCACCCCTTTCATGAGATTCGAGACCGAAATCTCGTCTCCGGGCTGAATGAACATCTTGGATGACTCTGGAAATTTTGCCGACCACGCATTTTCACTGACCGATACTTTGTCCTGCCATGTCAATCTACCGGACTTAATCTCTTGTCCAATCACATAAGCTGTCATCAACTTCGTCAGACTAGCGGGCGCTAAAATCGCGCGTGAGTTTTGATCTGCAATGATGGAGCCTGACTGAAAGTCCATCAAAACATAACCTTTGGCGGGCAACTCTGGCGGATTGGACGTTACCACCGCCAAGCTTGGTGCACTGATCCCTGCTAACGTTAACCAAGCCAACGCTAACCGCCATCGAAGCTTCGCTTTAAACTTCATTTTCGTCTTTGCTACCACAATAAAATATGAGATGACTCTGAACTTCACTACAAAGACCTGACTCATAGCGTCTCCTCCAAAGTCAGTGCCGCAACATCGCCGATATAACATTGTCGACCCACTTGATTAGTCGTGATGTATTGATGAGTTTCCGAGCCTTTACCGCAAACCAAGATAAGATCGCCGCTTCGACTCAATTGCTTAGCGACCTGAATCGCCTCATGGCGATCACTGATTTCATAGCAAAGCGTACTACTCACTTGCGAAGTTAATGCACGGAAAATATCCTCCTGCATTTCGCCAAGTGGGTTGTCTGAGGTGAAAATAACAACATCAGAATGGGTAGCGCATAACTTCCCAATGTCAGCTGCATCCCGTATTCGGTCGCCCGTAACACCGACGACCGTTATCACTCGCTTAGCCAACTGAGAGTGAATGCCTTGGTAAAGAGCCGAAAGGCCATCAAAGTTATGTGCATAATCCACTAAAGCCAAAGCACCATTGTCTAGCGATAGATACTTTGAACGCCCGTCAGGTGCAACAACACCATTCAGCGCGTTTGCGATATCCGATAACGACCACTTCAATGTCAACAGGGTTGCTGCCATCGCTAAGGCATTCTCGACATTAAACTGAAAGGGAAGTTGGCTAAAAACAGGCTCTTTTCTACCCTGATTATTGAGAATAAAAGTAGCGCCAAATTGCTCAACCTTCAGTTGTTCAACATAAAGATCCGCCTCTGGATTATGCAATGAGAATGTCACAACATTAACTCGGCTGCTTGCTCGTTCTATCGCAACATTGGCATGCGCATCATCTAGGTTGATCACTGCAAAACCATTGGGTTGAATACGATCTAAAATCTGAAGTTTCGCCTGAACATAGCCATCAACCGTTCTGTGATAATCAAGGTGGTCACGGCCAATATTGGTGATCACTCCAACAGACAACGGTACAAATCCAGCTCTGTCTTGCACCAATGCATGACTGCTTAGCTCCATAACGTTATCCGTGACCTGCGCTTCAGCCATATCCTTGAATAAGTTCAACAATGTGACTCCGTCTGGTGTGGTATTACTCAGATCTTGTTTCTTACCCGCGAACTCCACACCGAGCGTTCCAATGTAGGCGCTCCGTTGCTTGTGCTTGAGGATCTGATTCAGACCATGAGCAACAGTCGTTTTTCCGTTGGTCCCCGTAATACCGATGTGATTGATCTTCTTGTGCGGGTATTGATAAAAAGCCTTAATAAGCAATAAGCTTTGGTAATGACTTCCAGTCATCAACACAGGCACCGATGCTGAAACAGGTTTTGTTGCAATAATGGCAACCGCCCCATTCGCAATCGCACTTTCAATATAGCGATGACTGTCATGAGCAGCCCCTTCGCGGCAAACAAACACATCCTGAGACTCAATATGCTCACTGTTTGTTGAGAAGCGCCTAATCGACAGTACGCCCAGTTGTTTTAAAAAGCCTTTCAATTTTTCACTCAACATCCACTTGTCCCTTAAGTTGGCTAGGATTTCTTGATTAAATTGAGTATATTTTGCTGACCAACATCGATAAAATTGAACAAATCAATCCAAGTTATTAGTCACATTGATAACCTAGATTCTTTTGTGTTACCTCTACCAGATGCGAGTATTGCTGTGAAAGATCTTAATTGGCGTGGAATCGACCTCAACCTACTGCTGACTTTTGATACACTTTTTCGTTTAAAGAGTGTTTCTGCAGCCTCAAAAGAACTGCACTTGGGACAGCCAGCCACCAGCTATAACCTCAAGCGACTCCGTGAGTTATTAGGTGACCCTCTGTTTGAAAGGCAAGGCAATAAAATGCAGCCGACCGTGAGAGCACATGAAGTCGCCCCAAAAGTTCAGCAAATTTTGTCGATTTTCACGCAAGATATTTTACCTGCTGAGCAATTTGAGCCACAAAACTACACAGGTCAGTTCATCATTGGCGTCAGTGATTACGCAGAGCAGATCTTTGGCCCAGACATTTTCGACACGCTTCAGAAACTTGCTCCTCAAAGTAAGGTTCTGCTCAAGCCTGTCGACAGTGCAAATTGCGTAACGTTACTCGAAGATCAAGATACTGACTTATGCATTGGCGTATTTCAGGAGCTACCAAACCACCTCAACACCACCTTTCTTTACCGAGAAAAACACCTGTGTACCTTTGATAACAAGATATTGAATACCAAACTTCCAATTCCGCTAGACACCTACTTAGACACACCGCAAATGATCATTACGGCGAATCAAGAGTTAACCAGCCAAGTCGACAGCACATTGGAAAAAATGGGAGTAAAACGAAATGTGGTACTTGGGACGACCCGTTTTCTAACGATTCGTAGGATGCTTTCAGGAAGAAATCTGTTGGCTGTAATGGCCGAGATGGTCGGTCGTTCTGAGTTAATTGACGATGACTTGGTGTTATGCGACCCGCCGATTGATATCCCTGACTTTGATATCGATATGGTGACTTTAAAACGCAACGCGAACCACCCTCGAATTCAGTTTCTGACGCAACTCGTCCAAAACCTCATTCAAGATAAAGTGAGAGAGCTAAGATTAATCAGATAAGCACAAATCGAGGCCAATTCTACAAATATTCAAGCTCCATTTTATGGTCGAATCCGCTCGAACTTGAATTGCCAAGCAATTTATAAACGTTAATCGATCGATAAATACAATCACAAGAAAAATACAAGCAACGACAACCAATCATTCAAAGAGATGCATTTGCAATTTTTTTAGAAAATTTCAAAAATTATTAGAATTTAATCCCTAACTCTAATGAGTATTTTGTTAGTCTTGGAAACAATTATTTACAATCCAAAGAAAAATTATTTGGATCGCTAGAGGTTGTTTTTTTGAATATGAAATTATTCGGCAGTTCTTTGATTCTTTCAGGAACTGCATTAGGGGCTGGTATGCTTGCCATTCCGATGGTGTTGGCCCAATTTGGCTTCATGATCAGCTCAGTGCTTATGCTGCTTATCTTTATTGGCACTACCTACTCAGCACTCCTCCTGGCAGAAGCGTGCACCAAAACCAAAGACAACAGTGGAATGAGCAGTGTTGCTTACCTAACGTTAGGCAGCAAAGGCAAACACTTTATCAATGCACTCTTTTACCTGCTGTTGGTGTGCATGCTGATCGCTTATATCTTGGGTGTCGGTGACATCATCCACAAACTGCTGCTCGACGTCGGCGTAGACATCTCTGCATCCGCTGCTTATACCGTTTTCAGCCTATTGATGGGTGTGATTGTGGTGGCGGGTAAGTCGTATATCGACAAATTAAATCGCGGTTTATTCATCACGATGGTGGTGATGCTGCTTATCGTTATCGCCTCTTTGTTTAGCAACATTCGCATTGATTATCTGACTCAAGCCAGCAAATACACGGCTAATGACGTGGTGCAGTACAGCGCGGTTATCTTTACCAGCTTTGCTTCTATGGTGGTGATTCCGTCACTGGTTATCTACAACCGAGAAGCGACTCAAAAACAGATCCGCAATATGATTCTATTGGGTTCAGTGATTCCATTAATTTGCTACCTAACTTGGTTATTCGCAATTATTGGCAACCTTGGTACAGACGCTATCAGCCAATTCCATAACATTTCAGAACTGATCTCAGCGTTTAGCGGGCAGTCTGCTTGGTTAAAAGTAGTGATTGCGCTGTTCTCAGCACTGGCATTGGTAACCTCTTTCCTTGGTGTGTCGATGGCGCTGTACGACCAAAACAAAGATGCCGTCACCAACAACAAAGCATTGGCTTATGCCCTAACCTTCGTTCTACCTTTGGTATTAGCTGAGTTATTCGCAAGCCAGTTCGTGAGCATGTTGGATTACGCGGGGATGGTGTTGGTGTTCTTAGCTATCTGGGGACCACTTGCAATGGTGGTTAAAGTTCGTAGGCCAGACTTTCCTCACCTACAGACTCAAGGCAGCTATACCGCAGCCGGCGGCGACACGGCACTTATCGCAACATTTGGTTTTGGTGCGTTGATTTTTATCTCTTGGTTTATGGGTTAATTCTCAAACTAATACAATATCTAGTGACCATTTAAACGGTAGTCGATACCAAAAAGCCCGTGAGCATTACTCTGGATTAGCAATGACCGCTAATTAGTAGTAAAGGCTTATGGGCTTTTCATTTTCTGATTATCATTGCCGAGAACTAAAAGCCCTCTCTCATTTGGTCAAGTTACCAAGCAATTGCTCACACTGTGCTTTTAATGATTTAAGCTCATCTTCGTTCATCTTGGAGAGACACAGCATTTCAACTGGCACGGTTTGCGCTTGTTCTTTGAGAGCGACTCCTGCAAGTGTCAACGTGATAACTCGAACTCGTTCATCTTCAACACTGCGAGTTCTAAGCACATAACCTTTCGCTTCCAAACGCTTGAGTAATGGCGTCAAGGTGCCAGAATCTAAATGCGTTTTTGCGCCTAGCGCTTTGACATTTATCTCTTTTTCTTCCCAAAGCACCATCATCACAATGTACTGCAAGTAAGTAAGATCAAGCGCTTTCAGTAAAGGTTGATACGCTCTGCTCATTGCATTCGACGCACTATACAACGCAAAACACACCTGATTATCCAGCTTTAGATAGTCATCTTGGTCGCTCATGATCACCTCACCAATAAATTAAATTGTGCACAATATACTTGCGCGTTCAAATTTTATCAATTAAGCTAGCTTTAAAATTAAGTTGTGCGCAATTTAATTTTACACAATTCAAGTAAGGACTAAAACAATGACAACACTCTACACAACTTCTGCAACAGCAACGGCAGGCCGTAACGGCCAAGTTTCTACTGATGACAACCTGCTTTCAGTGGCGTTGAGCTACCCTAAAGAGATGGGCGGTACAGGTGAAGCGACCAACCCTGAACAACTGTTTGCTGCGGGCTACTCTGCGTGTTTCTCAAACGCGTTGCTTCATGTAGCGAAAGAGATGAAGATTAAGATCGCATCAGCGCCAACGACTGCAACGGTAGGCATTGGTCCAAATGAGAATGGTGGCTTTGCTTTAACCGTTTCACTAGCCGTTGAACTCGATTTAGATCAGGAACAAGCTGTTACGCTTGTGAAAACGGCTCACCAAGTTTGCCCTTACTCAAACGCGGTTCGTGGCAACATTGATGTGAAATTGTCGGTTAACGGACAAGCGCTTTAGTTTTTGGTTCTTGATTCTTGGTTCTTGGTTCTTGGTTCTTGGTTCTTAAAGCATAGAACGAGAACCTAAAACTTAACGATGAAAATCAACACGCCGACGATAAGCGTGAATGACATTCTTACCTCAATGTAGCGAAATTAGAATATCGAGATATTGCGATATCTTGCTTTAAAGAGTATATTCCACGTTAATCGAAAACAGCAGCCAAACGCCATGTCAGATATGAATGAAGTTTTAAAATCGATCAACAACCCTGTTCGCAGAGACATTCTTCATTGGCTAAAGTCGCCACATGAGCACTTTAACCTTGAGAAACAGCTCGTTGATACCGATATTGAAGGGGTATGCGTCAGCATTATTCAAGAGAAAAGCGGTTTGTCTCAATCGACAGTGTCTTCTTACCTATCTAACCTGCAACGTGCAAAGTTGGTGACTTCAAAACGCATTGGCTCGTGGACTTACTACAAGCGTAATGACGAATACATCGAGAAATTCCTAAAAGCGCTGTCTGATTCCCTATAGTTGAAAAGAACAAAAATCAACAGAACAACAGTTAGATAGCACGATGAAAACTGGATGGATTCACGCCATCCTTTATGACGAATATCATTTATTAAAAATTAACATATCGAGATTTTTAGATATCTAGTTATCGAACTATTCAATAATGATGATGCAGATACTAAAAATGCAGCGGAGCCGACAAACATGAGCAAGTCTATTCAATCTTTTAATCCTAGTAATGGAGAACTGCTTGGTGAGGTCAATAACGCCTCTAGAGATGAAGTAGTTCAAACGATTCGCCAGTCAAAGGCTGCACAAAAAGCATGGCGTCAACTCTCAATGAACGAGCGAGTGCGGACTATTATCAAAGCCTATCAACAACTTGATAAGTACGAAGAGTCCCTCTCACAGTTACTTGCTCGTGAAATGGGTAAAGATATTCGTCGCGCCACTGGCGAAGCAACTGGTGCGATTTATATGGGTCAGCATTATGCAGAAGAGGCACAACGCGCACTCAATACGCGAAAGCTCTCTGGGTCCACTGAACTTCAATATCGCCCACTTGGGGTTGTCGGTGTAATCTCTCCTTGGAACTACCCGGTGATGATGGCAAATAACCTCATCGTGCCTGCGTTAGTCGCGGGTAATACCGTGATTCTAAAACCTTCTGAAGAGACCCCTCTTATCGCTCAAGCATTCTTTGGTGAGCTACAGAAACACCTACCCGAAGGCGTATTGACAATTTTGCATGGCGATCGCGAAACGGGTAAAGCTTTAGTTGAAGGTGACATTCAAATGATTGCGTTCACGGGTTCTAAAGCAGCAGGCCAAGACATCATGGTTCGTGCAGCAAGCAAAGTGAAACGCCTTGTAATGGAGCTGGGCGGCAAAGACCCCATGATAGTGATGCGCGATGCTAACTTAGAGCAAGCAGCACGTTTTGCCGTCGCGGGTAGCTTTGAGAACTCAGGGCAAATGTGTACGTCCATCGAACGTATTTATGTTGATGAGCGAATCGCCGATAAATTCGAACAACGTGTCACTGAGATCGCCAATATGTACCAGATTGGCCCGTGGGATATGCCTAACGTAAACATAGGACCAATCATCAATGCCATGCAACATGGAAAAATCGCGGATCAACTAAAAGACGCACAACAAAAAGGGGCTACTTTCCTTCTAGGCGGTATTGAACAACCAGAGCGTTATATCCGCCCTACTGTTATCACCGGAATGACAGCAGAAATGAAGCTGGAAACAGAAGAAACCTTTGGTCCGGTTGTTGCTATCAGTCGTTACTCAAACATTGATGATGCCATTGAGCGCGCTAATGACAGCGAGTATGGGTTGGGTGCCGTGGTGTTCGGAAACCAAGGCGTCAATGACGTTGCTGACGAACTTGATGCTGGCATGGTTGGCATTAATCAAGGACAAGGCGGCAGTGGTGATGCTCCATGGGTTGGTGCGAAACAGAGTGGCCTTGGTTACCACGGCTCGGTTGACGGACACCGTCAGTTTGCACAAGTAAAAGTGGTTTCAAGATAGAGGTTGATGATGAATAACAAAGAAAATTTTTATGTCGTTCGACGCGAGTCTGGTACTCAGCGCAGTGACCTTCCCGTTTGGGCACCAAAGTCTGCAAACCCATTTGCACTTGATAAGAACGTTAACGCGGTATCACGCGCTGAAGTAAACAATGTACCGGGAGCTTTTCAGTTACTCGATGTGCTACTCCCTGAAGAAGTTCAGCGCATACTAGATGGAGCCAATCAACTTGGCTTTACGGAAGATGCGGCCGTTTCTCTACCAAGAGAAGTTCGCCACAATCAGAATCTCAACTTGATAGCTGATACTGATACGCTCGACGTAATTTGGAAACGTTGCCAAGATCATTTCGTTGATAAGTACGACCATTTTGCTGGAGTGAAACCACTTGGAATCAACGGTCGTTTTCGATTTTATCGCTACGATGAAGGGGATTTCTTTAAAATGCACACCGATGGCTCTTGGCCCGGTAGTCAAGTTGTCGATGGAGAACTGATCGATGACTCTTTTGGCGACCGTTGGAGCATGTATACCTTTTTACTTCTCCTGAGTGATGATTTCGTCGGTGGCGAAACCCAATTCATGGTTAGCCATGATGACCCGAGTAAGCCTGCTCGTCGTCAAGGGCATCATCATGAGAGTGCGGATATAGAATCAGTTAGAACACCCAGTGGTAGTGTCCTGTGTTTTCCTCACGGTACTCACCCTGCTCATTGTATACACGGCTCAGCACCGATACTTTCTGGCACTAAATACATTATTCGTACTGACGTATTGTTTGAGCTTTAACTTGTCGTTTCTATAAAGCGCAGTCTTAGTCGCTTCAAATCCTAAAAAAATGTCCCGCACTAAGCGGGACATTTCGTTATATAAGAGAGATAGCTCTTAACTTTAAACTCTTAGCTATTAGCTATGAGATCGGAAAGATTAACTCTTAAACGTATTCGAGAGTTCTTTCAGTGATGTTGCCAATTCTGCTTGTTCTTTGGCTGTTGCTGCAATTTGAGTCGCGCCTGTCGTCGATTCTGTCGACTTCTGTTCGACTGCCACAACGTTCTGAGCAATATCCTGAGTGACGACCGCTTGCTCTTCGGTCGCAGTTGCGATCTGCTCTGTCATGCTGAATATTTCGCTCACAGCACCAGAAATATCTTGCAGCGTCTGCTCTACTCCTCGTGAATCTTCAACTGCTCTTGAAGACATCTTCTTGCTGTTATCAATCACGTTAAACGCGGTTTGCACGTCTGATTGTAGAGAGCTAATGAAGCCTTCAATTTCCAAGGTGGATTCTTGAGTGCGCTGCGCCAATGTACGAACTTCATCAGCTACAACGGCGAAACCACGACCTTGTTCACCAGCACGTGCCGCTTCGATCGCTGCGTTTAGTGCTAACAAGTTTGTTTGATCAGCAACCGACTTAATCACATCGATAACGCTGTTAATGTTATTGCTGCTTTCGTGTAGGTGGGTAATTTTCTCAGCTAAGCCGTTAATCTCAGATGCTAAGATTTCAATCGATTCATAAGAGTGTTGGACCGTGCTCAAGCCTGCTTGTGATTGTTCGTCAGCCAGCTTAGCTGAAGTTGCTGTTTGCTGTGTTTTAGCCGCAACTTCGCTCACCGTTGCCGAAAGCTCTTCTGTCGCTGTTGCAATCAAGCCGATTTGGTCTTGCTGCTCAACCAAAGTATTAGAGTTGTATTGGCAAGTTTGCGCTGTCTCTTCGGCTGCTGAAGCGAGTGTTAGGCTAGATTGAGACAAGTTATCGATCACCTGAGAGAACTTCTCTAACGTTTCGTTAAGCGATGAAGATATCTGACCAAGCTCGCTCTCACCCAAGTATGTTGCGCGAACGGTTAGGTCATTGTCATCACGGACTTTAGAAAGCACACGCGTAAGATCTTTAACTCGAGTTGTTAAATCTGTAATGGCTTTAAAGCTAATAAAGGTCGCAAACAGGGTGATCACAACAAACATCGCGATACTGCCCATCATTGCTGATTGAGCTTGCTGAGTTTTCTGATCAGTCAATGCAATAAGAGAGTCTGCCAGTTGGTTCTCAGTCTTCTTCAGCTGAACAATACGTGCCGTTGACTGTACAAACCAATAGACAGGATCAACATCAAAACCACTCATTTTCGATTCTGCTAGCTGTCGAAGTTTTTCTACTTCCGCTACAGATCGATCATTCAGTTGTTGTTCAAAGAAACGAACATTATCGGTAGTGCTCAACACTTTAAAGTTCGAAAAATAAGTATTTTGCTCTGTCACCAAAGAGATGAATTTCACTAGCATACCTGGGCCAAATTCATTTTTAGAAAAGGTGTTGTTGAGGACAGCACGCTCGATACCCGCTCGCTCTTTACCTTGCAAGAAATTGTAGTAAGCGATGGTTTCAGTAGTAATCGTCGAGTCTGAGCTCAGTTCCGCAATCAAAGCCGATACACTAAGCAGTTTTGCATTCAGTTTTGTGTAGTAACCTAACGCCTCAGAGAGTGGAATTGATTGAGAATCCACTCGATTACGAATAGAAGTGATCTGATTGAGGCTTCGGCTGATTTCTGTATTCAACTTTGTGATTTGCGGCAAATCGATATCAGCAGACTGCCAATATTCGTTTCTTTGGTCACGTCGAGTATCCGCACTTGTTCTTTGTGAGCGTAGTTCACTGACAAACTGAGTACCCTGTGAGCCGATAAAGCCAGCCGTCATGCCTCGCTCTTTTTGCAACTCATGCACCAATTCACTGTAAACAACCGACAAGCGTGTCAGTTGATTCAATGATGACATTTCACTCGCCGTTTCTACGCCTTTTGAAATCGCAGAAACACTGAGCCATAGAAACCCTAAGATCGGCAAAATAAGCAAAGCAATGATTTTTTGCTTAAAAGACATATCGGATAATTTCATTTTTATTCCCTAGCAGCTAACAAATCTCTATCTGTCATGTAATTAGACACACTTCTAAACCGGCATGCCCTTGTTGAGATCATATAATTATTCAGTTTTAACAATTACCGTTCTATATCGACGGCAATCGATAAATCTAACACTTAACCTTACAAAACTCATTGATTTATTTATAAAACTGCAAGCTATGCAACCTTAGTAGCCATACAAATGCGTGCAACAACATTTTATTGGCGGAGTGACTAAAAATTGACAGATTTTGCATAACCACAAAGAGGTAGATCGGCACTCGCAGTATAATCCTTACCAAGTAATGCACTCGCGATCATCTATAAATTCAACATCAAATATGTATAATGCCGAGCTCTTAAAATTAACGTAGATGCATAATTAGAGGTTTTATGAATTGTCCTGCTTGCGAAGAAAACATTGGATGGGAGTGGGTAGAAGAAGCCGCTATCGAACCCAATGAAGAATTCAACTGCCCAGAATGCGATGAAACTTTAATGTATACCATTGATGAAGGCACCTATTACGGCGCGCAACATAAAACTGTAGAAGTAGTCGACGCGTAAATTACAGCCTTATAGCGACAAGCTGACCACTTTATTTCAAATACTTAGCAAATAACTAAACTAAGCGGCTTACTTTCTTGCTGGCTCTTCTTTACTAGAACGGGCGTTCAGCATAAAATATTGAACATATGTTCAGATTAATGAAGTAGATATTATGGCCAAGACAGCGAAGTTCGATAGACAAGATGTAGTAGATAAAGCAACTAACCTGTATTGGGAAAAGGGCTTTCACGCAACGTCTATGCGTAACCTACAGGACGTGATTGATATGCGTCCGGGCAGCATCTACGCGACTTTTGGCAGCAAAGAAGGCCTATTTAAGGAAACTCTTGCTCGTTATACCGAACTTGGCATTCTCAATCTGAATCGCTTCCGCAGCGAAACGGATTCTCCAATCAAAGCGCTCGAAAACTTCGTAAAGCGTGCTGTTGTCGAATCTAAACAGAGCTCTCCTAACGGCATGTGCATGTTAGCTAAAACGGTTGCTGAACTGACTGACGAGCACGCAGAATTATTAGCAGAAGCGAAGAAATCATTAAAGATCATGGAAGGTGAATTCGCCAAGTTGATAGCTGAATCACAAGATCTAGGTGAGATAAGCAAAGAGCGAGAACCCGCTCAGCTTGCTCGTCATGTTCAAGTTCAAATCGCTGGCCTGCGTACCTATGCGAAAACATGCGACGACATCGAATTACTCAACTCGATGGTTGAGGACGTATTTAAGTACCACCCTTTTTAGAGGCTGAACTTATATAAGCTCAGACCATATAAAAAGACGCCCAAGTATTATTATCAATACTTGGGCGTCTTTTTATTTATCGCTTTTCAGCCAATCTCAAGATCCGATTACTTTGATACTTTCGTCATGATTAACGCCTGTGCATTAAGCATCGCTTCTTTGGTACTGACATCTAAGGTTTTAACGTTCGCAAAGCGCTCGACTTCTTTGATTGCCACATCGTGAGCAAAAATCACTAGCCTAGCTTTTTCAATATCTTTTTGTGTAATGCGATTGCCTATCCCGTTTGCACCTTGTGTTTCGACTTTTATCCGAACCCCAAGATGATGTGCTGCCTTTTCCAAAGACTTAGCCGCCAGAAAAGTGTGCGCGACACCTGACGGGCAAGAAGTAATAGCAAGTACATCAGCTTGCCCTTCTTCCGTGACCGAACCACCCGCAAATTGACTAGAGCGAGACTCATCTTCAACCACATTCTTTTTAAGCAGTATCACGATCGCAGCCGTCGTCAGTGCACCCGCTAACGTCCCAACAATGTAGCCAATCTTGCCATCAACCACAGGCAAAACAATCCAGCCCCCCCAAGGAGCATGGTTTACTACATGGAACATAAAGCCAACCACGTTACCGACAATGCCACCAGCCACAACTGCAGGCAGAACACGCGCAGGATCGGCCGCTGCAAATGGGATTGCACCTTCACTGATGCCAATCATTCCCATAATACCTGCTGCTTTACCTGCTTCGCGTTCGTCTCGTTTAAACTTCTTCGGCGATAAGAAAGTCGCCAGCGCCATACCTAATGGGGGTGTACAAATGGCAATGCCAACGCCCCCCATTAACCATGGCTGAGTATTCACCTGAGTTTGTGCAAACAGCGTGGCTACTTTGTTGATTGGACCGCCCATATCAAACGCGGTCATTGCACCTAGAATGCTACCCAGCACCACTTTTCCTGAGCCGGCCATGCCAGTCAGCATTTGGTTCATCTCAAGCATCACCTGCGCAATGGGGGCACCAATCACCCACATCACAGCCCCACAGGTAACAAACGTGCCGACAAGCGGATAGATGAAGATAGAGCTCAGCGAGATCATGCTGTCTGGCAGCTTGATCTTCTTAAGTAGATTCACCACAAAGCCTGCGAAAAAGCCGACCACAATCGCACCAAGGAAACCAGTGTTGTATTGATTCACCGCCACCGAAGAACCAATCATGCCTGGTGCTAAACCCGGTTTGTCTGCCATTGAATACGCGATGTAACCGCCGAGCACGGCGGTAAAAAGCGTTAAGCCCGCAATACCCATTTGTGCAATGTCAGCCAAAACGCCGCTCTCTGGAACGGCACCGTGACCAGACATCATCACCGATAAAGACAACAGAACACCGCCCGCGACCACGAATGGAATCATGTGTGAAGTGCCGTACAACAAGTGTTCTTTAAGGCGATTAAGAGATTGAGCCCAAGGGCTGAGTGGCTCGACATACACTTCATGATAGTTGGAGGCGTAGCTGTCAAAAGAGTCAGAATTGGCTTCGAGAAACAACTCTAAAGCTTCCTCTACCGACTCCATCGCCTTTAATTTTGTAACAAAGTCATCTTCAATCAGTTTGGTCGATATTTGAGCCAATACCTCGATATGATGATCATCATTGTTATCGGGTGAAGCGAGCATGAAGAACACATCAGACAATTCACCACCGTCGGCCCCATAATCGATTCCAGAACGACTGATACCAACGGCGACAGCAGGTTTAGCTACGGCTTTACTTTTCGCGTGTGGAATCGCAATACCATCATCAAATCCAGTATTACCTATAGCTTCACGCTTCCAGATATCATCAAGGAAATCACTTTTACTCGAGAGCTTACCGGCACGGTCGAGCAGTTCAACAAGCTCTTCAAATACCGCCTGTTTCGAGTCTGCCTGTAATTCCAAGCAGATAATCTCTGGCTCGATAATGTTAGTGATATCCATATGCTGCCTCGTACGAGTGCCGATTTAAGTAAATGAGCTAAAAGAAGTTAATGAGATGAAAAGATTAACGACGCAAGGCTTCTCAATATATAGGACGAAAAGTGCATTAACTGGATAATTGTAACCAAGAACTCAGAGTGTGACGTCCACCTTTGAATTAAAAACGGCAATCCATAAAATCCACAGATTCGGATAATAGTATCTGATCCACACAAGCCGAGAATAATAATGAGAATTGTAGCGGTAACTGCGTGCCCTACAGGCATTGCCCATACCTACATGGCAGCGGATGCATTAGTTAAAACCGCCCCTAAGTTCAACGTTTCAATCAAGGTTGAAACGCAAGGTGCGATGGGTATTGAAAACTTACTGACAGATCACGATATCGTGCAGGCTGATAAAATCCTGATCGTCTCCGATATCGACATTGAACAACCAAACCGATTTGATCCTGCGAAAACCGTGTTGATCTCAATGGAGGAAGTACTGTTAAGCGTCGAAAAGGTCTTTATCAAGCATTGTCGTGACCTAAAACCTTGTCGTGATACGAAGCCTTGTCGCAGCTAATCCTCGGTATGAATGAATATCAGATCACCTTCTTCGTAGACGACCCAGCGGCTAATTCTCACGTTGCGCAGCCTCTCACCCGTTTGGCGAAGAAGTTCAAAAGTAACATCCGTATTATCAACATCACTCAAAATCGAACGGCCGATCTATCCAAATCTGTCGCGATGTTACAAGTCGGTCTACTTCGTGGTGATTTGTGTCAGATAACCGCTGTTGGTATCGATGCGGAACTGGCGTGCTTTGTTCTTAAAGACATAATCGCCGAGCATTACGCCATGGTTGGCTCGCAAGTAAACCATGAGTTCTCTAACGATTTGATTCAGCGTATGCCGCAGATATGCCCACCTTGCGAGATCAAATGGCATCATGCCAAAGCACAAACTCAACTGACCAAGTTTGAATGCCTAAAAGGGCTCGCTCACCTCGTTTACCCACAAGATCCGGATGAACTGATTCTGGCGTTTATTAAACGAGAGGAACGCTCTTCGACATGTGTGTCACCGGGGATCGCACTGCCCCATGTGATGTTTGAATCAACTCAAGATCTTTCGATTGCGGTCATCGTCAGTGACGACCCGATTGATTGGGCTTCACGCATTGGTGAAGTGTATGTTGCCATCGCACTCGTTCTGCCAACTAAACCACAACGAGAACATATTATTGCAGCCACCAATTTAACGCGAAACCTGCTCCACGATCAGGTCAATGAACGTTTACAAATGACTCGAAGCAGTGTCGATTTGCAGGCCCTATTGATGTACATCTCGTCACGTCTGATTTAGTTCATCTCTCCCTTTTAAATTCATTTCCTTGATTAACTAAGTTACTCGCTCCATTAGTTGTAATCTCAATGGTTCACACAATAAAAAACGGCTGAGCAATTACGCTCAGCCGTTCTATTCTAAATGGCTTATCTTGTAGGTTTAGTTACCTAAGCCGTTTTGTTCTCTTGTTTCGCATCTTCCACCGAGTCGTCCACGGCTTTCACCAGCATCAGACCAACGATAAACACGATACCGCCACACAGTACGAACATCATTCTTCCCCAGAATAGGTTCGGTAGAGCAAACATCGCCATTACTGCCACACCAGACACTGCAATCAGTGAGCCCAGCATGTGGCGTTGCTTGTTATCCAATTTCTTCTGTGCTGTTGATTCAGAAACCAAAGGTGTCGCAAGGTTGTTGAAGAAAATATCTACATCTTTCTGACGAGACGCTTCTAGTGGTTTGTAGAACAGAGTCGAAAGAATGAAGAAGCCACCTGTGAACGTTAAGTGAGCAATCAGGCCTACCGCTACTTTCAAATCAGACCATTCACGGCCCGTTAGCGGCTCTAGGTTGAACCAGTTTTGTAGCATTTCAGCGGTAATCACGAAGCCTACGATGTAAGACACAATCGCGCCAACCACTAACGTGCCCCAACCTGCCCAGTCTGGAGTCTTCTTAATGAAGAAGCCACAAAATGCTGGAATGGTCATTGGGAAACCGATTAATGCACCGACGTACATCATGGTGTCGAACAGGCTCAAACCTTTCAGCGAGTTGATAAACAGTGCGATAAGGATGATAGCGACGCCGAAGACCGAAGACATCAACTTAGACACAACCATCAACTCTTTCTCTGTCGCGTTTGGACGAAGAATCGGTTGGTAGAAGTTGATAACAAAGATACCTGAGTTACGGTTTAAACCTGAATCCATTGAAGACATAGTTGCCGCAAACATCGCTGCAATTAGAAGCCCCACCATACCTGCTGGCATGTATTGCTCTACAAAGTATAGGTAAGCAAAATCGCCAGCTTTAGAACCTGCATCTGGGTAATGCGCCGCAAGATCAACGCCTTGTCCTGCAACAAACCAAGGTGGCATGAACCAGATGATTGGACCGATTGTCATCAGAATACATGCCAACAGAGCCGCTTTCTTCGCGTTCTTTGAGTCTTTTGCCGCTAGGTAACGGTAAGAATTCAACATGTTGTTGGTGATACTGAACTGCTTG
Organism: Vibrio sp. QJM3NY_39; assembly: GCF_057785895.1. Classification (NCBI taxonomy): domain Bacteria; kingdom Pseudomonadati; phylum Pseudomonadota; class Gammaproteobacteria; order Vibrionales; family Vibrionaceae; genus Vibrio; species Vibrio sp. QJM3NY_39. Next base: position 910,948 of record NZ_CM173506.1, on the reverse strand, counting down.
AAGAAGATGAAGAATGCCCAGATTCCGAAGATACTTACGTAGTTCAGATTATTACCAGAAACGAATGATGCGCCTTCTGCTACAGGGAAGTCGTTGATGATCTCAGTGACACCGCCACCTTGCACAATAGCGACCGCAGCACACGTTACTGTTACCGCCATGATGATAACCATCTGCATGAAGTCAGACGCGATAACCGCCCATGAACCACCTGTCACCGACATCACAAGTACAACAAGACCGGTTAGAACGATGGTTGTCGTCATATCGAAGCCGAAGATGCCCGATGCGATGATCGCCAAGCCATTTAGCCAGATACCTGCAGATACAATACTGTTCGGCATGCCAGACCAAGTAAACACTTGCTCGTTGAAGCTACCAAAGCGCATGCGAATCGCGTCAATTGGCGTTACTACACGCAGTTGACGGAATTTCGGAGCGAAGTACAGGTAATTCATCAAGTAACCAAAGGCGTTCGCCAGGAAAATAACCGCGACAGCCATACCATCGGCATACGCTTTACCCGCTGCACCAGTGAAGGTCCAAGCACTGAACTGCGTCATAAATGCAGTTGCGCCAACCATCCACCAAAGCATGTTACCGCCCCCGCGGAAATAGTCACTGGTGGTACTGGTGAACGTTCTAAACATCCAACCTATTGCGATAAGGAAAAGGAAATAAATTCCTACGATCAGAGTATTGAGTTCCATGTATAAATCTTCTTTATTATTAATATCTGAAGAGCATATTATCCATAGATAATTTAATTTGTAGTATTATAAGTCAAGATTGTGATAGAGCATATAAACCTGAATATTTGATTTCGAGTCATTAATTACGCGCTAGTAAATAAAGAATAAGCCTAAACAAGGTAAACATTTAAAATCAACAACTTAAAAACACCTCAATCAGTAACCCGGACAACAATAACAAGATTTTGTCGTCTCGATAAGTGGTTTTAATTTACTTAACATCCATTAAATGCATCGCATTAATACATCAACTCTCACACGTTTAATTCAATCAATAGAGAGCGGAAATAATAAGCAACTCGAAAAACTAACCCTTAATATTATTAATTGGAGTTACTTAGTGAAACACGGTAAATAGAAAAATGAACTTAGATATGAAGCGTAGGAATAAACGGAAGAGGAGAACACAAAGCAAATGGATCATAGCAGTTCGGAGTCAGCAGTGATGCTCTAGTCATACAAATTTCGGTCGTATAAGCTCAGGTCAGAAAAGGGAATTTTAGAGTATATTAGATTGACCCACGATATTGTGTCGGTGTTCTTCCTGTTCGATCTTTGAACACTCGACAAAAGTAATTCACGTCCTTGAAGCCACAACGCACCGCCACTTCATTGAGCTTGAAGTTGTACTTTTTGAGCATGAACTTGGCACGGTCGACTCGCACGCGTGTGATGTATTCTGCCAGCGTCATATGGCCCTGCTGGCGGAACATTCGTGATAAGTGATTGGATGAAATACTAAAGCGTGAGGCAATGCTGTCTCGGGTTATTTGGCGATGGAAGTTCTCTTGAATGTAGATACAAATTCCCTGATACACATCCTGCACTCGGCTGTGAGACTTCTCGACCGGCGCATCCAACATCGACTTACTGTATTGAAGAAGAGCCTGTAGCAATAACTCATCCATAGGCTGCTTGTTGCTCTCTCTTGCTAGTGAGCTAAGCGCCTCTAGAATGTTATCAATCGCAAACCCAGATCGAGTCTGAATACTGTGCTTTTGAATATCATAGAAACTCTCTTCCCCTTTGCGCTTACTCACCAAACTTAAACCAAGCTGACGACGCCCAAACAACATGCTCAACACAGAACAATCGGTATCCCAATTAGGCTTATTCCAGCAGTTAGGCGGAATGAAAATCGCATCTCCAGCTTTGGCAATAACGTTAGTGATTTTGCGATCATGACTTTCCATTTCATTAATATACTCTCCGTCTAGAACCAACTCTAAACGCGGAAAGTTCACCTGATAACTAAAAGCTGAAGGAGTATGAAAATCTCCAGCAAACCAGATGTTATGAAACGGTTCTCTCTCATTTAGCACCGAGGAGATTAAGTCATGAAATATCATTATTCGTACTCTGATGGGCAGCAATAAGGCTACGAGAATAGATATACCCCTTAGTGAAACATAGCGCTATTGAGCAAAATCACAATTTGAGATCTAGGTTACAAAAATCCAGTCATAGAAATAAATATCCAGTCTAAAAACTGATATAGAACGTCATTTTTAAAATAGACCACTACGCCACAACCTTTATAAATAAAAGCCTCGTTGCATTATCAATGCTGTCAAGATAGGCCTAAAATCGACGGTTATACCGATCAAAATCACACTCTTTTTAGAACGCAACAATCATCCAGTAAATGCATTTTTTCTGCACTACAGAAGGTGAGTGATCAATTCCAGAATACCCATTACAAAATAAAAACGTATTAGGGGTTCATTATGATCACGACATTGATCAATCAAGATTTGATTAAGCTTTCGCTTAGCGCTAATTCAAAAGAAGACGTATTTAAAGAGCTAATAGACGTGCTTTATGCACAGGGTCGAATTTCAGATAAAACACAATTTCTTGCCGATATTAAGGCGCGTGAAGCACAAGGTAATACTGGCTTTGAAGAAGGTATCGCCCTTCCACACGCGAAAAGCAGCGCGGTAATCAAACCCGCGGTTGTGATCGGCGTCCACAAGCAGGGCATCGACTACGGCGCAGATGACGGTCAGCCATCCAAACTCTTTTTTATGATTGCCTCTCCAGATGGCGGCGATAACCATCACATCGAAGTTCTAGCAGAGCTTTCTTCAAAACTGATTGAAGAAGACTTTATCGAAAGCTTCATGAATTCCGACTCAGAACAAGCGGCGTTGGAACTACTGCTTACTAAACCTGAACCATCAACAACCGAAACCAACGTTGAGAAGCAAGGCTTCATCATTGGTGTGACAGGTTGCCCTGCAGGCGTTGCACACACTTACTTAGCAGCAGAAGCACTTGAGAAAGGCGCGGCAGCACTTGGTTACGACATCAAGGTCGAAACCAACGGTTCTATTGGTGTTAAAAACAGCCCAACTCAAGAAGAGATCGAACGTGCTGACGCGATTGTCGTGGCTTGTGACAAGCAGGTCGACATGGCGCGCTTTGCGGGAAAACGCGTTATCAGCACCAACGTAAAAGCACCAATCAAAGACGCGCAAGGTTTGATTAAGCAAGCGCTCAACGCACCAAGTTATCAAGCAGACCAAGCGCCGACCAACCAATCTGTTGCAGAGAAAGCCTCACAAGCGCGTTCAGACCTTTACCGTTACTTGATGAATGGCGTATCACACATGATCCCATTCGTAGTAACTGGCGGCCTATTGATCGCACTTGCATTGGCCATTGGCGGCGAGCCAAGTGAATCCGGCATGGCGATTCCTGCGGGCAGCATGTGGAACCAAATTCTAGAAGTGGGCGTGGTTGCCTTCACCCTAATGATCCCAATCTTGGCTGGCTACATTGCTTACGCGATTGCCGACCGCCCTGCCCTAACCCCTGGCTTGATTGGCGGTTGGATTGCGAACAACGGTTCTTTCTACGGCGCTGACGCAGGTACAGGCTTCATTGGCGCAATCATCGCAGGCTTATTAGTCGGTTACTTCGTTAAATGGATTACCTCATTTAACTACCACAAATTCGTTCAACCACTTGTGCCTATCATGATCGCTCCGATCACTGGTTCTCTGTTCATCGCGGGTCTGTTCATTTTTGTGATTGGCGCACCTATCGCTGGGCTGATGGATGCACTGACTGCACTGCTAACGAGCATGAGCACAGGCAACGTGGTTCTGCTAGGCATTGTCCTTGGTGGTATGGCTGGTTTCGATATGGGCGGCCCATTCAACAAGGTGGCGTTCCTATTCTCGGTCGGCATGATTGCGAGCGGTCAAACTCAATTCATGGGTGCAATGGCGTGTGCAATTCCTGTTGCTCCACTGGGTATGGCTATCGCAACCAGACTTGGCCGTAAGTTCGACCTATTCGAATCTTCTGAAATTGAAGCGGGTAAGGCTGCAGGCGCGATGGGCTTAGTGGGTATCTCTGAAGGTGCGATTCCTTTCGCAGCTCAAGACCCTATGTCGGTTATCCCTGCCAACGTACTGGGTTCAATGACTGCAGCGGTTATGGCGTTCTCATTTGGTATCACCAACAGCGTTGCCCACGGTGGTCCAGTTGTGGCTCTACTCGGTGCAATGAACTACCCAATGCTGGCACTTCTGTGTATGGCTTCAGGTGCGGGCGTAACTGCGGTTACATGTATCGCGCTTAAAAATCTACGCAAAGCCAAGCTAACGACAGCAGCGGCTTAAGCCATTTCAACTCCAATGGCTTGAGCCCTTTTACTCTCCTTTTTTTAGGAACTAATACAGCTCAAGCCATGTTTCCCTTCATGGTGATTTCGATGTCTGATTTTTCTTTAGCGAACGACTCGTTCGTACAACGCTTTTTCTACCCTATGACTAATGTGATTCAAAACTACGCATGGGGTAGCCCTTCTTCGTTTAGCCAACTGTTTGGTATTGATAACCAATCTGGCGAGCCGCAAGCGGAGATCTGGATGGGCGCTCACCCCAATGGTTGTTCTATGGTGAACAATAACGGGCAGCAGACCACCCTATCGAGCTTGATCTCTCAGAACCTAAACCTGTTTCTAAGTGAGAAAGTGGCGAGTCGTTTTGGTGAGCTGCCGTATCTGTTTAAGGTATTAGCAGCAGAGAAAGCGCTCTCAGTTCAAGTACACCCGAATAAGCAACAAGCGGAATCTGGGTATGCACTCGAAGAGCAGCAAGGCATTCCAATGACGGCGGGCAACCGTAACTACAAAGATGCCAATCACAAGCCAGAACTGGTGTATGCCCTAACCGACTACACGGCGATGAATGGTTTTAGGTCGATCGACGAGATCCTTGAACATTTCCACTACCTCGATATTCCAGAGCTGCATTCGATGATCAACGATTTAGCGGGCGATCAAACACCGAATGGATTAGCGTGCTTTTTCGCAAGCCTGTTGTCTTTGGAAGGCGAACAAAAAGGAATGGCACTCACCATGTTGTTGATGAAGGCGAAGCTTTCTGATAACTGTGTGTTCCAGTTGATTTCAGAGTTGGAACAACAGTATCCGGGTGATATCGGCCTGTTTGCCCCGCTGCTATTGAATGTGATCACCCTAAAGCCAGGGCAAGCCATGTATTTGGATGCTGAAACGCCCCACGCTTACATCAAAGGGACTGGATTAGAGATCATGGCGAATTCCGATAATGTGCTTCGTGCCGGGTTGACACCTAAGTACATGGATATCAATGAACTAGTCTCTTGTACTCAATTCAATGAAAAGCCTGCGGATAGGTTACTGCTAAGCCCAGTTGAGCAAGGTGATGTAATGGAATACCAAATTCCCGTCGAGGATTTTAAGTTCTCTATCGTCCAGAATTCTCATAAGAGAGAGATCACTACTGAGGGTGCAGAGATCTTGCTGCCGCTCGATGAATCCATGGTGCTCACCCATCAATGCGGTGAAACCTGTGTGATAGAGAAAGGCCAATCGGTTTTCATTCCCGCTTATGCTGAGAGTTACAAACTGGATTGTGTTGGGCGTGTTGCACGCGCTTACAGTTAGTCAGCACTGAGCAAATCTAAATAAACTCACACTGATCATGCCCTGCTTTTGCGGGGCATTTTTGTTTTTACGAAGCCTATTGGCGTATCAAAACATAATCAAAACGCCATTAAGTATGACCCGTATCACACTGCATTAATGATGCAAATCACACTTAATTTTGCTTGGTACAAATATGCAGTGAAGGGCTTTTATTTGCTATTTCGCGAATCGGGTTAATCCATTAATTTTAATTCAAGAACTTCAATAGTGAATGAGTTAATAAATGATCACACAGCTAACTAACGTCAACTTAATTAATAACAACCTTCAAGCGAAAAATAAAAAAGAACTGTTTGAAGAATTGGCAGACATGTTATTTGAGAACAAGCGAATCAGCAGTAAAGAAGCCTTCTTGGCAGACATCGAAGTTCGTGAATCTCAAAGCATTACCTCAATGGACGGCATTGCTTACCCACACTCAAAAAGCAAGGCAGTCACTGAACCCGCAATTGCTGTCGGTGTTAAGCGTGAAGGTATCGAGTATGGCGATGACGACGGCATTAACCCAACCGTATTTTTTATGATTGCATCACCAGATAACGGTGCTGACCATCATATTTATGTACTACAAGAACTATTTGGAAAATTCAGCGATGAATTTATTCAAAATATCCATAACGCAAAAGACGAACAACAAATCCTTAATATTTTAATTAATTCATAAGGCGTAGAAAATTATGAGCACCCTAGCAAATCAAGCTACCAATACCAGTAGCAATTCTAATAATAAGAATAGTAGTAGCGACTATAAAAAAATCCTCAGTACTATGAAAGGTCACCTGCTTTTTGGTACATCACACATGCTACCTTTCATCGTAGCCGGTGGTGTTCTGTTGGCTTTAGCGGTAATGGCATCGGGTAAAGGCGCAGTACCTGCCGACGGCTTGCTGGCAGACATCTCTAATATCGGTATCAAAGGCCTTGTTCTTTTCCCAATCATTCTTGGCGGCTTTATTGGTTACTCAATTGCAGATAAACCAGCACTTGCTCCTGCGATGATCTCTTCTGGCATCATGGCTGACATGGGCGGCGGCTTCCTTGGCTGTATCGTGGCAGGCTTTATCGCCGGTGGCGTGGTGTTCCAACTTAAGAAGATCCCGCTTTCTGCGAACATGACAGCGCTAGGTGCTTACTTCATCTACCCGCTTCTAGGCACGTTAATCTCTGCAGGTATCGTATTGTGGGGCATCGGTGAGCCAATCAAACTGTTCATGTCTTCTATGAACGAGTTCTTAGCTTCAATGGCTGGCGCATCTAAGATGGTTCTAGGCACAATCCTTGGCGGTATGACTGCGTTTGATATGGGCGGCCCTATCAACAAAGTAGCGACCCTATTTGCTCAAACTCAAGTAGACACACAACCGTGGCTAATGGGCGGCGTAGGCATCGCGATTTGTACGCCACCTCTAGGTATGGCATTGGCGACTTTCCTATTCAAAAACAAGTTCTCTAAACAAGAGCAAGAAGCAGGTAAAGCTGCAGCAATCATGGGTTCTATCGGTATCTCTGAGGGTGCTATCCCATTCGCAGCAAATGACCCAATGCGCGTACTTCCTTCAATCGTTGCCGGCGGTATTGTTGGTTGTGTGTTTGGCTTCATGACAGACGTTCTACTGCACGCACCGTGGGGCGGCTTAATTACTGCACCAGTATCAAGCAACATTCCAATGTACGTCGTCGGTATTGCACTTGGCTCACTAACCACAGCCGTTATCGTTGGCTTCTGGAAACCAGTGGCTGTTGAAACCGATGAAGACATGGCTGAAGCGCCAGTACAAGCTCAAGCGGCTCCAGTAGCAGGCGAAGGCGAGTACGACATCGTAGCAGTAACATGTTGTCCTTCTGGTGTTGCACACACCTTCATGGCCGCAAAAGCACTAGAGAAAGCAGGTTTAGCAGCAGGCCTTAAGATTAAGGTAGAAACACAAGGTCAAAACGGTATTCAGAACCGCATCAGCGACCTAGATGTGGCTAACGCAAGGCTGGTTATCTTGGCTCACGATATTCAAGTGAAAGACGCACACCGCTTTGCTAACGCGAACGTGATTGAATGCTCGACTAAGGAAGCGATGAAGAAAGCCGCGACTATGGTCGCTATTTAAAGCCAAAGGTTATCTAAAGCCAAAAGCTATCTAAAAGAATCAATAAATTAGTGAATGCTCACTATTGATAAAGTAACTACCCCCTAGTAACTAAAATCCCCATTCGTTTATCAACGAATGGGGATTTTTTATAGTTAGGCTAACAGTATCCTTCTCGATACAAGTCATCTGTATCCCTGTCGCTTAGATGAAAAAATATTACGTTATGTTGTTGAACATGGTTCTTTTTCAGGGGTAAGACTTACTTTTAACTGTTTGGAGGACATCGGGTAGCCTAGATAATAACCTTGGGCTTGTTCGCAATTTAACGTTTTCAAAATTGACAACTGTTGAGCATTTTCAACCCCTTCAGCCACGACATTAATGCCAAACCCTCGCGCGATATCAATAATACCAGACGTTATGGCTCTAGAACGATAATCATCTTCTAACCCATTGATGTAACTGCGGTCGACTTTGATTTCATCTACATCTAATTTGCTAAATATACCAAAAGAAGTGTAACCAACACCAAAGTCATCTATCGAAAAGGACACCCCTTGTTTTTTTAACGTCTGAACAGCGATTGCACACTGATCTATATCTTTCAAAATAGCGGTTTCAGTGATTTCAAGACAAAGTAAGCGAGCAAACTCGGGATCCTTTCGTAGATATTCATCCAGATGGTTCATGTCATCAACGCTATTTAGCTCTACCGCTGAAATATTGACCGAGACACTATTAAGCTCATTCCCTAGTAAACCGTTAGCCCTAAGTTGTGACGCAGTCTTCTCTAGAACTAACGTAGTCAAATCACGACAAAAATGATTCTCTTCTGCTAGCGCGACAAAGATATCTGGTGAAACGACACCATAGCGCTCATGCGTCCAACGAGACAACACTTCCACGCCAGCGACAAATTTACTTTCAATGTTGTATTTAGGCTGAAACACAATATCAATCGCTTTGTCATCAATCGCTTTACGTAATTCTTGCACCATCTCTTGACGTTGACGTTCAAGCTCAGTGAGTTTTGGGTCATGAAACTCAATCGTATTCTTGCTTTTTTTTGCTTCAGTTAAGGCGTGGATTGCTGATGCCATAAGTTGCTTGGCATTATTTCCATCAGAGGGGAATAGAGCAGCGCCAATACAACAAGTGGCGTTGATATCATAACGATAAGCACATTGGTTAAATCTACGATGTACGAGAGCAATGTAGGATTCAATATCTTCCTTATCATCGAGTTTGACTAAACATGCGAAACCATCGGAATGTACCCGTGACGAAAGTGGTTGATGCTCAATAGGAAGTTCAATCGATCGGGCGATGTCTTTTAAAAATAAATTCGTATTTTCGAACCCAATCTGATCAGCTACAGATTTGAAGTTATCAATGTCGAGTAAGAAGAGGACATAATGGTCACTGGCCTGGGATTTTTTTAGCCTTTTGTTTAAATATCGATAAAAAACGGATGGGCTATGAAGCCCAGTGACACTATCAAGATCGTTAGCGCTCTCTAAATCTCGATTATTTTTCCGAACCATTACCCATAACAAAGCAGACGTTAGAATGATAAATACCAGGCCTTTGACTGTCTGTGCTAAGGCGTGTTCTCGCAAGTCATTTGATAGTGATTCAACCGCGAGATCAGAAAATAAAACCCATAAAGATGACAGTATTAAGTAACTGAATACTATGTTGGCCGGATATCTTTTTGTCTTGTTCATCGTTAGCTGCTATCTCTCAGTCTAATGTGTCATGACTTATATGTTATAAATTGCTCATAACGTAGCACCAACATAAATCGCAATCTACCGCTCGCGTTTTTATTTTTAACTTTTGTTTACCGATTTTCGTCATCACTCTGCGCGACGAAAACCTTTTAAGGTTAAAACATGGCAAGAACAATTTGTGAGAATATTAGCTCTTAGCCAAACTAAGAGCTGCCAATCGCTTTTGTTGATGTCGAGTAACTGTCATATGACTCTTCAATTACAATTGTATTTCGTCCTTTAAGCTTTGCTTGATAAAGCGCCCTATCAGCGCGATCGACACAGTCTTTCCATTTTTCATTTTCTGATAGCAAGCTAATACCAAAACTAGACGTAATTGTTAGAGTTGGTTGTTGCTCAAGTTTGATCTTCTGAATTGCTGAGCATAATTTCTCTGAAAGGGCTGCACACCAACTGCCAATGTTCTTGAAACAGTCGCTCGCAATGGGTGTCTTCGCTTTCGACCTTGCCATTGGTCAGTTCGATATCAACATTCTGACAAAGGGGTAGTTGATGGCCAGTCCACCAGCTGAATATCGAGCCTGATAAAAGGGTATTTTTTATAGAAGGGTGGCAGGCGAGGAAGGTTTCTAAACTTTTGAGCTGCTGACTAACCGCAGCTTATGTAACGCAAAGCTCTCTCGCGGCAGCGCCAATGGAACCGAGACGAGCAACAGCTTCGAATGCAACAAGAGCGCGTAGAGGGGGTAACATGGCTTCATTGAGCGATAGATCCAAGCTCACATCAGACTTATCTATTCTTTGATGTAGCGATCTTTGGAATAACGCAGCTCTAGAAAATGCAGATATTTGCGAAGCACGCACCGCTTAAAGACGTTGAAGAGAGTAAACCCATAACATCTAAAGTAAGAGTACTCGCTCTACTCTTTTAATATGATGAGTTTCTAGAAATTAAGGCTAAACGTATTTAAATAGCGCTCTAGCCTAACTGAATAAAAGTCTGATAATTCCTCGTCTTCTTCATCGTGGCAATCTATGCAGCTATCCTTAGGATCAAATTCTTCATGGGGAAGATGACACTCGACGCACTCCATCTCCTCGCTCTCTTTGTGCTTTAGATTATGCTGGCGTCCTTCGAGGTGACCAAAATCATCATGACACTCCACGCAGCTGTTATATTCAAACTCAAGATCGTCAGAAGGTTCTTCGTCTAGATGGCACTGCCCCGCACATGTTTCATCCTTTAGGTGAATATTCGCAAGATTATGCTCATCTGGATTAGGTAAATCTTCAGCGACCACCAGAGCGCATACTCCAGCAAGTAACACACCAATTAAATATTTAGTCGTACTCATAAAACTGGCTCCTTCTTACCGATGCGACTTAAGCGCTTTCTCACGCAGAATAGCTTCATGGCAGGTTGCACATAGCCCAATACGGAACTTCTTACTGATACCGATAATCGGGTCTGAATCTCGATGTAAATTGTGGCAGTTGGAACATGTTAATTTGGTGGCGTGTACATCGTGGGTCCACTCACTGGCCCTCAAGCTTTCTGGAGAATGACAGGCGATACACTTTTGGTTTTGTTCAAAAATTGGTAAGTCGATATGATCATCGAATGGAATCACACTCACTAGATCAGAATCTTTGGGGTGAGAACCTTTTCTGCCATGACAAGCCGTGCAGTTGTTGTGAAACTCGGTACTGGCATGTGCGCCTACAGAAGCGATGGCATCAATATTTTTAAGCAGACGCTTTTTTTGATGGCACCGTATACAACGCTTATTTTCTTTTATTAAAGTCTGTATTCCCGCTTCATTGGTAACTTGGCTAGAAAACGGTTCTACATTATGGACAGCGGAATCCTGAACTGTTGGCTCAGAACAGAGCGATAACGGAATAAAGAATATACTCAACGTGGTCAACACAAATAAATAAGAAATATATTGAGTAACTGTTTTGACCATAATAATACTCTTCTGTGAAGAAATGATTTGAGTCGATTATTTCGACACAAATCATTTCAGTTAGTGACGAGTGTTATACTTATTTAAACTCAAGATTTAACACACCACGATGGTATATGTGATTAATTTGAGAGTTATCAAAAACCGCAACACCAAATGGATATAATTGGCTCAAATCGTTAAATTGCACATCTTGCGTTTCTGAATTTTCACCAGTAGTGACAAGCTTACGCTTCATTTCAAGAGTCCAAATACCCTCTTTCCAAACGGCACCGACTTCGATATCACCACGAGAACCGGTAAATGGCTTACCCGTTAAACCTGGAATTCGTTCCAACTGATTGTAGTCAGGTGTAAATGGTTTCTTCCCTGAATCTAAAATCAGTAACGTTTCATTAGTCAAGTTATCTGATACATAGGCTGGCTGGCCGTCTTTTACGTTATTAACGTACCCACCACCTGTTTTGCTGTCACCTTTACGTCCCCAACCTTTGTTTTGTTCTGGATCAGTATTGCTATCGACGTATTGGTCGTCGAGCTGGTTATGAACCGCAGTTCTCACACCTTTCCAGTGCCACATATCAATAAACTCACCTTCACGATTGGTGTATTTCCGTGCAGGGTTCTTGTCACCACGCCCTGCGTTTTTTCCCTTTTTAGCTCTGTGACACGCAGCATTACACCCCTTATCAGAAAAGCCTTCAGCATTGATATTCCAATAGACCGCAAATTTGTCTTCGTAGTAGGTATTGTCATGTCCGGTGTCATCTTTATTTTTTAACTGTTTCCATGAACCATCCTCTTGCTTAATCCAAGGAAAGCGGTCAATACTTTTGGTCGGATCGGCATAACTAAACAAGAAATAAATGTATTCATCGTCATACATTGATTTCATTTCCACGCTGGTTTTTTTAATACCCTCATAGCCATTATTTGGCTTATACGGTAATTTATTCACCTTCTGAGTCAGCGGTTTAGCTTGATCCCAAACGGCATCAACGCTGCCATCGATAACTATATTTGAGGCAAGCTTACTGCTCTCTAGTATCTTATCTTTTGCTTGAACAGCACTGGCTGGAATGATCATAAGTACAGCCACGGCTGATAGCGTCATCATTGAGTACTTCATTATTACCCTCCTAAATCCCATTGCTCTATTTATATAATTAAGCGTAGGAATTAATTAGGCTTTTTCAATTGATCGATATCAACTTAAATACAAATAGACCAAATAGACCAAATAGATATTTAGAACTCAACAAATAGAGGGTAATTTTTTGCAGAAAACCTCAAATATTATAAATATCAATAGCTTTATAGTGGCTCTTCATAACGAATTCACAAATAATAATGGTTAGTATCGACTTCGAGCCTCAACGTTCATTTATAGGCAGCTAAAATTGCCTATAAACAGCCTTATCTAAAACAGAGATATAATAAAGGGACGTTAATCATATATTTATGTTCAACGTCCCTCTTCTTCTTTTTTTGATCTTTATGCGCTATTTCTTAGATCCGTCATGTCTTCAAACCGCCATATCAGATCTCACAGTTAATCTATCTATTCTTTGATATAAAGATCCTTAGAATAGATACGCCCTTCAACGTTGTTCTTAGCAAACCCACCGACACTTGGTCGCACTAGGCGAGCCTGCATGTAGTAGTAGATTGGCGCGATAGGCATATCTTCAGCCAGTAACTGCTCAGCTTGATCATAGAAACCTTGGCGATCTTGCTCATTGGTTGCGGCCAATGCGCTGTCCATTGCTGAGTCGTACTTGTCGTTGTTGTAACGCGCAAAATTACCCGATGACTCAGAGCGCAACAGGCTCAAGAAGGTCGACGCTTCATTGTAGTCACCACACCAAGACGCTCGCATTACATCAAAATCACCTTGGCGACGTGATACTAGGTAAGACTTCCACTCTTGGTTTTCCAACTCAACTTGCGCGCCTAGGTTACCTTTCAGCATGGAAGCAATAGCCACTGCAATCGACTTGTTCGACTCACTGGTGTTGTAGAGCAATTTGAAATCCAATGGATTAGCTGCATCGTATCCCGCTTCTTTCAACAGCTCTTTCGCCTTTTGGTCTCGCTCTTTTTGTGTCCATGTGCTGTACTCAGGTTGAGTGGCATCAAAACCTGCCGTGTATTCATGAGCAAAGGTATAAGCCGGTAAGTTACCGACTTGAGTCACTCCATTAGTAATCACATTACGCATCATGGAATAAGACACCGCTTTACGCACTCGCGCATCATCAAACGGAGGGCGTGTGGTATTGAACGCGTAATAGTAAGTGCACAATAAAGGTACCGCTGTATACGCTTCTTGATATTTCATTTTGAGCTGCTGAGCCATGTGTGTCGGCACATCAGACGTAATATCGACCTCGCCCACCGCATAGCGATTAATCGACGCATTCTGGTTCTCAAACGGAATGTAAGTCACTTGGGTTAAGTGCGTATCTGAACTGTCCCAATAGTTAGGATTCTTCTCCAGTTCAATGCGTTCGTTCACCACCCACTCGCCTAAAACAAACGCACCATTGCCAACAAACTGCTTAGGGTCGCTCCACGGCTTATCGCTGTTTTCTAACGTTGCCTTGTGAACGGGCATCATTGAAGTGTGGCCTGTCATCGCCACAAAGTAAGGCACTTTGCTATCGAGTTCGAATTTCACCGTATGCTTATCAACGGCCGAGATACCGAGCTCTTCAACAGGCTTCTTACCTTCTGCCACATCAGCGATATTTTTGATTTGAGTTAGCTTGAGATACCACACATTTGGCGAAGCGAGTTTCGGGTCGACCGCTCGTCTTATCGCATACACGAAATCATCGGCCGTCACTGGATCGCCATTCGACCATTTAGCATCTTTACGCAGGTGGAATACAAAGGTCTGGTTGTCTTCGGTTTCCCAAGATTCCGCAACACCTGGAGTGATGTTGCCATCGCGATCTTGAATCACTAAACCTTCAAATAGGTCTCGTAGAATGTGCATTTCAGGCAAGCCTTCTGCCTTTGCCGGGTCAAGCGTCGCAGCTTCTGCATCATTGGCACGCACCAAGTGTTGCTCTTTCGCCAGAGAAGTTCCGGCAGGCAATGTGTCAGCAACGGCAGTCACTGAGATAAAAGGGGTCAATAAAGATGAAATGAGTAAAGCCGTTGAATGTTTCTTAAAATCCATGTTTTTTTGCTCTCCTAGCCTATCTTTGAAGCAAAGTAATAAAATTAACAATGCGACGGTTGACGAGTTTTGACGCTATGGTTTATTTAATAGAGGTCATCTAAATAGTAGTGACACTTTGATACTACTTGATCAATCAGGAGATTAAGGTGAGTTTAATTCCAAGAACGGAAAGAGCTGCGTTTTCGATAAAGCCGCTGTCATATGGAAAATCGGTGTTGGGTGCACCCTTACTCTACTTCCCCGCACAAATAGAAAGCGAATCTCGCGGGCTGATCTTAGCTGGCACACACGGCGATGAAACCGCTTCTATCGCAGGTTTGTCTTGCGCGCTAAGAAGCGCGCCTGCCGCCAACTTGCGACACGATGTGATCTTATCGATGAACCCCGACGGCAATCAACTAGGCACCCGTGCCAACGCCAATCAAGTCGATCTCAACCGCGCCTTTCCAACTCAAAACTGGACAGAAAACGGCACCATCTATCGCTGGAGTTCTCACACCCCAGTCAGAGATGTAAAAGTGAAAACGGGACAAGCCAACCAACTTGAACCGGAAGTGCAGTCGCTCATCAACCTCATTGAGCAGCGCCAACCTAAATTCGTCATCTCTTTCCACGAACCACTCGCCATGGTCGACGATCCCGATCAATCAGACCTCGCCACTTGGCTGAGCCAAGAAATTCAACCTACCGCTCGTTGAAGACGTCGACTACGAAACCCCAGGCTCATTTGGCACCTGGTGCCAAGAAAGAAACCTACCGTGTATTACCGTAGAACTACCACCTGTTTCTGCAGATTTAACCATCGAACAGTATCTGGATGCGTTTGTGGCGGTGTTGGGGGATAAAGCTAACCTCTGACGAACTTTTTCAGCGTTAACACAATCGCTAATTCAAACCATATTTCTGTGCGAGTGAGATAATTGAGTCCGACTTAGTCTTGGACAATATTGACGCTTGTAGCGTTGAGACGGTTTTCTCATTTATCGCAAGCTGAGCCCCGATACTTTTGTTGTTTTTACCTTTGATGAGAAAAAACAACACTTCCATCTCTCGAGAGGACAGCAAGTTACTGAGAGTGTTTTGTTCTACCGATTGTAAATCTGTACGACTTTGTTGCGTAATTAAATTTAGATATAGAGCTACCCCGTTTCGTGTATTTCTTAGTCAATACGATAAGTTTCAGGCGTACCTAACCCTGTAAGCTTGTTCAACGCTTTTATCATCGCGTAAGTTTCACCCGCCTGGGCATTGTAATTTCTTAAGCTCAGTTTCCCTCCTAGCAACTGTTTAACTCGATACATCGCTGTTTCTGAGAGTGAACGTTTGTGGTATCCATACCGCTCTTTCCAATACTTATTTGAGCCGTATAATTTCTGGCAACCCACGGCGAGATTTAGAGGGTGACCACGCTCCCAGAAGGCAGCCCCTTCTCTTGGGGGAATAAGCGCAATGGCTCCCTTAATCTTAATAGCAGCGTGACACGCTCTCGTGTCGTAAGCGCCATCACCAGACACCTCAAAGATACTTCGGCGTGTTTGTTTCAGTAAGTTCGGGAGTACTTCTCCATCTGTTACCGTTGATAAACTGAGCTCGGCGGCAATGATCTCATGAGTGTTGGTATCGACGGCAATATGAACCTTTCGCCAGACTCTACGCTTGCCATCCGTACCGTGTTTTTTAACTTTCCATTCACCTTCGCCATAAACCTTAAGGCCAGTCGCACCAATGGCTAGGTGCTGTATCGCTCCTCTCGTTTTAGTCTTAAATGAAATCTCAATTTGCTTTGCTCTACGACTGATGCAGGTGTAATGCGGACAGCTTAATGGAACATGGGCTAACCTAAAGATCGAGTCGATAAATCCTTGAAGCGCTCTCAGTGGCATAGAAAACACGCGTTTCACCATGAGTGCTGTCGTGATAGCTAAATCACTGAACCGACGCGGCCTCCGCGCTTATTCTGTTTGCTTTGCGCCCACCCGCTTATTGCTTCTTCATCAATCCAAAAGGTCAAAGAACCACGGTTAATGAGTGATTGGTTATATTGCTTCCAGTTGGTTGTTTTGTAACGAGGCTTAGGCATAGGGCTACGAGTTAGAGTGGAGGTAGCTGATCAGATCGTAGGCTCTGGATTTGGTTCCATTGAATTACGCAACAAAGCCCCTATAACTCAGTGTTACAAAATATGCTTTTGATCATAGGCGTAAATTTACTTATATTCCCCCCCTCTGATATTGTATTATCCTGCAATCTCCATTCATTCTGATAGCTACCCGCGACCTCCTGATAGCACAAGGGACAACAATGGTGTTTTGCAGCAAAGTGGGCTTTAGGGGTTTGCTTAAACTCTTGTAGATGCTTTCTACAAATAATAACAACGGGTGTCCGACTATTTACATATTGAACAAGAGAGTAATCGTAACGATTGCCCCATTGCTTAATCGCTTTTTTAATAAAAATGTTATTTGTATATTTAGGGATCGGCATGAAAACTTCAATATTTATATCTTCAAAAAGTAAAGGACTATGAGTCTCAAGTGCTGCTTTGTCTTTAGGTCTTGTAATCACAGACTCACGACCAGACCTTAAAGCTGATTGTTTACCGAAAAAATCTCATTTTCGTAACTCATTCATGATAATTAACTTACTCACTAATACTGCCACATATAAGTCATTATTTTATCGAATATTACCTCTATATCCTGCTCCAATAAAGATAGAGTTTCAACGTTATGCAACCTAATGAAAATAAGGAACTAAGCGAAAGTTGTACTCTAACTTCCGCCGTAAAACTCTCTACTTCTCCTCTATACTTAGAAGACTGTCATTTTATCAACAAAAGCGAGTTTAGTTTAAGAATGACACTGATTTGTGAGTTAAATCTATTTGGTACAGCGGCTCCTGGCATCTGACTCTCTATAACCAATGATAATGAGTCGCTGTAATAATTCATTCACCTTCGATGCTTATTAGACTGACATCGAATAGAGAGCAAGTTGATTCTTTTGTTTATTATAATATACAAATATTATTGAATAGAATTAACGACATATATATTTCTATGTAATATTTGTTCAAATATTAAAATGATAATCAAGCTAATCCCTAATAGGGGAATATAAAACCCAGTCAACGAACCAACAAATACAAATGATATCCTAGTCTTTATTGGCAATTTAATTACAAGTCCAATAATAGTTTGTCTAAATATTATTTTATACTTTGACATTATCCACTTTTTGTAACCAGTATAAGAAACATAGAAAAGAGATAACCCGATAATGGAAAGAATAATTTCATTTATGACTCCAAAGAGAACCCCCATATGCATATCTATTCCCCATCGGGTTAACTTTGCAGCTAACGGGTAGTCTTCGAACTTAATATGATCATGAATTTTCCCATTACGAGGGTTAATTGATATAGCATCAACACTTGTAGGCCAAGATCGATCAATTTCTGTAACTGTCCATCCTTGAGTACGAGTATTTGCGTGCTTAATTTCCACTTTTTTAGAGGTTATACCATTTTCCTGAGCAATAGCTAATGTGGTATCGTAGAGGTATACATTTACAAAATCATCAGAATGCGAGTGATGCGCGTGATGCGCGTGTTCTGATTGAGCTGAAAGCGTTGGGGTTTGCCAACCGAAGTCATGACGCAGTGAGCCTATATTTTGCCCGGTATACTTCGACCATGTAAGCCCAGTTGCGGAGAGAAACAAAAATCCAATCATAAAAACCAAACCAATTTTATGGTGATTTTTATTTTGACGTTTGCTGTTGAAAGGCTTACCGCGGATTAACCTGAACCAAACAATGAAACCGCTAATAGATAGAACCCATAACCATGATGCTGCTAGTTCACTATACCATCTTCCAGTCTCCCCTAAGTGTAAACTTCTATGTAAGTGGTCAATCCAAGTCCTTAACGGTAAAATACCGCTGGTTCCATATGAAGGAGCTACACCATGAACTTCACCTGAAACTGGGTTAACAAATACAGTTTGTCTTTCCCAATTTGTCAAAGAAGGGTCATCGAATAAAACCCGAGTATTGGTTCCTTGCTCTAGAGAGGGCCTCACTGCTGAAAGTGATAAATTTGGCACAGCCTTTTGAGCCTCTTCAATTTGTTGTGCTAGGGGTAACACTACACCTTCAGTTGAATTAGTTAGAATAGACCTATAGATATAGTTTTCTATACTTGGTGTTAATGCATATATTGCTCCTGTAAGTGAAGCTATCATTAGAAAAGGACCAACAAAAATACCTACGTATAAGTGAAGCCTTTTAAATATCTGCGTCGCTATTTGTGACATAGTTTTCTCTTTAATAAAAATAGTCGTTATTACAAAATAACGACTATATAGTATTTTAGCTGATCTTAAATTTTAATTGATTCAAGAACGTGATTATTGGTTTTGATTGTTCTGCTTACCCTGCTATTTTTGAGCTCTAAAAGTAATACCAATGCTATTGCGAATATAGGTAAGTGCCCTTCTATTTCATGCATCCCATGAATTATTGATGTAGTAGTAAAAGCGAATGCTAGCATTATCATTGTTAACCTATTCGCTACTCCGGTTATTAATAAAATGCCTAATATTAATTCACATACTCCAACAAAAAAAACAAAATGCAAATTACTAACAAAACTCATCCCTATCTGTGGGAAAAAATTATAAAATGGAAACATTTCAATAAAAACTACCGTTAGTCCAGGATATAATAGCTTTTCAGTTAAAGCCAGAATAGCTAACTGAATCCCAAGACCTATTTGTATGACTTTTATTGCAATCCCCCAAAGAGAATCTACGTTAATATTTAGTTGCCCAAATAACTTATTATCCATACGAGAAACGTAAGGTCCTGTGAACAGCATAAATAAACCTACAACGAAGAACTCTACAGCATAGTTTATCGAAAGCTCAAAAGGAAAGACCAAACACATAAATATGGTACAGGCTATTATCATAATTCCAGACAAACTAACACTGATAGCAGCTGATACGACTATCATTGATTGAAGTAGTATACCCATTGGAATTAAATGGTTAGGTAAATTAAGATTAGGGGCGATAAATCCCCCTTGAATAACTAATAAAAGAAAAAATATCACATTCAGTACAACGAAGTATCCAACGTAATGAGAACGTTTAATATCAAATTTATGACTTGTGATTTTATGGATAATTTTCATACTGTGTTGTTTGTTCGATATTAATACTGCAATCGACGCAAATATAAAAATGGCAGCCAATATAACATAATATAATATATCAAACTCAAACGAGACTGATTTCATGTTTTCAGGTGCAACAAACCATTGAACGTGCGCATAGGACTTGAATGGTAGTAAAAGAAAAGCGAGCGCTACGCTAACTATATAGAACATTTTATTGTTAATTACTCGTATTGTATTCATCATTTAATGCCATTAAAAAATTAATTAAATCCTTTTGTTGATGAGGAAAAACCCTAAGAGGCTTGATATCTATATGTGTGATAGGGAGAGTCATTGGATTTGTATAGAAAAACAACACTTCCTCCAATGTTTTAAAACGTCCATCATGCATAAACTGTGTATGGTGTCTAAGATTCCGTAAAGACGGAACCTTCAGCGCTCCCTTATCGTCATATCCCGGTTCTTTAAGGTATTTCCTTTGCGCACAATCTTCCTGTATCGTGCGACAGTTAAACTCAGATGATAAGTATTTATCGATTCCATAATAACGATTGAATCTGCTGCCCTTTTCCACCGTCCCAATAGAAAAGAAATTGTTATTAGTGAATCGAATACCATTATGGCAATCAATACACCCTGTTTTTTTCCTGTCTATAAATAGTTTTAATCCACTGACTTCCGATGGGCTTAATACGTCAGATACACCGTTAGTTTTCATTTCAAGATTATATTGGTCAAACCGGGTCCAATAATGATTAATTGAAGACACATAGGCTTCTATGTATTTACCTACGGTAATTACTAACTCTTCGGTAACAGATTCATCTTTCTTTTTGCATAATGAGTCTATCTCATTCGATTTATCAGTATAGTAACCACAAATATAATTAAAAATGTCATTTCGCTCTATATTATGCTCAGAAGGATTCTCTAGAGCTTCGATAGCTTGATTCCATATAGCATCACTACGACCATCCCAAAAGAACCATTCTTGCTTATGAACACCTCTCAAGCTCGGTGCAATAATACTAGCATCACGATCTCTTAGTTTCGTTACGTTATTGATATCTCTAAAGTCATATTTAGGTTCATGGCACGAGGAGCAGCTAATGGTTTTATCATCACTGAGATTTTTATCCATGAAGAGCATTAGCCCTATTTTTTCATCACCATTAAGACCCATGTTTTTCTTTGACGTAGATTCATCTAACGCTAATGATTTTATTAATTTCAACTCTGTAGTATTTAGAGAAACATTTGTTTCTAATTTTTTAATTAAAAAAATCACAACAGAAACAAGCATTAGTAATATTGATGTCTTATTTAACATTAAACCGCTTATTTAATATAAGATCTTGTTCTCTTGAAACTATCACACTCCATACCCCTGGCATACTGAACATTAACCCTTCTACTATACATGAATTATTTTTGTATGTTATTTCTGGATTGGTTGGCAATCCATGAGAATGCCCAAACATATATCCTGAAATTGACAAATCATGACAATTGTTTTTTTCTATAGGTAAAGCTATTTTGTAGTATTCATTATAGCTATATTCCATATCGACATTTGGATTGAATACATCATCAGCTATTACACCTGATGACATGAGAGAAAATAAAAATATTTTATACACTCGCCCTTATTCCTAAAAATAAATATCTGTAACTTTATCCATAAGGCACTAATAATTACTAGCCTACTTTATAATACATATAGTTTATTCGTGACATCGAACTTAAGTATTAAATAATTAGAGACTGTGATATTTTAAACTTGAAAATAGCCCTACTTTTTAGGGCTATTGAATTATAGTTGTGCTTTATTTAGAACGAGTCCAAGCTTCTTGCCAGTGAGAACCGGTACCTGGTTCATAATGAGTTGCACTTGCAGACCATTGAACACAATAACCGCTATATGGCCAGCCTTTACACTCGTAGATATCACCATCAGAAGCCAATACACGAGTACCTTCAGAATAAGAGCTTAAACCGTTAGGAAAAACAAAATCGTATTCTCCTGGTTCTGGTTTTTCAACTGAATCATCAATAAGCTCAAAGTGAGAGGTGTGTTGCTTTACAAATTCACCATCACTGTTTTTCAAAACTCCTTGAATCAGGTGAGACCCAGGATTCGATTCACTCAGTTCTATTAAAACAGTTTCAGTTAGGCCATCGGAGATGTTAATCGATTCAAAACCAACACGACTGTTAGTTTCACTGTTGAGAACAGTCAATTCAACCTTTACATCACCTGTAGCAGTTAGATCAAGATCCAATTGGGTTGGCTCATTAGAGATAACGTAAGTTGATTCTAAACCAGTAACAGTCACGTCATATTCAGGCACTTCTGCATAATCATAAGCAATTTCTACACTAGAAAGGCTAGAACTGCTCAAAGCATAAATATTATTCTGACCATAAACAGGTTGAGCAACACCTTCAGAGTTCAGCACACCAGCTTGAAGCTGTGTATGTTCGCTGTTCATCTTCGTTGATAGAGCGTATGACCATTGGTTGAAGTCTTTCGTGGATTCATCAATGATTAAGCTTGTAGACATTGATGTATTCTCACCTTCGTTGTCAAAGACACGAGTGTAAACTCTGTCACCAATATCCAGTTTTATTTGAGAAGAGATTGAGCCAATTTCATCCCATTCAGGGGTTGGAGCAGGGGTGTTGTCGCCATCAAATTCAACGTCAATGACATTGTAGAAAGCTTGGTCTGTATCACCTACATCCCACACAGCCAAAATTAAGTGATAACCTTCTCGCTCAGGGACGATACATTCGTGTGTAGTTAACATATCAGGTTGGGTCATATGACCATCTACTTCACAGAACGGTACTAAATCAAGCTGAGCACGGGTAAGAGGTTGATTTGGATTCCACCCATCCTTTGTAATGTAATATTTCCAATCTTTAGTTACGTGCGCCGCTGTTTTTTGCCAAGTAAAAACATTGTGACCAGCGCTAATCTGATTTCTGTGCCAGCGCAGGTCTGATTGCTCATTTAATGGTGCCCAAGCAGGACTACCTGCCGCTGCGATTGTGCCATCAGCAGGACCAGCTTCAGGAAACCCTTCTGGGCCTTCTACACTTTGTGGCTCCCATTGAACGCCTCCACATTGCGTATTGTGTAGTGGACCGCTTCCATCTCGTGAGGAACACAGTGCTGCTCGGCCTGGAAGATCACCAGAGACGAAACCATGAGCTGACACAGTTGTGCTAACTGAACCCAAACTTAGAATAGCAAATCCAATAGCATGAGAAATGTAATTTTTTTTCATTATTTTTCCTAATGAGATGACTTCTATTAGTGAAGTGACTTTTATTGTTTATAATTTGTTGTTCGTGGAAAATAATAACTGAGTACCAGCGACATCAGCCACAGACAACCAGCATCCG
The DNA here is from genome assembly GCF_057785895.1 of Vibrio sp. QJM3NY_39. Lineage (NCBI taxonomy): Bacteria > Pseudomonadati > Pseudomonadota > Gammaproteobacteria > Vibrionales > Vibrionaceae > Vibrio > Vibrio sp. QJM3NY_39. The sequence continues at coordinate 887,643 of NZ_CM173506.1, read as the reverse complement.
ATCTGCATTGGTAATACTGCACAGACAACGGCACGCACTTTAATGATTTGTTCATAATTACTCTTGTAGGATTTTTCCCACACACAACGTATTAAACCCTTGCGCATAAGAGTTTAAGTGTACCTGTACGTGAAAAAAGAGCCCCATGGACGGATATAGCAACTAAGTGTTGATAAATTTATGCGTATAATCCGACTTTCTATTAGCTATAATTATTCTTCGATAACCTTACAGACCCTGGCAGGTCGTAATTCAGTCAAGACCTCTTAACTTTCTCTTTGAGTACAAAAAACGGCTACGGATAGTTACTACTAACTCAATGTTAGAGATATCGAAATCTATGTAACCGATACAATGTTCAGCTTAGGAAAATCAGTGTTGGGCTACCAAAAGCTTCATAGTGAAAACAACAACTGCACTTATTTTGAAAATATCTGATTTACATACTCTAGCCACGCCTGCTCTCATTCTGACGTCGATAACTTTGATAACAACCTTAACTTTGACAATACCGTTATGTCGGTCATTGCCTATGACTTTCACGCAGACACGTTTGCTCAGCCAAACAAAATAAGCTTGAACACTTACTCATAAATGCTCTGTCCATTAATCATGGGGCTACTCAATAAAGCTGTTAGTTCAAATGGTGCTTGATGTTCCGTGCTGTAAGGCTAATACACAAGCAACGATAAGCATTTGTCTTCTGTTATTAACAAATATCTTGAGCACTGAAGTTCCATTAACGCGTTAAACAGTCATTCTTTAGCACGGGAAAATCATTGCTCTAAATGTAGAAGAATCAACGGAAGGGAGGCTGCTATTTCAACTTTGGAGGGTGGGCTGCTTCTGAATTCCCAGGCTCCGCGCCTGAAGTGGTGGCAAACGTAATCTACACAGCAACGACGGATGGAACTGACACTCTACGCTATCGTGCAAGAGAAGACGCAAAAGAGCTACTGGACAATCGTAAAGCCCTTGATGATAGAACCTTTATTGATGGCCTTAAAGCGCAACTTGGTTTGGATTAGACTCCCTCGATATCAATTCAAAAAGGGAATACAGACATAGTTGTATTCCCTCAAATGTAGCTTTAACTAAAAAGAGTGGAGCAGAAACGCGCTAGAGCCCTAATGACTCACTGACGTCGAAAACAAGTTAATAATCACAACACCTGCCAAAATCAAAGCGATGCCAATTATCGCGAAAATATCGAGTTTTTGCCCGTAGACCAACCAAGACAAAGCTGCGACTAGCACTATCCCGGCCCCACACCAAATCGCATACGCCACACCCAAAGACATAGTTTGAACCGTGAGAGACAACAGATAGAAAGCAAAGCCATAACCGACTAGCACTGCGGCAGTCGCAGGTAAAGAAGTAAACTGTTGCGTTTTAGGTAATAGAGAAGTCGCGACAACTTCAAGCACGATAGCGAGTGATAGCATCACTGGAGGTGGGAGAGATAAAAGCATGTTCGAGTCCACAATAATAAAATACGGCGCTCAGAATATTGTAGTTTTATTTCCAATTCATGCGATTTTCAGTAAGCAATTATTATGACATACCCTAAAAAGCCTTGAGTGTAATCCTCGATTGAAGTTTCTCTACAGACAAACAAAAAAGACCCACGAATTCATCTTTAGTGGGTCCTTCTTTAATCCAATGATCTAGAAACCTAGTCAGCTATAACAAAGCAATGAAACTTAGTTTGCTGACGTAGAGCCTCTTAAAATATCGCGCTTAACTTCACCTTTCAGATCCGTCAAAGTTTGTTGGTCGATATCAATCAAGAAGTGATCACTCGCTTGACCTGTTGCGAATTTTTCAAGAATCACGAACAAGCTGCCGAAACGTGAGCGGAACACTTCACCAACGGTATATTGGCCAAGGTCACCCAGATCTGAATCCACCGTGCCATCAAACTCTGAAAGCTCTCGGCTTAGCAACTCGTATTGGCGCAGTTGTGTTTCACCGATATCACGGAACGCCAGTTCGTCTGCATTACGTAGTCGGTAGAAGTCGGTTGCAAGAGTTTCACCTTCCCATGTTGCGAAATCTTCAAGCACTAGACCTTCTTGAGATGCAATAGCGTCAGCTTCAACTTTCGCTGCTTGCCAGTCTTGTTTAAATTGCTCGTAGTCTTCTACTCCATTTACAACACAACCCTCGACTGGATAATTCATTTCATCAACTAGCTGACAAACCGTAAAATTGGTTTCTAGCTGAGACATGATCATCATATCTTCACCGTTCATGCGCATGATCATTTCACGCATTTCGATTGGCCAATCACTAGGAAGGAAACGCAGACGCGTTAACTCACGGATATGCCAATCAGTCAGTTCGTAGTAGCTCTCTGAATCCAAAATATCTTTGTTCCAGATTTTCGCTTGTGCTTCTGGGTCTCCGATTGCAGCTTGAGTAAGATATTCATGCTCTTCTTCATAGTGACTGAATAGCTCGTTGTAACGTTTAACTTGATCGATAACGACGGTTTCAACTTCGATTTGGTTATCCGGGCGAATGTTCAGCAGCTTGTAAGCTGGGATGTAACCCGCTAGCGATGGCGCTTGGATGTTGAAGAGTGTGTGTTGAACACCATCAATATTGAAGCTCTTCTTACCCGTATCATTAAAGTGCATGTGACCGCCAACGTGAATGTTTAAACCAGTCGCTGCCAATGCTCGGCTGGTATTGTCATCTGGTTCACGAGCCAATTGATGGCTTCCTTCACCAAACAAATCTTCAATCTCTTCAGAGGCACCGTTGTAGAAATCGGTCATTGGGAAGTGTGAGAAAGAGACCAGAGTCTTATTTTGTTCTTTCGCTGCTTTTACTACATCAGAGATCCAATCGATCACATGTTCTTTGTGGGTCAGCATCATGTTGTAGCCAGCACTGCTTGAGCCATCAAACGTGTTTCCATCTAAAGAACTATCAGACGAACCTTCTTTGGGACGATAAACATTCGCGTCGATTGCCAACAACCAAAGTCCTTTCACAGGCTCTACTAAGTAGCTGGTATCAGGCACTTCAGAACAGCTTGAGTAACCGCTCTCTTTGTAACTGCCTCCAGTGCCTTCGTAACAGATCTCGTACATACGTTTGTCAAACGCTGCTTCTTCTTTAGCTAAGTCATAGCTGTAGTTAGCACGAGCTTGGTCACTACTGTAAGGCGTTTCAAAGTAGAGATAATCTTGCTGAGGATAGAAACCGTGAGTACCAAGGATACTCATGATCTCTTCATAGCCCCATTCACGTACTTCTTCAGTACATATGGTTGCTAGGTTGTCGCCTTCACCGGGAATGGTTGTCCACTCATCATCATAGCCAACACACTCTTCTTTACCGCGGCTATAGATACGCTGATTCTTACCACCTTCGCCTAGGTAATCAGATTTACCTGCTGGGATTGTAAATGGGCGAACTGGATCGTGGTTGCCTGGGGCGGCGAAAAACTCAAGGCCGTACGTATCGCGATAGTGATCAAAAATGCTAACCAAGCCACGCATATGAATCGGCTGGCCGTCGTCACTGAAGTCACCCGGCAGGGCTACGTATTTCACGCCACGCTCAACCACATCATCAAGTGCTGCGATCATCGCAAAGTAGTTTTCATTGAACAGACGAGTAGAGTTCATCTGCGACTCCATCGTTCGAATTGTCGCATACTCACCACTATCTGAGTTGTAGAGCCCAGCGAACGAACCGTCTTTAAAATCACCGTAAACGTCATGAAAATGGATATCAGGCATGAATGCGACTTGCACTGCACTCTCTAGATTACCGCTGTCGTCACTTGGCGAACTTGAATTACAACCCGCTAATGTGGCTGCTATCAAGCCTGACAGTACGGTCAATGTACTCTTTTTCATTTTCTCTTCCCAAAAAGTTAGAACTCAAAATTTGGCGAGGAGATTAGGTGAGTAAAATGACACTATTGTTTCTGATATCTTACAAAACGTCGTATGCAGAGTTCTTATGCGACATTGCTTCAATCATTAAAATTCAATTAGTTAGTAACGATTATAAGTATTGATAACTCTATCGTAGGAATCAGTTATTAATATATAAGCTGCCATAACACAACCACTCAAACATCAATGATAACTATGCATTCAGACTATTTGGATAAGTAGCCCTCCATCAAAACCCGACTAGATCTGAATAAAGTAATTACTGGGAACGCAGAGCAGATCTTTATACTAACTATTACAAATACGTAATAATCATTTTCAATTTAAGGGGATTATCAAAACTCATGCTCACACCTATACTAGCTCCAACAAAACGAGAGAGCGGAAACAATTAAGCTCAACTACTCTTAACGGGTTGAAGCTAATTGCACAGTTATCCGCTGTACTGACATATATAGGAAGCATCCAATGACAATCGAAATTAAACCTGGTCAAACTCATATCAAATCAAAAGCTATGGTTGCATGGGCAGCTGGCGAGCCACTAAAAATGGAAGAAGTTGATGTACAACTTCCTAAAGCTGGTGAGGTTCTAGTTCGCATCGTTGCTACTGGTGTTTGTCACACTGACGCATTCACATTATCAGGTGACGATCCAGAAGGTATCTTCCCTTCTATTCTTGGTCACGAAGGTGGCGGCATCGTTGAGATGATCGGCGAAGGCGTTACAAGTGTTGAGATTGGCGACCACGTTATCCCACTTTACACAGCTGAATGTGGCGAATGTAAGTTCTGTAAATCTGGTAAAACTAACCTATGCCAAGCGGTTCGTGAAACGCAAGGCAAAGGCCTAATGCCAGACGGTACAAGCCGCTTCTCTATTAACGGCGAAACAATTTTCCATTACATGGGTTGCTCTACTTTCTCTGAGTACACAGTACTTCCAGAAATCTCTCTAGCGAAAGTAAGCAAAGAAGCACCACTTGAAGAAGTTTGTCTTCTAGGTTGTGGTGTAACAACGGGTATGGGCGCGGTACTGAACACAGCTAAAGTTGAAAAAGGCGACAACGTTGCTGTATTCGGTCTAGGCGGTATCGGTCTTTCTGCAATCATTGGTGCTCGCATGGCTGGTGCTGACCGCATCATCGGTGTAGATATCAACGAGAGCAAATTCGAGCTAGCAAAACAGCTTGGCGCGACTGACTGCATCAACCCGACTAAATTCGACAAGCCAATCCAAGACGTTATCGTAGAGATGACAGACGGCGGTGTTGAGTACTCTTTCGAGTGTATCGGCAACGTAAACGTGATGCGTCAAGCACTTGAGTGCTGCCACAAAGGTTGGGGCGAATCAGTCATCATTGGTGTTGCAGGTGCAGGTCAAGAGATCGCAACTCGTCCATTCCAACTAGTGACTGGTCGTGTATGGCGTGGTTCTGCTTTCGGTGGTGTTAAAGGCCGCTCTGAGCTTCCAGAAATCGTAAACCGTTACATGGCGGGTGAGTTTGGTCTTCAAGAGTTCATCACTCACACTATGGGTCTGCAAGACGTAAACGAAGCATTCGACCTAATGCACAAAGGTGAATCTATCCGTACTGTTCTACACATGGATAAGTAATTCTCCTTGGCCTCGGTTCTTTCGAGCATCTAGGCCAAAGCTATAAATGAAAAGCAACAAACTGTCTTCACCACCTCCTGCCCGGTGGGTGGTGAAACTTTAGATGATATAGACACGTTATTCCCCAAACCATCAACCTAACGGAGCACAATAGATGACAATCGAAAACATTAGCCAAGCAAAGGTTGCTGGTGGTTGGCACAAACAATACACCCACTTTTCTGCAACGCTTGACTGCAACATGCGTTTTGCGATTTTCTTGCCACCTAATGCAAGTAAAGAAAACCCAGTTCCTGTTTTGTATTGGTTATCAGGCTTAACCTGTACCGATGAAAACTTCATGCAAAAAGCCGGCGCGTTCAAAGCTGCGGCTGAACAAGGTATCGCGATTGTCGCACCAGACACTAGCCCACGTGGTGAAGGTGTTGCCGACATTGAAAGCTACGACTTAGGCCAAGGTGCAGGCTTCTATGTGAATGCCACTCAAGCACCATGGGACAGCCATTACCATATGTACGATTACGTGGTAACAGAGCTCCCAGCTTTGATTGAATCTTTCTTCCCAGTAACGTCTGTGAAATCCATTTCAGGTCACAGCATGGGCGGACACGGTGCCCTAACGATTGGCATCAAGAACGAAGATAGCTACCGTTCTATCTCGGCATTCAGCCCAATCACCAACCCAATGCAATGCCCTTGGGGACAAAAAGCCTTCAACCAATACTTGGGCTTAGATATTGAAGAGTGGAAACATTACGACGCGTCTGAGCTTCTAAAAACCAAAGGCACTAAGCTGCCAATGTTGGTTGATCAAGGCGAAGCCGATAACTTCCTGATTGAACAGCTTAAGCCTGAGCAATTAGTCGAAGCCGCTAAGATAACCAATGCCGATTTAGAGCTACGTATGCAGCCAGGTTACGACCATAGCTACTTCTTCATCTCTAGCTTTATTGATGAGCATATTGAGTTCCACGCAGCTTACCTGAACAAGTAGTCACACCGATTTAGCCCACACCTTGCAAAAGCGTGAGGTGTGGGCTTCTTTGTGCCTGCTGTTTGGGCGAGACCGCTGCTACGTAATAGCAACAACAAAGATTCACTCTTTCAAACACTCCGCTATACCAAAAAAAACAATACAACTAAAAGGTACGACTATGAGCTGGTTTTTCTTAATGATGGGCGTGATGGCGGAAGCACTTTCTCACGTAGCACTTAAAGCAACCGACGGTTTCAGTTTGTCTAAACCCATCCCTGCTCTATTGGTGATTTCAGGACACTTGGCGGCATTTCTATTTTTGAGCCAAGCAATGAAAGGGATGCCTGTAGGTGTGGTTCACTCTTTGTGGGCGGGCTTGGCTATCGTCACCGTGAGCTTGATTTCTACGTTTGTTTACCGCCAGCACCTCGATACTATGGTGTGGGTTGGTATGTTATTTGTGGCGGCAGGTGTTGTGATGATCAACCTATCTCAAGGTCACTCACACTAGTGTAGATAGTGACTTATTAACAGTGTGTCAATTCATTCAAACTTCCTAACAGACAGGTGTCGCCTTCACTTATTCATACTCTTACAATCAGCAAATCAAACCTGTTACCATAGCGTCTTCAACATCACCTATTTTGAAGGTTGCTATGAAAGCAATTAAGACTCTTTTCTTCCTGATGGTTTTATTGAGCGGTCTGTTTACCGCTTGGCTGTTTATCCCGATTCCAGCGACCATGGACAAACAAACGCTCGATGTTCCATTAACGGAACCGTTCAAGCTTGTGGCGTATCGCAGCAACCCGAATGATGCGAGCAAGCCGCTGACCTACCACTACTATGTGATTTCTGATGTGGTTGGCGTGGACGACATGGACCCGTTTTTGATTACCACAGACCAGTTCGTGAAGCTTGGCGAATTCGACGAGAACACGTTCAATTTAACGGTTAACGGCAAGATCGAAAGCTACACCAACGATTTGTGGATCAAAAAGGCCGACGGCAAGCTTCAGCACTGGTACGTAAGTGTTGATGCAAACTATATTCGTTAGAGTAAACCTTAGATAAGATTTATTTTCAGACTGCGTTTTGGCTTCCAAGCGCAGTTTTTGTTTCAAGCCGCCCGCTTTACACTCTCCCTCAGTTTTTACCCATCACTGCCTTGCTCTTAAAAATGCTACAAGCAGAGCAGGTTTTATAAGCCCTTAAGATGTTATAAGCTCCACCTATGTTCGACTCCCTATAAATCAAAAATAATAAAGGATCACTCGTGGAATTTACGCTCGACAAATTTAACGGCATCATCATTGACCCAGCAACAGCCCCTCACGATGCTGACTCATTCAATGCCGAACTTAGCGAGATCACCGAATTTTCAAAGCAAAATAACAAAGGTATTATTTGGATTAGTTTGCCTATTTCAGTCTCGCACCTTATTCCGGTAGCGACTGAGCTAGGCTTCGTGTTTCACAACTGCTTAGAAGACGAGATTACACTGATTCATAAATCCGAGATGGTAGAATTTGTGCCTTTCATTCCGACCCACACCTTGGGCGCTGGCGCGTTGATCACCAACGAACATAACCAAGTGCTGATGATTAAAGAGCACGGTATGACTGGCTACAAGTTACCTGGCGGCCATATTGAGTTGGGTGAAGGCATTGAAGAATCGGTAGTTCGGGAAACATTGGAAGAAACCGGTATCGAGGCAACGTTCGTTTCTGTGGTTGGCATGGCGACAAGACACCCGTATCAATTCGGTAAATCAAACCTCTACTTTATTTGTCACCTTATCGCTCAAACTCAAGATATCGCGATTCAAGATACTGATGAAATTGCAGAAGCTAAATGGATTGATGTTGAAGAGTATATTAACAACCCCAACAGCTACCCGTTTAACCGCCAGTTGGTCGGTACTCTGATCGGAAAGCAAGGTTTAGAGCTCACTCAGCTAGAAGGCAACTATGGCCCTGTCCACAAGCCCGAGATCTTCTTTTCGAAAAGCTAGACCAATTCAAACATAAAAACGCCCAACTCAAATGAGTTGGGTGTTTTGGTTTCTAGCTTTTGTTTTTCTTAATTAAGCCAACTGCGTTGTTAGTTATTCTTTGTACCTATGATTCATTCTCATATTTTTAGAGCGAACCTGTATTAGAAGAAGCCCAACGGATTAGTATCGTAGCTGATCAACAGGTTCTTAGTGTTTTGGTAGTGGTCGAGCATCATCTTATGTGTCTCACGACCAATGCCTGATTTCTTGTAACCACCAAACGCGGCATGTGCTGGATAAGCGTGGTAACAGTTCACCCAAATACGACCCGCTTCAATGTTGCGCCCCATGCGATACGCTAGGTTTGCATCACGCGTCCACACGCCTGCGCCCAAGCCATACTCGGTATCATTCGCGATCTCTAGTGCTTCTGCTTCGTCTTTAAAGGTGGTTACCGCGATAACAGGGCCGAAGATCTCTTCTTGGAACACACGCATCTTGTTGTGCCCTTCCAGCATGGTCGGTTGAATGTAGTAACCATTGCCGAGATCATCTGGTTGCTGCGCTATTTCACCACCGGTCAGCACTTTCGCACCCTCTTGACGACCGATTTCTAGGTAGCTCAAGATCTTATCGAACTGCTCTTTTGAAGCTTGTGCACCAACCTGAGTATCGGTATCTAGCGGGTTACCTTGTTTAATAGTTTGAGCACGCTCGACCACTTTCGCGATGAACTTGTCGTATACCGATTCATGAATCAACACACGTGATGGACAGGTACACACTTCACCTTGGTTGAAGAACGCAAGCAGCATGCCTTCGACACACTTATCTAGGTAATCGTCTTCATGATTAAAGATATCTGGGAAATAGATATTTGGAGACTTACCGCCAAGCTCAACCGTTGATGGAATCAAGCTTTCAGCCGCACATTTCAGAATATGATGTCCAACTTCAGTTGAGCCAGTAAACGCCAACTTAGCCAAACGATCACTAGTTGCTAATGCTTGGCCTGCTTCGCTACCAAAACCATTCACGATGTTGACCACGCCTGCAGGTAGAAGATCGGCGATCTTCTCCATCATCACCAAAATCGATGTCGGTGTTTGTTCGGCTGGTTTCATCACCACACAACAGCCCGCAGCAAGTGCTGGTGCCAATTTCCAAGCCGCCATTAAAATCGGGAAATTCCAGGGAATGATCTGCCCCACCACACCAATCGGTTCTGGGAAGTGGTAGCTTGCGGTGTTTGAATCTAGCTCTGCTGCGCTGCCTTCTTGTGCTCGAATACAACCTGCAAAGTAACGGAAGTGGTCGACAACCAAAGGGATATCTGCTGCTAAGGTTTCACGCACAGGCTTGCCGTTTTCCCAAGTTTCGGCGACTGCGATTTCTTCTAGGTTTGCTTCAATGCGATCGGCAATTTTGAGCAGGATGTTCGAACGTTCTGTCACACTAGTCGCCGCCCAACTTGCACGAGCTGCGTGCGCGGCATCGAGTGCCAAGCTAATGTCCGCCTCGGTTGAGCGCGCCACTTGGCAATACACCTGACCATTCACTGGGGAAGTGTTATCAAAATACTCGCCGCTAACAGGTTTCACCCACTCGCCACCGATAAAGTTATCGTATTGCGCTTTAAAGTTAACCACTGCGTTATCACTACCCGGCTGTGCGTAAATCATAGTTAGATCCTTCTTTGATTTTTAGTCGTTGTTCATTCGTTGTTGAGATTATGTTGTCGAGCTTGCATGGCGGCTTCCCTTGAGAAGAGATCACGTGAGAAGAAAGCTCGTAAGAAGAGAGCCACCATGTTTATACTTTCTGTTTAAAACACTGATACTTCGTGTTTTCTTCACAACAGTAACAACGCAAATCACACGCCAGAACTTCAAAACTTGTTGTTAATAAATTGTAAAACTATGATTACCAAACGTTTACAACCCAAAGTGAGTTGGCATTGAACGGACGTATGGAAACCACTCCAGTGTTCAACTGTTCCAAATTGGTACACCCTCACTGTTACGACATGGAACAGTCATGCACCTTCAACAAGCAAACACCTCAGATTGGCTTTCATCCTCTTGGCACCGCAGCACAGAAGCGGGTCTAAAACAGAGACGACTTCCCGAAGACATTCGCCTGCCACAATCGATTCTTAAACAGCGACGTCACCAATCTTCGAGCTTAATTCAAATAGTCGAACGTAATGCTCTACCTCTGTTTAATCAGATGTTTGCACGCACTGACAGTCGTTTGATTCTGACCGATATTGAGGGCGTCATTCTGGCAAGTTGGGGACAAGAGCGGTTTAAGGAGAAACTAACTTCGATTGCACTCAGCTCTGGGGCGTGTTGGCAGGAACAACTGAAAGGCACCAATGCGATAGGCACCGCCATTGTTGAAGCGAAACCAGTATCCATAATTGGCGAACAACACTTCATCCACCAGCATCGGTTTATCAGTTGTTCAGCAAGCCCGGTGTTCGATCACCAAGGCCAGATGGTTGGCGTGTTAGACATTACTAGCGAGCAGCAACAACACGACAGTTCAGTGCAATTGCTGGTTCAAAATATGGTTCAGCTTGTTGAAAACCAGCTACTGAGTCATATCCCGCAAGGCACTACTCGAATCGACCTCGCATGTGAGAAATCGTTGCTGCACAGTGGTTGGCAAGGAATTGTGATAGCCAACGAAGCTGGTGAGGTTGTGGCGCACAATCAGGTCGCCTCTCAACTGTTGGATCAAACCTCGATCGTCGGCGAGAGCATCGACACTCTGTTCAACCGAACCTCATTAGATACACCCTTTGTATTTGAAAAACAGCACCTCAAACGAACGACTACCAAGCGTATGCGTTCACTCTCAGCATCATGTGACTTGCACCATGGTGAACAACAAATAGAACACGCTTGGCAGCAAGCTAACAAGGTAATCGACAAAGGGATCAGCTTGTTGATCTTAGGAGAAACTGGGGTTGGTAAAGGCGAGTTTGTTAAAGCGTTACACAAGCAGAGCCAGCGTAAATCTTCGCCTCTCGTGGCGGTAAATTGTGGAGCACTACCGAAAGATCTTATCGAATCTGAATTGTTTGGTTACGCGCCGGGGGCATTTACTGGCGCGAGCCACAAAGGATTCCAAGGCAAGATCCGCCAAGCGGATAAAGGCATTTTATTTCTAGATGAGATCGCCGACATGCCATTAGAGGCTCAGTGTCGATTACTGCATGTTCTGCAAGACAAATCCGTGGTGCCTGTGGGTTCGAACCAAAGCTACCAAGTCGATTGTCAGATCATCGCTGCCACACATAAAAACTTAGAAAAATTGGTCGCAACTGGAGAATTTCGACAAGATCTGTATTACAGACTAAACGGCTTGGCCTTCACCTTACCAAGCCTACAACACCGACAAGATAAACACGCCTTAATCGAGCACATTCATCGTAAATACGCCGAAGACGAACAGACAATCTGCCCGCACTTAATGAGTTTGCTGTGCGCCTATTCATGGCCCGGTAATATCCGCGAATTAGACAACTTGCTTAAAGTTGCTGCTCTATTGGCAAGTGATGAACCACAACTCACGCTAGAACATGTACCTAGCCATCTTGCTCAACACCTCACGTCGTTAGCGCAAGATAATCATCATAAGTTCATCACAACTAATGCCATCGAAGGTAGGCCAAAGTCCGATTTAAAAAGTACCGTTGAAGAGACCTTGTTGCAAACCTATCAAGCTAACCAAGGCAACATCAGCAAGACATCGCGAATACTAGGTATCAGCCGCAATACCATTTATCGAAAGCTGAAAAGCTTGGGGATTCTTCAGTAATCACCATGGACGATCTTGGCTACCTCTTTCGTTATCAATAAATAAAATTCACTTCCAGTGAGACATTTTGCCCTCTGATTCGTAATGCATCAAAACGAACGAGGGCTCAGATGCAAACAATCAACATAGTGTGGCTAAAGCGAGATTTAAGACTCACCGACCACGCACCTTTACGACACGCTTTATCTGATCAACACCCAACGATATTGCTCTACATTTTCGAACCCATGCTGTTAAACAATGCCCATTATTCTGAGCGACACTGGCGATTTGTTTGGCAGTCACTGCAATGCATGAACCAGTCATTAAAAAAGCATGGACATCAGATTTCAATACTCCATGGCAGTGCTATGGACTGCTTCGAAGCGCTCCAATCTCGTTACCACATCCAAAGTGTATTCTCCCATCAAGAGATAGGTTTAAATTGCACCTTTGAGCGTGACATACAACTTTCTACTTGGCTTAAAGAGCACCACATCCACTGGCAAGAGTTCGCACAGGGCGCGGTCGTTAGAGGGTCAAAAGACCGAATCGGTTGGGACAAGCACTGGAACAGTGTCATGCGTGCTCCCATAGCAGAAAGTCAGTTAACTACAGAATCACTGCACACCCTTGATGCTGAAGAGCTTAAGTTGGCCATCGAGCCTCCACAAGCATGGTTAACCAAAGTCAACGGCATACAAACGGGCGGCAGCGCACTGGCTTGGGCAACGTTACACGATTTCTTTGAACGCCGTGGTCGCGATTACTACCGCAGCATCTCAAGCCCAGAAGCTTCACGACATGCCTGTACACGTCTATCCCCATATTTGGCTTGGGGCAATATATCCCTGCGCGAAGTTTATCAACATCTATTGGGACACTGGCAAGTTGCAGGGTTTCGTCGCAGCTTGATCGCGCTCTCTTCAAGGCTTCATTGGCACTATCATTTCATGCAGAAATTTGAATCGGAATGCGACATGGAATTTCGCTGCATCAATCACGCCTACGAAGCACTATTACAGAATGAAACGGTAAAAGAACCAGCAAGTTTGGAGGCATGGAAGATGGGACTAACGGGCGTGCCCTTAGTCGACGCCGGTATGCGCTGCCTACATCATACGGGTTATATTAATTTTCGTATGCGCTCTATGTTGGTGAGCTTTCTTACTCATCATATGAACATGGACTGGCGTGATGGTGTCACTCACTTAGCGCAGCTATTTCTCGATTTTGAACCCGGTATACACTACCCACAGTTTCAAATGCAAGCTGGGGTAACGGGCATCAACACCATCCGAATTTACAACCCAACCAAGCAAGCCCAAGAACACGATTCTGATGGAGATTTCATTCGAAAATGGGTACCAGAACTTTCAGACATACCCACTCCACTTCTGTTTGAACCGTGGAAGATGACTCCCATGGAGGTGATGATGCATGAGCTTGAACCGAATTCCCCTTACCTTAATCCGGTCGTCGATCTCGACACTAGCGCAAAAGAAGCGCGGGTGCGTTTATGGTCGTGGCGAAAACTGACCGAGGTAAAACAAGAGCGAAGCCGTATTTTGGCTCGCCATGTCAGGCCGTAGAAAAAGAAGCCTAATCAGAGTCCAACTCAACAAGTTGATTGAGCACCTCTTTGTCCAACACCGGATGATGCTTACTCGCGAACAACAGTACGATATCCACCGCAGGTAACGATGGCATATCTTCAAGAACGTTTAAATCCGGAGTCACGCTGAGCTTACCCATAGCACCAATCGCTAAACCCGCTTTAACAATTGCTCGCTGCGCAGAAGCCGTATTACTGCACGCCAGCAACTGATAAGAAGTACCTTGCTTGGTTAAACCATTCACTGCTGCAGCATGATATTTACAGTCTGTTTGAAACAAGGCTAATGGAACAGGCTTAGAACCATCAAATACAAACTCAGGGCTGCTAATCCACACTCCGACATCATGAGTCAGCCAATACCCCTCTTCGCTGTCGGGCGCTCGGGTGACAATTGCGGCATCTAAACGGCCGTCATCCAACCACTCTCTCAGCGTAATGCTGGGCAGGCTAAATATTTGGATTGAGCACGTAGGTTCTGCTTGCTGTAACAGGCGAATGACTTTCGGAAGAATGGTGTCATTGTAATCTTCAGGGCAACCTAATCGCAGTGGCTGTTTGTCCTCATAACGTTTTACTTGTTTCAATGCCGTATTGTGGAGTGCGACTAGCTGCTCCGCATGAGAACGCAATGCCAAGCCCGCCTCAGTCAAAACCAGGTTGCGTCCTTCCTTTTGAAACAGAGTGACGTTAAGTTCTTCCTCTAACTTACGCATCTGAGCACTAAAGGCCGATTGGGTGCGATTGTTCTGCTTTGCAGCACGTGTAAAACTGCTGGTCTCCACAAACGCGAGAAAGCCTCGCAACGCATCAATATCCATATTGAAATCACCACCCATCGTTTTTATTAATGTATTACATCAAAATTATCCGTTAGTGCGCCGTAATACAATCCCTTAAGCTCAAATGCATACCCACCAAACGCAAGGAAGCACCTATGCAGCTTTATATCGCAAACCAGAACTACTCAACTTGGTCACTTCGTGCATGGCTCATATTCGACCATTACAACTTCGATGCAGACATTATCAAGCTCAAGCTGTTCACCTCAGATTTTTACGACACTCTGGCGAAAGTGACACCGACAGCCAAAGTCCCGACCCTAGTTGATGGTGATGTTGCTGTGTGGGATTCATTGGCGATTCTCGAATACGTTAACGATGCCTATTTGAATGGTGCGGCATGGCCAGCTTCCGTCGCAGAACGCGCCCTCGCCCGTGCAATCTCGGCAGAAATGCACTCTGGTTTTTTCAACATCAGAAATGAGTTACCAATGAATTGCCGAGCCAAAAGAAAGCTCACGCTGAGTGATGGCACACTAAAAGACATCGCTCGCATCGACGCAATATGGTCTGCACAAATGGAACAATACCCAGATGGTTGGTTGTTTGGTGAATGGTCGATTGCAGATGCGATGTTTGCCCCTGTCGCCATCCGAGTACAAACTTACGGCATTGAGCTTTCTGAAAAAGCCCAGCAGTATCAACAACGCGTGCTCAACAGCCTATCAATACAAAAATGGTTGGCAGAGGCAAGTTTAGAAAAAGATATCGTTGAAGAAGACGAGGCGGGCGAACCTGTTTAGTCTGGAGCGAATGAGTCTCGAATGGCTTCGAGACTCATTGACTGTTGAGTGTGTAGACGTTTACTAGAGTGTTATTTCTCAAAGTATGCTCTTTAATAATTCACAGAACTTCGACGCTATCCACTGATGCGAAGCAGATGTAAATGTACGCTGATGTTGCAGTAAATAGAGGTCTACCTGATATTGCTTGATGTCGACAAAATCATAAATATCGACAAATCGATGATCGAAATCTGGCAATTCATTTAATGCGTTCATACCAAAAACCACTGCATCAGAGCGAGAGGCAATCTCCATTAACACATGAGTTTGAGTACTTCGAAGTTTAGGACGCTTATCTAATAAGGAAAGACTCAATATTCTGTGGTAGTTACCCTCATCCTCAAGAATGTGGTCGATTGTGAACACTGAATCACAATATGCAGATGTGGTGACGGGATACAATTCGATAATTAAGAGCAAAAACGTTCAAGACGATCTAATTGTTAGATATATCATTTCAATGACCACATTTCTACTGGTAACACTCCCTACAAGTGTTTCAGTCACTGAAACACTTAATCAATTAAAACCAACAACTTAAAATCAATAAAAACACCAAACCTTTACTTCCCCCTAACGTAGGTACCACTAAATGGTTAGTTAATGACACATCTTTGACTCCCATTCTGTAAACAGGTGTTTTTTAGTCAACGCCATAGGTTTATTCAATATTTACGTCAAAGTTTATCAAACAAAGAACCGTTTCAAGCTTTCAGCACAAAGTCATGAACTAACCAAATCCCCCCGTACAATCCTCATAAATTCTATATGAGGGAGTATGTACATGGTTACCACCAAACGAGCACACCAAGTGTTGCTTCAAGCCACTATGGGCTTCAAAAGCACTGATGTGGACAATCTGATTGAAGCCGGTGATATTGAAAATTGGGTTGACACACAAACAGAGATTGGCGGTTCATCTTTGGTGAACAAACACAGGTTCGTCGAGGAACATCACGACAAACCCAAATGGTCTGATGTTCACCTGAACGTGGCTTATACAGATATCTTGCTAAAAAATGGGGCACTGTTACGTCATCGTATGGCTTACATCTTGACTCAACTGTTTGTCGTCTCTTTCCGAGACCCACAATTGGATATAGATCATCGCCGTATCGCATCATCCAAATACTACGACAACTTAGCCAACAACTGTTTTGGCAGTTTTCGAGATCTACTCAAAATCATTTCTACATCCCCAGTTATGGGCGAATACCTGACATTTCGAGGCAACAATTTTAAAGAGGGGGTGGCCGCAGATGAGAACTTTGCACGTGAAGTCATGCAACTATTTACTATTGGTCCTGCACTTCTGAACATGGATGGAACAATCATTACAGACCCAAATGGCCACCCGACTCTGTCATATTCGCAGGAAGACATAGAAGAAGCAGCTAAGGTAATGACAGGGTGGAATCTTCACAACGACGATTGGTTGCAGCCATGCGTGCGATAGAAAAATTACATAACCCAGAACCTAAATCGATTTTAGGCAGCGATTTTCCAGCGAATGCAACTGCTGAAGCAGACCTAGACCAATTACTGGATACCCTATGCGCTCATCAAAATATAGCGCCATTTGTGGCTAAGTTTTTTATCCAGAAGATGGTTACTTCTAACCCATCAAAAGATTACGTCTATCGCGTGGCAACAGCGTTCAAAGAGAGCCACTTAATATGCAGGTGCTGATCAAAGCGATACTTACGGATGATCAAGCTGGTTATATATCAGGGAAAAACGAAGATGGATTGATACGCGATCCTATGATCACACTCTCGCATGCATTTAGAGCTTTAAACCTTACCCTTAAACCTGGTAACAAAATATTCTCAAACAGCTATGCTTGGAGCAATCGAAGAGTGCTATTCAATGCACCAAGTGTATTTTATCACTACCAACCCGATGAAGCTCCCAATGACGACAGGTTTGTTGGAATCGCAGCTCCAGAATTCAAAATATACAACTGGGATGATGTATATCACTACTTCCGCCAGGTTTCAGACCTTGCTACTCGACTAGAGAGTGAACCTCCGGTTGCTTACATGAATCGCCCAACTTTTGAGCACCACTTTCAAAATACTGAAAACTCAAACAGCATGGCTAACCTGATTGACGAGATAGATAAGCACCTTTTTGCGAATAACATGAGTGAGGGCATGAAAAGTGTGATTCATGAATATATGACGACAGCAAATCGCAATAACCTCAATGTGCTAAAGGCTCTACTCATCCAAATCTTTATGTCCCCAGAATTCATGACTCAAGGCTAAAATATGCAAGTTTCAAGACGATCATTTATAAAAGGCGCCTTAACGACCAGTGGCGTTACCGCGTTTAACCTTACCTCCCCTTTAGCAAGTGCTTTTCAATTAACTCAGTGCGATTCCAATCTACCTTACAAAGCCCTCGTCGGTATCAACCTTGGAGGAGGTAACGATGGTTTCAACTGTTTCGCTCCTTTAGAGAACAAACAATATCAAGATTACAGAACATTGAGAGGAACTTTAGCGTGGGATGAACATGAGCTTGTTGACCTTAATTTAAACGACGGGGGATTACAGCTAGCAATGTCTCCAGAACTGGAAGAGCTTAAGTGGTTGTTTGATGAAGGAAAAGCATTGCCAGTACTGAACGTTGGCCCATTATTAAAAGAACGCATCAACGACACTGACATTGACGAGCTAAAACCAATTCATCTCTTTTCCCACAATCATCAGAGTACGATTACTCAATCCAAAACCGACAATTATATAAGTAAAGAAGGTTGGGGAAGCTTATCATCTGCACTACTAGAAAATGCCTTTAGCCTCGAGGAGTTAACGCCTTTGTTTGAGACAGGATCTCACACAGTGTGGACAAATAGTATAGCTAAATCAGCCAACCGCATTGGTACTTCCTTACCTAACGATATGACCCTTCAGGAGTTTGGAGACGAATTGTATGACGCATTTCGTGAATCAAGCCACACACAGGGCTCTTTGTTTAAAGAGTATTACGCAGAAATGTGTTACGAGGCTCAAGACAAATACGCTGAATTTGAAACTATTTTTGATGATGAGCAAGATTACGGCTTTGATCTCAAAACTAGCATTGGAAAACAATTACTTGTGGTTTTTCTCCTTCTTCAGGCGAGAGAGCACTTCAAACACCCAACGCAGTTTTTTTCCGTCACTTTAGGAGGGTTTGATACCCACAATAATCAGGAAGGTGATCAGGGGGCTCTGCTTAGATCTTTATCATCCCAACTTTCTATTTTCTACCAACGATTAGAGGAATATGGATTATCTGATGCTGTGACCACGTTTACCATGTCTGAATTTGGGCGAACACTAGAACCAAACGGTTCAGGCACCGACCATGGTTGGGGGAACTGTCAAATGGTAATCGGTGGAGATGTTCTGGGCGGAAGAATGTTAGGCAACTGGCCTGATTTAGCGGAAGGCAGCAATGACTTGATGACACGAGGCAGGGTGATTCCAACACTGAGCGTCGATCTTTTTCACGCGTCCTTGCTCAATTGGTTGGGAGTAAGAAAGGAAGACCTGACCACCCAAATCTATCCACGACTAGAAGATTTCAATCAGTCTTTACTGCCTATTTTCCGAAGCTGTGATACCGGTAGAGACCAAAAGCTAAACATTATGGGGGCAAGTGCCAGTGCAGAGAACCCAAATGGTATCGATAGAACAGAGCATGGTATTGATAACAATATGGCTACCAAGTGGTCAGCATCAGGCGAGCATATTACCTACACGGTAGAGCTCGACCAATCCTCCACTGTTACCTCAGTGCGCTTCGCTCAAACCAAAGGCCATCAACGACGTTATAAGATGGATTTACAAGTTAGTCATAATGGTTCTCAATTCGATCACGTAATCAGTATCACCACCGAAGGAAATAGTGAAAACCTTGTCGAATATCCGATTGGCGCTATCGATGCAAAATTCGTACGCTTTGTGTGCCGCGGTAATACGGACGACAACCAAAGTTTGCGCCTCTGGAACAACTTCCGTCACATTGAAGTCTGGGGAAAATAATCAAGTGATGATATCTCCCTGATAACTTTGCCTTTAAAAACTTGGCTTTTATGAGCTGCATCGTTAGGGCATCTTATCTCAGTGAGACCGGGTGCCTTAGTTTTATCTGTGGGGCAAAAATACACTCCGCCAACATCGATAAGTTTCGCTAACGATGCAGCTCATAAAAACCAGTTTTATCGAATGTGATCATCTAGCCACAATGTGCAGACCTGATTGTTTATATTCGACTTAATTCAAATCATTAAGATAAACATCATGTTAAGAGCCTCTATAGCATTAATCAGTGTCACGAGCTTAATTGTATCTGCCAATGTGACCCTTCCGTCTGGAGAAGACTGGTTCAATCATGCTTCAGAAGGGCTTGCATCTTATTGGCTAATGCCTAGCGCACAAGGAGAACCGATAGGCAACTTCCCAACATTCCGCTGTGATGATGGGACACTACTTGATGTGACCAATGTTTGCCCCGAGTTAGACCGAGGCTGGATCACACCTCACTTCGGCAAAGAGTTTACGCGCATGAAATCACGTCAAACTTATGCCTATGGCGTGCTCTACCATCTTACCGGAGACAAGCAGGCTTTAGTGCTTGCCAAGCAAGGCGCCTACTACCTCATTGATCAACTAGAAGATAAGAAAAATGGCGGCTTCATTGGCTACACAAAAGAGGGGAAAGTGGGCCAGGATTGGCAGCAACGTACCTCTCAAGATCAAGCGTATGCGTTGGTTGGACTCGCGATGTATTACTACCTAACCCAAGACAAAAAGGTAGAAGAAGCACTCATCACCCAACAAGCTTTTATCTTTGATAAGTATCGACTTAGCGACAACAGCGGTCTTGCTTGGGTACTTACTGACGGTGAAGATGGAAAAGCGACACGACGTGAATTGGTCGCGCAACTTGATCAAATTAACGGTTACATGCTGTTAGTCGCCCCTTTGCTGAAAGAGCCCACCAAATCAAAATGGCTTGATGACCTAAATTGGCTAACACAAGCTATGATCGACCACTATCACTCTGAAGATGAACAACGCTTCTACGGGGCTATTCACGATAAAGCAGCCATGATGCCCAATGCCAATCACAACGATTTTGGACACACCATCAAAGCGTATTGGATGACCTATCTAACCGGTCATGCATTAAATAATTCCGATTGGTCGGAGTTTGGTTTAGACGGCATGAAACACACTCTGGATCAGGCGCAATATCAGAAAGACTTTGCCGATGTATCTAACTACTTTGGTGAGCGACTTCAGAAAATGTGGCAAGGGCAAGATATCACGGGCTGGCAAAGCAGACCGCACAGCCAGTGGGCGTCATCATGGGAGTGGGCTGAGCTTGATCAAGCGGCCATGACGGTTTCGCTGGTCGATGGTTCAATGAAAGACGTCCTGCAATACACCCTACCGACCTTTCATGATGTATGGGTCGACCACAAATACGGTGGCGTTGGGCTTGATCCTAAGCGTACTAAAGCTTTCCATTGGGGCAATGGCTATCACCAATTTGAACATGCGCTGATTGGCTATTTATATGCTCAGCAAGTTGACGCTAAACTGGCTGTATTGCACTACGCAAGACCGACCAACAGCAATATGCCAATGGAACCGTATTACTATCAAGGGGACGTGGTTAAGTTGGAGAAACTTGGAGATGGAACTCAGAAGGTCAGCTTCAATAACATTCGACCTTAGCGCTGGTATTGGTTCTGAATTGCTTGGAGCAACAGATAAGCTCAGAAAGCCTGCACAACACGATGCAACAGACTCAAACAAAAGCCGCTGTTGGGCAGCGGCTTTTTGGTGAAACAAAGATGGCTTAATCATCTAGCCCTTTAATTGGGCTCATCGAGTGATAAACGGTTTTCACGTCACCTTTGATATACAGCATACTCAAATCATCAATGAAGAAACGACTGGTCATTGTATGTTTACCGCCATTGATGAAGATTTCGATCACCGATTTATCGACATAAACTTCGATCATTTGCTTAGTGCTCAACCTCGGTGCTTTTCTCACAGAGCCAAACTCTTCCGCGTAAAGTTGAGACATCTTACTGCGATCAAGCATGAACTCCGTTTCTGTAGCACTGAACACGATGTTATCACCCGCAGCATTAACAAGCGTTAACTCAAACTCGTCCGTTTCCGTTTCAAGCTGAACCATGAAGCTGGTTGTATCCAGTTCAAGAACGCTCTCAACCGCAACAGCTTCGCCTTGCAACGCTTTTAATTCAGGTAAAGCCGATTGCACCAGATAGCCATCTTGGGTTTGAAGCTCACGTGGCAACGACAACATACCCGCCCACTGATGCTCATTAGATGGTGTATCAATCTCAGGCAGACCAATCCAAGCTATCAGAATGCGGCGGCCTTTATCATCTAAGTAAGTCTGTGGTGCATAGAAATCGAAGCCATAATCTGGCTGTGCAATATCTTGGTGGTTTTCCAGTTCTACCGAATCTAGATTTAGGCGGTCACCGACAATATAAGCCACCGAGTAGATATTTTTAAAATCGTATGGGTTTTCGCTAGACACACCTTGTGGAGAAAACAACATCACCGACTGGTTGTCTATTTCAAAGAAATCTGGGCATTCCCACATATAGCCAAGGTCGTTGTAACGAGTTTGAATTGGACCTTTGTGCTGCCAATTCATCAGGTCTCGGCTGCGATATAGCGCCATTGAACCGGTCTCTTGAGGCGTTTGAGCCCCCACAACCATCAGGTAATCGTCACCCTGCTTCCACACTTTTGGGTCGCGGAAATGTTCGGTGTAGTGATCATTAACGATAACCACGCCGTGCTTTTCTATTTTGCCGTCAGCAGACATCTTGGCAAAACATTGAGTTGGCACTCGCAACCAATTTTCATCGCGCTTGTTACCCGTAAAGAACAACAATGCATTATCGTTTTCAACCAATGCACCACCAGAGTAAACACCGTGAGAGTCGTAATCTTGGTCAGGGTGCAAGCCAATGCCGTGGTCTTCGAAATGAACGAAGTCTTTGGTAGAAAGGTGGTACCAGTACTTCATACCATGGACTGGGCCAACTGGTGTCCATTGGTAAAATAAGTGGTGCTCACCATTAAAGAAACACAGACCATTCGGGTCATTAAGCAGACCAAACTTAGGCGCAATATGGTAGCTCGGATAGCCAGCGTCTTGATTGCGAAGATTGACCATCGCATCAATGCTGTCTTGTGAAATATCTTCTATACGACGATATCTTTGCTCTACTGTCCAGTTCGAGTTCAAACTCATACACTCTCCTCAACGGAATTCGTATTTGAAGAGTCTTTTTGAATAAACTGAGTGAGAGCCTCTTGCGTTGGAAGTGCGGTCATCGCGCCTTTTTGCGTGGTTGCCAATGCACCACAACCATTCGCCCATAGGATTGCAGAATCGACGACTTGTTGATTATTCCACTCTTCATGTTGAGAAAGCTTTGCAAGCAAACCGCCAACAAAAGCATCGCCTGCACCCGTGGTATCCACTGGCGTCACTGAGCGACCTGAAATCAACACACCTTGGTTTTCAAATACTCGCCAGACGCCTTTCGCGCCCTGCGTAACCAGAACAAGCGTGTTTTTGAGATCAGCAATATGAGCCAAACCTTGGTCCATCGAAGTCGAATCGGTTAGGAAATCCAGTTCTTCTTCTGAAAATTTAACCACATCAGCCAGCTCAACGGCTTTCATGACAACAGATTTTATTTCAGATGGGTTTTGCCACACTTCATCGCGAAGGTTTGGATCGAAGCTGATGTAACCGCCCGCGGCTTTCATGCGTCGGATTGCTTCAAAAGTGCTGCTACGGCTTGGTTCATTAGCCAAAGAGATTGAGCAGACGTGTAACCACTCGTTTGTCTTAAATACGGGAATGTCTTCAACAGACATAAACTGGTCGGCACTTGGTTTAACCATAAACGTAAAACTGCGCTCGCCTTGGTCATCAAGATCGACCACCACAGTGGATGTACGTTGTTCAGGGTCCTTCACCAAACGGTCGGTATTCACACCTTCCTTTTGCAGAGTCACTTCCATAAAAGTGCCAAACGGGTCGTTACCCACTCGGCCGAAAAATGCGCTTTTGCCCATAAGGCGAGAAATCGCTACCGCGACATTGGCAGGAGCACCACCCGGACATTTCAATAATGTCGCGTCAGTCTCCGGAATGAGGTCGACGACGGCGTCTCCAGTTACCCAAACTTGATTCATCTTTCTTACCTTAAAACTGAAAATCATGACAACCGAAAGCGATGGCCATCGAAAGCAGTGGCAACCGAAAGCAAGGTGACACTTCACGCTGTCATGTAAAAATATAAAAAGGCTAGCTAAGCCAAATCACCTAGCTAGCACCCCAAAGCTTAGGAAATGAAGTGAAAAGGGGGGCTTCACTTCTAGGGATAAACGTTAAGCTGTTGCTTTAATATTTTGCTTGCTGCGCTCACGCAGACCTAAAACAACGGTCAGAGCAAAGGCAGTCACGAACGCGATAATCATACCTACCACGTAGTAGCCAATTTTTTCTGGTGATATTGAGATGATGCCCGGAATACCCGCCGCACCCAGTGCTTGTGCTTTCACATTGAACATAGTGATAAACGCACTTGAAACCGCTGCGCCACAAACTGCAGCAATAAATGGGTAACGAAGTTTTAAGTTCACACCAAACATTGCAGGCTCAGTAATACCAAGCAGGCCTGTTACACCGGAAGGAATCGCAATACTCTTCATTTTTGTATCACGAGTCATGAAACCAACTGCCAGTGCTGCTGCACCTTGTGAGACGTTAGACATCGCCGCGATAGGGAAGATGAATGTACCACCAGTGGTTGCGATATCTGCAAGCAACTGAGTTTCGATAGCGATAAAGCTATGGTGCATACCTGTGATAACAAAAGGTGCATAAATCAAACCAAGCGCCGCACCACCGACAAAGCCAGCACTGTTGTACAACCAATTCAGTCCATCGCCAAGTAGGAAGCCGATATCACGTGTAAATGGCCCTACAACCGTGAATGTTAGCAACCCCGTCACAAAAATGGCCAACATAGGTGTTAACAGGTTATCTAAAACAGAAGGAATAACTTTACGTAAACCGAGTTCTACTTTCGCTAGAATAAACGCAGATACTAAAACCGGAAGTACGGAGCCTTGATAACCAACCTTCTCAATCTCAAAACCTAGAATATTCCAAACAGGAATGTTGCCCGACACTGATGCGCCACCGAAGCCCCAACCGTTTAGAAGATCTGGGTGAACCATCAACATACCTAAGGCTGCACCTAAATATGGATTGCCACCAAACTTCTTACTCGCTGAAAATGCTAATAAAATAGGTAGGTAGACAAAAGGAGCATTAGCAAATGTGTTGATCATATTGGCTAAGTCGGTTAAAGCCGGATTGACGTCGATTAAAGATTTGCCGTCAATAAACAAGCCTTGAGCAGTTAATAGATTGTAGATACCCATCAACAGACCACCAGCAACAATAGCCGGAATAATTGGCACAAAAATATCAGACAAGCCTTTCACGGCTTGTTGAATGATATTTTGGTTATCAGCTCCAGCAGACGCCACCTCTTTGGTAGACATCTCCGTCATCTCTGTCAACTTAGATAATTCAGCATAAACTTGATTTACAATCCCGGAGCCGAAGATAATTTGATATTGGCCCGCAACCTTAAATTGGCCTTTAACTCCATCGAGGTCGTCTATCGCCTTTTCATCAATCTTGTCTTGGTCTGCGACAGCAAGGCGCAAACGAGTCGCACAGTGTGCGAGTGCAGTGATATTACTTTTACCACCTAATAGAGTGAGCAGCTCTTTTGCTACTTTTGGATAATTCATTACATACCCCATTGGATTATCATTTGAGCCTTTGAATTTTCGGGAACGTTTGCAAAACAAATTTTTGCCTAGAAATAACAAATGATCAAAGATAATTGCTAAATACTGTGAGAATGATCTTCAAATTATCTCCCTAGGATAAGAAGACAGAGTTAAAATCTCCTAATAACAGGTAAATTTGATGCTCTGTTTGCAAACAATCCCAAAACTAAAATTACAATTGGATAATGAATAATGGCTAGTCTTCATGATGTCGCTCGTCTCGCTGGAGTTTCCAAGTCGACGGTCTCAAGAGTAATCAACGATGAGTATGGCGTAAAAGACGCGACCAAGGTGAAGGTGCGTAAAGCGGTTGAAGAGTGTGGCTATCTCCCAAACCAAGTCGCTAAAGACTTAAAATCTCAGAAAACTAACCTGGTTGGCGTGATTGTTCCTAGGGTTTCTTCCCACGCCACCTCTCAAGGTGTCGATGGTTTAACCGCAATATTGGAACAAGCGGGCAAGCATGTTTTATTAGCGAGCACGCACCAAACACACCACAAAGAACTTGAATATATTCAGATATTTAACCAAAAACGCGTTGAAGGTATCATCTTGTACGCGACCCACCTCGACAACAAATTAGTTAAAGCCATTCAAAGCTCAGCTGTGCCGGTGGTATTAGTTGGTCAAGACGGTTCAATGTTTAACATCCCAAGTATTGTGCACGACGACACTCGCGTAGGATTTGAAGCGGGCAACCGCCTCATAGCGAAAGGTTGTAAGCATATGGGGTTCATCGGCGTGCAAGGCGATGATATTGCGGTTGATAAGATGAGATCCGAAGGCTTCGCTCAATCGCTTCAATTTAACGACCTCACACTGCAATTTCACGCCCGTGGCGACTTCACCATAGAGTCAGGTTACCAACTGGCTAAACAGTCTCTAAAAGAGCACACCAAGCTCGATGGCCTGTTCTGCGCAACTGACCGTATAGCAATCGGTGCGATCAGAGCCATTCAGGAAGCAGGCCTCGTTCCAGGAAAGGATGTCTTGGTGCTTGGTGTGGGTGATGATGAGCTCGCTTCAGTATGCACACCAACGCTGTCTACGTTTAACTATGCGTTTGATAAGGCTGGAGAAAATGGAGCCAAGCTGCTGCTTGACCGTATTGAGAAAAAAGGCTTTGAAATGAGCAAGATGGTGTTGACCTTCAAGACTATTGACCGAGAGTCTTGCTAGCGATTTATTTCAGAGATCAAGTTATCCTAAGATAAAAAAATGCCAACCTTCGAGTTGAAACGATAAGGTTGGCATTTGATGATGCGAGTATCACATCATAATTAACACTCTCTATCTAAACGATATATCAGGCAATTAGAACCAAGTTTCCATCTGCAGCGCAAACAGAACCTCGCCACCCTCTCCCATCGTTGCAGCATCTGCTTCAGTGCTGATAGAGTAACCATTCAGGTCTTCACTCCAATCCACATAGCTCACAGCGAAACGCAATTCTGGTCGGTCAAAAAAGCCGGTACTGGTTGAAAGCTTTAACGTTGGTGCCACTGTCGCTTTGTAGAAACCGCCGCTCGCTTGCTCTGTCGAGTTGTCTAAATCCATGTACTGCAATGAACCTTCATAAACCATCTCAAAGTTCTCTGTGAACTCTTGAGCTAATCGAACGTTTAAAGAAGCCCATGTGAACTCGTCATTCTTCTTCAGGCGGTCTTGGCTATGCTCAGCCATTAATGCAGGTGCTAAGCGCCAGTTGTCGCCAATGCGAGTAACACCGTAGCTAAACAGGCGAACGGCTTTTGCATCATCAAGTAAATCACCATTTGAGCCGATACCTTTTAGCTCCGCACCTAAACCGTTACCAATTAACATACCGGTCTTAGAGAAGCCTTCGCTCAAACCAAAGAAGTTATCTCCATGGTACGCAAACATTGCGTGTACACCGCTTTCAGCTGCGCCATTTAAGCGGCTATCGTTGTCTGCTGAGGTCATGCCACTCAACATCACTTGCCATTGGCCAATACGGTTATTCATGGTTGCAATATAGTTTTCTACATCTGTTGATGAGCTATCAATCTCACCAAAATCTCGGCCATAAATAGAGAAATTCGCTTTCCAGTTGTCGCTCATCTGAACATCGTAAACGCCCGCACCAGTACCTGATAAGAAGACAATATCCGAATCGAAAAAGTGAATATCAAAGTTGTCGCGATCGAATCGTTTACCCGCCCAAAACGTTGCTTCAGAAAATGCTTCGGATTCAGAGAACATGCTCAGGCGATTCAGTTCTGAATACACTTGTCGTACATTCAACTGGCTTTCACTGGCTGTCCATTCGTTATTTGTCTCAGTACTATCGGCTAACATGATACGAAACAAGGCACTAGAGCCATCATCCGCAAAGCGCTTATGAATCAAGTTCGCTTCAACATAATGATCATCTTCCACACCAAGTCGTCCAACTGGTGCACCAATCGCACCCGCCGCTGTCATGTAAGGACCAGTACCTGTCGCGCCGTTTAGGTCGTCATTGATCAACAATCCAGAGCGTGCGTAGCCGTGAAACTCAAACGAAGAAGCCTTTTCATTTGCCTCAGTAGAGACCTGCTCTGTTTGTGCAACTCTTTGTTCTAATTCATTAATGCGCTGTTCTAATGCTGCAACATCTTCACTTGCTAATACTGACGTTGTCATTAGCCCCATCATTACAGCAACCGTTAAAGTGTGTAGTTTCATTCTTATTTTCTCACGTTAATTATTTAGGATTATCTGCAAACGTTCCCAAATAAATTCGTAAGTACAGTTTTGCTTATAATTTTGATGTATAAGCGTTATATCAAAGAGAAATAGAAGTTAGTCGTGTTGATTACTTCACTTTTGTATCTGGGTGGATGATAGATCGACCATTTCGGGAACGTTACCGAAAATGCATAATTCTGATAACTTTGTCACAAGTGAAATTGATTAATGGGCGAAAAATAGTGTATCGCGCACATTGACAGCTTTAGCAAGGTAGTCGATAAGCTTGAGTGAATGGCGCGCAAAACGTGACACCACACACAATAGCAACCCACTTTAACTGATGAACAACTCCATTATCGAAAGTGAGGGCGGTTTTGTTCGATCTCATAAATGACGACGGAATGGTAAAAGCGAAGATGAGAATGAACTCACATGGTCATAAAAACGACCAATAAAAAAGCTAAGTTGAACGGGAGTGCTCAACTTAGCTTTAAATGGCTCAATGAGTGCTTTCTAGCGCGTGATAACGCCAGAGTGTTAGAGGTTATTTAATTGGATAATGTCGCTCTAAGAACGCAATCACATGCGGTACATACTTATCAGTAGCAAAAATTGGATCACTATGGCCAACACCTTCCTCGATAAATAGCTGATTCTCAATGCCGTATTTATCCAAAACATCTTTGAGGATCTGGCTTTGCGCTAAAGGCACTCGCTTACAAGTGTTCCATGAAACTGAATGTAAGGCGGAGCATCACTGTTTATATAGCTGGTCGATGAAGTATTGAATGCGTTACTTTTTTTTATTCTGCTCAACCAGCTTTTCATTCCACGCTACGTTGCCGTCTCGCTTGCTGACATCATACTCAGAACAAAACTGCGATATGGTCATGTTGTTGTCGCCTGTTGCTAATTTTAACGCTAACTGCACTTGCTGAAGCTTGCTTTGAAGGCGAAGGTTTTGACCTGCCTTTGGGCTTTTTTCTTTGGCGAACTTTAAAGCAGCATGTTTACGCTCGGCAGCCCCCGCTCGGCGATCGGCTTCTGATAATAGATATTTTAGCTGCGCGACACTTTTCCCTTTTTTAAAAGCAGGTTCAAGCAGTTCGACACACTCATCAAATGATGGATTTATAACATATGGATCAATTTTATGCGCTTGTTGACGCATCCACTCTAGCGCGAGCTTTTCATCTGACATTTTGCAATCTTTACCAATAAAACAGCCGTACATGGTATCGCTCAATAGCAAACCGCTGCAATAAAAAGTTGAGCAAGTTTTGCCTTTTTCACGAGTACTTGTCGTCAGGTATCAATTACAACAAATCGGACAGTCGCCCCTGCCCCGCAACAAAGAGCCAAACTTGGCGCTATTGATACCTCACTCGGTCTTTTTAACGCATCACAAACAGCTCTTCGTGATAATAATGGTCAACATTGAACTTGTACGCATCGAGTTCTTTTTTAAGCGATGTTGAGAACAGCTCTGGCCCGCAGAAATACAGTTCATAATCGTTTAAATCACCACACTGGTGAGCGATACGTTCAGCGTTTAATCGAGGTGAATGTAAGGTATCTATCACATTCAACTTCACTCCAACTTGATGCGCAAGGTGCCATAACTCATCCACCAAGTGCTCATCGACACCACGAGTACAATAGAATAGCTCGATGCGAGAGTGAGTCTTCTCTGCTTTGAGCGCTTCAAGTGTTGCAAAAAACGACGCTATCCCGACACCACCTGCAATCCAAATTTGTGGCTTACTTAAGTCAAACTCAAGTCGACCATAAGGCCCTTCCACCGTGACCGCATCGCCCGCATTTACTCGTTCATAAAGACCAGTAGTAAAGTCACCCAACTCTTTAATCAAGAAGCGCAGTTCTGAATCTTCGCTACCTGACACAATGGTAAACGGATGCGGGTCTTCGTTACCAAAACGCAAGTACGCAAACTGCCCTGCTTTATGACCTCGCCATGATGTACTTGGCTTTAACACTAACTCCATCACTTCTGCTTTTGGAAAGTAGCGAGTGGACACAACAGAAGTAGAATGCCGATTACGACGCCCGACAAAACCCAACAAACTGTAAATCGCCGCGATAGATCCAACCAAAGCGAAGGCCACCGTTAGGTAATAAATAGGCTGGCCCCAATAAGCATGTTTGAGCAGTAATACCGAGTGAAACGCGATCAACAGATACGCGACAGACATCAAGCGATGTGACAATTTGAACGGCTTGTATTTTACTGCTGCCCACAACGATGCCACCAGTAAAACAAGCAATAGATAGAAACCCCACTCTCCAATATTTTCAGCAAAACCGTGTAGTCCATTGACCCACGCTTCCCAACCAGACAAAGTTCTTACAGGGCCAGAACCGTCATGACGAACAGGTTTAGCCAACACTCCAGACGTCACTAGCCACTTAGGGATCTGGTACCACAACCAGTGTGTCACACCCAGAGCTACACCACCGATACCCAACCATTTGTGGACGCGATACGCTTTATCCATGCCGTTGAGCCAATTCTCAACCATAGGCAAACGCATCGCCAAGATCATGGTGATGGACATTAACATCAGAGACAAAATACCCGAGTACTGAATCATGGCGGAGCGCCATTCAAATACATTGTTTGAAGCGAAGAGTTGCGGTTCCATCGCAAACCAAAAGGCTGACATTGTGGCAATCATTGCCCAGATGATATTGCGGACTGTTTTCATGTTTTCGCGCTCTCAAAGACTATAACTTTACTTTAGTTTCTTGAATGTAAAGGGACGTCAAAGTGCGTAAATCTATGCAAATAGTTTGCACCACATAAAAAATCACATTTTAAAGAAGCACCTGTTTCGCAAAAATACCGACGAAACCAGTGCCACATAGCTATTCAGGGCAAACCCGTTGATCGATAGAAAGTGATACTGCGTACATATTGATCCGTTAGTAAGCAAGTTTGTGATAAACAAAAATGAGAAGAAGAGAAGATATGAAGGACATCAGCCTTTCGAAACATGATCTGCAAACAATGGATCAGAGGCATCGTACTCGATTGATTAACTCTCTGTCAGGGTTCAAAAGCGCCAACCTTATTGGTACCTGTGACAAACAGGGGTTCGATAACCTTGCTGTTATTAGCTCGGTAGTTCATTTAGGATCGAACCCACCACTGTTTGGGTTTATCGTTCGCCCCTGCGAAAGTCGACGCCACACGCTAGAGAATATTCTAGAAACTAAGCACTTCACGATTAATAGTATTGGTGCCGATTTTGTTAGAAAGGCGCATCAAACATCGGCTCGCTACCCTAAACCAATCTCAGAATTCAACGCGGTCGGTCTCACACCTTATTACGACAATGTGTTCCCTGCTCCGTTTGTCTTAGAAAGCCCTTTAAAAATAGGTTTGGCCTTCAAAGAACAAATCACAATAGAAAGTAATCAAACTCAAATGTTGATTGGTGAAGTTATTACGATTCACGCGCCAAAACGCGCCATGATGCCGGATGGTTACCTTGATTTAGAAGCGCTAGATTTAGTCACGATTTCAGGGCTCGATAGCTACCATGTCACGCAAAGGCTTCACCGATTGAGTTACGCCAAGCCAGACAAGCCTCTGTTTCCGCTGACTCGTGAAGGTAACCCAACTTCATGGGAAGCTTTTGAGCTCAATCTAACTCATTTTGTTCGGTAATTGTCCGTCAAAAGTGCTAACTTTCTTTGACTCCAAGAGAGGCAGCTCAAAAAAGGATTCATAAGGACGCAGCTAAACGGTATGCATCCTTCAAGAGCATCTCACTCAATCTTAATTCTGTTCCCAAGGTCCCCCTTTGAAGTTAACTCACTTTAAATACAAAACACGCAAAGGCCCAGACTACCGACATGGCGATCAGGTGTCTTTCATGGACATCAAACAGACCTTCGGTATGGGGAGCATTCGCGTGGGAGCTTGGGTTTCTAAAGAAGAGAAAGAGCTCGCTGCGAACCTGATATTCGACTCGCTGGCAGACTTGGCTTACATCTTGGCTCTACCTCCAGAAGCGATTGGCCTGCGCGGCACGTTAGGCTTAGCCTTTGGCAGTGGTGGTAGGAAAGGTGTGCAAGCACACTACGCACCGAACCAACGAGAGCTAGCCCTCGCCAAGAACGCTGGCGCCGGTGCATTAGCCCACGAGTTTTGGCACGCGTTTGACCATTACATTGCCGAAAAGGCGTTTGAGATTGGTGATATGTCCGGCCCTCGAAAACACATTTTGTTCGCCAGTGATTGTTGGCTGCACGATAGAAAGGTAAGGCCTCACCCATTAAACGAGAGTTTGATGTCGCTGTTCGATGCCACACTACTCAATGACAACAACCTAGATAAACACGACTACGTGGCTCGCAGCGTTATTGCAGACAAGGCAACGTCGGCTCGTTACTTCTCATTGCCAACAGAAATGATGGCGCGAGCCTTTGAATCTGCGATTGAATCCTGCTCAGATATCGAGAATTCTTACTTAGTCGATGGCACAACCAAACCAGACATGTTCCCTCTCTATCCAGACCTCAAGCATCGCAAAGAGATTTATGAAGCGCTTCAAGGTTATTTCGCGCCGTTGGGTCGTTCTCTAAGTAAGTAACGTCTTAAGTCGTTTGCTTGAAGAGATGACCAAGCAGTGGAAAATGTTTATAGTCGAGACTCAAACTTAAACATCCATGATTTAGAGGCAGTAATGATCAGTTGGCCATCTTTGGTAAAACTCGACGGTGACGATGAGCTTATTTACGTCGCATCCGAACACGAATTTCAAACAGAATGCTCAGACATGATCTTAGGCGAAGATGATTATCTCATTGATTCTGAAGGCGATAGCTACTCGCTTCAATCGAGTTCAAACCAACTATCCCTAGCTAAACGAACACTGCAATATTCGGTTGAAGCCGTGACGAAACTGATTCGAAATCACGAGTTCCAGAAAGCAGAAGTATGCCTGATGAAGATCCACTTCCAGACTATCGAAGAAGCGATTCAGTCTTTGGCTTTTGAGCCACGTTAATATCGCTTATTAATTCGAAACCTAACTTCGAAGCACAGTAGTGAATTAATACAGTACAAACAAAAACAGCGCCCAAATAGGCGCTGTTTTTCGTTTTATCTCGCTCGTAGATTACGCGACAAGAAGTTAGGTTAAGCGATAAAAATCTGTGCAAGTGCGTAGCCTAAACAACATGCACCTACTACACCGATTAAACCCACCGACATGAATGAGTGGTTGAAGTACCACTTACCAATCTTGGTGGTGCCAGAGACATCGAAGTTAACCGTTGCGATGTCTGATGGATAGTTCGGGATGAAGAAGTAGCCGTACACTGCTGGCATCAAACCGATAAGCAGTGCTGGATCTAATCCTAAGCCAAGGCCAACAGGTAGCATCATACGTGCAGTAGCGGCTTGCGAGTTCACCACAACCGATACGATGAATAGCGCTAGAGCAAACGTCCATGGGTAATTCGTTACCATTTCCACGATGCCAGACTTGAACTGAGGCATTGCATATTGGAAGTAAGTATCCGACATCCAAGCGATACCGAAGATAGCAATTGCTGCCACCATACCCGATTTGAATACCACACCATTTGGTACATCACGTGGGTCAGTTTTGGTTGCCAGCAAGATGATACCGCCGAAACAGAGCATCATCATTTGGATGATTACCGACATCTTGATTGGCTTGTCGCCGTCTACAATAGTTCTGATCTCAGGCACCATCGCCACGATAACAATCACGACAATTGAAAGTAGGAAAATCAACACGGCATTACGAGCCGAAGTTGGAAGCACTTCATCCAAAGACGTCGCCGTCGTGTTCTCGATGCGTTTTTTCCACTCAGGATCTTTTAGACGTGCTTGATAATCAGGATCGTCGTTCAGTTCTTTACCGCGTTTCAAGCTATATAGAGAAAGTAAAAGTGTGCCGAACAGCGTTGCAGGAACCGTCACCATCAAAATGGAAAGCAGAGTAATGGAGTGTTGAACATCGGAAAGTTGCGCGAGGTAATACACCACTGCAGCCGAGATTGGAGAAGCCGTAATCGCTAGCTGAGACGCCACTGATGCCGCTGCCATCGGGCGCTCAGGACGAATACCATTCTTCAACGCAACATCACCGATGATTGGCATGATGGAATAAACCGCGTGGCCAGTACCCAATAGGAAAGTCATCGAGTAAGTCACGAACGGTGCTATCAAGGTGACGCGTTTCGGGTTCTTTCTCAGTACCCTTTCCGCAACTTGAAGCATGTATTTCAAGCCACCAGCCGCTTCGAGGATCGAAGCACAGGTAACAACAGCGAGGATGATCAGCATTACGGTGACAGGTGGGGACGTTGGTGGCATCTTGAAGACAAACACCTCGATAACCAAACCAATTCCAGAAACAACACCTAAGCCGATACCACCATACCGAGACCCGATATAAAGTACGACTAATAAAAATAGAAACTCAAAATACAACATAAGCAACCTTGCTAAAAATATGGACTAATTATATTTTGTCCCTAAGCTCAGCCATTTACTTATTGCTTGGTCACACTATCATTGCAGGCTCACGCAAATTGTTTTTTATAAGATTATGGTCACGCTACCAAGCCTGTAAGTTTATGAATTGTAATAGTAAATCAGACGCTCGACCCAAAGTTGTTATGTACGATAACCATTATTGTATCGGTTAGACCGGTACGGCCTATAAAACATCAAACTCATAACCAAACGATATTAATCTAACCCAAAACAATCGCACTTTAAGTCAATCCGGAGCATATCAATAGCCAACACCGCTGATTATCACTCAACACTGACTCGCCTATCCTTAGACACTATGTCAAAATACTCGCCCTCACGATGACAACACATAAAGAACCACGGATATGAATTTTCAAGCTGCTATTTTTGATATGGATGGACTGCTGCTCGACACCGAGCGACTTTGTATGCAGGTTTTTGAAGAGGCATGTCACGCGCAAGGTGTTCCGTTTTTGCAGGATGTTTACCTAGGTATCATCGGTTGTAACGCAAAAACCATCGAACAGATTTTTAGAAATGGCTACGGTGAAGAGCTAGATTACCCAGCGCTGAACAACGAATGGCGCACACGCTACAGTGCGATTGTTAAGCACCAAGCTATCCCAGTAAAAGACGGCGTGATTGAGCTTCTTGAATGGCTGAAATCAAACGACATTCCAATCGCAGTGGCGACCTCCACTCAGCTTGATATCGCGAAAAAGAAGCTTGAGCTGGCTGGCCTAGATTCTTACTTCACGTCGTTAAGCACAGGTTGTGAAGTCACCAATGGTAAGCCTCACCCCGAGATCTACCTGCTAGCGGCTGAACGCCTAGGTGTTGCCCCAGAAACCTGCCTAGCGTTTGAAGATTCAAACAACGGTATTCGCGCATCAATGGCAGCCAACATGATCAGCTTCCAGATCCCAGATTTGGTCGAGCCTTGCGAAGAAGTAAAAGCGCTTGGTCACACCATCAGCCCATCGCTGCATGATGTGTTAGTGCAGCTTCAACAAGCCGCAGCTTAAACTCTGATTACCGTTGATAACGCTTTTATCTGTCTCGTCCTAAAATACGTAGACAAGCCTCTCTATCAAGCCGACTCACAGAGTCGGTTTTTTTGTGGGTATTCCTTTTATAAAAGATAAAAACTCGCGCTTGAAACTGTTAAAGTCGATATGAAACGACACTGATCGATAAGCAACATTGATAACGTCTAAAAATGGAGAAAGAGACGCGTGATTGAAAAACTTGAAAGCCAACTGCTTGATTTTGCACAGCAAGAGATGATACAAGATGCAGCACACGATATCAGCCACATCAAGCGCGTAGTCAAAACCGCCAAGGCTTTGTGTGCTCAAGAGAAAGCGAAGCTTGAGGTCGTGCTACCCGCCGCTTACCTTCATGATTGCTTCACCTTTCCGAAGAACCACCCAGACCGCGCTCAAAGCTCAAAATTGGCGGCAGACAAGGCGATCTCTTTCCTCAAATCTATCGAGTATCCTGCGCCCTATCTTGATGAGATCCATCACGCCATTGTCACTCACAGTTACAGTGCCAACATCACACCAGAAACCTTAGAAGCTCAAATCGTCCAAGATGCGGATCGACTAGATTCTCTCGGTGCGATTGGTATTGCACGCTGCCTATACGTGGGTCAAAGCTTTAACGCCGAACTCTATAACCACGAAGACCCGTTCGCTGAACATCGTGACTTGGATGACAAGCATTACAGCGTCGACCATTTCTACGTGAAGCTGTTCAAGCTCGCTGAAACCATGAATACAGAATCCGCCAAATTGGAAGCCAACAAACGCACCGACTACATGCGTGGCTTTCTTGAACAATTGGGCGCCGAAGTTTAACGGCTTAAAAAAAGAGACACGCGATAAGGAAGAGAGAAGGATATGGAAATAAACCGCTTTAAAGCATCCGACGCTGAAGAGATCGTCACTTGGTTTACATCCCTAGAAGACTACGTGCTGTGGGGTGGGCGAACATTTGGTTGGCCGTTAAAAGCAACCTCGATCATCGAACGATCACAAGAGCCACATGTCGAGCTATATACCTTCTCTGCATCTAAGTCATACTTTGAATCGAACGCGAAATCGAATACCGACGACTTGCTTGGCTTTATGGAATTTCAACGCATGTCAGACAGCGAACTTCGCTTCTGCCGAGTTGCGATTCACCCCAGCCTTCGAGGCAAAGGGCTTGGGCAATCCATGATAGAAAGTGCATTAGAAGCCGCGAAACAAATACCAGATATCACCACCATCAGTTTGGCAGTCTTTCAGCAGAATATCGGCGCAAAACGTTGCTACGACAAAGCGGGCTTTGAGGTGGTAGACAAAGAGCCGAGCGTGAAAGAATTCAATGGCAAAACCTGGTCCTTGTATCAAATGGAATTAAAGCTCGGTTAGTATGTTTTACTCGGCTCGATCGTTTTAATTGCCAGATTTGACCCCATATCATTAAACATTGGCTACACAGATGTAATTTGGAACCTTCAATGACCCAAGAAAAATTCGACACTATTTATCAACGTGCAGCTCACCGCAAAGGCGGAGCGGCCGAACTCGAAAAAATTGTTCGTGCACCCCTTTCACAAACCGAGCTATCACAAATCACCGACGACCGTTGGTTGGCCGCCTTTACTGAAAAGGTATTCCAGTGTGGCATTTCATGGAATGTAGTAAGAAAAAAATGGCCGCAATTTGAAGAAGTGTTCTTTGAATTCAATATCGAAAAAATGCTGATGCTGCCGAATGAAATGTGGGAACAGAAAGCACAAGACCCGCGTATTATTCGCCACCTCACCAAGGTAATGACCATCCCTGCGAACGCCACCATGATTCACAATGCCAAGCGTGAGGCGGATTCATTCTCACAAATGGTTGCCGAGTGGCCATCAGAGCGCATTACAGAACTCTGGGATTACCTGAAAAAACACGGCAAGCGTTTGGGCGGTAATACTGGCGCTTACACCTTGCGCCAAATGGGCAAAGATACTTTTATCCTATCTTCTGACGTTGAAGCGCATCTGCGCAGTACAGATGTGGTCGATAGCGGTCGTAACACCAAGCGAGCACAACTGGCAGCGGGCAAAGCCTTCAACGAATGGCAACAACAATCAGGCCGTAGCTTGAGCGAAATAAGCCAGATTGTTGCGTACAGCTGCGGTGATAATCGCGTCTAGTTTTGAGAAGAATGACTTAAAGCTCTAGATTGCACACAGTTCACTGCAAACTAAATGTTATAAGTCATTAACAAATAAGCGTGCATCGCACTTTCATCCGGTGGCATTGTATAGATAAATGTATACAATATAGAGTAACTCTCATGAATTATTCTCGACTTACCCAACTCGACTAAACAAGGGCCCTTATCTCTATGACAGCTCTCAAAAATTCTGTCTCCAAAGGTGTAAAAACGAAAGTAACAGGCCAGACTCAAGACGATGTTGTTTACTGCCATATCTTCGACGCGATACTAGAACAAAGGCTGCCACCAGCCACCAAATTAAGCGAAGAAGCCTTAGCAGAAATCTTTAGTGTTAGCCGCACCATTATCCGTCGTGCCTTGCTGCGTCTCTCTTTAGAACAAGTTGTGGTGATCCGTCCAAACCGAGGCGCAATGATTGCTGCACCGACTGTGGATGAAGCTAAGCAAATATTTAAAGCACGTGAAGTAATGGAAATTGCTATCACTGAGCTAGCCGTTAAAAACGCGACTAAAGCTCAAATCGAAGAGTGCAGAAAATTGGTCGCAAAAGAGAACTGCGCTTTTGACCAAGGTGATTACGGCTCTGGCCTACGTTTGTCTGGTGAGTTCCACATCAAACTGGCTGAAATGGCAGAGAACGCACCACTGCTCGCTTTCCAACGCAGTTTAGTATCGCAAACCTCACTGCTGATCGCTCAATACGAAACCGGTAACCACTCGAACTGCTCTTTAGACGAGCACTCAGGCTTACTGGATGCGATTGAGTCTGGCAACGAACAACAAGCGGTAGTATTGATGCACGAGCACCTAAGCCACATTCGCTCTAAGCTCAACCTAGACAGCAGCACCGCATCGAGCGACCTGCATGTCGTGTTCTCAGATCTGCTTAAGAGCAAGTCATAGACGATTCAACAAGCGATTAACAGCCATCTTTTAACAACTTTTCGTTAACAGCTTTTTATTAACAGCTTTTTATTAACAGCTTTTCGTTAACAAAATTGGAGAGAAGCAAGCCTCTGCGTTTACTTCTCTTTTTTATGCCCTCTCCCCTAAAAATAAATACGACGACCGGCTCACATCCATCTAAAATTACTGTCTAATCTAGTCTCAACAACGATCTTAGCCTCTACAGAATCACTTCCAACAGTGCCATAAACCCTGTCTTTATCTTGTATACATAGCTATCAATTCATTCACACCAAAAAACTGTTCACCTTCAATTCAACCCCTTATAAAACAGACAACTACAGTCAAAATTAAATTGTATACAATAATTCGTGAAGACCATTTGTTGCATTTTTGTAAATAAATAGTTGACCACAGGGTCAGGATGGATAATTATTGACCTAGAAGTCAAAAAGAATACACATGGAAATATGTCGATTTACAAGGAGGTCTCTTGATTACTTTTTTGCTCAATCAGGAAATAAGACGTGAAGATAATCTGTCGCCAAATATGACAGTGCTCAACTACCTTCGTACCAAGGTTAATAAAACCGGTACAAAAGAAGGTTGTGGGTCGGGTGACTGTGGTGCATGTACGGTAGTTCTCGGTGAAGTGGTTGATGGACAGCTGCAATATCGCTCGGTGAACTCTTGCCTAACTTTCGTTTCAGCGCTGCATGGCAAGCAACTGATCACAGTAGAAGATCTACAAAACCGAGATCGCTCTTTGCACCCAGTGCAGAAAGCGGTGGTTGATTTTCACGGTTCACAGTGTGGTTACTGCACACCTGGCTTCGTCATGTCGATGTTTGCGTTAGGCAAGAACAAACCCGATGCGAGCAAAGAAGACGTCATGGAATCACTGGCGGGTAACCTGTGTCGCTGTACTGGCTACCGACCAATTGTTGATGCAGCGATGTCACTTTCAACAGACCAGCCTTTAATCGACCAATTTGCTGAGCTTGAACGCAACACCATCAAGAAGCTAGAAAGTATTCAAGACACCGAGGCCAACTTACGTCTTGGTCACCTCACCGCTTTTTCCCCGAAAAGCACTGATGAGCTGGCCAAGCTTTTTCAAGCCCACCCGAACGCTAAGCTGGTTGCTGGCGGTACGGATTTAGCACTGGAAGTGACGCAATTCCATCGTGAAATTGAAACACTGATCAGCGTGAACCTTGTTGAAGACATGAAGGTATGTGAAGAGACCGACACCGATTTAATCATTGGTGCCAACCTGCCTATCAGTGATTCTTACTCACTACTGAAAAAGCACTACCCAGATTTTGGTGAACTGTTGCATCGCTTTGCTTCACTGCAAGTACGCAACCAAGGCACCATTGGCGGTAATGTGGCGAATGCCTCGCCTATCGGTGATACCCCTCCTCTGCTGATTGCTCTCGACGCGAAGATCAAACTTCGCTGCGGGGATGAATCACGCACTATGCCGATTGAAGATTACTTCATCAGCTATAAAGTGACGGCGCAGAAAGAGAGTGAATTCATTGAACAGCTCATCATTCCTAAG
Source organism: Vibrio sp. QJM3NY_39 (assembly GCF_057785895.1). Lineage (NCBI taxonomy): Bacteria > Pseudomonadati > Pseudomonadota > Gammaproteobacteria > Vibrionales > Vibrionaceae > Vibrio > Vibrio sp. QJM3NY_39. The sequence goes on along the minus strand of NZ_CM173506.1, from coordinate 847,217 downwards.
CCAACCAACGACAGCTTCCGAGCTTACAAAGTGTCTAAACGTTTAGACGACGACATCTCTGCGGTGTGTGGCGCGTTTGATATTCAAATTGAAGATGGCAAGGTTTCTTACGCTCGTATCGCTTTCGGCGGTATGGCAGCAACGCCTAAGCGTGCAACTCGTTGTGAAAATACGTTATTAGGCAAACCGTGGACAGACGCTAATATTAAGTTAGCGATGCAGGAACTGTATAACGACTTTGAGCCGCTATCTGATTTCCGTGCAAGCCAAGAATACCGTTCATTGTCGGCGGCCAACATGCTGCGTCGCTACTTCATTGAACGACAGAACAAAAACAACCAAATCGAAACAAGGGTAACGTCTTATGTCTAAATCAAATTCCTCTGGTCACAAGAGCAATGCGATGACCCACGAAGAGATGGTTACCATTGCAAAACAAGACCTAAAAACTGGCGTAGGTAAAAGCGTTAAACACGACAGTGCAGCCAAGCAAGTCACGGGCGAAGCGGTATACATTGACGACCGTCTTGAGTTCCCCAATCAGCTGCACGTATACGCACGCCTGAGCACGCAAGCACACGCCAACATCACCAAAATAGACCTATCTCCGTGTTACGAATTCGAAGGCGTGGCAATTGCCATTCAAGCGAAAGACGTACCGGGCGAACTGGATATCGGTGCGATTCTTCCGGGTGACCCACTGCTTGCCGATGGCAAAGTAGAATATTACGGCCAACCTGTAATTGCCGTGGCAGCTAACGATTTAGAGACGGCACGCAAAGCCGCACATGCAGCCATTATTGAATACGAAGAGCTACCCGCCATCCTTGATGTGAAAGAAGCACTAGAGAAAGAGCACTTCGTAACAGAAAGCCACACTCAACAACGTGGTGACTCAAAAGCCGCACTGGCAAAAGCGAAACACGTGATCTCTGGTGACCTAGAGATCGGCGGCCAAGAGCACTTCTACCTAGAAACTCAAATCAGTAGCGTGATGCCAACCGAAGACGGAGGCATGATCGTGTACACCTCGACTCAAAACCCGACCGAGGTTCAAAAACTGGTCGCGGAAGTGATTGGCGTACCGATGCACAAAGTCGTGATTGATATGCGTCGTATGGGTGGTGGTTTTGGTGGTAAAGAGACTCAAGCGGCCTCTCCAGCATGTATGGCTGCGGTTATTGCCCACCTTACAGGTCGACCTACCAAAATGCGTCTGCTGCGTAACGAAGACATGCAGCAAACCGGTAAACGCCACCCGTTCTACAATCAATACACAGTCGGTTTTGACGACAACGGTGTGATTCAAGGTGCCGATATTACCGTTGCAGGTAACTGTGGTTACTCGCCAGACTTATCAAGTTCTATCGTCGACCGCGCAATGTTCCACTCAGACAACGCCTATTACCTAGGTGATGCAACTGTGGTCGGTCATCGATGCAAAACCAACACGGCATCGAATACCGCTTACCGTGGCTTTGGTGGCCCGCAAGGCATGATGACCATTGAGCACATCATGGACGAGATTGCGCGTTACCTGAAAAAAGATCCTTTGGAAGTACGTAAGGCGAACTACTACGGCGGAGAAGGCCGTAACGTGACCCATTACTACCAAACCGTTGAAGACAACTTTTTACCTGAGATAACCGAACAGCTTGAACGCAGCAGTGACTATCACGCCCGTCGTAAAGACATCGCTGAGTTCAACAAGCAAAGCCCTATCTTGAAGAAAGGCCTTGCTATCACGCCAGTGAAATTCGGTATCTCGTTTACTGCGACTTTCTTGAACCAAGCAGGTGCGCTCATCCATATCTACACCGATGGCAGTATTCATTTGAATCACGGTGGTACGGAAATGGGGCAAGGCTTGAACATCAAAGTGGCACAAATCGTTGCACAGGAGTTCCAAGTCGATGTCGAACGTATCCAGATCACCGCTACAAACACAGACAAAGTTCCGAACACATCACCAACCGCAGCCTCATCGGGCACCGACCTCAACGGTAAGGCCGCGCAAAACGCCGCAATGACCATTAAGCAGCGCCTGATTGACTTCGCTTCCTCGCACTTCAAAGTGTGGCCTGAAGAGGTGGTATTTAAGAACGGCATGGTGCAAATCCGCGATGAGATCATGACCTTCAACTCGTTTGTTGAACTGGCTTGGTTTAACCAAATCTCGCTATCGAGCACTGGCTTCTACCGCACGCCGAAGATCTATTACGATCACGAGAAAGCGCGCGGTCGTCCGTTCTACTACTACGCGTATGGTGCCTCTTGTTCAGAGGTTATCGTCGATACCTTAACCGGCGAGAACAAGATTCTGCGTGTCGATATTCTGCATGATGTGGGCGCTTCATTGAACCCTGCGATTGATATCGGCCAAGTCGAAGGTGGCTTTGTGCAAGGTGTTGGTTGGTTAACGACGGAAGAGTTGGTGTGGAACCAGCAAGGCCGCTTGATGACCAATGGCCCTGCAAGTTACAAGATCCCTGCGATTGCTGATATGCCAATTGATTTCAGAACGCACCTTTTAGAAAACCGTAACAACCCAGAAGACACCGTCTTCAACTCGAAAGCCGTGGGTGAACCGCCTTTCATGTTGGGAATGTCGGTGTGGAGCGCACTGAAAGACGCCATTAGCTATGTCGCTGTCGATGGCGCGATTCCTAAGCTCAACACACCTGCAACGCCAGAACGTATCTTGATGGCGATTCAGGAAGTCACTGAAACGGCTCCGACTTCGGTCGATGCTCAATCAGAAACGGCTTAGGGCTCATATCGATCGTTTAGCTTGGGAAGCATAAAAAGGGATTTAGGAGGACATATGTTTAAGGATAATTGGATTCACGAACTGGCAAAACTGGAAGAGAACTACGAGCCATGTGTAATGGTGACGGTGCTCGAAGACAGAGGTTCCGTTCCACGCGATGCGGGCACCAAAATGCTTGTCACTCGTGACCGAATCATCGCTACGATTGGTGGTGGTCACCTTGAACATGTGGCCACTAAAATGGCTCGCGAGATGCTGATTGCCAGCGAGAAATCACTCAAAGTGGAACGCTTCAACCTCGGTGCTCGCTTAGGCCAATGTTGTGGCGGAATGGCAACGTTAATCTTTGAGCCGATTGGCACTCAGCAGAACCACCTTGTGCTATTTGGCGCAGGTCATGTTGCCAAAGCGCTGCTGCACATTGTCGCAACCCTACCCTTCCGCGTGACCTGGATTGATGAACGTGAAGAAGTATTCCCTGAAACGCTGCCACACGGTGTGAAAAAGCTAGTAAGCGACGATCCAGTCGGTGAAGTCAAACACATGCCACCGAACAGTTATTACCTTGTGATGACCCACAACCATCAGCTCGATTTCGACCTAACCAAAGCGATTATTGACCGTGAAGATAGCCGTTACTTTGGCATGATTGGTTCGCTTACGAAGCGTAAGAAATTCGACTTCCGCTTAGAGCAGCGTGGCTACAGCCAAGAACAAATTGAAACTATGCTTTGCCCGATTGGTATTAGTGCCGTGAATGGCAAACATCCCGCGGAAATTGCGGTGTCGGTTGCGGGTGAATTGATCGCACACTATCAAGGCCAAGCACTTGAACAAAAGCGCCCAACCAAACAATATCGAAATCAGGATTTGACCGTTCAACACAGTCAACCAAGCGACGTAGGCGAACCACCATTGGAAGAGAAGATCGCCTAACACAAGTCGCAAAGCTTTAGCGGCCATAAAGTCGCTGAAGTCATTAAAAGGAAGTAAACATGACAACGCAACGCAAAGCTTATCGCGCCAGTATTTTACACAGCGTCGCCGACCCAAAAGACGTCGGTATCGATGAGTCTTACGACTATTTTGAAGACGGTGTTTTAGTGGTTGAGAACGGCCATGTCGTCGACTTAGGCCATGCGGACGAAGTATTGGCTCGCCAACCTAAAACACTCGAAGTAAAACAATACAAAGACAAGCTGATCACCTCTGGCTTTATTGATACGCACATCCACTACCCTCAAACAGGGATGATCGCGTCTTACGGTGAGCAGCTTCTTGATTGGTTAGAGAACTACACCTTCCCAGAAGAAAAGCGCTTCAAAAACCCAGTTTACGCACACAAAGTGGCGAAGCTATTCCTAGACGAATTGGCAAGCAACGGCACCACCACTGCACTCGTATTTGGCACGGTACACAAAGAGTCGGTTAACGTGTTCTTTGAAGAAGCTGAGAAACGTAACCTACGCATGATCGCAGGTAAGGTGCTGATGGATCGCAATGCTCCTGATTACCTGACTGACACACCAGAATCTGGCTATACAGACTCAAAAGAGCTGATCGAAAAGTGGCATAACCGCGGCCGTTTGCTTTACGCGGTGACACCTCGTTTTGCGCCAACCAGCACACCAGAACAACTTGCTACTGTAGGTAAACTGCTAGAAGAATACCCAGACGTGTACATGCACACTCACCTTTCTGAAAACGAGAAAGAGATCGAGTGGGTGAAATCGCTGTTCCCAGAACGCGACAGCTACCTAGATGTGTATGACCACTATGGCTTGCTGCACAAACGTTCGGTATTTGCTCATGGTATTCACCTTTCTGATTGTGAATGTAAACGCCTTGCCGATACTGAATCTGCCATCGCCTTCTGCCCGACTTCTAACCTTTTCTTAGGCTCGGGTTTGTTCCGATTACCAGAGATGGAAGATCACGGTATTCGTGTCGGCGTGGGTACTGATGTAGGCGCAGGCACTAGCTTCTCAATTCTGCAAACAATGAGTGAAGCGTACAAGATCATGCAGCTACAGCATAAGAAGTTGCACCCGGCTAAGTCGCTGTTCTTGGCAACACTAGGCGGTGCACGTTCGCTGCATTTAGAAGACAAGATTGGTAACTTGGAAGTGGGCAAAGAAGCGGATTTCGTGGTGTTGGATCTACACGCAACTCAGCTGATGCGCTTTAGAATGGAACAAACCACCAAGCTTGAAGAGAAGCTATTCGTGTTGATGAGCTTGGGTGACGACAGAACCGTCAGCGAGACTTACATCTATGGCGAAAAAGCCTACGACGTGAATTTCAAAGATTACAAAAAGCTCGTTAGTTAGGCTTAAAACCGAGTAACAATCGCTAGACAGCGACAACCGTCGTTTATTAAATAATCCATCCAGATTTATCTAGCCTTTAAAGACCAGTTGCTGATGCCACTGGTCTTTTTTGTGCTTCATTCAAAGAAATATAAATTAACCGCTCACAGACAACGATCTTCGGTGACGCCAAGTCATTATATTGATAGGTTAATGTTTATACATATCGACTTTATGCTTCGTTTGGCGTCGCTCTAAAACATTCGTTTCTCAGCTGAATGGAAGCACCCAATCTAGAAAGGAATTCTATGTTCGAACAGGTCGTCAGCATTCTGTTTCCCGTTTTTGCTTTAGCCAGTGCTGGCTTTGCGGTGGGTCGTTGGCTCAAGCCCGATTTCAAACCGATCAATCGCATTAACATGGATGTCTGTATTCCTGCTTTGGTGTTTGCATCACTGACCACCATGCCTCTCGACACAGAACAACTGCCACTCATCACCGCTTCTTTGGTTGCGGTGTTGGTGCCCGCATTGTTGATGATTCCAATCTGTAAGATTTTTAAGCTCAACTTCAAAGCTTGGGCTCCGCCACACATGTTTCGCAACAGTGGCAACCTCGCGATTCCTCTGTTCACGTATACCTTTGGCGAGAGCGCATTAGCCCCTGCTGTATTGCTGTTTGTGGTGTCAGCTTGCGTGCACATTAGTGTTGGTTTGGCGCTATTAAGCGATGGCAACCCGATAAAACAGATCCTCAAGATGCCGATATTCTTAGCCGCTGCATTGGCGATGACGTTGAACTTATCTGGAATTGGTGTTTGGAACCCAATCTACGAAGCCACATCACTACTCGGCCAAGCAGCCGTGCCTATCATGCTGTTGTCGCTGGGTTCGCAAATGGTCAACTTGAGATTGAGCGGATTAAAAGTCGGCTTATTGTGCACGGCTCAATCGCTATTTACTGGGGCCATCGCCTTTACCATCATCTACTTCTTTATCCCGCTGCCAACGCTGCACCTGCAAATGATGGTGCTGTTCACCATGCTGCCACCCGCCGTGATGAACTACCTGTTTGCAGAAAGGTTCAATGTAGAGCCACCCAAGGTCGCGTCTATGGTGTTGTTTGGCAACTTCCTGAGCGTGGTCACCTTGCCGATCTTGCTATCATTCGCGCTGTCTTTGTCGCCTTAAAGAACCGCGAACCTTCCAGATTAACGACCTTTAAAACTTAGCCAATAAATAAAAAGGGAGCACAACTTAGCCAAGTTGAGGCTCCCTTTTTCAAACTATATTTTTTGTTTCTCTTACACTGTGTTTCTCTCAGCAAGCACTTCCTTGAAAGCAAACATGCCATTAAGTGCCGAAGGGAATCCCGCGTAGACCGACATCTGCAATATCACTTCTTTAACCTCTTCCTCGCTGCATCCGACATTGAGTGCCGCATTTAAATGCACCTTAAGTTGAGGAGCACAATTACCGAGTGCGGTAAGGGCAGCGACGGTCGCGATCTCTCGCGATTTTAAATCCAAACCGGGGCGTGAATAGATGTCTCCGAAGGGATACTCGATAGTATACTTGGCAAGATCAGGGCAAATGTCTTGCAGGCTTTCGATAACCTGTTGCCCTGCTTCTCCGTCTATGTGATTAAGTCTTTCTAAGCCAATGTCGAAACGTGATTGATTCATAAGTCTGTTCCTGTATTTATAATCCACAGGAACACCTTACAAGTTAGAGTCGACTCTAAGTCAACGGACTTTTCCATCTCGATACAAACTAATTTTTTCTTCCAACGCTGCCATGTGCTTTTGCTGCTCTTCGATATGGGCTCGCAAATTCTGTTGATGTTGTTCAAGTAACACTTGACGCTGCGAAGTCGATTCTGGCCCTAACTCCCTTAGCTTTGCGTATTCTAGAATCTCATCCAGTGGCATTGCGGTGTCTTTTAAGCGCTTCACAAACTCAATCCAAGTAACATCCTTCGATGTATAGACTCGATGACCGCTACTGTTCCGCTGAACATTTTTCAGCAAGCCGATTTTTTCATAGTAGCGAAGCGTATGGGCAGACAAACCCGCCAACCGAGAAAACTCACTCACATTCATTACTTCACCTTTTCTATCTGAGTAATAAGTACTAGGAACTCAAACTATGCGCACTTATCTAATTTGAGCTCTGCGGTCACTTTCGTCAAACGTAAAGCAATAGCAAAACACACTAAGTAAGGACTCACATACCAAAAGATGCTTTCTAGTGGCTGCTTCACCTGCGCTTCTCTGGTTTTTATGTACTGGTTTTTCTGCTTCTCATACTGACTCAACATACCATCCACCCACACTGCATCACTTTCAACCAGCGACACGCTAGGCGCAGGAACCGTAAAATCCGATGCGTTGGGTAACAAGGTGAAATCGACATCTTTGAACGTGATCGCCGTATTCAAATACCACAAACACGCTTCATGGTGCTGAGCGTGATTATCTAAAGATGGTTGACCGGTGCAGATATCACTTCGCAGCTTATCCAAAGAGAACTGCTGAACAGATTCTAAAATCGCCACCGCTCTGGTTTGTTCGGTTTCAACCCAATCACCAGCCACCGATGCTCGAATTTCAGAAACAGCACCCAGCATGCCGATACCCGCCAAGAACGGCCATAAATAATCCATGAGCTTCCACTTTCGTCGGCTCAAGTTGAACCCACACCAAATCGGAAGATGAAAAAGGAACGTTAGCCCTAGTGATAGCAAAACGAAATTCAAGGAGCTAGAGAGCATGAGTTCGCTATCGAAGAAGTTCTTCATAATGAGAGACTTGCCTGTATAACAAAGAGAAATTTGATACTAGGTTCGATATTAAAAAAGAGTGTAAGAGGAAAGTAAAAACAGCACCAACCATTGGGGTTAGCGCTGTTTATTTAAGCAAGTAGCGGCTTTTCCATCGGGATGCAGTCGAGGCTAATACCTCTAGGAGAGTGATAAGTGGAAAGTTCATCACCGACAAAACCACACGAACGATAAAATTCCGCAGCATTCAGGGTCGATTCTAGCTTCATTAACGGCAAGTTGTGTTGAATCGCTAATTCTTCTAGGAACTGCAACATCTGCTTCGCTGCACCTTTTCCTGCAAAGTCAGGGTCAACAAAAATAGCATCAATCATACCGGTTTCGATGTTGATCTTACCGCTGCCAATCACTCGACCATCAACTTCTGAAACGTGAAAGGTTTGGACTACATCGCTTATGAATCCATCAGACATTCCACCCTGCGTCCATATTGACAGCTGTTCTTCTGAGTAATAAGCCGAGCACTTCTCGACAATGGCACGACTTCGAATATCGAAAATATCCTGAGCATCAGACTCAGCCGCTTTTCTAATTGTAATCATAAGCCTACCTCTGGTGACTAAAAGATACTACTTGCTAGTAAATCGAATAACTACTCGGTGACTAACGCTGGAGATTGCTTCCCCTTAGCTGACATAAGATAAAAACCAACGGCACCAACAACTGAAATTAAGATCACATTAAACCAAGTGAAAGTGTACCCATAATCATCGATAAAGTAGCCAATCACGATAAAACTAGGCATAACGAAAACCGTTCGCAAGGTAATGAGCACGCCTTGAATGCGTCCACGATGACTCGAAGGGGAGTTGTTTGCTAAATATATGCCCTCTTTTGTCAAAAGAAGAACCTCGCCCGCAGATAGAAATAGCCAAGCAAAAAAATGAACAGGAATGTTGGGAAACAACATGACGAGCATATAACCAAAGGCAAACATAAAACCTGCATAGGCAAGGCTTACGGTTTCAGCCTTACTTGACGTGAACTTCATTAAGATTGGCGTAATCAGCACCACCACAACACAAGCGTAAGTCATGAGTTGCCCGAAAATAATTGGGCCTTGCTCTCCAAACACATGGCTCAAATACAATGGACTCGCCATAGTCATTTGATTTAGCGAATACCACAGTAATCCACATAGAAAAGTGAACAACAAAAGCCGTGGCCTTGATTTTAAAACTGACCAAACCGAACCAGAAACGGGCTGTTCCAGTTCACTCTCGCTGGTCGATTCCGTTCCAGGTTGCAACTTCACAAATGCAGCCACAATAAAAACACAAAAAAGAGCAGCAAAACCGTTGCCGAAAAATATCCAGTCGGTGTAATTCCAGAACAAGTAGCCAGCCATAACAGGACCAAGAGCTGAACCAAAGTTATAGGCTAGATAACTCAATGACATGACTGCATCACGATTCTGAGGAGTAGAAAGATCGGCAACTAAAGCATTACTCGCGGGTAAAGCTAAACCGCCAAAGAAATAGGCACAAAACAAGAACACAGGTACGACTACCGGAGCATCGGCGAAGAAACCACAAATAATCAATAATACAGCACACATAAACTCGCCAAACACCACGACCCGTTTATGTCCCAACCTATCGGCTAGTCTCCCACCTAAAAAGCTCCCTAAAAGGTAAGAGCCCGTCACACCCATGGCAAGGGAACCTGCGACTGTTGCGGAATAACCCAACTTATCGGTTAACAGTAAGACTAAAAATGGAACGATAAAGTTACCCATTCCCAGAATCATTCTAGCTAGTGCTAAATAATAGATATTATTCGGTAAATACCTGTAAATAGAAATGGCTGAGAAAAGCTTATGAATCATGAAGTTCCTAAAGTATGTAAGTGCTTGATTATGAATTTCTATTCGATAGTACTGAAATCTAGGCTTCTAGGTACCGCTACACTAACAACCTGAGTGCCCGCGATTAAGTCATGTAGGCAACGTTTGTCTTTACGCAAAACAAACAGATAATCTAGCGTCGTTATAAAATGACCAATTACAGGTATGTACGTAGCGATTGTCATCGGCATCATTCGTTTGCCTACTATATTGAATAACCCTATTTGTTTACCTTCCATATCGACAATCGCGATTTCCATAAGGTTTTTACCAATCGTCTGCCCCTTCTTATGCAGCAAATATCCGTGTAACAAAAAGAACACCAACCAACAGTAAGCTGAGACTACAAGTAGTTCTGTCATATCAATTTCCCCTGTATCGAATATTTTTTGAAAATAATCGGTATAGAGAAAAATTGGCGTCATCATAGCGATACCAATCAGGCCATCAATCAAACTTGCCCCTACTCGGGACGATCGAGACGAGAGTATAACTGCAGGGGTGTTTTCTATTACTTCAGACATGTCTTTTCCTAAGGTGGTATTGATTATTGGCATAGAGGAATCGATTTTTGATAGCGCCAAGTTGATGTACTGATAGACAAATCTTGAAATTAATCCGAAAAGAAAACACTTTGCTTTCAATAGATAAGTTACGCTTTATAAAATCACGCGAAACATAACACAAACCAATACATCCATTAATGCCCCATGCAATATATGTGAGCTTAGTTGCGTAAATTTAAGCTATTAAAACGTGGTAAGACAGTTTGAAGGAAATTTAAGAGGGTAAATCTTCAGAGGCTCGTTGTTTTTGCTTAACACTCTGTATTAATAAGACTTTTGTTAGTTAAAAAAATGAGATATCAGGGGCACTGTTGCTATTTCACAGCCAGCACATGCTCGATAAAGTCAGACTTTTTTTCACGGTATTCATCTTGAGGCCAGCCTTCATAAGCCAATTTGAGAGTATTGTATTGCTCCACTAATGCCGGATTCACACGTAGCTTGTCACGAAACGTTAGAAAGCATTCAAACTCAGAACCATTAGTGACCACTTGCAAGGCCACATCCTCAACGGATGTTGATTCCAACATACACAGTTCGGGTGTTCTTAACGTATCGAGTTTCTCTGTAAAGCCGAGTGTTGTAAGTCGCTCTATAGCATCCTCAAGTTCGCCAAGCTCAACTCCAACGAATATATCTAAATCGCCCTTAGATACGGCTGATGGAATCGAAGATGCGCCTACATGCTCGACTCTCGCATTAGGTATCAGCTTTCTGATGTCACGCTCATATCGAGCAAACATTTCATGACAAGCAGTTTGGTATTGTTCAGCAGGGTAGAATTTCATACTTACTCGCTTCTATGACTGGCTCTAAGCATTAAAAGCTATTGAACACACCGATGGCTAACAGAAATAGTGCGATGCTAATCGCACCGATATAAGAGATTCTGGTTCGCTCTTTTTCAGTTGGAGTAAATGAAGGGAAGCGTCCTAATGTGAATACTTTACAAACTATCCAACCAGAGCCGTAACCAATAAATTCGATCACGAGCGACTGAAACATATATCTGAAGAATGCGCTTAATGCCCTAAAATACGCGACTATCAAGTCTTCCATTTTCTGTCCTAATTAAAGTCAATTTGGAACAGAAAATGCCACGGGTAGAGTTTCATATCAAGTATCTTATGCAGGCTTCCAACTTATAAATCAAGGTTAACTAGAAAGTCACAATATATTGAAACTTGAAGAGAGCACCAAAGTTAAAACCTCGGTGCTTTTAGCGTCATACTTTATTGTCGTCAAAACCGATGATATGGAAATCAGCTCCAGACGAGCGAATTGCATTTTCTGCACTAACTAAAAGAACATCAAGTTGGGTTTTGATTTTATTCCCCGTATTGACTTCATAAACACTTTTCTGAGTATGAGGGGCTTTGTTGCGTAATTAAATTTATAGATAGAGCTACCCCATTTCGTGTGTTTCTTAGTCAATACGACAAGTTTCAGGCATACCTAACCCAGTAAGCTTGTTCAACGCTTTTATCATCGCGTAAGTCTCACCCACCTGCGCATTGTAATGTCTTAAGCTCAATCGTCCTCCTAGTAACTGTTTAACTCGATACATCGCTGTTTCTGATAGTGAACGTCTGTGGTACCCATACCGCTCTTTCCAATACTTATTTGAGCCGTATAACTTCTGGCAACCCACGGCGAGGTTTCGAGGATGACCACGCTCCCAGAAGGCTGCCCCTTCTCTTGGGGGAATAAGCGCAATGGCTCCCTTACTCTTAATAGCAGCATGACACAATCTCGTGTCGTAAGCTCCATCACCAGACACCTCAAGGATACTTCGGCGTGTTTGTTTCAGTAAGTTCGGGAGGACTTCTCCATCTGTAACCGTCGATAAACTTAGCTCGGCTGCGATAATTTCATGAGTGCTTGTATCAACGGCAATATGCAGCTTTCGCCAAACTCTACGCTTGCCATCTGTCCCGTGTTTTTTGACTTTCCATTCACCTTCGCCATAAACCTTTAGGCCAGTTGCATCAATGGCCAGGTGCTGTATTGCTCCTCTCGCTTTAGTCTTAAATGAGACCTCAACTTGCTTTGCTCTACGACTGATGCAGGTGTAATGCGGACAACTTAATGGAACATGGGCAAGCCTAAATATTGAGTCGATAAACCCTTGCAGAGCTCTCAGTGGCATAGAAAAAACTCGTTTCACCATGAGCGCTGTCGTGATAGCTAAATCGCTGAACCGACGTGGCCTCCCGCGCTTACTCTGTTTGCTTTGCGCCCACCCGTTTATTGCCTCTTCATCAATCCAAAAGGTCAGAGAGCCACGGTTAATAAGTGATTGGTTGTATTGCTTCCAGTTGGTTGTTTTGTAACGAGGTTTAGGCATAGAGCTACGAGAAGGAGTGAACGTAGCTGATCAGATCGTAGGCTCTTGATTTAGTTCCATTGAATTACGCAACAAAGCCGCCGGAAATTATAATTTATAAACACCTTATTTATTGCATGGTATTAGTAAGAAAAGTAGGAAATTATTCGTAATGGTGAGTATCAACACAGAAAATCACTTAATTAGTGTTAAATTTAACACTAAAGGTAAGGTGTAATAGAAGTATACAAAAAACAAAAAGCCCCGGTTATAGGAACCGGGGAAACAGGGTGGGATGAGTTTGGCGCGTGCCCGAAACCAAACTCTCCCCAAGCCTCACCTAAGACTCATGCTCTTAGGTAAAGGATACTGAGTACTGTTATTGCAAAGTACTGCTATTACAAAGTACTGCTATTGAAGCGTAGCGCCTTGCTCTACCCAAGTGCCGATGAGTGCGCGTTCTTCGTCGGTCATTTGAGTCATGTTGCCGAGCGGCATCACCTTAGTTGTTACGGTTTGAGCAACAATCCTAGGTACGTTGGCTTTGATCTCTTCTGGCGTATCAAACATCACACCGGCTGGCGCAGCAGCAAAAGCGGCGTGGCTTGGGGTTGATGAATGACACACAGAACAGCGCTCTTGAATGACTTTGTTAATGGTTTCAAAGCTTACACCTGCGCTAGCCGTTTGCATTGCGTGATCTGCAGGTGCAACTTGAGAACTAGCTGTCGTTGAAGCTGTGCTGTTCGAAACAGCCTCTTCTGTCGCCGATTCCGTCGCGCTTACTTGCACTTCTTGAACCACAGGTGCTTGCACAACCGGAGTCATCTGCTTTTTCGCATAAGGTGAGGTCACAAACGCAAGCGTGATCATACCCAATGCCGCTACAGGTACTGTCCATGCAAACTTCTGACTACCGTGACGGGTGTTGAAGTAGTGACGCACCAAGATGCTAAAGATCGCTAGGCCAGCAAGAATCAACCAGTTGTATTCCGAGCCATAAGTGCTTGGGAAGTGGTTACTGATCATGATGAACAGCACTGGCAGTGTCATGTAGTTGTTGTGACGAGAACGTAGTAAACCTTTCGCTGGCAATGCCGGATCCGGTTCACGCTTCTCTTCAATCGCTTTCACCAAGTTGCGCTGTGCAGGCATGATAACGCGGAATACGTTACCCACCATGATGGTACCAATGATGGCACCCACGTGGATGTAAGCACCACGGCCACTGAACACTTGGGTTAAGCCATATGTCGCAGCGACGAGCAGCACAAACAGCACAACACCAAGCAACACGGGGGTTTTACCTAATGGTGAGTCACACAGTAAGTCGTAGATAAACCAACCAGCAACAAATGAACCAATACCAATCGCGATTGCCGTTGTTGAATCAAGGCCAGAGCCCGGTGCGATCAGGTAAATCTCAGCGTTAAGGTAGTAAACCACACCCAGTAGACACACACCGGTGATCCACGTGAAGTAGGCTTCCCATTTGAACCAGTGCAGGTGCTCTGGCATCTCTGGGGGCGCAAGTTTGTACTTCTCTAGGTGATAAATACCACCACCGTGAATCGCCCACAAGTCGCCTGAAAGGCCCGTTTTTGGGTTTACTCGATTAAGGTTGTTCTCTAACCAAACAAAGTAAAATGATGCGCCTATCCACGCAACACCAACAATCATGTGAGCCCAGCGTATTGCTAAATTCAACCACTCTGTAATATGCGGATCCATAATAAACTCCTGTATCACAACGCTTTAGCTAAGCGTTGCTCTTCCTTATTGTCGTCCGTTGGCAGATCGTCCAAATGCAATGCCACTCGATCGCTGTCGAAATAAACTTCATCACAATTGTGCCCTTCGCCGCCTCTATCGACGATCAAGAACTGGTCTTGATCAGTAAGCGCAAGAACTGGGTGATGCCACACCCCTTTGTGATAGTTCACTCCTTGACGGCCGTTGCTCAAGAAAGCTCGGCTATTGGCTAATGTTGGATCGTCGCCTTTTGGCGCAACAACAATTAAATAGGGTTGACCAAGTAATGGAATGAATGCTTGAGAGCCAAGCGGATGGCGCTCTAACATTTTGATGGTCAGTGGGTAGCTCAACGGTGTGGCTTGGAAGATGCTGATGATCGCTTCTCCGTCTTGGTCTTGCACATCCGTTGTCGCTAGCTTGTGGTAGCGACGTGTTGATCCACTGTTGATCATGAAGAAATCACTATTATCGGACTCGATAACATCGCCAAACTCTGCAAAAGCCTGCTTGGTTAACGGTTCGATGGATAAACGACGTATTCCATTACTCATATCGATTTCCTTACCTATTTCGCCTTCGTACCAAACAGACGCAAACGGCTGATACCACCATCTGGGAATATGTTTGCACGTACGTGGGTAATTGCACCAAGGTCGTTTACCTCAGAAATGAATTCGTGAATCTCGTGCGCTTGCAGCTTTTGTGCAGGTAGCAGTTCACGCCAGAATAGGCTTTGTGTTTCTACTTGGTCGTCGGTACCGCCTTTCACGTAAGCGGCTTGAATTGAGCAGCTGTCTGGGTAGTTACCTTTGAAGTGGGCCGTATCAACGACGATGCGTTCGATGTTACCTGGATGACCTAGTGCCACGATAACCCAGTCATTACCCGGTGTACGACGACGCGCTGTTTCCCAACCGTCACCCATGTTTTCACCGCGGCCTGGACCTAAGATGTTGGCTTTGTTGCCGTAGTGCTCATCGCTACATGCCAATGCTCGGCCACCGTGTTCAACCGATGCTAGGTCGACTTGTTGCTGAGAATCAATTGCTTCCCAATCCACACTTGGTCGGCCATAAACACGTAAGCGCGCGACACCGCCGTCTGGATAGATGTTCAAACGTAGGTGCGTAAATACTTGGTCACTTTCGATTGCTTCAAGATGATGGTGATCACCCTGTAGTGCCATTGAAGGCAGAATTTCTTGCCACTCTGTTGAGTCAGTTGGTTCACCTTGTGGTGAATAACACGCGTCAATTGATGCCGAAGGTGGGAAGTTACCTGTGAAGAATGAGGTATCAATATCAACGCCAGCAATGGTGCCAGCTAGGCCAAGGCGAACAACACAATAGTCGTAACCTTCGCCGCGTTTACGTCTGCTTTCCCAACCGTCCATCCACTTGCCGTTATCGTCGTATAAGTCGTCTTTCCACTCTGGCGCTGCGTGGCTGAGTAGACGGCTTTTATCCGCGAAAAAATCGTCGGTTGCGAAGGTAGCTTCTGCGCCGAGTTTTTCGTCTGCAAGGTTTATGTACTGTTCAAATTTATGGGTCATGTCCGTGTAATCCTATGAAATTAATCAAGTAATAATAAAATGAGAGCTTAGTGGCTTATGTTTTTACAAATCAAAAATTTAACGCACTAAGACTGGGCTGAGATAGCTGTTAACTCCGTTAACTTACATATCCCAGAGACGAAACATCGCGATCTTGTTGATCTCTTGAATCGCCGTAGCAAACTCAGTTTCACTATCATTTCCTAATCGCATCTCGAACGACTCAAGAATTTGGTAACGATTGGCTCCCTTCACCGCCATGATAAAAGGGAAATTGAAGCGACTTTTGTAGCTGTTGTTATAAGAAGTGAATTTTTCAAATTCTTCGGCGTTGCACTGGTCGATGCCCGCCCCCGCTTGTTCTTTAGTCGACGACTCTGTGAGTTCGCCGTTTACTGCTGCTCGACCGGCTAAATCCGGGTGAGCATTGATCAAAGCCAACTGTTTGCCTTGGTCTGCACTTAACAAGGTCGATGCCATTTTCAGATGAAGATTCTCGATATGGTCGTCTTCGGCATTCAAACCTTGGTCATACACCAGTTCTGCAACCCACGGGCTGTGTTCGTAGACGTCAGCAAAATGAGCGACAAACGTATCGCGGTCCATGGTTGTTGGTTGGCATAATCGAAATTCAGTCACGTTAAGCCTCCTTGCTTCACTGCTACTTTTGCTGTTGATGATTAGCGTTATTTAGTTGATATGGATGATGTTGGTGCCAGTGGTTGGCGATATCGATTCGACGACATAACCACACGCTGTCGTGCTGTTTTACGTAATCTAAGAAACGTCTTAATGCAGCAATACGACCGGGGCGACCAATCAGACGACAATGCAACCCAACCGACATCATTTTCGGTGCGGTTTCGCCTTCCATATAAAGGGTGTCAAACGTATCTTTTAGATATTGGAAGAACTGCTCACCCGAGTTAAAGCCTTGCGCGGTTGAAAAACGCATGTCGTTCACATCAAGTGTGTATGGGATCACCAGTTGTGGATGACCGGTTTCGGTGTGCCAATAAGGCAAGTCATCATCATAGGCATCTGAGTCGTAAAGAAAGCCGCCTTCTTCTGCGACTAAGCGACGCGTATTTGGACCCGTTCGACCTGTATACCAACCTTGCGGGCGTTGCCCCGTCACTTGCTGGATGATCTCGATCGCTTTGGTCATGTGGTCGCGCTCTTCAGACTCATCAATGTATTGATAGTCTATCCAGCGATAACCGTGGCTACAGATTTCGTGGCCTGCTTCGACCATGGCTTTAGCAACGTCTGGATGACGCTCAATCGCCATAGCAACCGCAAAGACGGTCAATGGAATTTCATATTCATCGAACAAGCGAAGAACACGCCATACACCCGCACGGCTACCATATTCATAAATGGATTCCATGCTCATGTGACGTTCGCCTTTGATCGGCTGTGCTGACGGGATCTCTGAAAGAAAAGCTTCAGACTCGTCGTCTCCATGTAACAAACAACGCTCACCGCCCTCTTCATAGTTCAATACAAAAGAAACCGCGACGCGCGCATTACCTGGCCATTGAGGGTTTGGAGGGTTAGCTCCGTAACCGATCAAATTTCTTGAATAATCCTTATTCATCCAAGTACTCCTAACATAAGTGGTTGGCTTAGCCGCTCTTTAAGTGAGTCACCAAATGATTCAACCAAATGGATTCTCGATAAACAGAGCAACCTTACCCCTGTACATTTATTGTATACAATTATTTATCTCAATGTAAAGATTTTGTTATTCAAGTTAAATTTGCGCAACATTACCATTTAAAAACAACAACTTATCCAAATCAATACTCGTAAAAAAACGATAATCAAGATCTATAAATTCAGAAAAAACGATACAATGGTTAACATTTTTCCAACAATTAGCTTTACTAATTGTGTACAGTTCGTACATAGTTAGTGATAACAAAGTGACCAGTTGCATTCTCTGCAAGGTCGAAACAGACAGATAAACCACGGAACAGAGGAGCGCCAAAAGCGCTATTAAAGGACTATGGGAAGATTAACAACACACGTATTAGACACCACGCACGGCTTACCGGGCACAGAGATCAAAGTAGAGCTTTATAAGGTCAATGAAGACTCAACAGAAAAGCTGGCGACGGTGATCACCAACTCCGATGGCCGAACCGATGCGCCGATTCTGGCAGGGAATGATTTCCGACCGGGGAAATATCAATTGGTGTTCTACGTTGCGGATTATTACAAAAGCAAAGGTGTGGAATTGGATGGCGTACCTTTCCTAGACGATGTGGTTATTCGTTTCGGCTTAGATGATCCAGAAGCGCATTATCACGTTCCTCTTCTCGTCTCGCCGTACAGTTTCTCCACCTATCGGGGCAGTTAGTCCCGTGACCTAGAACTTCGAACTAGGCTCAACCATCGAATAATAAACAGATTCGTGCGTGTATCTAAAATGATGCGCGCTCACTAAACACGCTCATATAAAAATACTAACAACGTTATTAGTTAGAGAGTTGATGACTAAACAACAGATAACTAAAGAAATAACGGCTAGGAAAAAACCTTAAAACTTAATATTGAAATCTCGCTGTATTCAATAAATGGATCACAACATAAAAGGACTTGCTGACATGAGTGAGAGTAAAACAGAAATACTCAACCAAGACGCGAATAACGGAATTTTAGAGAAACTCTTTAAAATTAAGGCCCACGGAAGCAGCGTGAAAGATGAATTAATGGGGGGTGTGACTACCTTCGCCACTATGGCTTACATTATCTTCGTTAACCCACAAATTATGGCTGCGTCAGGCATGGATGCAGGAGCGGTATTTGTCGCGACTTGTATTGGTGCTGCGATCGGTTGTTTGTTAATGGGGCTATTTGCGAACTGGCCTGTCGGCCTTGCACCGGGCATGGGCTTGAATGCCTTCTTCTCATTCACGGTAGTAAGCGAAATGGGCTACACCTGGGAAGTGGCGTTGGGTGCAGTGTTTATCTCCGGCATCTTGTTCGTCGGGATGAGTTTCTACAAGGTTCGCCAATGGATAATCGAAAGTATTCCGGTGAGTCTGCGTTATGCCATGACAGCGGGTGTTGGCCTATTTTTAGGTCTAATTGGCCTTAAAACAGCGGGCATCGTCGTCGAAAATCCAGCGACTTTGGTTTCTTTAGGGGATTTTACTAAACCTGAAGCTCTACTGGCCGCTATCGCCTTCTTGATCATCGCGGTACTCAGTGAGCGTAAAATATTTGGTGCCGTGTTAATCGGAATTTTGAGTGTGACTCTGGTCGGCATGATGCTTGGCTTAGTGCATTACAACGGCTTCTTCGCTGCTCCACCAAGTTTAGCGCCTACGTTCCTTAAAATGGACATTATGGGTGCGCTTGATGTTTCGATGATCAGCGTTATCTTGGCTTTCCTTTTCGTCAACATGTTCGATACCGCAGGTACTTTGATGGGCGTGGCTGAGCGTGCAAATCTGACGAACCCTGAGACAGGCAAGATCGAAGGACTAAGCAAAGCACTGAAAGCCGACAGTATCTCAAGCGTGGCAGGTGCGTGTGTGGGTTGTCCACCAGTCACCAGTTATGTAGAAAGTGCCGCAGGCGTTGCAGCAGGCGCGCGAACTGGCCTATCTGCAATTGTGGTTGGCGTGTTGTTCTTAGCGGCGATTTTTCTATCGCCACTTGCAGGCATGATCCCCGCTTACGCAACCTCTGGCGCGCTGATTTACGTAGCGTTCGTAATGATGAGCAGCATGCAACACGTTGATTGGAAAGACTTCACCAACGGTGCACCTGCAGCTATTACTGCCCTGATGATGCCTCTGACCTTCTCTATCGCAAATGGTATCGCACTGGGTTTCATTACCTACACGGTATTGAAATTGGCGACAGGCAAAACAAAAGACGTATCAATTTCGATGTACTTCCTAGCCGCGATTTTTGTCGCGAAGCTCGTGTTCATCGGTTAATCAAATCGTTCTTGAGCCGTCGCTTAGACATTCGGTCATTTAGAGATGGCTCAAGAATGAGTGCTTGATTTGTTCACAAGCCAAGCTATCAAGACACATGCTAGAACAACATTTTTAAGAAAAAGCTAATAGTGCTAATCAGCGGAGTGCAGACGCATTCCGCTCGGTTAGTGCACCTTTTTTATGACCCTACGCAGTTTGTAGAAGTCATTATTTGACCGCCAATCGCCTGTAAACGGAAACGCAGGCAGAGGAATATCAAATGAAACTTCTGTACACCCTAAATGAAAGACCGCCTCACGGCTTAACCTTCCTACTCGCATTACAGCACATGCTCGCCTCGATTGGTGGCATTGTAGCTGTTCCCCTCATTGTCGGTGCTTCTATCGGCCTACCTAACACAGAGATCGTCTCGCTGATCAATGCTGCGCTACTAGCGTCAGGTATTGTGACCGTCGCTCAATGCCTTGGTTTCGGCCCTGTCGGCATTCGACTACCCGTTGTGATGGGCTCAAGCTTTGCCTTTTTAGGTGTGGCGATTTCGATCGGTAACGAAGGTGGCGTCGCCGCGATCATGGGCTCGGCGTTGATCGGCTCGTTTGTCGTGATTGGTGCCAGCTTCTATATGGACAAGGTTCGGAAACTGTTCCCAACCGTGGTAAGTGGTGTTGTGGTTACCCTAATCGGCTTAACCATTTTACCGGTTGCCATGAATTGGGTCGGAGACTCGCCAGCCAATACGGAACAATTCGCTACACTACCAAAGCTGTTTCTAGCACTGGTCTCTTTGGGGATTGTGGTTGGCGTATCGGTTTACTGTAAAGGCGCGGTTGCCGCTTCGGCCATCGTGATTGGTTTAGCGGGCGGCTATATTGTGGCGCTATCGCTCGGCATGGTCGACCTTGAGCAAATCAGCTCTGCGGCTTGGGTGGGTGGTCCTGAACCTTTCAAGTACGGCTTTACCTTTTCTGCGAGTGCCATCATCAGTATGAGTTTGGTGTACATCGTGGTTATCGCCGAAGCAACGGGTGACTTCATGGCATTGGGTAACAACTGCCAAACCCAAGTCAGCGGTAAAGACTTAAAACGTGGTCTATTGGGCGATGGCCTTGGTAGTACCTTGTCTTCCATTTTAACGGCAATGCCACTGGCGTCATTCAGCCAAAACGTCGGTATTGTGGGTATTACAGGGGTAGCAAGTCGCTATGTAGTGGCTGCAACAGGCGGTTTACTAATTTTAGGCGGTTTATTCCCGAAATTAGCCGCAATTGCCGTCACGATTCCGAAACCTGTTCTAGGTGGTGTAGGTTTCGTGATGTTCGGTATGATTGCCTACGCGGGCATCCGCATGTTGATAAAAGCCGCAGATACCAAACGAAATGCCTTGGTAATCTGTGTCGGTTTGGCGTCTGGCTTGGCCGTAACTTTCGAACCAAGATTGCTGCAACACTTGCCGCATGATCTAGCGAACTTTCTTCATTCTGGCATTACCACAGGCACCATCATGACGGTTCTGCTAAACCTTGTGTTGCCGAAATCTTCACGAGCCGAAGAGCAAGAAGCGTTGGCCGAGAGCCAAGCGCAAGTTGAGCTAGAAATGAAAGAACAGGCTGAAGAAGAACTACACTCAGACGAGCAATTAGAGATTCAACAAGCAAGTACAGAAACAGATGTTCAAGCGGCATCAGAAAACCCTGAGCCCAAAGCGAATTAACTGATTCTCGAACTAACGTAAAACCAATTTTCACAGAATCAGGGAATGATTAAAACATTGAACGTTTTAACGCCCCTGATTCGAATTTATCTATCAACAGCAAATACCAATAAAGACCCTCTTCCCTGAAAAGGCTGAGATGGCTAAGGACTACTATGAATGGAAACCATCTGGATTAAGAATCCTCTCGCAAACTACACTGGCTCGCTGGCTGATGCAGAAGGCGGTATTGTCATTAAAGGTAATAAAATCATTGAGCTGGTTGGCAAACACAAAGAGCCAACTTTACCCGTAGATTACAGCGTCGACGCCTCTCGTCATGTTGTGACCCCGGGGCTTATCAATGCGCACCACCACTTCTATCAAACCCTAACGCGAGCCTACCCCGGCGCACTCAATAAAGAGCTCTTCCATTGGCTACAAAGCCTCTATCCTGTTTGGGCCAATCTCGACTCTGAGATGATGAGCCTTGCTACAGAGTTGGCGCTGGTCGAGTTAATGATGTCGGGCTGTACCACTGCGTCGGATCATCATTACTTGCTGCCAAACGGACTAGAACACGCCATCGATTTACAAGTCGAGGCGGCAGAGAAATTGGGCGTAAGAGCGATATTCACTCGCGGTTCCATGAGCCTTGGGGAAGATGAAGGTGGACTACCTCCACGACACACCATTCAAACCGAACAGACCATCATTGATGACAGCCAACGCTTGATTCGCGATTACCACCAGCGTGATGAAGGGGCGATGATCCAAATCGCGCTCGCGCCTTGTTCGCCATTCTCGGTCACTACAGACCTGATGAAAGAAACCGCCAAGATCAGCGAACGTGAAAACGTAATGATGCACACGCACTTATGTGAAACGCTCGATGAGGAGGACTTCTGTATCGAGAAGTTTGGCCTGCGCCCAGTTGATTACCTAGAAGATGTCGGTTGGCTGAATGAACGAACTTGGCTCGCTCATGGTATTCACTTCAATCCAGAAGAGATCAAGCGCTTGGGTAAAGCGGGAATTGGTATCAGCCACTGTCCGACGTCCAACATGATGCTGGCTTCTGGTATTTGTAAGAACAACGACCTTGAAGCAGCAGGCGTAAAAGTCGGACTGGGTGTGGATGGTTCGGCCTCCAATGACGGCTCAAATATGATTGCTGAAGTGCGCATGGCGATGTATCTACAGCGCCTGCAATATGGCTCTGCCAATGTTTCACACTTCGACGCACTGCGCTGGGCAACGTCAGGCTCTGCCGCCGCAATGGGTAGAACCGACATTGGTACGCTAGAGGTTGGCAAACAAGCCGACATCGCAATGTTCAAACTCGATGATATTCGTTTCTCTGGCAGCCACGATCCACTCGCTGCATTACTACTTTGTGGTGCTCAACAAGCGGATAAAGTGATGGTAGCCGGAAAATGGCGAGTTAATGATGGTGCCGTTATTGGCGTAGACATGGAGCAACTGATGCACCGTCACCACGCCGCTGCGATGAAACTTGGTAAGTTAGCGATGAATAACCATTAGTTGAAACACTTGCCCATCAAACACTGCAAGCCAAAGCGAGTGGCTTTGATGGGCAAACCTCCATAAACGTCCGCAATGATTCGAAAACACCCGCAAATCATCCCAAATCATCCCAAATCATCCCAAAAAAATGTAAACCTGATGCCTCTCAGTCTATTTATCAATCTATTTCCTAATTAATTTCGACTCAATATACCAAAAACATAAACCGCTAATAATTAAAGAAAACCTAATTTAACTCTATCTAATATAAGATTGACTAATAAAACATTCACTAATAAAAAATCACTCATAACCCCTTAGGTAAATATCAAATCACCCGTACATTATTTGGCACAGATCAAATTTAAAACGTTCGTTCTATTTATATATTCATCAAATTAATCAACAGATTTAGTAATAATACGAATAATGGCGATAATTATATTTTTATCACTTACCACCTTTATGAATAGAATGAAAACCTCTCGAGACCTTTCCATACCTAGCCTGACAAAAGAACCAAAACTAATGATTCAAATATCATTAAATTCAATAGATCAACAAACGATCAATATGAATCCAAATGTGTGACCTAAATAGAACTTTTCATTATAAATCTGCTATAGATTGGCCAAATCTTATAAAAACAAAAAACACATTAAAGAGGTTAGTTTTAAAGAACAAAAATAATCACAAAAATAACAATATTAAAATATTCAATAACCCTTCATAAATATTTAAAAATACCATCTAAATGGTAGGGGGATTATTGACTTTGCAAAAAGCTAATAACAAATCTAACAGGGCTAAATAATGAAAAAAATCACAAAAACACTCGTATTATCTTCGATTTCGATTGGGCTACTTTCCTCTTTTGCACTCACTTCTCAAGCAGCTCCAGTTCAAATCAACCAAGCGTCAGCTGAACAAAACATACCTCAAGTCACCTACGACACAATCATCGGTGAAAATGGGGTCTTTATCGATCTAGAGACTGACAACTTTATTCTTAAGCAACAAGAGTGGTATCAAATCCAAGCGTATGTCGAAGGCGCTTTAGCGCTGCCGGTGACAGAAGCCAGTATGAAATCTACTTTAAGTATTCCTAACGACATTCCTTTCTCTAATTTCCAAGCACTGGTTCAGCAATACTCAAATATTCACGATACCGCCTTCTATTGGAAAAAAGATCTTTATCCAAGCATCGTTGGCCTTTCATTAAGCTTGGCCAATTACGTCCAAATTAAAGACTACATGCTTAACCCGCTTAGCGATGCTTTGAATGAAATGCTGGCCAAAGCATTCTCGCCGCTCCCGGAAGATATCGAAGCGGTAGAACGCAATAGAAAGGTGGCGATCGCTTACCTGAAAAGCCTGCAGAGTTTTTCCATGAGATACCAACAAGAAGTGTCTGACGTTGGCGGTAACCTATTAGAATTTTCAGCTACATTAGATACACAAAAATTGCAGTTAGATGTATTAGAAAGCACTCACAACGGTTACCTAAGCGATGATGGCAGCGCGCTTCAACAACGAGTGAATGACATCAATGCACGTATCACTCAACTCAACAAAGACTACACTCACTATGTTACGGTCGCCTCTACCGCAGTAACTTATGCATGGTTCCCTCTGGTTGCAGGACCAATCATGGGTGTATACGGCGATAAAGCAGAAAAAGCGCGTAAGCTTCGTAACGAATTACAAAGTGAAGTAAAAGAGCTTCAAGACCAATTAACTTATACGCAGAAAATATATAACTCTTATCATCGCTCTTCAGAGAGTATCGATATGATTTCTCAACAAATAGAAAATGCGATTCCACATATTAATAAGCTGAAACTAAATTGGCAGAAAATGAATGCCGACTTTACTTCACTGCTCGTTGCCTTAGAACAAGCCCAGAATAATGCAGACATCATGAAAGACGACGCAATGCTAGGCGCAATAGGCGCTCTTGCCAATACAACGGTTGCAGAAAGTAACTGGAGTAATATTAGTGAGAAAGCAAAAGCGTTCGCAAACAATGCATATATCCAAGAAATGGAATAGTCCATAGACCTCTCGATCATATAAAAACACAAAAAATATAACGCAATAGCCAAAAATATATCCCTAACAGAAAGCCACACCTTATCAAAATTAAGGTGCTGGCTTCTGCTACCCAAAATTTGGCAAATACTAATTTCGACAGGACATCAATATGAGACTTCTACCTATTATTATTTCTCTTTCATTCTCTCCACAGGCTTTTTCTAGCGATTGGCTTGAACTGAACAATTTACCCAATTCAACCGAATACCCAACTTGGGTTCAATCGGCCTATTCCGATGTCGGCGTTCTATCTCGTTCCACATCCGATTTACACATCAACCTCAGTGATTGGATAGCAGAACAAAACCTTTACGTCACTCAACCCTCAAAAATCGTCGTTTTTGCAGATACCATTGAAATTCCAGAGAATTTCAACTTGCTTGTAAACAACCAAAACATCCTTATTTTTGCGCGAAAAATCGTTGGCCAAGGCACGCCGACGTTTGTGCTCGGACAGCAAGGCTCTGCAGCCTCAATTTCTGTGATTGCCGGCGAAATAGAAACACCCATTAATGTGCTCGCTTTCCAAAGCGATGGCAGCATTACACGAGACGCCCTAACAGGAAAAACTGGTGATGGCGAGTCCGTGGTATTGGCAGGAGAACACTACCGAAGAACGACCATTGACTCGAACATTACTGGGCAAATGAAACTGGCTACTGAACCTTTTACAGACATTGTTAATCGCTCGTTTGATATGGCAGCCAGCTTATACGATACCAACCCAAAGCTTAGCCTCGACCTCATCAACTGGATTGAACAGAGCTTGCGTTACTCAGGTTCAGTGGTTGAAGACGATCCGATTCTTTCCGACCTTTACCTACAAACGGTCGCGTTCAAGCAATTCATTAGCTTCAGCACCAAAGAGAGCAATTACGTTCCTTATCTCGACAAGGTGTTATATCAAGATAAATACGAAGCCTATTTGAACGCTATGATCGCGTATCAAACTCAATGGGACATTATTCAAGATAGAAACACGGTCATTGAAGACAAGATTGAAGCCGCCAAGTTAGCACTCGCCAACATCGAAGACGTTCTACGCGCTCAGAGTTCGATCATCACACAAACCCAATCCAACATAGACAAGATAGGCGATAGCCTGACCGAGGTCGATAGCCAATATAAAGCACAAGAACTGGTCACTCTCAGTTCAAGAACCACTTATTTAGTTGGTGTCGAGAATTGGAAAACCCAACAACAACTCAATGCGGCTCTAGCTATATTCAAAGCAATAGCCGAAATTGGAAGTGCCGTGAGTGGGGTATTCACAGGCAACCTTTCTGGTGTGAATGACCTAACCGAGCAATTGGCTAAAACACCTGAAGCATTAGAAAAAGCGAAAAACCTCGTCACCAATATCAAGTCCGTCACAGGCATTATTGATAGCGTGACCAAAACGATTTCTGGCATTTCTCAGTTAACCGCGGATATTAAATCAACCATCAAGCTCCAGAAGGTATCTGAAGCGATGGATGGCTTTAACTTCAACATCCCAACCATCAATGAAAGCAATCTGGCGTGGGATCTGATGATCACCGAGATCCGCAGCAACTTAAGATATGCCGATAGCTTAGGTATCAAAGGAGCAAGACAATACCTACTCGAACTCGAAAAGCAGGTTCTTCTGGGTAAGGCAATTAACATCACGCAGCTTAACTTTGCTCACGAGCAAGCGAAGTTGGTAGACCTCTTACTCACCAATAATGTGACTATCAATCAACAACAAAGATTGAACGATGCGATCGAGGGTTATCAAGTAGACACCGACAGCTTCGATTCGATTGAACGTGAACTATCACGAGTATTGATGCACTTCAAACGTCCGATGTTCGTTGCTTTGTCTAACTATGTTCAGGCGTACGAATATTGGGCATTGAAGCCAAGCGAAGTTACGCCTTCTCTGAATAAAAGCTACTTGGACTACCAATTTGATTTGGCTACTGTCGAAAGTGAGTATGTAAATGCTCTGTCTTCTTTCCAACCAGCACCACAAGATTTCACCATCGACAACTACACCATTTCTAGCCCCGAGCAACTAGAGAGCTTTGCAACAACCGGACAACTAAACTTCACCATTCCATTAGAACAAGTCCAATTGTGTTCGTTTGACCGCGTTAGGCTTTCCACGGTACGAGTGTTCTTAGAAGGGGAAAACTTACCTTATGGCAAGCAACTCAACTTACGAGTTTCCAGTTCGGGTAATTATTTAGACCGATATGAGAACAAGGACTATCAGTTCAGTTCTAACCCTGTTTCACGCGCGTTCTATTACCGCCTAGATGATCCAACCACCAACGATGTTAGCATCATCACCGATGGTGCCGTGGCGAATAAATTCGAATACGCCTACTTCCAACCCACTCCGTTTTCATCATGGAATGTCACGCTCAACAACTTTGATAAAACTGAGCAAACGAACAACCAGTACCTAAAAGATGTCGAACAAATTCGAGTCGAGTTCTTAGGTAGCGGTATCCCGAATGGCAATAGCTGCTCTAACTAACAAAGCGCTACTTTAATTAACCGAAGCGTTGCTTTAATCCAAGGAACCGAGGTTAAAGGGATAAGCCAGCAACAAAAAAGGCCGACATGATGTCGGCCTTGTTAACTTGACTAGATAGATCGAGTAATAACAACTCGGCACTGAACAGCGAGCCAGATTTCGAATTAGTTGTACGCTCGAGCAAGTATTCCCTGTCCCTGATATTCATACATTCCAGCATCGTTACTGATGAACACTGACTCACCTGAACTCAGCATTAACTTGTGCTCTTTAGTTGAAATCGTTACCTCACCACCGATACAAAATAAAATCTCTGCGCTCCGTAGATACTGTTGGCTGATCTCTTCGCTCACTGACAAGATGTCGAAGCCGAAATCATCAACAGGTATAGGGAAGCTCAACTTGTCTTCTTTCTCGATAGGTTTCAGTTTGATGCCTTCGATATCCGTCGTTTCAAAACACGTATTATCAATCAATTCAGGTACATCGATAAACTTAGGAGTGAGACCTGCACGTAACACATTATCTGAGTTCGCCATAATCTCTAGCCCAGTGCCTTCGATATAAGCATGCGGGGTTTCGGCATGCAAAAACATTGCTTCGCCCGGTGCAAGCTCGATTGTGTTCAACATGAGTGGCGAAAACAAACCAATATCATCGACATAATGCTGTTCAAAGCCTTTGCTGTACTGTAATGCTTCACGCCCCATAGCAGTCTTCGGTCTACGTTCATAAGCTGAATACAACTGCTCTAACGCTAACTTTTTTCGCTCACCTTCAAGTGTCATCACCGAGGTAAAAAACACTTTCAAGCCTTCGCTGTTGGGATTAATTGCTAGTGCTGATATTTCAATATCCAGTGCGCTAATTTCTGCTTCTTTAAACAGCTCTATAATTTGCTGAATAGGCCTAAAACCATTCATAGCTTTGTAGAAAGTCAGCGCATAAACCAGCTCAGGTTTATGGTTAGGATCTTTGTAGTTTCGATTCGATGCATCCAAACTAATGCCTCGCTTATTCTCTCGTTCAAAACCAAGCTGGGCCTTTTTCTTACTTGGGTGTACTTGTATCGATAGAGGGGTTTCTGCCGCAAGAACTTTAAACAAATAAGGTAGCTCGCCGAACCTTGCTTCCGTGTATTCCCCAAACATTCCCTTGCTGTCTTGGCTTAAAACCTCCGATAGCAACTGGCCTGTATCAGCAACTCTTGAGCAGCCTCTAGGGTGAGCCCCCATCCAAATCTCAGCTTGAGGCTCGGCGTTAGGGTTTTGAATATCAAACAGTTCAGAAATAGACTGCTTGCTTCCCCACGGGTAATGTTGAATAACATTATCTAATTTAAATAAAGACATAGATATTTCTTTGTATCACTTGCAAGTAATCAAACATAGTCAACTACTTAGTATTAATCATTGACGCGCCCAGCTTGAGGGTAGCCGCGATATTTCTAGACGTTCGAGTCACGTTCATACTCGCCTCTTGAAGCACTTGTTCAAGACTTTGCGGTGAGCGAACTGAGGCAAAAGCACTGTCGATTGTGGCGTATAAATCATCGATTTCAGAACCTAAAGAACCTGCAATTCCAATCACTGGAATCGACTTCGCCTTAGCTCGCTTAGCAATGCCAAATGGCGTTTTACCTTGCAGGGTTTGGTTATCCATTTGACCTTCGCCCGTAATCACCAGATCTGCCTGTTCTAGAACCTTATCTGCGTATAACGCATCTAAAATCATCTCAATTCCAGGCTTAATTTGAACATCAAATAACAAGGAGACACCCAAAGGGGTCCCACCCGCCGCTCCGAACCCAGCGCTAGAACAACGGTCGACACCAGTTATTGAGTAAGCAACGTTGGCAAAATTAGATAAACAACGCTCTAATTCAGCAATCAAACTTGAAGACGCTCCTTTTTGAGGACCAAACACCTCACTAGCTCCATTAACCCCAACAAGTGGGTTCGCAACATCGCATGCCACTATGAATTCCACTTGCTTACAACGGGGGTGAACACCAGACAAATCGATGCGGGCAAGATTAGAAAGCGCAGCACCGCCTTTCGGTAATTCGTTACCTTCGCGATCCAGTAGCTTTCCACCTAAGGCCTGTACGATACCAGCCCCACCATCGTTGGTTGCACTACCACCTAGGCCAAGCATTATTTTGCTCACCCCTAGATCTAATGCTTCACATATTAGCTCGCCAGTACCATAGGTAGTGGTCACTGCAGGGTTACGTTGAGAAACATCGAGCAGATCTAAGCCTGATGCCGCCGCCACTTCAATTAAGGCAGTACTGCCGTCATCAAGTAGCGCCCATTGAGCCGTCACACCACAGTCGAGTGAATCTAACTTTAGCGGCCCGGTCACAGGCGAAAGTCGTATCTCGCCCTCTAAACCTTGCATTAATATGTCAACCGTTCCCTCACCACCGTCGGCGAGAGGAAGGTGTACGTATTCAGCTTGTGGAAATACTTGAACAAAACCTTGTTCAATGCATTCACAGACCTGCTTAGCTGTCAGTGACTCTTTAAATGAGTCAGGAGCAATCACTATTTTCATCGAAGATATTCACTCTAAAGCAGTAAGAACAAAAACGCTGATATGACCAGACCAATACCCAGAACTACTGGGTAGGCGATTTGACTAATGTCCTTCGCCATTTCCGGCTCTTCTTGCTTCTGAGACTCAGAGTCTGACTTTGCTTCACTGTGAGTATTGCTCGCGTCTTGAGAACAGTCGTCTTCTGAACCGAGCAACTTCATAATCTGTTGAGTCGAATTCGCGGCTAGTAACTCATCTCTGAAATCATCATCAACAAGAGAGGAGGTTAACGTAGTCAGTACTTCCATATGCGTTGAGCCAGCCTCAGCTGGCGGTATGGCAATCAAGAAGACCATATTTACTGGCTCATCACCATCAATGCCTTGCCACATCAACTCGTCTTTCACAAAAGCACAAGCAAAAGTAGGTTCAATAACCGCAGTGGACTTACCATGAGGCACTGCTAAATACTCACCGAGCGCAGTTGGGCCCTCGCTCTCTCGAAGCATTACTGCATCTAAAAACTGTTGTTTATTGGTTAACTTACCTGCTTGGTCAATTTTATCAGTCAGTGCTTCAATCGCTGCAAATCAATCGTCAAATACCGCATCTAATAGAATCAAGTTTTCAGATGTTAGGTTAGATAGTTTCATGCGCTATTCCTTATGACTCTTTAGCCAAACAAATTGATACGGTTTCAATGTAAAGGCACTTGCTAACTGTTCACGACTAATCAAGTCATAGCCACCAGCATCAAGGCGAATCTCTTGCGGCGCCTCACTTAAGTTCAAAGCAAAACGAATGGATTCATCTCCTTCGCCGCGCTGTAATGCAAACACCTTGTCACCGAGTGACAGAACTTTTTGGCTCGCAAGTGGGGAAAATGCAGGTTGAGTTTTCCGCAACCTCACCAGCTCAACCATCTGACTGTAAACTTGTTGGCGCAGTGAACCAGCTTCTGCTAACTCCGCCTCCAACTCATCTAAATCGAACTTCTCACGATTGATTCTGCGGTTAATACCCGATTCAACCATTCCGTTAATATCATTCTCACTACCCAATAAACTGTGATAGTAAATGGCAGGCACACCAATAAATGAAAGCAAGATAGATTGAGCCGCCAAGAATTTTCTCGCTTTGTCATCATCACTATCGGAAGCTTCAGTTAACGCACTTAAATAATTGATATTCAACTCATAAGGAGACTGAGAGCCATCACTATTGTTTTTATAGTTTACGCGGCCACCTTTACGCTCAACCTGTTCACACATCAACAAGCGATCTTCGTTGTTCAGAATCCCTTCCGTTGGGCGAACACCGACACCGTCATGACTCGCAAGGAAGTTAAAGTAAGTTGTCTTATTCCCTTGCTGCAGTGAGGCCATGGCTTCTTCGGTTAGGCCTTTCGCCCATTCGGTCAATACAGAGCTGTTTTGACTCATGAAAGCATGCAGAGTCAAAGGAGGAAGCGGAAATTGGTACACCATGTGCGCTTCATTGCCTTGCCCAAAGTAAGAAATATTTTCTTTGTGTGGCACATTCGTTTCAGTGATCAATAACGCGCCGGGAACCGTCTCATCAAAGATGATTCGCCATAGCTGGATAATCTGATGCGCTTCCGGCAAATGAATACACGTGGTATTTAACACTTTCCAAATAAAGCCAATGGCATCTAGGCGTATTGAACGGCCACCGTTTGCTGCATACATCAATAAAATATCGATACTTTCTAGCAACACTTTCGGGCTGCGGAAGTTAATGTCAATTTGGTCTTCAGAGAAGGTAGTCCACACATGAGATGTCTCACCCGAAGCCTTACTAAACGGTATCAGGAGCGGTAAAGCGCGGGGGCGCGTAACACTCGAGTAGTCCAGGCTTGGGTCAGACTCAACAAAGTAATCTTGGTATTGCACATCGCCCGCTAGGTAACTTTGAAACCAATCACTGCTTTTTGAGATGTGATTGATCACGCAGTCGTACATCAAATCAAAGTTATCAGACAAGGCATTGAGGTGTTCCCAGTCGCCCAATTTCTCATCAACTTTTCGATAATCAACCACACTAAAGCCGTCATCAGAGGTGTACGGAAACATAGGTAGAATATGGATGTTGCTGATTGAGTCTTTTAAATACTTATCAGCAAAAACCTTCATGCTACTCAACGTTTTTTCATCGTTACGAGCAAAGCTGTCACCGTAAGTAATCAAGTAAGATGTATGTTCATTCACCCACGGTGCGTATTGCGGAGCGCTTGGTTTCCATTTCTCAATTAAGACTAAGATCTCTTTAGTAATTGAATTTGCATGCTCTTTGCCATAAATATCAGCAACTTTATTGAAAATCATTTGTTCAATCATAATCTTAATCCTTATCGAGCAACGTTAAACGTTACGCGTAAATCAATACTGTTGTTAGGCTTAACAACACAGCTCTTTTCACCAGCATCGATTCCAGAGCCTGTGTACACTTTTGGCTGCTCTCGGTAATCCACCAACTCTATTTGTTTGAATTGTCCAAACGCATTTAAATCGAGGTCGACTTCCGAATCCGTAGGATTAAATAACCGGATAATCACCGCATCTTTTTTATAAAAGGAGTGACCAATACTCGATAACTCTAATGCTTGAGTCATCGACAATAGGCTAAACGAGGCCAAACGGTCACGTGCGTCGAACCGCACTTGGAAACGCTCTAATCGATTCTCAAAACTGTTCAGTGTTTGTTTTTGGTAGCTAAACGGCACATCGAGATATTGACACTCTAACTTACGCACCGTGCTGTGGTGCGCATCTTCAGTAAGAGCGAGAGCAAAACTAAATTGCATGGATTTTTGTAATTGAGCATCCGGTGTATGAACAACCGTATTATTGATGCCAGAAGCTCGGCCCGGTCGCCACGCTAGATCATCTTTTCCAAGTACACCCGTTGATTTAAATAGAGTGAGCGCAATCTTGTCTGAGTGCTCTCCTTTGATAACTTGGAACTCTTTAAGGCCGCTGCCATTAATGACTAGCGCTTTGTTTTCGTCGGCTAGTGCTACGGCACCATCAGTGGTTTCTACATCAATTGGGCACTCACGGAAGCTTTTCTCCCAACCAGAAGTCGATGGTTCGACAGGTCGCTCCATCAAAGCAAATGGCTGAGTGCTGATCGAAGTGTTGGTTTGAACATCAGAGTTAACCAAGACACGCACTCGATGATCTTTTGCTTGGTTAACCGTGACAATGCTTACAACAAGTTGCTGGTTATCTTTGCAAAGCGTTAACCTCACATCAAATACCGCTTGATGATCATTTTGATTCGCAACGCGGGCATCAAGATCAACAGGGATGTCTAATGTTGCTCGTACCGTCATCACTTGTTCGGTGTTACCAATCTGCGTCTCAATGAGTTCAATCGTTTGGTTATAAAGTG
The DNA here is from genome assembly GCF_057785895.1 of Vibrio sp. QJM3NY_39. Taxonomy (NCBI): domain Bacteria; kingdom Pseudomonadati; phylum Pseudomonadota; class Gammaproteobacteria; order Vibrionales; family Vibrionaceae; genus Vibrio; species Vibrio sp. QJM3NY_39. The sequence continues at coordinate 813,521 of NZ_CM173506.1, read as the reverse complement.
GTGTATCACCTCTTAGCGGCGAGAAATCATAAGAGTCACCGTCGTCCGCCTGCTCCTCAAACGTGAGAAGTTGAGGAATAACGCGGTTGGTATTTTTGTCGACTAATTGAAGTTGACTCCCCTCACACGTCAACATAAGAGAACCGTTCTCTATCGACGTTTGATCTCGTACTTCAACTTTGCGGTTGCTTTGATTGCTTCCTTGAACCTCAAATACCTGATATCCCATAGCAGGTAAATCATTCACCGAAATGTTTAACTCAAAACGGTAGTAAGGCGGCACGGATACTTCTTTCTCACCATCTTTAGTGACCTCAATGACCTTGCCACCATCTAAAGTTTCACGTTTGATCACTTCGATTGCGTACTCTTGTTCACCATCGGTAATGGCGATGTTCTCATGCGAACTGAATACAACCGTTTTAACGAACCCCGTGTATGGTTGAAGTTGTCCGTTGAACAACATCAACTCGTCATCGTGACAACTGCTCGCAATCTCTTTGATCACTAAGTTATATAAGCCGTGACAGATTTCTTGAGCCTGTTTGAGGCGGTGCATGATATCGGCGTTAGTCGCATCACTGTTACAACCACCAATGCTATCGTGCGCGTGGCATTCAAGAATCTTCTTCCACGCGATATCAATCAGCTCTGTGTGTACCGTGATGCCTTGCGCTTTAGCTATAGCAACAACCACTTCAAGCTTCTTAATTAGGAACTGCTCAATATCAAAGTTAAGCTTCTTGATGTCGTATCGAACGGATCCAATCGTCTTGTGAATTCGAGCATAGCGCGGGGCTTTAAATTCACCGTCGTAAGTTTCGAAACTATCACTGTTAGCTCGCAGTACATCGACGAATGCTTCCATCGATGAAATTGCGTACACGTCTTTTTCTGGAGAGCGCTGCGTTGCTGCCTGTAACGTTTTTGGAAGTTCAGGATCAATATTGACTTGGTCACCACCCGATGGGATCAGCACTTCATTCAAACCAGAAAGTGATTTAATTTTCTCAACCATTGGGAAGATTTTTTTGTCTAAATGCTCCGATGTTGCAACCATATTCTTCGCAGCACCATAACCATGTACCAAGTTATAAGCATAAATTTCATCGCCACCAGCCGAGCGCCAGTTAAAGTTCGAACGATTTACTTGTTGGTCGTAGTCAATGCCTCGCCAAAAGATGATGTTATCAATACCGATGCCTTTAAATAACGTTGGCATTTGCGCGTTGTGTCCAAAGGTATCAGGCAAGTAGCCAACCTTCATGCTGTGCCCTAAGCTTTCGGCAATGTGCATTCCGTATTTCAGATTACGGATAATCGATTCACCAGCGACGTTGTAAGTATCCGTTTGGGTATACCAAGGACCGATGAATAGTTTCTTATCCACGACCAACTGTGCCAAGCGCTCACGCATGTGTGGTAGGACTTTAAGGTAATCCTCAACAATTGAAGACTGACCATCTAGGTGATAACAGCTGTATTCTGGCTGATCTTCTAGCGTTTCAATCACTTTAGTAAAGTTGTATGCAGCTAAGACGTCACTGTCTTGTTGAGTAAAATACCACTCACGATCCCAGTGTGTATGCGGAATTACATGAATTTTAGTCATTGATTTATCTCGACTTGTCTTAATTTGAATAAAGGAGAAGTACTTACTCCCCCTCTTTAATTTTGAATAATGAAGCTACCTACTTAGGCATTGCTCGGCTGAGGTTTAGTACACAGCAAGAGTGCTATCGCTATAAACCCTGAACCAACGAACACAGATAATGTGTAGCTAATTGGGTCTGAAGACAGGAACCACCCCCAAACAGCGGGTAGAGGCAAGCTTTGGAAGACATTAAGAACCACAGCTAATTGAGTACCTATAACTGAGCCAAGGATCATGATTGGAATCATCTTAGGATTCTTAAGAATGAACGGAATTGCACCTTCTGAAATACCGATCATGCCAAGCATTAAAGAGGTTTTACCTACGGTTTGTTCTTCTGGAGTAAACACACGTTTGCGGAATTTTCCATCTAACATCGCCGCTAAGCCAACTCCGATAGGTGGAATCACGATACCCAGTTCACGCGCTATTAGGTCAAAGCCTTCACTCATACCATTGAGGCCTAGTGCAACCGAACCAGCAGCTTTGTTTATCGGACCACCTAAATCAAATGCCGTTCCGGCAGCTATCACCATTGAGTAGATACCTCGGCCTGCGTCACCAGCTTCAGTAAAGAAATGGACCATTGCGAGATTAAGTGCACCAAAGAATGGGTTAATCGCGTACTCCATCGTTAACACCATGACCACGCCCGTCACTGCAGGCACTAACAGCATAGTTTTCAACGTTGTAAGATCGGTTCTTACCCGAATAACATCATTTAGATAGCGAACCAAATAGCCGACGATGAAGCCAATCGCTATCGCGCCAAAGAAGCCCGAGGGAGCCCAACCTTCCAAGTCGAAAAATCGTTTGTACGGCTCGTCTGTCATCAAACCGCCAATGAAGGCAGGAATCAGGGCTGGTTTACCCGCAATCGAATAGGCTAAGTAACCAGCAAAAATTGGGTACATAAACTTGATCGTCATAAAACCAAGCTTATCCAGTGTCTCAATTGGCGTACCCGAGATATCAACAAACTCGCCAGTAATTTTCGCCACGGCCATCAGCAAGCCACCCAATACCACCACAGGTAACATGTAGCTGATACCTGTCATAATGTGGCCTATCGCAACTTGGTAAGCCGATCGTTTCTCATCATGAATCTCAACGTCCGCATCCGATTTCTCTTTACCACGTAAGAAAACGGTAGGAAGTAAATCGTCGACACGCTTAATGAGCTCTTGAGTACGAACTTGAAGTGGGTTCGCATTGTCGAAACGCTCCATATCCATAATTGGCACATCTACCGCTAATACAACACCGTCGGCAGTGGCGATATCATGCGCCGTTAGCTTGTTCTTAACACCATCGCTACCTTGAGTTTCAACCTTAACTTCATAGCCTTGCTTCTCAGCCCAACTCTGAATTTTTTTAGCTGCCATGAAAGTATGTGCAATGCCTGTAGGGCAGGCGGTCACTGCAACCAGTTTTTTCTTAGCCATGGTTTAGTACCTTGTAATTATCAACTGCAGCCAGTATATGAAGCTGGAATGTATGACGACACAGTTTCGTGGTACAAGTGACGTATCACGATACATCTGTGATTGAAGTCATGGTATTTTTCTCGTTTTCCCGCGTAATATTGATAGCCTATTCAATAATAGCTGAGAGCAATGAACACATTTCAAGGTATAGAACGTGCGATTTATGAATACTTGATCAGCCACGCCAGTGAACTTCAAGATATTTCCGCCAAAACCATTGCAAATAAAGCCTTAACGACCACAACTTCGGTAAACCGTGTCTGTAAAAAGATGGGTTACGCAAGCTATACGGCGCTACGTTACAAGTTAGCAAGCGAGCTAAGACAACAAGTAACTGAACCGTCGAATGAAACGAACCTGCAACAGATTATTGGTGTAGCCAATACACTCAAGTCGTCACCAGTGGTGTATTTATACTCACGTGGCGCGTCCATCGTGAGTGTTAGCTATCTTTCTCGATTTCTATCGTTAGCAAATGTGCCTCACCTGGTGATCACAGACATCCATCAACTGACTCGCGCAGAGCTCGGTACCCTGCTGCTTATCAGTAAATCTGGCGAGACTAACGCTGTGATTGAAATGGCACAAAATGCAAAACGAAAAGGGCTCAAGGTACTAGGGATAAGCCACAATGGATCAACTCTCGACCAAGTTTGTCACTTAAACGTCGCGTTGGAGGAGCAGGTAGATGGTATTTCTTTGTATGGCAGGGAGTCTCAGATACACACATTGCAAATCATCGACCAAATAGGTAAAGAACTGCTGACTTTTTAATATCAATCTTTCAGTTCTCTCAAACAAAAAAAGAGCAGCTCAATGGCTGCTCTTTTGGATTCCACACATACCCAAGAATCGACATATGCTATGGGCATTGTTTGTTCAAGGGCATAGCTTGTTCTAGAACGGGCTAAATTAAAGGTTCATGACAAACCCTAGACGCACCGCATAGTCGTTTTCTCGATTACCATTAGAGTCCACGTAAGTTTCATCGACAGAGACAAGCTCCATGTATGGTGTCCAAGTTTCATTAATCTGGTAGTTAACCATTATTGTGTGTTCCCAATAATCGTCACGCCCCGTCCCTTGATCGACACCGTCTTGATAACGATAACGAGGGTTATACATTAAACCTACGTCACCAAAGCTTTTTGATAGCCAGATATCAAACTGATTAGAGGCGCCACGAGTCGTGCCGCTGCCATCTAAATAGTCTTTACCATTCGCATCGTTAGACCAGTTGTAACGGTAACGACCAGTTAAAGACACGCCATTTTCGAAGCTTGTTCCCAACTTTAGATAAGGGCGATATTCCGTCCAATTTGGAGCGGTGACCGTCACCAGACCAGGGGCCCAATACCACTGATCATTAATTTGGAATTTGTAAGTTGCTTCAAATTCTTGAGCGGCTGCTTTTAGACCATTTTTATCTTCATCGTTTGAATCATTACCGGCAAAGTAACCATCATTATGTATCTGAGCAGCCTCCGCACTAAAGTAGAAACCTGTATCAAAAGTATGCATGAATTTGACACGGCTATCACGAATATCAGATGCCGTGTTATGACCAAAACGCACATCTAACTTGGTTTCTCCGGCAAAAGTGGGCATTGAAGAAAGGGCAATAAGAGTAGAACAAAGTAGGACTTGGGTTTTCATTTTCAACCTTTATATTTTATTAGAGGGACGAGCTTTTACGTCGCCGCCACTATAAAACTGAGGTATTCAATGAGTAAAAAGTATTGTGGTACATTCGATGTATCACGGTTCAACTTGAAGATTGGTCACATTCAAAACCAGTATCCAAACGGGCTTTAGCCGTAAACCGTGAGCAATTTTTTCGAATAATAGATAATAGAACAAACTAGAACGTAGCCACCTGTCAGTTCTGAGTAAGCAAAACCGACAGGTAACATTGAACGTTAAATGATCCTAATCCATCAAGCTCTTAGACTTAATCGCTTTCTTAGAAAGCTCTTTGGCAAAGGCTTTGATATCGGCTTCAAACTCATCGACGCTTTGGCGGATTTCATCCAGTTGAACCGTCTGCATCACGCGGTTTTCCATTACGATTTGACCGTTAACGATAGTGGTGTCGATATTGCTTGGGTTCGCTTGGTAAACCAATGTCGCGTATGGGTCATAGCTTGGCATCATGTTCGCTGATTGTGTCTCTACAATCACGATATCTGCTTTCTTTCCAACTTCAAGAGAACCGATTTGATCTTCCATGTGCAAAGCTTTCGCACCGCCTAATGTCGCCATCTCAATCACTTGCTCAGGGATCATGATGGTGCGATCGGAATGCTTTAAGCGTTGCATGTTCGCTGCGTAACTTAGGGTACGCATGATATCAACTTGGTTTGAGCTCATTGGGCCATCGGTTCCCAAACCAATACGCATATCAGCTCGGTACATTTCCCACGCAGGAGCTATTCCTGTCGCACCTTTGGCATTCGCCATTGGATTGTATGAGATACCCGCATCAGCCTGTTTCAATAGCTTTTGGTCGTTCTCTGAAAGGTGGATACCGTGAGCAATCACTACACGCTCATCGAGCACACCGATTTCATCCATGTATTCGACCGGTGACGTGGCGTTGGTTTCATCTTTGATACGCTTTTCTTCATTCGGAAATTCAGCAACGTGAATCAGCACTGGCACATCGTATTGAGCCGATAGCTTATTAATTTCTTGAAGCTTATCTTTACTCACGGTGTACACCGCATGTGGCGCATACGCCGGCGTGATTAGCTCATCGTTTTTGTACTGCTCGATAAAGCCTTTAGCATACTCAATCCCACCGTAAGGTTCTTTGGCATCAACCACCGGGAACTTAATCACGGTTTCGCCCAACACGGCGCGCAAGCCAACTTCTTTGGTCGCCTTCGCCATCTCATCCATGTGGTAATACATATCGGCATAAGTGGTCACGCCGCTTTGTGCCAGTTCGATGCTGCCTAGCTTAGTCGCGTTGTAAATCAGTTCACGGCTTAACTTTTCGGCTTCTAGAGGGAAGAAGTAAGCAAACAGACGATTCGAGATGCCCTCTTCCCCTAGGCCACGAAACGCGATCATAGGTAAATGGTTGTGAGCATTGACCATGCCCGGCATGACGATTCCATCTTGAGCATCAATCACTTTTTCTGCGCGATATTGAGTCATTAAATCCTCGTTACCGACTGCGATGATCTGGTCGTTTTTCACCACTACAACGCCATCTTCAATCACATCCATTTTTGAATTGATCGTGAGAACCTGTCCGTTGGTGATGATCAGATCGGCGTTGTATGTTTGAGTTGCAACCGTCGAACCACAGCCTGCCAGTAGAACTGCGCTGATGGTGCATGCCAAGCTTTTAAGCGTCATTGCTAAACCTTAATGTTGTGCGTGTAATACCGTTAGCGGCTTCATCTTTAAGTTTCCAGCTTTTCGCTTTTCAGAAGAATAAGTGCCGCCAATTTTCGCGATACTATAACCTGTTATTTAAATAAAATGGCATACCTAATCGAACCAGTTTTAAGTTAAATGACTTATTGCACAACAAGTCACAAAACCGCGCATCATGACTCACTGTTGTTAGATCGAGAAAAGAACAACGCATACATGGCTGGAATCACCAAGAGTACAACGGGTAATGAGAACAACAAACCATAGCCCAGTGTGAGCGACATCGGGCCCATAAACACATCCATTCCACCTAACCCGTAAGCTAGAGGTAGCAGGCCTGCCACTGTGGTCAGTGACGTCATTACAATTGGACGCAGACGACTGACCGCCGCTTGAGTCACCGCCGTTATCACATCTAAACCTTCGATTCTTAGCTCATTGATTCGGTTTATCAGCACTAGTGAGTTGTTGACCACAACACCCGTCATCCCAAGTACACCAATCAATCCAAACAAAGACATCGGCTGCATGTGAACCACGAGTGCCATCAATGAAGCCATAATCGCGAACGGGATGACCGCCATAATGAGCAGTGGTTGCAACAATGAATTGAACATCACCGCCAATACGAAGTAGATAGCAACCATCGCCGCAGGGAATACCACCATGAAGCCACTCATGGTTTCGTTGGTACTTTCAGCCTCACCGCCTACGTTAATGGTCACGCTCGGTGGATATTGACCCGTGAGCTCTGTCAGTAGTTCATCGGATAACGCAACCGGACTAATACTCTCATCAGACAAAGCCGCCGATACCGTTACTTCTCGCTCACCGTTGTAATGCTTAATAAGGCGAGGGATTTCTATCTGTTCAACCATGGCTAATCGACTGAGTGGTACTTGCTGCCCATCTGCTGTGTAAATTTTGGTGGTTTTCAGTTTCTCGATATCGCGAAATTGCTCGTCCAAGACCACACGGATATCGACTTCTTGATCGCCAAGCCAAGTGGATGTCACGCTGTTGCCATCAAAACCCACACGCAACGCATTCGATAAATCACTCACCGTTAAGTTGTACTTCGCCAACCAATGATACTGAGGAACAATATTCAATTGAGGATCTTTCAATGCCTCACTGTGATTGATGCTGGTCACGCCTTGGTAGTCTTCTAGCCAAGCCATCACCAAATCCACAGTTTGATTGCGTTCACTCTCAGTTCCGCCAAGTACACGTACCTCAACGGGGTCGCCGGGAGGAGGACCACCAGCATCAATCGAAAACTTGATGAACATGTCACCAGACAGCGCTGCCAACTCTTCATTGAGCGCCGTAATAATCTGTTCCGCAGAGCGGGTGCGTTGGTCAAAGTTAGTTAAGTTGATAACCCCTTGAGATACTGATGACGAGTAAATCAACTCATAGCTAACCAATTCATTTTCTGGCAGAGATTCAATCGCTTGCTCTATCAATTGATGAGCATCGCGCACTTTAGTGAGCGGAGTACCCGCCTTCACTTCGGTGTACACCTCAATGTATTTACCTGCTTCTGTCGGGAAGATATCCACTTTCAACGAAGATACCAAAAAGCCAGAAGCTGCGAAGCCAACCAACGCCAATGCAATCACTGACTTCTTGTAGTTCAGAGCCATATTCAGCAGAGAGCGATAACGGTTTGAGATCCATTCAAATCGATCTTTCTCTTGTGTCTTTGAGTTGCTCTCTTTAGCCAACGATAAATGCGCTGGCAACGTTAAGGTACATTCAATGAATGAGAACACGAGCGCTGCGATAACGGTAATCGGGATCACAGCAACCGCTTTACCCATGGTACCCGGAATGAACATCATCGGGATAAATACCAAGGCCGTTGTGACAAGGCTTGCCATCAATGGTTTGATCACTTTTAAAGTACCCGACACCGCAGCATCGACACCTTTTTTGCCCGCTTCTTTTTCTTGGAAGATGCTCTCGGCGATGATCACCGAGTCATCAACGATAATGCCGATCACCAACAACAGTGCTGCGAGTGTGATGCTGTCTAAGTTCAACCCCATGATTGGCAAAACGATCATCACACCGAAGACACAGAATGGGATAGAGACCGAGACCCAGAAAGCGACGCGTCGTTGCAGGATCATGCTCAAGATCAACAGAACCAACACCAAACCTATCGCACCATTGGTTGCCACGATAGAGAACTTCTCATCCATATCCTGACCAAGATCGAGGCTGTTCTGGAAAATAAATTGGTCGCCAATGCGTTCGCTTTCTTTGTCCAACAGAGCCTTAATGCTGTCGATAGTTGTAATGACATCTGCACTGCCGCTATTTGTGATAGAGAAAATGACCGCAGGTTTCCCGCTCATCACCGGATCTTCGGTTGCTCGCGCGAAGGTATCAATAACGGTCGCCACATCCGACACTCGGACAACTTGACCAGAATCTAGCGCCTTAATCACGATGTTAGACACATCACCCGTCGACTCTACTTTCGTCATGGTGACAATCTTTTGCTCTTGGCTCCATGACTCGACAAAACCACCCGATTGAGACAGGTTGTGTTGCTCTATCGCGGTGCTCACATCATCGAAAGCAACTTGATAGCGGCGTGCTTTTTCAGGGTCAACTTCAACCCAAAACTCTCGCTCATTAAAACCAGAAAGCTTGATAGAACCCACGCCACCAAGACTGTTAATTTTCTTTTCTAATTGATACGCATAATGCTGTAACGACGCTGAATCTGTATTGCTCTCAGTTAGGCTCACGCCAAAGTGATAAACATCAAAAGAAGAGGTTTTCTGCTGAGTCACAACCGGGGGCGAGTCAATATCTTTCGGCAGATTACCGACTCGGTCCACGGCTTGCTGTATATCTCTCAAGATCATAGCCGCATCTTCACCAGGCAAATATTCGACCTCGATAAAAGAACGTCCTTCTGAGGATTCTGATGAAAAGTAGGCAATGCCATCGACTGAACGAAGTTCTTTCTCTATCGGGTTAGTGATGTTCAGTTCAATGTCTTGAGCTGTCGCGCCCGGATAGCTGGTTTCAATTTCTGCCGTGTCCATCGCAACATCTGGATACTCTTGTAAATTGAGCTGCATTAGCGACATAGCACCCGTCAACAACACCATAACGGTGATGATACGAGCCAAAAACTGACGATTCGCGAAGTATGCTAAAAAGTTCATCTCTACTGCCCTTTACTGTCATTCGATATTGCTTGATTCGATGCTGTTTGAGCGGTTGTCATACTTTGAATAGAAAGATCCGTCGAGGCGTAAACTGACATGCCCGGCTTAAACTGATGACCTTGGTTGGTGATCTCGACCAATACTGGGTAGGTTAAATTTTGCATCTCAACGCCAATGCGCTGCACGCTCGCTTCCATCTTTATCTCAGGGTTGGTTTCAGACCACACCACCACTTCTTGACCAACAGTGAAGTGTTTTAGGTCATACTCACTTGCCATAAATGACAGAGTGACCTTATCAATATTGACCACTTCATAAAGCAAGTCCCCCTCACTTACCCAAGCTCCCGATTGCGCGGGTTTGTTGGATATATAACCCGAAATAAGAGATTCAATCTGAGTATTTTCAAGGTCCACTTGAGATTGTTGGTAGTCAATTTGAGCCACAGACACTGACGCTTTCGCGCTTAAAAATTCAGCACGTGCTGTGTCTAGCTCACCGATTGAGAGGCTGTTCTTTTCGATAAGGGCTTGATAGCGGTTATAAGTTGCTTTTCGTAATGCAAGATTCGCTTCAGCAAGGGCTAGATTCGCTTTAGCCTTATCCACGCTAAACTTAAAATCGTTGGCTTTAATCTGAGCAAGCACTTGTTGTTGGTTGACGGCGTCGCCCACTTCAAGGTTATTCATCTCCACGACACCGGGCACTTCTGCCACAACACTGTGTTTGTTCAACCCTTGAACGTGACCGATCAGCTCTGTTGCTTGAGTTATTGATACTTGAGTCGTTGAGACACCGAGAAGTGCAGCCAGCACGATAATTTGAGTTTTCATAATTCAACCTTCACCTATTGATGTGAGCTATTGTTGAACTGTCTTTGTCGAATTAAAGTCGAAGTCGATTCGACATTGAAAAATAATCGGAAGACGTTGAATTTTTTGATTAACGCTATCAATTAGACATAAATTCGACATAATTTTGGATAGGCTACGTTTTTGTTTGGAGTCAAAGTTTGCTGGGAGTCGATGTTTTGATGAGAGCAGATATTTTAATGGAGCAAATAGATGCTTGAGCGCAGTCGTATTTTAGTTGTTGAAGACAATATCGAACTACAAGGCATTATTGCCGACTTCTTAGAGGTTAAAGAGGCTATCGCGGATTTTGCTTCAGATGGCGATCAAGGCTTCAAGCTAGCAATGAAGAACAACTTCGATGCAATTATCCTAGACGTTATGCTGCCCAAGCTTGATGGTATGCAAGTGGCCACTAAACTGCGCCAAAATGGCGTAACGACACCGATTTTGATGCTAACAGCCTTGAATGGCCAAGAAGATCTATTAAACAGCTTCGATTCTGGCGCGGATGACTTTGTGACCAAGCCCTTCAATTTTCCAGAACTAGAAGCTCGTCTTTGCGCCCTCATCAAACGCAATAAAGGCTTGGTTACCCAAAAAACTTTAAGTTATGGCGAGGTGATGATTAATGAAAAAACACACACAGCTTCAAGAGACGGACAAACGCTAACTCTGACCCCTATCTTGTTCCAAATTCTGAGAGAGTTAGTGAAAGCTCAGGGCGGTGTCGTATCTCGTGAAAGCTTAATCTTCATGCTTTGGGGAGATGACATTCCAGACAAAGATGTACTTCGTAGCCATATCTATTTGTTAAGAAACGTCCTCGATAAGCCATTCAAGTTTCCTATGTTGAGACGATTCCTAAACACGGTTTTCAATTGATCTTATATGCAAGCGAGCCGCAATAAACATGAAGATTCGAACCAAGCTAGGCAACTCCATCGAGGATGTCAGGATCCGCACCATGCGTACCTTTGCTGTCATCGCACTGGTTTCTTCATGCGTGGTATTTTTTGTGTTCTCGCTTCGTTTAGTTTGGCAGGAAGAGGCTCAAATAGAGAGCCACCTCAAATCATTTAGAGGTGTGGCAGAACAATTCTACAAACGCCTTTCACCCGAAGGTAGCCTAAAGCTCTCGGACAACGTGACTGCTTATTATGGTGAAGGCGACTTTACCGACCAACTCAAAAAACTACCGCCCATGGCATTGGATACAGTGGATCGCCAACGTTTTGAAATAAGACTCTCTGAAGAAGACATTATTATTCCCGGCGTGATCGTCTATCACTTTGCGTTTGAAGATCAAGGCAAAAATATTCCGACTTACATCACCATCAGCTCTTTTGATATGGACCTATGGGATGACAGTTGGGGTGTATTGATGGCAATCTCAACTTTGCTTATGCTCGGACTGATCATTGTTTTGCGGATTACTCTCAAGCGAGTGTTCGACCAACTGATGGCACCGATTAAAAACCTCAGCACTCAACTCAGCAAACATGAGTCCGATAACTTCCATGTCCCGACGAATACCGTTGATGAATTGCAGATACTCACCTCACACCTCAACAGTTACTCAAAAATGAAAGACCGACTTGCCAAGCAAGAGATGATGTTTGCGAAATACGCTAGCCACGAATTAAAAACACCGATAGCGATTGTTCTTGGCGCTGCCGAATTGCAAGCTATGAAGCCTAACGACCTAGCATTCCAAACCAAGCAACGCGAACGTATTCTTGGGGCGGCCAATGGCATGAGTTCCACCGTTGAGGTGTTATTGAACATTGTTAAACAAGAGAACTCTTCAACCGAAAAAACACTCACCGTTATCAACGATGCCACTATCGATTTATCGAAGTACCACTCGATGTTAGCTTCTGGCGTTGAATTGGTATTAAACGTTGCACCAAACACCACGCTCAACATGCCGTTGCCACTGGTGAATATGGTATTGAAGAACTACATTGAAAACGCGATTCGATTTACCACGCAAGGTGAAATCTCGGTGACCATCAACTCAAACACGATTTCCGTTTCTGATACTGGCGCAGGGCTGAATGATGATACAAAAACTGAACACGGCCTTGGCCTAATCATCGTAAAACGCATCGGAGACAGTTACGGCTGGACATCAACTCTGACTGATAACGCGCATTCAAACTCGACATCAAACAGTTTTGGCTGCACTGCGAACTTTTCTCGAAACGATGTATAAACTGCGTATATTCAAAAGCGGCTCTTACAAGAAACAGCGTATACAAAAAAGGACATCGAGTGATGTCCTTTTTTAATGAATCTGAGGAATGAGCTATTCCGCCTTTCCTTTCACTCCACACCCTTTAATCACTAACTGGGTGATGAATTCAGCGGCATCTTCATAGTCTTTGTCATCGAGCTGATCTTTCTGCATCACGCTGCAAATCTGCCAGCCAAAATCGGCGTAAGTTTGGGTGGCTGCCCAGATGGTAAACATCAGGTGGTGTGCAGGAACGTCATCCATTAAACCTTGTGCTGACCACGTTGAGAACTTATCGAGGATCATCTGAGATTGCTTATACAGCTCATCACCAATCTCTTTCGGAAGCACCTTAGCGCCCGACATCACTTCATTGGCAAACACTTTAGAGGCGTGCGGATGATCACGAGAAATGATCAGCTTGGTTTGAATATATTGAGACAAGGCTTCAACAGGGTCGCTGAGCTCTTCAATCGGACGTGACGCTTCCAGTAAGGGCTGAGTGACGGTTTCTAGAACAGCATTGTAGAGCTTATCTTTGGAGCTGAAATAATAGAATACATTAGGTTTAGGGATGTCGGCCGCTTTCGCGATATCAGCCATTTTTGTTGCGGCATATCCATGAGTAGCGAATTGTTCACACGCGACTTCGATGATTAAATCTTGATTCTTTTGTCTGATCCTAGACATGTTGCATCCTTTACAGCTCATTACTAAAGCCATAGTAATCAACGTGCTTCATTAGTCCAGAAGATAATCTCAGAACTCAAGGTCACCGCATTGATAACAATAAAATGGCCGCTCTATTTGTTAAGAAGCGACCATTCCATACCGTGTTTTTGAACTGTTCAAGTTAAAGAATCAATATTGCGCGGAAGTCATTCACATTAGTCAGCGTTGGTCCCGTAGTAAGAAGCACATCGACTTGCTTGAAGAAATCGTAGCTGTTGTTGGCATCGAGGTAGTCTTGCGCTTTAAGCGACAAGCTCGAACCTTGTTGCCATGTTTGTGGGGTAATCCACGCGCCCGCATTGTCTTCCACGCCATCAATCCCGTCGGTATCAGCCGCCAGAGCGAAGATATTGTCTTGGCCTTTAAGCTCATTATACAAGCTCAATAAGAACTCACAGTTACGCCCACCGCGACCATTGCCTTTAACGGTTACTGTGGTTTCGCCACCGGAAAGTATCACGCAAGGCGTCACAAATGGATGATTGTTATTAGCCACTTGTTTGGCCAATGCAGCATGTACCTTCGCCACTTCTCGCGCTTCACCCTCAATGCAGTCACTCAGCACATAAGCAGGAATACCTAAACCTTCGGCCTCTGCCGCGGCTGCTTCCAATGCCGACATCGGCGTGGCAATAATATGGTGCTCTGCGTTTTTCCAACAGACGTCATCTGGCTTAACGGTTTCTGACTCTGGATTATTTAACCATTCAAATGCCGAGCGTGGCGTTTCTATCTGGTAACGTTCTAAAATTGCCATCGCATCAAAACGTGTCGTGGTGTCGGGTACGGTTGGGCCTGATGCAATCACACTGATGTCATCGCCAGGTACATCTGAAATCGCTAAAGAGACTACTCTTGCTGGATACGCAGCTTTCGCTAGTTGCCCACCTTTGATAGACGATAAGTGTTTACGCACACAGTTCATCTCATCAATGGCGGCGCCTGATTTAAGCAGCGCCTTATTGATTTGTTGCTTCTCAGCCAAGCTGATGTCGCCACCGGGCAGGCTTAGCAAAGCAGAACCGCCGCCAGACAGTAGACAAATAACGGTGTCGTCAGCACTCAGGCCACTCACTAATTCCAGCATACGTTGGCTCACTTCTAAGCCCATCGCATCCGGGACGGGGTGCGCCGCTTCGATCACCTCAATGTGTTCGCAAGGTGCGGTGTGTTCGTAGCGGGTCACGACTAAACCTTCAAGATCACGCAGTGCGAGATCTTGCTGTTGCTTAACTTGCCAGATGGCCTCTAGCTCAGCGGCCATCGACGCGGCCGCTTTTCCTGCGCCAATTACCACAGTTCGCCCAGCTTGGTTAGCTGAGCGATAAAAAATGTCTTTAGGAAGAAAAGGTTCGATGTGATTTTTAGGTAGCGCCTGATTAACAGCACTTGAGAAAAGGGTTTGTAGAAACTGCTTAGCATCAATGTCCATCAGCCACTCCTTAGTTGACGGAGAAAAAAAGAACCCCGATACAAGGCCAAAGGGTGCCTGCTAAGATCAAGTTGGAAAGGAACAACTTCAACCTCTGCCTCGTATCAGGAACGCGTATAAAAGGAGACGAAACTACGCGATTTATAAACAAACTGTTTGAAACTGGTGGGCTACGAATCAATAGCAGCCCGAATTAATTAATGGATAATCAGTTGATTGACTAACCACTAAACAGACGAACCGTTAATTAGATTAACGAATCGAGTGGTCAGAACGTTTCTCAATCGCTTGAATAAGCGCAGAGTGGTCCCAACTTTCTCCGCCCATTTCGGCACACTCGCCAAACAGCTCTTGAGCGTTAGCCGTATTCGGTAATGCAACCCCTAACTCTTGTGCGCCCGTTAGCGCAAGATTCAGGTCTTTCTGGTGAAGCGATATTCTAAAGCCCGGGTCGAATGTGCCTTCAACCATGCGTTCGCCGTGCACTTCCAAGATCTTAGAATTAGCAAAGCCACCTAATAGAGCCTGACGAACTCGTGCTGGATCAGCGCCTGCTTTTGATGCAAACACCAATGCTTCAGAGACCGCTTCAATGTTTAGTGCAACGATGATCTGGTTGGCAACCTTACAGGTTTGACCCGCACCGTTGTCGCCTACTAGCGTGATGTTCTTACCCATGATTTCGAACAGAGGTCGTGCTTTATCAAAGGCGTCTTGCTCACCGCCCACCATGATAGTCAGAGCCGCGTTAATCGCGCCCACTTCACCACCTGAAACTGGAGCATCGAGGTATGAAGCACCACCTTCGTTGATGCGCGCTGCAATCGCTTTGGTTGCGATTGGCGAGATTGAACTCATATCGATAACCAGCTTACCCGTTGCGCCACCTGCTGTGAGACCTTTCTCGACGCCGTTGTCACCAAACAGGACATCTTCAACTTGAGGGGTATTCGGCACCATTAGGATAATGATATCCGCGGCTTCAGCCGCTTCCGCTGGTGAATGACAGACCGTTGCGCCCGCTGCCACAAGATCGGCAGGTGCTGCATTAAAGTGATCCGACAGAATCAAATCGTGACCTGCTTTTTGAAGGTTACTCGCCATAGGTTTACCCATGATGCCAGTTCCGATAAATGCAATTTTAGACATGTTGTTCTCCTTAACGTTTGAGGGTTACCAGACGTAATTAACGGTACTGGTGCAGCCAACCAAGGCCTTCTGTCGTTGTCGTTTTAGGTTTGTATTCGCAGCCAACCCAACCCTGGTAGCCCAGCTCATCAAGATAATTGAGCACGAATGGGTAATTGATTTCTCCAGTACCCGGTTCGTGTCGGCCTGGGTTATCAGCCAGTTGGACGTGTGCGATTTGGCCAATGTTCTGCTGCATAGTCGGCGTAAGATCGCCTTCCATTATTTGCATGTGATAAATATCGTATTGGATAGAAAGGTTATTGCTCCCGACCTCTTTGATGATCGCTTTGGCTTGCTCTGTGGTGTTCAAGAAGAAGCCCGGAATATCGCGGGTGTTGATCGCTTCTATCACTAAGCTGATACCTTCTGCTGCTAGCGCGTTTGCCGCGTAATGCAGGTTAATCACAAACGCCGATTGCGCGTCTTGTTGGGTCACACCTTGTGGAACAATCCCGGCCAAGCAATTCACTTGTGTACAGCCAAGAGCCTTCGCGTAAGCAATCGCTTTAGGCACACCCGCTTGAAACTCTTCAACTCGCGCTGGGTCTACCGCAATACCACGGTCGCCAGCGTCCCAATCACCCGCTGGCAAGTTAAATAGCACTTGCTCTAGGTCATTAGCGTCGAGCTTTGCTTTGATTGCCTGAGCATCAAAGGCGTAAGGGAAAAGATACTCCACACCTTGAAAGCCCGCTTCTGCGGCAGCTTCAAAGCGATCCATAAAATCAACTTCCGTGAATAACATCGACAAGTTTGCTGCAAATTTTGCCATGACTCTGTCCTTATTCTTTATCTGTAAAAATCTGGGGTATTTGTAGTAAAGCCTCGCTCTATTGGAGACTTTCCGTAGAGCTAAACCTCAGCTCTACGGATACACATGACTTAATGATTACTTGTACGCTAGCGCTGTTGGGGCATCGCCACGGCTTTCGGCAAGCGGTTCAAATTCATTGATGGCGTTGATCTCTACGCCCATCGCAATGTTGGTTACTCGCTCAAGAATCAGCTCAACGACCACTGGCACCTTGTGCTTGTTCATCAGCTCTTTGGCTTGCTCAAACGCCGCGGCAATTTGGTCTGGTTCACGAACTCGAATCGCCTTACAACCTAAGCCTTCAACAACGGCTACATGGTCAACACCGTAGCCTTCAAGCTCTGGCGCATTCTGGTTATCGAACGCCAGTTGTACACAATAATCGATATCAAATTGGCGCTGTGCTTGGCGAATCAAACCTAAGTACGAGTTGTTCACCAACACATGAATGTATGGCAAGTTAAATTGCGCGCCAACGGCCAGCTCTTCGATCATGAATTGGAAATCATAGTCTCCAGAGATAGCGACAATATCGCGATCAGGATCAGCTGCTCGTACACCCAATGCGGCTGGTGTTGTCCAACCCAATGGGCCAGCTTGACCACAGTTGATCCAGTTACGAGGCTTATAAACATGTAGGAACTGAGCGGCAGCAATTTGCGACAAACCAATGGTGCTCACATAACAAGTGTCACGACCAAATGCCTTGTTCATCTCTTCATAAACACGCATCGGTTTCATTGGCGCTTCATCGAAATTGGTTTTACGCAGCATGGTCGACTTGCGTTCCTGACACTCACTTGCCCAAGCATTTCGGTTCGGCAGCTTGCCAGCGTCACGCCACTCTTGTGCCACTTCAACCATTAGCTCTAGTGCAGCTTTTGCATCAGAGACAATGCCTAAATCAGGACAGAACACGCGTCCGATTTGGGTTGGTTCAATGTCGACGTGTACGAACTTACGGCCTTCGGTGTAAACATCCACAGAGCCGGTATGACGGTTAGCCCAGCGGTTACCAACACCAAACACAAAATCAGAACTCAGCATGGTTTCGTTACCGTAACGGTGAGAAGTTTGTAGCCCCACCATACCCGCCATTAACTCATGATCATCCGGAATCGAGCCCCAACCCATTAAGGTTGGAATAACAGGAACACCAGTGATCTCGGCAAACTGCTGCAACAATTCAGACGCGCCAGCATTAATCACGCCACCACCCGATACAATCAGCGGTTTTTCCGATTGAGACATCATGGTTAATGCTTTCTCAACCTGCGCTCGGGTTGCTTGCGGTTTGTAAGGTTCTAGCGGTTCATAGGTATCGATATCAAACTCAATCTCAGCCAGCTGAACATCAATCGGTAGATCAATCAGGATTGGCCCCGGACGACCCGAACGCATTAAATGAAAGGCTTTTTGGAATGCACGTGGCACTTGTGCAGGTTCCAGCACCGTGGTTGTCCACTTAGTCACTGGCTTAGCAATGGATTCAATATCAACCGCTTGGAAGTCTTCTTTATGAAGGCGAGCACGCGGAGCCTGACCTGTGATGCATAGAATTGGAATCGAATCTGCAGTCGCAGAATAAAGGCCCGTGATCATGTCCGTTCCCGCAGGACCAGAAGTACCAATACACACACCTATATTGCCTTGATTGGTACGTGTGTACCCTTCAGCCATATGGGATGCACCCTCTACGTGACGAGCTAAGACGTGGTCGATTCCTCCGAGCTTTTTCATAGCCGCATACATAGGGTTTATTGCTGCGCCGGGAACACCAAATGCGATGTCTACACCTTCACGTTTAAGCACTTCAACCGCTGCTTCAATCGCTTTCATAACTGCCATTCGAACCTCCAGTTCAGATTGTATACAATTAAACTAACTTTTGTGTACTATGAACCATCCTCGCTATTTATCAACCCCAAAATGAAACAATCTTGTTACATCACACGGCCACTTTGAGTAAGCACCAACCTTGAAAAGCTTACAATTCATTGCTTTACATAAAATATCTTTACGTAAAAATAAATGACAAAAAAATCAAATGATAAATAAATGTTAAATACCCTTTGCTTGTTTACAATTTATGCAATATAAATATCCTTAAAAAGAGCATTTTGTATACAAAGTGACATCGTATTGTTCAAAGGAGACAACAGTGATGAATGACGTAAAAGAGAGAGAAGAAGTACAGTGTATGCAGGTACTCGGGAATATGGACAACTCCGAGTACAAAGAGATCTTGTCTAAAGATGCATTAAAATTCTTAGAAGCTCTCGTCAATAAGTTTGGAGATCGCCGTCATGCCCTGCTAAGTGACCGCGACGTAAAGCAAGCTCAATATGACGAGGGTGAGTTACCCAACTTCAGAAAAGACACCGTTTCTATTCGTCAGAATAAAGAGTGGAAAGTGGCAACACCGCCGCCAGAGTTACTGGATCGCCGCGTAGAGATCACCGGACCTATCGAAAGAAAGATGGTGATCAACGCGCTAAACTCAGGCGCGAAAGTCTTCATGTGTTGCTTTGAAGATGCATCTTCCCCGACTTGGGCCAACATGGTCGAAGGGCAAATCAACCTAAGAGATGCCAACCTTGGCACCATTAGTTATTTCGATGAGAAGCAGCAGAAACGTTACCAATTAAATAACGATCCTGCACTGCTGATCGCACGCCCACGAGGGATCCACCTTCCTGAGCAATCCATCCAATTCAACAATCAGCCTATCGGCGGTTGCTTGATGGACTTCGCCTTGTACTTTTTCCACAACTATCAATCACGTGCACCACAAGGCTTAGGCGTTTACTACTACATTCCAAAGCTAGAAAGCATGGAAGAAGCACAGTGGTGGGACGATATTTTCAGCTTCACCGAAAACTATTTCCACGTACCCAAAGGCACCATTCGTGCGACGGTTTTGATTGAGACACTTCCAGCCGTATTCCAAATGGAAGAGATCTTGTATGCAATGCGCGATCATATCGTAGCGATGAATTGTGGCCGTTGGGATTACATCTTTAGCTACATCAAAACTCTGAAAAACCATAAAGACCGCATCCTGCCTGACCGCCACGGGATCGGCATGGATCAAGAGTTTCTAAATGCCTACAGCCAGCTGTTGGTACGTACTTGTCACGCTCGCGGTGCACTGGCGATGGGTGGTATGTCGGCCTTTATTCCAGCGAAAGACCCGCAAGAGATGGCGCGTGTGACTGCCAAAGTAATTGAAGACAAACAGAGAGAATCTCAAAACGGACACGATGGGACTTGGGTAGCGCACCCTGCACTGGTTGATTTGGCAATGTCGATCTTTGATAAGCACCTTGATGGCAAAGTGAATCAAATGGATTTCCAAAGCCCAGAGCATGTGATCAATGCAGACTCATTGCTAAAACCTTGTGAAGGCAGCCGTGACGAAGCAGGAGTACGTAAAAATATACGCATCGCGCTGTATTACATCGAAGCTTGGATTCAAGGCTACGGCTGTGTACCTATCTACGGACTAATGGAAGATGCCGCGACCGCTGAGATATCAAGAGCCAATATCTGGCAATGGATCCACCACGGAGTAACACTCGATGATGGCCAAACCTTTACCAAATCACTATTCCACTCTTGGCTTTACCAAGAGCTAGACACCATAAAACATGAAGTCGGAGACTCGCGCTATATAGCAGGTCGATTTGAAGAGACAGCCGATCTTTTCTATCAACTTTCTACAGCCGAAGAGTTCGCTGCCTTCCTAACTTTACCCAGCTATGGGCTATTACAAGAGTCCAGTTAAGACTCTTGTTCCGAGCTGAATCAGCCAATGATATTCACCAACAAGAGTAATGATTGGCTGGCTGAGCTTGGTACGTATGCCCCTTGAAAAACTAGGAGATAACATGGGAAGTTTGACTCTACAACAAGCGTTAACCATCATCGATGGCACCTTACAAGCAGGAAGTAAGATCCACACAGAACCTTTGACGGTCGCCGTCTTAGACAGTGGTGGCAAGCTGATTTCCCTGCAACGTCAAGACGGTTCTAGCATGATGCGACCAGACATCGCGATTGCTAAAGCGTGGGGAGCTCTCGCACTGGGCTGTTCCTCTAGAAAACTCGCCCAAGATGCTGACAACCGACCAGCATTCATCTCCGCCGTAAACGTGCTGGCACACGGAAACATGGTGCCAGTACCAGGGGGGCTACTGATTCGAGACAAAGATAAAACGGTACTGGGCGCTATCGGGGTTAGCGGCGATATATCAGATATCGACGAAAGCTGCGCCATTAATGGCATTGGCTGTGCTGAACTGTTTAGCGACGAGATGCTGCAAGCTTAACTAGCCAATTAGCTGTACTTGAAGTTCTTAGACAAGAACAAAAAACCGAAGCCTGAGCTTCGGTTTTTATTCATAAGTTGCGCCAACAACACTAACGAATAAACTGCGATTAGACAAAAACCACTAACGAACAAGAACCATTAAGCGCGTCCATTTGGCGTCTTGCTTAAACTTATTAGACAACCAATAATCAACACTAAACGATCCCGCGCCAAGTACCGCTAACGCCAAATACCCACCAGCAACAGAGACGTTTTTGTAGAAATGAATCATTTGTCCCGATGAACTTGGGTCGAAGTGAAACATAACACCAGAGACTAAAGAGAAAAATGCAATCGAGAACGCTGTAAAGCGAGTCATAAATCCAGCTAAAATTGCAAGCCCGCCACCGAGTTCAAGCAAGATAACCAAAGGCAACAAGTGAGCACTAACTCCTTGAGATGCCATATATCCCGCAGTTCCTTCATAGCTAAATAGCTTTCCCCAACCCGCTTGAATAAACAAGTAAGCCAATAAAATACGAGCGAAAAAAGTCAGTGTGTCGTTCAATCTGGTGTTCATAGTTCTAAGCCTTAATAAGTTTCATTGCCGATAGGTTATTCGACTTAGCATTAAGATGATAACGAGAAAAATAGAACAACTTGTTTGAAATTTTAGTAGACATACTCGCATACAAATTACTGACTAAATCCGAAGATTCAAAAGCCTCAATACTGTTACCATTGCCTTAAACTCATTGAAACACTTGCCTCACTTCTATTGATTTTATGAAGACTCTAAAGAAAACACTGCCGCTCGACACCTTACAAATACTAGATGTTCTACAACGTGAAGGGACTTACTCGTCAGCCTCTGCGCATCTCAATCGATCCGTTTCTGCATTGAGTTATCAGATTCAAAAGTTGGAAGATGAACTCGGCATCTTGATCTTAGATCGTTCAGGACACAGAGCCGTGTTTACCCAGGTTGGACAAATGTTAGTGGAAAATGGCCGACAGTTGCTAACTGGGTCAGATGAACTCATAAACCAAATACAACGTTTCTCAAGTGGTTGGGAAAGCGAACTGTTTGTCTCCTATGACGGCATTATCGGACAAGACATTGCGTTGTCGTTAATCGCCGACATGGCAACAGAATGCAGCACGCAACTGTATGTCCAAGAGGATATTTTGTCGGGGGGCTGGGAAGCATTAATCTCAGGAAAAGCAGATATTCTTATCTCATCGATGCCCAATATCGAGCTACCGAATACTGTGAACAGTAAAACCATCGGCCGTGTAGAAATGATCTGGGTGGCCGCGAAAAATGCCTCCATTTTAAACGAACCAAATCCGCTCAATGAAACCACACGACGTGAACACACAATCATCGCAGTGGCCGATACCGCTAAGTCAGCGCCTAAAATCACCAAAAATATATTATTGAATCAAAAAACCAGTACGGTAAGTTCGATGAGCAGTAAGTTAACGGCAATTCAACGTAACCTTGGTATCGGTACTCTACCCAAGCAATTAATCACATCCGAGTTAGAAGCTGGAAGTTTAGTGGAAATTGGCCACGCAAGAACCGTTAATATCGTACTGGCGTGGCAAATAGGCAACATGGGAAAAGCCAAAACACTCGCTTTGAAAAAGTTAGAAAACTGCTGGAGAGCATCGGCTCAAACTCGCTAGCTCGATCCTATTCAGATAAGCCGACAAGCCTATTTATCTCGTCCAATAAATCGACTTTGTTGGACACTCTCTCCTTGAGGTGTGGTTGCTTCAAATCGGTACACCCTCGGGATATTTCCCTTGTAGAAAAATGCTTGTCCTCTGTCTGATGTTTCTGTCACCTGCTGACCTCTAATATTAGTGGTCACCTGCGCATTAGGAACGCGTTCTCCATCTTGATAAACCGTAACGACGACGCCATTGGTTTGTTCGTTGATCGACATTTTCAATTCTGCATGAGATGCAAATGACGTCACTAGTAGTGCTGCGCTAAGGGCTATTTTAAGTTTCATTTTAGTCTTCTCTGTATTGTGGGAATACGAGAAATATACGGATGGGGACTCTCTATTGATAACGGGAAGTCTTAAATAGGATGTCCTAAAATATTGAATTACATCGATGGAACTTGTTCGGTTTTCTGGCTCAGTGCCGTTCCCAAATTAACGGACACTAAATAGCGCAACACCAAATTGCAGACAAAAAAAACCGAAGCTCATCACTTCGGTTTTCAAATCAGATTAAGCTAGCTCAGTTCAATAAATTCAACAAGCTGCTCCAGCTAGTCAATTACTCGTAAGCACTCAACCATGTTTTCAGCAGCTGGTTAGTATTTTTCTTCTGGCTCGCAGACAGAGATTTCACCAGCTTCTTCTGCGTTTCAACATGCTCAGTCATCATTTGGTCAATAAGAATAAGACCATCTTTTGTTAACTGAACACTCACGCTACGTCTGTCTTCTTTGCTGTGCTCACGACTGATCAGCCCTTTAGCTTCTAGCTTATCAAGGCGATTGGTCATCGCGCCGGATGTCAGCATCATCGAACCTATCAGCTCAGAGGGAGTGAGTCGGTAAGGCTTTCCAGAACGTCGCAAGGTGGCTAGCACATCAAACTCACCCAGCTTCATGTCGTATTTTTTATGAAGCTCGGCAACCTGCGTCTCCATATACTTGGCAATACGCATAATCCGGCCCATCATTGCCATAGGCTCAGTTTCTAATTCGGGCTTTTCCTTTGCCCATTGCTCTACAACGCGGTCGATAGCATCCATTTGCAATCTAGCTCCGTGATTAGTCTTGTTTACTTCAAACTAGTTTAACATAAAGATACTTTACAACCACTAGTTCTCAGTATACAGTTCACACAATAGTTATCTTAACGTAAAGATATTTTAAATGAACATATTATTAGCAATGATCCCCGCGTTCTTTTGGGGAACAACCTATGCAGTGACGCAATTTACGCTACAGGAGTGGCCACCATTATTACTCGGTGCTTTGCGTGCGTTACCTGCTGGTTTGTTATTGCTAGCAGTAAAGCCGACACTTCCTAAAAAAGGCGAGTGGCAGATCATTTTCACATTGGGCCTTGTCAATATTGCGACCTTCTTTGGCCTGATCTTCGTGATGGCACTAACGCTGCCTTCAGCGATTTCTGGCGTGGGTATGATCTCAGTGCCTGTATTCGCAATGATCTTTCATTGGGTAGTGAAAAAGCAGCGCCCGCATTTGATTCAAGCCCTGTCTGGTATTGGCTTGATCACCTTAGCGTGGATACTGTTTAACCCAAGCCAAATCGCTTTGAATCCAATCGGTTTAGGTGCAATGTTCGCCGCAATCATGTGTATTGTCATCGGCAGCAGCATTACAAAGTCACTGGGTAATCGCATGCACTGGTGGAAGGTATTAACGTGGCAGCTGATTCTGGGCGGTGCGATTTTGTCTTTCGCGTCTGGCGTTCATGCGTTCGTCGACCCGCAACCTTATGTTAATGCTGTCACTCATTTCGATTCTCGCAATGCAATGGGTCTATTGTGGGTAATTGGGCTAAATACAGCACTAGGTTACGGTATGTATGTATGGTTACTACAACGTATGTCAGTGGTCGATTTCACCTTCGGTGGCATCGCTAACCCAGTGGCTGGCATCGTTACGGGGATGGTGTTAATGGGTGAATCCTTTACTCCAGTACAGTATTCACTGATGACAGGCATGATCGTGATGTCACTACTACCACAGCTTATTCTGGCAGTAAGGCAAACCAAAACGGTCAAACCCGTTACGCAGTAAAAGATTTAGATTGTTACTTATGAACCCGCCAAGTGCGGGTTTTTCTTTACAGGCATCACACCTATATAAAATATGTATTTGTTCTCGTACCGACCCAACCTTATAGTTAAATAACTAATAATAAGGTGCTCAATATGGCAAAAGACTTGTTTTCTAGCTTAGATTTAAATCTACTGCGAACTTTTATGATCCTGCATCAAGAGCGGAATATGCGCAAAGCATCCGAACGTTTGTTCGTATCTCAACCGGCGATCAGTAAAGCTCTACAAAGATTACGCGATCATTTTGACGATGAGCTATTTGTACGGATTACGTGCAACTGAGCATGCCAATATCCTCGCAGAGAGTATTTCGCCAATACTTGATGAACTTTCTTTCGCTATTAATAACAGCAATGATTTTAATCCCGCTGAACTACAAGGAGTGGTCAAAGTCGCGTTATCCCCATATTTGCTGTCGTCTCTTTCAAGTAAGCTCTTTAAAGCCATTCGTTCTGAAGCACCGCTAGTACAAATTCAGCTATTGAATTGGTCAGGCACAACCATGACCGACATTATTAATGATGAAGTTTACATAGGGTTGAACTACGAGATTAACCATGCCCCTAAAGAACTACTGCAAAAGCCTATTGCACAAGATACTTTCAAAGGGTATGTCAGGAAAGATCACCCATACGAAAAAGAATTTTTAGAAATTAAAGATGGGGTAAATTTTGAATTAGCTTCAGTCATTGCGGTTGATTGGAATTCACACCAGTCACAAGCGGAGAAAATACTCAAAGTAAAAGGGTTGAAAGCAAACATTGGTTTCCGTTCAGAATTACCGTCTGCAGTTATTGATGTCGTCAAAAACTCAGACATGTTATTCCCAGCATCTAAATTCCTAGATATTGAACAAGAAACCTCATTAAGAGCCATTAAGTTGCTATTTGATAGTAGCTATTACGAACCAACGGTTTGTGCGTACTATCATCATAAAAACCGAAATAGCCCAATGACGCTGTGGTTGAGGAAAATACTTGAATCACAACTCAATAATAACCAGTAGTTATCACCCTCTTTATTCTGTTTCATTAATAACTCATCGTTAAGGCCTCTATTCTTTTAAGAGATTAGAGGCTTTTTTGTTCAGTCCATATACTTCTCTCATCGGCTAGGAACGCCACATAACTAGCGATTGAAGCATCTTAATATTCAGAAGGCTATCTAGCAGAAAATTAAATGAACGACTAATTACGG
Source organism: Vibrio sp. QJM3NY_39 (assembly GCF_057785895.1). Taxonomy (NCBI): domain Bacteria; kingdom Pseudomonadati; phylum Pseudomonadota; class Gammaproteobacteria; order Vibrionales; family Vibrionaceae; genus Vibrio; species Vibrio sp. QJM3NY_39. The sequence continues at coordinate 787,191 of NZ_CM173506.1, read as the reverse complement.
ACATAGAATCAGCTAACACCATTGATATAAATATGCTAAGCAAGATGAAAAAGGAACGCAGAGCGTAGTTAATTTCTCTCAGGTTTAGGGTCGGATCAAAGTCGTAAAAACAAAATCTCTTTAACAAAAACAACGTCAGAAAATAAAACAAGCCGTCAAAGATCGCGCTAGTCAAAATAATAAATATAAAAGCAAAGGGGCCGCTTATCAGCGGCTCCTTTTTTGAAAGTTGAGGGTACGATGAAACGATTATTGATACCTTTTGTTGTATCTACAAACAACCATCAAAGACAAACATTCAATTACCTAGATCAAAGCTTAAGCTTCAAACAGCCAAGACGTCACTTTTACGCTGAAACCCAAATGGGTGGAACCTTATGTGAAATACACATTCGGTCAAAAGCGCGTTAGCCCCGGAGATGTATTTCGTTCAGATGGCAGCGTCGAGCTAGGTTTCAACCTTCGTTTTTAGTTTACCGTTTCGTGTGGTAGCTCTCACCCCTTTATAGTCTGATTAAATAAAGGGGCTTTTTGCTTCATAGCATGTCTTTCATATCAATTGAGCATAAAGCAATCGCCTTAATTCACTTTCGCCGCCTCAGCTTCAATTTCGACTTTCCATCGCTCATCAAATAACCCACTAACAAACAATAATGTCGTTGGGAGACCACCAACATCGAAAGGCAAGCGTTGCTTTGCAGCTTGATACTCAGGCATATCATTTCGGTCAACTAAGTACAGCCTTACACTGATTAAATCTTCGATATCCATTTGGTTTGCCTGAAGCACGCCTCTCAAATTTTTCCAAGCTAATACAATTTGTTCTTCCGCACTCTCAGCAACCATACCTTGGCTATCAATCCCTAGTTGTCCGGCTATATGTAACCGCGTCGAGCCAGCAGGAATCAACGCACACTGGTGATAATTAGCGGCCGGAGCGGGTACTGAAGAAGGGCTCCATATCTTATTCATCATTACGCCTTAGAGGTCGTGACGATTTTTGACATGACGGTGATAATTGGCATATCCGTAAGCATCGCGCCTAAACGGTCAAAATCGCCAATATCTTTGCGCCAAGCAATGTATTCATTGAAGTGGGCGGTACTTTCCCATTCTTCGCATAGAACCAAGGCGTTTTCAGACAGATCTTTTTGGTAAAGTTCCGCAGAAAGGTTACCGTTGAAAGTTCGAGTATCTGGCAATATTTCGTTAAAAAACTCAACGATCTCTGCCGTTTTATCTTCAGTATGACTCAAGGTGAATTGCACTAAAATAGTCATTATTCTCTCCGTTTTCTTATTTTGTTAAGGTACGAGGAGAAGCTTACTTGTTTGTGAAAATAGATAAATACAGTAGGATTTCAAATATCGTTCGATTTTATGAGACAATAACAACAATGAAAAACGAATTACATCGTATGCAAGTATTCGCCCAAATCGTAGAGTCTGGCTCTATAACCAAAGCGGCTGATAAGCTAGAACTATCAAAATCTGTCGTTAGTCACCATTTACAAGGGCTTGAGCAATACCTTGATGTAAAACTACTCACTCGTACAACACGTCGACAATCTCTAACTGATGCTGGTCAGCGCTTGTATCAACGATGTTTGGAAATGCGAAAATTAATGACACTTGCTGAAGAAGAAGCACGCGAGTCCTGTTCTGATTTTGCAGGCACCATCACCATCACCTCGCCACACACATTGATGACAAATCTTATTGGACCGGCGATGTGTGAGTTCATGAAAGCCCATCCCCGTATCGAACCTCAATTATTAGCCAGCGATATGCGCCTCAATCTCATCGATAAATACATAGATCTATCGGTCACAGTAGGCGACCTACCAGATTCAACATCTCGAGCAATAAAGCTTGGTGACCTTCAACAGGTACTGTGCTGCCACCCAGACTATCTTGCGAACACACAATTACAGTTACCCGTCACCTCAAATGATCTTTCCGAATATGATTATATTGCCAATCAATGGGAGGGTATTAATAGTCAAAGAAGTTTTGAAGTGAGCAAAGGGAAAGTGAACACCTATCAATTCAAAGCCAGCCGTACCGGGGATAGTGTTCCTACCATAAAAATGATGGCTTTATCTGGATTAGGCATTGCTTGCTTACCAAAACAAGCTATTGAAGAAGAACTGCTCAAAGGTACATTAGTGAGCCTTTTGCCGGAAGGGCAGATACTTAAAGCCCCTTTCTATATCGTGCATAACTATGGCTTGCAAATGCCAGCCAGGATTCGAGCTTTTATTGACGACCTAAAACGACACGCTGAATCTTATTCATAAGTGACTCACACAATCAAACGAAGAGAATTAAATATTAGAAGGCCCATTTTCTAATATTTAATTTGACCCCACAAAGAATAATGACTTTGTAAAATATAAACATTGAAGAAATAATTTACTTTTAATTGTAATATTGGAGATTTTATTTCTAAAAAAAGCAAAATCAGAGACAAAAAGACAAAAAATTTCTCCGACTACTTATCTATACTGTGCCACGTCATTAAGGCGCCACAAGCCTATGATTTAAAATAATTATTAATGAGTAGTCACCATGAATTCGAAGTCTCTAACTATCTTGCTTTTTGTCTCTGTTTGCTTAATTTGGGGAACCACTTGGTTCGCTATGGAAGTGGCATTGCATTCTATCCCACCTATTTTTGCCACTGCACTGCGCTTTTTCCTTGCAGCACCTCTGCTAGTCGTTTTAGCAAAAGTCTTTAATCAACCACTCCTGTTCCCAAAAGGTAAGCGTCAGTGGTTACTTATTGTGGCACTGATGTACTTCGCGATTCCGTTTACTTTGATGATCTACGGCGAGCAATACATCTCTTCTGGTTTAGCGTCGATCATCTTCGCGAACATGCCGGTCGCTGTGATGCTGATGTCGGGTTTATTCTTAGGCCTGCGCTTAGCGAAGCACCAAATATTCGGTTTGATCACGGCTGTTGTGAGCCTATGTTTAATCCTTGGCAACGAAATGCAGATGGGTGGCGATGATTACCTAATGGGTACCATTTGCCTAGGACTTGCTGTCGCCATTCACGCTGTTATGTATGTGTTGGTTCAGAAACACTGCAAGGGCATTGAAGTGCTGACTTACAACGCATTACCGAGCTTTATTGCTTCTCTATTCTTGTTCGCTGTCTCGGCTATCGGTGAAAACGTCAATGTTGAATCGTTCACTTGGGATTCGATTTCAGCCGTGATTTACCTAGGCTTGGTAGCGAGTGTTGGGGGCATTGTTGCTTACTTCAAGCTAGGACAGGTTTCGTCACCTTTCCAAGCTTCTATCTGCTTCCTGATTTTCCCTGTAGTTGCTCTACTGATCTCTTGCTACGTCAATGGTGAAGTTCTGTCTGAACAATCATTGTTTATGATGATTCCCCTGCTTTGCGGCATCTTGCTCACCAAGGCGCCAAAGGGAATTTTCAAGCTTCGCTCTACGCTAAAAACGGCAAGCAACAACTAAGCTCCATGTTAATTCACCCTAGAAGCTCGCAATGAGCTTCTAGGGTTTTATTGAGTTACTCGAATCGAAGCTCCTACCTCCCCTCCGCATACACTCCAACTGGTCTCACCGCAATCACTGTGTAACGACTCATAATTAATAGTTAATAGTTAATAACACTCCAAACGAATGACTTAAAAGTTACTATCAACTACATTAGAAACAACTAGAATCGTCGACCATTGTCTTAGCCTACACAACATCAGTATTCAGAAAAGGAACGTCATGAGAGCACCCATTAAACACGTTCGACTCATCAAAGGTCAGCCTTGCCGTGCCACTGAGCTGTCTAAAAACGATGACGACGCGTTTCTTGAACCACACAGGCATGAATATTGGGAGTTGGTATGGTGCGTGGATAACCTAGGCAGTCAGAGTATTGATTTCATTGACTATGACAACAAGATCGGGCGTATTTTTACCATCGCTCCAGGTCAGGTGCACCGCTCAGAACTGGTGGGAGAAAATGCTCGTTTACTGGTATTTACCCCAGGTTTTGTCAAAACCAATCATCGCAACACACAATTAGTCGACACTGTTTTTGCCATGCATCAAAGTCGCCCTCCCTATTTGGATTGCAGTGAGGAAGGCAACCGCTACCTGCTGCCTATTTTCACCATGATCAAAGAAGAATGTGAGCGAGTGGATAGCGACTGGGATTTGGTAGAATCACTCATGAATAGCTTTTTGCGCTACATATTACGCTTTGCCACCCAATCCTCATTGAAAGGTGAAGTGCGCGACAGCCGAGTAAACAAGGTTGCTGATTTGATTGAGCAACATTACGCCACGCACAAACATTGCGAGTTTTATGCGCAAGCGCTGTCGATCACTAACAAACGCATCAACGAAATCGTCAAAGCAGAACGAGGTAAAACGGTCACGCAACTAATCCACGACCGAACCATCTTGGAAGCGAACCGAGAATTGATCTTTTCGACCAAGACAATTAAAACCATCGCTTTTGAACTCGGCTTCGAAGACCCTGCCTATTTCAGTCGTTTTTATCGCGGCCAAATGAACGAGTCACCCGCAGAGTTTCGAACTCGATGTGCAGATAGTGCAACATAATACGCAGATAATCCCTTTTTAGAATCCAATTAAGTTCGGATAATGCTCCCTCTTTATTTCATCCAATTTGTTGGGAGCTTTCTGGAATGGGCATTAATCTCAAAACCGATCCGATCTCAAAATCCTTTTATCAATACCTTTGGCCCGCACTAACGGGCATGGTGATCAAGTCTCTTTTTATCATGGGAGATGCTTGGTTCGTCGGACGCGGTGTTGGCCCTGATGGGCTTGGTGCTATCGCTTTGACCATCCCTGCTTTTTCAATATTCACCGCCATTGCCATGATGGTGGGCATTGGTGGCGCAGCACTTATGTCTATCGAAGTCGGCAAAGGAAATACAACGTCGGGTCAAACCCTCTTTAGCCAATCAATGCTCAGTACCGCTGTGCTTAGCACCATTTCAGTCAGCATTGCTCTGTATTTTCTAGACGACATGATTGCGTTAATGGGCGCTTCTGGTTACATGGCTGAACTGACTCACGATTACCTGTCTGTGATGCTGCCGTTCTTTGTGTTGTACTCGTTAGCTTGGGTCATGTCATGCTTTGTACGAAACGATACCAACCCAAAACTGGCAACTTATGCGATGTCGATAGGTGCTGTGGTTAACCTAGTTTTGGACTACTTCTTCGTCTTAGAATTTGGCTGGGGCATGAAAGGCGCGGCCTACGGTACAGCAATTGCTCAAGGTGTTATCGCTTGTATTTTATTAAGCCATTTCGTGCGTAAACAAGGCACCTTGGAACTGAGCTTAAAAGGGATTGGTTTTAATAAATTACCCAGTATTCTCAAAATAGGAACCCCTACGTTCTTCATTGAAGTCACAGCGGCAATGACCATTTTATTGTTCAACTATGTCTTACTGCATCAATTTGGTGAGAACCATATTATCGCCTACGGCTTAACAGCAAACATTGGGGTTTTTGCTCTGTTTGTAATGGTCGGCATAGCTCAAGCATGTCAGCCAATCATCAGCTTTAATCATGGTGCCAACAAACCAAACCGAATCGAAGCGATTTTTCGCTTAGGTTTAAAAAGTGCAATTGGTAGCGGCTTGGTGTTTATGGTTCTGGTGTACCTGTTTGCTCCACAAATCGCAGCCCTCTATTTGGGTGACTCAAGCGATTTGATTGCACTGTCATCAACCGCATTGACGTTCTTCTTCTTTGCTGTGCCGCTGATGGGCATAAACTTAGTGATCGCCAATCTGTTTCAGGCAACGGCCAAACCTAAGCAAGCAACACTGATATCTCTAGGACGAGGTTTTGTGTTCGTCGCATTGGGTATCATGATTTTGCCAAAGCTATTCCCAGAACAAGGTATTTGGGCAAGTATCCTGTTTGCTGAAACCTTAACAGCCATATTCAGCTTAAGCATGTTACGCAGCTATAAGAAGCGTTTTTCAAGCGCCTTGGCAGAGCCAATGGCATAAGAAGCAATCCGTTTAGAGCGTAACGCTTCTTTGACCATCCGTAGCAGGTTTACTCATGAGTAGAGCTTCCTTATCATTATTCCATCATCAAACTCTTGTTTCATTAGAACCAACAAATGAGCCGATCAAAAATTTACACCATGGAAAATGAAGACTTTAATAGTCAAATAAAAATGAACGGTAAAACCCTCAAAACAATCTTCCATGAGGGCTTTACTTATTTTATACATCCCAACGTTCATTTTAGAAACCCAAGACAAATAATCACTTCGCTAAGGGGGATTCAATGATATTTTGTATATATTCATCCATAACACATCAACAACTGAACATTAATTTAGACATTAAATAATCAATACACAGAAAGGCTTATTAGATTTCATACTTAATATGACACATATTTAAATATAAATATTCTGATAAAGTGCTTAAAAAATTATTATTATCATTTTAGAAAACCCCACATACAAACTCTGTTCACTCCATTTTCCTAAGTTACGTGTATTAAAGATAGTGTCGCTGATTGTCTCGTAGGTTGACGAATTAGAAAATTAAGGTCTTTGTAAAGTGCTAGATATCACGTTTATTGAAGAGTAATGTTGATAATTTAAATTTAGATTTAAAGAGAATTAGTAATTATTCTATGGCTCAACTAATCAATAGACAGAGTTTAAGGTACTCACCAGCACTTCGGATTAATTTTCTACCTATGGAGGGTCACAATGACCAAAAAGTACATTTTTCTTATATTCACCGCATTAAACTTATCTGCATGTGGAAGTGATTCATCTCCATCATCAGACACTCACCAAGACAACTCTTCTCTGACCGTATCCCAGTCAATTCAAGCTAAAAGCATACTTTTAGAATGGAATGAAATTGAAGGAATTAAACATTATAAGTTGATACGTTATAGACCCTCGGCTCATGGCTTAATTAGCGAAGTAATTGAACCATCAATCACTGGTACTTCATATAAGCTAAAGATCGACCTCGTCGATTTTGATGCCGCAGCTTCTGATTATGAACTGCTAGCTTGCAAAAATAATGATTATTGTCTTGTTCAATCTCCACAATTTCAATTAAAAAATCTAGAACAAACTGTCATTCGGGTTAAAACGAACCTTAAGCATTCCGATTCGAGCAACGTTCGCTTTGGCGATGCACTAACCTGGAAAAATGATCATTTAATCGTCAATTCAGGTGAAGAATCAAATCATATAGTTGGTATTTATACTGCGCAGGAAAATGGCAATTATAATTATGATGAAGAAATAGCGAATAGAACGAGCTATAACACTGAAGCACGAAAATCAACGAATAGCTTAGTGGCCATAGGTAACACTTTCGAAGACATGATGCTTGCAACATCGACGTATTCTGCTTCGGACGAAAACAAAGCGCTCGTTATTTTTGGCAAAACAAATAGTCACTATAATAATGGATACCTAGAACATTGGTTCGAAAATTATAGCGATTCAAGTGGTTCTATTACTGATTCTTATAGCCAAGCTTTAGCTAGCTCAGGTGATAATGGTGGTATCATCGTCATGGGGCACAAAAATAAAAATATGGCAGGAGAAGTCTCACTCTTCCTCAATAAAGATCTCAACTTTCCATCGGCTCCTGAATCGGGCATTAAAACAGTATGTCACCCTAGTGAACTAAAACTAAAGCGTCCAGATGATCTAGCTATCGATGCAAAATTCGGGGCTAGTGTCGCTATTGCAAAAGACAACGTTATAGTCGTTGGTTCTCCTATGGATTCATTACGAAAAGATACAGGTAGCGAAGTCAAGCACGGTGGTACTGTCTATGTATACCGTCTTAACCCCTATCCAAACCATTACACCGATATATGGTGTTTAGAAACCGTATTGAAAATGCCCATCCCAATTGAAAACAGTGGTTTCGGGTCATCAGTCACTATAAATAAAGACGCAAACCTTATTCTCGTTGGAGCTCCTGGGGTTGATAAAGTCTTTAGTTATAAATACGACTCACAGAAAGGTTTTTGGTCAAACGTCGATTCAATAGATCCAGTAAAGGCATTTAAAGGTCAAATTTTTGGTTCTGATATCGCGCTTAGTGACAACGGTTATCTAGCGGTATCCGCCCCACAGGCCCCATGGCGAGGGTTTGGTTTTCATCACAGCCCTGATACCTTAGAAATTGGTGGTGATACAGACGGTGCGGTTTATGTTTACCACTTAACTAACTATGGTGATCGAGACTACGCATGGGAAGGCGTTTTTACTGGTGATAGTGTCAGTGGTGTAAACGAGGAGTTCGGGAAGTCAATGATGTTTAAACCCGGCGCTGATGCGCTTGCTATTGGAGCACCTGGACATCCTTCGGATCCTCTTCTCGATTGGAGTGATAATTCCTGGAAAGATGCTGGAGCCGTGTACATTTTCTAAATTAGTAGAGTAACTGTACATCAGCTGAAAGGGTATGGGGAACCAAATTACAGCCCGCACTTGAGAAAAGTAATTAATGGGATCAATAACGTAGATATTCACATCTAGGATTTTATTATTTCATTCTCTAGTGGCAATCACCTAATGAGCATGACTTTAATGTAAACATTGAAATTCATATCGAATCAGTCTTGAATTTAACCCTATGAGTAGGACAATAATATTTAACTTTGTATTATATTGTTATTTATTGATTAGTTTACATTAGGGAATTACTTCACTGATAATAAACTCGATGACTTTACTTATACCCATATCAATTGTTGATGGCATCAACCACTCTATAACTAATCAGAGCCAATGTAAGTTATTATAAAATTTTATTTAAAATAATATTAGTCACTAAAAAGTAGGAACATTGAAATGAGATCAGGTTATGAAAGTGAACTATCACTTGTTTTTGGTGGTGAAGATATAAAGATAGATCGTATATTATTTCTGATGGAAAGAACTCACCAGTATGAGAGAAGCCTATATTGGATGAAAATGAAATTTCTGATCTTCGGGATGATAATTCCCACAGTACTATCAATAGCTGCACTCTTTTTCTCGGTTATTAAATAAACAGTTTACGTGTATTAACTTAGTCGCAAGGTCGAGCCTACGCTCGACCTATCACATTATATTCAATTATAAATCATCGTGATTCGAACCCAACATACGAGACTTGTCCATTAGGCTGCTATACACATTCCTTTAAACATGAGCGCTTAAAGCGTAAACGCTTATTTTATCTCGCGTTGATGAGATATAAAACACCTTACCCTACTGTTCGTAAATCCGAGTATTCAAACTCATACGTTTAGAGCGTGACGCTTCTTGATAGCACATACAAAAAACTCCAATATCACTATTGGAGCTTTTTATTTATCTCACCAGATTGAAATGCACATTAGCGCCAGCTAAACATCCGAACTTCATTGCCCTCTTCAGGCTTCTTAGGGATGTTTAAAGACAGCGCTAGAGAAACCACTGCCATTGCTGCACCAATGTAAAAAACTGTCGCAGGGGAAGACAACCAAATCACACCAAACGCGACTGGAATAACAACCGCTGCAATATGGTTGATGGTGAAAGAGACACCAGCGGTTGAAGCCATATCAGCAGGATCTGCAATTTTCTGGAAGTAGGTTTTGATCGCCAATGCCAACGCAAAGAACAGATGATCGACCACATACAGCGCGGCTGCCCACTCCGCAGTTTGTACTAAAGCATACCCAACGAACACGCCAATCAAACCAACATACTCGAAGATCAGCGCTTTGCGCTCACCGACTACACCAATAAATCGACCAATACGTTTGGCAAACAAGAAATTAAACAGATAGTTGATTAAGAACAGTAGCGTTATATCAGCAGCCGAGTAACCGAATTTCTCTACCATCAAGAAGCCAGCAAACACCGTGAAGATTTGTCTTCTTGCGCCACTCATAAACGTGAGTGCGTAGTAGAGCCAGTAACGCTTTCTCAGCACCAATTTCTTATTTTGTTGAGTCTTGGTTTGAAACTCAGGGAAGCCAAAGGTCATCACTAAAACCAGAATAAAACCAATGCCTCCAGTAATGCCGTACACCCAAGCGAAATCCAGCTTAAGCTGTTCCAACATCACCCAGATAGATCCGTACGTTATCAATGACGCGAGCGCGCCCACAGAGATCATTTTACCCAGCATCTCTGGTGCTTCTTCTTTATTCAGCCACTGCAAAGATAAAGATTGCTTGAGCGTTTCAAAATAGTGAAAGCCCGTCGACATCAAAATCGTAGTCAGCAACAAGCCTGTGAGTGTAGGAAATAAACCGGTAATCGCCGTGCCTACGGTCAGCATCGCCAGCGATATCAACATAAAGCGTTGCTCACGGATGAATGCCAAAACAAACACCACGGTAAACGCTAAGAAACCAGGAATCTCACGAACGCTTTGCAACAAGCCAATATCAGCACCATCAAAGTTCGCTTTCTCAATCACGAAGTTATTCAACAGAGCCATCCAGCTCGAAAACGCGATAGGGACAACGATCGAAATCAGTAATAAAAAGTTTTGCGGCGTTTTCCAGCTCGCGGTTCTATCGAACATTGACGGACTCCTGTTCGTCTAATTGAGTGAGCACTCGTAAGGTCAATTGCTCAGTATACGGGTTGATCTTCCAGTGCTTTGGGCTCCAACCTTTTACGAAACGTTGAAAATCAGCCCACGCCACGTAAAACATAGGTCGCCATGCGTCTTCGATTTCATCAAACGAAAGCTGTGGCTGATAATATGCCACTGCCTCTTCCAAGTATCGGAAGTATGTCTCTAACATATGTGACTCAAGTTCAGAGCAATCTTGCGGCCTCACCGCACTGCTCATAAACAGAGCCACGTCTTTCATCGCACAACCATGACCCACATATTGAAAATCGACCGCAGCAGCGTTTTGGCTTTCTGAATCAAAACAGAAGTTAGCGAGCTTGGCGTCACCATGCACCAAAGTTGGATACGGACACTCTCTGAGTAAACGGTCGATGTGTTGCGCTTGATTCTTCAATGGTAAATCAACCAAGGCATTGAACTCATCAGGACGTGTGTCTAAATGCCAGTAAGTACCTATTTGCCATAATGATGCAGACTGCTCTTGGTCGATATGGATATGCTTTGCATGAAAATTAGCAAGCCACTGTAAGCAGGCATCGCGTTGTTTTTGCTCTTCTAGAGAGTAACCAAACGCCAGTTCAGGTTGAGTATCTTTGGTTGCCAGATCGTCAGAAGCAGCAAGCACATCAAACTGAGAGATCAACGGAAAACCGATCTCGGCCAAGTCTTGCATCACAATCAGCCACTCGTTTTCTTGTAACTCACATTGCAACCCTACAGGCACAGGGCAACGCTCATCCCACTGTTGAGTGAACGACTGATACCATGCCGTTTCAACTTGGTACGAGTGCACCTTTCGCTGGTGAGAGAGTTTGGTATTCCAACCCTTTGGGTGTTCTGCTTTATCTGGTAACGCGACATGTTTAACAATCACACTTTTCAGTTCAGCATGGCCTTCTTGAGAAAAGACCAAGCGAACTAACTCGCCATATCCACCCCACAGGCGTTGAATCACTTGGACATCAAACCCTTCATGACAACCCAACGAGGTCGCTATTTTTTGATAAAGCTCATTTTGATAAAACTCTTGTTGATAAAGCTCAGGCTGATTTTGACTTGAACTCGCTTCAGGTTGAGCCCGATTATTTGACGATATTGATTGAGACATATTACTCGTTGCTATGCTTTATCAGATAGAAGATGTGACCACTGTGGCTGCCTATTCATGTAGTGAACGACATAGCTACAAACTGGCACAATTTTAAAGCCTGCTTGTTCAATTTCAGGCAAGACCGACTCCATCATCACCTTGCCAAAGCCCTTGCCTTGTAATTCATCAGGGATTCGTGTCGAAGTGATACGTAGTACATCTCCGTCCTTTTGATACTTAACGACCGCGAACTGGTTGGGTTCTAGCTCAACTGTGATCTGGTTCACTTCTTGATCCCATTTTACTGCCTGCATTCTCAACTCCTGCAAATAATTGATACGACAAACAATAAAAGTTTGAAGTATGAGTTCCTTGTAATAGACTAACGCAAGTGCATATAAATAAAACTAAGTACTTACAAACAAAGTAGTTAATTCAGTGCCATCGGCTTAATATAAAAACAGCAATGATAAAAGGCACTCTATAAATCTATGTGAGTACGCCTACTCAATCTAGCACGTAATAACCCCTTGTTAGCAAGTTACCAATATAACTAACAGACGCATGTTGGCGCATGGAGAATATATAATGAACGCACCACTGAAGAAGCCTTTGGAGCATAATCAGGCACTTCAAGATCCTCGTAACCGCACCGTTTCTACGATAAACAGCACCGATGCACTGGCCATGATTGAGCACGGCAGTGAGCTGACATTAAATGTCTCGACTCCAGTTGGCACGAAGTTTCTCGCCACCACCAAGTTTATCGGTACACACAGTGATAACTGTATTGTGGTTGAGGTTCCCGAGGTATCCAATGAAGATCTGAATTTTTTCTTTCAAGAAGGTTTTTGGATGACCGCTCGAGCCTACTCTCTGCGAGGTGAAGGCGCACTTATTCACTTTAGAAGCCAAATTCACCATAAGATTGGTGAACCCTTCCCTATTCTTGTGCTTTCGACACCAAGCACGATGCAAGTCACTCAGCTGCGTAAAGAAACACGCTATGAAGTGAACTTGGCTTCAAGAATTATCTTCAACGACCAACGAGCAAACTGTGAGATAAGAGACTTATCGAAAAGTGGTTGTCGTTTTGTGACCTCACCGACCTCTCGTGCAATTCAGATTGCCGATCGAGTGTCTATCGAGATTACGCCGGAGAACTACAATGGCCCTCTTATTCCTCCATTGAGAGGCATCATCTGTAATCTGCAAAAATCGACGCACTACGCTCGATACGGTGTGGAATTTGATGATATTGGCCGAGCTAACGCTAAACACTTGTTGGCAAAATTAAAGTTCGATGGCACCAAGCTCTGCTTACGAAACGGCTAAGATCATTTAACACACTGCGCTCATCTAATTCGTGAATTGACCAAATACAAACCACTCACTCGCGAGCAAAGTCGCAACCAATAAAAAAGGTTCATCGCGGCTTTCCGGGGAAAGCCGCTTTTATCTTCAAGAAGAAGTAGTCTGTATCTCGATACCCATACCCCATTCGCTTGATTAACTTTATCTTGTTGTTTATCCCTTCCAGTGTGCAGGTGTTCAACGGATAACTTGCCGATGCGATAATGCCGTGAAGATAAGGACTCAGTTTTCGTGCGAACTCTTTCAATGGCTTAATTCCACTCTCTTGCACTTGTTCCCACCACGTGTCCCAGAGCCCCTTCGCGTGCCCTTCGGATTCACAATACCAAAGCTCTTTGAGTTGGGCTCCGAGTATATAAGTGGTCATTAAGTCCTTATTGATATTCAATATTTCAGTAAGATAGCTATCTTGACGTGTATTTAAGTTGCCTCTATTTTTCAGCAGTACCCACCGTGAGCGCTTCACCCATTGCCTCGCTTTTTTATCTTGCTTGAGTTTGTTGGCTTGGTCGACTCTGACTCTATCCATCACCTCGCGACCGAACTTAGCAACAACATGGAATAAGTCGTAAACGATTTTTGCGTTCGGGCAGTGCGCTTGAACTTCAAGGTCAAAAGCCGTATTCATGTCCATCGCTACTGCTTCGATATTTACCCCATTCTCGCCTAGCTGCTCGAAGAACGGCCGTATGTCCTTGCGGCTGCGGCCTAATCCAACCCAAATGACTTGATGAGTCTTCGCATCAGCGATGACGGTGGCATATCGATGCCCTTTAAAGATGGCGAACTCATCCATCACGAGCTGCTTTAGCTCACCCCATTTCACTGGCGGCACCACTTGTCGAAGTCGGCGTTTATCTATTTCTTTAATGGTGTGCCAATGAACGCCCGTAATTTGGGATATATGCTTAATGGGAAGCAGGGGTAGCAGTTGTTCTATATAGCTTTTTAGGCGCTTTGTTATACGAGCATAAGGCTCTAACCAAGAGAGAGATTCTGTTTTTATGCCGCAGTCACGACACTTAATCCTTCGAGTTTGAACGGAAAGTTCAACAGGCACACCGAGCAACATGGCATCCTTTACGTGACGCCATTGATACTCATGGATAGCCTCGGCCTCAAGACCACAAAGGCATTTAGCCTCAGAGCTAGGTTTAAGAGTCAGGGTAATAAGTGATGCTGTCTGGAGAGACTTTACTATTTGAAAGCCTTCCCAGAATGAAGATAGGAAAGTATGATTCGGCATAGAAACGGTAGTTTGTGTATGATTTTTGTTTGGCGACTAAACCATATCACTTACTACCGTTTTTGTTTTTAGTTCCCGCTAATCCGCGATGAACCATAAAAAAGCCATCGACTCTAGAATCGATGGCTTTTGCGTTTTGGCTGTTTTTATCTGTTTATCTGTTTATCTGTTTATCTGTTTATCTGTTTATCTGTTTATCTAGGCATAAACTAGCTAACTATCTAGTCTAGCTATACAGCTATTTACGCAGTGCGTTCAGTTTAGCTTGAGCGATACCAAAGATAGTATCAATTGGATAGCTACCCTCATCACTTGCCTCACCTGCGGCTTTGCCTGTGAACAGTTCAATCGCCTCTGTTACATGGTCAATCGCCCAGATATTGAACTCGCCTTTTTCAACTGCTTTCACGATGTCACCGCGCAGCATTAAGTTATGAACATTCGATCGTGGGATTATCACCCCTTGTTCGTTTGAACGCCCTTTGATTTCACACACATCAAAGAAACCTTCAATTTTCTCGTTCACACCACCAATAGGCTGAGACTCACCGAATTGGTTCATTGAGCCGGTAATCGCAATATCTTGGCGGTTTGGCTGCTTAGAAAACGCAGACACCACCGCACAAAACTCGGCCATACTCGCACTGTCACCATCGACGCCACCATACGATTGTTCGAAGGTGATGTTAGTGGTGAGCGGAACTTTGGCTGTCTTACCAAACACTGAAGAAAGATAAGCAGACAAGATCATCACCCCTTTCGAGTGAATACTGCCACCTAGGTCTACGTTTCTTTCAATATCAATCACTTCACCATCACCGTAAGCTGTGGTAGCCGTGATTCGGTTCGGCGCTCCAAACATATGATCGGTTGTGCTGAGTACAGAAAGCGCATTGACCTGTCCGACAGCCTGACCATCAACATGGATTAGCGTTGTTCCGTTAGTGAAGGTTTCCATCACACTGTCTTGCAGTCGTCCAACACGCATCTGTTGGTTAGATAACGCTTGGTCGACGTGCGTTGCACGAATCAGGTTCGATTTTGAGCCTCTCGCTACGTAGTTTGACTCACGAAGCAGATTCGCAATGTGTGCCGAGTGCAGCGACAACTTACCTTGGTCACCCGCCTGACGAGAACTGTGCTCAATGATGCGAGCAATCGCTTTACGATCACAATGCAGCATGTTGTTGTCATGTACGATGCTCGAAATGAAGCGTGCATAATGCATTTCAGAATCCGCAGTACGCTTCATCTCATCTTCAAAATCGGCTGTGACACGGAACAGTTCACCGAACTCCGCATCGTAATGTTGCAGCAGTTGATAAGTGCGGTAATCACCAAACAAAATGATCTTAACATCTAATGGGATGGGTTCTGGATCAAGCGATACCGCGCCCGTTAACGTGACCTCTTTTTCTAATGAAGTGAAGCTCAATTGACGCGAACGTAGCGCGCGCTTCAGGCCTTCCCAAACATAAGGCTGTTCGAGCACTTTAACCGCATCCATCAACAACACACCGCCATTGGCTCTATGTAAACTACCAGCGCGAATCAATGAGAAGTCCGTAAATACAGTACCTTTAAAAGTTGCCGTCTCGACATAGCCAAACAGAGAGTGATAATTCGGATTCTCTTCAACCACGATCGGCAGCGTCTCCTCCTTCTGGCTCACAATCACGTTAACCTTGTAGCGACGCGGCATTTTCTTATCCAAAGAGGCGGTCGCAACTTCTGCTTGCTCTGTGCTCTCTTCCAAGAAAATATCTGCGTTATCGACAATGTCTTTACGCAGTGCCGTCAGGTACTTTTTGATATCTGGATATTGGCTGTAGTCTTGCTTCAACTGCTTGATGAAGTGCGTTATCACATCTCGCGCCGTATCATCATTAAGCTTTTGAATTTTCTCTGTATACGTCTCTTCAAGCTCGGTCAGTTCGCGAGAAATAGTTCGTAGACCCACTTCCAATCCATCAATGGTTTTATCGAACTGGTCTTGCTCTTCCGGCGAAAGCAGATCGAAGCTCTCTTCGGTATGAAGATCATCCCCATTCATTGCGACAAACTGGTAATCACCCTGAGTGGTAATCGTCAGGTTGATGCCCTTATCTTTCGCTTCTTGGCTAATTGTTTCGAGCGCAGCTTGTTGCTTCGTGGCCAATTGGTTTTTAAGTCTATCTGCACGGCTAAAGTACATCTCATTGTCGAATGCGAGCGGCATGGCTTTAAGCAATTTACGCATCAGCTTTTCAATGTCTTGCTTTAAGCTGCTGCCCACGCCACGTGGCAACTTGAGTACCTTCGGTGTGCGAATATCTTCAAAGTTCGCGATATAACACCAATCAAAGAGCTCTTGGACCTCTTGAGTGTGTCGGTTTAGATAGCGCAAAATCATGGTGCGCTTACCAAGACCATTTCGCCCTATCGCATAAATGTTGTAACCCTTTTCCTTGATTGACATCGCGAACTCAACGGCCTTTTGTGCACGTTCTTGCCCGACGATTTCGTCAATTGGAGCCAGTTCTTTGGTCGACTTACATGGTAGCTTATCGAGTTCCGCTACCTTATACAGCTGTTCTGTATTGAGTCTTTGCATCGCCATCGCCGCCTCCTTAGTCCTTCATTACTTGGGTGTAGATAAAATCAGTGTAGATGTAATTTCCTATAAATTTAGTGACTTACGCAACATCGCTGTTCAACTGAGCAAATAACGCACAATTTGAGCCATTTTTAAGAATAACCGGCCACTTTATTTACCAACTTAACATGTGAATGATTTTAATTTGCATTTGATAATAAATATCATTAACATTTTAAGATATTATAAATTGAGGATGTGGATATGGAAATTGAACGATGCTGGATGCACTACCTAAAAGCTGAACAGTTAATGGAACAAGGTCACTGGCCAGAAGCACAGCGCCTGTATGGTGATGTTCTAACGTCTCTTCCTCACCACATCCAAGATGCTGCATACCAAAGCGACATCAAGCCCTGCCAATTTGCCTGTCTACTTGCAGGGCTTAGAGACGCAAGTGTCGCTCAATCAGAGATTTTCAACCGTTTAGGCCATCATCAGCAAGCCTTCGACACCTTGAATCAGTCTTACGCACTGATGCAATTTATCTCTCTCGAAAGCACAGAACTGATCCAGCGCACCTATTCACTGCTGGAAAAACAGAGTGAAGATCTACTCAATCATTTGATCGCTTTTTGCAGTGCTCAACGCAGTTCGTATTGGATGCTCGAACTAGAACAAATTCAACGTGCTCATCACCATTTTGGGCAACTTAAAACCACGTCAGAAGTGAAATCTTCACCTAATGTCTTAAATTGATAAGGATATATCATGTCGGACCGGGCCATTCTTAAAGTCAATAACCTCTCCGTTAGCTTCACAACCAATGATGGAATCATTGATGCGGTAAAAAAGGTTAACTTTACCCTTAATTCTAGCGAAACCTTGGCCATTGTTGGTGAATCAGGTTCAGGTAAATCAGTCTCTTCTAACGCACTCATGCGTTTGCTCCCTGATAACGCCATCATTGATGCTCAATCTGAAATAGAATTTGAGGGGCAATCAATACTTGGCAAGACTGAACGAGAAATGCAGTCGATTCGTGGCGACAGAATCGGCATGATCTTTCAGGAACCGATGACATCTCTCAACCCATACCTTCGCGTGGGCACACAAGTGGCTGAAGCCATTATGTGTCACCGTAAGGTATCAAAGTCAAAGGCCAAACAGCGCGTACTTGAGCTGTTTGAACTGGTTCACCTACCAATGCCAGAGCAAGCCTACACTAAGTATCCTCACGAGTTTTCTGGTGGTCAGCTGCAACGCATCATGATCGCAATGGCCTTGATTAATGAGCCCGATATTTTGATTGCCGACGAACCCACCACCGCATTAGATGTAACGGTTCAGGCTGAAGTGCTCTCTTTGATCAAAGAGATTCAAAGCAAGATGGGCATGGCGATTTTGTTTATCACCCATGACCTTGGCGTAGTAAAACATTTTGCCGACCGTGTTCTGGTGATGTGCAAAGGTGAGCTAGTTGAAGAAGGGATGACTCAAGCCTTATTCGAGAATCCAAGACACGATTACACACGCATGCTGATTAACTCGATTCCTAAAGGCGCTAAGGTTCCTGTTGAGGCGTCAGCCCCAGAGCTATTGTCTGCTGACGATATCCGAGTTCAGTTCTTGGTTAAATCACATTTCATCAAGAGTAAAAGTCAGTACTTCGAAGCCGTAAAAGGCATTTCGTTGAATCTTAAACAAGGCGAAACGCTAGGCATTGTGGGGGAATCAGGGTCAGGTAAATCGACCCTTGGACGTGCATTAATTGGCTTGCTGCCAAGTACCGGACGTATTGTTTACAAAGGCCAAGACGTTAGCTTATTAAATGATAAAGAGCGTCACAAGCTCAAGAAAGATGTCCAAATGGTGTTCCAAGATCCTTATGGTTCTTTATCACCACGCATGACAGTTGGGGAAATCATCACCGAAGGCTTAACGGTGCATCAACCTCATCTATCCAAGCAAGAACGTTTAGAAAGAGCGCGCAAAGCATTGATTGAAGTTCGCTTAGAGCCGAATTCAATAAACCGTTATCCGCATGAGTTCTCAGGCGGGCAAAGACAACGTATCGCGATTGCTCGCGCACTGATTCTAGAGCCTTCTTTCATTTTGCTGGATGAACCGACTTCGGCACTCGATCGCTCAGTACAACTGACCGTGATTGACCTGCTCAAAGACATTCAAGCCAAGCACAATATCGGCTTTCTGTTCATCAGCCACGACCTCTCGGTAGTGAAAGCACTGTCGGATCGTGTATTAGTGATGCAGAAGGGTGAAGTGATGGAAGAAGGGTCTGCAGAAGAGATTTTCAATGCACCGAAAAATGACTACACCAAGAAGTTAATCGCAGCGTCATTCGACTTAGAAAATAAATCGAAAAAAAATGCGGCGTAACGGGAACTAATCAATATTAACAGCGTCTTATATGTACATTCTGAATAATCTCCTAATGGATTGAAATCTAGAATGGATATAGCAAAACTGGTTTGGCCGCCAAAAGAGAAATGTCGCATGGATGCGACATTTTTCGTTTCTGAAGGGAAATAATTCTTCTCGAAGTGTCACTCCCTGGCATCAAATCACTTCATGGCATACTAACGATACAATGACTTGGTCGACTCTCTCACAATCAAATCAATCGGTGGCAAGCGAGCTTCATGCCTCTCGCCAGATAACAAGTTCAAAATCGACTGAGCACACACCTCACCAATCTCTTCAATCGGCTGTCTCAGCGTCGTCAGGGCTGGCGTGAAATACTTAGACGTAGGCAAGTCATCAAAGCCAATCACAGACACATCTTCTGGCACTTTATAACCGTGGTCAGACAGCGCCTTAATCGCCCCGTAAGCCGTTTGATCATTGGCTGCGAATAGAGCGGAAAAATGAACCTTCGACTCTATTAATTCAACGGTTTTCTCGTAGCCTGACTCACTACTGAAATCACCCTGTTTAACGAGTTTTGGCATCACTTTTATGCCCGCCTCTTGAAGTGCTTTCTTATAGCCTTCAAAGCGATTCCCCGAATCAGGTTGACTTGAAAGCCCCTTAATATGAGCAATATTCACATGCCCTTGTTGCAGTAAATGTAAGGTTGCCATGTAGCCGCCCAACACGTTATCAATGTTGATGGAGCGGACGTTATTCTCAACAAAATCGTAGCCAACCATCACGATAGGAATGTCTTGTGCATACTTGGCAATCTCTTCCTGAGTAATGCTTCCTGTCACGATGATCATGCCATCCACGTTACTTTTTGCAAGATACTCCAACGCGTGCATTTCCAACTTTTTCTGCCAATGCCCTGTCGCGATCACTAACGAATAGCCTTGAGCGATCAGTGTTTTCTCCATGTCATTGAGAATACGACTGGTATAAGGGCTGTCAGGGTGTTGCACCAACACACCAATGGTGAGTGAACGTCGGTTGGTGTTTTCTTGCATTTGAAAATTAGGTTTGTAGCCAGTGTCTTTAATCGCTTGCTCAATACTTTGGCTTTTATCGTCAGACACATAAGTGGTTCGATTAAGGAAGCGAGACACGGTGCTGGGAGAAACGCCAGCCAGTCTTGCTACATCGTATACTGTTGTTTTTTTTGTTTTAGTGCGCATCTCGATACCCTAATCAAGTGACATTCGGGGAGCTTGAAGCTCCCCGTCAATTTCAACCTGCATACCACTGCTTTCGTTGAAAATCGTGTCATTAAGTTAATACATGTAGGCGAAGATCATCCCCGGTCTGAAGTAACGGCCAGCCGTGTATTTCAAGCCAGTACTCAATAGCCATTTGTGTAAGCCTGCCAGCTTTTCTAACGGAATTTCGCCGCCTATCATTTTAACAAAATTGTCAGTATCTTTCGTTAATGTTGGGTTGATGCGACCGTCAGACAGCACACACTTTTGACATTTAAGTACACTTAGCCAGCTTTTCGCATCATTTTGCGACACTTTAAATACTTCTATAAGATCTTTCTCATTGACAGACACAGAGCAATTGAATCCTTCTGGCGCTGCAAATGGAATTTTCGAATAGTCATAGAGCGCGGTATACACAGTATCCATCAATGTTTCTGCTTGTTGCGATTTCCCCGCTAAGTTCAACGCCGTTGCCACGCTAAACTGAACACCAATCCACACATCTTGTGCCTGAAATGCTTCATGTGGTGAACCGTCGGCTAACGTCATATTCGCAACACCCAACTTAGGACTATTAATTTCAAAGTTGTGCTTATAAACATAGTCCAATGCGCGTTGGATGTTCTGTTGTGGGAAAATACCTTCCAAGCCGATGAGCTTTAGGTAACTGTCGGCCAACAAGGCATCACCAAAACTGTTGTCAGAATCTGGCACTAAATCTAAGTATTCTTGTGTAAAAGCTTGAGGCGCAGTCTCACTCAGCAAGCGTTTCTTCGAGACTCTTTGAGATACCTTACTAATGTTGATGGAGGTATCCGTTTCATTTAAATAGGCATTTAGCGTGTTCTTGTCAGCAATCGCATCACCCGTCAAAGTCAGGCCCAAGGTTTCCAGAGCTTGATAGCCCGCACCGGTTAGATGCTTGGCTTGAACTGGCGTCACGAAGAAGTGGTAGTAACCCTCTTTGTCATCCCACAAGCTTTGCTCAACCGTGGCTAACGCCTTTTTAGAACGCGTTAAGTAACCACTAGCTAGCTCGCTTTCACCCATCAATTGTGCAAGTTCGCTTGCCGCTTGCAAGCCTGCAACCCAAAGGCTCGCACAGTAAATTGAGATGCCATGAGAAGCTAGGTTATCAAAGGTATCGTCTGTTCCACGGGTTAGTGGTAAATCGTCACCTTCAGCGATCAAATTCGATAAGAAATCGATGCTTTCAGTTACGGCTTGCCAGCACTCTTTAACCACAGAGAGATCTTGGGTGTTTTGGTAATGGCGGTACACCATCAGAATGTATTTCGGCGCTAAGTCCTTCCACTCTTTCACGTTGTGCCAGCTGTAAGCATCGGGCTGGATGTCAAACGGACTACCCAAGTCGTGGATTACCGCACCTCGAATTGCACGCACGCCTTGGTACTTGTCATCAATCAATTCGGCATTGGGCGTCGCTTCGTATTCCCAATAGCGGCGCTCGGTAAAGTCTTCCGCCAAAATGGCCTTAGAAAACTCTTTCATCACGCAGCCATCAAGCTCAGGCAACAAATAAAGCAATGAGAATGAACCGTAGAAGTACACATCCAGAGAGTTAAAGAATGGGTAGTCGACACACTCTTTCACCAAGAACTTATCTTCTTTATCCCATACCGTTGATTCGGCCAGAAAAGACAATGAATTCATCGCCATCGTCGCATAGCGAAGTGCTGAATCAGGCTGCGAGATCTTGCTTTGAGCTTGCTCTAGGAAAGTGGTTTGTTGTGCGACGATCTGTTGCTCAATCGCTTCTAGTTCAGGTAATACGTCTTCTAACATCGGCAGAGCTGGTTGCGTTTGCGGGTAAAATTGCGTGTAAGCCTTGTCTGAATGCCAGCCATTAAGCATGACTTTGCTGTGCGCCATCACCTGTGCAAAACGCAGATCAACAGACTCACCCGCTTCCAATTCAACCTGAACCACCACCAATGCGCTCAGTGCTTCACGTCCTGTATAGATACCGGTTTGGAACTCAGTGTTGGTACGGCCTGTTTTGAGTGCGAATTCTGTTTGCTGAGCTGTCTTAGAGGTATAAAGCGTTGGCTTGACAGAAATCGAGACCTTACCAGATTCAGTCAAATGGTTATCCGCTTGAACACCAAATACCACTTCGCCTTCAATGTCACTTTGATAAGGCGACTGGCTAGAGAGCTGAACACCCGTAAAACTGTGACTTTCACCTTTTAAGTTGACCACTTCATGCTGCTGGGCGATCGGGTTTTGAGACAAGGTACAAGCCGAATCCTGAATGCCATCGCGCCCTTTTTGGTAGGTTGAGCCAATCAAGTTTTGTAGCGGTTGAGCAAGCGTAATAACTCGAGTTTGCGCTGAATTATTGGTTAATTCGAAGTGATTCCAGTGCATCGGTAAAGAACAGAGGCGTTTGTTCTCTTTAACGATCGGAGAGACTACCTTACGCTTTATATTAATATCTTCGAAGCTGCTGTATTTATATTCAGCCAATGGATACAAAGCTTGATATTCTATATCTCTACCATTAACTCTATCTATATCACTGCCATTGATATTATCCATATCATTATTATCACTCGCAGTAAGTGATAATAATCTCGTTGTATCATTTATTAATAAACCATTAAAGAAATCTAAGGCTACATATAATTGACAAATAGTTGAACCTGAATCTTCGTCAATAAATAATTGAGTCTTATTTGAAAATTCAACCTTCCACTTTTTAAAGTTAGCTTTATTTTCTTGGTAGAAGCGACCATTTTTTAATGCTGCTCGAATCAGGTTATTCGCATTCGATATGTTTTTGCTTTCGATCTTCTTGCCATCGAACAAAGCAGGATAAAAGTTCAGGTGAACACTCAACTCTTCTTCGCTAAGAACTTGCAGCGTGTCGATGGTTGGCGCATTCATCACAGACGCATAAAAATCATTAAAACTAACAACTTGCTCTGAACAATCAACAAATATTCCCGGAATAAAGCTGAAATTTGGTGTGTTGCCATTTGGTGTGAGTGTAAATGTGCTACCAATTCCGCCGACTGCCATACCGGTATTTTCTGGTGTGGTAGAAATTGGCGTGTACCAAGGTTGAATAAATTCAACCGCATCCCCTTTTTTACACAAGTGTTCTGAATTTCCTGAGTAGCTCGTATATGGAATTTTATTATTCATTTTAAAACCGCCATTGAATATTTTTTTCTTCTTGTTAATATCTTTTAAAAATGGAGACATCAACATGTTTAAAATTATAAATGAAAAATTTGGAAATATTGACTCTGTCACATTAATAAACCACCAACATGGTATAGAACTTCAAATAATCAATGGATTTGGTGCTGTTATTGGCTTTGTTGCGTAATTAAATTTATAGATAGAGCTACCCCATTTCGTGTGTTTCTTAGTCAATACGACAAGTTTCAGGCATACCTAACCCAGTAAGCTTGTTCAACGCTTTTATCATCGCGTAAGTCTCACCCACCTGCGCATTGTAATGTCTTAAGCTCAATCGTCCTCCTAGTAACTGTTTAACTCGATACATCGCTGTTTCTGATAGTGAACGTCTGTGGTACCCATACCGCTCTTTCCAATACTTATTTGAGCCGTATAACTTCTGGCAACCCACGGCGAGGTTTCGAGGATGACCACGCTCCCAGAAGGCTGCCCCTTCTCTTGGGGGAATAAGCGCAATGGCTCCCTTACTCTTAATAGCAGCATGACACAATCTCGTGTCGTAAGCTCCATCACCAGACACCTCAAGGATACTTCGGCGTGTTTGTTTCAGTAAGTTCGGGAGGACTTCTCCATCTGTAACCGTCGATAAACTTAGCTCGGCTGCGATAATTTCATGAGTGCTTGTATCAACGGCAATATGCAGCTTTCGCCAAACTCTACGCTTGCCATCTGTCCCGTGTTTTTTGACTTTCCATTCACCTTCGCCATAAACCTTTAGGCCAGTTGCATCAATGGCCAGGTGCTGTATTGCTCCTCTCGCTTTAGTCTTAAATGAGACCTCAACTTGCTTTGCTCTACGACTGATGCAGGTGTAATGCGGACAACTTAATGGAACATGGGCAAGCCTAAATATTGAGTCGATAAACCCTTGCAGAGCTCTCAGTGGCATAGAAAAAACTCGTTTCACCATGAGCGCTGTCGTGATAGCTAAATCGCTGAACCGACGTGGCCTCCCGCGCTTACTCTGTTTGCTTTGCGCCCACCCGTTTATTGCCTCTTCATCAATCCAAAAGGTCAGAGAGCCACGGTTAATAAGTGATTGGTTGTATTGCTTCCAGTTGGTTGTTTTGTAACGAGGTTTAGGCATAGAGCTACGAGAAGGAGTGAACGTAGCTGATCAGATCGTAGGCTCTTGATTTAGTTCCATTGAATTACGCAACAAAGCCGCTGTTATTAATAAATATATCGTAAATAACAGTCCATTCTCTTTTATTTGTGGTTATCAGAATTATGATGAACTGATCAACCAACATCCGTTCTTTTCCCGCAGTGCTAAATTATTCCCTTTTCCAAACCGTTTAAACTTAGGTCGTTACAGTTTCGATAACCAAAACCATCAACTCCCAGCTAACTTTCCTTGGTCTGATCACGCCGTACACGGCCTGCTCTACAACCAACCTTTTTCAATCACCAACAGCGTAGCCACTGAAGAATCCGCCAGTGTGACGTTGCAGTATCAAACATCGTCTTTGCACCCTGCTTTCCCGTTTGCGTTCAACCTTGAAGTGACCTTCACTATCGATATCACAGGTAGACTCACTTCCTCAACGACCGTCTCTAATCTGGGTGATTCAGCCTTCCCATTCGGTGATGCTTGGCACCCTTATTTTTCACTCGGTACTGAGCTAGCACAATGTGGACTCGCTATGTCGCCTTGCTCTGAGGTCATACACGAAAACGACCTACCCAATGGTGAAAAGCACGCTTTTGACCGTTTGTCTTTGGACGATTCACTGACTAATCAAAGCTTAAATCATTGCTTTGAATTTGATTCCAAGACAACCAATCAACTTGCGTTTACGCGCTCAGATTCGTCTGCCGCTATTCGCTATCAACAAGATGCAAGCTACCCATTCGTTCAGCTTTACACGCCGACTAGCGAACAAAGTATTGCAATAGAACCAATGACTTGCCCAGCTGATGCATTCAATAACCAGATTGGCTTATTGACGCTTAGCCCGAACCAATCTCAGACCTTTACTTGGCAATGCCAAGCCACCTATCAACCAAAATAACTAAACCAAATCAAGGCAACTGCTGAATGCGAAATCAGCCCCCAGAGAACGCATTGCTAACGAAACAATATAAGGAAAGAACCAAACGAAAGAAGCAATAAAGGGCGCATAAAGCGCCCTTCTCTTTGTTAACCTAAAACCACTTCTACCGTGTGCTCACCAGAGGTAAATACCGGTGCTCTGTTGCCTGAAATTAGGTCACCGTTGACCTTCATCTCCACCACACCTTTGCAGACGTTATTAGGGTTAGTGACATGAATATGGTATGTCGCACCACGGAACTGACGACGTACTTTGAACTCTGGCCATTCTGCCGGAATGCATGGATCCACCAGCAAGCCATCCACTTCAGGGCGAACACCCAGAATCCACTGCGTACCCGCTACGTATGTCCAAGAAGACGTACCAGAAAGCCACGCATTACGCCCTAAACCGAACTGTTTGTGCTCGTCACCCAAGATGTTTTGTGGGTAGCAGTAAGGCTCAGATTCGAAGGTATCAATGTCATCATTTTTAGACGCTGGGTTGATTTGACGGTAGTACTCGTACGCACGCTCGCCGTTGCCCATTTTCGCTTCTGCGATCATCACCCAAGGATTAGAGTGCAGGAAGATACCGCCGTTCTCTTTTGCACCTGGTGGGTAAGTTGAAACACCACCTAGCTGTGGATCAAAGCCGTTGTAACCAGGAGTTGAAAGCTTAATGCCATTCGCTGTATTCAGCTTGTTGTAAACAGAATCTAGAGCTTGAGTAGCACGTTCTTGAGTCGCGAAACCAGAGATCACAGGCCAGCTTTGACCGTTGGTGTAAATCTGCCCTTGCTCATTTTTATGAGAGCCGATTGGCAAACCTTGCTCATCAAAGTAACGAACAAACCACTCACCATCCCAGCCGCACTCATTGACCGTACTCTGCATCTGTTGATACTGATCGTTAAACTTAGCTGTCAGTTGCGCTTCACCACGCAACTCACACAAATCCAACATGTCCAGCAGTGCTTTGCCGTACATGTTCGCCACCATCATCGACTCAGCACCCGTTGGCAGGTTCACCGTGTCATTCCAGTCTGCAAAACCTAATAACGGTAGACCGTGTTCGCCAGTATTGGTGTAGGTAAATTCAATTGCGCGGCACAGGTGGTTCCAAACCGTTCCCGTTTCAACTGGGTTGCCCGCTTTGTCTTTTTGATAGAACGGGATCTCTTTATTCAAGAAGTCTGCATTGCCCGTTTCTTTCACATATTGAGTGACCGCGTAGATGATCCACAGGTGATCATCACCGTAGTAATCAGGGCGATCTTCCTCTTCACGTGAGTCACCCGCGTTCGCTTCCATCGTTGATGGGAAGAACTGATGCATCGCAGAACCGTTAATATTCTGAACAGACAACAGACGCTCAATGAACTCACGCGCCTCTTCTGGCATGTGCGTAATTACGCCCAATGTATCTTGCGAAGAATCACGGAAACCAATACCACGAGCACCATAGCCAAGCTGATACAAAGACAGGTAACGAGACCAGTTCTTAGTCGTATGACACTGACGCGGGTTGTGTACGTTAAGCATTGAGTTCATTGCTGGATCTGGTGTTTCAACCTGAACCGCTTGTAGGTAACCATCCCAGTGTTCAGCCAGTTCAGCGAAAGCCGAATCGACAACTTGATGGTCACGGTATTTAGCCAATAGAGGCAATGCTGCTTCTAGGCTCTGCTCTTGTGCGATTTGTACAATCGTACGTTCGGTCTGCTTTGGAGATAACCAACCTAGACGCAGGTTCAGAGCACCAATGTTATCGCCACGCAAGCACTCAGTATTACCCAGCTCATCATTGTTTAGCGCTTCTGGCGCTGCCCATGTACCGTAGCCCAAATTCCCAAGGAACGATTGGCGGTCACCATCAAAAGACGTCGCAGGGCGATCCGCTGTCATCAGGTTCACCGCGTAATCACGCTTCATGAAAGCGTATTGCTCAAGCACGGTATGACCAGACTCTTGCTGATGCGCTTTAAGCGTCATAGTTTGTGGAACCCAGTCTGCGTTTAACAGTTGCTTAAGTGCATCAAAGTGAGTGAACTCATACACGGGTACCACATCAACGTGCAGTGCTTTGTCTGAAATGTTGGTTACTTTGATGTCTTGCAACAGTACTTGGTCAGCTTTTGGCACAAAGAAGGTCGCTTCACAGCGCACACCGAATGCTTCCGCAATAATGGTGGTGTAAGACAAACCCGTATGGTTTTCAAACTTATCCAATGGCTTCAGAGTTGGTGTGTAAAAAGGAGAAAACACTTCTACATTCCCTGCTTCATCACGCACCTTAAGGTATAAGGTCGAGCCTTTGAAATCTGAGTTTGGCAGTTGAGCAATGTACTTGGTGATGCGGTTGAGTGCAGGATCGCCTTTACACAACAACACGCCGCCGTTGCTATCTACAATGCCACCGAAATCTAATGTACCCACATAGTTACACCATTTGATCGGTGTACACGGTGTGGTTGCTACGTATTCTTTGTTTTTATCGTCAAAATATCCGAATTTCATCATCACTATCCCTAGCCCCTCCCAAATCAGGAGGAGCCAAAACAATTTGTCGTAAGTTGGTTGGTGTCAGCTCAATGACTGATTTAAATTGACTGGCTAGCTCGCTAGCGAGTTCTCACTCAGAGCATCGAACAAGTGGAAAGCATCCAAATCCAAATAAAGTGTCAGCTCTTTCACATCGACTTCAGCGGCTTGGGTTTCAACCATCAGCGGTTGACCGCCAATTTCTGTTTTCAGAAGAATGCTTGCGCCCAGTAATTCCTTGTCTTTGATTTTCACAGGGAATGGCAGCACGCGGTCGTGGTCAACTTGCTCGGCACGTAGGTGAATGTCCGTTGGACGAACACCAAAATGCAGCGCTAGGTTCTTAGATGCCAGAGACTTAAAGCGCTCAGGAAGTGGGATATGAACATCGCCAATTTCAACGAAGTACTCACCTTCAGTCTCAGTCAGTTTCGCTTCCAGCATATTCATTGACGGGTTACCAATGAATTGCGCGACAAACTTGTTAGCAGGGCGTTGGAACACCTCAGTTGGCGTACCGACTTGTGCCACATAACCGTCTTTCAGAATCACGATACGATCCGCCAGTGTCATCGCTTCAATCTGATCGTGCGTTACGTAAATCGTGGTCGTTTTTAGTTCACGGTGCAGGTGTTTGATCTCTTCACGCATCACGCCACGCAGTTTGGCATCTAGGTTAGATAACGGCTCATCAAACAAGAAAACCTTAGGAGTACGAACCATCGCACGCCCCATTGCTACACGCTGACGCTGACCACCAGAAAGCTCTTTCGGCTTACGGTTCAGTAGCGGATCAAGCTCTAGCATTTTCGCCGCTTTTAGCACTTCTACGTCGATTTCTGCTTTCGGCATGCCCTTTAATTTTAGAGCGAAAGCGATGTTCTCGTACACCGTCATATGTGGGTACAGAGCGTAGCTTTGGAATACCATTGCTAAGTCACGGTCTTTCGCGTCAACTTTGTTCATCAACTTACCGCCAACTACGATGTCACCAGAGCTGATGCTTTCAAGGCCAGCAAGCATGCGTAGCGTTGTCGATTTACCACAGCCAGATGGGCCAAGGAAAACCACGAACTCGCCGTCTTCAACCGTAAAATCAAACTCTTTTACAACCTCAACATCACCGAATGATTTCTTGATGTTCTTAAATTCTACTTTAGCCATTATCTGTTCTCCTCAGCGCGCTCTAGAAGCATATTTCGGTACGCAATTGCGCTCTGTTTCAATGTTCTTTCTTGGGTGGTGTAGTCAACGTGGACGATACCAAAACGCTGGCAGTAGCCAAATGCCCACTCAAAGTTATCCATCAGACTCCAAGCGAAGTAACCGTCGACTTTCACACCCGCTTCAACCGCGTTGTGAACCGCTTCGATATGACCTTGGAAATAACGAACTCGTTGCTCGTCCATCACTTGGCCGTTTACACGTTCGTCGTTGCCCGCAGCACCATTTTCAGTTATGTAGATAGGTGGCATATTTTCGTAGCGAGCATCCAGTCTGACCAATAAGTCGGTTAAACCTTGTGGGTTAATCTCCCAGCCAATGTAAGTGTGTTCAGCTTCAATTTGTTTCACCGATTCAATATCGCCGTTCTCGTTGAAGCGAGCGACATTGCGTGTGTAATAATTGATGCCGATGTAATCAACCGGTGCGCTGATGATGTCGAGATCGCCTTCTAGAATCATAGGCATGTTTATCGCTTGGCGTTCAACCACCAACTGTGGGTATTCGCCCTTCAATACTGGGTCGATGAACCAGTGGTAGTTTTCCGCTTCACAGTAATCTGCTGCCGCTTGGTCTTGTGGTGTGAACGGGTAAGCCGGGGTCGCATTGAATACCACACCATGCTTGGCATGAGGGGCATTCTTGCGAAGAATCGGCATAGCCAAACCATGTGCCAGCATTAGGTGGTGAGACGCTAGGTAGCCCTCTTTTTCACCCTTGATACCTGGTGCGTGTTCGCCCCAGCGGTAGCCTAGGAATGCAGACACAAACGGTTCATTGAGCGTGGTGTACACATCGATGTTGTCACCAAAGTATTTACTCACCACTTCTGCGTATTCTGCGAATTTGTAAGACGTTTCTCGGTTTAGCCAGCCACCCTTATCTTCAAGGTATTGCGGAAGATCCCAGTGATAAAGCGTCACATACACCTTCATTCCACGAGCATGGCACTCATCAATAATTTGCTCGTAAAACTCTAGGCCTTGCTGGTTCACGACACCGTCTTGTGGCAGGATGCGCGGCCATGCAATAGAGAGACGGTAAGCATCAACGCCTAGGCCTTGAATCATTTCGATATCTTGTTGCCACAAATGGTAGTGGTCACAAGCCACATCACCACTGTCGCCGTTATCGACCTTACCTGGCGTCTTACAAAATGTGTCCCAGATAGACGGTGTACGACCGCCCTCTTCAACGCCGCCTTCAATTTGGTATGAAGATGTCGCGACACCGAATACAAATTCCTTACTGCGTAACTTTGAATCACTTGGAAGTTGATATTTATTCATTGTTATTACCCTTAGACCTAACCTTTGACTGCGCCGGACGTTAAACCACTGATCATTTGTTTCGATGCGAACAAGTAAGTAATCACGAGTGGTAAAATTGAAATTGTAGTACCTAGCATCACCGCGCCCCATGGCGTATTTGGAATGCCTTGAACGCTTCGTAGCGCCTGTGTAATCACGTAATTATCTGGGTTGTTAAGCACCACTAGAGGCTGCATAAACATGTTCCAGAAGAAAACGAATTGAACGATAGCCAGTGTTGCTAATGCGGGCTTCATCAGTGGCAATACCACACTCCAGTACGTTCTAAACTCACCAGCACCATCCAGTTTTGCGGCTTCCAATAGCTCTTTAGGAATCGATGCAATCACGTGCTGACGCATCAGGAAGATACCAAATGGTGTCGTTGTGAACGGCAGCCACACCGCCATATGGTTGTCTAACAAGCCTAGGAATTTCACGATCATGAAGTAAGGGATCAAGCTAAGCACAGGCGGAATCGCCATTGAGCCAACCAGCATGCCGAACAACACGTTCTTACCGCGGAACTTAAACACAGCAAACGCGTAACCACCCATGCTACAAAACAGCAGCGATATGGTGGTGCCTAAGAAAGCCACGTAAATCGAGTTAAACATCGCTTTCCAAAACGGCATGATTTCAAGCAATTTGGCGTAGTTAATCGCCAGGCTATCGCCAATCGCAAAGCTAATGCCCGTGCCGAAAATTTCAGAACGGTCACGCGTTGATAGCAGTGCCGACCATACAAATGGAAAGACTGTAATCAGCGCTGAAACAACCAGTAAGATGCCTAACATGACCATCAAGATCTTAGTCAGAATGTACATGCTGCGTTCGCTTGGCATCAGTCCACTTAGTGGTGAGGCATTTGTCTTAATTGATGTCGACATCTTAATGTTCCCCTAAGCCTTTCTTACCGAAGAGTAAAAATTGAACCAATGTACAAGTCGCGATGAGTGCAAACAGTAACCATGAGATAGCTGATGCTGTGCCCATTTCTAGCCATTCCCAGCCCACTTTGTAGAGGTACATCGAGATAGTTAAACCAGATTGGCCAGTACCGCCTGTACCACGTGTTAGTACGAACGGTTCTTCAAACATTTGCAGGTTACCGATGATGGTCATCGTGATAGCAAAGAAGATGAATGGACGAATCATTGGTAGTGAAATGTTCCAGAAGCGGCGGAAGGCATTGGCACCATCCATACGTGCAGCTTCTAAGATGTCTTTAGGGATCGTCATTAAACCTGTGGTGTAAAGGACGATGTTAAAACCGGTGTATTTCCAGAAAACCATGATCGCGATAGACGGCTTCACCATAGTGGCATCGTCTAACCAACGGATTGGTTGGAAATCGTTAACCCAAGCAAATGCCCAACCAAACAGCGTGCTATCGGCCAGAGCCATCAGCGTTTGGTTAATGATTCCTGAGTTAGGAGAGTACATGTTGAAGAAAATCAGTGACGCTGCGACCGTTGAAGTGATAAACGGTAAAAAGTACGCTGATGTTAGCCAGTGACGCATGCGATCACCCATAGAAACCAACATGTAAGCCACTGGAATAGCAACTAAATGCTGAGCCACACCTGACGTGATAGCTAACCAAAACGTATTCTTCAATGAACGCCATAACCACGGGTCAGTCAAGGCAATATGATAGTTCTCAAAACCAACGAACTCCATTGCATCCATGCCTCTTACCGGGTTCCACTCGTGGAACGACAGGTAAACGGAGAACAACAGCGGGAAGATCCCAAATACAGAAAAAATGATCAGAAACGGCAGAAGAAATCCATACGGTGTAAGCGCTTTCAAATTTAGACGAGAAAAAAGACTTTTATCCGCAGGTTCCATCGTTGTGCTCGCTGTATGATTCATAGTAACGACCTCTTAAAAAAAGGAAGCGCGTTATCCACGCTTCCTCACTTACTTAAAGTAAAAATAAATTACAAACTGCGTGTGCGACGCTTGATTAGACGTTCAGCCTCTTTCAACGCTGTCTTGATATCTTTACCTTCATCAAGCACTTCCATTAACGCGTTCTCCAAAATTATAGAACGTGCAACGTGATCGCCTTGTGCTGGAGATACTGGTTTGATATTTTGCGCAACTTCAGCAAAAAGAAGACGTGCTTTTTGTCCGCCAAGGAACTCCATCTCCTCTTGGAAAAGCTCATCGTCATACGTGGTTACGTTAGAAGGGAAGGCCGCGATAGTCTCAAAGGCACCCAGCTGAACATCACGATCAGTCGTCATGTATTCAATAAGAGCCCACGCTTCATCTGGGTTGTCCGATTGAGTTGGAATAGAAAGGAATGAACCACCCCAGCTTCCGTAGATACCATCTGGAAGGTTAGAGACTGCCCATTTACCCGCAGTATCTGGAGCCATCCAGTTTTGAAGGTGACCCAATAGCCATGCGCCAGATAATTGAGTTGCTAACGTACCGTTACGGAAGCCTTCGTACCATTCGTTAGACCAAGCCAGAATGCGGCCGTCTAAGCCTTTGTCGCGAATCTCTTTTGCTACTTCAAAAGCGTGAACAAAACGCTCTGATGTCACCACTGGGTTACCATCTTTATCAAAATAAAGGCCTTCACCCTCAGGAACCGTCGTGAAGATAATGGCTTGTGCAACATCTGATGCTGAAGCGATAAGTTGTACGTTTTGCTCTTTCAGTTTTTCACCAGCAGCGATGTATGAATCCCAATCTTTGATTGCTTCATTCACATCAATGCCCGCTTTTTCGAATACGTCGGTACGGTAGTACATAACACCTGGACCTAGGTCGACAGGGATACCATACATATCGCCGTCAGCGCCTTTGCCTTGTGCCCATGCGTAAGGTGCGAATCGTTCTTCGTACTTATCTGCACCGTAGTTTTCAGACAAGTTAACTAGGCCGCCAGAACCCACGAATGGACCAATTTTCTCAACGTCGACAACAATCACATCACCCGCACCAGAACCCGTTGCAAGGTTCGTTGTCAGTTTCGTGTGGTGGTCACCGTGGTTGTTCATTAGGTAATCAACTTTGATACCCGTTTCCTTTTCGAAATCAGGCAGTAATACCTTTAGGCTGCTATCGAAATCAGGGAAACCGTCGAAACGAATTTCTTTGTCTGCTGCATTTGCAGCTGTTGTACCTAATCCTAAAGCAACCGCGCATGAAAGCGCTAAGGTCTTAAATTTCATGTTCTATCCTTAATATTTTTATAGGGTAACTGGTAAATCCGATACCGAGTTTCTAATAACCAACGTCGGCAGCAATTTAAAGTTCACGTCATGTTTTATTTTTTTTAGCTTCTGTAGAGTGAGCTGTACTGCTTCAACGCTCATCTCTTCAATAGGGAAATTAATGGTGGTCAAACTAGGGGTCAGATAGCGCGCGAAGATGGTGTTATCGAAGCCCACCAGTGATACATCTTTAGGAACAGACAGCCCCTCTTGATGCAACACCTCGAAGGCGCCAAATGCCATGTGATCATTCGAAGCAAATACTGCTGTGAAATGACACTTACGATTTATCAGCTTCTTCATCGCACTGATGCCAGTCTCTTCAGTAAAGCCCGCTTCCGAGACTAATGCTTCATCGTATGGCACTCCCGCTTCTTCCAAGGCCTTTCGATACCCCTGCAAACGCCCCCTAGCATCTGCTTTATCTAAAGGCCCGGTAATACACGCGATATCTGTATGTCCCTTTTGCAATAGATATTGAGTAGCGAGTAGCCCCCCGACTTCGTTATCAATATCAATGCAACTCATCGCCATTTCTGGGATGAAGCGGTTAATTAAAACCACAGGGGTCCCCTGTTCTTCCAATTCAATTAAATAGTCATCACTGAGCAGTTGAGTGTGAAGAATCAAAGCATCAACACGACGCCCCAATAGAAACTCCACCGACTCGCGCTGCCCTTGTTCGGTGTTCGAGCCCGCCGCAACAACAGCGTGGTAACCAAAGCGGCGTAGGTTTTCTTCTATGCTATGCAAGATGCCTGAATAGAAAGAGCCACCAAGCTCTGGAACAACAACGCCAACACTCCCGGTACGACTTGACGCCAAAGCTTGAGCGATAGAGTTTGGGCGATAACCCAATTCTTTGATCGCTTTTTCAACCTTTAGCTTCTTGTCATGACTGACTCTACTGGTGCCATTAATGACTCTAGACACTGTCGCCTGAGACACACCTGCATGTTCTGATACGTGTTTAATTGTTGCCACTCGAACCTCGATACTTCATTAGCTTGTAACCGCTTACAAAACGATTATTAAAGAAAGGCGTCTTGGTTGAAGTGAGTGTCATCACACTAAAGTTGGAGGTAAAAAGGCCAGTTGTGGAAATCATGAAAGCGCTTACAGATTAACTTCACGCCATGAAACTGTTTCATGAGATTATTGTTCATATTATCAAGATGGCGCTCGGTTACTTGTTCGTCAGATCAAACAAGCCCGCCTAAATCCATTTTTTGAAAACGTTATTTGATGATGAATCCGCAGCTGACGGCAATATACACGGGGAAAGTGACCTTGTTATTTCAATGGCCTTTCGAAATTGTATGAGAACATTTCACGGTAATTTTTAGCTCAAAGCCTTTTCATCAGAAAAAACCAGATACGAAAACGCCCAGCGGAAGGCTGGGCGTGAAATCATGGAAGAAATTAACTGGCTCTAATCTTTGTGATTAGATGATTCCGCTAACTTAAACTCTTGAGTTAATGAGAATTGCTGTTGCGACATGGTTTCAAGCTGTTGACCGTGGGAAAAAAGCACTTGGGAACGTTGCGAGTTATCTTCAGCCAAGGTGTGTATCTGGCTGATATTTTGAGTGACTTGAGAGGCAACGACTTGATGCTCTGTCGTCGCGGTCGCAATTTGATGGCTTCTTTGCTCTACTTCGTTGAGAAGATCAGACACTGTCGATATCGAGTGATTAACTTCGCCGGTTTGTTCTACGCATTGAATCATCCCCTCCACGCACTGATTGATCTGTTCAACCGCCAGTTTAGAGCTAGTTTGCAACTGCTCGATCTTGTTGTGTATCTCTTGCGTTGATGCATTGGTTTTGGCTGCTAACACTCGAACCTCATCCGCAACTACAGAGAAACCACGCCCTTGTTCTCCCGCTCGCGCGGCTTCTATTGCCGCATTCAACGCCAGTAGATTGGTTTGCTCAGAGATCCCAGATATCACATCCAGAATGGATCCAATACTGGCGCTTTCGCTTTCAAGCTGACCAATGGTCGCCGTTGATTCCGCCAGCTTATTTTCTAGGCTGCCCATCAATTCGACGCTTTTATTCATGGTCTTTTGCCCATCACTGGAACTGGATACCGCTTCGGTCACTAGCGTTAGAGTTTGGTTGGCCGCCTGAGTGATCTCCGTCACTGAGCACTCAATTTGTTCCATCGCTGTCGCTACCATCACCGTTTGATTGGTTTGTTCTTGCATCGCTTCACTCAGAGAACGGCTGGTGCTTTGGTTTTCAAGGGAAGCTTCCTTTAAACGTGTTGAGGAGTGGCGCATGTTGTCAATCATTTGGGTCAGGTGACTGATCACCAAATTGACTTTATCGCTCACCAAACCAAATTCATTATTGGCTTGATAGTGAACCATCACGCTCAAGTCTTTTTTGGCGACTTGGTCTAGTGCACTTTGCAGTAATTTACTTGGCTTGCGAATCCCTTTAGCGATGTTCAGCCCGATTAGCAGCGCAATAAAAACCGACCCAATAGCAATGATGGCCTGCATCAACAGTGCTTGATGAGAGAAGTCCATCGACTCGTGATATAAACGTTTAGCCGTGTCTTCCGCATACATAGAAAGCTCATCAAAATGGCTTAACTGCACATCAATAAGCTGTTCGATCTCCACTCTTTGCTGAGCAATGCTCTCATGTAGCTTCACGGCTTCCATATGCGTTGACACAGCTCCTTGCGCTGAAAATACATGTGAAGCGAGCAATGATAAAGACTGTTTACTGCGGCGTAGCAAAGACGAGTCCAGATTATCCAAGTCTGATACAGCTTGTTCGAATCGCTCTTTACGACTTTGAAGACGACGCTCAACACCACGAACCTCCGATGAAGTTTGCAGAGAAAAAGCCTCATTGGCTTCTGCCGCAATCAAGCTCAACTGAACCAACAAGGCTTCTACCGCTTTTTGCGTGTTACCCGAACTCGTACTCGCCAGTTGATTCACCAAGGTATTGTTGAGTTGACCCACTACCGATTGAAATTGTGCCTGCTCCATCGAACCGAGATCTTTACTATCCAAATAAGAAACGTAAAGCTCTAATACCTGCTCTATCTTATCAATGGTGGCAACACCCGTTTCATCAATATTCTCGAGTATGGATTCAAGTGGTGAGCCCGATTCAGCCTTGCCATCAAACCAATTTAACTGCTGCTGATATCGCTCGATATTACTCAAAACGGTTTGTTTCAGTGGTTCGAGTTCATCAATGTAATTGGCGGATAAATAGGGAGTAGTGCTGCGATTAATGTCCAAAAAACTAATAGTGAGCGTGGAGGATTGGATCATTAAAGGGGTGGCTTGTTGGGTTATGGTTTCGATGTGTGAGGTTATGTTCTTGTTGCTGTTAATACTCAACCATGCGCTACCAAGCATGATCACTATCAGCGTGAAGAAACCTAAATAAACTCGAGACACGATGGAAGAAAGTCTCATCGTTATTCCTTGATCTAGTGGCGAAAAAAAGGGCACAAAAATGTGCCCAAGAATGGAGTTAATTGAAACGTGCCCTAATCAATCTGCCTTTAGGGCTAAAATGGACAGTATTACTTACTCTTTAAAAGCATAGGTATTTCAACGTATGCTCTTAACAAGCATGGATATTCAAAAGTATGGCTCTTTGAAAATATGCCTAATTCAAAGAGCTATTGTTTCTAGCTTGTGATTACCACCAAGCTTCAAACATTGCGCCGAACGCAAGTGTATCTGCAGTAACCGTTTCAGTTGTGCCTTTAGTCTCCACATCACCCACTGTTGTGTAGAAACGTAGCATTGGACGACTCCAAGGTAGACCACCAAGTGATACGTTTTGAGATAGCGTGACTTTCCAACCGTTTTTCTCAGAACCATCATCACGATCTTCCATCGCATAGCCCGCTTCTAACCATGTAGAATGCGTGTCATCCCATTGGTACTGTGGACGAACGATACCAGCGTATTCGCTCTGCTCTGTTGCATCGTCACCAGAGATGTCTTTATACGATATAAGGTAATCAATAATGAATTGATCGCTCGTTGCGTAGTTACCTTCTAAACTTACATAGATAACTTGCTTATCGCCCGCTAACTCAAATACTGAGTTGTCAGCACCGTCAGCGTATTTAGCAACTAACTTGTTGGAATCACCTAAGCCAAGAGTTGCACCGATTTGCCATGCATTTTCATCGCTTACTTTATTCCCGATAGTATCGGCTTCTTCAGACGCGAAACCATAGTTAGCATACAAATCTAGGTTGCCAATACCAGCATTGATGCCGTGAAGTTTCGACGTAATACCATAACGGCCTGAATCATTACCTAGAGCACCGTCTTCGCTATCAACCGCACCAACAAAACCCATATCTAGCTTAATGCCACCAAGGTTTAAGTTGTTAAAGCCCGCACCTTGACCATCGTGAGACATCCAGAAGTAATCGTTCAAACCTTGTTGTGGGCGCTGATGGAAATCACGACCAGCCCATGCGTATAGCTCAGGTTGGCTCTCAACGAAATTAGTGACACCAGCGTACATTTTCTTCAAGTTTACGCCGCCAGAAGAACCCCACTGATCGTTGTTCCAATCATCAAGCATGAGCACTACGTCCCACTTCGCGCCGCTATCTGCTTGGAAAATTTTTCCTAATTGAAACTCACCGCCGTTGGCTTCGTTACCTAAACGACCAAGAGAGCGGCCTGAGCTACCAACTTCAACATAGCGATTGTCTCCATCCGAGTAATGTGCGCCGTAACGAGCGTAACCAGAGAATACAATCCCTTCTGGCACTTTCGTGTCTGGAGTCAAAACTGCTGGCTGTTGATCGTTAACATAATCAATTTCAACAACCTTAGATTCTAACTCTTGGATTCGTTTTTCTAATGCTTCGATATTAGTATCAGCAGCAAAAGAAGAGAGTGAAGCAAGCGATGCCGCCACTGCGACCGTTATTGGCAAAAGCTTAAATTTTTGCATTGTATTTCCCTATTATTTTTTTGAGTTTTCATCGAACAGAGAAATATTAAGCAATGAAAGAGTTGAAAAGTTGGTCGCTGTTCACATTGATAAATCAGCTTAAATGCCATGAAACTTTTAGAAAATCCATGACGAAAACTACTGATTTTAGATCAACAGGTTATAGTGAAAAATGCGTAAAATATCAGCTTGAAATCGCTTTCATTTCATCAGTAATGGTGGCGGCTATCACGTAAAAGGGTGCCGAAAAGCAAAGAGAACGAGGTGTGAATTTGATTGGTTTTCATATATATGAAAAACCTCAAAATCTAAGAGCGATTTTGAGGTCAGTTATTCAGCTTCAAGTATCAATTTTCTGGAATCAATCCATTATTTAAAATGAATCTAGAGAGGCTATCCCCATATTGAACAGGGTAAACGCATAGATATCGGCAGTGAGATCGATCGCTTTACTCAATGGCATTCCAGCACCATGCCCTGCATTTACGTCAATACGAATCATCACAGGCGCGCCACCTTCATGCTTGTCTTGCAGCTCTGCAATGAATTTATAAGAGTGAGCTGGCACCACACGGTCATCGTGATCGGCTGTCGTAATCAGTGTTGCTGGGTAATCGACGCCTCGCACCACATTATGAACCGGAGAATAACCAAGCAGGTATTCAAACATCTCTTTATTCTGCGCTGATGTACCGTAGTCGTACGCCCAGCCTTCGCCAGACGTGAAGGTGTGGTAACGTAACATGTCCAACACACCAACCGCTGGCAAAGCCACTTGGAACAACTCAGGCCTTTGTGTCATGCAAGCGCCTACCAGCAAGCCTCCGTTAGAACCGCCGCGGATCGCTAACTTATCGCTGCTGGTGTAGTTTTCTTCGATTAAGAACTCCGCAGCAGCAATGAAGTCATCAAATACATTCTGTTTTTGTTGTTGTGTACCGGCTTTATGCCACGCCTTACCGTATTCGCCACCACCACGTAAGTTCGGCACTGCATACACACCGCCAAGCTCCAGCCAACTACCCACTGTTCCCGAGAAGGAAGGGGTTAAGCTGACATTAAAACCACCATACGCGTACAACATGGTTGGATTACTACCATCTAACACTAATCCCTTCTTATAAGAGATAAGCATCGGAACCTGAGTGCCATCCTTCGAGGTATAGAAGACTTGTTTAGACTCAAATTGCTCCGATTCAAACGGCGCTTCAGAGCGTTGGTAGATTTCAGAGCTGCCTGATTCGACATCGAAATAGAAAATCGTTGGCGGCGTAACATAGTTGGTAAAGGTGTAATAAAGCTCGGTTTGCTCATTTTTTCCACCTAAGCCACTGGCCGTTCCGAGATCTGGTAAGTGGATTTCACGAACGAGGTTGCCTTGGTAATCCAACTGCTCAACCTTAGACACCACATCGACCATGTAATGAGCAAACAAGTAACCACCACCCGTGCTGATATCTAACGGCTGTGACTTTTCAGGAATGATATCGAGCCACTGTTGACTGCGAGCATCAAAGCTCACCACCTTGCCATTAGGCGCATCGAGATTAGTGTATAAAATAAAGACTTCATCTTGGTTATCGATGAGGTACGTATCGCTATCAACATGGTCAATCAGCGTGTTCAGCGATTGTTCGGGTGAATTTAAATCGAAATAGAACAGCCTGTTACCCGATGTCGACTCTCGCCCTAGAATGATCAAGTAACGGTCGTCTTCAGTGGTGTAGCCAGATACATAGCGATGCTGATCGGTGTTGTTGTCACCAAAAATCACTTTGTCGCTGGCTTGTTCTGCACCCAATTCATGGAAGTAAAGTTTGTGCTGTTCGGTACGTGCAGAAAGCTGGCTGCCGTCTGGCTTGTCGTAACTAGAGTAATAAAAGCCGCGATTACCCAACCAAGATATACCGGTGAACTTCGCATCGGTGATTTCGGCTTCAAGCTGCTGTTTAGTCTCGGTATCAATTACAAAGATCTTTCGCCAGTCGCTGCCGCCCTCGGAGATGCTGTACGCAACTAAACTGTAATCTTTTGAAAACGACACTGAGCCAAGTGATGTGGTGCCATCTTCCGAGAAGGTATTCGGATCTAAGAATACTTCAATCGACTGACCTTCTTTCTGACGATAGAGAATGCTGTGATTCTGCAGGCCATCATTCTTATAGAAATAGGTGTAATCCCCTCGCACAAACGGCTGCGAACTCTTTTTGTAGTCTTGCGCTTTCGCCAATCGTTCTCTCAGTTCTGCGCGATAC
The DNA here is from genome assembly GCF_057785895.1 of Vibrio sp. QJM3NY_39. NCBI lineage: Bacteria > Pseudomonadati > Pseudomonadota > Gammaproteobacteria > Vibrionales > Vibrionaceae > Vibrio > Vibrio sp. QJM3NY_39. The sequence continues at coordinate 745,827 of NZ_CM173506.1, read as the reverse complement.
GGGATCTGAGCAAGATAATCGAACGTCACTTCATTTTGGCTCGCCACCCACTGTGCGGTTTCATCACTTCGATCATCTTCTAGCCAGCGATAAGGGTCTTCAACTATTTGATCAAAATAATCATCGCTGACGATCTGTTTGTTGGTGATTGGATATTGATACTCTTTTGAATAGCTCATCGTGATCCTTATTAAAAATAATGTGAAATCGTCAGGTAACGCGTTCTGATGTGTTCAATCAACAACTTAATCTTGTTAGGTGGCTGACGAGTGAACGGGTACACCGCATAAATGCCCAGTTTTTTCCCGACCAAATCAGGAAAGATATCCACCAGCTGGCCGTTACGAATATCGTGATAAACAAGACAACGTGGCACGTACGCAACCCCATGACCGCCCAGCGCCGCTTTTCTTAATGCCGTGGCGTTATCGGTAGAAAAAGAACCAGAAACACGCACGATGTATTTATCGTTATCAGTAAAGCCGTCTTTACTGTGCAGGAACTGCCACTCGCTGGCACCTGTTGTTTGATAGGCGTATTGCAGGCAGTTGTGATCAACCAAGTCCTTGGGCTGCATCGGCTTACCATTCTTAGCGATATAAGACGGAGAAGCACATACCACCCATTGAGAGTCCAAGATATGACGGGCAATTAAGCTGGAGTCTTCCAAGTAGCCGGTTCTAATCACTAAGTCGAGGCCATCATCAACCAGATCCACAAAGCGATTGTTAAGAGACATATCGACCGTTAAACCTGGGTGCATATTACAAAACTCGGCAACAGCGTCTGCGAGAATCAAATCTCCGGAGATAGTAGGTACTGACATTTTGATATGACCACTAACATTTTCACCAAAGCCTGAAACTGCGTCCATAGCCTCTTGAGCCGCCTGCTTCACATTTTTGGCGCTATGTAACATTGCCTTACCCGCCTCGGTAAGGGTCAATTTACGCGTCGTTCGATATAATAGCTGCACGCCAATCTCTTCTTCCAAACGCGCAATTCTCTTACTAACTACCGAATTTGTAAGGTTATTTTGCTCTGCCACCTTACTAAAACTGCCCAGCTCTACTACCTGTGAAAACAGGATCAAATCGTCTGCTCGCATTTGATTATGCCAATTTTGGAATTAATTATTTTCATTATTTCCCTATATCAATAAAAAATAAAGGGGTAAATTCACGCCAAATTAACAAAACAATTACAAAAACAGCTTTTGCAATCACATCGGTTACAAATAAAGCGACTCTAATTACAACAATTGAATCCTCGAGATTCAGATTACACCTACAAAACTAATGACGTGTTATTCACTTCAAACATGAACGTTTGAAAACAAGTACGAGGAAGTACCCATGAGTGAAACTCTACTAGCATTATTGGCCTTTTCGCCAATAGTTGTTGCAGCGATTCTGCTGGTTGGCCTGAACTGGCCTGCAAAAAAAGCGATGCCAGTGGCATTTGCATTAACCGTTGCTATCGCCCTATTCGCATGGGATATGTCTAGCACTCGCGTGCTGGCTTCAGTATTCCAAGGCTTCGGCATTACCGTGTCGGTTCTCTGGATTGTGTTTGGCGCCATCTTCTTATTAAACACTTTGAAACACACCGGAGCTATCACCACCATCCGCAACGGATTTACTGACATATCAGCAGACCGTCGCGTACAAGCGATCATCATTGCTTGGTGTTTTGGTTCATTCATTGAGGGCGCATCTGGCTTCGGCACACCCGCTGCAATCGCCGCTCCCTTACTCGTTGCAATCGGCTTCCCAGCATTAGCTGCGGTACTGATGGGCATGATGATTCAATCTACGCCGGTATCGTTTGGCGCGGTTGGTACGCCTATCATTGTTGGCGTAAACAAAGGTTTGGATACGCACAACATCGGTGAAAGCCTGATTGCCAATGGTTCAACATGGGATGCTTACCTACAACAGATCACATCAAGTGTTGCGATCATCCACGCCTGCGTTGGTGTGATGATTCCTGTATTGATGGCGATGATGCTGACTCGCTTCTTCGGTAAGAACAAAAGCTGGACTGAAGGTCTTGATATCCTGCCATTCGCACTGTTCGCAGGTGCCGCTTTCACCATTCCTTACGCACTAACGGGTGTTTTCCTCGGTGCTGAGTTCCCATCACTGATTGGTGGTTTGGTTGGCCTTGCGATTGTTGTAACAGCAGCAAAACGCGGCTTCCTAGTCCCTAAATCAAAATGGGATTTTGAAAGCGAAGATAAGTGGCCAGCTGAATGGCTAGGTTCTTTGAAGATCGATCTAGATGACACTCATTCAAACAGTAAGCAAGGTCATAAGAAAATGAGCATGGCGATGGCATGGGCACCTTACGTGCTGCTCGCTGTCACTCTCGTTGCTAGCCGTGTGAGCCCTGAGTTCAAAGGCCTACTTAAGAGCGTTAGCCTTTCATTCAGCAACATCCTTGGCGAGACAGGCGTAAGTACAGCGATTCAACCTCTGTATTTACCTGGCGGTATCTTGGTCTTCGTTGCACTGGTTGCTGTTCTAATGCAATCACGCAGCGCAGCACCATTGGCTAAAGCCTTTGGGGAATCGAGCAAAACACTGATTGGTGCCGGCTTTGTATTGGTGTTCACCATCCCAATGGTCCGTATCTTCATTAACTCAGGTGTGAACGGTTCTGATTTAGCGAGTATGCCAGTAACAACTGCTAACTTTGCAGCTGACCTAGTCGGCGGCGCATTCCCAGCGTTAAGTGCAACGATTGGTGCGTTAGGTGCCTTCATTGCAGGCTCTAACACAGTTTCAAACATGATGTTCAGCCAGTTCCAATTCGAAGTAGCACAAACACTGTCGATCTCTAGTGCGGTGGTTGTCGCTCTACAAGCGGTGGGCGCAGCAGCAGGTAACATGATTGCGATTCACAACGTGGTCGCCGCATCGGCAACCGTAGGCTTACTAGGACGTGAAGGTGCAACGTTACGTAAAACGATTATCCCAACGTTCTACTACTTGGTGATGACCGGAATCATTGGCCTAGTAGTTGTCTACGGTTTCAAAATGACAGACGCACTTATGTAAACCATAAGTCGTTACAAAAGCACTTGGCGTTAATACTCAATTCCCCGACTGCAACACCGTCTAATAAGACAGTTGATGAGTTTCGGAATGGATACTAAAACACATCAACACCCTCGGGTATTAACGCCATTTTATTGCTTCTCTGTTTCACTGTTTATTTGCTTCATAGATTAGTTGCTTCACCGATTAGTTACTTCACCGTTTAAGAAAGAGCCAACACTTACTTTTTCAAGAATTAAAGCAGCCCAAGCCAAGCTCTCATAGAAGGGCAACATCCCAAGAATTTAGGACTGAAATTATGATCATATCCGCATCGACTGATTACCGCGCCGCAGCAAAAGCGAAATTACCACCGTTTCTTTTTCACTACATTGACGGCGGTTCTTACGGAGAACATACTCTACGCCGCAACACCGCCGATCTTGCAGAGATCGCGCTCAAGCAGCGTGTCCTCAATGACATGTCAGATCTGAATTTGGAAACCGAGTTGTTCGGCGAAAAGCTGGCAATGCCGATTGCCTTAGCGCCAGTTGGCTTAACCGGCATGTACGCACGGCGTGGCGAAGTACAAGCGGCTAAAGCGGCTGACAACAAGGGCATTCCTTTTACCATGTCTACCGTGTCGGTGTGCCCGATCGAAGAAGTCGCACCTAAGATCGAACGCCCAATGTGGTTTCAGCTTTACGTGCTAAAAGACCGCGGCTTCATGAAGAACGTATTGGAACGTGCAAAAGCGGCAGGCGTAACAACGCTGGTTTTCACGGTTGATATGCCTGTACCTGGCGCTCGCTACCGTGACATGCACTCAGGAATGAGTGGCCCAAATGCAGCAATACGCCGCGTATTTCAATCTATGCGTCATCCTAGTTGGGCCGTTGATGTAGGTTTACTAGGTAAGCCACACGATCTTGGCAACATCTCGACTTACCGCGGCTCTCCAACCAAACTGGAAGATTACATCGGTTGGTTAGGTGACAACTTCGACCCATCGATTTCGTGGAAAGACCTAGAGTGGATCCGTGATTTCTGGGACGGCCCAATGGTCATCAAAGGCATTCTTGATCAAGAAGATGCAAAAGACGCCGTAAGATTTGGCGCAGACGGCATTGTGGTTTCAAACCATGGTGGTCGCCAGCTTGATGGCGTTCTATCGAGTGCTAAAGCCTTGCCTGCGATTGCAGACGCGGTAAAAGGCGACACTAAGATTCTGGTCGACTCTGGCATTCGTACTGGCTTAGATGTAGTTCGCATGATGGCGATGGGCGCAGACTGCACCTTGCTTGGTCGCTCTTTCGTCTACGCGTTAGCAGCGCAAGGACAAGCAGGTGTTGAGAACCTACTCGACCTTTACGACAAAGAGATGCGCGTTGCGATGACTCTAACTGGCGCCAAGACAATCAAAGACTTAACTCACGAATCTTTGGTGGGGCTAGATTAATCCGCCACGACTCCGGTTCGGATTCAGATTCAGATTCAGATTCAGATTCAGATTCAGATTCAGATTCAGACTAATGCTTTGGTCTACTTAGACTGAAGTTCAATCGGTGTCACAGCAATTACACTGCCGTTGTGACACCGTTTAAGCACTGGAAAATAAAATAAAAAAACTAGGGCGTGTTGATCTTTCGAGCTGATTTTTGCAGCGAGTTGCTGGGTATTTATACAAGGCAGAGGCGTCGATGTGTAGCTAGCCTACATGAGAAGCCGATAACGTAGTAGAAATGGCCAGCAAACGCTGCCCGAAGGGTTAGGCTAAAAGCGTTTTACTCTTTGTTGAGGGGGATTTGCTTAGAGTGACTAGGCTACTTCCCCCTCGCCGCGATTAAAACGCTTTTATCTCGAACAAAATTTAACCACTAAAGGTCAACACGCCCTAACCAGTGCCAAATAAGAAGCACAAGGAAGCAATGATGGAGACAAACACATCCCATGAGCGAGTAATAGACGCACAAGCTTATCAGCAGCTTGAAGCGATACTGGCTCAAAGAATCGAAACGGAACGCATTGTCACTCAAGAGGCAAAGCGCTTGGCTTACGGCACCGATGCGAGTTTTTATCGCTTGGTGCCGAAAATGGTTCTAAGGCTAAAAAACTTAGACGAAGTCATATTCACCATTCAAAGCTGTCGTGAACTCGGTATCCATTTTACTTTCCGTGCAGCAGGCACCAGTCTTTCAGGACAAGCGGTTTCAGACTCGGTACTCATTACCCTAACCGACGACTGGCGCGGCCATGAGATCGTAGACAACGGTAATCAAATCATTCTTCAGCCCGGTGTGATTGGCGCTGATGCCAACAAATACCTCGCCCCTTTCCAACGTAAAATCGGCCCAGATCCAGCCTCAATCAATACTTGTAAAATCGGTGGCATTGCAGCAAACAACGCCAGCGGCATGTGTTGTGGTACTGCGCAAAACTCTTATCGCACCGTCGAGAGTATGAAAATCGTATTGAGTGATGGTTCCCTACTTGATACAGCAGATAACGCCAGCGTCGAGGCGTTCAAGCAATCACACAAAGCGCTATTTGAAGGCATCGTTGATTTACACAGACAGACTAGCTCGAATCAAGAACTGGCAGACAGAATCCGCCACAAGTACCGCCTCAAAAACACCACTGGCTATGCACTCAATGCTTTGGTCGATTACCACGACCCAATCGAAATCATTAAACACCTGATGATCGGTTCAGAGGGCACGCTAGGCTTCATCGCCGAAATCACCTACAACACAGTGATTGAACATCCGAACAAAGCTTCTGCACTGCTTGTGTTTGCCGACATCGAGCAAGCCAGTACAGCTGTAACTACGCTGTCCAAAACTCCTGTTGCAGCCGTTGAGTTAATGGACGGCAGAGCGCTACGTTCTGTCGCAGATAAGCCGGGTATGCCTGCGTTTATGCCGAACTTGGATTTAGAAGCCGCAGCAATTTTGGTTGAATCACACGCCAGCTCCCAGCCGGACTTAGATTTACAATGTAAATCAATTTTGGACGCATTGACTGAATACACGATTGTTGAATCGGTCCCTTTCACCTCCGATCCAAAGACAGTCGCGACTTTGTGGGGCATTCGAAAAGGCATGTTCCCTGCGGTTGGCGCAGTACGTGAAGTTGGCACGACCGTTATCATCGAAGACGTGGCTTTCCCTGTCGAAAACCTCGCTAATGGCATTCGAGAGCTGCAAGAGTTGTTCGATAAATACGAGTACAGCGAAGCAATCATTTTTGGTCACGCCCTAGAAGGCAACCTACACTTTGTGTTTACTCAAGGCTTCGACAGCCAAACAGAAATCGATCGCTACGGCGGTTTCATGGATGACGTCGCTGAATTGGTTGCGGTGAAATACCAAGGTTCTCTGAAAGCAGAGCATGGTACAGGCCGTAACATGGCGCCTTATGTGGAATTGGAATGGGGCAAAGATGGCTACGCCTTGATGCAACAGATCAAAGCGCTGTTTGACCCAGAAAGACTGCTCAACCCCGGCGTTATCATTAACGACAACCCGAATTCACACATCGCGAATTTGAAGCCAATGCCTGCTGCTGACGACCTTGTCGATCGCTGTATTGAGTGTGGCTTCTGTGAGCCTGTTTGTCCGTCTCGTACGCTGACTCTATCACCACGCCAACGCATTGTGTTATATCGCGAACTTCAACGCCGCCGTGCTGCGGGCGAAGAAATAGAAGCAAGCGAGCTAGAGAAAACCTTCGAATATCAAGGCATCGATACCTGCGCCGCAACTGGCCTGTGTGCCGAGCGCTGCCCAGTAGGAATCAACACTGGCGACTTAATTAAGAAGCTTCGTATCGCCAAGTACGAGAAATTTACACCAATCGCCAAATGGACCGCGGATCATTTCTCGACCACCACTAAACTAACCAAGGCTGGCCTCAAAACCAATCAAGTGGCGAGTAAGATTTTAGGCGCAAATACCGTAGGCAAGCTAACCAATGGCTTGCGCTCTATGACTAAAGGCGCGACACCCGTGTGGATGCCTGAGATGCCGCAATCCAACAGTCACTCGCTAACCTCATCACCAGTGACGGCAGAATCCTCAAGCAATCATAAGAAGGTGGTTTACCTCCCTTCCTGTGCGAGTCGCACCATGGGACAACAAAGCGATGCGGGCGACCAACGTCCTCTAACTGAAGTAACCATGTCTTTACTCAACAAGGCCGGATTTGAGGTTATTCTTCCGAAGAAGCTAGACGACCAATGTTGTGGCATGCCTTACGACAGCAAAGGCATGACCGATTTAGCTCAATCTAAAGCACAACAACTCGAAGAAGTGTTGTGGCAAGCCAGTCGTCAGGGTGAATACCCAGTATTAATGGATACCAGCCCATGTGCTAAACGCAGTATTGAACAGTTCACCAAACCGTTAGAGGTATTAGAGCCGACAGGGTTTGTAAATCAATACCTGCTTGAGCACCTGACACTTAAGCCGCTGCAAGAAACCGTGATGCTGCATGTGACGTGTAGTTCTCGTCGAATGGGCTTAGAAGGCGCGATGTTGAGCCTTGCTAAAGCCTGTACTGAAAAGGTGATTGTTCCTGAGCATATTCAATGCTGTGGTTGGGCGGGTGATAAAGGTTTTACCACTCCAGAGCTGAATGAAGCGGCGGTACACCCACTCAAAGAACAAGTGCCGAGCAACTGTACTCGTGGATTCAGCAACAGCCGAACCTGTGAGATAGGTTTGTCACATCACAGTGGCATTCCGTATCAGTCAATCTTGTACTTGGTGGACGAAGTCGCGCAATAGCGGAGCCTCCCCACTTAAGGTATCGAGCAATTAGCTTAAACCTAAAACGAAAAATGGCAGCCCAATCAGGCTGCCATTTCTTTATCCGATTTAAAACGTATTACCGAGCTAGGTATTGCAGAGCTAACGGCTACTGAGCTAAGCGCATCAACTCTTCTGGTGAGTAGTTTTCTGCTTCTGCGCCTTTGGCGATTAAGTCGATCACTTGGAACTCACTCATATCACCGAACTCTTTAACTAAGTAATCACGAAACGCTTTCTCGTTCGGCCACTTACCTCGCACGATATAGCCCTCTTCTTTGTCAAAATCTTCCGTTTCAAAGAAGGAGAAGTCGGTCATACCAATATTGTGGCAATACAAAACAAGATACATAATTATTCCTCAAAAACGGGGTTACTAATAAAAACTCACAGGGAGGTAGAAATCAAGCTCAAACACTTCATCACTATTGAGAAAATGGTTCCGATGATAATGCACATACGCAGGAGTCGAACGCTGTTTGAAACCAGAAGCCGGTAACCATTTTTCTAATACCATACTGATCTGTGGTAGCAGCTCACCATAACGGCCATTAAGTCGAAATACGGCATGCAAACCGCCGGGAATCACCATCTGGTTCACGACACTGCGATACTTAATCGGTTCATCAATCGCGATGCACGCTACATAACGACACTGATCCATTTCAACCCAAGCAGGGTTTGAGTGATGCAAACCAAATTGGCTCGAAAAGTCACGCTGTTCCGAGTTCGCCCACGCTTTCAATATCAACCATGCGTTGCGAATAGAGCGGTTATAACCAGTATGTCGAACATAAGCTGCCATTCGGTCTGATACTTCAACAATTTTAGGTTCCGGCAACTCCCGCTGCGACACATTCAAATAGCCTGCCGCCACTTCGGGATCTTTCAGGTAAGGTTTTTCTGCAATCTGTAAATCATGCTTACGCCATTCTCCGGGCGACATATTAAAGGTCGCTTTAAATGCTCGACTAAACGAGGACACAGAGCTAAAGCCACATTTATGGGCTATCTCAACCACAGACGAGCTGGTATCGAACATCAATTGATTAGCCGCATACTCCATTCGAGTGCGTCTAATGTATTGATGCAACGACTCCCCAACCACACTTTTGAACGTGCGATGAAAGTGTTGCTCTGAATACGCAGCAATCTCAGAGAGCGCTTTTGCCGACAAAGGCTGACTGATGTCTTGGTGAATATGGAACAAAACATCATTGATTCGGGATATGTGTTGTCGTGACATCGTTCAAATAGCATAAATGGACATGTTTAAGAGCATAAACGGACACGCCAGTTTTTACAATTGCCGTGTAATATCAAGCGATAGAATAAAAACGATAAACGACGAGACACAACACATGGAAATCGCACAGTCATTACAACAGATTCAATCTTCATACATTCGAGAGATCCTCGCAGCCGCAAGCGATCCAAATGTTATTTCGTTGGCCGGTGGTTTACCCGATGCGAAAACATTCCCTATCGATTTAATGAAGCCTACGCTAGAAAACCTAGCGAACATGCCTGAAGTTTTCCAATACGGTTCGACCGCAGGTTATGGCCCGTTGCTTGATCACCTAACACAAAGCTACCAATTGCCAGAATCTCACACGGCAATGATCTGTACAGGTTCTCAGCAAGGTTTGGATTTGATTGCACGTGCTTATGTTGATCCGGGTGATGTGGTTGTGATGGAAGCGCCAAGTTACCTAGGTGCGATGCAGGTTTTTGGCTTAGTTCAAGCAAACATTGCGACTGTGTCTCAAACAGAATTTGGCCCGAACCTGGATGAGCTGGAAACGTGCTTTGCACAACAAGCGCCGAAAATGTTCTATGCCGTACCAGATTTCCACAATCCAACCGGCGTGTGCTGGGCAACAGAAACTCGTCAAAAAGTGGCTGAGCTGTGTATCAAATACAACGTAGCCTTCATTGAAGATGCACCGTACCGTGAGCTACGTTTCACTGGTACGGAACTGCCGTTGGTTTCTTCATTCTGCCCTGATAACTCTATCGTTCTTCGTTCATTCTCTAAGATTGCATCGCCAGGCCTACGTATTGGCGCGGTAACAGGCAAACGCAGCTACCTTGAGCCACTGATCAAAGTGAAACAAGGCGCTGACTTGCACTCAAGTGTACCCATGCAAGCGCTGCTTGTTGGTCTTCTAAAGCATGAAGATTTCAATCTGCACATGGAAAACATTCGCACCCTGTACAAGTCTCGTTATGAAGTGTTGTTTTCAGAACTAGAGAAACAGCTGCCTGCTGACTGCGTATTAAAATCCGTTGATGGCGGAATGTTCATTTGGGTAGAAATCCCAGAGTGTGACACCTTTGAACTGGCTAAAACTCTACTTTCGAATGGTGTGGCAGTTGTACCAAGCCCAGTCTTCTATCCAAAAGCAGATGAAGCAAAAGCCGCACTGCGCTTGAACTTCACCAACGCCAACCCAGAAGAGTTGACTGAAGCGGTGAAACGCTTAGCGGAAGTACTGAACCAAGCGTAATCGCTGACCGCTTTGGTGATTGCCTGAGCGGCTTATTGCCGAGAAAGCCGCAACGAATCAGCATTAAGGATCAATGTCATTCTCAACAAGAGAGTCACATTGGCCTTAATTTTAGGTCGCTATAAAACACAGAAAGGACATCACTTTGCCTCATTGTATTATCGAACACTCATCCACTATTGATGGTCAGCAACTCAATCAGAAAGTGTTTCTCGGCGCGATGGAATCTCAATTGTTCTCACCAACAGGAGAAGACATCAAAGTACGCAGCCTTGCCTACCAGCATTACCAAACAGGTGAAGTAAAAGAAGACTTCGTGCATGTCTCTGTGCGTATTTTGTCTGGGCGTAACGAAAGCATTAAAACGATGCTCTCCAAGTCCATTTTGGATCAATTACTGACTCTTCCACTATCCAATGCTTCGCTGACCGTAGAGATCATTGATATAGACACAAGTAGCTATTCAAAAGCCTTAGTTTAAAGGCAAGTCACAAACGAACAGCCCCTCAAATAGAGTATTTTCAAAGCATTAGTTAGACAGCATGGAGCAATAAATGGAAGTGGTGATTGGTAACAACCCTGAATTGATAATGAAAGCACAATCCATTCGTCATCAAGTCTTCGTTGTTGAACAAGGCATACCGCAGATATTGGATCTTGATGGGCTCGATCCTGTCTCACATCATGCACTCATGACCGATGAAGATAATTTAGTCGCGACTGCACGCTTGCACATTGATGAATCAGGACACTCAACTATGGCGCGTGTTGCTGTTCTACAGCCTTATCGAGGATCTGGTATCGCATCTAAAATTGTTATAGCACTTCTAAAACATGCCTCTGAACATGGTGCTAAAGTAATTGAAATCCACGCTCATCAATACCTAAAAAATTACTATGAAAAGTTTGGCTTTAAGTTCATTCGTGAAGTAGAAATCGTCGGGGAACACCAGCTCATTGAAATGAGATACAACATAAGTTCGTAGCCAAATATTCAATAAACAACAAGATATCACTACTTATCTGAGCTGAAACTGTTTATCAAATAGCTACCATTTTCACACACCTAAAACCACACTGATAACAATGCTAAATAGCCCTACTTTTGGTTGGTTTTTGTCCTTCCTTGGCTTGGTTATACTGCGGCGGATTTTAATAAGCCAATATGGGCAAACCTGAGTGAATTAAACTCAACCTGTACCATAAAAGGCAACGCTCTGGATTTACGTTCCAGCTCGCAGAAAGGAAAAACCATGTCTCAATATGTTGTATGTGCTCTGTATAAATTCGTAGCACTTGATGATTACCAAGAAATTCGCCAGCCACTAACTTACGTGTTAGAAGCTAACCAAATCCGCGGTACTTTGCTACTTGCAAGTGAAGGTATCAACGGCACTGTTGCAGGTAAGCGCGAATCTATCGACGCTCTTCTTCAATGGTTCAAGCAAGACCCACGTCTAGCTGATGTTGTTTACAAAGAGTCGTTCAACGAAGAACAGCCATTCAACCGCACCAAGGTGAAACTCAAGAAAGAGATCGTAACCATGGGCGTTGAAGGTATCGACCCTCGCCACGTTGTCGGCACTTACGTTAAACCAAACGAATGGAACGACCTTATCTCTGATCCAGATGTGATTTTGGTTGATACTCGTAACGACTACGAAGTCGATATCGGCACATTCAAAAACGCAGTAAATCCGAACACTGAAACCTTCCGTGAATTCCCTCAATATGTTGCAGATAACCTCGACCCTAAGAAACACAAAAAAGTCGCGATGTTCTGTACGGGTGGTATTCGCTGTGAAAAATCAACAGCCTACATGAAAGAGCAAGGCTTTGATGAGGTATACCACCTTGAAGGCGGCATTCTTAAGTACTTAGAAGAAGTACCAGAAGAAGAGAGCATGTGGGAAGGCGACTGCTACGTATTTGATGGCCGTGTTGCGGTAAACCACCAGCTAGAAAAGAGCGGTTACGATGTGTGTAACGCTTGTCGTCTGCCAATCACTGACGAAGACAAAGCCTCTGAGCACTTCGAGAAAGGCGTAAGCTGCCCTAAGTGTATTGATAAGCACAGCGACGAGCAGAAAGCCCGTTTCCGCGAACGTGAAAAGCAAGTTCAACTGTCGAATGCTCGTGGCGAAACCCACGTAGGCGGCGATGCTGCTCACCTTATCGATCAACGTAAGAAAGAAAAGCTAGCACACAAAGAGCAGCAACGTTCTGGTAAGAAAGCGAAGTAGTTTTTAGTATTACTAAAATAACAAAGGGCATCAGCGAATCCACAATGGAACGCTTATGCCCTTTTTTGATCCTGCTCTCGCTTTGTGTTTAGGAACACATTTATCTTCAAAAATAGGATCTATACTGAAGATAATTCGACTAGAGAGGAAGTGCCAATGCTCAATGAAAACCATGCCTTTATCTTAGATTTCCCAGATCTTAAATTAGACATTGTTCAGCTCAACCACGACGACGAAAAATTCAAAGCAGACATGCAGAAATACCACCAACTCGACTACGACATCCGTCAGCTAGAAATCTCTGGCAGCCCTATCGATGACGACAGCATGCACAACCTCAAAGTTGAACGCATGGCGCTAAAAGACTCGCTACACAAACAGCTCACGCGCCACCACGCACTTAAGATCGTATAGAAAAATCAATCCAAGACTTTATTCTAAGCCATGCATCACGCATGGCTTTTTGGTTTTATCACATCGCAAATCTAAGCTAATTCGGCTTCTTCAATTATGTTACTGTTTGCTTATTCAAAGGCGTTTGATAAGGAAGCAATCAGAGTGGTAATAAAAGAAGAGAATATACAATTCCAGCTCGTTTCAAATTCTGAATTCGAAGAACGGTTTACGTGTGTTAAACAAAGTCTTTTCATACACGTCGATAGTGTTTTCGGTTGGGATGACGACTTCCAACGCCAACGACTTTTAAACGATTACCATCCCTCTTGGTTTCATTGGGTATACCGAGGAAAAGAGAGGATTGGACTTGTGTGTTTTAAGCCTTATGACAACGCATACCATATTCATCTGCTGATCATTTCCCCTCAATACCAAGATCAATCTCTTGGTAAAAAAGTCATGTCACTCATCCACGAAAAAGCCCATCAAGAGCAACGAAACCAAGTCACTCTGTCGAGCTTTAGAAGTAACACCCGCGCCATTCGCTTTTATCAGTCACTTGGCTATCAGGTTATTGATGACAGTGATGAAGATTTTGTGGGGATGGCTCTCAACCTAGCTAACTCTAAGTCTCGCTAACCATAGAGAAAATACAGATAGCGAGTAGGTAGAGAGCGTTTACGTTAGCGCGCGCTTGAAATATCTAATTTCTCAATCAACGACGGAAAACCCCAACCGTTCTCGCCTTCGACCACAGGTTCTCCGGTCAAATACTCAAACAGCGTTGGTGATAAAGATCCATTAGCTTCGATTTTCAATTTCTGAGAGTTATCGCCAATTGGCGCTCCCCAGAATCCGATGAAAGCATCTTTCTCTAAGTAATCCTCACCAGCATGACGCCCTGGCACCTTGGTGTTGTAGCCAATTCCCGCTTTAGGGAACAAGTTAACCGTGCCAGCCCTATCTTCAAGGTAGATATTAGCCAGTTGATTCACTGAATCTGGTCGAGGTGTTGGTTGCGTCAATGAAGTCCACTCAGCACTGCTACACCACGTTGTCACATCCGCCTTAACCGCTCGGTTAATACATTTTTCGACCAATTGAGAATACTGTGCAAAATCAGCTTCGCTTGGTGATGCTAGGTATGGATTTAACCTTTGCGTATTGAGCAAAATCGGTGCTCGGTTGTCTTCCAATGACTCATAGAAAAGCTTGTCACCTTCGCGGGTAATTAATTCGTCGACTCGTTTTAAATCTCGGTTACCAATTACACGAACCGCACAACGTTGTTGGTCACATGTGCTTTCTCTTACGACCATATAATCAAGACTTTCAGGCAAGCGTTGCGCTATCTGATTAATGATATCGATATTCTGACCAGCTGGCGCTGCAATCGGAGACCACTGCGTGAGTTCTTGGTAAACAGGCTGAACCTGCCACCCTTGAGCCGAATTAAAGAAGTCCATCATGAAGTTACCACCGGCAGTCGAGGCGACCACCACATCCAATTCCTTCGAGCTTGGGTAGCTTAGAGCATTGGTGATTTTAGGCCCTTCACCCTCGTCTGAAGATATCTTCTTCACCACAATTGGATACTCTAGCTCTGCTTGTAAGCCTTCAAATACATGCTTTTCGGGATTGAGCGCGTAGAACACCGGCGTTAAACCATGATCCCCAGCCATGCCCCATAGCGTTTTATCGTAAACGCCTGCACTGCGGTAGGTCGCTTCAATCTGGCGAATCCAATAGTCCAGTCGGTTAAGCTCTCCAGTCGGCATCAGAATTTCGTCACTAAAAGGACCGGTAAAGTGCGCGAAGTGATCCGGCCATGGGTTATAAACCAAGGTGTAATCCGGCATCCCTTTTCCATCTAACTCGGCAAACTGAGTGATCGACTGTTTAACCTGAGCTCTCTTTGAAAACTTGGTGAAAAAATCAAAGCCAGATATAGACTGATACGCCTCAATATCTTCAATCAAGGCTTGACGCTTTTCTTGCAAAACCACTTCGACTTCTGAACGTTCTTGAAGCTCTTTAACGCAGCGTTTCTCACCATAATCACGCAGTGACTCACCCAAACCTAGGTTTACTAGCCCGTCGTAAGTCGTGTGAGCATTCCAATCGTATTGGGCGTTGCAGTTCAACGTTTTCAGATAATCAAGGCGATCAAACATGGTCTGCACCTTGTTGTTTGCCATCAACACATCCAACTGCAGGGCATCATTACCAAAGAAGTAATACGCTCGGTCGATCTCTCGGTCAACAAAGTGGAAATTAGGGATACCAGTGCCACCTTGCCCTGATACTTTCGCGCCCGTTTTAATGATCGGTAGGTTGCGTACACTGATTGTCGGAGTAGAAGAGATACCCACTCGGCTTATATTATTTCGGTTCTCTTGATAGAGTTTTTTGAAGAACGGAAGGTAATTCAGATCACGGTAGGTTTGTTCAGACAGAACTTCCATGAACCTCACCTGTTGTTGATGCTCAGGCTCAATCACCGTTTCTAACTTAGGTTTGTATTGCGTTCGGTTTTTATGATTTTGGTAAGCAACCGAGATGAATGGCGCGCTTTCATCGACCAACCCCTCAATCAACCCTTGCTGTAAACCATCGACGGTCACTTGGACCGCAAAGCGCTTGTGCTGTTGGGATTCTAAGAACTGAATGAGCGCATCTGGCTGGTCACTGAACGCTTGCTGCATCCAATCATCGAGCGCTTCTGCACGTTCTTCTTTAAACACAAACTGTCGGTAGGCTTTCAGCAAGTTTAAGCGCACAAAATCAATAAGCGTGATGGTAAGAGCCTGTGCTTTGTTATTCGGCTTATCAGCGTTTTCTGGTTTACCATCTTCTGCAATCGCCAACATTGCAGACTTCATATCGCCGTCATCCATTCCCAATGCCGCTTTACCGATCAAATCAACGATGATCGGTTGAATCTGAGCGATGATCGCTAGATCTTCAGGGCTATTGGTTAAGTATGTGTAATTCGCAGGGAGCGTGTCCATATCCTGCCAAACACCAATTTCGAATAACGCATCGTAGATAACCACCATGTTGGCAATGAAGTGTTCATCGATACGAATGCCTTCATGATGTCCCGTTGCTTCAGTCGAGGTATCTGGCTCGTGATGCTCAGTGGTTGGCTTATCTCCAACATGATAAAGACTATGTTCAAAGCCCTTTAGCGCCTGCTTATCATAAGCCGTCGACAGGTAAGATTTGAATACATCTTCACTGCCCAAGCCTGAATAGCGGTCGTAATAACTATAAAGAAAATAACCCAAAGGAATTGAGTACGTCGGATTAGATAACTGAGCAACGACTCTGGCTTTTGTTTTGACATCTAAAGGAAGTGCGAGAATATACGCATCTAATGTAACGCCACCAATCGTGAAAAGAGCCGCATCACGAGTGAGTTTGGCAGAATAACTTAGGCTTGAAAGCACCTGATTTTTCAACACTTCACTGGAGCTAAACACGCCACCAATGACGGGCGTTGTTGATATATCAGCGGTACTCGGACCTGACGCAACCGCCAACGATAAGACACTGAATAAACTGGCGTAACTGCGAACGTGAGAATAAGAGCTCATCAAATTTCCTTTAGATCAACACACTTCTATAAATACGACTTATTGTTTCAGTTTGCATTTATTAGTCAACCTATGAAAACGTTTGTTTTCTGATTCAAAGAGCTCTTATTGTTATGAAATGTTCATTCTTACTAATATCTCTACGACTTTACCGCATACCCAAAGCCCGAAAGCTTTCTAATGTTAGACGACAACTATTCCCTTAGTTAAACGCCCTAGCCACTCGTCCTTTACTGCTCAATTCGTAATGACCAATATAGGCTGGAATAAATACCGATTGTCCTTTAGTGAGGGTTAAGTGCTCGCCTTTCTGACTTATTAGCGTTAAATCATCATCTATTGCCATTAATATTTCAGCGCCGCTTGTGATGACTTCTTCTTGCTGAGGGCGATGAAAGATATTGAAATCAAAATCACTGACCGGGATATCATAGCTATCACATTGACCCAGTTTTGAGGGTGCTAACAACAAGCGTTCGAACGGGATTGGCGTAAACTCTGTACACGCAACTAACTCAGCGACATCAATGTGTTTTGGCGTTAAACCAGCACGTAACACGTTGTCTGAATTCGCCATGATCTCGAGCCCGGTTCCCTTAATGTAAGCATGCGGAGTGTTCGCATTCAAATACATCGCTTCACCTGGCTTCAATGTGATCAAGTTAAGCAGCAGAACACAAAACAAACCGATATCGTTCGGGTACTGATGGCTAAGCTCAGTAACCAAGGTAAACTCAGCTTGATCTTGGTGGGCAGCTGCGTGAGTCAGAAGTTGCTCTAATGCTCGGTGTTTACGTTGGTCATTCAGCGTTAACAGATCGCGGAAAAACGCTTCTAAGCCAAGAGAATCAATATTATTACCAAACTCTTCAACCAAACCAGCCAGCTCGCTCGAATCCAACTTTTTGAACAGGCCTAATATTTCATTGAAATCTCGAAAGCCATTCATCGCTTGGTATTCAGTGATCGCGTAAACCAATTCAGGTTTGTGGTTCGAGTCTTTGTAATTACGATGTCCTGCGGTCAGAGGAATGCTTGCCTGTTCCTCTCTCGCAAAGCCAATTTCAGCTTGGCGCTTATTTGGGTGGACCTGAACCGATAGTGCCTTTTCTGCAGCCAAGATCTTAAACAAGAACGGGAGTTCACCGAACTTCTGCGCAATATCGCTTGATAGATAAGCCGGTTTATTCTTGTTAATCAGCTCAGATAGAGGCACCAAATGTTGGTCAAGCTTGACCATTGAGCAGCCCTTCGGATGCGCTCCCATCCAGACTTCCGCTTGCGGCTCTTGTGACTCATTCTTAAAGCCAAACAGCTCACGTATCGAAGCAATACTCCCCCATGCATAATTTTGGATGGTGTTTTCCATTGGGAAAAATGAGTGTTCTGAGAAGTGGCTGAGTGACATGGCGTTTTCCATAGTGAGCCCTTTGAACATAATTCAGAGAGCTGATTTCTAATAACGTAAATAATTAGAAAGACTACAGAGAGCAGCTAGGACCCACATGAGATGAGGTCTTAGACGCAATAGGAAAAATTCTTAGAAACAGGTGAGATCGATGAAAAGCGTGAAAAGAGTCACATTTGAATATCACTAGTAGAAAGCGCTGAGAATAAGATAGCTGCTTGTATCGCACTGGTTACAGCAGCGATACAAGCAACAATACAAACACCAGCGACTATCTTGTTATCGGGAAGAGTCCTTAAAAGCCAGAGCGAAGCTCTGCACTTTTCTGAGGCGATTGAGCTTGTAGGAAAGGCAACAGCAGCAAGCCAATAACGGCCGCACAAGTAGAGATGGTAATGAAGAACCCACTCCAACCGTATGTTTCTAGAACGAGTGCTAATGGATAACCAGAAAGTGCTGCACCCATGTAAGCAAACAAGCCAACAAAGCCTGTTGCTGCCCCGGCAGAGTCTTTATGTGAGCATTCCGCGGCAGCCATGCCTATTAGCATTTGAGGGCCGAAAACAAAGAAGCCAACACAAAATAGACCTGCGGCTTGAAACACAAAGTTGGTTAAAGGCATCAACCACAATGCAGAAACTGAAAGAAATATGCCGATGGCAAACAAGATGTTCATTGGACCGCGGTTACCACCAAATAGCCTATCCGAACCCCACCCAGCAACAAGTGAACCAACGAAACCGCCAATCTCAAACAGAGACAAGGCAGCGTTGGCGTTTATCAAACTGTAATTGTGTTCTTCGGTGAGGTATAAGTTACCCCAGTCGTTAACCGCCGTTCTTACGATGTAAACCAACACATAGCTAAAGGCGAGCAGCCAAATGTACTTATTGCTGAACACATAGGTTTTCAGGATTTCTCGATAGCTTAACCCTTGCCCATGGCTCTCTTGCGCCAATTCTAGATGGTCACTGCGCCACTTCCCTACCGTCGGAAGTCCCATGGTGGTGGGCTTATCACGTAAGCGCCAACAAACGATAAGACCGATAAATACACCAATCACACCCGGCCAGATAAACCCAGCTCGCCAACTGAATTGCAACGTTAGATAACCCACGAGAATAGGAATTAGCGCCCCACCAACGTTGTGTGCTGTATTCCATATAGCCCAGCGAAAGCCTCTTTCGGAGCGAGAATACCAAGTCGTCAATAACTTAGAACACGATGGCCAGCCCCAACCTTGAAACCATGCATTCAGTACCCAAAGCGAAATGAAAGCCGCTAACGAACTAGAAAAGCCAAACGCGATATTGATCAAGCCTGTTGCGATTAATCCAAGCCCCATAAAGTAGCGCGGGTTTGAACGATCCGATATCGTGCCTGAGATAAATTTCGATAAGCCATAAGAAAGATAAAAGAGCGTGCCAATTAAGCCGATATCGCCTTTGTCCAAGCCAAGGTCGGTGATCATGGCTGGCGCGGCATAATTAAAGGTTTTACGAGTGAAGTAAAAACCGGCATAGCCGACATACATTCCTATCATGATGTGAAGGCGCCAGTAGTGGTAACTCAGATTAATCTCATCATCAGTTAGAGCATCACTCTTTGACGTTGTTGAGCGCAGAAATCCAAACATATTCGTTCTCACACTTTAGGTAATGTAACGCTGATATTGGTGCCCGAAGAGGAACCATTAGCGTTGATTGTCATCTTGCCACCGAGCGCCTGAACACGCTCTTGCATACCACGAACACCCATTCCTTTGAGAAGGTCTTGCGCTGTAAAACCAACGCCATTGTCTGAAATCCGAAGATAAGCCTGATCATCTAGAATCAGTTCAATTCTGATTTCGCTCGCGTTGGCGTATTTGGAGGCGTTGTTTAGAGATTCTTGGCACAGCCTGAAGATAGTGACCTTGAGCGTGTCACTCAAACACGAGTAATCACCTTGCCAATTTAACTGGATATCAACGCCGTGATCCGAAAACTCCATCTCTCGAATAAGCTGTTCCACAGAATCTTTTAGGTCAAGATCGTCCAACATCTTAGGTCTTAGTTTTGTAAGTAGACGTTTGGTGGTGTCATAAACATTCAAAGACAACGACTCAATCGTGCCCGCACAACGAACGCTCATCTCAGCCGCGTCGACACGCTTAATAATGCTTGCTTGAGTGCGAATTGCCGTGATGTTTTGACCGATTTCATCGTGTAGCTCACGAGCAATGTCACGACGAACCGATTCTTCAGCCGTGATTAACTGACGTGAAAGATTTTGATTCCTGGAGAGCTCACTGCGCAATTTCGAATTGAGATCTTTTTGCTTTTGAACTGCAAGACCCAGCAATATACCAGTGATGGTTTGAGCGGAAAGAGACAAGAGTAAGTCGGTAATTTCAAGTTTGGACGTTCCGCTATGAGCAGCAATCAGCGCAACACTGTTTAACAGGGTCGCCAGTAAAGCGCCTTGCCATCCGTAACGTACGGCCAGCAAGATAATAGGGATCGCCATACAAAATGGGGCAAATCGTCTGAGTTCATCAGGCAAACTGGTTTGTATCAAAATACTGGCCACCAGCAACACACTGTATAAAGCGATGTGACGGATTTTGAACTCTACAACATTATGGATTAAGTAAGAGCTCAGTGGCGCCCACTTATTTTGGAATAGATAGTTCCAGACCAGATAACACATAGGCACCAGCATCAGTCCACCCGTGATACTCGCTAACCACACCATGTAAACGGCTGGAACATGAGAACCCACCACGGCAACGTTAATTGATGCGGTGACCATGATTAAGCTCGCCATCACTAACAAGTGACGATTCTGGTCACCAGAATAATAACGTCTGGCAATTAGAGTAGCTGGAATACTTAGTCCACTGGCGATTAGTATCGTCAGCCATTGGGGTTCATCCAGTAATAGAGCTAGAGCGATCGCGAGCCCCCACTCTGCAATATAGATAGCAGGCCAATAGTGAGTGCGAGTATGCAGCGTCATTCCTAACCTGAGTGAGAATGGAAAAAGCAGAATGGCTAACTCAGGGTCATTAATGAAATAAAAGGCAATAACCCATAAACAAAACCATGCGCAGCCAGCCATAAAAACCCCACATAGGGAGGTGGCTAGATAGGAGCGCATTAGTACTGATCTTGAGTGAACAATTTGGCTAACTCAACGTTGTTCTTAACATTGAGTTTGTCCATGGCATTGGCACGGTGTACATGAACCGTTTTATGACTAACTCCTAACTCAACGGCGATAGATTTCACATCGAGCCCTGTTGCCAATAACTGGCACACTTCGCTTTCTCGACGGGTGAGTTGATTTAAAGAGGCTTTATTCTTCATTGGTGTCGCAAGCTTTATGGCGATATCGGGCGTGAGATAACAGCCACCATTTGCGCTCGTATGTACGGCTTGGATTAACTCATCTGGGCTGCAGCGCTTGCTGAGATAACCTTTGGCTCCTAACTCTAATGACTTCTCAACCATCGCCGGAGAGTCATGTACGCTCAGCATGATACTGGCAATGCCTGATGGAATTTCTTCCAATAAGCTCAAGCCACTTTCATCCTGCATTGAAATATCCAAGATAACGACATCAGGGTGACAACTTGGCAATCCGAGGCGCGCTTCTGCCGCAGAGTTGAATTCACCCACGACCGTAATATCAGTTTCAAGACTGAGTAATTGAGCAAAGCCCGAACGAACAATGACGTGGTCATCAACAAGCGCAACATTAATCATGATATTAACCAAAATTAGGAGTAAGAAAGAAAAATAGCCCCGACAGGAGCTATTTAATATTAAGTTTATTGATAGAGATGATACTGAATCGAACTAGCGATTGGTATGATCTCACGTGCTTTAATCAAATAAAGCACGTGAGACAGTCTACCCGAAACTCTATTTGCGAAAACTCGCTAGGCGTTTTGAGCCGCTAGATGCATCTTCTTCGCGTGACGAATCTTCTTCTCTTCCGCAACCGCAACGAATAGCAGCAAAACAATACAAATAGCAGCAGATGTATCCAATGCTGCGAATGTGCCTTTCCAACCCGTTAAGCCGAAAATAGGTGTGCCATCCGCAATCATACCGAGGCCAAGTTTGGCAAAGCTGTCACCAATTAGGTAAGCAAATGTGCCTTTCACGCCGTCAGCAACACTGATTGCTTTCTTAGGTACAAAACCTACCGCAGCAACACCAATCAACAGTTGAGGACCGAACACTAGGAAGCCAAGTACGAACAGTGACGCTAGGTACATGAACTCGCTCGTTGCATTTTGGTAGAACTCTAGAGAGACAATAATCAGTCCAAGCGATACACAAGCAACTAAAGCACGGCGCCCGTTCGCAAGGTCTGATAAATAACCCCACATCAATGTGCCAACCAGTGCTCCGACTTCAAAAAGAGTAAAGCCTGAAATCGCCGTTTCTTTTGATAAACCTAGCTCTTGATACGCGTAAACGGTAGACCATTGATCGATACCGATACGAACAATGTATAAAAAGATATTCGCGAAGCAGAGCAACCAGATCACTTTGTTTTTTAGAATGTACTCAACAAAGATCTCTTTTTTGGTCATTTGATTTTCTTCAGCGATAGTATCTTCTTCGCTAATTTCTTCATCAAACAACTCTTCAACCGTACCTAGACCGTATGCTTCTGGAGAATCATTACCAAAACGCATGCCAATAAAACCCACCACAATCGCGATGATAGATGGGAAAACGAACATACCAATTACGTTGCCATCAAATAGGTAATTCGCACCAAACAGAGCAACACCAGCAGCACCCGCACCACCCACGTTGTGCGACATATTCCAAAGACCTAAATACGAACCACGCTTGTTACGAGGCGTCCATTTAGTGATCGTTGAATAACTTGAAGGGCCACCCGTACTTTGGAAGAAACCACTCAATGCGTAGAAGGCAACCATCATGAATAAGCTAGCGCTGCCGCCCCCCATACTGAAGCTGAAGCCCAACATGGCAATACCAGAAAGGACAAGCATGAATGGCAGGAACTGTTTGGTATTTTTACCATCGGCGTAATAGGAAACGACGGTTTTACCAATACCATAAGTAATTGAGAAACCAAGACCGATAAGACCTAGATCCGTCATTGATAACCCATAAGTAGAAATCATGTCGTTTTGCGCGACATTGAAGTTCTTACGGATTAGATACATGGTTAGATAACCAATGAACACGACTAGGTACGATTGCAGGAATGGTTTAAACCACATCTTTCTTCTAGTTTCGACCGGAAGATCCAGCGTCGGTTTTCTAACCTGATCTAGGAACTTTAACATTGTGAACTCTCTTATTTTTTGTGAGGTCTGCACGGCATAATTGCGACCATGCATTCTTTGTTAGTTGACCGTGAAATAATAAGGAGTCTAAAAATCGACCGCATGAGAGAGGGTCTTAGAATAACTAAGAAAAATTCCTAGTTCAGAATTGGGAGTCAAGAAAGCGTGAACAGCATCACTTTGTTTACGGTCTGTTATGTATTGATATTACGATAACAAAAGTAACTCATTTCAAGGCTGATAAACTTTGTAAACGAACAAACACAAGTGAAACACTTCGCCTAAAAAAAGCGCCAGTGTCGATTCATCACCATCAAACTCCATGACATGATCAATACTGGCTCAACATTCATTCCTATTAAAATAGATTCAATAGGCTTGTTACGTGTTTTGCGCGAATCGTACTACAGTCGTTTACCGCTGCCGTCTTCCCACATCACTTCGCATTCATCCTTGATTGCCGCTTTCAATAGTTCGACTAGCGGAAAAGCTCGGCTACCGATATTAACAGGCGCTTCAACAACCTCTTCTTCACTGTCGTCATCAGCATTTTCTTGCTCTACCGGTTTGCTCTGCTCAGCAGCGATCGCAGCACGTAAGTTGTTTAGCGCTTGAGGAACCTCTGAAGCATCAATCGCTCCTGGGATCGCGCCACTATGTCCAAGCATCTTAATGAACTGAAGACCTACCTCACCAAACATCGTGACGCTAGCATGAGCCTTGCAACTAAAGGTAATTAACATAATGAGCCTCTATCAAATTTAGGTATCTATAAACATTTAGCTATCTACAAACTATGTTGAGTAAATCATTGGAAAGCAAGTGGATAATAACTAAATCGCTTTTGCCAACTCGAACCTTGATTATCCTCCCTCTCGGACAAGCTTGCGCCGTCAGTGATACGCATCACTATTTACTATCGGTTGGGCGCTTTTAATATAAAACCTTGATAACAATCACACTAAATAGCCATCTAAGTATCCGCATAGCTTATTATTTAATCTACTATTAACTCCATTATCAAAATCTTTGGCACAAATCACATGAAAAGGCTGGTCGGCAGACATCTAGAAGAAATGGCGGACATACGATCCACCCGCAAGCAAAAGATTGTCCACTCCTTTTCACTGACTGCCGCTGCGTTATTCATTTTCTACACTTGGGCTTACTTCCAAGGCCAACATTACACACTATCGGTTTTCGAATTGTGTTTTGCACTGATCGCTATCTCCAATGCATTTTACGTAAGAAAAGTCATTAACCCTGAATATTCAGAATTGATTCTGAGTGGCGTTCTTCTGGCACAAGGGGTTATCCTATTCTTGTACAGTCACGCTATTCCCGACCGGATACTTTGGCTCTATCCGATTCTGGCAGCCGTCATTTTCATTAACGATTTCAGAATTGGCATTATCTTCAGCACCTCATTTTGCCTATTTATCAGCATCTTAATTACGGCGATGCCCAACAACTTTTCTTTGCCATTTAACAGCACACACAGATTTATTCTTAGCCTGTTTACCATGAGTTTGGTGTGTCACACATCCGCTTATTACTACACAAAAGCCGTCAGTTACATCCAACGCCTGTATAAAGAAGGCATTGAAGATCTCGCCTACAGAGACCAACTTACCGGATTGGCAAACCGCTGGAGTTTTGAGCGCTGGGCGGTAGAAAAGCTTGCGACAGTGGATAGTGAGCGATCACTTACGGCGTTGGTCTTTTTAGATATTGATGATTTTAAAGGCATTAACGACAGCTACGGGCACGACGTCGGAGACAGTGTCTTACAGCACTTTGCTAATCGCTTGAGCAACAACATCCGAACCAGAGACAGGAAAAGCCATGAATACGACTATTCGATTGCGCGCTTTGCTGGCGACGAGTTTGTTTTGATGCTCTACGATGTACCAACTCGTAAAGATCTAGACGGTATTTTAGATAGGATTTGCGGGTTATTCGAAAGTGGTTGCCAGACAAACGAGAGAATCAAGGAATTAACGCTCAGTGTTGGGGTGTCTTTGTATCCGCAAGATGCTCAAGAATTACATGAACTGACGAGATGTGCTGATAAAGCGATGTATGTCGCTAAGCACTCAGGAAAAAACCGATACGCTTATTATCACGACAATCCAGTATCGACCTTGATAGAAGAACTACCGACGAATCTAACCTTCTCAGAATCGGATTCATCTGAGCTTGGAGATTGTCTTGAAGCAAAAGTCGAAGGGAACAATGTTACGCTGTTAAAAACGCGTCAACGTTAACCATTAACATCGCTTACTGCTAAGCGCGCTAACCTGCCATATACATAAGCCATAGGCTCACTAACCCGATCACAATAATCCATACGACTTGTCGTGTTCGGTTTGGGTTATTGCCTCTAGGTCTCACTACCGTTTTAAAAGCAGCTTGCTTAGCCGACTGAATAAACGGTGCTTCAATCTCACGTTTTTTCACGCGACGTTTAACAGCGCTGTTCGCAACCTCGGTAAAACGCTGCCCTTGCTCCGTTGTAAAGTCGTTATCAAAGCCCATCCGACCTTGCCTTTCGCCATGTTTTTGCTGTACTGCCATAGCGGCCTCCTTGGCGGTCTACTCTATATTGAGTATAGACATAATTTCATATTGTTACCTGTTCAAAATTATTGTTACCTGTTCAAAATTTTCGAATAAGTCACTCAACGCTATGCCATCTTCTTTTTAAATCGAATTACATAAACTACAGCTATTCAAGTTTATGAGGATTTCAAAATGACGAGTGTAAGAACAGTAGATAATGTGATTGCAGCACATGCCACCTCCGATGGTGATGGAGTCAAAATCCAAAGACTCACTGGTTTCAATAACACGCGTTTCTCTCCATTTTTGATGATTGATGAACTTAAGTCGGATGAAAGCAAAGACTATGTTGGTGGCTTTCCTCCACACCCTCACCGTGGGATAGAAACGCTCACTTACATGCTCCAAGGTCACTTCCAACACAAAGACCACATGGGGAATATTGGAGAGCTACGTAGCGGTGGCGCACAGTGGATGGCCGCGGGTCGTGGTGTGATTCACAGTGAAATGCCGATGATGGAAGAAGGCGCATTGCACGGTTTTCAGATTTGGATAAACCAGCCTGCGTCACACAAAATGCTGCCCGCGCAATATCACGACTTCCAGAGTGAAAGCATTACAGAACACCAAAGTGAACAACGTGGTTTATTGAGAGTGATAGCCGGTGGGTTTGAACTGCATAACCAAACTAACGATGATTCAGAGGCTTTACGAGCGCAAGGTCCATTGCAGAAAACAGGTGTGCCATTAAGCGTTGCGGATTGGCGCTCTCATTCTGGGCAAAAAGTGACGTTAGGGACTAATGTTAATCACAATGCCATGACTTATGTGTACCGAGGCAGTATTAAGATCAACGACAAAGTGATCAAGCAAGGTCAGCTTACCCTGTTAACAAAAGCTGAATTGTTGTCTTTAGAAAGCCTAGAAGATTCAGGTGTACTGATTTTTTCTGGTCAGCCGATTAATGAACCTGTTGTGCACTATGGTCCGTTCGTCATGAATTCAATGGAAGAGATTGAACAGACGATTCAGGATTACAACAACGGCGTATTTGAGACTTACTGATTTACAGATGTCTGTCTTTGAGCTTTGAGATTTGAATTGAAGATTGAAGATATTTTGCAACGAACAACGATTTGGTCATCCATTTGATGACTGCAAAAACAAGTGACACTATCCACTGCCGGTTACTATCACTTATTTAACCACGCTCTTAGAGCGTGGTTTTTTTCTATTAAATCAGAGACAAACGATGTCCTGATTAAACGAATTTAGAGCGAGTTACAGGTACTCACACAGGTAAGCTGTCGCTTCTTTTACCTGTAGGTCGAATGAAGAATCACCCGCAACGTCAAAAGACTCACCAGATTGGTATGTCGTCCAGTCATCATCGCCAACACGCTTTACAATTAAAGCACCTTTAACAACGGTCATCTTCTCTGGAGCCGCGGTACCGAATGTGTATTCGCCAGCCGCCATCACACCAACACTCACATCAGCGCCAGCTTGGTTAAACGCTAACGACTTAACGCCACCATCAAAGTATGTATTCTCTTTAATCATTGTACTTCCTTGTTATCTTCAAATTGCAATTATTGGACTCAACGAATGAGCCTATGCGTAAATCTAGGTGATAATTGTTTTAACCAATTCGAGACTGTCCTACAAGAAATAAATACGCATAGCTTAGGCATTTATTGAATTCACTTTCATTGATAACGTAAATACCAAGGAATTAGGCAAAAAATCGCCAACGCAACCAAATTTATTGGAACATTCGATCCTGCTTCTAACTCTTATAACAATTTTTGCAAACTAAGGTTTTAGTTAATAGAATCTAAAATAATATCAGTGGGAAAATGAAGAGATAATGGCAAAAAAGTCGATCAAAAGCAGAGATTTATTTGCCAACTCGTTACTCTACAGCTTCCTATTAGCTGGTTTTATGATTGCCCTCACCGCGGGCTATTTTGCTTACCAAGCCCACCAACAATCTGTCAGCCCAAGCAATGTCTATGGCACATGGATAGAGATTGCAGCACCACCTTACAATACTGATACCCTGACACTTTCAGATAATGGTGTGATGATGAATCATCGCCTCATTGCTACCTCGTTTGATTTTGATGGCAAGATTGTCACGATCAGCACAGGCTCTGGAACCACCGTTTACACCATCAGTGGAACTTACGATTCTCCTCGCTTGAAGCGACTAGAGCCAAGCGTACCATCTCAGCAATTTATTAAAGAAGGCTACGAAGATACTGCAGCTGGTGATACCCACAGTGTGATGCAACAAAGACGCGCTTCCTTAGCTGAGCAATTCAAAAGATAATCCCCTTCTCAGTCTTCTTCAGTCGTCTAAATAATAGTCTTCTCCGTAAAAAGTATTCTCCGCATCACTACTTTCATATTTACCTACCGATCTGCGCCGCTCACTCAACACACTTCGCTTTGTGATACTGCTTCAACTTGCGATATTTTCTTATCGTTTGTCGCATCTTTTCATAACTTCATGTCGTGGATTTTCACTTATGAGATTTTACTTCTGAAGGGTGTTTTATTTTATAAAACATGGACTCAGCCTCTCACTCATTAAGCAACAGAATTGTAACGAAATACTATTTTTTAGTTGTCCATCGAAAACGGATTTATTTTCAGTTATAAAATTAAAACTCTCTCGAATACTGACTGGGAAGCTCCTTCAAAACTGACTGGAGCCGTTTATGGGGCCATTTGGTTCTCGTAACCTTCAAGGAATGAGAGAAAAAGTATGATTCGTATAAATACCTGTGCTGCGAGCATTGCTCTAGCGCTATCTGGTACAGCATTAGCTGCTCCAACAGCACCTAGCATCGACATGTACGGTTCCAACAACCTGCAGTTTTCCAAAATTGAACTCGCGATGGAAACCACATCAGGCTACAACCAGATGGTTAAATATCACGACAAAGCAAAGGTCGACGTCAAGTTCAACCAATGGAGCGGAACGTCAGGAAACACGTACAACATCTACTTCGATGGCGTTAAAGTGTCCACTGGCCCTATTACTGGCAGCCAAACTACAGCTTCATTCGAATACGGCCAAGGCGGCTTATTTCAGATGGAAATCGAAGCGTGTGACGAAACAGGCTGCGCCAAAAGTGCTCCTGCTCAGATCACGATTGCAGATACCGATGGTTCACACTTAGCACCACTTGCAATGAATGTTGATCCGAACAACAAGTCATACAATACAGACCCAAGCACGGTAGTAGGTACTTACTTTGTTGAGTGGGGTATTTATGGTCGTGATTACACCGTTGATAACCTACCCGCTGACAACTTGACCCATATCCTTTATGGCTTCATCCCAATTTGTGGTCCTAATGAATCAGTAAAATCGGTAGGCGGCAACAGCTACAACGCACTCATGACAGCCTGTCAGGGTGTAAACGATTACGAAGTGGTGATTCATGACCCTTGGGCCGCTTTCCAAAAGAGTTTCCCGCAAGCTGGTCACGAATACAGCTCACCTATCAAGGGTAACTACGCAATGATGATGGCGCTAAAACAGCGCAATCCAGACTTGAAAATCATCCCATCAATTGGTGGTTGGACACTGTCTGACCCGTTCTTCGATTTCACGACTAAAGCCAACCGCGACACGTTCGTTGCATCGGTTAAGAAATTCCTCAACACATGGAAATTCTACGATGGTGTCGATATCGATTGGGAATTCCCTGGTGGAGGCGGTGCTGCTCCCGATCTTGGTGATCCTGTAAATGACGGCCCTGCTTACATTGCATTGATGGCAGAGCTGCGCGTTATGTTGGATGAGCTAGAAGCTGAGAACGGCCGTACTTACGAGCTAACATCAGCGATCGGTGTTGGTCACGATAAGATTGAAGACGTGAACTACGGCGATGCTATCCAATACATGGATTACATCTTCGCAATGACTTACGACTTCTACGGCGGTTGGAACAACGTGTTAGGTCACCAAACAGCACTAAACTGCGGTAACTTCATGCGCCCTGGTCAATGCGATGGCACAGGCCTTGATGAAAATGGCGAACAATACACTGGCCCAGCTTACACCACAGACAACGGCATCCAATTGCTGCTTGAGCAAGGCGTTCCTGCGAACAAACTTGTGGTTGGTACAGCGATGTACGGCCGTGGTTGGGAAGGCGTATTACCATCATCACTTTCAGATCCTAGTGATCCAATGACTGGCGTAGGTAATGGCAAACTGACCGGCAGCTCTGCTCAGGGTGTATGGGAAGATGGCGTTATCGATTACAAAGGCATTAAGGCGAACATGCTTGGTGCAAACAACCAAGGCATCAACGGCTTTGAATATGGTTACGACGAAATGGCAGAAGCGCCTTACGTTTGGAACCGTACTTCGGGCAAGCTGATCACATTTGATGATGACCGCTCAGTAAAAGCAAAAGGCGCGTACGTTCGTAGCCTTGGCCTTGCGGGTCTATTCTCTTGGGAAATTGATGCAGATAACGGCGACATCCTCAACGCAATGCATGAAGGCCTAGCGGGCGGAACAACAGATCCTGTAAACCGTAAACCAACCGCAGCAGCGGGCGCAGACCAATCGGTTGAAGGCCCAGCTTCTGTTTCTCTAGACGGTAGCGCTTCAAAAGACAGCGACGGCACAATTGTTAGCTACGCTTGGTCACAAGTAAGCGGAACAGCCGTAACGCTAGCCAACGCTAATACAGCAGTTGCAAGCTTCGATGTGGTTGAAGTCGTGCAACAAGAAGTACTAACGTTTAGCCTAACGGTAACTGATAACGAAGGCGCTACTGCAACTGACGCCGTTGTTGTAACAGTAACCCCTAAAGACACGGGTCCAGTCAATACAGCACCAGTTGCTGTGGTTACGGCTCCGGCTGAAGTTAATGCGGGTGATGTAGTCGTGGTTGATGCTTCGGCTTCGAGTGATGCTAACCAAGATACATTGACCTTCACGTGGGATGTGCCTGCTGGTATTGATGCTACGGTTCAAGGTGCTTCAGTGAGCTTTGTCGCGGCGGAATACACGCAAGATACGACGCTGAACTTCTCTGTAACGGTCAGCGATGGCACTGATACATCGGTAGCGGCTACTTCAGTGAACGTTCTTAAGAAAACCACTGGCGGCGGTACATGTACTAACGCTTGGGATTCAAGTGCGGTCTACACTGGCGGCGACCAAGTAACTCAAGGCGGTAAGGTTTGGGAAGCGAAATGGTGGACAACAGGTGAAGATCCAACAACGACAGGCCAATGGGGCGTGTGGAAAGAGATCGGCCCTGCAAACTGTGCAAGCTAAAAATAGGGTTTAGCTAAACGCTCACTAAGCGTCGACTAGACACCTAAAAGCAAGGCCAACCAGATAATGTCTGGTTGGCCTTTTTATTTATGTTTTCTGAGCTTTGAGCTTACGATCTTTTTACTGGCGTTCTACTGACTTGCGATCGTTGGACTTAGTCAATTAAGTTATCAAAGCTCTCGAATACTTGTGGGCATTTCATCACTCGTCCGTGGCCTTGGCCTTGAGTCGCGATCAAGGTAACACGACCCATTTCATTAGCCGCACGCTGAGACACGTCAAACTTCGTAAACTTATCTTGCTCATCATGAACGATAATCGTCTGCGATTCTCGAAGCGCAAGTTTGCCATAAGGATCAACCGATTGAATTGGATAGTTAAACTGCTCTTCTACCTCACCCACGACCGCTTCAAATAACTTCATTGAGTAACCAGAACGCGCCACGCTGCCAAATAGGTTTTCTAGATAATCCAACACAGGTGCAATGAGCAATAACGGCTTGTTTTCCAATTTAACGTGCTTACATTCCAACGCAGAAGCGGTACCCATACTGTGACCGACCAAGCCTGCCACCTCGCCAACCGAATCTAGAATCGCTTCCAAGCCGTTCACAAACGCTGGGATATGACCATGTACGCCATCACTGCCACCATGAGCAGGGTGGTCGTAAGCCATTGCAGTAAAGCCTTTAGCAGCGATGTGTTCCATTAAAGGAAAGAACTGACTCGCGGTGCCTGACCAACCGTGGGTAAGCACCCAAACTGGACCAGTACCCAAAGAATACGTTTTGATAACGCCATCACGACCTTCGATTTCACTCTTGATGAGCCCTTGTGGATCCGCGTTTTTTTGCTCGGTACGCATCGGAGTGAGCAGCAGTTTACGTGCCGTTTTCTTTGCGTGGCTCGGTGCTAGGATGTAATGCAGATTCGTCGTAGCACCAATCAAGCTACGCTTGAAGCTAAATTTGTTCGATGTATTAAAATAGATTTTGTCACTCATGACCGTTCCTTGTATCGCCATCATTATTGGCGGATCGAGCTCGGCCCTAAAATCGAACGACCGTGCTATTTATTAGTATAAAAAATGGCGATAGCGCTGTTTATGACTGCTTGCCGCCACTTCTCTTAAAATCTTTTGCAAACCTTAGTGAAACAAAGTCACATGGTTTGCGAACTCAATAGTTTGCGAGCTAAGTAGCTTGGCGAGTTAAACCGCTTTCCAGCTAGCGACCAAGCGCTCAACACCACTCCAAAAATGAGTATGGCTCGCTTGCTGCCCTCGCAATGAGTAAAACAAGTTCGCACTTAAATACAGACCATATAACTCAAAAGTGGCCTGCTTTGGGTCTAAATCAGCCCTAAACTGTTTGCTCTCAACTGCTTTTGCTACCTGAATCGTCAAGTAATCAATCCACACTGAAATGGTTTTCTGCAGTGCCTTCTGAATGACAGACGTTTCGCTGCCTGCATCTTTCCAAGCATCAATAAACATGCAGCTGCCTTGGAATGAATGATTCCAGCCCAGCCAATTATCAAGCAGCTGTTTCAATTTCGCTTCAATATCACCATCACCCAACTCTCTCGCAGGAATGATGACTCTTTCAGTGAATATGGCGTTGGAATACTCGAGTACAGAGAGTTGCAGGTTCTCTTTAGAGTTGAAGTGCGCGAACAAACCACTCTTAGACATGCCACACTGCTTGGCTAATTCGCCAATCGTTAAACTCTCAAGACCATTCTCACTCGCAAGTGAAAATGCATGGCTCAAAATATACTCTTTGGTTATCTTTCCTTTGCTCATTATTCACCAACAATAAATCTGATGCTTTATTTTTAGCACGTTCGTACTTTTTTTCAAGTTTTTTACTTAACCCTTGGTATTCATTTTGTATTATCAAAGAATTGTGGAAAAATGCGACAGTATTCAAAGGAAATTGAAATCGACTAACAAAGGAAAAAGAATGAACACACTTTGGGAACAGTTTGCGTTTTCGGCGTCAGTAACAGGCCCTATCTGTTTAATGCTGTTTCTTGGTGTGATGCTCAAGCGAATTGGCTTAATCAATGACAACTTCATTGATGTCGCATCCAAGGTGGTGTTTCAAGTCACTCTACCCGCGATGTTATTTCTCAGCATTGTTCAATCAAATCATAATTTTTCAGCCAGTAGCGCGTTAGTTGCCTTTGGCGTCATCGCTAACTTTGTCTTTTTCTTGTTTACGATTTTCTCGACCAAATTGGTATTCAAAGACTCGAAAGATCAAGGTGTGATTGTCCAGGGTGGATTCCGCGCTAATACCGCGATCATTGGCCTCGCCTATGTGGCTAATATCTATGGCAACCAAGGCGTGGCATTGGCGGCTATCTATGTCGCATCCCTCACCGTGCTGTATAACATTCAAGCCGTGATTGCACTGACCCCAAAAGGCGAAGACACAGGCGCGAAAGCGATTAAAGTGATCGCCAAGTCCATCACCAAAAACCCGTTAATTATTGCTATTTTCTTAGCGGTCGTCTTCTATGCGCTTTCAATTCCGATTCCAAAAATGGTGGCTGACGCTGGGCAATACTTTGCCAATATGACATTACCTTTAGCCCTGCTCTGTACTGGCGGGTCGCTGGATATTAGCTCGCTCAAACAAGAAAAGTTGTCGACGTGGTTCGCCTCTAGCTACAAGTTAATTGCCTCACCGTTACTGATTACATTGGCTGCTGGGTACTTAGGGTTTGAAGGGCTCGATCTCGGGCTTATCTTCTTGATGAGCGCTGCACCAACGGCAGCAGCGAGCTATGTTATGGCTCGTGCAATGGGAGGGAATTCAACCCTGGCGGCTAACATCATCGCGCTCACGACCGTTGTTTCTCTTATCACTTGTACATTAGGTATTTTTGCACTCACCGCAATGGGTTTAATATAGCTGCGACAGGCTTCAAAAAACCGACACAAGCCCTGAAATAAAGGTCATAAGCCTTGATTTAGGACTAACTGGTTGGGCATAAAGGCTGCTAGATTTCGTAAAAATTTTACTAAGAGATCTAATATGTCTTCCGTTCAACATACGCCTTCACAACACATCGCCAGTATCGAGTTAGGCCGAGTGATTGCTATCTTGGCGATCATTGGTTTACACGGCCAAATGGCACTCACTTATTGGCAAATAGATGAAGTGCCTTGGATTGGTTATGTGCTCAACCAAACCGCTCGTTTTGCGGTACCTCTGTTCTTCCTGATTTCTGGTTACCTTATTCAGCCTAAGTTGGCTGCATCGCCATGGGAAACCGTCCTGAACTACTCTAGACCACTGCTTAAGGTTTGGTTGGCATGGAGCATCATTTGCTTAGTGATGCCATTCAATCTCGCGAAGGTAGAAGAGTTTGGCTATCTAGGTGAACGTGAAGGCTATTGGGGTTTCTTAATGAGCACTCCTCTTAACTCATTCTTAGAGGGAGGTCTGGTGCATTTGTGGTTCATTCCAGCCCTTGTTTGCGCAGTGTTGATCATCGCTTTATTGATTGAATTGAAACTCAACAAACTTCTATTACCGATCGCTATTGCACTCTATGGCTATGGTGTTTTGGCAGGAAGCTACGCAACGCTGACCGGATTGGAAGCACCCTTCTTCACGCGTAACGGCCCGTTCTTTGGCACATTAATGGTGACCTTAGGTTTCCTTATTCGTCAGAATCAATGGAAGGTGTCATCAACTAAAGCGTTGGGGTTATTAGCGTTAGGCATGTTGATTCACTTTGCAGAGGCGGCATGGCTCACCACGTTCGACGTCGGATTCAACATGAATGATTTCTTGTTTGGTACGGCTCTGTGGGGGATTGGTGTGTTTATGTGGCTTTTAGCTAATCCAAACATGGGTAACTACGCTTGGGTTCGCGCTATCTCGAATCGCATGCTAGGTATCTACGTTTGCCACCTTTTGATCATTATTGTGCTGTTCAACGTTTGTGGAGTCTTGGGTATCACGGAGCTCGGTAAAGACATCACCGTCTTCTTCGGCACCTTTATCCTGAGCTTTATGTTGGTTGCTGGTATCGAAAAAACACCATTACGACACGCGCTGCTTCGCTAGTGTTTGTGCCTAAAACTATCCGCTAAATCAATTTTAAAGAGCCACAAAAAAGAAAGGCAAGATAACTTAATATCTTGCCTTTCTTTCATCATATTGGAACCGAGATTATCTCACTCGAGAGGTGCTATAGGAACGCCATCGCACCTTTACCGACCCCTTCATAAGCGACGATTTGTAGTGATTGGTTCTCTGCTAGGCTCGGCTCAACTTGATCCGCAATATAGCCTGCCAGTAATTCTACTGTGGTATCTGTCGGCAAAATCTCTGTTTCACTCTTAGCAATCGCTAGCTCAAATTCACCTTGAGGCGCCGTGTAGCGGAAGCCATAGTGGCTTTCATCATTAACGCTTTGCGCGTGTTCACTCAGATTAAGTGATGAAACTGAAACTTGGTCTTCTTTAGAACCTAAATAAATGTCTTCCCAGCGCTGAGCAAACGCCTGTTCGCGTTGTTCGTCACGCTGACCATCAACCAAGATTTCGACTGGAGAACGGTGGCCATGTGCGATACGTTGGCAGTTGCCATCATGCTTTTTTAAACCATGGGTGTAGTGGTAAAACGCGCCATTAATGTTCTCATGACGAAGGGTGATCTCTAACCCAGTGACGTTACTTGGAAGGTTATCACGCAGAATATGATAAACATGAGCGGTCACACTCTCGATGGTGATCGCCTCTGCATCAATCAGACAGTATGCTTCGTCAGGGCAATGTAGGTGGAGGCTCTTGTCACCACGCAACACATCAACCTTAGAGTAGCCCGCTTTGCTCGCTTGAAGAACAACTGCAGCGCTTTGCATCGGCAGTAGCAAACGGTGATCAACGTGCTCATCAACGAGGTGTTTGATCTGCTTTTTGACCTTGCTAAAATCCAGCACCATGCTCATTTCATTAAGTTCACCAGACATGGTGACATCTAAAATCCAACTATCTCCTACGACCCCTCTGTGTTCACAGATGTATGAAGAATCGATAACGGTAAGGTCTCTTACAAATAGGTTCAAGTTGAACTCCTTAATACTTTAATGAGATACGGGAGGCTGAATAATGTCCAGCAGGCACTTCGTCTCATTGGTGTCTAGATAAAATAGGACGAGCAGGATGTTACGACAAGCTTAAAAAGTCCACCTTTTTAGACCCTCTTTTGAGAAAAGAACAAACTCTGCACAATTTCCGCTAAAACATAGACCAGCCCGACGTGAATAGCCATATCTTGGGTAAGGTTGCCGAGCGTTTCACGATACATTTTGCTTTAGCCAAAGGCGCGGTGACACCCCAGCAACATGCTGAAAAGCGCGTGAAAATCCCGAATAGCTGCTGTAACCCACTTCATCAGCAACCCAGTTGATGGGCTTATTTTGCAATAACAGGGATTGAGCCACTGAGACTCGCCACTTTTGCACATAATCTCCGGGCGTCTCACCGACTTCTCGTTTGAACGCTTCAATAAACTGAGTTCGAGACATCGCGGCCAGTGACGCCATTTCCGCAATCGAAAAGTGGCGAGCAGGCAATAGGTGAACAGCCGTAACCACCGAAGCCAATCGTGGATGAGCTAGGGCTGAGAATACCCCTTGATCAATTTGCTGCTGTTCAATGAGGTGACGAAAAATCAAAGCCATCAAGGCGTCACTCAACTTATCCATTAGATATTGTTGCCCAGATGACTCTTGGCTCGACTCTCGAAATAGCACCTCAATCACTGGCATTAAGTTAGGTGCATCCACAAACGGAATTACTATCACGTCAGGCAGAGCAGACAATAAAGGATTCATCTGCCCTGAACGATATTCGACATTCGCACACACGACCTCAGCACCGTCTCCCACGCCTTCAATCACATGTGGTGTGCTGTTCGGAAGGTAAATAATGCAGGGCTGTGACAGTTGCCTGTACTCCGTGTGCGCACTAGACAAGGTCAACTCACCCGCGCTCAATACATGAAGATGCCCTTCTTTACCCTGTTGCGGCTTAAATGACGACACTCCGCACAAATTGCCAGAATAGAAAACACCGGTACGTATCGAGAAGTGTTCCATTAATTGTGAAAGCAGATCCATGCATCCTCCGAACGATTCGCTTACTTTTAAGTTCTTTTGTCCCTCTATAGACCGGACGAGTGGGCTAAATTACTTCAAACAAGATAACCAACACTGACAAGGAACTTGATATGTCACACATGAAATCGACCAGTCAAAAAATCACTCTATTGGCCGCGTTACTAGGAACCAGCTTTTCACTGATGGCAGCAGACATCGACATGAGCGTTGATAGCAATGACATCGCGATCAAAGGCTATGACCCAGTGGCTTACTTTACTGATGCTGGTGCCGTTCAAGGTTCATCAGAATTCACTGCTACTTATAAGAACGCTATTTATCAGTTCGCAAACAGTGACAACCGAGATCAGTTCCGCACCAACCCTGAAGCTTATGCGCCTCAATACGGTGGCTATTGTGCCTTTGGTGTGGCTATGGGTAAGAAATTTGAGACCGACCCTAACGCTTGGAAAGTCGAAAATGGAAAGCTGTATCTGAACTTAGACAAATCAGTACAAAAACGATGGTTGGAAGATACGCAAGAGTTCATCCAAGACGCCAACAGCAACTGGACGACGATCAAAACCGTAGAAGCCTATAAGCTTTAGTCTATAAGCTTTAACCTACAAGTTTTAGCCTAGTAACTTTAACCTTTATCCATTGCCCATTAATAAAAACGGAAGCGACCGAACGCTTCCGTTTTCATTTCGACGTTCCAAATATTAATAAGCCTCCAGCTATTGGCATCACCACAATAAATAGCGATGCGCAGCTCAAATCAGGAAAAACCCGTCAGCCTTTAGCACGAATCAAGCCCATTTCTATTCTATACTCCTAGAAGATAAGCTTTTCTTTTAATGGAAGAATAATGATATTACCTAGGATTTTTGCACTCGGACTTTGCGCCTTATCAACACTGACTTATGCCAACCCGTGGCAGTTCGTCAAAAGTGAAGATGGCATCATCATTGATAAGAGACCTCACACTGAAGGCTTGGTAGAGATACGAGCACAAATGCAAACGCCCACCACTTATTCTGGTTTTTTACTGTTATTGGAAGACAGCGAGAACGTGCCAAACTGGATAGATAACGTATCGGAAAGTCGTGTCTTGATGCAGATATCTGAGGATGAAAATATCGTCTATACCCAATTCAAAGCGCCATGGCCTGCTAGAGATCGCGATATGGTGACTTACTCAAAATACAGCATTGAGGATGGCCAGTTTGTCTTGTCGATTAAAGATGCATCTAACTATTTGGCGAAAGAGTCGGGGTATATTCGAATTTACGATGTGGACGCACTTTGGACACTGCAACCGCTCACCAACGGCAACACCTACATTACCTACACCGCATATGCGAACGCAGGTGGCATCTTGCCAAATTGGTTGATGAATAAGTTATCGATTGGCAGTGCACTGAGCACGTTTAAAGGGCTAAAAGAACAATTACCAAAGTACCAAGACCAACAGCACCCTAACCTGCCAAGCGAGTCTCGATAGCTATACAGATAATTCCAGTCGCTAACCATAAAAGCTAGATAGGCTATGGTCTTCTGGCTAGATCGCGAGCCAAGATAAGTGCTAAACCAAACACCTGAAGAAACAGGGCAATATTCTTGTAGAAAGCCATTTTCTCATCGAGCCTTTGGATTAATTCAACCAAGGTCAGATTATCCAAATAGTAGTCATCAATTCGTGCTCGTTGGGCTTCTTGAGCACTGTTTATCAGCATCATAAGCTTGGGTAAATTAGCCAACGAGATGGCTGGCACCTCATCACTCACCCAACTCCGGAGTTGGCCGCGAAGCGCTTCATTAAGAACAGTGGCAGGTTGAGCGGTTTCTGGGGATAGCTTATCAAGGTGAATCAGAATCGCTTCACGCTTACGCTCTAAGGTTTCGATCGTATTCCAGGAAAGTTGTATCGAGTACACATTGCCGTATTTACGATCGTTGTATTCCGATTTCTCCGCTTCAATTTTGTCCAACACCAAGCTCGACATGACAATCGCCATGATGTTGAGTATTAACCCTGCAAGGACAATCGCCCAAGCAGGAGGAAGGCGCAATGCCATAATGCTCCCTAGAACATTTTATCAAAAGGTAGGTAAGCTAAGTTTAGGACAATCAAAGAGATCATGCAGATAAGCGTTAACACCATACCCACTTTTCTGCCTTTGAAATTCTTCGCTAAGATCCCTTTCGCGTGAATCACTCGCCCCAGAATAAACGCCACACCAATGACATGAATAAGCCACACACCAGCCCCATTCACCTCTAGCAACCCCATCAAAATCACCGTTATTGGGATGTAATCCATCGCGTTACTTTGTGCCGAACGTGCTATCTGTAACGACTCAACACCGCCATCGGCATGAGCAACAAGATTGATTCGTCTTTGCTTAATAACTTCAATCGCCAACCAAATCATTACTACCGTCAGCAGAGCTGCGTAAAATGCTGTAACCATTATATTTCCCTATTACTTGGTGTTTATTCATCATCCATTACCCATCAATTCATTGATGCGGTCAACGCAAAATGATAGTCGAGCCCGAAAGTTTGTAAGAGATCTCTCACACCGAACGTAAGAGATCACAATCAAGCTTCGCAGAAAATTCCTAAAATACAAACCCAACCCCTTGTTTTGTATGAATCCACGCATATTTATTTCGGTTAGTGAGTACATTTATTTCTTGAGGTGGATTGTGAGTAAAGCCTCTGCATTGTTTAATACACATGTCGACAGGGAGTTGGCAGGAACAGGAAAAAGCCTAACGGATTAGGTATCTTCAGGATGAAGATTTGATGACTTAGGATGAGTTATCAGCAAGGAAGTTTTGCTCTAGGATAGAGTCGCTTGTCAGGATGATGAGTTAGCAAGGACACCGCTAGGAAGGCGATGAATTGGATAGGTTAAAGGATTTAGCCACGTCAAGGAATGATGCATGGAGCACCAGTTACCTATTGAAAGATAAGTAACGCGCAGTAGCAGGATGGCTACGAAAAGAATAGACCCCGTTTGGTGAAAGCCAAACGGGGTTTCCTTTTTTTGTAACGTCTAAAAGCTGTTAGCAACTAACCGTTAATAGTAGCTAACCGTTAAAAGTCACGTTACAAAATAATGTTCATCAAAAACATTGCACCAAACGCATTCAATACCGAAATCGCGATCATCACTGGGATGTAGCGACCTTCAGTACCAATTGGTCCCATAATACGACCCATGTATTGCACCTGAGAGCCCATCAAGTAGATAGCTGGCGCCAAGATAGCGATATGGTTGCCGTTCAGGATGCCTTGGTCAAACAGCGTGATAACCACACCCACAGCACCGCCCATCGACATCCAAGCGCCAATCAATACTGCTGCCGCTTCACCAGGTAAACCAAATACCGCCATGATTGGAGCAAATACACTGCCCATCAAATCCAGCGCACCGGTGATCTGCAATGCCTTGATGATCACAAACGCCATCAGAACATTCGGTACCGTAGAGGTAGTCGCAATAACCCAGCCTTTCTTAGCACCTTCAACGAAAATATCAGTAACCATTGGTTTCTTTGCTTTAACTTCGCTCATTATGCTACTTCCTCTTCCAGTTTTTGTTCTTTGTCTGATTTTGGTTTGTCTTCTTTGCCTTCAGTAATATTGAGGTAGAGGCGGAATAGGTTCGCACCAACAAATTTGAAAACAAACATCACTGCAACCGCTAGACCAATAGACGAAGTCACAGCAAGAGAGCCGTCCATCGCTGTCAGCGTGAACAACACTGCGCCCGAAGAGAAAAAGTTAACGATAGCCGCGCCAGCAGTAAACTGGAACATAGTGAAGACATCGGTTTCACGCTTAGTTAGATGCCCTTCGTCTTTTAACTGACGCGTCATCGCTGCGCCAGCATCGGTACTTTGCAAAGACGCAATCAGTGCCAAGCCTGAGTTGCCCGGAATACCCATCAAAGGACGAAGTAGAGGTGTAAGCAACTTACGAGCCGCGTCCAGTGCACCGTAGTGCTCAAGTACGTTGATCATACCCAGTGCAAACATCACGGTCGGAATAAGTGTCAAAGCAAAAATGAAACCGTCGCGAGCACCACTACCGCCTTTACCACGCAGTGACGTCGTTGCCGCTTGGATACCATCGGCCGTTTCACTGACATCGTAAGCGACCTTACCGAATGAACCGTTGAGCGTTGTAAAATCGAGCACTCCATACCATTCATTGGACTGCATTAAGCCTGAAAAGAACACAATCGCGAATGCGAGTGCGATATAGCTGCCGATCGTGACTTTACGATCGGTTTTAGTTGGATTAGTCATAAGGACCTCTATACATCTCGTTTATGTGGAACAGAACACGTATAGATAGTGCAAACTAATGAGCAATAGGTTAATGACCAAAATCAAATAGCGTATCGGTTTGAACAAAAGAACCACAACAACATATAAAACTGTGATTTAGATTTAAAAGCAGAGGTATACGCTAAAATAATTAGAATATTTCACATACAAAACTAAACAAAATTCGCTTCAACAGCGCAACCAAAAACGCACACAATCACCACACAAATAAGGTTTCAAATGACAGGTTTTTACCTAGTCTGATCTCTGATAATGATGTAAGTGATCTCTTACATGCTTTTTCTGTTCAATTTTAATTCGATTATAATACAGCGGCTTAAATCGTGGTTACGCTTCTAGAATGCAATCGTTTACCTATTATTGGTTGAGTTTTGAACCATGGCTAAACCGTGAGCCATTTTATAAAGAATTTGAGCTTAATCCGAAATTTCAGCCCTCAGAGGTGCTATAGACTTCGCGCTGCCAATATCGAAGGAGAACGGTGGTGATGATGATGGAAATGAGAACGCTTAAATATCAAGTAATGGGCAAAGGCATGTGGAACACTGCAACAGTATCTCGCGCAGTAGCGGACAAACTTGCGCTGGAATATCAATCCTACGGCTGGCCTGTTGAAGTATGTGCCGCAGAACAAACACTAACGTTTGATCTCAATGCTGCATAATATTGGCAATGGCGAATAAGCTCTATCGGTAATAAACCCGGTAGGGCTTTTTCCCTAACCTCTATTTTCTCTATAATCTCTATTTCTCTATTTCTCTATTTCTCTATTTCTCTATTTCTCTATGATTGACGAGTTACCGATGATCGACCGTTTTCCTATGAACGAAGGGGTCCTATAATCGACGGCTTTCACTGTGACCTCACGTTTTCACCCAATCTACTGTTTTCTATATAATCTATTGAATTATTAAGATATCTATCACACTGCACATGGTTATTTAGGTCTACGCTTTTACCCGTGTTAATAACTTATTAACTTCGGAGCGTAATCCATGTTAGGTATCCAGCTTTCTGCTGTTCTCTCTTTATTATTTTTTTCTACGGTAGCAGGCGCTGCCACTTCTCAGTTGGGAGAGCCGCTCAAACTAACCAGTTCATTTGCTGGCTACCTATCGCTGACCATTTTCGTTGTCGCCTACATCGTGGTGATGATGGAAGAATACCTAAAACTCCGAAAATCCAAGCCGGTTCTACTTGCGGCGGGCCTGATCTGGATAATCATTGGTTTTACCTACCAAGAACACAACCTTGTTGAAGTCGCCAAACAAGCACTCGAACACAACCTGCTGGAATATGCCGAGCTATTACTCTTTCTGCTCGTCGCCATGACATACATTAGCGCCATGGAAGAGAGAAGACTGTTTGATGCGCTGCAAGCGTGGATGGTAGGCAAAGGCTTCAATTTCCGCTCTCTGTTCTGGATAACCGGTATTCTAGCCTTCTTTATCTCGCCTATTGCCGACAACCTTACGACAGCTCTATTGATGTGTGCCGTGGTTCTCAAGGTTGCTGGTTCTAACCCTAAATTCGTTAACCTCGCTTGTGTGAATATCGTGATAGCCGCCAATGCTGGCGGCGCGTTCAGTCCATTCGGCGACATCACAACGCTAATGGTGTGGCAGGCTGGTTATGTGAGTTTTAGTGAGTTCATTCCTTTGTTTATTCCTTCGGTGATGAATTACCTCGTCCCTGCGTTGATCATGTCTTATTTTGTACCCACGACTCAGCCCGACACGGTTCATCAACACGTTGAATTAAAACGTGGTGCAAGACGAATCGTCTTCTTGTTCATCATGACAATAGCGACCGCGGTTGCTTTCCATGCCGTACTCCACTTCCCTCCTGTAATGGGGATGATGATGGGGCTCGCCTATCTGCAGTTCTTTGGTTATTACTTACGTAAGACCTTACCCAACTCACTCGCGAAGAAAAAAGCGGTGGCGATCGCCAATAATGATGAAGGCGCCCTGAAGCGACTCGGTTCTGTTGTGCCATTCGATGTATTTCGAAGAGTTTCGCATGCCGAATGGGACACGTTGCTGTTCTTCTACGGCGTCGTAATGTGTGTCGGTGGC
This sequence comes from Vibrio sp. QJM3NY_39, assembly GCF_057785895.1. Classification (NCBI taxonomy): domain Bacteria; kingdom Pseudomonadati; phylum Pseudomonadota; class Gammaproteobacteria; order Vibrionales; family Vibrionaceae; genus Vibrio; species Vibrio sp. QJM3NY_39. The sequence goes on along the minus strand of NZ_CM173506.1, from coordinate 702,061 downwards.
TTGAGTTTACTTGGATACTTGGAATTAGCCTCGGGCGTGATGTATAGCCAATGGGATCCAATTTGGGCCAACGTCATGGTGGGAATCTTATCGGCTATTGTCGATAACATTCCGGTGATGTTTGCCGTGTTATCCATGGAACCCCAAATGTCGATGGGCAACTGGCTACTGATCACCTTAACCGCCGGCGTTGGTGGCAGCTTGTTATCTATTGGTAGTGCGGCAGGTGTGGCGTTAATGGGCGCGGCGCATGGCAAATACACCTTCTTTGGCCACTTGAAATGGATGCCAGTGATCATGATTGGCTATGCCGTCAGTATCGCCGCTCACCTATGGCTGAATGGCGATCTTTTCTAGTAAAACGCTCTAATGCATATCAGCTAGAGGCTTCTCAACGCGTGTCCAGACGTTACTTAACTGCATCGCTGGACACTGGTTGCAGGTTAACACTGCACCCTCGTGTTGAATTCGCATCACTAGCCCGGAGTCAGATCGGCGGTTCGCTGAATTCAACTCAATATTGATTAAGTCATCTTCAACACGATAAGTTCGAGTAACAGACTTATCCGTTGTTTGATAAGTCACTTGCCCAGATTCAAAAAGCAAGTAACTGTCATTGTCAGCGTTCTCATACATGCCCTTAAACAGAACAAGTTGTGGTACTTCGAAGGGTCGACTGGTGTCGGTTAAACAACCGGTCAGCAATAGTGCGCTACTGCAGCAGAGTATAAGTGAATGATGGCTATTCATTTGGGCATCCTTGCCTCGAGAACATGGTTAAAGGATATGCAACCAAACAAGTATTTTCCAGCAAGTGGCAGTTTTATTGCAAAGTCACACTTTAAGAACCCTTAACGTTCACCAATAATTGATACGCAATTTTCAACAAACATTCCGAAAAAGACTCTTTAATCTTCTTCTCTTCCCTCAATAACTAACAAGCGTTGTTTGCGTTCTACGCCACCCGCATACCCGGTCAGCTTGCCATTTTTACCAATAACTCGATGGCACGGCACAATCACTGACACTGGATTTTTACCATTCGCTAAACCCACGGCTCGAACGGCCTTTGGGTTACCAATCGCATCAGCCAGTTGTGCATAGCTCCATGTTTCTCCATAAGGAATAGTCATGAGCGCTTGCCAAACCGATTGCTGAAATGGCGTGCCCTTTGCGGCGATCGGCACAGAAAATTGGATAACCTCACCAGAAAAATAGCGATTGAGCTGCTCGGCAACCAATTCAAAGATCGGAAAGCCATCATCTCGAACACCTAATTCTTCAGGCTTGGTGGTGTATATTTCAAACCAAAGACCGAGCAACCCTTCATCGTTCGCCTGTAAAGTCACCGTGCCCAACGGGCTCTCATAGTAAGTAAAACGGTTGTCCATGATATCTCCTAGCTTAGTATTCCGATTAAGATTGATTCCAACAGTGGAACGTGGCGTAACTACCCCAAGGCGAAACACTCTCTGTGTTGATGGCGGGGCGATGCTCAATGAACTTCTTCACCACCAAATCGCCAACCAACAGGTGGTTAGGTTCACTTAACCCACGAAGCAGCGCGTATTGAATCGTCCAAGGCCCAATGCCCTTTAGCTCAATCCATTTGGAAGGGTGCTCTGCTTCATTGTCGACCATGTATTCAGCAAAACGCTTTAAGGTCTCTTTGCGGCTTCCCGGCATTCTTAAGAAACTGACATCAGCCTCCGCTATCTGTTTAGGTGTCGGGAAGCTGACCTTCTCATGTGCATCAGAAAGCTCTTTGACCAACAAGTTAAGCTGCCCAATCGCCGCGGTTACCGAAACTTGCTGCCCGAGAATCGCTCTTACTCCGGCTTCCCAAGCACTCCACACGCCAGGAATGCGGATGCCACTCTTAGCCACTAAGTTGGGGTCAATGGTTGTAAAGAAGACCTCAACCTTGGCAATATCGACATCAAGGTCGAACATGCGTCGAATGTTCGCAATCAAGCTTCTTAACTGGCTTATATCGTCCAACTCAAATTCAATATCTAAGCGGTTCTCTTTAGCCAAAGTGGCCTTGAACCAACCCTTTGACCCATTAACATTCACTGTGCGCTTGTAATAGTCTTCGCCAACGTCTTCTAAGCCCTCAATCATTCTTCGTCGATAGAAACCCAGTAAATGCTTCCAGTCTAATGGGCCGTGAAAGACTAGCTGAATATGATTGCTCAGGTTTTCACTTAGCTTTGTTCGTCGGATTTGGCTTGGCGAGAGCTGCAGCTCTTTTAGAAAGGCATCATTGAAACGACGCGTGCTATTAAAACCACTCGCAAAGCCAACATCGGTAATGCTCATGCTACTGGTGTGCAGCAACTGCTTGGCAAACATCAATTGGCTATAAAGGCTATATTGCTTCGGCGACACGCCGATGTAATTATCGAATAAGGTTCGTAAATAGCGGTCTGAAATACCTAATCGAGTGGCAAGGTCGACGATTGATCCTGAGTTCAGCGCACCATGATCAATCAACTGTAAAGCACGCAAGAAAGTCGTTTCAACACCTTTCCAAGCCGGAGAAAAAGGTGCGCTGTCTGGCCGGCAACGTAAGCATGGGCGATATCCAGCCTTCAAGGCTTGAGCTTGATGAGAAAAATACTCGACATTTTCTTCTTTGGGCGGGCTTGCTGGGCAAATCGGACGACAAAAAATTCCGGTGGTTTTTACCGCTGTAAAAAACATCCCATCAAAGCGAGCGTCTCGCGCATATCGAGCCAAATGGCACTGCTCACTCGTTAACGTACTGTTGTGATGAATATTTCTCGACATGCTGTGCTCTTCCCATTTGCCATAACTTTTACTCCGATACCTAAAAGTTTACCGTGAACTGTCATTGTCGCTAGCCACTTTCGGAACTGAAGGTTAGATAAATCACAAAAAAGGGTTTTCTTTTTACGCAATTAGACTAAATTTAACCTTGAGAAGAAACTCTTCTCACAACGTCAACGATAGGTACTTAGCACACTAAGATGCAGAGACCTGTCGAATATAAAAAGGAAAAGGCTATGGTTCTTCACACGTGTCGTATTGTTTTATCAAACCAACAGGTTCTCACCAGTCAATCAGTCGAGCAGTCTCTCAGCTTTCTTGAAGACGAAGCGAGTAAGGGGATTTCTAAAATTGAGATTGACGCAACGGATGGCAATCAAATCCATTCATACCTGTCACACTCTCTTGAAGAGTCCATTGAGAATCTAATGAACCTATAGGGCTTTTAAAAAAGGTTACGCATACCAGGCTTAAACTGATTTATCCGAGTTAGGGTTATCTCTGATTGGGCAATGAAGATCATCTCTGGTTTAAAACGAAAATGGCTCCCAACTATATAAATAGTTAGGAGCCATTTTTTATTTAATCAACAAAGTTAATTCAGTCACGTTAAGTCAGCAACGCATATTTCAACAAGCGATATTGGTTGCAACACACGATATTCATTACAACGCCCTTACTCAGGTGCTTGTTCAGCGGCTTGTTGCAACGTGTAGGCGGTCGATGGGTCAATCTCGTTAACCAGCTTCTCGACCTGCATGATCGCATCAACCGAGGTGCTGCTTTTGCGGTAGCTGAGATAAATGGGGCGATACCAATCTTCTACCCCTTTTACCTTATGCAGCTGACCCGAATCGATAAAAGGTTCAACCATAGAAACAGGTAAATACGCACTGCCACCTTTCTCTAAAATGAAATCGAGGGCAATACGAGCCGTAGAGGTACGTAAATACGGAGCTGGAACTTTAGGGTGACGTTCTGCGTGTTCTGAACCGAAGCGCGTTCCCCAATCGACATACACATACTTATGTTGGAACACAGATTCCAGGTCATCTTGCTGCGTTGATACCAACACCAAAACCAAATCAGCGACTTTTTTACAGTTCAGCTCTTCTGCTTTAATCTGATCGAAAGCGAAAGCCATATCTAAGGTTCGCTCTAGCAAATTACGGTTCAGTTGCTCGCGCCCCATCACCTCAGCCATGAAGCCATAACCACCAAAAGAATCGGTCACTACGCTTAAACAGTTTTGCAGATACGCATCCCAAATATTCGGAGTGCCACCTAGTGTTAACTGCAAGGCTTTTCCACTCTCTAACGACAGCTCAAACTTGGCTTGTTGTAAGGTGGATACCATCACTTCAGCATAACCAATCAAACGCTCACCGGAAGAGGTAAGCTTGATGTTATTGCGGTCACGAATGAAGAGCTGAGTATCAAAATAGCCTTCAAGCTGTTTGATCCGCGCACTCACCGCTGCTTGTGTTAAATACAAGTTTTCAGCTGCGCGCCCAAAGTGGCGCACCCTTGCAACCTCAAGAAAGGTTCTAAATACTTTCACATCCATCAAAAATACATCTCTGTAATAAATCTGCTAACTAGCCGATCTAGGATTGTTTATCGTAAAGGCAAAAACGTTTTGTTTCCTATTTTAGCCTTTTAACAATATTTTCGCGTGAGCAATAAACACTAATTTCTATCTAACCACATTACTGAGGCTGATATGTCTGAGACCGAATTCCGACACGGAAAAAAACGTTTTTATGACACCATTAAATTCCCACGAGGGTTCGCTAAGTCAGGTGATTTTACTCTTTCAGAAGAAGAAATCCTAACCTTGTTTGGTGACACTATGCTTGCACTTGAGACTGGTGAACTAACACCGACCAATGCTGAAGAAAGACATTTCATCAAAGTATTGGCTCACCCTCATAAGGCTAAGTCCAAGTTAGACCGTGTTTGGTTGAAGTACATTCAACTGGCTCGTGGACGCCGTCGCTTTCATACCCTAAACGGCTGCAAACGCGGTGAAGTGCCTAGGGAAGAATACGACAGAGAGTTAGTGTTAGAAGATTAGTAAAAATGCTCAAAGTGATACCTAATCACTTTGGGCTTTTTTTCATAGCATATTAGCGGCAACTTAAAACAAACACGCATCTTCTTCGTAATTAGTAAGTTTAGCCAACCTGTCCAGTTTTACCAATATTTATATAAAATTCATAGTGATAGCTTTGAATAATCACTATTCTTAAATATACCCATGCTCATTCACGCCTGTCGGTGATACTTCCTCACTTTTTCTCCTCTTTTTTGCACGGCAGTACCACATAAGTATCACTCTTTGATCATACGTCCATTGCACTCCTGACCATCCATCTATCCGCTCATCCACTCAGCAAAGCTTGTTGATCTTTCAGACCCTGAATCAAACCTACCTGACGATATATGACAAACGTATTAATCTTGTTTAACGCTACCAAATATCCATACAATAATTGTGCAAATTTGAGAGTTCTAGTCACAGATACGACGAAAAAAGCAAAAACTTGACCTAAAACAATAGCGGAATTTAATAACTTATTTTATAATGCGAATTAATGTTTCAGAACACTATAAAATTTTATTTCTAGGGGCAAAATCAATGAGACTTATTCCATTAAGCAACAAAGCTAAAGTAGGTAAATGGGCTGCTCGTCACATCGCAGATTCTATCAACAAATTCGCTCCTACTGCTGAGCGTCCATTTGTTCTAGGTCTTCCTACTGGTAGCACACCTCTAACTACTTACGCTGCGCTAATTGAACTACACAAAGCGGGCGAAGTAAGCTTCAAGCACGTTGTAACATTCAACATGGATGAGTACGTTGGTATCGACCCTAACCACCCAGAATCTTACCGCACATTCATGCACGAGAACTTCTTCAACCACGTTGATATTCAAGCAGAAAACATCAACCTGCTAGACGGCAAAGCTGAAGACATCGATGCTCACTGTGCAGCATACGAAGAGAAAATCCGTTCATACGGCAAAATCAACCTATTCATGGGCGGCGTAGGCATCGACGGTCACATCGCATTCAATGAGCCAGGTTCTTCTCTATCTTCACGCACTCGTATCAAAACGTTGACTGAAGACACTCGTATCGCGAACTCTCGTTTCTTCGATGGCGACATCAACCAAGTTCCTAAATACGCACTAACTATCGGTGTTGCTACTCTTCTAGATTCTGAAGAAGTAATGATCCTTTCTCTTGGCCACAACAAAGCGCAAGCGCTTCAAATGGCTATCGAAGGTTCTGTAAACCACATGTGGACTGTTACAGCTCTACAGATGCACCGTAAAGCTATCATCGTTGCTGATGAGCCAGCTCAACAAGAGCTAAAAGTTAAGACTCTACGCTACTTCCAAGAGTTAGAAGCTGAGAACATCCAAGACCTATAATCCGCATCGTCTTGGATAGAAGGGCGTTTTTAATAAAGAGAGCGTCTTGAATAGAAAAAGCCACTGAATGTGGCTTTTTTTGTACCTGCTGCTTTTGTGTTTAATGGGAGAGAGGTTTCGGGTATTTTTTATAGACACAAAAACAACAAAGCGATTTCCCCAACGAGAGAAACCGCCATCATTTTAAACTTTGTATTGATACGAACGAACAGCTACAAGATATGTAGGATGCGAAACAAGATAAGCAGGACTGCAAACTAGAACTAAGAACTCAGTGCGTTATCTCGGCATAAGGTCGTGATAATGTCAGTGATAGCCAAAACGATCGTCGACTTCACTTTCTGATTGTGTCGACCCAAGAACATTTGAAGCATTGGGCCAGACATGGTTTCCACCATCTCCGCATCATATTCGATAGGCATAATACGCTGAACCGCGTGCACCTTGTTGAGCTCAAATATAACGTCGACTTCTGTGAAACTGGTGTCTTCACCCTGTATTTTCGCCCACTCTTTCAAGGTAACGAAAATCTCTAAATCATCGTAGAGCTCTTTACTGATCACACCAAGCCCTAATAGCAGCTTAGCGCGGATCATAATCTCGCCCAACGGCCCGCCACTGTTGAGAAGTGGTTCAACAACAAATTTAATTGCCGTGTCGTCTTTCTTGAAAATGTTTTTTAATACGGCATCTACCGTGTCGTCCAATGCATCGTAAGCCGCCATTAGACAGGCGCTAGCGCTCTCAGCTTCAGATAGGGCTTCGAGTAATTCAGTTTCGTGGCTAGTTTGTATTGGCATAACGGCTCGGCAATAAGAAAGTGCCACTGGTGTGGCACTTTGATGGTTTATCATTTCAATGCTAGATAAGCTTCTTCCGCTAGTTTAACAACTTCTGAGTCACTATTCAGCTCAGAATAATGCGCTAATGTCTCAGCAAACCCTTTTTCTGCAAACATTGCCTGAAGTTCAACCGCTTGCGGGTCATCTTCATTCTTGTAATGGAAAGCCGCTGCAATCGCTTTTACGAGATGAGCGTTTGGAAGACCATACTCCAATGTGCCGTTTAATGGCTTAACTAGGCGGTCTTGAGGACTTAGTTTACGGATTGGCTGACGGCCAACACGATCAACTTCATCACGTAAAAATGGGTTTGCAAAACGACCAAGGATTTTTTGGATGTAGGCTGCGTGAGCTTCTGGATCAAAACCGTAACGCTTAATAAGCACAGCACCGCTTTCTTCCATTGTTGCAGTTACTTCAGCGCGGATTACGTCGTCTTCAATAGAATCTTTGATTGTCTCATGGCCAGCAAGAACACCAAGGTAAGCCGTTACTAAGTGACCAGTGTTAAGGGTAAACAGTTTACGCTCAACGAAAGCCATTAGGTTATCAGTGCATTCCATACCAGGGATGTTTGGAATCTCACCCTTAAATTGTGTTTGATCTACAATCCACTCGCTGAACGTTTCAACGGTCACAGCTAGAGGGTCTGTTTCGCCCGCTTCTGCAGGTGGAACAATACGGTCAACCGCTGAGTCAACAAAGCCAATGTGCTCTTCAGTGAACGCTTTCATTTCATCAGAAAGGTGCTCTAAAACTGCTGCTTTTAATTGGCTAGTACCCCGAACCATGTTTTCTGCCGCGATTACGTTCATTGGAGCTGTGTTACCTGCCGCAGCACGTTTTTCAATACCTTGAGCGATCGATTTAGAGATAATCTTAAGAACCGTTGGGCCTACCGCTGTTGTTACAAGATCAGACTCAGCAATGCAATCTACCACTGCGTTTGTCGCCGAGTTCACTGCTGTTACGTTCTTCACGATCTCAACAACACACTCTTCACCAACAATCTTTACTGGGTACTCTTGACGCTCAATTAACGCATTAACAACCGTTTCATTTACGTCTGCAAACGTAACCTTCATACCAGCATCAGAAAGAAGCTTACCAATGAAACCACGACCGATATTACCTGCACCAAAATGTAACGCTTTCATAATTTTAGACCTTATAAATATTTGAATCTAGATAGCTAACCACTCAACAACATGCCTTGACGACGTGCCCTAGGCATTAAGCAGTAAGCTATTCAGACTGAATCTTTAACCGATAAAGAGTAAGACCGAAAATGAGGCCAGTGGGGGGACACCGGCCTCCTTCACTCAGGAGCTTGACTAGAGCGTATTAATTTCCGTTTAGAATACGTAGAACATCATCTGGGTTAGTTGTGTTCTGTAAGCATTCCACTGCTTCTTCGTCATCAAGTGAATTGGTAATAGCCATCAACACCATGTTGTGTTCATCGCCTTGTGCTGCAATACCGATAACCATCTTAGCGATATCATCTTCATCTTCGCCCCACTGAATACCTTCAGGGTATTGGCAGAACACGATGCCGGTTTTTTGTACGTATTGTTTTGCTTCGATTGTGCCGTGTGGTACCGCGATAGACTCGCCTAAGTAAGTAGACACAAGCTCTTCACGAGCAAACATACCGTCTACGTATTCAGGTGACACGTTGCCAAGTTTTACTAACTGGTCGCCAGCAAACTTGATAGCGTCTTCTTTCTGCGTAGCTTTAAGGCCAAGGAAGATACTGTCGTTAGTTAGTGCAAGTTTGTTGCCTTTCTGTGTAGGAGCGGCTGCAGTCACTGGCGCTTTTGCTTCACCACTTTTTGCTTCTACAAGGTCTGCAACTAGCTGGTCGTATACAGCACCATCTAAGAAGTTGTTAAGAGACATATGCATTGCACCTGGTACGGTTTTACGTGCACGGTCTGTTAGGTCTTTGTGTGTAATAACAATTTGCGAATCAGCTGGTAGATTGTTGATTGCGTAGTTGGTTACCACAATGTTCAGGCCTGCTGCTTCTACTTTTTTACGCAGTAGACCGGCACCCATTGCACTTGACCCCATACCCGCATCACACGCTACATACACTGCTTCTACATCAGTTAGGTTCACGTTTGCACCTGATGCCGCACCTTTAGAAGACGCTTTCATGTCTTTCATTTGCGCTGATGCTTTTTCTAGTGAATCTTCGTCGTCACCTTGAGCTGCAGTCTTAAGTAGGATTGAAGCTACGATGAAAGACACAGCGGTTGATGCGATAACAGAAAGAACAACACCAACGTAAGAGCCTTTTGGCGTCATCAATAGAACTGCAAAGATAGAACCTGGAGATGCTGGAGAGATAAGGCCAGAATCAAACATTACGTTAGTGAATACACCTGTCATACCACCTGCGATAACAGCAAGAATTAGACGTGGGTTCATTAGTACGTAAGGGAAGTAAATTTCGTGGATACCACCTAGGAAGTGGATGATAGATGCGCCAGCAGCAGACTGTTTCGCACTACCTTTACCAAATACCATGTAAGCAAGTAGAAGACCAAAACCAGGACCTGGGTTCGCTTCAATTAGGAAGAAAATTGAACGACCAATCTCTTCAGATTGCTGGATACCTAATGGAGAAAAGATACCGTGGTTGATTGCGTTGTTTAGGAAAAGGATTTTCGCAGGTTCAACAAAGATAGAAGCTAAAGGAAGGGCACCAGCTTCAACCATTGCGTTAACACCAGCAGCAAGAGCACCAGACAGTACTTTAACTGCAGGACCAATCACAACGAATGCGATGATTGCGCAGATCATACCGATGATGCCAGCAGAGAAGTTGTTCACTAGCATTTCGAAACCACTCTTCACTTTACCGTGAACAGCTTCATCGAATTTCTTAATTGCGATACCACCTAGTGGACCCACAATCATTGCACCCATGAACATTGGGATATCAGTACCAACGATAACACCCATTGTCGTGATGGCACCCACTACCGCACCGCGGTCACCACCAACCATTTTACCACCGGTGTAACCAATCAATAGTGGCAGTAGGTATGTAATCATAGGGCCAACCATTGATGCTAACGTTTCGTTAGGCCACCAACCGGTTGGGATGAATAGTGCAGTAATGAAACCCCACGCAATAAATGCGCCGATGTTTGGCATTACCATATTGGATAAGAAACGACCAAAGTTTTGAACCTTAATCTTAGCTTCTGGTGATAACATAGGTAGAACCCCGTAATGTATTGGTTGGTCAAATGACCGAAAGTGTGTACTCAAAAGTCGATTAAAATGTATCACAACATTTCCAAAATGCACCTTAGCCCAACTTTCGTGACAACCATCACACACAAAAAACACTTTAGGGTTAACAAGAGCACCTTAGATCACAAAAACACCATGAATTTAAATTACAAAGCCAAATTAATGAGAATAAATATCACCCATACAAGATCTAGATCACATTTTATTTTGTAATACTTAAAAATAAATAGTGATCAAAATCACACTCGATAAAATATGGCATCTAAGATCTATATAAACCGTATAAAAGAACATCGTGTCACGTATAGAAAATATGCACCCAGATGAGCAAAGTCGCCAATTATGTAATTTAATTACAAAAAGAACCACATTTCCCACAAAATCAAAATCAGACATGACTTTCGACTAAAAACATAGACCAGTGAGCAGCAGTTGCCATTAGTAGATGTGATATGGTATTCATCAGTGCTATCACATCATGTATCTCTCCAAAACCCATCAGCGGATCACTCTGCTATTTGAGAAAAGACTATGTCAGACAAAATTTCCACATCAGCACTCGCTAAACAAAAAGGCATAGAAGCTAAAGCTCTATTTAGCGATTTAAAAATTGCTGGCTATATAGTGCGCTCACAAGAACGTTGGGTGCTCACAGAGCGTGGAGAAAGCTTTGGTGGAGAGTATGTAGAACACAAAAAGTTTGGTGTCTTTATAGTATGGCCAGAAAAACTGCTCATCGACTTAGACTCATTCTCAGGAAAAACGCTAACCGCGACTCAGTTGGGTAGTGCCTTTCAGCTCAGTGCAAAGAAAATCAACTTATTGCTCAATGAGCTTGGCTGGATAAAGAAAGAAGAAGACGGCTGGCGCGTCACCTCAACGGGACTGAAAGCCGGTGGTGAGCAGAGAGAAGATAAAGCGACTCAAAACCTATTTGTGGTATGGCACGATTCGTTGGTTCGCAATAAACGTTTGAAGCAGTCTGTTGTCGAATTTCTAGGGCATGATGCTGAAAGCCACTCTACCGATGTCTCGTTTTCTAGCTTTCGTCAGAAATTTGAGGCGAAACACCGAACCTTAGACGGACATTATGTACGTTCAAAGGGAGAGCTGATCATTGATAACTGGCTTTATATGGCGGGAGTGGTTCATGCCTATGAACGTCCGCTCCCGATATCAAAAGAAGTAATGAGCGATTTCTACCTGCCAAGCGGCAAAGTATACATTCAGTTCTGGGGAACAGATTCAGGCTCTATAGAAGAAGACAAACGAAGTGCGACCAAGAAAGTTTACCAAGAGCATGGTTTTAGCTTGATTGAACTTAACCCTGAAGATATCCCAAACCTCGACAGCGTACTTCCCTCTTTATTACGCCAATATGGAATCAAGGCGTACTAACTGGCTGATTTTCGAAAACCAACACACACCCAGATCACATAAATCAAATCATTGTGGACATTATTAACCATAGTGATTTGATGTGTTCGCTATTTTTCCCGAGCCAATCTTCTATTATCTTACACCCATCGACTTGAGCTACCGCAGATACTCGATTTATTGGGGCATGTTCGATAGCCATTTAAGCGTTCAGCCTTTTAGAGGCTGGCTGTTCTAAAAACGACTTCTATAGAGATATAGCCTAAATGCGTTATCCGTTTATTGTTGACGTTACCGAACATAAAACCCTACAACATTTATTATTGATAGATATTAGGATTCAACATGACTCATCCAATCATTACTGATCTAAACACTCGTTACACAGCTAAAAAATACGATGCCGACAAACGCATCTCTGCGGAAGACATGGAAGTAATCAAAGAAGCACTTCGTTTATCAGCTTCTTCTATCAACTCTCAGCCTTGGAAATTCATCATCATTGAGAGCGACGCAGCAAAACAACGTTTTCACAATACTTTCGAGAACATGTTCCAGTTTAACCAACCACATGCGAAAGAAGCGTCGCACACAATCCTGTTTGCTCACGATCCTAAATACACTAAAGAGAAGTTCGCGAAGCGTGCTGATACAGAAGTAAGCTCTGGTCACCTACCTGCTGAAATGTACGAGCAATTCTTAGGTGCTTATGCATTCGCAGAAATGAACACAGACGAAACGGGTTTCAACGGTAACTGGACTAAGTCTCAAGTGTACATCGCACTAGGTAACACAATGCACACACTGGCTCGTCTTGGCATTGCATCAACACCGATGGAAGGCGTAGATGCCGCTATGATCGGCGAAGAGTTTGCTGACGAACTGGAAGGTCACGTTGTTGATGTAGCACTGGCTATCGGCTACCACAAAGACGGCGAAGACTATAACCACGGTAAACCAAAAGCGCGTCTAGCGCTTGATGAAGTGGTTACTACACTGTAATAAATCCAATGCATATGCATTATGTACTGATAGCTACAACGCTTTAATTTTTAAAACGCTTTTTCGTTTTACAAAAATATAGTTTTAGCAGCACTTTAGACTGTTAAATTACACTGCCTTGTTTTGGCCAGACATTCGTCTGGCCTTTTTTGTATCTGTTATTTATCCAAGCAACTACCAATTACCAACCATCAACAACTTAGTCATAAAGACACGATGAGTTTATTTTGATTACACATCTATCAATGTCATAAAGACACATCATGACAATGAAAAACCAAATAAACACTATAAAAACAAATACTTAAAAACATGGCACAACTAGTGCAATAGGAGCCTTAGATATTTAAATAAGGTATTATCATTATGACTATTCACGTTAAATCAAATGTTCATTGGGTCGGCGTCCACGATTGGGAAACCGAGCACTTCCACGGTAAGGAATACCACATGAACAAAGGTACGAGCTATAACTCATACCTGATCCGTGAAGAGAAGACAGTGCTTGTCGATACTGTCGATCATCGCTTTACTGAACAATTCCTTGCAAACCTAGAGATGGAAATCGATATCAACGAGATCGACTACATCATTTGTCAGCATGCAGAAGAAGATCACTCAGGCGCCCTCTCTGCGCTACTGGCTAAAATTCCGAACACACCCGTCTACTGCACAGAAGCTGGCGTTAACTCTATTGTTGGCCATCACCACCAGCCTGACTGGAACTTCCGAACCGTTAAAACAGGCGACACGCTCGATGTCGGTAACGGCAAGCAACTCATCTTTGTTGAGATGAAAATGCTGCACTGGCCAGACTCAATGGCGACTTACCTAACCGGTGATGAAATCCTGTTTAGTAACGATGCTTTCGGACAACACTACTGCGACGAAAACCTATTCAATGACCAACTAGACCAAGTAGAGCTGCATGATCAATGTCTGCGTTACTTCTCAAACATCCTCACGCCTTTCGCGCCTTTGGTGAAAGCGAAGATAGAAGAAGTCTTGAGTTTAGGCGTGCCAATCGATGTTATTGCTACTTCTCATGGTTGTATTTGGCGTGACAACGCGACTCAAATCGTTGAGCAATATTACGAGTGGTCAAAAGCCTACAAAGAAGATCGTATCACCATTGTCTACGATACCATGTCCAATAACACTCGCATGATGGCAGACGCGATCGCAAAGGGTATTCGTAAAGGCAGCCCAGAAACAGCCATCAAGGTCTTCAACATTTCAAAGCACGATAAGAATGACATCCTTGCCAATATCTTCCGTTCAAAGGGCGTGCTTGTTGGATCATCGACCATGAACAACGTGATGATGCCGCAAATCGCTGCACTACTAGAAGAGATCCACGGCTTACGCTTTGCAGGTAAAAGAGCTGCAGCATTTGGCTCTTCAGGCTGGACGGGAGGCGCAGTAAAACGCATCGACGCTCGACTACATGAAGCAAACTTCGAAGTCAGTGCGCCACAACACATCCACTGGAAACCAGACACAGACGCACTACGTCAATGCATCGATTACGGCATGACACTCGCTGAAGTATGGCGCGTAGACGCCGATGAAGTGAGCGTACCAAAACAAGTATCACGTAATGTAACACCAATTGAGGCCACCCCAGTACCGGCAAACACCACTGCCGAGCTCAAAGACACAACAGAGCAGAAGCCAGAAGAAGCGCAAGACAAGTCAGTACACAGCGCAGACTGCACTTGCTGGCGTTGCACAGTATGCGAATGGGTGTACGACCCACAATTAGGCGAACCTTACCAAGGCGTTGAACCAGGAACACCTTGGGCACAGGTACCTGATGATTTCCTTTGCCCAGAGTGCCACTTAGGTAAAGAAGTGTTTGTGGAGAAGTAATATGGAAAATATTGTCATTGTGGGTGGCGGTTTTGCTGCCCTACAAACCATCAAGATGCTCCGTAAAGCTGACCAAAATATCGCGATCACTATGGTCACCGCTGATGCAGGCATAGAGTACAGTAAACCCAATCTTTCGCATGTGTTTAGTCAGGCTCAAACACCTCAGCAGCTTGCGATCAATACTGCTCAACAATTGGCTGAGCAATATAACGTTGTCATTAAAACCAACGTTTGGGTAAGCGAGATTAATACCGAGCAACAATTCATTGTCGCCGGTGACGATGTCATCCCGTATTCAAAACTTGTACTGGCGACAGGTGCTACGCCTTTCATACCGCCAGCCGAAGGCTTGAACCCTGGAGCGACCATTACGCTAAATAGCTTAGAAGAGTTCGAAAAACACAAAGCTCAGATCGATGCAGCCAAGCGAATCACGGTCATTGGTGGCGGGCTCATTGGAGTCGAGCTCGCTTTCGATCTTCAAACGTCGGGTAAAAATGTCACGATCATTGAACCTGCAAGTTACCTATTAAGTAGTTTGGTGCCACCTTTTGTCTCTCTAGAGCTGGAGAGAGAGCTTCGTAAAGCCGGTGTAACTGTTGAGACTGATGCTACGGTAAGCCACGCCACCTATCTCGCTGATGGAGTCCGGTTACAAACGACCTCTTCTCGATTAATCAAAACCGATGTAGTCATCGCCGCAGCAGGGTTAAAGCCAAACACAGCATTAGCCAAACAAGCGGACATTGATGTGAATAGAGGTATTCTCGTTGACGAAACCATGAGAACCAACATCAAAAATGTCTATGCCATTGGGGATTGTACTGAGATTCAAGGACGAGTAATGGCTTACCTGCAACCCGCGATATTAGCGGCCAACGTATTAGCGAAACAACTCACTACGGGTGAAGGAAAGCTAAGCTTTCCGCATATTATGACTAAAGTGAAAACGCCTAGTTATCCGATTCAACTGGCAGGCCGTGATATTCAAACTGCTCAGAGTTGGGAGACTCGGTTTGATCCAAAAGGGATTGTCGCCAAAGGTTTTAATGAGGCAAACCAACTCGTCGGATTCATTGTCACAGGGGAACACACTAAAGCAGCATTTCCTCTGCTTAAAGAACTACAGATCAGCTCACCGACATAAGATAAAATCTATAAGTTCGTATACGCTAGACAATAAAAAAGCCAGTCAACAGACTGGCTTTCTTGTATTCATCTTAGTGTGATTAGCTCATCGCATTTAAGCAAAGGCGAACATTAACCGATAAACGAGATGTAACCTTGAAGGATGATCAGGTTAACGATATCGATAAAGAAGGCACCAACGATTGGCACAACCATGAAGGCTTGTGGCGACGGACCGAATCGGTTCACCAAAGAACCCATGTTCATTACCGCTGTTGGTGTTGCACCTAGGCCGAAACCACAGTGACCACCCGCCATAACCGCTGCGTCGTAGTTAGAACCCATTACTTTGAACGTCACAAAGTAAGAGAAGATACCCAACACCACAGCCTGAACCGCAAGGATAACCAAGAACGGAATCGCAAGGTCAAAGATGTTCCAAAGCTTAAGGCTCATTAGCGCCATAGCTAAGAACAGCGACAATGACACCGTACCAAGAATATCGACCGTTTCACTGTCGGTTTTATGCAGCTTAGTCACTTCAAAAACGTTAGTGATGAACACACCGATAAACAACGCGTAAACGAAGTCAGGAATCATCAACCAAGAAATTTCAAAAGTCGCTACCCACTCTTCTAAGTATTTCGCCCCCGAGATACAGATTAGAAGAATGAACAATACTTCAATCACCTTCTTCGCTGTTACTTTGTCTTCTTCATACTCGTTGTAAGTAACAAGTTCAGGAAAACGCTCGTGGGTTTGTGTGCCAGTGCCGTACTCAGATTCAAGCTGGTTTTTATCAATCAGCTTTTGTGCTACTGGGCTACCGATAATACCACCGATGATCAAACCAAACGTCGCTGAAGCCATCGCGATTTCTAGAGTATTGGCAATGCCAAACGTGTCTGAAAAAGTTTGAGACCAAGCTGCGCCTGTGCCGTGACCACCCGAAAGCGTGATAGATCCAGCAATCAAACCCATCAAGGGTTCAAGGCCTAGTGCCGTTGCAAGTGTTACACCTACACCGTTTTGGATAATGATGTAAACCGAAGCCACCCCTAAGAATAGGAATACCTTAGCGCCACCTTTTATCAGCTGCGTGTAGTTAGCCGCAAGACCGACCGTTGCAAAGAACATCAACATAAAAGTGTTCTGCAGGGGCAAGGAAAACTCAAGATCAAGGCCGTTAAAGTGCAGGGCTGTAATAGCAAAAGCGACAATCAAGCCGCCGACAATGGGCTCTGGAATATTGTACTTTTTGAGAACCGGAAGCTTTGCATTGACGAAATGACCTAGAAACAAAACACTAATCGCGATTAGGAAGGATTCTAGTGGTCCAATTGAAATTAATTGATTCATATAACCTCTATTTTTTTACGTTCTCATCTTCCTTAATGAGTCTAGTTTTATCTGTAATTATCTGTGCTGCTCTACCTATATTTATACAAACTGGAGAGAAATTGTAGATTCGAAAAGCGAACACATTACTGCGTTCACTTGGTGCCATGTTAGTGACACGTTAACTTTTATAGGAGATAAAAGGATTTGTGACAAAAATCACCTCCAAAAAGTTGATAACGGCGTGAGTATCCTTGCCGCTAACTCTGCTTTTTTAATACCTAAAAAAGCAAAAAGGAGCTATTACTAGCTCCTCTTTCATCACCATCACTGGTAATTAGAATTTTTTCGGTGCGTAACCAGTCATAACCTCAATGCGAAGCTCTTTACCGATCTTCGTCATTGGGTGAACAATTACGAGCCCTTTTACAGACTTCTTAAGTTTACCCATATCCGCTTGCTCAGCTTTTGTAATCTCACGGCTAAATGGCATATCAACCAAAGACTTACGCTCTTGATTTACATCGAAGCTTTCTTTGTGTTTCAACTGAGCAATTTTCTTGGTTAGCTTCTTAATCTCGTCTTCAAATTGACGAACAACAGGGCGATCATTACGAGTTTTAGCAGCCGCTAACTTGTTGCGACATTTGTCTAGACGGTTGTTAATTTGTTGAAGTTCGTTTTTAACACTCATAATAATTTCCTAAGATTTAACAAGCCAATTCGGATTGGGGCGCGGAGTATAGCACAAGGGTTCACTTGAACCGAAATTTATCTATCAATTACCAACAGAAACGAATCACATCACCGCTGGTCATTCAGCTCGCCAATTCTTTGTAGCCGAACCTCAAAGCGGGTCACTCATTAATCAGCTCGTGTCGACTTCAAAAATTGCTGTCCTCGATGCTTCAAAATTCAGTCTAAACTTGTAATCTAACCACAGTAAATAACTCAATTAACTCAAACAGCTTAAACAGCTTAAGGTACATAACTTAGATCGCGTAACTTGAGTTACATGACTTAGGGGGATCACCTTAACACTGAGCCTGACTCGCAGCATAATCACAAGGATAGCCGATGACATTATTGAAACGAACACTGGCCTACAGCCTAGCCCTTAGCTCAGTGTTAGCCGCAACTTATGCATCTAGTGAACAAACCACCCAAAATAACCTGATCGTTGAGTTCTCTTCACCACAAAATACTGAAGAAGAGCAGCTCAAACGTGAAATTCAAAACAGTGGCGTCAATGACACTGTGATTGACCTGTCAAACCAACTCTTCATGTTTGAAAAGCCATTAACCATTCAATACGGCGGGGAAGAAGGTCCACTCTACGATCCACAAACGCATCAAGTGCTTATCCCGTATAGCTTCTACTCTGAGTCGCTTAATTACTTTGAAAAGAATCAATACGAAAAAGAGTATGGAAAGACCGCGCAAACTGGTGCTATCGATACCTTGCTTCATACTCTACTGCACGAAGCTGGGCACGCTTATATCGAAGACCAGAATATTGCCATACTGGGCAAAGAGGAAGATGCCGTTGATAACCTCGCGACAGTGCTTTTACTTAACTATGTAGAACATGGAGGTGATGCCGCAATCAGCGCCGCTGACATGTTCGCTTTCGAGTCAGAAGACCGCCCTGAGTATTACGACTTGGGTGAATACATTGATGAGCACAGTTTTGATCTACAGCGCTACTTCTCCACATTATGCTTGGTGTATGGCAGCGATCCTGATGCCTACAAGAACTTGCTCGATGAAGTAGAAAACGACTATTTGAAAGATAGGAAAGAGTTCTGTGTGGAGCACTTTGATGTCATCAATGCCAACTGGCACCGTTACCTAAAAGAGAACGACGAGAGCTAATGGTTTAACCTTCTCTATTGGTCTTCTTCAATAACAAGCGGCTTAGTGTTTTTCTAAAGCCGCTCTCAGTAATCTATAAATCCAAGATTTGAAGTGGAATATATCTTAGTCCTGCGACCTTAGACCTTCACTTTATACTTCAGGTCTTGGGCTTCATCACCGGTCATGCCTCGAAACCCCCAACAGTGTGCAGGTTGTTCCTTGATGGTTATTTCAATATCAATCGGAGAGATAGCTAACTGCTTCTCTATTTCAGAGAATATCTTCTTAATTAAGCGCTTCTTGGTGTTGACCGCTCGACCTTCCATCATATTGATCTCTATAACGGTATAGGCTTCTGTTCTTCCTTCTGGATAAAAGAAATCATCTCGCTCCAATGGTACAAATCGATGCGCTCGCTTGTCATCGGGTAAACCCATTTCACTGTTTAAGCACTGTTGCAACACATTAGAGAGCTGCAACTTAATTGGATTCAAGCACTCTTTGATACCATATATAACAATCATGACCATTCCTTTGATGCGATGTCAGGTAAAGAAGAAGGATAGGTAGAAGCATCGTTTGGCGCCCCCCCATCCGCTTACTATTCGTACATATATTACCTAATGACGCGTATGAAAGAAGGTAAAAACAATGAATTTATGAGCATGTGCAACAAAAAACAATCTGCTTTGGCTCATGTCTGTAGCTCATCACCCAATAACAACAACCACAATCAATTGATCGAACACCACCGACTCCGCGTATATCTTCTCAAATTAAATTTGAACTAAGGAGTGCTATGTGCCGAATTCATCGAGCCAGATCACACGGCCAGACGCCGAACCAGAGGCACTCGTAGAGTCTTCTCTCGAGCTCGCCGTATTTCCCCTTCCGATATTCCTTCTGCCCGGAGGTCGCCAGAGGCTACGCATCTTTGAACCAAAATATCTTGCTATGGTTGCACATGCGGCCCAAGGAGATGGGTTCATTATTGCCACCCAAGACAGCACCAACTCTGAACATCTCAGTTCTTGGGGAACCAAAGTGTCTATCGTTGATTTCAACATGTCTGACGACCAAATTTTGGAAATCGATGTCGAAGGCCAACAACTGGTTCAGCTTCACGGACCATTTCGAGACGACGATGACCTGATAAAAAGCCAGTTCAGGTTGTTACCTCATTGGCCAGATCTAGAATGCAAAGTACCGAACGTATTTACTGCATTCTTAGTACAGCTGTTTCGAGACCACGATTCAATCAGAACGCTCTACCCCACTCCAGACTTCGAAAGCCCACGATGGATTTGTGCGCGATTACTCGAAATGATGCCTATCCCATTGGAAAAGAAAACAGAATTTACCGAACCCGCTAGCTTTCCTTCTTTAGTTCCTTTTTTGAATCAAATCATTACGGGGCAATAAGCACTTTTCTTCACTATAATTTTGTATAGTGGAAATTAATTTAAATTAAAGTGATCCCGACCTTCTCCTTTCACGTAGTGCCACTCAAATTCGCATGATGGTTAAGTACTATGCAAGTCGAAAGCAGAAGTTCAGGGAACGGCAAGGAGCATGTCATTATTCCCGACAACAAATTACCTAATGAAAATAAGGTACCTACAGAGCTCTCAAGTTGGTTGATTTTGGTTGGTTCAGACCGAGACAAACAAGCCTTCACCTGTTTGTTCAAGTTCTTCGCACCTAAGATTAAGCGTTTTGGAATCAGCAAGTTGGGCGGCGAGGCTGCTGCAAACGAGCTAGTTCAAGACACAATGACTAACGTTTGGAAAAAAGCACATCTCTACAACGAACAGAAAGGTGCTGCGACTACTTGGGTCTATACCGTGATGCGAAATGCGGCCTTCGACATGTTACGAAAGGTGAAAGCAAAAGCAGAACAAACCATTGCTGACGACATTTGGCCAATAGATGCAATGGTCGCGGAATCTCAAAGCGATGAATTACCGTTTGGTGATCATTTGATGAGCCGACATGTAATGACTCAAATAGAGAAGTTGCCTTTGGCTCAGAAAACGATTGTTAAAGGCGTTTACTTTCAGGAGTTGTCACAAGAGCAACTCGCTCAACAACTTGGCGTCCCACTTGGAACCGTGAAATCACGTCTAAGACTCGCTTTAGCCAAACTTAAGGTTCACATGGGGGAACAAGATCATGATTAAACATCACCCAAATGCCGCAATTTTGAAAGATTTTGTCGATGGCACACTCGCAGACTCAGTTTCTTTGATTGTCTCTAGCCATGTTGAACTGTGTGAACACTGCCAACAACAAGTAAGCATGCTGACGGCGCAAGCTGCTGACTCAGTCTTTGAAAGCGATACACCTGTCTTTGAAAGTGATACCTCAGGGCTTCAACTTTCTGACAGCGAAATGGATGCGTTCCTATCCGATGATGGGGAGTTTGATTTTGATGCGATTGCTCAAATCACTGCTGATTCATCTCAAGCTATCGAAGTGAAACCCGAAGTTCAGCAAGTTACGGTTGCAGACACCACATTCACTATTCCTCGCGCGTTGAACTCAGTGGCAAGAAAAGACTGGATGAACTTAGGCAAAATTTCACGCGCAAGACTCGATTTTGACGACGAAGCACACCACACCAGCTTGCTGCACATCGACAAAGATGGACAAGTGCCTTGCCACACCCACAAAGGCTTTGAGATTACGCTTCTCTTGGAAGGCAGTTTCGAGGACGAAATGGGCGTCTACAACAAAGGCGACTTCATCTGGTTAGATGGTGACCACACCCATCAACCAGCTACCAAAGAAGGTTGTGTGTGTTTAACTGTTTCAAGTGATGCGCTTTACTTCACAAAAGGTGTGAGCCAGTTATTCAATCCACTCGGTAAATATATCTATTAACCCAGTTGCACGCTATAAATATACAGGATGGCATGAAGTTATCCTGTATATCGTCAAATACATCTGGCTTAAAACATCAACGGTGTTGAGACTTAAAACACACCCGGCTCTGTAAGTACGATTAGCAATGTTGAAATATAATAAATAGCTCAAAGCAAGAGCAAAGGAGTTGGCCAATGGAAAAGAAAATTAAAATAGGCATTAGTGCTTGTGTTGCAGGACATAAGGTACGTTTCGATACAGGTCACAAACGCTCTCGTTTTTGTACAGATGACCTTGCAGATTATGTTGAACTAGAACCAGTATGCCCAGAAATGGCAGTGGGTCTTCCAACACCTCGCCCAACCATTCGCCAAGTTCGTCAGCTAGACAATATCATTCACGTTTCTAGACCTGACGGTTCTGGTGATGTGACCAATGATCTGATCGAGTTTGGACAAAACTATTCAAAGAGCAACCAGCACATCGCAGGATTCATTGTGTGTCAAAAAAGCCCAACCTGCGGTATGGAAAGAGTAAAAGTGTACCACCACCACGGTCGCGGCTCTGAATCGACAGGCGTAGGCATGTTCACCAAACAAGTGATGGAAGGCAACCCATTACTTCCTGTTGAAGAAAATGGTCGCCTCAATGACCCTATTTTGCGCGAAAACTTCATGACACGTGTCTTCACTTATCAAAAGTGGCTCAACCTTGTTGACGAAGGCGTAACTAAACACAAGCTGATTCAATTCCACAGCGCTCACAAGTACTTGGTAATGTGTCACCACATTGAAGGCTATAAGAAACTTGGGAAATTATTAGCAAGCAACGATCTTGAAATCGATGAGTTGGCAAAACAATATATTGAAGGCTTGATGACGGCATTATCTCACCACGCGAACCGTGGTAGCCACGCCAATACTCTGCATCATTTGCAAGGTTACTTTAAGAAACAATTGAGCAGCGCGCACAAGCAAGAGCTTACCAATCAGATTTCATCATTCAGAGAAGGTCTTGTTCCTCTGTTAGTTCCACTAACACTGATCAACCACTACTTGATGGAATACCCAAACGAGTACCTTGAATCACAGGTTTACCTAAACCCGCACCCACAAGAACTTAAGCTGAGATACGGATATTGAGCGACATTCTATGGATAAGACGAGACCTGCGGATTCACGATAACCCTGCGCTCGTCGCGGCAGTTGAAAACGGTGTGACGACCGCCGTTTTCATTTCAACGCCACAGCAATGGCAGCAACACCACCTTGCGCCAATCAAAGCCGATTTAATCTATCGTCACCTGCAGCAACTTGAATCCCAACTCGCTGAATTTGGGATCGATCTTCTGCACCTCAAAGCCACAGACTTTAACGATCAAGCCACTCAACTCATCAACTTGTGCAAACAGGTCGATGCGACATGTGTGTATGCCAATTCAGAGACGGAAGTGGATGAGCAGTTAAGAGACAAACGCTTAATCGCTACTGGTATAAAGCTGAAAATAACCGACTGCGATACGATTCTGCCATTAGGTAGCGTGCTGAATAAACAAGGTGAGATGTTCAAGGTTTTCACACCTTTCAAAAACGCATGGTTAAAAGAAGTGCAAGCGAAAGGCATCATTTGCAGTCGCGCTCCAGTGCATTCAACAGGATCAGCGCAAGCAGGTTCATCTGAAACGGATTCGCTTCAGAATCCATCACAACTGAAACAATCGTTAAGTGGTTTTTCTGGCGAGTACGATTTCGACTTTCCGCGTGTTGATTCAAGCCGTTGGCCATTAAGCCAAGATGTGCTTGAGAGCGTGATCCCCAATTTCTTAGCCAATAAAGTTAACGACTATTCTCGCCTTAGAGACATTCCATCAGTGAAGGGGACATCAGGCCTATCTCCTTACTTGGCTATTGGTGCAGTCAGCCCTCGTTGGTTAGCGATTCAATTGATTCAGCAACAACCTGACTTGTTATTTGATACTCAGTTGCCAGCTTTTTCTTGGCTTAATGAATTGATTTGGCGAGATTTTTATAAGCATTTGATGTTCCACCACCCTAAACTGGTTAAAGGTGCGAACTTTCAGCAGAAATACAACGGCTTAGATTGGTATCACGACAACCCGAGCTTCAAGGCGTGGTGCGAAGGAAAAACAGGCTACCCATTAGTTGATGCAGCGATGCGTCAATTGGTTGAGACAGGCTGGATGCACAACAGGCTCAGAATGGTCGTTGCGAGCTTCCTAACCAAACACCTGCTGATTGACTGGCGTTGGGGCGAGCGATTCTTTATGTCGCACCTTATCGATGGTGATTTCAGCGCGAATAATGGCGGTTGGCAATGGGCTTCAAGTACAGGCTGTGATGCTCAACCCTACTTTCGAATTTTCAATCCGATCACACAAAGTGAAAAGTTTGATCCGAAAGGAATTTTTATTCGTAAGTACATACCAGAGCTGCAAATTATTCCTGACAAGCATGTGCATTTTCCACATGATTACATTGCAAAAAATGGAATTAACAGCGAATACTGGCAACCCATCGTTGAACACAAAGAAGCACGATTGAGAGCCTTAGCCTTTTTCAAATAATTAGAGTGAATATTATGGATAACTCTCTATGGCTTGATAACTTTCTCAACATGTATCGAGAACTCGGAACTGACAATTTCGACGTGCTTAAGACGGTTTATCACCCTGATATCGAATTCCAAGATCCGCTGCATCATGTCAGCGGAATTGCGGCGCTTACCCACTACTTCGAGAATCTCTACACTCAGGTAACGAGCTGTTACTTTCATATCGAACACACTTTCGAAGCGAACGACGAAGCTTCTGTTTACTGGACGATGCAGTTTGCTCACAAGCAATTAAATGGACAAAAGCCGATCGAAGTACAAGGACACAGCCACCTCAAGATGCTCGACGGCCAAGTGGTTTATCACAGAGACTATCTTGACGTCGGCTCTATGTTGTACGAACACATTCCAGTTCTGGGCTGCGCCATCAAATCCATCAAAAAGAGAGCGAGCCAATAATGCGTATTATGATCACAGGCGCGACCTCAGGTATTGGCCAATCACTCGCTATCGATTATGCTCAACAAGGGCATCAGGTGATTGCTTGCGGCCGTAACCCGGACAAGCTGCAAGCCTTAGTTGATTCTCACGAGACAGACATTGCGCATTCATCCATTACGCCGCTCTGTTTCGACTTAACCGATTACCACAACTTCCCAGAGCTCGACCAAGACAAGCCGCTCGATCTGCTGATTTTAAATGCGGGTGATTGTGAATACATCAACGACCCAGTGAATTTTGATGCCGAGCTTTTCGAGCGCGTCATCAACATCAATCTAATTTCAATTGGCTACGCCCTTAAAGCCTGGCTAAAAAACATCAAGCCCGGCGGCCGCTTGGTTTTAGTAAGTTCCAGCGCCAGCTTTTTACCTTTGCCAAGAGCCGAGGCTTATGGCGCTTCAAAGGCAGCCCTCACCTACTTAGGCAGAACACTGTCGGTTGATCTGGCCGAGCACAATATTCATGTCTCAATTGTGCACCCAGGCTTTGTTGAAACGCCATTAACCGAGCGAAATACTTTCTCTATGCCTATGATTATTAGTAGTGAGGCCGCAACTCAGCGAATCGTAAATGGTATTGCTCAAGGAAAGAGTGAAATCGATTTCCCAAGACGATTCATCATGTTGATGAAGCTACTAAGAATGCTTCCAACTCCAGTTTGGCAAAAACTCGCTTCAAGGATGGTATAACAATGAAGAAAATCGCCATTATTGGGTCAGGTATCTCTGGACTCACTTGCGCACACATATTAGATAAGCACCACGACGTAACAGTATTCGAAAAAAACGATTATGTTGGGGGCCACACCGCCACCGTTGATATTGAACATCAAGGCTCGGCGTTTTCGATAGATACTGGCTTTATCGTATTTAACGATCGAACCTACCCAAACTTCAATCAGCTACTCGAACAACTCGGTGTTGAAAGGCAACCTACCGAGATGAGTTTCAGCGTTCACAACACTACGACTAAGTTTGAATACAACGGACACAGCATAAACTCTCTGTTCGCTCAACGAAGTAATATTTTCAAACCTCAATTTTGGTCTTTAGTCTCTGACATTCTCAAGTTCAACAAATTGTGTAAGGCTCAATTCGAAAGTAACGAGTTCACACCGGATATTACCTTGGGCAACTTCCTACGTGAAAACCAGTTTTCCGACTTTTTCAGCCAGCATTACATCCTACCGATGGGCGCAGCAATTTGGTCGACAAGCTTAGAGGAGATGGAAGAATTTGAGCTTAAATTCTTCATTCAATTCTTCTATAACCACGGCCTGCTCGACATCGCGAACCGTCCACAATGGTATGTGATTCCTAAAGGGTCGCGCTCTTACGTTGAAATCATCCTTTCACGCTTGAACAAATCCGTCGCGTTAAACACATCGATCAAACAAGTGACTCGCCAAGAAACAGGCGTCACCATCGAATTCGAAGACGGTGGTACACAAGACTTCGACGAAGTGATATTTGCTTGTCACTCAGACCAAGCGTTACGTTTACTCGGCGATGCGACAGAGCAAGAGCAACAGGTTCTAGGCGAGATCCCATACAGCCGCAATGAAGTGGTTCTGCACACTGATACCCGATTGTTACCAGACAGAAAGCTAGCTTGGGCAAGTTGGAACTACATGTTGGATGGCGACAGTAAACGACCTGCCTGTGTGACATACAACATGAACATTCTGCAAGGCATCGAAAGCCAGGACACCTTCTGTGTGACCTTGAATCAGAGCGAAGCTATCGACCCAGAAAAAATCATTCGCAGCTTTGTTTATCATCACCCGGTACTTAACTCGAACACGGTAGAAGCTCAGCACAAACGCGAACAGATCTGTGGCAAAAACCAGACTCACTTCGCCGGCGCATACTGGTACAACGGGTTCCATGAAGATGGCGTCCACAGTGCACTCGACGTGACCAAACGCTTCGGTTTAGATTTGAGTACGAGTTCAGCGCTATGAACAGTCAAACCCTGACATCCGAAATGGAGATCGCATCCGAAAAGAGTGAAGAACTCAGCGGTATCTATTGGGGCAACGTCAGACACCGCCGCTTTGGCGACATCACTCATGAGTTCAGCTATCAGCTGTATATGATGGGGTTAGATCTCGATGAACTGCCCCAAACCACAGCGCGTAGTGCGCTGTTCGGAACTCGATGGTACAACCCGATTCGCTTTGTCGAATCGGATTATCTAGCTGAAAAAAAAGAAAATGCCACCACGGATGAACCAAAATCACTTAAACAACGTATAGCTTCCAAAGTGCAAAAACTTGGTGG
Organism: Vibrio sp. QJM3NY_39; assembly: GCF_057785895.1. NCBI lineage: Bacteria > Pseudomonadati > Pseudomonadota > Gammaproteobacteria > Vibrionales > Vibrionaceae > Vibrio > Vibrio sp. QJM3NY_39. Next base: position 674,918 of record NZ_CM173506.1, on the reverse strand, counting down.
GGTTTGGTCTGATTCAAACCGTGTGACTATGCTGGCTCAGTGCCGCTGTTTAGGTATCTACTTCAGCCCAATCAACTGTTTCTTCTGTTACGACGAAACTGGCGATTGTAAGTATATGTTGGCTGAGGTGAGTAACACGCCTTGGCGAGAAAGACACTATTATCTGATCGACATGCACCAAGAGTTGAAAGTAAAAAAAGAGTTTCACGTTTCGCCGTTTATGGATTTGAACATGACTTATTTTTGGAAGATTAAGCCACCAGCGAAACGCACCTTGGTCCACATTGAAAGCCGCCGAGACGACAAGCTTTTCGATGCGACACTGGCTTTGACGAAACAGTCAGTAACCAAGACAAACATTAGACGAACGGTATTCAAGATTCCGGCAATGACGATTAAAGTCGTGATGGGAATTTATTATCAGGCTCTCAAATTATTCCTGAAAAAAGTACCGTTTGTGGGGCATCCAGATTCAACATCTTAAGTGTCTTCACAGCAACTAAATAATAGAACTCGACCCAAGCTTGGGTTGGCTCCAACCAAGGGGCACAACCCAGCTAAGTTGGCACAAAATATTAGAATGAGTTATCAGCGAGGTTTACATGGAACAGCTTGCCAAACAAAACAACAACATTGAACAACAAGCTAAAGCCGTTGCTGTTTCAAGCAACTGTAAATATCGAGCTTTAATCTTTAAGGTTTTAGAAAGCCTGCAATTCGCGACGCTTGAGATCATTGAGCGCGACCAGCATTCGGTGTTCGGCGATCGAGAAGCCGACTTGAAAGGTCGAATCGTGATTCACGATGCAACCTTTTTTAGAGATGTCGTGATTGACGGCAGTATTGGCGCATCTGAGGCCTATATTGATGGAAAATGGACAAGCCCAGATCTCACCAAAGTGATTCAAATCATGGCTCGAAATCAATCTCAACTCGACGAGCTTGACGATAAAACGCAATGGATTTCTCGCATCAAAAATCTATTGCTGCGTCGTAAGAATGCTAACACCGAGCAAGGCTCTAAACGTAATATTCTTGCGCACTACGATATTGGCAATGAGTTGTACGAGCGCTTCCTAGACAGCTCGATGCAATACTCTTCCGCTATCTACAGCGAAGAAGCAGAAACCCTATCCAAAGCTCAGCAAAACAAAATGAAAACCATCTGTGAGCGATTAGAGTTGTCAGAGAAAGATAACGTGGTCGAGATAGGCACAGGCTGGGGTGGCTTAGCGATATTCATGGCGCAACACTACGGATGCCATGTCACCACTACCACAATCTCAGATGCCCAACACGCGCTTGCAGAACAGAGAGTAAAAGCGCTTGGCTTAACAGACAAAATCACCCTGCTTAAAGAGGATTATCGTAACCTCACTGGTGAGTATGACAAGTTGGTCTCTATCGAGATGATTGAGGCGGTCGGTCATGAATATCTCCAGACCTTCTTTGAGAAATGTTCATCGCTACTTAAACCTTCAGGCAAGATGCTGATCCAAGCGATTACTATTGCCGACAGCCGTTACGATAAATACCGTAAAGGTGTCGACTTTATTCAAAAGTACATCTTCCCCGGCGGTTGCCTACCTTCGGTTTCAGTGATGACCCAACACCTTGCGACCAGTACAGACCTTGTTGTCCAAGAAATCGATGACATTGGCCTGCACTACGCTCGAACGCTTAATGATTGGAATGTTGCCTTTGAAAACAGTTGGGAAGAGTTAGAGTCTCTCGGCTATTCAGAAGAGTTTAAGCGCTTGTGGATCTTCTACTTCTGCTACTGTGAAGGTGCATTCAAAGAGCGCGTGATCAGTACTCATCACTTAGTTGCTAGAAAACCTCGTTACTTTGGAGCAAAAGATGAAACGGTTTTGGATTATTAATCTCGTTCTGTTTCAAGCGACCTGGGTTTGCAGCGCGTTCTTTACCGCGCAAGCCCCGTTCGTGGCGCCACTGATTGTGGCCGTTCACTTCCTTCTCTCCCCTACTCGTAGTAGCGATCTGAAAATACTCATTTTATTACCATTAGGGCTGTTGCTTGATAGCCTCTTTCTTCACTTCGGCGTGTTTGCCGTCGACTCTGAAATTTCTAATCAATCGTGGTTCCCGGTGTGGCTTGTTTGCCTGTGGATCATGTTTTTAATCAGTTTTAACCACAGCCTAAATTGGCTTTTAAAATGCTCGAAAGTGATCTTGTTTGTCATAGGGTTCGTAGCAGGTACTAGTAGTTATTGGGGAGGCATCAAAGCAGGCGCCCTTCTGACTACTTGGCCAGACGCATCGGTGTTAGCTGCCCTTGCAATAAGTTGGGGGATTTTGTTGCCCTTACTTGTGGCCGCTTACTCCAACTTAGTACAACCCAAAATGGCAACAACGAGGTGACTTATGGTTTTTCCACGCAACCCTATGCAAGCGTTCAAATCTGAGAGCGATATTAGTCGCGTTCGCACTCAAACAAGCGAGCAATCAAGAGTCCGACTATTTAGCTTAGTCACCTTAACCCTCATTTACGCAGCACTCCTATTTACCGGGAATGCCAAAGCTTCTGCTGTCGATGATTTAAATAAGCGCGGTCAGGGAGAAATGAGCTACTTGTTTTGGACTTTGTATTCTGCAGAGTTCTACACCACTCCGTCTAACTCTGAGCGTGCTTTGAAACTTGAGTACTACCGAGCAATTGACAGCAAAGACCTTGTAGACGCAACCAAAGACCAGTGGAGCAAACTCGGTTACTCCAGCAACAATATCCAACGTTGGTTGAAGCCTTTGTACGCAATGTGGCCCAACGTTGAGGAAGGCAGCACGCTGACTATCCGAGTTGCTGAAGACAACGTAAGTCGCTTCTATTTCGATGAGCAACCCATCGGCACCATCCAAGACAAGCAATTTGGTGAAGCCTTTCTCGCGATTTGGTTATCTGAAAACACATCCGAGCCTGGTCTACGCAAACAACTATTAGGTTTGAACAAATGAATCCAAAAACAAAAATAATAAAATTCGCGGTAGCCATTTTGTCGCTGACTTGGCTAGCAGGCTGTGGTTCCGCAAGTTTAGATAACCACGTAGACACCACTCCGGAACTTAAGCTTGAAACCTTTTTTAATGGTGAACTGAAGGCCTATGGCATGGTACTCGATCGTTCAGGCGACTTACTGCGCCGCTTTGACGTCAAGCTTATCGCTACTTGGGAAGGGAACAACGGACAAATTAAAGAGTGGTTCTCCTTCGCTGATGGCGAGCGCTCAACACGCGTTTGGAACCTGATAAAAACCGGCGAAAACACCTATTCAGGCACTGCTAATGATGTAGTCGGTACCGCTTATGGCGAGACTCTAGGTTCTGCTCTGTATTGGAAATATGACTTAGAAATCGAAGTAGACGGCAGCACCTATGAAGTGGTGTTAGACGATTGGATGTTCTTAATGGATGACAAACGATTGTTCAACAAAACCGAAATGTCCAAGTTTGGGTTCAAAGTTGGTGAAATAATCTTATACATTGAGAAAATTTGAATAAACCAATGCTGATGCTTCAAGGCTAATTATTCTTTGTTTCATTAACCTTTCGATTCATTTTACAGGGCGTCTCCACCCCACAAGAAAACTTCAGTCCACAACAAAAAATTGTGGGCTGTTTTTTTTAATCGCTCGAATAGCATATCTGCAAGATTAAGTCTCTGTGCTAAGATGCGCCACCAGCATGCAAATGGGCTAGACTCATACACAACAGTTCCTATTTGTTTCGCTAAGTGTAGATTCCCTACCATGATTAATTGAAAAGGCTTTAAAGCATGAGCAAGTTGACCTCAGCGGAGCGTAAAGCTCGCGACAATGAACGTTTCTCACAACGTGTAAACGACCGCAGAGAAAAAGGCGAAGACGTAGTTGCTTACGCACTGACCAACAAGAAAGCTGTAAAATTCCTGACTAAGTCGGAAAAGAAACGCTTCAATGAAGCGAAAGTCATTCGCCAAGAAGAACAGCGAGTGAAAGATCAAGAAGAGCTCAACAGAATCGAAGACTCGTTCACTACCAAACAGTTCGACGAAGAGTAATCTGATTTTCAAAAGCGCTGGCCCTGTGCCGGCGTTTTTACTTTTTAGTTATCCTTATTTCCCCCTCCCTACTTACATTACTTTCTCAAACCTCTGTTTTATCGATCTTGCTCATGGATCTCTGCATCTTGGTCTTAGATCTCAGCAAACAGGTATTCAAAGCCTTACTATCTCGATTCAATTCAACAATTCCGAGTCACCATGATTTTAATCACCGGATCAAGCAGCGGTTTAGGCGCGGCTTTAGCCAAGCAATATGCGAACACATCGAACAGCCATCAGCGCTTAATGATCACTGGCCGTAACTCACAGCGTTTAGCTGAATTAGCGAAAAGCCTGCCAGCGAATACTGTTAGCCAAGCCTGTGACTTGTGTGATTCACAATCAGTGAGCGAGTTATTGGATGCGTTGCCTGAAACACCAAAACTGGTAGTTCATAGCGCAGGCAGTGGGTACTTCGGTAAAATTGAACAACAAGATCCCACCGCCATCAGCGACATGCTGAAAAACAACATCGAGTCTTCCATCTTTTTGATTCGCGAGCTTGTTCAACGCTACAAAGATCAACCCGTCACTATTGCTGTTGTAATGTCGACTGCAGCTCAAGGCGCTAAAGCGGAAGAGTCTACTTACTGCGCAGCAAAATGGGCGGTAAAAGGCTTTATCGAATCGGTCAGATTGGAGCTCAAAGGACACCCGATGAAAATCGTGGCGGTTTATCCTGGAGGTATGGCAACCGAGTTTTGGGGAACCAGCGGCAAAGCAATGGATACCTCAAGCTTTATGAGCGCTCAAGAAGCCGCTCAAATGCTGCAACAGGCGTTAACCAGCACCGAGCATGGATATGTGTCAGATATCACGATAAACCGCGGTTAACGGCTAATAAGAGCAGCGAACAGGTAAACCGAGCTATTCAGCTAATTATTTGTGAGGGTGAGCACGAAAGTGTGCGACAATGCTCGGCGTAAATTCATATTCAAGGTTTATTATGAAACTTCTAGTTCGTAACCTATCGCGCTCTACTGCAGAGCAAGACATCCGTGTTCTATTTTCTGAGTTCGGTTCAGTAAAAGAGTGCAGCCTAGTTTTAGACCAAGAAACTGGCGAATCTAAAGGCTTTGCTTTTGTTGAAATGCCAGAGCACGAAGAAGCTAAAGCAGCACTAAACAAGCTGAACTTGTCAAAGCTTGGCAAAAACACGATTCGTGTAAAAGTGGCTAACTCTTAATCGAGTAAACGCTTTATAAGCCACATGGCTTAGCTTAGCAGCAGCACAAGCACAGATGATAAAGCCCGTAACGATATGACGTTTTCCAGCGCAATATCGTTACGGGCTTTTTGCTGCTCGCGATTCTCTTTTCACACGATTCGAATACGCCTACAGCCCTTCATGTTCATCAATGGCACGCCTTGCTTCTGCCATTGAACATCCAGACTCCATCACCAGTTGAGCGACGGTCATTGAGGGTGTCGCGGCCAACAGAGATGCCAAACACACCACAGGTTTAGGCAGCACTTTATCGATTGCGATTGCTATCCAACCGTCTTTTTCGTGAGTTAACATCGTTTTAAATTCAACGAGTTGACGCTCTTGAGCGACCAACAGCCAATTGCGTGAACGACGAACTCGCTTCAACTGGCATCCACATTCTGCAGCATGCGCCATCACTTGGCTTTTATCACTCACACGATGTACAAAACTATTCAGTGGGACGCTAAACATAACTCTCTGCTAACCAATCTATTCCTACCATTCAAGAGATCGCTACCTATCTCTCAGTACTTTCTAACTGTCACTCAATAAAACCGTACGTAGGATTACACAGACATAAAAAAACCGCCAGTGATGCACTAAGCAGCCTCGCGGTTTTTTGTTCTTTAGAGCCCAACGCTCAGCATCAACAGCTAAGCGTTTTCAATTCAACATGGATAATCAGCAACAGCTTTTTGAATTTCCGCTATCACAGCAGTTTGAACTCTCCTGACTTCCTCGTTCAAAGCCATCAATCGCGTCTGCTAAAGCAGTAAATGATTGCTCGATATTGTCACGTGACGTTGCGATGTTCATTCGCATAAAGTTAGGACTTTCAGCACCAAACCAACCGCCTGGAGTTAACCCCATTTTAGCCTGCTCAAACACCACGTTTTTCAATTCATCTTCCGAAAAGCCTAAGCCTGAGAAATCAAACCACACTTGGTAAGTCCCTTGCGGTTGGAAGACTTTTAACTGAGGAATTCGCTGCTCTGCAAACTCGGTAATCCACTTAACCGTGTCTTGCAGGTACACCAACATGCCATCTAGCCACTCTTCGCCTTTTTCAAAGGCCGCAACGGTTGCAAACGTGCTGAATGCATTCCCGTGATCAAGATACATCGCCACCACATTGGTTTTGAACGCTTCAAATAGCTCATCATTGTTTGTATACACATAGCCGTTTGAGATGCTGTGCATGCCGAAGGTTTTCGCCGGAGAACCAATCAAGGCAATGATCTTGTCGTAGTCAAAGCTGGTCAAGCTCGTAAAAGAGTGACCTTCAAAGATAATGTCTGAATGGACCTCATCACTGATGATCAATACATCATGACGCTTAGCAATCTCGATAACCTGTTCGATTTCTTGCGGTGTCCACACTCGGCCTGTTGGGTTGTGTGGATTACAGAAAATCATCGTCTTCACTTTTTGCTCGATGATCTGTTGCTCCATACCATCGAAATCAATGCGGTAACCTTGCTCATCATTGATAAGTGGGCTCTTCACCACCTGACGATTTGCTTTATTCACCAAGTTAGCAAACTGGTGATACGCCGGCGTATGGATCAGCACACCATCGCCTTCGTTAGTGAATTGGCGAAGTAACAATGCAATACCAGAAAGCACACCCGGTACCTGAACAAACTTGTCTGTAGAAAGGTTTAAACCATGACGCTTTGAATACCATTGAGAAAGCGCTTCAAATACAGCCTGCTCATGAAACTCATAAGAGTACACACCGCGCTCAACCAAACGGTTCAACTCTTGAGTTATGGGTTCCGCCACCTGAAAATCCATATCGGCAACCCAATAAGGGAATACATCGGTGGTGTTGTAAATGCTCTCTAGCATCTCTGGTTTGCTTTTGATAAACGCATTTTCACCGTAATTCGATGTACTGTTAAACGCTGTCATGGAGGTGTCCTCAAATAGTGTGTTCGGTCTTTTTGCAATCAACTGAATTGCATGAATACCCTTAAGACGACGGCAAAATCAAAAAGACGAAGCTTTTAAAGAAATCTTGCGATTAATTTAAATCAATCTCGCATCTCGACCTTTATCTCTGTTTTTACCGAGTTCGCGATAAAGCAGTTTTTGTGCGCCAAGTGATGCAGTTTTTCGAGTTGTTTGGCGGTTGGTTGTTTGGTGCCTAGAAACACAATGTCAGGTCGCAGAGTCACTTTCGTGACCGATGAGCGGCCTGATTCATCTTCCTCAAGCACACCAATCGCATCATCCACATAAGAGTCGATTACATACTTCTGCTTCGCGGCGATTCCCAGAAAAGTCAGCATATGACAGCTAGAGAGTGCCGCAATAAAGGCTTCTTCTGGGTCAACATTCGCTTCCACCGAGAATGGGAGCGGCACAACATGAGGAGAAGATGAAGCAGGCACAGTAACTCCGCCATCAAACTCCCACGTATGACCGCGGCTGTATTGATTGTCGCTAAAGGCTTCATCTGCCGCTTTTTGCCAGCGAATGAGCGCACCATATTCAGACATAGATCCGTTCCTTTTTAATGTTCATTACTTAACGATCAGCAGGGTGATTCACACCATCGTTGGTCACCACATCACCAATATCAAAAGGGTTCACTCCTTCCAAACAGCCGATGTTAAAACCGTATTCATTTGGGCTTGAGCGGCGTTGGTGGTGGGTATAGATACCGCAGTTTGAGCAGAAGTAATGCTTCGCGGTGTTGGTATTAAATTGATAAAGCTTAAGATGCTCCGCACCTTTGAGGATCTTGATGCCATCTAGCGCAACAGAGCCCACAATCGCTCCCCTGCGACGACAGATAGAGCAATCACAACGACGTGGCTTCTCTATTCCGTTAGGTAGGCTGAGTTCTAGTTCGACTGCACCACAGTGGCAGGTGGCTTTGTGAAAAGGTTGGATAACCGTGTTGCCGACTACTTTCATTTTTCTCTCCAATCACGTCCTTGTAGTCGCACTATCTTAACGAGAACCATTTACCTTGTCCGTAACCTGGCATTGAGTTCGAGAGATCCGTCATAAGCGAGTGAGCGATTCTTCTGCATTTTCTTTATCTGACTAGTCTGATTTCTCAACCAAACCGCCAAAATTTTCAAATAGAAAATCCAAAAACAGTCGAATACGCTTCGGCTGATATTTCTTGCTGATGTACACCACATTCAAGTCGGCACTGGACACAGACATCGCGGTATTGAAGTTCTTCATGTAGCCGTTGAGTAACGTCACGAGTCGCTGGTTATTGATATCGTCTTGCACATCCAATACCGATTTAAGCGCAATGCCCTCTCCTTTTAATGCCCAGTAGCGAATCACTTCACCATCGTCTGAGAATCGCTTAGGCACCACCGTCACAGCCTTCTTCATGTCATGATCTTGGAAGTGCCAGGTTTTGAGTTCTTCGTTGCTGCGAAGCATCGCCAGACACGCATGATCAACCAAATCTTGAGGTTTGATCGGCGTCCCGTGTTTGGCGAGGTATTCTGGGGAAGCGCACAGCACACGTCGGCTCGGTGATAAGCGTCTGGATATCAAACTGCTGTCGACCAACTCACCATATCGGATCACGATATCCATTCCCGACTCAGCGATATTCGACAGATTGTCGTTCAAATACAGGTAGGGAATAACGTCGGGATATTGCTGACAAAACTCCGACAAAATAGGCAATATGTACTGCTTACCGATGTCTTTTGGCGCGGCGATTTTTAGCGAACCTTTGACTTCTTTTACGCCATTTTGAATCAGGTTCTCTGCTTCGCTAACGTTATCTAATATCTCAAGACACGCCTTGTAATACAGCTCCCCTGAATCGGTCAACGACACATGGCGAGTGCTACGGTTCAACAGCTTCACACCATATCGCTCTTCAAGCGCCTGCAGCCTTGCTGTCATTGTCGCAGGAGACAAGCCCAATTCACGCCCTGCCGCTGCTAGCCCGTGATGCTTCACGATACCCACAAACATTGCCATATCTGAAAATTTGTCCATTTCTCGCCCTTTCGCTTATTCCCCGTTACTTAACCTCATTATTCAGCCCAACCGAATAATGATTTTATATTTTAGCTAATTATCAAAATTAATCGAATGAATATAATAACAACCATCAGCAGAACAACGCAGGAATTCAGAACATGAACAACGAACTTAAAAACCAAGAAAAACACACATTCGTCATCATTGGTGGCACATCAGGTATCGGCAAAGCATTAGCAATGCAATTGAGAAACGAAAACAACACAGTACACATTGCAAGCCGACACACCGGCGTTGATATCAGCAATGAAAAATCGATTTGTAATTACTTTGAATCAATTGGTGCCTTTGATCATTTGGTAGTAACGGCAGGCTCATACGCTCCGGGCGGAAAAGTCACCGACGTTGCCATCGAAGACGCGAAAACAGCCTTTGACACCAAATTCTGGGGAAGCCTAAACGTTGCTAAACATGCTGCACGTTACATGACATCAAACGGTTCTATCACACTCACAACCGGCATGCTGTCACGCAAAGTTGTTGCTGGCACTTACGTAAAAACTGCGATAAATGCAGCGCTAGAAAGCGTCACTAAAGTGTTAGCGAAAGAACTATCACCGATTCGAGTAAACGCCATCAGCCCCGGCCTTACCATGACGGAAGCCTACAAAAACATGGACGACTCAACTCGTTCAAGCATGTATGACAACGCCAAAAACAACCTACCCGCAGGCAAGGTTGGTGAACCTTCAGAGATAGCTATGGGTTACTTGTTCTCGATTAATAACCCTTACGTTACGGGCTCGATCATCGACATTGATGGCGGTGCACTGCTCGGCTAGTTCCCGATTTTTTCAAAATTTCAGGCTGTATAACTCACAGAAAAATTGAAGGCAGGGCGCGTAATTCAAGCGCCCTTAACAACCATATCAACACAGGTCACTCAACATGAAACAACAAGTCATGAAACAAGAAAAGATGCCGTTTCAGGTTTGGATACTGACACTCGCGGCTTTTGCCATAGGTACGGCTGAGTTTGTGATTGCAGGTATTCTCCCACAAATCGCCACATCGCTTTCGATCACTGAAGGTCAAGCAGGCTACCTAATCAGTGCTTACGCGCTTGCTATCGTTATCGGAGGGCCAATCTTAACCATCTACCTTGCTCGCTTTAACAAGAAGATGGTGCTGATTGGCTTAATGGCACTGTTCATCATCGGTAATGTCTTATCAGCCCTTGCTCCTAGCTACCCACTTCTACTTGCAAGCCGCGTTATCGCAGGCTTAGTGCAAGGTCCTTTCTATGGCATAGGGGCAGTTGTCGCGACCAATTTAGTGTCTGAGAAAATGGCAGGTAGAGCCGTTGGCCAAATGTTCGCAGGCTTAACGCTCGCTAACGTTCTTGGCGTTCCCGCAGGTACTTGGGTGAGCTTGCAATTCGGCTGGCACACCACTTTCTTTACCGTGGCAGCACTTGGCACAGTTGCAATGATCTCTATCCTAACGTCAATCAAATCCACAGGTCACAGTGAAGCGAAAGACATCAAAACTCAGCTCATGGCATTCAAAAACCCAATGCTCATTCTCAGCTTAGCAATCACCGCTTTTGCTTGGTCTGGCTTCATGACGCTTTACGGCTACCTTGCGCCAATCGCCATGCACATCACTGGCTACAGTCAAGAATCAGTAACTTGGATTTTAGTGGTTGTTGGAGTTGGCTTAATCATCGGTAACACCTTAGGCGGACGATCTTCTGACAAAAACCTAGGCAAAGCTTCAATGTTTTGGGCTGTCGCGATGATCGCTTCATTGGTTGCGGTTGGCCTTGTGGTAGACAACAAAATCCTATTCGTTGCAGCCGCATTCATTTTTGGTATCGCTTCATTTGCCAACGTCCCTGCCATGCAGCTTCGAGTAATGAACCACGGTGGCGAAGGGCAAGAGCTAGCAGCAACAGCCAACATTTCAGCGTTTAACTTGGCCAATGCCTTCGGTGGCTTCCTTGGCGGCATGGTACTCGATAGCCAACTAGGCGCAGGAGTGATCCCGTTCGCAGCCGTTGTGGTTCCTATCGTCGGCTTGTTCTTAATCGCTAAAGCTAACCGAAACGAGAAACCACAAAGCAACTCAATATTTGCACCAACAGAAGCTAAATAATTTAAGAACTCCGTAACTTCAAAGTGCCAATTCATTATCAAACTGGAATTGGCGCAGCACTAAAAATTCATAAAGGTAGAGATCATGAACAAGTTATTCGAAACATCAGAACTGAAAGGCCTAGAGCTGCAAAACCGTGTCGTTATGGCACCCATGACACGCGCTCGCACTAGCCAACCTGGAAACGTGCCAAACGACATGATGGCGACTTATTACCAACAACGAGCAAGTGCAGGGCTTATCATCACTGAAGCCACACAAATTTCAGATGACTCTCAAGGTTACTCATTCACACCCGGCGTCTATACCGATGCGCAAATCGAAGGTTGGAAATCAGTAACAACAGCAGCAAAAGAGCAAGGTGCAGCGATATTCTGCCAACTATGGCATGTAGGCCGCGTGTCTCACCCTACCTTTCAAAAAGGTGAACTGCCGATTGCCCCTTCTGCACTTGCTCCAGTCGAAACTCAAGTTTGGATTTCTGATGAGAATGGTAACGGCAATATGGTCGATTGCATCCAACCAAGAGAAATGACGCAAGTAGACATCGATCGTGTTGTTCAAGATTTTGCTCACTCAGCGAAGAAAACCGTCGAGGCAGGGTTCAACGGAGTGGAAATCCACGGTGGTAATGGCTACCTCATCGATCAATTTCTACGCACCAATTCAAACAAGCGCACCGACAACTATGGCGGTAGCCGTGAGAACCGACTTCGCTTCCTAATCGAAGTGGTCGATGCTGTGATTGAAGCGATTGGTGCTGACAAAGTGGGCGTGCGTTTGGCCCCATTCATCACCTTCAAAGACATGAACTGCCCAGACATCGTGCCAACGATTTTAGAAGCGTCAAAGGAACTGCAAGCTCGTAATATCGCTTATCTGCATCTATCAGAAGCCGATTGGGATGACGCACCTGTGATACCTGAAAGCTTCCGCGTAGAACTAAGAGAATTGTTCTCCAACACCATCATCGTCGCTGGCAGTTACACACCAGAACGTGCCGAAGAAGTATTGAGTAAAGGCTACGCCGATCTCGTCGCATTTGGCCGCCCATTTGTTGCGAACCCAGATCTAGTTTCACGCCTACAAAACGGCAACGAACTATCCGATCTTGACGGCGCAACGCTATTCGGCGGCAACGAAAAAGGCTATATCGATTATCCAGCGCTGGCGGAGCCTCAACACGATGTTCTAAAAGAATATTCATAACGAAATATTCACTAAAAGCGAAACCTCGAAAACTATGATAAACTAGGCGTGCCAAATTAAAGTAAATCTAGCTCTCGCAGTTAGACAAAAAGCCACGTCATGTGGCTTTTTTATTATGAATTGAATATTTCCTGAGTTAATTGAGTCAACCTTTCACCTTTCACATAAACTTCTAGTAATCTGATTGGATCTTGATAGTGGCAATGAATAGTCGCATATCGAGGAATACATTCATCTACAGAACGAACATCAACGCCTCTTTTTGCGACATGTGCTGACTTTAGTTTTTGCGTGCTACCTGGAAATATAAAGTGATTAGATACAGGAGTATCTTTTCCTTCAAGCTCATGAATTGCCTGCTGGTAGAAAAACTGTTTAACCAAATCCGACCAGCCCGGAGCAGTCGATGGTGAAGTCGCGCTATAGTATTTTGCGTCGACGACTGCAAACTTGTTCTCTTGTTCATGCTTCAGAACGGTATCTGTCCTCTGACCTTTTTGAGCTACGGTAATAAAATCACCTTCATTCGTCTGGTAGATAGGAACAGGTAACTTGCTATTTACTGGATATTTACCAATCAAACACTGATCGAGCATTGACTCCCATAAGTTGTGAAATTTACGCACACCAATTAATACACAATTAACCTCATTGCCCTTTTTTACTCTAAGATATTTGATTAGGGCTTTTATCAAAAACATATCTCTTTCAGAATAACTAAGCTGCAATTGCTGTTCAAGATATAAGAGTTTGGCTTCAGTACTCCCAATGGAACTAACAAGAGACTCCACTTTCAGGTCGGAATGAGAAAAAGTACCAAACCATAAAGATCCATAATCTGATAGTAATTCTTTGACAACCTCTGCATGTATCTTCGCTGTTTCACAGTGTGTAAGGTACTTAGCACGAGATGAGTGTAATTCCAAATAAACAGATCCACTATTAGCCGGATATGATGAACTACGTGCAATAGTACGCGACCAATTAACTTTCCCAGAATTAACTGTATTCTCTTTCACTCGACGTACATATAAGCCATTCGATCGATAGTCATCAATGAGCGAGATCGCTAAAGATAAGGCACGACCACCTATCACTTCAGTACCGTTCTCTTGAGCATAAATGCCACTATCTTTATCTTGATAATATTTTAGTAGAGCTTGGACCAGATAATAGCCAGCAATGCCACCATCTTCTATTGATGCAAGATGGTTACGCGGTAAAAAAACAGCTATGCCATCGCTGTAACGCACTACTCCACAAAAATGTATCCTCCTCATATCAGGGGCAATCAGCCCCTGATTTTGTAACTCATCCAATACGCTTCGAGGAATCGATGGGTCTTCAAGGAAACTACGATCAGATAAGTACAATATATTATTCAACTGCATTTTCTGGTGCCTCAGCCACCTCAATTTTTCGGCCTTCCTTTTCAATTTTCTCTTCAATTAACAAATTAAATACAGCCATATTTTTTTTGAATTCGCTTGATAATTTACCGAACGTTTTATATTTAGAAGAGAAAATTTTTGTATGCCCTAAATGACGAAGTACATCATCCCAAAGATAAACAAACACTTTACTGCTAAGGGTTTCTTTTGCCGATTCAGCTGTTTCTATTTCATCTTTTTTCACAAAGAAAGGACCTAGTAGGCGATCTTCAGCAACGTGAGCTTCAATCAATACATCATTAATGATTGAAGCAAACTTTGGCCAAGAAATTCTATATACACCACTTTGAGTTGATAAGTGAAAGTCGTAGTTTGGGACATCGACATGAGAAAAATCAATATCAATAAACTTGAAACGCCAGCGTCGTTTGAATGCTGTATCTAAAGGCATTACTGCCTGATCACTACTGTTCATCGTGGCTAATAAGGAAAGGTTAGCCGGTATTTCCAACTGTTTAATGTTTGCTATACCGACCTTATCAAGAGATTGGTTGATGTAAGACAACATGTCAGGGTCTGACGCATCAATCTTGTAAGTACTTTCACCATCATCCTCTCTATCCAATAGTTGGAATAGCTCCCCAAAGACAGCAGCTGCCGGTGCTCGGTTCAACTCTTCAATTACTAAGCAGACATGTTTAGACGGGTGAGATTTCGCTTCTATTAGTGCTTTAGTAAACGGCCCTGGTCGGAATTGGTAAGCAACGTAGGGTTTTCCGTTTTCATCTGTTGCCATGTTAGGTTTAAGGGCACCAACAAAGTCACTGTACTGAGTGTCAGGGTGAAAAACCGTCACGATTTTATTAGCACCTTCACACTCTACATTATGAATGTGATGGCTCTTACCTGTTCCAGGCGCACCATAAAAGATTTTATTGCTCGCACCGGTAAATGCAGGGGCTTTCAAGTCAAAGCGAAGAAAAGACTTAAAGAAAAACACCTCATCATCTTTCTGAATAGACATGTTACTCCACAGCTTAGAGATAAGCTCAGAGACACTTGCTCTTAATTCACCAGTATCAAGTAAGCCTTTTTTAACATATACATACTGGTGTGAAGGTAAATGATAGTGAATCGGCTCTTCAACATATTCTGCGTGACCCAATATAGAGGTAGGTCTAAACAAGAATGCTTTATCTATTGCTCCCCAATCAGCAAACCCTGATGAGGATGGGGTTAATTCAGCATCCAATTTATCTTGCCATCCAAGTGTCGATAAGATCCTAAACATCAACTCATCGCCACTTGTTGACCTAAAGAGGTATGGAATAGCTGGAGAGTAGTTATCCATAAGAGCTTGGTAAGCTGATGGAGATTTGGAGAACGCATAAAGCAAATCACCAAGTACACCGGAGCTTGCATCTGGGACAGGCAACGCTTTCAGCAGGATAGAGGTCATAAAATCATCTTGTGAACGATATTTTTTCCCTTTAGTTTTATCATCGTTAATAATATCTTTCCCACCTAATCGATTAGCTTTCAAGCGGAATGCATTTAAAAAATTATCTCGGCTATAAGGATCTAACGAGGTTAATATTGGGTTTGATGGTGAAGAGCTATTAATTAAATTATGAAAATCAACTGCTGTCTTTACCGAACTTTTTACTTGATCAAAGACAGCCATGTAGTTACTAAGCAGAGAAACTAAAGGTTGGATCTTTAGTGCATATAGAAAATAATGGCTAGGAATATAACAGTGGTTTTTATTTGTTGTGATCTTAATTCGAGCTGAATGTTTAAAGAACTCAAGATCTAAGTTGAGATTACTAAAAGCACTCTTAACCTCTTTTGTAAACAAAATTTCATCAAAGTGCCAGCTTGAATCCGGCTCACTCTTATACCATTCACCGACAGTGTTTATTTTTGAAAGCATAACTTTCTTATCCCTACGTTCAATCACAGCTACCCGCAGGTAGCTGTGTAGAGGTTAATCGTGCTTGATCCAAAGGCTGCGTGAGATCTCTTGTCGTAAATTTTCGATGAGCTTCTTGTTGCTATCTGAAAACTGGCTATTCTCAAACTCACCCATAAAAAACAGACACTCCGCTAAAGGCTTTGATTGCTCTTCCGATAGGTTACGCATAAGAGGGTGTTCATTATTAAGCGTGACGTAATGATCGTCTTCATATCCTGGTTCCCAGAGTGAACCATCACTTGTTTTTGCCAGCCGAATATCAATATTTTCAATCAAAGGAGCTACTATTCTGTAGTTGCTTAAATGTTCACCACGGCCAGAACAATGGATGCGAAATTCTAATAAGGCATTGAAAATAATAGCAAGCGCATCGCTAAAACCAGAGCGATAGATGTTATAACGGTCAGCAATAATATTACCGAACATATCTGTGTTATCCGCTCCAACATCATCACAACCAGGAATCAAAGCGTATTGTGCCTTTACAGACCCAGGCATAAAAATACGAGCATATTTTTTACCTTGGTGCTGCAGTGCTTCCGCAACTTTTGCAATAGAAAAGGTAAATGAATCAAGTCCTAAAGTATCAGCAACTTCGTAAGCCATTTGAGTAATTTCAGAGCGTTCTGGTAACTGTTCATTGAGCCAATCTAACAGAGCAACATGCTTTTTCTTTAAGTCCCCCTTGGGCAAGTCGGTCACTGAAACCTCAAAGGAGCTTTCAAATAACTCGCGATTACTAAATACAACTGCACTTGCCGTTAGTTGATAGACGTAATCAGTAACGATGTGATCAGATTCATTAAAAATTTTATTAAATAAATCAATTGGTAATGGGATTCTGTTCTGCCAAAAAATCAGGCCATCCACTCGGTACTTTGGATTCTTATCATTCAAGTAGCGTTTGAAGTCGGATAAATCATATTGGTAACTCATTCACCTTCCTCCACATCAGGCAACTCAATGCTCAAATGGCGTAGTGTTTGACTTACCTTTTGGCGAAACCCATTCAACGTATGCTTGTTAGCATCAGAGAACTCACCGTGCTCAGCATTTGATAAACTCCACAACAGCATATCCAAGGCTTTCATGGCCTCAACATTATCTTTGCAGACGTTATACATCTTGTGGAAATAAGGGTGTGATTTACCAAGGGTGACACATGTATTCCCCTCTTCATCACACGAAGGTTCCCATAAGCAATCACCAAGTAATGAATCCTCTTCGTGTACACGCACAGCTTTGTCATCATATACACGGATGCCTTCAATCACCGTCGGCTTCATCTGATTTTGATTACGGATTGTTACCGTGTCACCATCAACTTTAATTTCAGAGTTCTTTGTGTGCTTTTTATGTTTATCAATCGCTTTATCTGCAGGACCGTGCGCACGCTTGGTGTTAGCAGAAGTTAAGCGATCTTGACCCTTCAGCAATTCTTGGCGCCAAGGAGCAATGAGGCGCTTTAGTTCTTCTCTCACTTCGACAGGAATAATGACTCGACTCTTGCGAAAATCGATACTGAAAACATCATCCAATTCGTGGCTGAAATTCAGCTCAACTCGAAGTCGAGTGATCTTACTTTCTTTCTTATACATACGATGTGGCCAGCCATCGTGCCAGATAAGGCGCCCTTCACGATAGATGTAAAGCCCTTGATTATCTAGGCTATAACGAACGTATTCTCGCTCATCAGCATCAAGTTCATTTTGAGAAGGGATAACGCCGCCTTTAACGGTAAAGTGAAGCTCTTTATTGCCAACTTCAATTGGTACGGGCCTCTCTTTCAATATACGAGATCGTGCGCCGTCTGTATTGCGATTCAAACCAGCACAAAGAGGATCCCACCCTTTTAAATTGACGGCAGGGTTGTCTCCAACTTTCATTGAGATTGTTACTTCACCAGAGTCTAAGAACTTAAAGAATACAGCGCTCAACTCTAAAGAAAGCTCTTTACCAAGAGACTGAATTTGCGCCTGTACTTGTTTCTCACTGCCTGTTTTCACTAAACGGTCTACATGCTCCCAGATGATCATGGTACCGCTAGTTTCAGAAAAATCGTTGAGTGCATCAAAGTAATCGTAATAATCATCTTCATCAGGGGTTTCTAACTCCCAACGGTCTGAGCTGATAATTTTATCAATATCCCATGCTCGACCGACATTGCTACCGTTTTGGTGAGATAGCACGACAAGGCGGCGACAGAATGCAGTAGAAGCGGTCTTAAGCCCCATACCGAACTTACCCAGTGATTTAGGGTTATCACGGCGTGGCGAGCCATAACGCATTGCATTACGAAGCTGTTCTTCAGACATGCCATCACCATTATCACTAATGATGACTCTAAACTCTCCAAACATATATTGGAGCTCAACTTCAATGTGAGTTGCATTCGCTGCAATAGAGTTATCAACGATGTCGGCAAATGCAGCCTCTTTGCTATAACCGGTATCACGTAAACTCTCGACAAGTCGGGCCGCTGAGGGACGAAAGTCATCTTCTTCTGGTAGTTCTATTTTTTGATTCATGAGCCTAACGTTTCCAAATACGCAAGCATGATCTGCTTGTCTGTTTCTTTATCATCGGTGACTGAAACAACACGCTCACTGAGCTGTTGTTTCAGACGAATTCGGTCATCTATTTTTTCTTCAATCGTATCCGCATAGTACATGTAGTAGACGTTCACTACAGATTTTTGACCATTTCTCCAAGCTCTTGCCGTTGCTTGCTCTTCTAGTGCTGGATTCCACTGACGGCAGTAGTGAATTACATTCGTTGCGGCTGTAATATTGAGCCCCATACCTGCCGTTCGAGGGTGCAGTAACAAAACGTCAAAGCCTTTTGAGGAAGAGAAGGTATCAATAAGAGGTTGACGCTCATCATTAGGAGTTCGGCCATCAATAACCCCTGGCAATATGCCATACCTTTCACTTATCACACCTTGTATTAAATCAATCGCCTTTTGAAAAGTGGCAAAAATTATAACCTTCTCACCAGCTTGTACAATTTTATCCAATTGGATCATAAGTAACTCGAACTTAGCGCTATGCTTAGTAAGAGCTCTAACTTCGTGAGGTATTGTAGAGTCAATCAGTGCTGGGTGAGCTGTAAATTGCTGGAGTTTGTTTATTAATGGAAGGATCCCACCGCCGCCGTTTTGATTATCTCTCTGCATCTCATCAATCAACGATTCATACTGTGATTTTTCAACTTCTCCCATAGAAACGGCTGTGTGTATATCAAGCTTTTCTGGTAATTGCTCCAACACATCTTTTTTCATTCTGCGTAAAGTAATTTGACGCAAACTACATTCAAGCTCTTCTAAATTCTTATTGAGTGTCTCAGACAAATCAGAATGAACATATCGA
Organism: Vibrio sp. QJM3NY_39; assembly: GCF_057785895.1. Classification (NCBI taxonomy): domain Bacteria; kingdom Pseudomonadati; phylum Pseudomonadota; class Gammaproteobacteria; order Vibrionales; family Vibrionaceae; genus Vibrio; species Vibrio sp. QJM3NY_39. The sequence continues at coordinate 655,540 of NZ_CM173506.1, read as the reverse complement.
CTCTTAAAGCTATCTTGCGCCCCCAAAAAGCCTTCAAATACTAGGTCCGTTAAGGCCCATGCATCCATCAAACTGTTTTCTACAGGAGTTCCAGACATAGCGACGGTTACACCAATATTCAACCGACGAGCAGACATGGAACGGCTCGATTTAGGGTTTTTTAACATACTCGCCTCGTCAAACAGAGCGAGGTCAAAATACATGTCTTCAAACATAGTAATGTCTGAAGACATCGTCGTGTAAGGAGTAACCACGACATTATGTTCATCAAAAGCGGAAGCGACACCACGACGATGTTTTCCATAATGAAGGTATGGAACAATACTTGGAGCAAAAAACTGGAACTCTCTAACCCAGTTATCGAGTAAAGGGTTTGGAACGACGATTAAAATTTTACTGTTAGGATTCTTCTCTAAGACATCGCAACACAGCGCAATCACTTGGGCTGTCTTTCCTAGCCCCATATCATCGGCAAGAATAGTTCCCACGCCGTTTTCAGCACAAAAACTTAGCCAGTTGACCCCTTCTTCTTGATACGGATACAACGATTGCACGAATAGCTTTTCATGATGAGCTTGTTTCTTCTGATTATCTCTCAGCATTTCAATTAAGTGAGCTGGGAACTCATCAATCAACGCTTCTAAATGTAAGGAACGAAGAAGTTTCATCAACTTAGGTAGCGGTAAGTCACCAAAAGCGATAGCTAGGTGCTCATTGATGCGGGAGCTAACAAAATGCACTCTTTTACCATCAGATATGAAGTAGCCATACTTAACCAACGAATGTGTTTGTTCTTTATCTAATGGTTTTCCACGAAAAAACAAAACAAAATTAGGGGCAGGTTCTGTTTCAAATTTAAAATGGATTTGAGCCGGGCGCTTAGAAATAACTAACCCAACCTCAACACCGTCAGAGTTGGCTGATATTCTCCCCAGCTTAAATAGGTGTTCAGCTTCCAAAAAAACACCATTGTGCTCAACCATCCCATTTTTAATTATATAAGCCATTCTCACTTCCTGTTTACAGGGTTAAAAACCGGATAACCACTTGCAATTATGTATGTCTAAATATACAGTGCACACTATCACCGGGGCAAAAACCGGATATCAATTGAGAAATATGGTGCACAAATTGAATACCTCCCATTATATCAAAGAGTTAAGAGATAGACTTGGTTTAGGGCAGCGCGAGCTAGCAAATTTGATAGGCCTAGGCAAAGACGGCGAACGAACAATTCGTGGTTGGGAAGCTGGAGAGCATAAACCTTCACCTCTAAAGTGGGGTAAAATTATCGACCTAGAAGATGAAATGAAAAGGTTCTACGATAATGCCCCTTTAAAACAAGGAAAAATAGAAGACGCAAGCTTTCGTTTTATCGATCTTTTTGCTGGTATTGGTGGTATCCGCTACCCATTTCAGCAGTTAGGCGGTCATTGTGTTTTCACCTCAGAATGGGATAAATTCGCCCAAAAAACTTACTTAGCTAACTATGGCGACATGCCAAATGGTGATATCACCAAGATCTCAGCTGAAGAGATCGATGATCATGAAATCCTTTTAGGTGGTTTTCCATGTCAAGCCTTCTCTCAAGCTGGTCTAAAACAAGGATTTAGTGATACACGAGGGACGATGTTCTTTGAGGTCCAGAAGATTTTGGCTGTGAAGAGGCCCAAAGCTTTTTTACTTGAAAACGTCAAACAGCTCAGAGGGCATGACAAAGGTCGAACACTAAAAACGATTATGGATATCTTACAAGGGGAGCATGAACAACAGATCCCAGAAGATGTGCCTATGAGTGAAGAAGCACGACGAGCGTTGCAAGATGAGTTGAACTACTGGGTTGATGTACGCGTACTACGAGCAGGTGACTTTGGTGCACCTCAGAACCGAGAACGAGTATTCATTATTGGTTTTGATAAGGACCAGTTCCCAGGCGTAAATTTCGACGATATGTTCAATTGGCCTGAACCACCAAAGACACCAACACGTGTTGGAGACATCCTACAAACGCCAGAGGAATTGGCTGCAGATTATTCTGAGCATGGTAAAGACCGTTTTACTATTTCAGATAGACTATGGGAAGGACATCAAAAGCGAAAGGAAGGACATAAGACCAAAGGCAACGGGTTTGGTTATTCACTTTTCAATGCAGAGAGTGAGTACACGAATACCATCAGTGCTCGATACTATAAAGACGGTTCAGAGATATTAATTGACCAAGCTCACCTCAATAAAAACCCACGCAAGCTAACACCACGTGAGTGCGCTAGGTTACAAGGTTTTCCTGAGAGCTTTAAGGTTGATGCCGTTTCGCAAAACCAAGTATATCAACAGTTTGGCAACTCAGTTTGCATGAATGTAATACATGCTGTAGCTAAACAAATGGTTAGCACACTATCAGCCGCCGACCAGTTGATGGGTGGTAAACGTCAAGCTAATTAAGTCCCTTGAAAATAAGCCCCTAATTGGGGCTTATTCTTCATTAAAAATTTAAAGTACTTCTTCTTTGAAGGTCTTGCTCTAGTAGAGCTTTAATATCGTCACCTAACTCTGATAACGGTCGGAAAAAACCTGTTCCATTGATATTAAGGGGTCCAGCCCCACCCGACTGGTTATAAAAAGCACAAACTTCTGCATAAGTAGATGTATTTTCATTATGCTGTTCCTCTGTCACGGCAACATCTGGTAGATAAATAGCCAGAAAGCCTGCCTTTTTAAAGTTTCTAACTTTGTACTGAGATGTAAACTCTGACGGTTCCTCGAAAAAACCAACACCGACTAGATCATTGGAGAAGCCTGATGCAAGAAGGCGTTCTCTCGAATACCCTGATTTCACAGAAAACCAAAGATTATTAGGCAAAGACATTAGTACAAAGTCCCCATAGGACCTAGTGTCATCTTGATTGGTTTGAAAAATATCTGGACTCGTTGAGACTGTTTCTATCGCACGTTTAAGCAGTTCTTCAGATAGAGAACCAAGGACAGATACTCCTCCCTGAGCTTCGTTATTTCCTTGATCTTCTTTCTGCAACCTAGTCCAACGCTCCTCATGCCTTGATCTAAGATCTCTTTTAAAGTCCGATATATTTGAAAAGTCTACAACTTCTCGACGAAGAACCGAGAGGGCTTCTACTTGATGAGCCGCTCCTGGGTGAATATTTTTTAAGAAAAGAGCTAACTGAGGGACTTTAGCCAAAATTTTGGTCTTAATGCGTTTTCTAGACAGGTTAGGATCAGAATGCCCATCGCAGAGATCACAGTCATAAAAGAAATCACTACTAACCTCCGTACATATTTCTAGGTACAATTGAGACAACTCAACTTTATCCTGAAGGCGGTCCACTAATTGGACAAATTGCACCTGAGTAGGAAAAGGTTGGAGTACACTAATCGAGTCAAATTGAGAACGGTCCATCTTAAAAACCCATAAAAAATCAAAACCTTAATATCTCATACTAAAAAAGATCACATTACATTGTTTAATCGACCAATATCTCATTTCCTAATACTTATTTAGTACCTATTCTTAGTAACTTAGAGTGAAGGCTACAAAATAATATCACCCCTCATCAGTAAATTTTAATATCAATATAACGTACTAATATATTCCCAATCAGCACTCACTCTTAAAAACAACAACGGCGCTGATTGCCCTGAAAATGTAATTGCACTCTGTCCGACTTGCCATCGTAAAGCGCACTACTCAGTGGAAGCTGCAGATTTCAATGCGAAACTCATCGAGAAAGCACTAAAGATTGAAGAGAACCTGTTGTAAACATTTCCTTCAGGCAAAAGAAAGGCTCGCATGACTAGTGCGAGCCTTATGCAGTTTAGGGGGTAAACCACAATCTAGTTTAATCTTAAGATTAATTATTTAACTTATGAGCCATTATGCACTTGTGCGCATTGATATTCTATTTTTAAATGATTCACTGCAATTAATCAATCGATAAAAGTTAGCGTTTGGTCAATTTAAACCACATAAATAACAGTGATTTAGTGAACGGCGTCTAGAAAATCATCATAAAACCTATAGAAATCAGATTTATAGGCTTCTCATTTGCCAATAACCCTCACCATTGGTTGCGAGCTGACTGTGTAAATAATCAAGCGTATCAGCAACCTGTCCGGCAATGCCTTGCGGTGGATTGAACAACAGTAAACCACTACCGATCAGGCGATCATCACCCTTAGGATCTCGAAGGCGAAGCTCCGACTTAATCGGACTTGGCAGCAAACCATCTTTCACTGCGGTCACACAGTGGTTCAAAATCAGTGAGCTCTTGTCATCCGTGTAGAGCGGGTACCAAATTAGTGCAGATACTTTCTCCGACTGCTGATATGCCTTAACTAAGGCATCAATCACCGCGAGATATTCTGAATCGGTTTCATAGGGTGGGTCGATAACAATCAGATGATGATTGTCATGTTTAGCTACGTCATCAGGTAACGCTTTAAGCCCATCACCTGCGCTAATCGTAAGCTTGCTTGAAATACCTAAGTTACACTGTAACCTCTCGATATTGGTTTGCAGTAAATCAGCTTCATCTTGCTGAATGTCTGAAAAATAGAAGCTATCTTGGCTGCGACCTTGTTGGTAAGTGATGGCCGCAGAGCCGGGGTACAAAGAGATAATTTGATTCGGATTGTAGTATTCCAGTACCGACATAAAAGAAGCGAATGCCGGAGGAAGATAAGCCTTATTGCGCCACAAGTACCCGACCCCTTCAGCAAACTCACCTGCATGATTACTTGGTGCGGTGGTGAGGTCATAATACCCTGTACCTGAGTGCGTGTCGATAACATTGAGACGTGAATGCTGCTGCATTAATGACTGAACAAGTGCACTCAATACTGGATGCTTCAGTGCATCACCATGGTCGCCTACATGACATTGATGTCGATATTCCATTCCCTTGCCTCATTTCTACTAACGTCATCTAAACATACTTCATATCACACGCAGTTGCCTATTCAATCCATCGTTTTTTGAAATAGCTTCTCTTTTCGCTAACTGTCTGACTCTTATAAAAAATAAAGCCCTTCGTTTTATTACAAACGAAGGGCTTTACTGACGTTACTTGCTAACTTGTACTGCTAGAGCATAGACAACCTAAGGGTACTCTCCCTCAACTTCTACTGGCGCTTTCACTTGGTAGTGACAAGGCTGTAGGCCAAGTAACTTAGGCAGTGTGATACCTACAGAAACAGAAGACCACGTACCGCTGACAATGCCGACAACCAATGCAATAGCAAAACCTTGCAGCGCTGCGCCACCAAGTAGCCAAAGCGCAGAGACGGTGATTAAAGTTGTTCCTGAAGTCACCATAGTGCGTGAGAAGGTCGCTTTAACCGATTCATTGAGCAGGTTGTCAGTATCACCGTTTGGATTGCCGCGCAGCATTTCACGAACACGGTCAGCAATGATGATCGAGTCATTCAATGAATAACCGAGAATCGCTAGCACGGCCGCTAACACAGTCAGGTTGAACTCAAACTGAGTAAAAGCGAACAGACCCAAGATAAGCGTCACGTCATAGATGATCGCGGCAAGAGCACCAAGTGCCAAACGCCATTCAAAACGTACACTCAGGTACAGCATGATCATTAGGAAACACACCAATACCGCCAAGCCACCTTGGTCAACCATGTCTTGACCCACTTGAGGGCCAACCACGCTGCTGTTAAGCACTTTTACTTGATCACTCACCGATGACAAAGCATCCACTAGGTTTGGCTGTGGCGCGTCTGTCAGTTGGCTGTAACGAATCGTCCAGCGATCTTGTTCTGCCATACCAACCACTTGAACGTCTTGTTGGAAAGCCGTATCAAGTTTTGTTTTTAAGGCGTCTTTAGTCACTTGTTCAGAGAGTTGCACCTCGGCAACGACACCGCCTGTAAAGTCCAAACCCCAGTTAAAACCTTTCACTGCCACCAGCATCACAGAGCTCATGAACAGCACAATAGAGATCATAGACATCACCTTACGAAGGCGAGTCATATTACTGTTTGAAAAATAGCGGTCTGAAATAGTCATTTTTGAAATACTCATGCTTAAATCCTTACATCGTGGCGTTGGTCACGCCCCCAAACCAAATTGATGATCGCTCGTGAAGCAAAAATGCCCGTAAACATACTGGTTAGAAGACCTAAGCCCAGTGTCAGAGCGAAGCCCTGAATCGGACCATTACCAATGGTGTATAGGGCTACAGCAACAATCATGGTGGTGACGTTGGCATCGAAAATAGAAGAGAACGCACTGTCAAAGCCACGATCGATAGAACTCGCAAAGCTGCGCCCTTCTTTCATCTTGTCTCGAATACGCTCGAAGATAAGCACGTTGGTATCCACCGCCATACCGACGGTTAGTACCAAGCCCGCAATGCCCGGCAGGGTTAATACCGCACCTGGTAGCAAGGCAATCAAGCCAAACAATGTGGTCATGTTCACCACCAATGCACAGTTCGCGACCCAACCTAAGCGGCGATACCATAGCGCCATAAACGTCAGAGTAAGACCAAGGCCAAGCGCCAGCGCAGCAAAGCCGTTGGTTACGTTTTCAGCCCCCAGAGATGGGCCAATAGTACGTTCTTCAATGATGGTAACGGGCGCGGTTAATGACCCCGCACGCAACAGTAACGCAAGCTCTTGTGCGTCTGCCAAGCTGCCTGCGCCAGTGATTCTGAAACGGCTACCCAGTTGAGATTGGATGTTTGCTACACTAATCACTTCACTGTCTTGCTTGCTGTTGCCTGCTCTATCACGGCTGTATTCGCTGTAAACAGTCGCCATTGGCTTACCGATGTTATGGCGAGAAAACTCAGACATTTTCTTGCCGCCAGAAGAATCCAGTGTGATGTTTACTTCTGCGCTGCCCATCTCACCAATGCCACTACGAGCATCGATAATGTGTTCGCCACTCAACACAGCCTTGCGGTCGACTACCACGCGGTTGCCGTCTGTGTCCTTCAGCGTTTGAGTGCTGCGCGTTGGGTTGTCGTACACAGAATAGAAAGCAAGTGATGCGGTTGCACCAATCACATCTTTCGCTGCTGCAGGGTCTTGTACGCCCGGCAGTTCAATACGAATACGGCTTTCACCTTGGCGTTGAATTGATGCTTCTGTGATGCCTAGCTCTTCAATACGGCTGCGCATGATTTGCAGGTTTTGTTGAACCGTTAGGTTACGTAGCGTTCTTTGCTCTTCTTCAGATTGGGTTAACGTTAGCGATTTATCTGAACGATCACGTTGCCATTGTGGGAACTCTTCACGAATCAGCTTTTGAGCTTGTTCAAAATCAGCATCAGTGCGGAAATTAAACTTAACTTGGTTGTTCACCACTTCACCACGGGCATAACGCACTTCGCTTGTGATCTCGTCGACCACCGCTTGAGCTTGCGCGTGATAAACCGGAGCCATATCCACTTCTAGCAAGAACTGCACGCCACCGCGTAAATCAAGGCCTAGTTGAATCGGCGCAAAACCCATATCAGTTAGCCATTTAGGTGCAGCTGGCTCCATCGCTAGAGCAACGGTTGCGCTGTCTAGTAGACGCTCATTAAGTACTTCTTTAGCTTTCGCTTGCTGCTCTGCATCTTCTAAAATCACAACTAAGCGTTTGTCTTTTTGAAAGGCTGATGTCGCTTGGATGCCTTCACTCGCGAGATATTGAGTAATTTGAGTGGCGTCGATTGTCTGTTCAGAACGGTTGCTAATTTGAACCGAGGCGTTCTCGCCATACCAAGAAGGTAAAGCACTCAGAACCATAACGATGATAGTGGCGATAAGCACCACGTATTTCCACTTTGAGTAGTGGTTGATTTGTTTTCTTGGAATGCGTTTTTTCACAGTCAAGATCTCTTCTTTTTACCAATCACAGTAAATAAGTGATCGAGCATTTTAACCAGCTAGGGTGACCAGTTATTTACTACGATTGGTATAACTAATGTTTTGCGAACACGATCGATAGCCGAAACCAGAACAAGCTGATTGAACGGTAGTGATGCTAAAGCTGATGTCGCTATGTTTGTCTTGGTTAACTGGCGAGCTTAACGGGCACAAGTGACCATCGATACGACCAATTTGGGGTCAAACGATTAGCTAAGAAGTTCTCGGAAATGCGAGTATTGGATGTTGCCCTCTTTCCACCCCGAAAGCCGGGAGGACGGAGAACTCACAATGCTGGTCCAATGCTGCTTAGTATCCAACATCGGCGTGTTGAAGAGCAGAGAAGCCAGTAGTGATGGGGGAGAGAAATCGATCAGTAGATGATAAGCAGGCTCAAGGTCGGCCACGCTTTCTTGCTCGTTGCTGAGCATACGTCTAAAGGTTACCGCTTGGAGACTCGATTCAGTGTCGTGATAATTGGAACTATCACCTAAAGACGCAGTGTCAAACTGAACCTGATCGCATTCCATGTAGCTCGACGGGTTATCCGCAGCAGCTTGTTTACAAAGATTATTCTGCGAAGGCTGCTCTTGAGCGGAGTGGATTTGGAATGGCTTAGAAGGGAACGAATAGCCGTTAGAATTCACTAAGCCAAAGCTCAGTAAAAACAACATTAAGACTAATCGGGTACCTAATTTAAGCAATCTAATATCCAAACAACATTCTCGTAGATCGCCAATCTACAATACAAATGAAATGCTGTCTTGATTTAAAACATTTTTTTAGAAAATGATACGAAGCAACCGATTAAGCACCCTAGCATTTAGAATTACATTCCTTTAAATACGACCAACAACACGTAATACATTGACGTTATGAATGATGTAAAAAAACAAAAAAGCCAAGCAGTGTGTGCTTGGCTTTGAGTCATCTATTTCTGTTTGCTTATAGCTTATTTATAGCTTTAGGCTTTAGGCTTTAGGCTTTAGGCTTTAGGGCGCATGATATTCTTAACCTTACGGCTATTTTCACCAAATACACGCTGCACAAGTTGATTCATGTCTTCCGCAGTGATCGACCTCGCAACACGCTTAACTTGAGACAACGCTTCGATGTCGTAACCATGAAGTAAATAACGAGATAGGTACCACGCTTGGTCGATAGAGCTCATCTCGAGAGGCGTGAAGTCAGCTTCAAACTGTTTCACTACCGCTCGCATTTCCTCTTCAGAGACACCTTGTAGAAGGTCTGCAATCACCTTATCGATCGCCACTTCCACTTTATCAACGTTCTCAGGCGCTATCATCGCACCAATAACCCACTCATGACTCAGCTCTCTATCTGCAGACGCCGAATATGCATAAGGTGAGTAATCTAAACTCAACTCTTCACGAATATAAGCATCTAAGCGAGTCGCCAGCAGTCGTTCTAGCAAGCTTTCCGTGAAGATATCTTTTGCCGTTACGCCTTGGTCGGTTTCGGTTGCAGGTTCAGAGATGACTCGTAAGACGTACTCTGCGCTATTCACATTGTTGATGGCTAAATCAATGCGTGATTCAGATGGCTGCTTGTAAGCCACCTTAAAGTCAGGAACCTCGGCTTTTTCTAATGGAATCGAAGCCAAGTATTGCTCAACCAAAGGCTTTAATTCACTTGGGTCGATATCACCCACGATCACCAATTGGTTATGTCTCATTTGACCAAACAGCTGCTGGTGAAGATTAGCGATGTCTTCCACAGAAACCGCTTCAACACGTTCTTTATCAACAAAGAGGTGGCCACTGTCCTGACCATAGATGTTCTGGTTTCTTGCGCGTTCAAACTGACCAACAGGGCTGCTCAAGAAAGATTCTTGACCTTGTACAAACTCCTGCTTCACCGCCTCTAACTGCTCGGGAACAATTTTAGGCGCAGTGATGAAGGTATAAAGCGCAGCAAACGTGTCTTCAAGCCCATCTTTGTTAATATTAAATTCAATACCATGACGAGTATTACCAATGAAGGAATCGGCACGAATATTTTCACGATCAAAGTACGCTAAAAGCTCAGAGCCCGTAAACTCACCGGCACCGCTTCGAGCGAAGGTAGGTAACGCAACCTCAACCGCTGGGTACAAGCTCGGATCCAAAGCGGCTTTTCCGCCGAGGCTCATATACATTACACCGACATCATCACCTGCCACATAATCACGCAGGTACCACATATCGATACCATTACTTAACGTCCACTTTTGGATGTATGGGTCTACGGACATTTGTTCAGCAAGTACAACCTCGCCTTGCGAGCTAGGTATAGCAAAGGCACTGGCTGTTCCAATCGCAAGCGGCGGAACTCCCGTCTCGCTATACGCGGCTTTTAAACTATCTAAAGAGTTGATGACCGCTGTTCTGTCTTCGGAATCATCAACACCAATAACGAGGAAGTAGTCATCAGAAAGTAGATTTTTGATGTTGTCGTTGATCACTTCAAGGCTCAAGTTAGCAATGAAGGCTTCCAAACTTACTTGATAGTCGTTCTGTGATTGGACGATTCGTTCAGTGACTAACGCACTCGCTTTGTAGTTCGCATGTTCAACGCTGTCCATTTTATCCCAGTCATGCTCGATGTTATCCAGCAAGTCTTGGTAGTAGTGCTGTTCGCCAACAATATCCGTTTGCGAAACGCCAAAATCACGCAGTGATGCCAATGTAGAAAGCAGATCTTGTTGGATCACTTCACGACCGCCAGCCGGAAACCCAACACTTATTGATGAATAATTCAGAGAGCCCATCTGATAGTTATCAGATGCTATCCATTGAGTCGGCAGCGCTGCATCATTGAATACTGCTTCTAATCGTTGTCGAATCAATAGTTGAGCGGTTTCATCCAACCAGCGTTGATGCTGCTGAGCATGATTTTCAACTCGATTTAAACCTCGGTTAAACGTCAGAGTGATGCTTGGCGCTTCTCTTCCAGCGTACTCAACATAATCATCTTCATTGAACGAGGTCACTTTCTGTTTTTCTGGTCTCGGCGTGTCGCCACGCTCCCAGCTAGAAAACTTTTCTTCAATGAGTGGAAGTACGGTTTTGATGTCCACATCACCTGAAACGACCAGCTCAACTATTTGAGGTTGATACCAAGTCTGATAAAAGTTGGTGATGCCTTGAGGAGTGGCATTCACAATCGACGGTTTAGTCCCTAGCGCATCTTGCGATTGGTACGGGCCGCCTTCAATGAAGTGATCATAAAATATCTCTCCGAATGACTTATCATCGAGGCGAGCCATACGGAACTCACCAAGAACCACGCCTTTTTCTTTATCTACTTCTGAACTTGATAGATCCAGGCCATCACCAATGTCACGCATCCACGTCAAAGCAGACTGCAATTGGATGTTATCTGGCAAATCTAACTGGTAGACCGTCTCTTCATAAGAGGTGTAGGCATTAATATCTGCACCAAAGCTAGCGCCTGCATCTTCGAATAGACGAATCACATCATTTTGAGAGAACTTCTTACTGCCATTGAATGCCATGTGCTCCAGAAAGTGAGCATAACCTTCTTGCTGATGAGTCTCTTGAATTGAGCCCGCGTGCACAACTAAACGAACAGATACGGATTCTTCATGATCTGGATAAACATGATAGGTAAGGCCATTTTCTAGTTGGCCTGATGTCCATGCCGGATCCGGCTGGATTAAGGTTTCGGTGATACTTGATGTTGAACTACAGCCAACTAAGGTGAGGCATACAGCCGCCGCTAAATAATATGTTTTCATAACAACCTCTTAATGTCATTCATCGACAATATACAGATTGAGTTAACGATTATTATTTAATATTGAACCGGATGAGTATCTTTGTGATCTAGATCTTTATTTTATAAATCGCTATACGTTGTGTAAGACCCACTGTACTCGTTTAAAGCAGCGTTTTGATAAGAGCCTAAAACATCCATTTAAACTCGCTTACTCCACATACTTTTAAAATCAATGGCTACATCCCCTTAAGCTAGTTCTCTACATACCTTTAAAGAGCCCTTGCGAAGCGCGGCTGATCGGTAACTTCTCTCCAGAAACATACGCCGACATCTGGCCTGAGAGGCCTTTCTTCACCTTATCAATAGCGGAGACTTTCACCACCACGGAACGGTGGATCTGCCAAAACTCATCAGGATTGAGCTGAGCGATCAGTTCTTTTAGCGACACGCGAAGAATAAACTCTTCTAACGAACCGCCTTGACCCTTTTTAAATATAGACACGTATTTGTCTTCCGCTTTGAAGTAGGCCACATCATCGACGGCGATTAGGTGAATGTCTTCCCCAACACTGGCTTTAAGCCATGTGAGATGTTTCTTCTGCTGTTGATAAAGGGGCTGCGATTGATAAGGAGGTTGAGCTTGCTGTGATGTTGATTGAGATAATTGCTGAAGCTGACTCATTAACGCAGCAATATCAGGCTGCTCAGGCGTGCTACCTGATTGCGTTTGGTTGCTCGACAAGCGCGCTTGAACCTTCTGACAGGTAGCGAGTAGGCGCTCTTCGTTGATTGGCTTCAGTAGGTAATCCATCGCATTGTGCTCAAAGGCTTTGACTGCATATTCGTCATAAGCGGTGATGAATACCACCAACGGCGGAGAGTCTAACTTGTTCAATTGTTTCGCCAGCGAGATTCCATCGAGCTCTGGCATGCGAATATCGAGAAAAGCCACATCGGGCTTAAGCTGTTGAATACTCTGCATCGCCTCTAAACCATTGGTTGCCTTACTGACGATCTCTAGCTCAGGCCAAACCTCAGCAAGGCTCTTGTCTAAATGGTGCCTTAACAGTGCTTCATCGTCTGCGATAATTGCCGTTACGTTCGGCTTTACTGCTAGGTTAGTCATTATTATTCCTTTAAATTCACACTGTAAATCGTCTGTTTGTAATCACTGATCTTAGAGGTTCGGCTCATCGTTCTCAGATCTAGTTTCGCTGATAAGCGGTAATAAGATTGTCGATACCACCCCACCCTCAGCTTGCTCAGTGATCGTCAAGCTAGCTTTCTCACCGTAAAGGGTTTCGATTCGCTGACGAATATTGCTAAGTCCCACACCATGGCCCGCACTAATAGAAGGGGAGTTCAGCCCAGCGCCATTGTCTGCAACTTCAATTTTTAGCTGCTGCGCCTGTTGAGCTATGCGGATATTCACTTGGCCACCCGCGGCTTTAGGTTCGATACCGTGCGTGAGTGCATTCTCGACCAAAGGTTGAATCAAGAATGGCGGAATCACCTGCAAGTCGCTGATGCCATGCGTTTCAATCGAGAACGCTAAGCGCTCCCCCAAGCGTATCTTCTGAATATTAAGATAAGCGTCTAACAAGTCGACCTCTTGTGCGATGGTCGATTGCTCGGTGCGGCTGTTTTTCAAAGTCACGCGCAATAAGTCAGTCAGTTTTTCGAGCATCAACTTGGCTTTCGCGCTATCACTCTCAATCAACACATTGATGGTCGCAAGTGTGTTGAACAAGAAGTGCGGTTCAATTTGGCTTTGCAGTTGCTTAAGCTGACTGAGCACCACCACCTTTTCTTGATCGGCCTGACGACGCTTGGCCACTTCCAATTCGTTATCGGCGCGTAGTTGTTGCTCTCGTGTATAGAAGTAGTAATAGCAAACCGAACAGAAGATCACACCGAGCAAGACTACGGATTTAAGGTCCGAGATATTGGCCCCGAAATATCCGTTCAACCAATAGTGCGCGTTCAAGGTACCAAAGGTCATCGCAATCACCATTGAGATCCCTACATCAAACACCTTTGATTTCCTCTTAAACACCTCAACCAAGATAAAAGAAGAACCCACCGCGCTGTAGCCAAAACCAAAGCTTATCGCGAGATTAACCACAAGATCGCCGCCCCAAATTGTCTGTGTGGTGATGGCGATAACGAAACAAAACAGAGTGGTCAGCGTAAAGCTTTTAATCCATGGAAACTTACTGTTTGAAAAAGTGTTCATTAAAATCGTCCTTTGATATTTAAAAGAATCATATGACTATCGGGTAAGTTGGCGTAAGCAGAATCACTTTTACCGCCTAGAAAGCGTGCAGCAAGTTCCAAATCCAACGATGAATTGCCATTATCTAAAGCCTGATAGTTGAGCCACTGGGTCGCAATAAAGCCGCCGTCTTGAGGAGACAACATCACATCAAATGTCGGCGTGATATCTTCAAACCAGCCATGTGTCGAATCCAAAGACCAGTGAAACATGATGTTGTGTTGAACCAAATTGGCGTGTTGATAACCTTGCGCGTAAGAACCTGCCAGTGATGCTGTCATCGGATTAACCGACAAAGACTCTGCACTTTCTATTGCACTTTGCCATTCAGAATTGCTCCAAGCGCGGCTATCAAACCAATATTCCAAGACCACATTGTGACCCGTGTCATTGGCCCATGTTAGTCCTGCCAACGCTTGATAAGCTTCGCCCTGCTCTTCAAGATAAACCGGTTTAAGCAGTAAGTTAGGCTGACTGTAGCCAAGGCTTTGTCGTTGATAGACCACCGAGCCATGAAACTCCCAAGCGAGGTTCAACACCGACACTAAACTCGCCCCAAGCAAGCCGTGACGTACATCGTCATAATAAGCGACCCATTGATACTCGTGATCACCTACAAGATTGTAACGACGTAAGCCAGCCCCTTGTTGTTGGTTCTGCTTTTCGAATTCATTTACGTCTTGAGAAGTCCATGACGAATCGCTGTAAAGCAGTGTCCATTCTCCCGTCATATCGAACCGTGACGCCGAGGCCACACCCGCGCCCTCTTCTGCGACAATGCCCACCGGGTTTTGTCGATAAGGCTTGATGATGTCTAAAGGACGGTAGCCATAACCCACGCCCCAATCGAGACGAACCTTACCGAGCGTGACATCAAGGTAGTGATCCCCGAAAGCAGAATTAGACAGTTCAACACCACCTTGCCAAAACAACTCTCGTACAATGAATTCAGACTCAAAGGTCGCGTCTTGTTCTTGAGGGTTGTTGCTCACAATATCATTGGCTTTCACTGCGAACAGACCAAGCCAATTGCCATATCCAACCTCTAGATCCAGCAAACCATTAAGTGACTGGCGATTATCTGATGCTAAAGGACTGAATGGCGACTCTCGCGATTCAACCGACTCAGCGCTCAGTTGCCAATCCCAGGCCAAGCTCAGATCGTCTGCTTGAATCGTGTTACTCACACAAGACAAAGCAAGCAAAGTAGTGATTGAAGACTTTATGTGGAATCGGCGATTGGGCGCTCTCATACGATCACCTACAATCCAGATACACTGTTACGCGACAAATAAGCAGGGTTGTAGTATTTGTCTTCCAAGCTTTGTTCTATTACTTCACGATACTCAATCACGGTTTTCTTACTCGGCTGAATCTTATCGAGCAAGGTCATCGATACCACACTTGGCAAGCCATCTCGCACACCTTCAGTAAACCACGCTTGCTTCGCTAACTTTCCTGAACGCAGGTACAAATCCGCTTTAACTGGAAACGATCGGTCTGTCGTTAACCACAGATCAATCGATTGATAGCTGGCACCCTTGGTTTTCGCCGCCAGCTTTAGGTGATGGGTATCAATTGTCTCGCCAGTCGGCATCTCAACCAGTTGATCGGCAACCCACTCACCTTGGTAATCTTCACTCCAAGTGAGTGTCGAGATATCGCCCACCGAGGCTTCACCCAATAACTTTTGCATCGGTGTTATACGAATTGGTCGGCGCGATTTCGGCATCAGTAACCAATAGTTATCTTCAATCATCAGCATCTTTTGACCTGCCTCAACAGCTGATTTAAAGACGACCAATGACTCTCGATTTGGCCTTGTGTAGACATTGTATTCACGGGTTTTATCCAGTTGTTCGTCTTGGTATAGCGCTACCAGAGAAACCACCTTAGAGGCTTGTGCACTGTTCAAGCGGTAGCTATCCGCTTTGGCGATCATCTCAGTGACTTGTTGTGACTCGACAGCCCAGCTTGGCGTCGATGTTACAGTTAGTGCTAAAACCGAGGCCAAAGCCAAAACAGAGCCCAACGTTTTAATTGAACGAGTTAATTTACACATAAGCCAGCGCCTCCGTGATTGGCTTGTTCACGCCTTTACGAGCAGAGAAATAAGCAGCGATTAAACATATTGTCAGCACACCTAAGGTGGCGTAACCAACCAATTCCAATGAGAAGTAAATGTTGAGTGGGTAACCTTCGGTTCTGCCGGGAGGTGGCGGCATTTGTATATCAACCACCAACAGTAGCAACGACACCAAACCACTCACTAGTGCTCCAATAACGCTACCAATCAGTGCCAGCAAACCCGCCTCTTTTAAGAAGCCCGCTACGATTTCAGAGGGGTAACTGCCGAGTGCCGACAAGGTGCCAATTTCACGAGTGCGCTCTGTCACCGACATGGTCATGGTGTTAAACAGCGACACGAACACCACCAATGCCATCACAGCGCCCATGATGCCGAAGATCCGGTCGTAAAGATCTTTAACCTTGGTGTAGAAAAACGCGCGATCTTGCCATGGGGTAATCTCGATCTCTGAGCCTTGATCGTTTTGGCTCGCGCTATTTCGCTCTAAAGCAGTTTGGATGCGCTGTTGAACGGTCGAGGTTTTGCTTGTTTCAAATAGGAACACCGACAAGGTGCTGACTTTATCTGAGGCCAAAAGCTCTTGAGCGGCAGTGATATGAACATATAACTGACGCTTATCCAGCTCAGGAACCCCAGTCGAGTAGATGCCCTGCACCTTAAAATCAAAGGCATTCAATGCGCCGTCACTTGTGGTCGCGAGCAGAGTCACCCAATCCCCTACCGCAACTTTAAGGTTACGAGCCAAGTCAGTACCCAGCATCACTTGTGGTTCTTGACTGTCGTATCTTAGGGATTTCACATCCGACAGGGTTTGCCCGCTGCGTACATCAAGGAAAGGACCTTTCATGTCGAACTCGCGCTCATTGACGCCCGTTCCCATAAAAATGGTCGACTTACTGCCATTAGAAACCAAGCCACTAAAATAGACTCGCGGCTGCACACCACGCACGTCACTGTCGCCAATAATGCTCTTGGTTAGCGCTTGAACGTTGTCCAGACCATTGCTCAGCGGCATGTCTTCATCTTGTTCAAAATAACCCGGCGTGCTCAAAGTAAGGTGGCCAGTATCACGCGCAGTCGATTCTCTCAGTGACTCATAGGTGTAAAGCCCATAACCACCGGCACTGGTCAGTGCAAATACCGCAATGGCGATGATCAACACTGAAAGCAGGCTGCGTCGACCGTTTCTCAATAAGTTCAACCACGCCAAACGCACCGAAGTTGGAAGTAAAAACGTGCTCATTCTTTGTGTTAACTTGCCCATGAGATCGCCTCCGTGGTTGCAGCTTGTGGAGCCAATTGACCATCGATTAACTCAATGATTCTGTCGCAACGCTGCGCCATTCTTGGGTCGTGGGTTGCGACGATAAAGGTGGTGCCCATTTCGTGGCCGAGATCTTTCATAATGTCGATCACAAGGTTGGCGGTGTGGCTGTCTAGGCTCGCGGTCGGCTCATCGGCAATCACTAAGCTTGGGTTGTGGATTAGCGCTCTGGCTATCGCGACACGTTGCTGCTGGCCACCTGAAAGGTTGTCCGGTCGGTGATGAACGTAATCTCCTAGCCCAACACGCTCTAACATGTCCTGCGCTCTGCTCTGTTGTTCTTGCTTAGAGCATTGGTTCAACATCAATGGGTAAGCGACGTTCTCAAGTGTTGTCATTACAGGAACCAGATTAAAGCGCTGAAACACAAAACCCAGCGACTGACGACGAAAACGCGCAGCGGCGATTTGCTCTGTCGGATACGGTTGGCCATCAATATTAATCTGCCCTCGATAATCCATATCCAACAAACCAAGAATATTCAAAAGTGTGCTTTTCCCTGACCCAGACGGGCCGCACAGCGCCACCATTTCACCGCGCTGGATGTGTCCATCGACCCCATTTAATGCATCAACACGTTGACCGCCCGTGACATATGCTTTGCCGATATCTTTAAATTCAATCATTTCGTTGTCCTCTGATTGCCAATCACTCTTAAGCGTTCGCTGCTGTTATTGAGCTTGAGTAAACCGTTATTTAGCTTTCGCAATGAGCGCTTTAGCCGTCATAGTTTCGATGTTGCCAGCATCGGCAGTTTCCATTTTTTCAAGCCACACCTGTGCTTGCTTGAAGTCTTCAGCACGAATCGATGCGGTAATGGCGTAACGGTAAATCCACGATGTCGCAGCGAAATGTTGTTGTTGGAAATCATCTTCAGCGAGTAACGATAGGAACAAGTCATAACCACGATCAAAATGGTTAAACATGTCTGGCAGAGAGGTGTAAGTCACCGCTGCCATGGCGCGAGTTAGGTAAGAATCTGGCAACCCTTGAACACGAGGTTGTTCATGAATCGGTTGGACTTCGTCTTTAAGCAGCACCAGTGATTTATCAATGGTCGATAAGCCCTTCTCCACATACTTCATCTTGTTCCAAGGCAAGAATGCATCACGTCCCATTAAGGTTTCTGTACTGCCTAAGTAAACCAAGGTCAGTGGCGTAGCACCATCTTGTTGTAGCGTGTCATTCAGGCGTTCATAAGCCACCTCAACCAAGTCTTCATTGCCTTGCGCGGCTTGATTGTAGATATCAAGCACGTCTGAACTTGGGTTAGCCAAAGCTAATGACGGTACAAAAGAAACAAGCGCAATCAGTAATGAACGCTTAAGCAGAGAGGTGGTAGAACTTGAATTAAATGAGTGTGAAGTAGTCATGATTTCTAATCCCTTTCAAATGTTGACGTTGAAAGGTTAACTAGAATTTGTCACGCCGTTTTATCAATGCGACGAATGGTAATAACAAGGAGTGAATGGTTTGGAGAGGGTGTGAATGGGAGAGCAGAAGTGGTGAAAGAAAAAGCGCGTGATACCTTCGAAGCACTTTTGCTTACTCGGCATCACGTCGCTTTTAACAGATTATGTTATTTCACTACGTTTAATAGCATCAATTTACCACTTAAATTAGCCTACTTTTTTAATCATCGTCGCTGGATTGTAACCTTTCTCGCCTTTGCTAACTGGCTCACTCGGGTTGTAATGGCGTATAAGAACATTAAATTTACCGGTCTTATTACCTTCCATCGTTGGGATATTGTTTGGCTGACCTTCACACCCAAAACGGAGAGTGTAGGTTCCATCGCTGTTCATAACGGGTGCCATTTCACTCGAAATATTGGCTTTATCGTTAAACATTCGTCCATCAGCGTTATATACGGTCGCGGACCAGAATGAGCCTGCCTTCGGATCTTTGAAAGTCGTCTCATAACATGCATTCGCATCGAAGTACTGGCTGGTTTGATAGATATTGTCTTCGACCATCGCGCCACCCCAACCGCCAGCTGCGCCAACGTAATTCATATAATCAGTTTGGCCGCTTTCTTTGTTACCAAACGCCTTTGATTGGTCATATCCGTCACTGAAATCTATGTTGCCAGCTTTATCTGTGGCACTAAAAGACGCCATGTCCCACTCTTTTACTTCAAACGGCTTCTCACTGCCTGTTTCAATCTTCAGGTTACGGCGTGCGTCATCTTCAAGAGCGCGGACAATGACAAATGCGTGGTCGGTTTTTGAACTGATTTTATGACGACCGGAACCGTAGATCATTGGCTGTGTCTCGTGGTTTTCGTCCACGACTTGCAGTGACACATATTGGTCAGTTTCTGGAACAGTCACATAGACATCATCGTTCGACATATCGATGACAGAAACGGAATAAAAAGTGTCTCGATTCATTCGTACAACGAACTGCTCTTCTGGAACGCTGCTCGGCACTGGCATCTCAAAGAATGTATTAATACCACCGGCTTTCTCTACCACCGAGCCGAGACGCATGTTGGTGTATGCCTGAGCAAAATTATCTTCCGTGACGATAGTTGGCGCTGCAAAAACGCTGGTTGAGAATAAAGCGACAGCAGTAAGAGGGAATAGCTTTTTCATAATAGCGACCTTTATATTTCAAAGTGAATGTCATTTGGAAGAGTATTATTTGCTCTGCCGATAGTGATCACTTTATACTTCCCAAAAGGAAAGTGTGGAAAATAGGACTTGCCCAAATGGAAAGTATAGACCTGAATTTGCTGCGTACTTTTGTATTGCTGTGTCAGTCGAACAGCCTTAAAAGGGCGGGGATGAAGCTAGGGATCTCTGAGAGCGCAGTCAGCAAGCAAATGACCAAGCTCAGAGATCAATTAGGGCACCCACTTTTCGAACGCACCACTGAAGGACTAAGGCCAACACATTATAGCAAATCTATTTTGCCCAATATTGAACACGCCTTGTCCTTGATGCACTCTGCGACTTCACCTGTGACATTCGATTCTGCCACCTATGATGGGCCAATCACTCTTGCTTTTTTCGCCTACACACTGGAGTTTTCAGGTGTTGATCTATTTAGGGAACTCTCGAAAACGTTTCCCAAAGCGCAAATAGAGCTGAAGACTTGGGCATCAGATACAGAGCAAAAGTTAGAAGAGGGTGACATCACTCTAGGTGTGCACTTTTTAAATGAAGACCGCAGTACGAATATCTTCCAGAAACGCATCATGGCCGATCAACTGGTGATCGCCGTTTCAAAGTCATTGGGGCAATTAACATGGGAAGAGGCGTTGCAATTGCCTTTTATCAAGATCCGCAGTCAAGGTTGGAATGAAGATCGTTACCGATATTTAGAAATGTTGAAAAGTAGTGGTATTGAGCCTCACATCAGTATCACGGTGGACAATTTTTCAGTTGCGAGGCAAATTCTAGAGCAGGGTGAACACGCCTGCGTATTAAGCGATAGTTGGAAGGATGCTTCGCTTAATACCATAGAGCCACCCAAAGAGTTTAGAATCGATCTAAACCTTGTGTCCTGCATGCGTCTTGTCGATCGCCAAAGCCCTCTAAACCTTGCCGTTCATGACGTAATAAAAAGGGTTATGCTTAAATCTAGATAGGCTTTAATCTAGATCGTTAGTGCCCCGAAGCGAGTTAAAAAGGCTCGTTATCGTTTCACACAAACAAAAATAGCCGCTAATCAGCGGCTATTTTAGTTATCTAAGCCAAGCTTTTACGGCTTCTTCGTTGCGACTGTTTCTTCTACTTTTTCGTCTCTTCAACCACGGCTTTCATCAATACTGATGTATCCATGCGGCCTTGTCCTTCGGCAGACAGTGCCTTGTATGCGTTGTTGGTTTTTTCAGTCAATGGAAGTTGGATACCTTGACGCTCTGCTTCATCTAAGCAGAATCCTAAGTCTTTGATCATCCAATCAATTGCGAAGCCGAAATCGAATTTATCTTGCGCCATTGTGGTGGCGCGGTTTTCCATCTGCCATGAACCAGCTGCGCCGTTTTTAAGGCAATCAACCAGAGTTTGGATGTCCAAACCTGATTTCTCAGCAAGTACCAAGCCTTCAGAAAGGCCATTCAATACACCTGCGATGCAGATCTGATTGACCATTTTCGCGCGTTGGCCTTGACCTACTTTACCCATCAGAACCGACGACTTACCGTAAGCTTTGAACACAGATTGAAGGTCATCAAACAAATCTTGTTCGCCACCACACATGATGGTTAGCACGCCGTTTTCTGCGCCCGCTTGGCCACCAGACACTGGTGCATCCATAAAGCGAACATTTGCTTCCTTCGATGCAACTTCAAGCTCTTCAGACAGTACTGCAGACGTTGTGGTGTGATCGACAAGAATCGCGTTTGGCTTCATTGCAGCCAGTGCGCCTGTTTCGCTGGTCGTCATGCTGCGTACGTCGTCATCGTTGCCAACACAGACAAGTACAACATCCGCATCTGCTACACATTCAGCTACGCTTTCTGCGGCTTTACCTTGGTGTTTATCAGCCCAGTCTAGCGCTTTACTATGAGTGCGGTTAAATACCGTTACTTCAAAACCGGCTTTGACTAGGTGGCCTGCCATTGGAAAACCCATAACGCCTAGCCCGATAAAACTTACTTTCATTCCTTTCTCCTTTTATTTGACCAAGTCATCACTATGGAAAGATCGAACACTCCCAATCAATGCATCGATAAGCAGGGTCAAAGCCTTTGGCTGATATTTTCTTTCTTTGTACACTAAATACGCTTGGCGATCACCCCGATGATACTCAGGGAGCACTTGAATCAGATTCATATCTGGAGATACATGGCGAAAAGGCAGTGAAGCAAGCCCCAACCCCTTCAACGCTGCGGCGGCCACAGCATTGATGTCATTAACAATAAACTTCGGTTTAATCGTCACCATCTGCTCTAAGCGGTCGGATTTGTAGAGCGGCATATCAAAAACATCATCGACATTAATCCAGTCGTGGTGCTCTAGATCACCTGGATTTTTAATCGCACTGTGGGAATCCAAATAATCTGGGCTCGCAAAGAAACCGTGCTTGGCTTTAAACAGTGGCCGAGCAATCATGCCTTCCATGTCGGAAATCTTAAACGTAATCAACAAATCACGATCAGTTTGAGGAACCACTTGCTGCTGACTCAGAGTTAAATCAAGCTGCACATTGGGATACTCAACAAGATATTGCTCAATGGTCGAACGTAGAAAGCCACTGTAGAAGTTATGAGGCACTGCAAGCTTTATCTTACCTTGAATCGCATCGCGCTCTTCCAACAAGCTACTGAATCCTTGATGCAGCGACTCCATACCGCTGCTCAACGCAGCAAAGGCCGCCTCGCCATCTTTAGTGGCCACCAACTCACGACCTTTCTTTTCTAAAAGTCGGATACTCAGGCGCTCTTCCAATGCGGTTAATCGACGCGACATGGTCGACACAGGTAATTGCAGGCGTTTCGATGCCGAAAGCAAAGAACCCTCTTCAACCACTGCACAGAATAAGAACAGATCATCAATGTTTCCAAATATGGAATTCATACTTCTATATGTGCCTATTTTTCTCATTAATGGGTAGATGTAACCTTATCTCATCAACAACAGAAAATCACGGGAGAAACATACAATGAACAATAAACAATTTTGGGTAACTGCTATTTTATCTTCCCTGACCATGGCAATGATTATGTCTGGGGTTATCTCAGGCTACAAAATGGGGTTCAGCCACGAATGGCCGCCTATTTGGCTACAAAGCTTCTTTATTGCTTGGCCTTGCGCATTAACACTTAACCTAACCGTACTGCCATTGATTCGAAAATTAGCAGCGTGGATATGTAAGCCAAGAACCAAAGCGATACCTAACCCATTACCTGAAACTTCAATTTCACCTGAAACGACTAACTAAGTCGATCACGAGGCCAGGCGGATCATGTCGCTACCATGGAACGATGATCAAGGGGAATTCGACCAGCGGTTCCGAACAGATACTGCGAACGGGTACAGTGAGTAAAAACAGTAAGCAATCACAGAAGCTGACCAAAGAAAACAGCCAACACTCAGAGGCACACTTTTAAATTCTTCTATCTCTGAATAAACGGCATAAAAAAACCGAGCACTAGGCTCGGTTTTTTGTATTCTACATTCTACTCACAAGAGCAAAGCTATCAATTATAGATTGATATTACAGCTCAGCGTTATGGTAAACCTGCTGAACGTCATCACAGTCGTCAAGCATGTCTAAGAACTTCTGGAACTTCTCAGAATCTTCTTCAGCTACTGGCGTAGTCGTTTGAGGAACGAAAGTGATTTCCTCAACGTCCAGAGTTAGCTCTGGGAACGCAGTGTGTAGTGCAGTCTTCGTTTTGAAGAACTCAGTCGTTGGAGCGAATACAGTGATAACACCGTCTTCTAGCTCAACGTCAGTCACGTCTACGTCTTCCATCATTAGCGTTTCTAGGATGATCTCGTCATCTTCGCCAGCAAACTGGAATACAGCTTGGTGAGCGAACATGTGAGAAACAGTACCTTCAACACCGATTTTCGCGCCAGTCTTAACGAAACATTGGCGAACGTCTTGGAAAGTACGGTTGCCGTTGTCAGTTAGACAGTCAACGATTACGCTTGTGCCACCAGGGCCGAAACCTTCGTAACGAGCTGGTTGGAAGTCTTCACCGCCGCCGCCGTTCGCTTTATCGATCGCTTTGTCGATAACGTGAGCGGGTACTTGGTCTTTCTTAGCTTTAGCAATCAGGTGCTTAAGAGGTAAGTTCATGTCTGGGTCAGAGCTGCCGTTCTTAGCCAGTACGTAAATCTCTTTACCGTATTTAGAATAAACTTTAATTTTTGCGCCTGCAGTTTTCGCCATTGAGGCCTTGCGCACTTCAAAACTTCTTCCCATCGGGATCTTCTCTCTGATTCAATTAACGGAGCAAATTCTAGCAAATTACTGTGTCATTTCAATTCTACAGCTTTGCTGGGTAAGGTTTATGTGCGTTTATGCGACACCCATTACCCGTTTGTATTTTTCTACAGACTGATCAAACCAAGCCTTTTCTTCTGGATCACCTAGCTTCATTGCTTCTTCAACAATGGCTTCAGGGCCACATTTCGCCTGCTTCAATTTCCATACAAGAAACGATGCCTGCTTATCCAGTTCGATTTTATTTTTCTCACTGGGTGGAAGGAGTGAAAGGTTGATAGACATTATTAGCCTTCGTCTGTAATACACTTGGCCAAGAAATATATCATAGAGCAGCCTCATAAAACCAATACTATGAGCAATAGAGGGGGTTGTGGGGCAAGAAACCAGCAAGTCGCTGATGCAGGTCAAGCTAGTTTGGGAGAAGTTACGCTCTATGATACAAAAGTATCGCTTATTCAACTCATACCATGAGCCGTTTAAGCAGTTATTCGACTCACCTTATGAGCCAAATAATAAGATAATCACATCACAGATGTCGGAAAAGCCTCATCTAGACCAAAAAGGCTATTCACTCACCGCAAACACATCGCAGCGTGAGGCACAGATGAAGTCATTCTTGTGCAGGCCTTTGATTGAGTGGCTCCACCACGTTACGGTCACTTTGCCCCACTCCAATAAGATCGAAGGGTGATGGAATTCTTCTTCTGCCAACTCTGATACTTTATTACTGAAAGCCCATGCTTGCTTGTAGTTCTTAAACTTAAATACCTTCTCAAGTTGTGGGATGCCGTCTCTTTCGATGATCTGCCAATCAGACAACTCCAAAAGTAAAGATTGTTGGTCATCTTTATTGAGGGCAATTGCGTCAATACTGCAGGCTTCGCATTTTTGTTCATTCAACATGTGTTGGTTCCTTAGGTTCAAAAAGTGGTGGTAGTAATCCCTCGTCTATCGCGAGATCAGCTTGCTGCAATAGGTTTTCCTGGCTGATTTTGAAGAGCTCAGATAACTCATCAATCACGTAATATTTCGGTTGTATAATATCGATACGATAAGGCGTTCTTAGCACGGTTTGCAGGTCAAACCGCTCACGAACGGCCAAGTCCCCTCCCAACGCATACATGGTTTCCGCCGGAGACGAAAGAATGCCACCGCCATAGATTTTCAGCCTATGACCTTCTTTTACTAAACCGTAAACCAATACAAACGGGCAAGATACGCACGCTGTTTAGGTGTGGCTGCTTGGCCAAGTTTTCCGTAATGCTCAGTGAATGTCGCAAAATCGGCATTGGTGAGCATGGCACAGTGGCCAAAAATTTCATGGAAGAAATCGGGCTCTTGCAAATAATCGAACTCGTCTCGCGTTCTCAGAAATGTCGCGACTGGGAATTTCTTGTTGGCGAGCAAATCAAAGAAACGGTCGAAATCGATTAACGCAGGTACAGGCTGTACCTGCCAACCCGTTGTTTCCATTAGCACTTTATTTATCTCTGGAAGCTGGGGAACTCTGTCTAATGGCAGATCCAGCAGGGTCAAACCGTGCAAATAGGCATCGCATGCGCGGTCATTAATGACGTCCAGTTGCCTTTTCACTAAGTCGTGCCAAATGGCGTCTTCTTCGAGGCTCCACTCAACCCATCCCTCTTGGCTCACGGGCTTAGAATGATATTGAGTCATTACACACCTCCTTTCGAATGTCTCCCTTTAAGCCTATCTCCACTCCTTATATCCGCCAATTTGCGCGATTTTTCGAAACAAGCAATCGTGTAACATTTTATTTACACAATTCCGGCAACCCCTTATTTTACTGATCTTTTGACTTTGTAAAACCTAAATACCAGACTGAAATCGTTAACTTTTTGTTAAAGGTAAAGGAATGCACGAGAGCAATAAGCCAATTTGGCAACCTAGCGACCAGCGTATCGCAGACGCCAACGTAACCCAATTCATTGATAGCCTTGATCAACAGAGCGTACTCGGACGGGAATTACAAAACTATGCGGATCTCCATCAATGGTCTGTGGAACATCCCGAGTCGTTTTGGCAGAACGTATAGCAGTTTTGTGGAATGGTCGGCTCGCAAGGGGATGACACCAAAACTCAAGGTGAGAGTCGCTGGCAGCAGCCGAAATCAAATCGCGATGCGGTGTGGTTTCCGAATACTCAAATTAACTACGCCGAGAACTTGCTGCGTTTGACACACACCATGCCTGATGAGCTTGCGATTTGGTTTGAGAACGAGCGTGACGAGCAACAAAGCTACACATGGCAAACCCTTTGTGAGGAAGTTTCTAACGTTCAACAATGGCTCGTGGATTGTGGCGTTCAACAAGGTGATGTGGTTGCCGCTTATACGCCCTACCTACCACAAACCGTAATAGCGATGTTAGCAACCACCAGCTTAGGCGCGATTTGGACGTCAACCTCGCCTGACTTTGGCGTCGAGAGTGTGATTGAGCGATTTGGCCAAGTGAAACCTAAGGTGCTGTTCACTTGTGATGGCTACACCTTCAATGGCAAAACGTTCGATATGACGGACAAAAACCGTGAAATCACCGAGCACTTAACCGAATTAAAACAGGTGTGTGAGATCGGTTATTTGAAACCGAGTAATGACTTAGAGAAGAGCGATTTAGAGAAGAAAAAAGTTGAACATGATGTATCGATTCTAAGCTGGCACAGCATCATTAATCACTATCAGACAAAACCTCTTCGATTTGTGCGTATCGGCTTCAATGAACCGTTGTTTGTGCTCTACTCTTCCGGCACCACAGGCAAGCCAAAATGTATTGTGCATTCGGTAGGTGGCACTATCATCAACCACCTAAAAGAGCATCAGCTTCATTGCGATATAAAGCCAAACGATCGCGTGTTCTACTACACCACTTGTGGTTGGATGATGTGGAACTGGCACGTATCTGCGCTCGCCAGTGGGGCGTGTTTGGTGATATTTGATGGTAGCCCAGTTTATCCGCAACCTAACGTTCTGTGGGATTTAGCGCAGCGAGCTGATGTATCGACATTTGGCACTTCAGCCAAGTATCTAGAGGCGATTGAGAAAGCGGAACTCTCACCGATCGACAGTCACAACCTTCCTAAATTAAGAACACTGTGCTCGACGGGTTCTGTGCTCTACCCAGAGCAGTTTGATTATGTTTACAAACACATCAAACAAGACCTGCATTTAGCGTCCATTTCTGGCGGTACGGACATTTGTGGCTGCTTTGTTTTAGGCAACCCTATCTCGCCTGTGTATCGCGGTGAGTGCCAACAGGCCGGGCTTGGCGTCGACATCAAGGTGTTCAATTCGTCGGGTCAAAAGGTCAATCACGAACGCGGCGAACTGGTGTGTACAAATTCCCTACCCAACTTCCCTGTTGGCTTCTGGAATGACACCGGAGAGCGCTATCACAGCACTTATTGGGATAGATTCGATAATGTGTGGCATCACGGTGACGAAGTCGCACAGAGCGTGCATGGTGGCTATTTGTTCTATGGGCGAGGCGACACCACACTCAACCCCGGTGGCGTGCGAATTGGTACCGCTGAAATCTATCAACAAGTGAACACCATTGACGGCATTGTTGACTCGATAGCAGTCGGTAAAGACATCGACCGCAACGAACAGATATGGCTGTTTGTTCAACTACAACAAGGTGTGGATCTAGATGATGAGTTACTGACAGCCATCAAAAGCAAACTCAAATCCTCCTGTTCGCCGAGGCATGTACCAAGCCAGATATTTGCGATCAGCGATGTGCCAAAAACACGGTCGGGCAAGCTTGTGGAGCTAGCAGTGAAACAGGTAGTAAATGGCAAGGATGTAGAAAACCTCGGGGCTATCGCTAACGCCGAGGTCTTGGAAGAGATAAAGCGCGTTGTGTCGCTTTAGCAATTAGGCCTAGAACGTAGCAAGCTATCTCCACTTTTCACTTGGCTGTCAAATAATATCTGAAGTAAAGGCAGCCGATTGAAAACCGATGACGGAGTGAAGCAAGCAACGGGAGAAGCATTAAACACTGAACACTTTAAGCAGCCCTTGATTGGCCAATAAAAACCGAATCTAAACTACTCTTTAAGCTCGTGAACCCTCGCCTCAGTTTTGCCCCGTACCGTTTCTAAAGTTCTTAATGAGATCTGAACGTCATATTTAAAACAAAAATGTTAAATTATTCATTTTTGGGGCTGAGATAATATTCACTAAAGACGAATCATTTATACAAAAAAAGAGTCCACCACTGGATTGTATCCCAGCTTATGGATATTTAATCGAATTATAATAATTTCCGCTCCCACAGCTCTATTTCTAGTGAAATGATAGTTTGATAGCTATCACAATTAGAACAGTTATTTTCCCATACTATCTCGGCATGTTAATTACTTAAGAGTAATTAAAAAATCTAGTCATTGTTATTAATAAGCTTGAGTTTAATTATAAACAAGCGGTTAATCCCTACGTAAAATAAATAAAATCATTATTAAATGATCGGAGACATTATCATGCGCATAGTATTAGCTTTAGGCGGTAACGCTCTTTTAGCAAGAGGCCAAGCATTAACGGCTGAGAACCAACGTGAAAATATAATCAAATCAGCGGCGAGTATTGCTGCAATCGCACGCGAGCATGAGATTGTTATCGTTCATGGTAATGGCCCACAAGTAGGTTTGTTGATGGAACAAAACGCGGCTTATAGCGAATATTCGCCAGAGACTACCCCATACCCAATGGATGTACTCGGCTCTCAAACTTGTGGCATGGTGGGCTACATGTTACAACAAGAGCTAAGAAACATTGATCCTGAGTTAGACGTAGCGACGCTAGTCACGCAAACTGAAGTATGCAAAAAAGACCCTGCGTTTGCTAACCCGACTAAATTTGTTGGCCCTGTATATACAGAGCAACGAGCTAAAGAGTTAATGGCTCAAAGCACAATGCAATTTAAAGCTGATGGCGAGTACTACCGTCGCGTTGTGCCTTCTCCTATGCCAAAAAGCATTGTTGAAATTCAGCAAATTGAAACTCTTCTAGATACAGAAAACCTTGTTATCGCTTGTGGCGGCGGCGGTGTTCCCGTGAGTATTGAGCAAGGTAAGAGTACTGGCGTAGAGTGCGTGATTGACAAAGATCTTACGGCTGAACTGCTGGCTGAAAAAATCCATGCCGACTTATTTATTATCTTAACCGATGGGTCGATTTTCCGTAACTATGGTAAAGAAGACCAAGCAGAAATGAAGCAAGCAACGCCTGCTGGTTTAGCAGAATTTTCATTCCCTGCTGGTTCTATGGGGCCAAAAATTGATGCCGTTTGTAAATTCGTTGAAGCTGGATTGGGTAATGCGGCGATTGGTTCATTATTTGATTTAGATAAAATAATCACCAATGAAGCTGGCACTCTGATAACGAAAGGCGAGGGTATTGTTTATTACTAATATTATCGAGTAATAAACTTCACTAATATAGACCCATTAAACAAGCCTCTTGATTTAATTATAATGAGGCTTGTTTCATTAGTGCCCGTTTAATGCTAGATGAGATAAATACTCATAAAATTGGAAATTAAATATGAAAAGAATGAATACATAACATCTTTAAATATACCCAATCTTAATTATAACGTTATTTAATCCAAATAACGTTTCCAGTTCATTAAAAAACAATTCAATACGTTCACATCGGTGCATTCGCATCCGCTTGGTTCTCTGGCATCGCCTCAATAAACGCGGGTAACTGGTTACACGCTTCGACAATCGAATTAATTAGCGGATAAGGCGACATATCAAGATCAAAACGCAACGCATTGTAGACTTGCGGCACTAAGCAGATATCTACGATACATGGCGAATCTGTGAGGCTATACACCGAGTCGCCGTGCGCTTTTCTATACTTCGCCAGCTTCTCTTCTAAAGCATGGAAACCCTGGCTCATCCAATGATGAAGCCAATCCATTTTCACCTCTTGTTCGCAAGATAATTCTCTCTCCAAATACTGCAGCACACGCAGGTTATTCAGAGGATGAATTTCCATCGCGATATCCTGAGCCATTGCCAACGCTTGATAGCGCAGTGGTGTTTGCTCTGGAATGAGCGAGGAGTCAGGGCTGCTCTCACACAAATAGTGTTCATCGAGATATTGAAGAATAGCCAGCGACTGATTGAGTTGAACGTCACCATCCACCAGCACCGGCACTAATTCACTGGCATTGAGATCGCGATATTGTGGATCATGCTGCTCGCCACCATTACGCACCAAGTGCACCGATTTAGACTCGTAGTTGAATTGCTTCAGGTTTAATCCAATACGCACTCGATAGGCTGCGGACGAGCGCCAGTAACCGTAAAGTATAATGTTCTTGTTCACGATGCTCTCGCTCATACAGAAATCCTATTACGTGGATTATACCACTCGATACTGGCTCACTTTTTGGTCTATTGCGCCAAAAATAGAATCACCCGCCGCATCAAACATCTCAAGCTTGATCGAGTCACCAAACGACATGAATTGAGTCGACGGCTTGCCATCTCGAATCGTCTCTATCATGCGCACTTCAGCAATGCAGGAATAGCCTACGCCGCCCTCGACAATTGAGGTGCCGTGGTCAGTCCCTTGCTTATTGGAAACCGTGCCTGAGCCAATGATTGCACCGGCCGATAGTGGACGAGTTTTCGCAGCATGGACTACTAATTCAGCAAAATTGAAAGTCATATCGACGCCCGCATTCGGACAACCAAAAGGCTGGTCGTTGTAGGTCGATATCAACGGTAGATGAACCTTGCTGCCTTTCCACTGTTCACCTAGCTCATCAGGTGTAACGGCAACCGGAGAGAACGCCGAAGACGGTTTAGACTGGAAGAAACCAAAACCCTTAGCGAGTTCAGCCGGAATCAAA
The DNA here is from genome assembly GCF_057785895.1 of Vibrio sp. QJM3NY_39. Taxonomy (NCBI): domain Bacteria; kingdom Pseudomonadati; phylum Pseudomonadota; class Gammaproteobacteria; order Vibrionales; family Vibrionaceae; genus Vibrio; species Vibrio sp. QJM3NY_39. The sequence continues at coordinate 624,428 of NZ_CM173506.1, read as the reverse complement.
CCACGCAGCGACACATCATTCACCAACATCAGCAAGCGAATCGAATCGTGCGCTTGTTTAGCACTGGCACCCATAGGCACATCACCGGTCACAATCGCGACCTCACCTTCGAAATCGATGCCCCACTCGTCGCTGGCAAATTCGATGTTGTCACGAGGACCGATAAACGCGTCTGAGCCGCCTTGATACATGAGTGGATCGACCCAGAAGCTTTCTGGCATTTCAGCGCCACGCGCTTTACGCACCAGTTCAACGTGGTTTACATACGCGCTGCCATCAGCCCATTGATATGCGCGTGGTAGAGGTGATTCACAGTACTGAGGTGCAAACACTTCACTGCCAGTCACATGCCCGTTGTTTAACGAGGTGTATAACTCTTCTAACTGAGAAGCCACGCTGTCCCAGTTATCCAATGCTACCTGCATGGTTGGCGCCAGATGCATCGCATGGAAGATTTCGGTGGCAGGTACACATTGTTTAAGATCTTTACTTACGACCATCAACAGGCCATCGCGAGTGCCATTTTTCTTGGTTGCTAATTTCATCCTTGTCCCTTATTTCTTATCGTCAGCCATTTCTTTCAAACCAGAGTCTTGCCAACTATAGACATATTCTTTGTTCTCAACGCTATCGAGTTCATCAGAGAACTGCAGCGCATGGCGAGTATCGATCATCACCGCGACTTCATCGGTAAACTTCTTCTTATGCGCCTGACCTGCCTTAAAGGCTTTAGGGTGAGGCCCATGAGTGAAGCCCGCAGGGTGGAAAGTCACCATGCCCGCTTCAATGTTGTCGCGACTGAAAAAGTCACCAGCGTGATAGAACAGCACTTCGTCGTAGTCATCATTGTTGTGGTAGAACGGTACTTTCAATGCACCAGGGTCGCTCTCAATCGGGCGTGGCACAAAGGTGCACACCACAAATCCAGCGCCAACAAACGTCGTATGCGCAGAAGGTGGCAAGTGGTAGCGATGTGACATCAACGGTCTGATATCACGCCAATTCACTTTCACCACCGCTAAGTCGCCATGCCAGCCAATTGCGTCCAATGGGTTGAACGGATAGGTGATGACACTGACTTTGTCGTGGCGTTTCACCTGAACCTGAGTCTGGTTTTCTGAATACTGAGCGCGGAATTGATCATTGATTGAAGGTATGTCGAGCACAGCAGGATCAAACACCGCGTGATTGCCGACCATGCCTTTCTCTGGCAAGGAATAAGCCGCGTCGGTGTTTTCTATCATCAAGATAAACATCGGCTCGCTTGGCTCTAAACGCCAGTTGGTTGAGCGCGGGATCATCACGTAATCCCCTTCACTCACTTCTAAATGGCCATAGTCGCAATAGAGATCAGCGCTGCCTTGGTGAATGAACAACAGCTCATCACCGTCGGAATTACGCACCAAGAAATCCATCTTCTCGTCCATGCGCCACACACGAATTTTGCAGTCCGCATTGTGCAAAAGATGAGGCACAGCCCAAGGCGTTATCTGGCTGGATTTTTCCACCAGCGTGAAATCAAAAGCGCGAGGGCGCAGATCACCCTCCCATTCCGACCAACCTGTTGGGGCATGTTGGTGATGAAAGTGAGCGGCAGGGCCGAAGAAACCACTCCGACCCGCTTCTCGCTCATAAATTGCCTCTTCGGGAAAATCGGCGTGCGCTTGTTTAGAGCACACCCCCTCCCGATGAGGAAACGAGATCCATTTATGCATCGTCTAATACTCCTCGACGAATCTGGTCCTCTTCAATCGATTCAAACAACGCCTTGAAGTTACCTTCGCCAAAGCCTTCATTGCCTTTACGCTGAATGATTTCAAAGAACACAGGCCCGATTACTGTCTGCGTGAAAATTTGCAGCAAGATGCCGTCTTTGGTCGGTGCGCCATCAATCAGAACACGCAGGTCACGCAGCAGGTCGGTATCTTCCCCGTGGCCTTTTACACGATCGTCAACTTTCTCATAGTAGGTATCTGGGGTTGGCATAAAGTCCATGCCGCGATCACGCAGGGTTTTCACTGTTTTGTAGATGTCATCGGTGGCGAGTGCGATGTGTTGAATACCTTCGCCGTTGTATTCACGAATGAACTCTTCGATTTGTGATTTGTCGTCGGAAGACTCATTGATAGGGATGCGGATTTTGCCACACGGTGAGGTCATGGCTCTGCTCACAAGGCCTGTCAGCTTGCCTTCGATGTCGAAGTAGCGAATCTCGCGGAAGTTGCCAAGACGCTCATAGAACCCAGACCACACATCCATATTGCCTTGCTTCACGTTATGCGTGAGGTGGTCGATTTCGAACAAACCAACATTGGCTTCGGCCATACGCTCTTCCGCATCGTCATAGAATCGGAAATCGACGTCATAGATGCTCTGCTTGCCATAACGATCCACAAAATAGAGCAGGCTCTCACCGATGCCGTAAATAGCCGGAATGCTCAGCTCCATCGGCCCTATTTCTGTTTTGTACTCTTCACCACCGCCCTTGAAAGCTTGCTCCATTGCAGCCGTTGCCTCGTTGACACGAAAAGCCATGCCACATACCGATGGACCATGTACCTTGGCGAACGCTTCCGCTTGGCTGTGTGGCTGTTCATTGACGATAAAGTTGATGTCACCTTGTCGATACAGCCAAGCCTCTTTTGAGCGGTGCTTGGCGACCTCAGCAAAACCAAGTGACACAAACAACGCTTTAAGTTGCTCAATTCCCTTGTGGTCAACGGCCGTGTATTCAACAAACTCGAATCCATCCGTGCCAAGCGGGTTGTATGTATCCACCATGAACTTTCTCCTTGTACCTATTGGTTTGTATTACGTGTTTTTTGTCCTTAATTAAATTTGGCCCACAAGCGGAAAGATTGGAATGCATCGAAGGAAATGGGCAATAACGCTAAAAACCCGTCAAATTGTAAAATATTTGTTACACACAAACCCTCACAACAACAAAGTGAGTGCTATCAAGGGATTGAAAGATGGTGGTTTGATTTACAGCAGAGCAATAGATGTTATTGAATTGTTACATACGTACTTTTGTCAGCTAAGGTGATAAATCGAATATTAGACTGATGATGCAAAAAAGCCGCTGTCGTCAGCGGCTTGATGAGTTCTAGAAAGAACCTAATTCGAATATAAGGTTCGCGTTAATCCCAGTCGAGGATCGACCAGTTCGGTTGGTCAGCTAACGCTTTTAAACGCGGACACGGATTCACCAGATAGGCAAAATCAGCATGCTCACACAAAGGTAAGTCATTGATTGAATCGGTATAAAAGTGGATATCTGAGTAATTGGTTTCTTGATTGTCTAACCACTCTTTTAAACGCGTCACTTTGCCTTCACGATAGCTTGGTACGCCTGATATTTGAGAAGTAAAACGGCCTTGGTTTTCAATCAAATCAATACCTAGTGCATTCTCGATACCAATCTTACGACCCACCGCTTCCACTAAGAAAGTCACGCTGGCAGAGATGATCAACATATCGATATCATCACTCTCAAGCTGCTCAATCAAAGGTTTCGACTGCTTGAACTGTTTAGGCAAAATATGCTGTTCAACACACTCTTCGACCAATGCTGTGACTTGCTCTGTTGGCATGTCGGCCAGTGGTTGCATGGAAAATGTTAGGTAATCTTCCATATTCAGTTTACCTTCCGAATACAGGCCCATTAAGCGCTTATCTTCTTCAATAAAGTTGGGCGCAGTGGCAATGCCCTTTTCAACCAAGAACTCATTCCAAAGCATTGCTGCATCAGCATTGATCAGCGTTTCATCCATATCAAATACATACAAAGGTTTGAACATCTTAGGCTCTCACGGGTTGAATTTCGTTAAGGTTAAACAGGAGTTCAAGTTGGCTGCCGTTTGCCAACAGTCGCTCAGAGGAACGGTTCAATAGATCGACCGTTAATTCACATTCATCGACATCCACTTGGTAGCGAATCACGTTGCCCAACAGCTGATGGTTGCGAATGGTACCCGTTTTCGGCGCAGAGATGTGTTCGCCATACTGTCGGCCTTGCTCTTTAACGTAGATAGATTCAGGTCGAATCGCCACTTTCCACTCTGTTTCAATATTGAAAAGTTGCTTGGCTTTGTTCGCTTGCACCAGATTGTAGTGGCCCATGAAGCCCGCTACGAACTCATTGGCAGGTTGAGTGTAAATCTCTTCGGGTGTCCCCGCTTGTACGATCTCGCCTTTGTTCATCAAGAAGATACGGTCAGACATGATCATTGCTTCTTCCTGATCATGAGTCACGAAGATCGTGGTCAGATTCATCTCTTTTTGAATATCTCGGATCTGTTGGCGTAGGTGTTTACGGATCTTCGCATCCAGCGCCGAAAGCGGCTCATCAAGTAGCAGAATACGCGGCTTCACTACCAAGGCTCTTGCCAAGGCGACACGCTGACGCTGACCGCCCGATAACTGATGCGGGTAGAACTTCTCTTTGCCCGTTAATTCCACCAGCCCAATCACTTTCGCCACTTCACGTTTAATCTCGTCAGCAGCAAGCTTTTTCATTTTCAGGCCAAACGCAATGTTGCCTTCAACCGTCATGTTAGGGAACAGGGCATAAGATTGAAACACCATGCCGATGCCACGTTGTTGCGGCACTTGGTGAGTTATCTCTTCACCGTTGACCCAGATCTCGCCACCATCGACCGGATTCAAACCTGCCAAGCTACGCAGTAGAGTCGATTTACCACAGCCACTTGGGCCAAGCAGAGTAATGAATTCGCCCTTCTCGATGGAAAATTCAATGTCTTCAAACACTGTGTTGTCACCAAAGCGCTTGGTGAGGTTTTTCGCATTTACATAGCTCATTATTTTGTTCCCTGGCTGAAACGACTTGCCAACCAAGTCAGTAAGAAAATAAACAGGAAGTACGTCATCACAAGGGCTGACGTGAAGTGGCCGCTGGTTTGACGCATGTTGTATAGGTAGATTTGCAGTGTCTCGTAGCGTGTTCCTACCAAGATGTTGGCGAACACGAACTCGCCCAATAGGAACGAGAACGACAAGAACAGTGACGCCATTAAGCCTTTCTTAAGGTTTGGCAAAATAATCAGCAAGAATGCCTTGGTGGTACTCGCGCCAAGCAGGTGTGCCGCGTCCATCAGGTCATGCAGGTTGATTGCTTCAAAGCTGTTGGCAATCGCGCGGTACATAAATGGCAGCGCGATGGTGAAGTAGGTACCAATCAGAATCCATGGTGTACCTATCAGTGAGATTTCGCTATCAGCGTACAGTTGAAGCAAACCCACCGACGACACCACAGGCGGCACAGCGAATGGCAATAAGATCAGGATATTCATCACCTTGTTGAGTTTCGGGAAATAGTAAAACACCACGAAAATCGCAGGCAGAACCAACACCACACTCAATGACAGCGCTGCCACACAGATAAACAGTGAGCGACCAAAGGCTTGTAAGAAGCGAGGATCCGTCAGCAGGTTGATGTACCAATCTAACGTGAAGCCATCCGGCAGGATCGTTGCGCCCCATCGAGAGGAGATCGAGTAGATAAAGGTCGCTAAGATCGGGATCATCATGATGCCAACAATCGAATAGACAACCGTTTTGTGAAAGCGAGTATTTACGGTGTTCATTACTTTCTCTTCCCTGCGTAGCTTTTGCTGATCAGCCATTGGTTAATCACGGTGATGAAGGCCAGCATCGCCATCAAAATCACGGAAATTGCGGCAGCTAGGCTTGGCTCTAAGAACAAGTCACCCGATACCAAGCTCGCGATCCGAATCGTAATCACGTTGTAGTTGCCCGCGGTTAACGCATACACGCTCGCATACGCGCCAATCGCATTGGCAATTAAGATGATGAAAGTGCCGAACAAGGCCGGAGACAGCACAGGCAGCGCGATTTTGGTCCAGTATTGCCAAGTTTTCGCACCAAGCAGTGCCGAAGCTGCTTGCCAGTCGTCACTCAGAGCATCAAACGCTGGATACAGCAACAACACCGCCAATGGGATCTGGAAGTAGATGTAAATCGCCAGCAAGCCCCACTTGCCGTAAAGGTCGAAATCACCCAGCAATCCATACTGCTTGAGCAATAAGGTAATCGCACCATTGGTGCCCAAGATGATGATGAATGCGAACGACAGAGGCACACCAGAGAAGTTGCTGCTCATATTGGTAAACGCGATCACCGCATCGCGGATTTTAGAATCAACACGGCGCAATGAAGAGACCAACAGAGTCGCAATCGCCAAGCCAACAATGCTCGACCAAATCGACAACCATAAACTGTTGCCAAAAGCCTGCATCATGAAAGCAGAATCGAATATTTCAGAATAGTTTTCGAGAGAGAGCTCATCGTCATAGAAGAAGCTGTTGATCAGCACCCAAACCATAGGTGCCAGTTGGAACAGATAGAAAAACAGCGCGAAAGGCGCAAGCCACAAAGCGGGCTTGAGGCGTTGAAACAAAGATTTAGTTTTAGGTTGAAGCGCAGAGCCATCGCTCTGCGTAATTATAGAACTGCTCATAAGGCCAACAATTCCTGATTGTAAGATTTATCGTGTTCAAGGTTGAGTAACTGACAGACGCTGCCGCAGATGTCGGTCTGTTTCACTGAACATTCTTGGTGTGTAAACTTATCGCCAATCACAAAGAAAGGCACTTCGCGCTCTTCAGGCAAAATGCCACCGTGAGACAAGTCATTGTTCATGCCATGGTCACTAGTGATGATCACTTGATAACCATCGTCTACCCATTTCTCAAGATAGTTTGATAGGTAGATATCCGCGCCACGTGCACTATTGCGATACTGGCGAGAGTCCAGCCCGTGCTTATGTCCCATGTCGTCAATGTTCATTGGGTGAATCAATAAGAAATCCGGTTGATGAGTGACGCGCAGATGCTCTGCATCCAAGAACAAGGCTTCATCTGGGTAGTGGTCCCAGTGGTAGAAACAACCGTGTTGGATGTTCATGGTTTCATCGTTTGTGAAACGGTCGCGTGCTGCATCAAATGGCGCTCGGTTATATAACTCGCTCACCCAATGGTAAGCCGCAGCTGCCGTCACTTTGTTCTGCGACTTCGCCAAGCTAAATACCGACTCGTGATTCGACAAACGCACAATTTGATTGTTGACGATGCCACTCTCGACAGGGCGAACACCGGTCAGGATGCACTCATACAATGGACGGGACATTGACGGCAGCTCACACTGCACAGGGTAAAGCGTGGCACGCAGCTTGTTTTTTTGCGTGCTCATGTTTTGCAAGTTGCTCTGTTTATTGTGCAAATCGCCTTGGTTGCTTTGCGAATCGCCCTGTTTTGTCTGCAAATCGCTTAGTTCTAGAAGACCGTTCAGGTAGCCCATGCAATCACGGGCTACCTGATAGTTCAATCCATCTAGAACAACAAGGATAACCTTATTGCTCATGGTCTATTCTCTATTGCTTGTTTTGAATACGAATTACTGTTGGTGAATCAACACACTTTCTTGCCATTGGCGTGGCAGGCGACGTGCTGACTTTTCCCATGCTGAGAAGTCAGTTACTGGGTGAACGTTGCTGTATTGCTCGTTCGAGATCAGCTTGTCTTGTACTGATTGAGGTAGCGTAACGCTGCTACGGATTGGACGCGCGTAACCTTCTGCTAGGTTGATTTGGCCTTGGTCGCTGAAGATGTATTCACGAGCCAACTTCGCCGCGTTTGGGTTTTGTGCGTATTTGTTAATGATGGTGGTGTAACCAGAAATCACTGAGCCATCTTGTGGAATGCTGACTGTAAAGCGCTCACGGTCAATCTTGTCGCGGTAGTTCAGTGCGTTGAAGTCCCACATGATTGCCACTTCCACTTCGCCTTTTTCAAGGTTCGCGATGCTTGGGTCGGTGTAAGACAGGCGGCCTTGCTTCGCTAGTTCACCAAAGAATTTAATCGCAGGTTTTAGGTTTGATTCATCACCGCCATTAGCGAATGCTGCCGCTAGAATCGCGTTGTTTGCTTGCGCTGCTACGCCGACATCGCCGACTGTGACTTTGTAGTCGCCTTCTAGTAGGTCACTCCAAGATTTTGGTGCATCTTCAACAAGGTTGTTGTTTGAAATGAACGAGATAGTACCTGTGTAAGCCAGAGCCCAGTGACCATCTTTGTCTTTCGCCCAGTCTGGAATGTCATTCCAAGTCGTTGGCTTGTATGGCTGTGTTACGTCTTTTTTCACAGCGACACGTGCAAAAGCAAAACCAACATCACCGATATCTGCGGTTGCGTTTTTCTTCTCTGCTTCAAATTTAGAGATCTCTTGCGCCGAGCTCATGTCAGTATCCTGATGCTTCAAACCGTAGTTTGCTTTCAGGTCAGTCCATGTGCCTTTCCAGTTTGCCCAACTGTCTGGCATACCCACACTGTAAACTGCACCCTCTTTTTGAGCGGCTTCAATCAGTGACTCAAGATCAGCATCTTTCGCCATCGCTGGCATTGAAAGTGTTGCCGTTATTAATGTTGCACCTATTAGCTTTGTAGATGAACCCATAAGTTTGGCTGGCGATACAGTTGAACGGCTAAGCAAAGTTTTCATTGTCTCTATCCTTCTGGACTAGGTCAGTAAGTTCGTTTTGTATGCTATCGCCGGAGTGTGACGCTTTCGCGCAACTTATTTGACAGTTCGAGTGCATTTACGTGGCAGTTATATTTCACTCATATGACAATAAGCCCTTGTTTACTGTCACATTCCTGTTAACTCCATGGTTTACCTTATTAAGCACACGAACTTATGGACTAGATCAGTAATGAGAACATTGGGCACCGGGCAGTCAGGGACACAGTTAGGAAGAATTAAGGCGAGTATTCGAGAGCAGCTTCAATCAGGTATCTTCATTGAAGGGCAAAAACTGCCATCAGAAAGAAACCTTAGCGAACTGTTTTCCACCACGCGAATCACGCTCAAAGATGCGTTGGTGTCTCTGGAAACCGAAGGTTTGATATACAGAGAAGAGCGTCGTGGCTGGTATGTGTCACCCGAACGTATCCGCTACAACCCGCTGTCACGCTCTCACTTTCATCAAATGATTCGCGAACAGCATCGTATTGCTGAAACACAACTGCTGAGTACCCGTACAGAGATGGCGGCAGGCGATTACGCCAAGGCATTAGAGATAGAGCAGATAACCCCGATACATGTGATTGAGCGATTACGATTTATTGATGGCAGAGCGGTGCTGTTTGTTGAAAACGTCTTAAAAGCGCCGTTGTTTGAAAAAGTACTGTCGGAAAACCTCACTATGTCACTGACAGGTATCTACCGAGAAAAGTATGGCTACGAGACCCAACGCTCGCGCTTTGATGTGATTCCCACTTCTGCCCCTGCGCATGTCGCCAAGGCGCTGAATTTGGCAGAGGGCCAGCCCGTTTTGAAGATCTGCCGAGTGAACTACAAACAGGACGGTGAATTAATGGATTGCGAGTTGGAGTACTGGCGCCCAGACTCTGTGGTCATTCATATTGATAGCATTGGTTAGCGTCACATGATTATTTGCCTAGGTTTAGGCTTAGGAAGAAAAAGCGAGCACATACAAAAACTCCGACTGATTCAGTCGGAGTTTTTATTTTCAACGGTTGCGTTTGATGAGGCACTAACTAAACAATCTTTTGCTCATCTTCTTCTTTGGTCGAATCGCTTTCCTTAGATAAAAAACTGGCAACGATCTCTCTCAGTTTCCCTTGATTAACCGGTTTTGGTAAAAACTCATCCATGCCTACATCGAAGCACAAATGCTTGTCTCGCTGCACGACGTTGGCCGTCAGCGCAACGATAGGAATGTGCTTTGAAGAACCCTCTTCGAGCGCTCGGATCTGTTTAGTCGCTTCGAAACCGTCGAGAACCGGCATCTGGCAATCCATAAAGATCATCACATAGTCATTGGCCTTAAACTTCTCGACACCAATTTCCCCGTTATCGGCAATATCAACCTCAAACCCAAGCTTCTTGAGCATCATCTTGGCGACTTGTTGGTTCACTCGCGAGTCTTCAACGACCAATACTTTGCCACTAAACGAAGCAGCCACTGGTTCTGGCTCTTCTTTGATTGGAGCTTGTTTGTCTGTTTGTGTGGTTGTGACAGAAGCCGTTGGTGTCGCTTCAACAGAACCCGTTGGTTTGGTTAATGGTACTGGTTCATTGTCTTTGAACGCGACCTCACCTCTATTTGGATAAGTAAAGTTTGAGGTATCCGCTGCTCTCGCGAGAACTTCACTCAACGTCCATTTAAGCTGGTTGTCTTGATAAGGGCGAGCAATGTAGGCAACAAAACCCACTTGTTTAGCGCGCGCTTCATCTTGTTTTCGTGGGTCTGCAGAGATCATCACCAGCTTAGGACACGCTTTGTCAAAACGCTCAATCAAGCTTCTTGCTAACTGGAATCCATCAATAGACGGCATCACTTTATCAATCAGCACCAGATCATAAGGCAATGACTTCGCCACAGACTCCGAAACAAGCTCTAACGCTTGGGTCGCGGTTTCACAGCACTCAGACTTAACGCCGAATGATTGAAGCTGTGTTGAGGTAATACGCATATTCAGCTGACTATCATCAACCAGAAGTACCGAAACTTTATTAAAATCGATATTGCTTTCGTCAACGTCCAAGCTCGGGTCAAAGTCAGCGGTAAAGTAGAATGTACTCCCCTTACCTACGACACTGGTTAGCTCAAGCTTGCTGCCCATTAAGGTCACGATCTTATCGCATATCGTCAGACCAAGCCCGGTGCCTCCGTAAATACGGGTGGTGCTGCCGTCGGCTTGTTGAAACTTATCGAACACCGATTGTTGCTTGTCTTCAGCAATACCAATACCACTGTCAGTTACCTCAAATTTCACTCTGAGCTTTTGGTCTGGCTCTATGACTTCTTCCAAGCGAAGTGAGAGTGTGACATGACCATGCTCGGTAAATTTGATGGCGTTGCCGACTAGGTTATTAAGCACTTGTCTTAGCTGGGTGCCATCGCCAATCACCATAGTTGGGATCTTAGGATCAATCGCCAGTTGGAACCTGAGCCCTTTCTGCTCGGCTTTAACTCTAAACGTCGATTCAACATCGGCAGCAATACCCATCATCTTCATTGGTTCTTGTTGCAGTTCTAAACGACCCGCTTCTATCTTCGAGTAGTCGAGAATGTCGTTAATTAGATCAAGGAGAGTAAGCGAAGAGGTATTGAGCATATCGACATACTCTTTTTGCTCTTTCGGCATATCCATTTCAGAGAGTAGAGACGACAGTCCGATAATCCCATTCATCGGGGTGCGGATCTCGTGGCTCATGTTGGCAAGAAATTCACTTTTGTTGCGGTTGGCAACCTCAGCGACATCTTTGGCTTTTTCCAGTTCTTGGTATTGTTGACGAATACGTTCAACAGACTGGTTATAGCTACTCTCTAGTGTCGAGATCTCGTCTCTATAAGTAGAATCGGTTGGCGTTATGAAGCGTGGTTTGTTGTCTTCAACCTGTTGCTGGTTGATCTGGGAAGACATAGTCATTAAGCGTTTGACCACGAGGCGATAGACGATCGTTAAGCAAACCAGAGACAATAAGAAGATTTTAACGGCTTCGAAGGCGAGCAATAGTAAAACTCGTTCTTCAAAGTCGTTGAGGATCATGCTCAAATCAGATTGCACCGTGAGCGTCGCTAATGGGAAATCTGTCCCCCCCATCTGGTGCACCATTTCCCAAGACTGGGAATAAGACTGACCTGAGGTCTTTTGACCTAATTCTAGAATTTTTTCATCGGGACTTTCGATAAGAAGGTAACTAACCGAGGGTAAGCGGGAGATACCTTCGGCTTGCACAAACAGTTGCTCTCGATCTTCAACCCACAAACTGGACGTTAAACCCGAAAGATAGCCAGCCTTAACCTGTTCGATCTGAGAACTGATAAAAGAAACTCGACTTTGGTACTCCACATACAACCCTAGACCTGTCACTATAACTGTGAATAAGGTGCTGATTGCTATTATAGTCCCGATCAACTGTCGGGAGAGTCCAATATAGCGTTTTCCTTTTGTCACCATACACAAATTACCATTATTGTTATCCTAGCAAACTACAATTACTCAACTAGTATAATAGTAGTCATTCATCAAATAACTAGGGAAGGTTATGAAAAAACATCTTATATTTGCATCCATAGTCAGTTTGTTTTCAAGCAGTTATGCTTTTGCAAGCGAACCTGTTCACTACTACATTATTGCGAGCCAAGCGCAACCTTTTCAGATCGAAACTGACGGGTCATCTCACAGAGGAATGGTTTCGGATATTGTTGAGGCCGTATTTGATGACAGCCAATACGAGATCGATTACCACACCTACCCTTTCAACCGCATGATTGATAAGCTCGACGCGAGAGAGAATCCAAACTGGGTAACCTACGGCAGTCCTAGTTGGGGAAATATCCAATCTGTAAACCTGTCTAAAGATCCAATTTACAATGTAAAACACGTGTTACTCAGCAGTGGCAAGGAACCATTTGAGTTCAATACTATCGACGATTTAAACGGAAAAGCGGTGGTCTTGCTGGTGGGATTCGAATATCCAAACCTAGAGCCTTACATCAAACAAGGTAAGCTCAACGAGATTCGAGTTAAAGATTACAGCGCGGCTTTTCGTGTATTAAACCGAACTCCGGGCGATACCGTTTTTGTTGAGATGGAATCGAGAATCAAATACAACCTAAACGAGCAGAAGTTAAGTATTGATGATTACCAGATGCAAGATTTTGGTTCAGTGATCAATAACTACCCTATCCATTTGGCGTTTGACCCTGAGATGGATCCTAAGCTGCAAAGCTTCATCAACCAACGTCTCGACCAAATGAAAGACGATGGTCAGCTCGATGACATCGTGCAAGGGTACTTATAGATCCTTCATTTATCTGTAATAGCGCCTAGTTGACGTTGTAGAGCACTTTTCTACTCTTAGTCACCTTAGCTCGACTTGCAACGAAAAGGCCGCTCTGCTTAGTCTAGCTTAATATTAAATTGCAGAGCGGCCTTTAAAATTTAACGTTTAGGGAAACTATCTTTGAACTTGTACTCGATAGGTTAGTGCGAAGCAATCAAATGCAGTTGTTGATTACGAAGCTGTTGTCGCACCGCCATCAAAATTTCACCTAAGCGGTTCTCACCAGTTCCATCACCACCATCGCCCCAAAAATGGTCTTTATGAGAATGCTCTTTGATCACCGAATCTCCGGTGTTAGTCAGAAACAACGCAAACTGGGGGTTCTGTCTGAACTTCTCAGTCACAATGAACTGCATCACTTCAACACGAATGTCATACCAGTCTTCTCGAACTTGGTCTTCATAATCACGACTTAAAGAGAACGCTTCAGCAGGGGTACTGGCTTCCAAAATAGTATTGCGTAACGCTTCAGAAGCAAATTTCATCGCTTGATAATAATGTTCGCTGGTTGCCCAAACTTGATCGTTAACCTTGATGGGACAAGCTGCAAAATTTGACAGGTATCCGTTTGGATCTTCAGGTTCATAAAACAGCACTTCTTTGGCTTTAGCCACAGAATTAGACATAGCCTTCTCCTTACCAACGACATCGCATATTTTTGCTTTAACTTTAAAATTAGTGGCGTTGCATATTGCTGTCAAACAACTTAGTTCAAGAGTATGCCATGAGCATGTTTTTAGTCGGGAACAAGCAATGTAAAGGCAGGACAATGGATATAAATGGTGGGAGACAAGGAGCATGGTTTACTTATAAAAAACTCACAGCCCTTTTAAAAAGTCATATAAATCAAAGGGTGGCGGTGCGCCACCCTCTTAAATGCAATAGGGGTCCTTAGTGAATAAGACCTAGTTCCCTCGCTTCTTCCAGACTAAAACCGCTTTCTCTAATTTCTCTTAGAGCTTCAATACGACGACGAGCTTCAGCGGACTTCATTTTCTTTTCTGGTTTGAAAGATACTTCTTCTTCAGCATCCCACTTGTTTGCAATATTTGTCATTTCATCATGGTTGATAGAATTAATGGACATGTTTTCCTCCGAAAAGCACCATGTAATGGACAGGTAATCTGTAGCAAATGCTATTTCACTTGTTAAGACATTCTGTACTGAAATGTGATGATTCCGACGCTTCACAAAGCTAATTAATAAATGCCTCATTTAAACTTTGCCAAAGCCATTTTCTGCAATTACATTTACAAGATTCCCCATAAGAAATGTGGTTTGATCCACCTCTCATTTTCCCCGTTCTCATTTCTTGTTTCTCACTGAAACTTCGTGAAATAACCCAAGATAAATTTCGAGGCACTTCATTCTTTTTGTGCTCATCGCTTTCACTAAATTCACTTCATGCTAATGATAATAGTTATCAATATCATAACTGAGTATTTATCATGTCTAGGGAAAATCCAGATAAACCACTTCTCGAAGTGAAGAATCTATGTGTCGATTACATCACCGATGACGGCGATTTTAATGCCGTAAAATCCGTAAGCTTTAGCATAGGCCAAGGCGAGATTTTTGGTTTGGCTGGCGAATCAGGGTGCGGAAAAAGTACCATCGCGTTTGCCATTAACCGTTTACACAAACCGCCTGCTTTCATCTCTGGAGGGAAGATACTGTTCGACGGGCAAGATCTGCTCGGTTTATCTGACGACCACTTGAACACCTTGCGCTGGAGCGAAATCGCCATGGTTTTCCAAAGTGCGATGAACTCACTCAATCCTGTACTGACCATTAAAGAGCAGTTCGCTGATGTTTTACGTTATCACAAAGGAATGACCAACGAACAAGCTAAAGATCGTGCAGAGAAGCTCCTCGACCTTGTAAACATTCCTCGTAACCGCCTCACCGAATATCCGCATCAGTTCAGTGGCGGCATGCGTCAGCGTTTGGTGATTGCCATTGCTCTCGCCCTTAACCCGAAGCTGATCATCATGGACGAGCCGACAACGGCGCTTGATGTGGTTGTACAACGCGAAATTCTGCAGCAAATACACCAACTCAGAGAAGAGTTTGGGTTTTCGATACTGTTCATCACCCACGACCTCGCACTAATGAGCCAGCTATGTGACCGCATTGCCATCATGCGCCACGGCCAGATCGTTGAAATCAACCAAGCCTATGAGATTCGTAACAACCCTCAGCACTCCTATACCCAAAAGCTATGGAGTTCTTTCCCTAACATTCACGAACATGCGCACGCGACTACGTGCTAGGAGAGCTCCATGTCACAACCTATTTTTCAAGTGAAAAACCTCGTTAAAGAGTTCACCGTCGGCGGTGGATTTGGCAAAGAAGCAATCTTTAGAGCACTACATGGGGTGAGTTTTGATTTGCATGCCGGTAAAACATTGGCGCTGGTTGGAGAATCAGGCTGCGGGAAAAGCACCTGCGCCCGATTGATGACCAAGGTTTACGCACCGACAGAGGGAGAGATACTGTTCAATGGCAGAGACATCTCTACCCTAAAAAGCCGTAAAGATATCTTGGATTACCGCAGCCGCGTACAAATGATATTTCAAGACCCATTTGGCTCACTTAATCCAACTCACACCATTGAGCACCACTTAACGCGCCCGCTTAAAATCCATAAGCAAGTTGCCACAAAACAGGCTCTCACAGAGCGTCTCAAGGAGTTATTAACGCTGGTGGAGTTACCCATAGAAACTCTCGCCAAATACCCACACGAGCTCAGTGGAGGCCAAAGACAGCGGGTTAATTTAGCAAGAGCGCTTGCGGTTGGGGCCGAGGTTATCCTTGCCGATGAACCTACCTCGATGTTGGATGTTTCAATACGACTTGGCGTGTTAAACCTGATGCAAAAAATGAAGAAAGAGTTGGGGATTGGCTTTTTGTACATAACTCACGATCTTGCTACGGCACATTACATCGCAGAAGAGACGGCGGTAATGTACAAAGGGCAGATCGTCGAATGGGGATCAACACAGTCGATCTTAACCAATCCACAACATCCGTACACTAAACTGTTGATCTCTGCCGTTCCCGATCCCGATCTGCCATTTGGCGAACTCGTCAAAAATGAGCCAAACTATTCAATAAACGCAGATCGAATTCGAGAGCAGAGCTGTGAAATACAGCATGAAATCAAGCAAGTTGCTGATAATCACTTTGTAAAACAGTGGGATAACGTTGCATGAATGAACTAGACACTTGGTTAGAGCGGATCGGAGATTGGTACAAAGACCGAAAGCATGATCAAGTGGACCGGTTAGAACCTTTGATCTTAACGCCTCCAGATGCACTCTGGGGGCCTTTGATCACGGATGAACAAAGCAAAGGCATCGCGTGTTGGTTGGATGGATGCCTGAGAATCTTTACTTTCTATCGAAACTCAATCGAAAACCCGCACCATCAAGAAAAGGCCTATCAATACCTGATGTTTGCTTACGGTAAGCTTCAGGCGGTGTCTTGTGACCCAAAAGCGGAACCCGGCCTACAAGAGTGGTGTACCAAGCGGGTACAACACTTATGTGTACTGGCTTTGGAGTTTGCTAACCAACAACAAGAACCGCGCTGGAAGGAAGAATCAGAAAAACTGATCGAATCGCATGTGCGTTTTATGGCAAGCCAACACCAGAACGATGATCAAGGTGCAGCTCTACGTCAACGCCACTGATCCACTCCACGGTTTAACCCTGATCGATCAAACACCAAAGCAGAATCCTTTCACAAATAGGATCCGTAAAAAGCACGATCTAACCTTGATCATGCTTCAGGGTCAGCAGTAAGGACTAATACATAAGCTATTGAATTTTAATCATTATGCGAATTTCAGGCAAAAAAAAGCGAGTCCCTTAGGAACTCGCAAAAATCTATTCAGTATGATGTAACAAAATATGAGCCAATCTATTAATCATAAGAAAGGACAAAGGTTGTCTATTCGGGATAAATAATAATCAACTGGATGCGTTACATTGTCAGAACTTTGTCAGCGTTAGGTGCGGTTTTAATCAGCACCTAATGTGTTCAAACTATCCATTCATCGACCGTAAATAGTGGCTTCTTGCTACTGGGTATTTCTACTGCAAAAATCAGGTCGAAAGATCAACACGCCCTCGTGATTAATGGCCAATCGCCATTTCATCGAGCGCTAGAAACACATTCTCGTCCAAATGGCCTTCGTGAACTTGTTTACACACTTTACGACGTACAGCCAAACCAGAAATCAAACGTTCAATGGACAGGTGTCGATTGCTGGTGCTGTCACGGTCGTTGTACAGCTCAATTAAGCGACTCAGTGTTTCGTATGGGATAACATCCTCCCCTACTCTCAACCAATCAAGCTTCTCAATGAGCTCTGAGCACTCTTCTTTGATTGAGGCATGTGAATGCCCGGTCATAGCAGATAAAGCCGTTATACTGCGTTCTAGAGCCTCTGTGGAGGTATATTTAGAGAGAGTAATCATGATCTCATCAGCGTTGATCTCAACAGAATGTTTACGCTGCTTAACTCGACGTCCCAATTTGCCTCTTGGCGACGGAGCTTTACGTTGAATTGGCTCAAACTCACCATCGATAATCTCAGACAGCTCTTCCAGCTTCTGCTTAGACACCATCTCATTACGCAGCGGGTTCGGTAGCGTTGGGGCCATATTACGCTTACCAGCGTTGGTGGTACGCGCTCTTGAATAACGCAACACCTCTTCAACATTACATTTGATATCAACCTGATAATCGGTGGTTTTGCCTTTTTCGATCAACGCCGTGATCGTCAAGTGATAACCCCAAAGATTCACTAGGAAAGTATCTTCTTGATCCCCTACTTCACCCAATTTTCTGAGTTCGCGGATCAAATCCATCGAGAAGCGACGCCAATCGATATTACGAGCCAACTTCTGGTTCAGCTCGCTCAGCAACATACAATCTGAGTGGCGACGTGCCATACGGCTTCTAAAGTACGAATACATTTGGAAGACCAAGGTATGTTGTTTCAGGATTTCTGGCGGAAATAGGAAGAAATAATCACGCGTCAGGAGCTCTTCGTAGAACGAAGGTTCCCAGACAAGGATATACAGGTTCGGTTTAATGCGAATTTCGCCATCAGAGCCCTCTGTAGGCGCTTCTTCCGATGCCGTAATGGTTCTAGCTAAGAATCGGAAACGATCACTCTTGAAGCCTTCTGGCATGTTCTCGCTAAGCCAACGGCCCGTGAGCTCGTGCAGTTGGAAATCGGTAAATTCGATACGGTCAATACTGTCACGGATCGAATCGCGTGCAGGACCGCTGTCTTTCTTGCCACGCAAAGACAAAATATCCGTGATGTAGAGTGGTGTTTTGTTCGGTGTGTGTTTCGCGTCGAGATGATAATCATCTTGGTGGTGATCATGATATTGGACAGTAAGCGTGAATAACGCGAACAGCGTCATCAGATCGTCAACCGTCATGATGTTTTTAGAAGATCGTGTCTCGATCACCGCTCGAGTGCCAGAGATCGAAACCATAGATTTCTGGTAGCTCTTACGGGTTCTAGGTGGCGCCAACGCTTGATCAATAATCCCCGCCCAATTGGTTGGAGAAACAATGAATTGATCCGCTTCGTCTTTCATCGTCGGTGGCGTATTCAGTCCGTGTTCATTCAGTAAGCGCTTGTTTACTTTGGTTTGAGCTAGCGCTTTAGAACGCTTCTGTTTTTCATTTTGCTTGACGCTTTCTGTCACTAAACTGGTAGCACCCAGAACCGATATCAATTGGTTTGGGTTCACAAAGCGATGCAACATGGTTTTACCCGCAAGGCCTTCTTCAAAACGAACTGGGATTTGTTTGAACAGACCAATACTTACAGCGGCTCTCAGCCTTTGTTGCAAGGCGGCGCGAGTCACTTGACCATCAGTTGATTCAATGATCTCGGTGGTGGAGACGTATCCATCTTTGCTGCTAAACCCACGTAGTGAAATTAGGTTAAGAAGCTCAACGATGCTTTTGGTGACCCCTTTGAAGTGTTGATATTGTTCTATCCATTCAACGGCTGTTTCAGATACCTCAAATAAATGACCATCTTTGTGGCTTCGTGCCTTAATTAACAATTTCTCTTCTGGTTTCATTTTTGATCCGTATCACACTAACCGTAATTTCACTATAGTTCCTGAATGATAAAGAAAGAATGATCATAAATAAAGAGAATTTATTGGCTTTTAAATAACTGATCTTTTTGATTAATATGATCTTAAATGATTAAGTGATCTAATGATCTGGCTTTGAATTTGCTTTTAAGTATGTGAATTATAAGTGTTTAAAAAAATCCAATTAGAAAGCATGATCATAAAGAACCCGAAACGATGATCATTAAATTAAAGAAAGCATGATCACAGAACTTCAGAACGATGATCATTAAGTCATTGTAAGCATGATCATTATCGGTTCGAAAGCATGATCATTATGCTTATACAGCTTATCCACAGTCCGTAATTGATCAAGTTGTATTAAGCGGCTTCTAAGTCACCTATGTGGATATTTTTGACAGCCAATTCATCGGAACAATGATCAAGTAATGGGGCTTTTATATCGTTCCTCCCCTTTTATGTTTAAAAATTGGTCGATATTGGTCACAGCGTCAGTGGTTGGGCACTTTTAGCTCGCAACACAATAAATCAGGAAGCATGATCATGAAATTGTCATGTTTCTGCATTTCCATTCTGTGTCGATTGAATTTCTAACCAATCAGGCCTTATAGAGCTTGAATCCCCATTGCAAAAGCATTTGTCCGTAAGTTAGCTCTAAATCTATATGCTTCCGGAACGATATTTACTTGATCATTTTTCCGGAGGTTGATCATTTCGAACGGGCATTCATACGGATCAATATTGATGAGTTTACACCTTGATCATGCTTCATAATATGGACTTATCAATTTTCTTACGAGTTATGTATCCCATGATCATTCTTCCGGTTGAGGCTCAATTCTCTTTTGTTTAGTGACATCTCTTCTTCGCTTTATTTTCTATTAACTAAGCGATTTTTTAGGGTTTACTCTTTGTTGGTTGAAAATCTATCAATTTCGAATGCAAATCACACCAACCGTAATCTATACTTGTGTTTCAATCGTTCCGAAGATTTTTCTCTGAAATTCTATTTACATTGTAAATAAGTGATGCTGTAACATTTTAAATGTAAGGATGAAATAGAACGGTTATACATGACAAAAAAGGTCATTTTTGTGTTCGTATTAGCCGTTGTTTCATCAAACTGTAAAAATACAGTCTATTTTATGTGATTTTACTCATAAATGTATGTTCATGTTTTTGTTGTGTTTGTTGTTAATCGCTGTACAATTTGTACTTAGTTAATCATTACGGAAACTGGCAATGAAAAGAGAACAAACGATTGATAAGCTCTATCAGCTGGCCGAACAAACTCAACAAGTTCAGGCTGACCGAATTGAGATTATTCTGGAAGAGCGAAGTGATGAACATTTCCCTCCAATGTCTAAAGCTATGATGGAGACGCGTTCAGGCTTAACTCGTCGTAAATTGGATGAGGCTATCAACAAGCTTGAAGCGGATGGTCATCAGTTTACAAAGAACAACGCCAATCATTACTCGATTTCATTGACTGAAGCTCACATGCTGATGGACGCAGCTGAAGTGCCGAAGTTCCACCAACGTAAGCAGCATGTAGACAATAAGCCATGGGTTATTAACGTACAGAACCAAAAGGGCGGTACGGGTAAATCAATGACAGCGGTTCACCTAGCGGCTTGTCTGTCTTTGAACTTAGATAAGCGTTACCGTATCTGCTTGATTGACTTGGATCCACAAGGTTCTTTGCGTCTGTTCTTAAACCCACAAATTAGTGGTGCAGAGCACGACAGTATCTATTCTGCTGTTGATATCATGTTGGACAACGTGCCAGAAGGCCAAGATGTTGATCTTGAATTCTTGCGTAAGAACGTACTTTTACCAACACAGTATCCGAATCTAAAGACGATCTCGGCGTTCCCAGAAGACGCGATGTTTAACGCTGAAGCGTGGCAAAGCCTATCTCAAGATCAGTCACTTGATATTGTTCGTCTTTTAAAAGAGAAGCTTATCGACAAAATTGCTGATGATTTTGATGTGATTATGATTGATACCGGCCCGCACGTAGACCCTCTAGTGTGGAACGCAATGTACGCATCGAACGCTCTTCTGATTCCATGTGCTGCCAAGCGTTTGGATTGGGCTTCAACGGTTAACTTCTTCCAGCACTTACCAACCGTGTACGAGATGTTCCCGGACGACTGGAAAGGGCTCGAATTTGTTCGTCTAATGCCAACCATGTTTGAAGACGACAACAAGAAGCAGGTATCAGTATTAACTGAGATGAACTACCTGTTGAATGACCAAGTAATGATGGCCACTATTCCAAGAAGCCGCGCTTTTGAAACCTGTGCAGATACTTACAGCACGGTTTTCGATCTAACGGTGAGCGACTTTGAGGGTGGTAAGAAAACTCTGGCTGTCGCTCAAGACGCAGTACAAAAAAGTGCTCTAGAATTAGAGCGTGTATTACATAGCAACTGGCCTTCACTTAATCAGGGATAACAAGAATGGCGATTAAAACATCTGACTTAAATGCAAAGCTATTTGGTAAAGCAAACAAACGTCGCGTAGCTACGCCACAAGAAGCTCAAACAGCGGCTAAAGAGCAGGCTCAAGTGATCGAGCTTTCTGTTGCAGGCGAAGAATTGGTTTCATTTGAACTAGTTAGAATCCCGGCGGCTGACGTAGCAACTCAAACGGTTGTTTTCGAAGAAAATGCTCGTGAGCAATCTTTCTTAAACGAGCACGCGCTTTCTGATGTTCTTACAACATTGAAAGAACGTGGCCAGCAATACCCAGCGGTTGGTCGTAAAAACAAAGACGGTAAGATTGAAGTTCTTGATGGTAGCCGTCGTCGTATGTCGTGTATTTTGGCTGACAAAGAGTTCCTTATCTATGTTGCTGAAAACATCAACGGCGAACACGCTAAGTTCCTATCTGATGTTGCTAACGCTCATAAACCGCTTTCTCTGTATGAGAAGGGCAAAGAGATGCAAGCGAAGCTAGATAAAGGCGAAGCTGAAGACCAGAAAGCACTAGCGAAAATGTTCCAGTGCAGTGAAGCTTTGGTGAGTGGCGCGTTGAAAGCGGCGGCTTTGCCTCTTGAACTGCTACAAGCTTACCCAAATGTGAGCGATCTTGGTCGACCAACCATTGTTAAGCTACACAAACAATTCGGTGGCCTGACTGGCGAACAGCAGCAAATATTACTGACTAAGTGCGATGCTTCTGAAGGTTTTGTATGGCAGCGTAGCGAAGCACAAGGTGTTACGCGTTTAACTAAAGACGTTACTGAAACTTTGGAAGGTTGGATTCTTGAATTGGCGCCAGCGCCAGCGAAGAAAGCTTCTCCAAAAGTTGAGCTTATTAAAGGCCGCGCTTCATACAGCCGTAAGGGTTCAAACTTAGCGTTGAACCTTAAGAAAGTGGATGATGCGACAATGGAAGAGATTTTAGCCTTCGTTCAATCGAAGCTCGACTAAGTCGACGACTTTCCATTACGACTCTAAAGCCGCATTATGCGGCTTTTTATTTGGCTGTGATAAACTGTGTCTAGATGAATCTGGACGCTAATTATGAAGAACCCAACAAACACTTTCCTACATACTCTTTCCCAAACAGCCGAGCATAATCAGCATCGTTATGGCGTTGTCTTTTCTGGTGATAGTGGTTGGCAAGACGCTACGATTCAAAGCTTTCTTGATGCCTCTTCAGCACAAACAGTTTTCCAGATGGGTGGTTCGCCTTTTCTATCGGTAACACATGTTCCGGTTAAAAAGGGGCAACAACTCTTAGGCCGTGAATGCCAACTTCTTGTTTGTGATTTTAGAGAGCAGTTTGATGCCAACAGTTTTAGTGCGGCACTAGGTGCGTTAGTCGGTGGCGGTTTGTTGTTGGTTATCCCGCCCAAATCCGATGAATATGAAGAGGGTTTGAATTCTACTTTTGGAAAACGTTGGTTAGCGTCTAACTTCGCCAAACTGTTTTCTGTTTCACAAGACGATGAACAGCTAACGCAACTCTATACTCGTAATCCTTTGCCTGAAGAATTAACCCAACCGATTTTGTTCGATAGATTTGAGCAACAAAAGGCGGCAGTAGAGTTAGTCAAGAAAGTCGTCTCTGGACATCGAAAGCGTCCCTTGATTCTCACTGCAGACAGAGGTCGCGGCAAGAGTTCGACATTAGGTATCGCGGCAGCGGAGCTTTTGGTTGAGCGTCACGGGCTTAACATCATTGTTACCGCTCCTTCTGTTAAAGCGGTTGAGCCAGTATTTGCTCACGCAAGCCAACGGCTAGGCCCTTGTGAAGTTATAAGTACTACTAACATCGGCCATCAAGGTGGCAGCCTAAGATTCGTCGCACCGGATGAACTACTTCAATCTAAGCCTGATTGCGACCTGCTATTGGTTGATGAAGCGGCTGCTATTCCAATCCCTATGCTCAAGTCCATGGTCGGCATTTATCATCGTATGGTTTTTTCAACCACGGTACACGGTTACGAGGGCAGTGGTCGAGGGTTTGGGATTAAGTTTGAATTTTGGCTTTCTGTACACCGCCCTGGTTGGAAAGGCTTTAAGCTCGAACAACCTATTCGTTGGAATAACAACGACCCACTAGAAGCTTGGTTGTTTGACTGCTTCCTGCTTGGTAACGACGCGTCGCTAAGTGACTCGGCGATTCATGAGTTAGATAACTTTTCTGATAAGACAATCAACCAATTAAATTTAGTTGAACTATCAAAAGCAGATTGTTTGGCTAATCCACACAAGTTACAACGATGTTTTTCTCTTCTTGTGGATGCTCATTATCAGACGTCGCCCAATGACTTAATGCAGTTCCTTAACAATCCAGCAATCCACTTGTACGCTGCCTGGCAGCAAGATGAATGTTTAGGTTGCATGTTGGTCACTGAAGAGGGTGGTTTAGATAAAGATTTGATTGCTCAGATTCAAATTGGAAAACGCAGGCCTCAAGGACACCTTGCTCCTGTGTTGCTGGCAAACCAACTAGGCTGTACAGAAGCGGCCACCAGTCGCTGCCTTCGAGTGATGCGCATTGCAGTTTCAACTCGTCATCAAGGTTTGGGCATTGGTGGTTGGATGTTGGCTAAGTTATCAGAGCAAACCAGCCAAGCGGATTATCTGGCGACAAGCTTCGGTGCGACTAGTGAGTTGATTTCATTCTGGCGCGATAACGATTTTGTACCTGTCCATATTGGCCACCAGCGGGATCAGGCAAGTGGCTGCCACTCGGTATTGATGGTTAAGGCGCTTACCTCAAACTCCCAAAGCTGGATTAACCAAGCTCTAAGTCACTTCGAGCGTAGCTACTGCTTTCTTGTTGCAGGTTCTTTAGTTTCACTTGAAACCGAAATGGTGCGCGTACTGCTGCCAAAGAGTGTCGATACCGTTAGCGAGTTTGAAACTCAGTTAGTTAGAAATTACGTGAACGGTGGCAACAGTTACGATGCGATTAGCTTCAGCGTACTGAACTTGATTCTACTTGGTAACGATCGAAACATAGGTATTTCTGACTTACTCATCGCAAAGGTCGTTCAGCAGAAAGAGTGGGGGACTTGTGTTGAACAGTCTAATCTTGTTGGTCGCAAACAAGCAGAGATTCAGTTTCGTAAGGACGTCGATGTTTTGCTAGCAAATTTACAGTGTAAATAGACAAGCCATCATTTAAATAGACTGACCGTTACAAATTAGATTTACAGTGTAAATTAGAATCTTGGATTTACACTGTAAACTGAAGCTCCATATTGAAATCCGTTTTTACCTTGATTATCAGCTTCATCACTTCTGTTCCACTTCTCCATAACAGCCTTTAATCTTCTAAAGCTATTCGCCTTTACTATCTTGCTCTAATATCGAATCGACATTCAATCACACGAAATATTCTGAAAAATTTCCCTATGTATTTGTAAAGGCGAAGTAGATCATAAAATGTGTAAGTCTTATTTATGAGTCATGTTTGCAGAATCGAAAGTAAGTGATGTGACGCTGATTATTTTAATAATGTGATACTCAGCGCAGAACGAATTATATAGACTGAATAACAACTGAGTCATTAGGGATACTCAATTCGAATGTGGGATAACATTGTTACATTGTCAGAAGACAAGAAACAAGTGGTGGCATGTCTGCCGTCGGGGTTTGTGGTTGAAGCAAGCTTTGATAACACGACGTTGCCACCAACCTTGGAAGCTTTGGACGCATCAAACTATTTTCTTTTTGAAGAAGAGGTGTTGCGCTTCGTCACTCTTGCCAAAGAAGGTAAAGGGGAAGCTTACGAAGGAGTCTTGATTGCCGAAGTTCGTAACGCAAGCGTTGCCGTCGAACTGTCTGATGACGAGATGCTGGCGAGTCTGGTGGTGACGGGACCACATCATGGACACGCACTGCGCGGGAGCGACATCATTCATTGTTTAGCCCAAGCCCACATAACAAAGGGAATTAATAAGTTAGCGCTCAGAAAAGTGCTGATGATGAGTAACAAGCTTAAACCCGGTGAAAAGTTTACTCAACCCGTCGCGAAAGGGACGCAGCCAGTAAAGGGCAAAGATGCTAAGTTTGCCGCCTTGGTTGAAGACATTACTCGCCAAGTCTTGAAGCCTC
The DNA here is from genome assembly GCF_057785895.1 of Vibrio sp. QJM3NY_39. Lineage (NCBI taxonomy): Bacteria > Pseudomonadati > Pseudomonadota > Gammaproteobacteria > Vibrionales > Vibrionaceae > Vibrio > Vibrio sp. QJM3NY_39. The sequence goes on along the minus strand of NZ_CM173506.1, from coordinate 598,795 downwards.
GCAGTAAAGACGAAGGCAAGATTGATATGCGAGACTTGGGGCAAACCATTACTGTTGGTCAAAATGATCACTTGATGAAGCGTACTCCCGCGACCAAAGGCATCGCTGGCTTTACCGTCCAAGGTCGAATTATCCCACCGCTTCCTGGACAAGACAGTTTAATTAAGCCTGGAAAGGGCACTTACATCTCCCCTGACGACCCCAATTTATTACTCGCTTCCTTTCCTGGATTACCCATAATCAAAGATAGAACTATTGAAGTAGATGACGCCTTGTGTGTTAGCAACGTAGATGTCTCAACCGGACACGTTAAATTCAAAGGCAATGTCTTTGTCTCTGGGAACATTGAACCGGGAATGATCGTTAAAGCGACAGGAAGTGTCACGGTTGGTGGCTTTATTGAATCGGCAGAAGTCCAAGCACAGGGTGACATAAAGGTCGCGAAGGGGATTATCGGTCATACGACTAAAGAGGGTGAGCCGAAAAGCTGCAAGGTGTTTAGCAAAGGTTCTATCACAGCAAGCTACGCGCAGAACGCCGAACTCCAAACCGCCACCGACCTTCGACTGGGTGTGCACAGCATGAGTAATGATATTCGTTGTGGTAACAACCTTATCGTGATGGACAGTTTGAAGAAGCACGGTACGCTCAGTGGCGGCGAAGCTAGAGTCGGTGGGAAAGTGGAGTGTGTCTTTTTAGGCGTAGAAGGCGATACCGCAACCAAGGTACACGGATTTGCACGTTACGATGGTTACCGACAAAAGATAGCCGAGCTGAAAGAAACTTATAAACACGCTCAAGAGCAGACCATGGATGTGATTCGCCAAGAGCTCGAATTTAAGAAGCGACCAAAAGCGGAACGAAGCGAAGAGCAAGCACTAGAAATTGAGCAGCAAAGAGAAAAAAATAATCTTGCGATCGAAAATACTAAATCACAGTTGGATACGCTTGAAGCTGAGTTTGAAACCAACCTTGCTGAGTGCACAGTTGAGGCGCATGAAAAGGTGTATACGCGAGTGACGATTCAATTTTGTGATGAGACAGTCACCACCAAGCGAACCCATGGCGGCAGCGTTTTCTCGTTCAACCAATACGAGATTCAATGTTCATTCAAAATGGAGCAAGAAGATATCTCGTTGTAATGAATTACTTTGAAATTGACCGACCCTGAATAGAGCGGCTCGAGCTATTTTCTACTCATTAGAACAAACAAAAAAAGGGGGAGCTGATGCTCCCCCTTTGCTTTTGCTGATATTGATTTAGTTAGATTCTTTAAGTCACATGCGCGCTTTAACTTGCTGCTCTTACCTTGCCTTGCTTCAAGTCTGACAGAACTTGTGCTTTCGGGCCGTCGGCAATAATACTGCCTCTCTCCATCACAATCACTCGATCTACAATATCCAACATCGATGTTTTGTGGGTGATAAGAATCAATGTCTCGCTTGGCAATAACTGGTTGAGTTGATGTTTGATGTGCATCTCCGAGCGATTATCCATCGCACTGGTCGGTTCATCCATCAAAAGCACGGGTGGACGTCCTAAGAAGGCTCTCGCTATGGCAATCGACTGACGTTGACCACCAGATAGCAATGCACCACCTTCGCCCACTTGGCGTTCTAAGCCTGCTGGATCTTGCTGAGTAAACGCGGTCACGCCTGCACGGTTGGCTGCGTCCATCACATCACGGTCATCGACCAACGGTCGACCTAAGGTAATGTTGTCTCTTACTGAACCGTAGAACAGGTTACTGTCTTGCGGTACACAGCCTATATTGCGTCGTACATCAACATGATGCAGTTGTTCCATGTCAGTGTCATCAATGCGCACATGGCCTTCTGTAGGCTTGTATAGGCCCATAATCAAACGTTCTAGCGTGGTCTTGCCTGAACCAATTCGACCAATGATCGCGACTTTTTCACCGGGTTTGATATTAAGGGTTAGGTCTCTGATAGAAGCGACAGGCGAGTCTGGGTAGTGGAACGTCACTTTATCTAGCGCAATATGACCCTGAATAATCGGACGGTGGATGTAGCGCTTACCTTCTTCCTGTTCATCAGGCATCGACATTACTTGTTCAATCAAAGTCATTGATGACTTCGCTTGGTTGTAACGTGTAGAAAGCAAAGACAGTTGAACAAGAGGGCCAATTGCACGGCCGCTCAACATGGTCGCGGCAATCAAGCCACCCATAGTGAGTTCACCTTCTGCGATGAGGTACACACCAAAAATGATCATACCTACATTGGTACTTTGTTGAACAAAGCCAGCCGTGTTTTGGATGCTGTCGGTGATGCGGCGACTTTTGATATTCCAGTTTGCCATGTGCGCAACCGCTTCTTCCCAACGGAATTGGAACTGACTTTGCGCGCTGAATAGCTTAACGGTTTCTAACCCAGCCAAGCTCTCAATTAAGTTCGCGTACTTCTGAGAAGCAAGTCGAGAGCCTTCTTCAATCGTACGACGCAGTGGCCCTTGGATTAACAGTGCATAGATAATCAAAATGACCACACCGACGACAGGAACAAACACAAGGTTTCCGGCCATCAGCCAAATTAACGCCAAGAACATCAGCGCGAATGGTAAGTCGATTAACGAGCCAATAGTTGCTGAGGTAAAGAACTCACGGATTGATTCAAATTCTTGCAGGTTTTTCGCGAAAGCGCCAACAGAGGCGGGCTTTGCTTCCATGCGAATCCCCAGAACTTTACTGAACAGTTTAGAGGAAATTAAGATATCGGATTTTTTCCCCGCGACATCAATGAAGTAACTGCGCATTAACTTGAGAAGCAGATCGAAAAGGAAGACGACGAAAATACCACTCGCCAACACCCACAGGGTTTCAAAGGCAAGGTTAGGGACTACTTTGTCGTACACCAAACGAGTAAACATTGGCGCGGCAATGGCGAAGATATTGATCAGAATGGATGCTATCAACACGTCACGATAGATGTTTTTAGATTCCCAAATAGTGCTCCAAAACCAGTGACCTTTGCGTGTTTTTAGAACCTCTGGTGAACGTTCATCATAACGGAATTGTTTTTTTACCAAGAAGTAGCGGCCGATGAATTGTTCTTTGAGTTCATCGACTGGAATGACGATAGGCACCATCCCGCTTTCTGCGGTGATGATCTCTGCTTCTTGTTTTTCTAAATCGATACTATTTAGAACACATGCTTCGCCCTGTTTGAGAAGTAGAATAGCAGGCAGAATCAGGTGAGGAATACTTTCTAACTCGGAACGGTTTTCTTTCGCCACTAATCCCGCTCGTTCAGCTGAACGAGGGAATAGGAAAGGGGTTAGCTTTCCATCGGATAGTGGTAGCCCATTGATCAACGCTTCGGGCGAGTTAGCTAACCCGTAATACCGACTAACGTAGATCAGTGAGTTTAATAGTGGATCTTGCATGCGATATAACCCTTACAACTATTTATCAACAATGAAGCCTTGGAACACTTCTACGTAGTTATCAGACAGGATATCTAGCTGAGTCTGAGTTTCTATTCGAGACGCAATGGTGGTTATGCCTAGGTTGTGAGCGGTTCTAGAGATCGACGTTAAGGTGAATTTCTGTTTTTCATCATCAAGGTTGTGCGTAAACAAGTAATCCAACTTCACATAGCTTGGGCGGTACTCGTTGATGTAATCCAATGATTGGAAATTACGTCCGTAGTTATCAACACCGAATACGGACTCAGCGTTACGAATGGTGTTACACAGCAGCGCCGTGTAGTGCGGAACATTGATGAAACAATTTTCTGGAATCTCAAAATGTAACAGATGAGCAATTGAGGCATTGTGTTCAAGAGTTTTACCAATCCAGCGGATAAAGCTTGGCTGAGAAATACTGCTTGGCGAAATATTGATAGCAACGGGGCTCGTTATTTCTTTCGCATTCAGTTTCTCTATCATCTTCTCGATAACGTATTGGTCGAGAATGTGGCTCATTTCTAACTGTTCTAGTGCGTATAGATATTGGTTTGCACTGTAACGAACTCCGTCTTTTTCAATCGCAGAGAACACTTCTTGGTGATACGTTTTGCCAAAGCTATTGTTTGCAGCTTGCAGACGGAAGGTGACAAGGTCGTTGATGATTGCTTCTTCAACCAACATACGCCATTGTTGTTTGCCCATCACAGCACCATGATCGTCTGCCGTTACGTAGCCGTAAGTCAGTTCACGGTTCGCCTTCGCACTTGAGAGCGCGTTATCGACCAACGACATGATTTCGGTACTGGTTTTTCGCGTATTGCTGTATGTCACACCTAGCGCGATGTGTGGATTCGCCGTACCTGTTGGGTCTGAACCTAGGTTTTGAATGCAGTTTACGATGCTGCCAGCAACAAGTTTAAGTTCGCTTTCATCAATGTTTGGCATGATGAAACCGAATTCGTCACTAGAAATACGGGCGATGGTGATATCTGGTGATGAGATTGAAGCTTGCAGCTGTTCAGCCAGTTGATGGACCAAGGCATCACCTTCTTGATAGCCTTTTTCGTCGTACTCTTCACTAATAAATTCGGCTTTTAGTACGGCTAAACCACCTAAACTGGACTCTTCTAACCACTGAGTTAACTGAGACATGTAGTAAGCGCGGTTGCCTAGCTGAGATACAGGGTCGATATACGCTCTTTCACGCAGCTTTTGAGCTTCTTTCGCTTGGTTTTTAAAGGCCAGTTCAACTTGGGTCGACATGTGGTTGATACCATCGACAACCAAGGTGAGATCTTTTGTCTTTGGACGAGCCAGTGGTTCACCAAACTGATTCTTCGCGATCTGATCCATCTTAGTAATGATCAACGAGAGCGGGCGTAAAGCACGCTTAAGGATCCAAGAGATAGACACTAAACCGAGCAAGAAGATCGTGCCAAAGATGCTCAGTAAGCGGATGAACGCTTGCCAAAGCTGATCGTAGGCAGGACCAGGGTGACTTACGATCTCGACTTCTGCCAGTTGCATCCAGCCACTGGTAATTACGCGGCGGTCATGAACAGGCTCAAATAGGTTAAGGTTAGTAAACCACTCTGGTACGCCAGTTGGCTTTACAGGGTATGAACGGAGAATGTCATCTCCGGTGTCTAGGAAAATCAATCGCACGACGGAATAAGAACTGCCATCAAATAGGGCGTTGATAACAGACTCCACTGCCACCTTGTCCTTTTCTTCTAGGTAAGGGGCGAGAGCCAGTCCAACAGTATTAATGGTATTACTTACCTCAGAGCGTTGCTGCTCCTCTAAGTATCCACGGGTGGTATTGAATTCGATCATAAAAACTGACGTCATCAGCAGTATGAATACCGCAACCATCCCGACCACAAGCTGTTTATATAAAGTCATTGTACCTACTCATCGTAATTGATAATGGGTTTGTTTAAATTTAGAGAGCGCTCACGAGAACGTAGGTCGTTCCATAAGCTCAATCTTGAAGATTTCCCTGCCAGCTTACCGCTGCCTGCTGCCGACTTAATTAACCAAAGGTTTTTACCATTGAAACTGTATATCGGTCGCAGGTCTCCGCGTTTAGAACCGCGTTTTATTTCAGGGTTTAAGTTATCCAAAATTAGTGGTTCTGCACTGGGTGTTGAGTAGTATGCCAACACCATATGGAATTGGTTTAACTCAAGTGCTTTTACGTACACCAATCGTAATTTTTTATCTGGGACGCCGAGTTCAAGTAAAGAGAAGTATTTTGCAATAGTGAAGTCTTCGCAATCACCGGCGTTGCTGCCTAAAAACTCCAGTGGTGTCGCCCAGTAGTCATTCTTTCCCCATAGTATGTTGTCATCGACAAAGTACATTTGGTTGAAGAACCGGTTTACCGAATCAAGCTTTTCCGTTTCACTTAGCCCTTCGTACGACGTCATATTGGAGCGCCATGTTGCCACTCGTTTTCCGGCTCTTTCCCCATAAGTTGCAGTAACCGCGTCTATCCACCTTTGGTCGCTCTTGTTGAGCGCGACTGAGGTAAAAGAGGTGAGGACCAGCAACAATAACGAAATCCGAGATTTCATAGCCTCTGCTCTTGTCTGTTCACTGTGTATTGAAAGGCGCTATCAAGCATCAAGCGTCCTTATTCTTTTAATGCGTTGTTTTGAGCGCTTAATAGTGGCTTCAACATGTACTCAAGTACGGTTCTCTTGCCCGTGATGATATCGACAGAGGCTGTCATACCAGGAATGATCGGCAACTCTTCGTTGTGTCCAAAGCTGTATTTATCGGTACGTACACGCACGATGTAGAAGCTATTGCCTTCTTCATCTTGAGTGGTATCGGCGCTGATGTGTTCTAACACACCTTCCAAACCGCCATATTTTGTGAAGTCATAGGCACTAAATTTAACAATGGCGGTCAGTTCTGGGCGTAGAAATGCGATATCTTGCGGAGCGATTTTAGCTTCAACCAATAGCGAGTCTTCAGTCGGTACAATCTCAACAATGTCCATACCCGGCTGAATAACACCGCCCACGGTATTAATACCTAGTGTTTTGACTGTGCCCGTTACGGGAGAGACCACGATGGTACGGTTTACTCTGTCTTCAAGGCCAACCGAAGATTCGGTCATTGCAGAGAGCTTGTCTTGTGCTTGGTTCAGTTTTTCTTGTTGTTCTGAGCGGAAGCTCAATGCAGCATCGATACGGCTGAGCATCGCTTCTTTGATGGCGGAACGTAGAAGAGGGATTTTGAGTTCGCTCGAGGTCATTTCTCGGCGAGTGTCATTCACTTGTCTTTGAAGCTTGAGGAGTTCAATTCTTGGTACCACCCCTTCATCGGCAAGCGGTTTTGTTATATCTAATTCTTGGCGGGCAAATTTGTAACTTTGTCTTAAGTTATTGACGCGCGATTTTATTTCAACAAGGTCTTGTTGCTTCTGTTCAACTTGTTGATCAAAAACGGAAAGTTGGTTTCTTAAATTGTTTAGGTCTTGACGATATTCGGCTTTTTGGCGATTAACCAGTTTAGGTTGAAGTTCGTATAGCTTTGGTGGGAAGGCGAGTTTGCCGTAGTCGAGTAACACACTTTGTTTCCAGTCTTCGACGGAGAACTCTTCGTTGATGACCACGCTGTTAAATGAAGCTGAAAGCATCAACACGCTGGCAGTTAAGTTTGCCACTTGTTGTTCGCGCTCTCGGAAGTCAGAACGGAATCGAGTGTCATCGATCAACAGCAGCTGTTGACCTTTTTGAACGCGTTGACCCTCCCTTACTAATATCTCTTTTACGAGGCCGCCCTCAAGGTTTTGCACCACTTGGATTTGGGAAGAGGGGATGACCTTGCCTTGGCCAACGGTGACTTTATCGATCTCAGCCCAAGCGGACCACCCAATAGCAGCAATAAAAAACAGAACGATCACCCATAACATAATACGCGCACTGGTGGGCGTATTGAGTAGTAGTGCCGCTGTTTTATCATCGACGTACTCAAGTTCGGTTTCGTTCAATTTGCTGTAATTCTTCTGGCTCATGACAGTCCTTGTTTGCTAAATAAAAGTGCAAGCCTATTGAGTGTATTCTTACTTTTGATAAATGTTAAGATTTTGCTCCTTTAAATCTTTGAATTTATATATTTTTTAAGACTTATCGGTTCTTGAAATCTGTTTTATCCAATTGGTGCTTTCTCAGCTTGTCATACAGTGTCTTTCGCGACACTTGCAGCTCTTGTTGCACTTCTTTTAAACGCCCTTGATGGCGATGTAGTGCCTCAATTAAGATAATTTGTTCAAAGCTATCAGTGCGTTGGTTCAACGACTGTTGCTGCTCCTCAATGCTCACGTCACGTTCATCCGCGTCACTTTGCTCACCAGTATCACCGTCGAGCGACGGCTGCTTAATTTGAGTCAGCACTCTGAGTTCGGCATGTTGGCGAAGCTGACGAATGTTTTCCGTCCAATGAGTCGCAATGAGTCGTTGAATCTCTTTTTCTGTAATGACAGGTGGCGGCAGCTGATATCGACTTGCCGCACCACGAGCAAAATGCTTAAACAAGGAGCCAATATCTTCGGTTCGTTGCGCTAAGGTTAGCAAATCAAATCGGCGGAACTCACCTACAATTGTAGTTGGAACTATTGTGGTTGCGATAATGATACAAGTTGCATTGGTCTTGCATGAGTTTTCACGAAGTAGAGTGGGTTTTAGAGCTGCTAACCAGCGCCATTGTTGTGAAGTTAATGCTTCTGTTTCATGGATATAAAGTGTTCCGCCCTGATGTTTGCTGAATAATTGCACAACAAACTGATCAAACGTAGCTTGGTCATTGCGTGGTAAATTGAACGCAGCGACAGGGCAAAGTTCTGCGGATTGATGGCTGTGTAGATCGTGTGTGTACTGCGCCGTGACCCTTTTACCTGTCCCTAGATCGCCGACAAACAGTAGAAGAGGGTGAGTTTTGGTATCTAAGGTAATCAGTTCTCGGCGTAATGCCTGCATGGATGGCGATTGACCAATCAGTTTTGGTCCCACCTGATTCTGCATCGCCAACTCTTTACGTAATAAGTTGTTCTCTTCAACCAGTGCGAGTTTATCTGCGGCTTTTTTTACCGCAGTGAGCAGGGCATCGACCACAAATGGCTTTTCCAGAAAATCGTAGGCGCCGGCTTTCATCGCAGATACCGCTGTTTGCACGTCACCATGCCCAGTAAGGACGATGATCTGAAAATGAGGATTTTGGCTCAGCAACTTTCGTGTCAATTGAATGCCATCCATCACTGGCATGTGAATATCGGTGATGACAATTCCAGCTTGCGCGGTATCTATTTTCTTTAATGCTTCAATAGCATTAGGAAAGCAGACGATATCGATGCCTTCAATGAGCATGGCTTGTTCTACGGAGTCTCGGATTGCGGGTTCATCGTCGACAAAATAGAGCTTGGGCATAGAGTGCAAAAGTCGAGTCCTTAACAGTATGTGATTTTCTGTATGTCAGATTAGCAGTATGTGACATTCGTTTTCTAATCAACAATAACAACCGCACGTCAGCCCTTATCGTTATATAACGGGATGTTTAGCGAGAATACCATGCCTGAAGGCTCTAATCGGTTCGCGCTGATCGTGCCATAATACGCCTCAATAATCCGTTTCGATATTGAAAGGCCTAGTCCTAAGCCTTCCGGTTTAGTGGTAAAAAACGGGTCGAACAACTTTTCTAATTTGTCGTCCTGCATGCCAATTCCGTTATCCCAAATGATCACCTGACAAGAGTCATGATGCAGTTGCCATTCGATGCCTATCTGTGGGCTAGCCTGTTGGTCTACGTTTTCCAGGTTTTGTTGCTGCTGCAAGACTTTCTGTTCAAGAACTTGTTGTTGAAGCGCTTGAGTCGCGTTGTGAATCAGGTTAACCAGCACTTGTTCGAGCTCGGTTGGGTGAATCGCAATGTTAATGTCGTCTGGCACTGTGCTTAACCTTAACGTGATGCCTTGTTTGATCATTAGCGCACTAAGAATACTGGTCGCGTTGTTGATCGATTGATGCAGGTTTGCGACGTGGTGTTCTTGCTTGGTGACCTTGCGAGTGAAGACTTTAAGACGCGCGATGATCTCGGTAATTGAGGTATTCAAAGCAATCATTTTATCGAGATTGCTTTTGACCAAATCAGTCCGTTCCATTTCAAGCAGCTTTAAGCTGTTCTCACTGTATGTTCGCAGCGCTGCAAGTGGTTGGTTGATTTCGTGGTTAATGCTGGCTGACAGCTCACCGAGTACCGCTAATTTTGCGGTTTGTGTCAGCTCTTGTTCTGTCTGTTTCAACTTCGACTGCGACTCTTGGTATTGAAAAAGGGTTTGTTGCAGCTGTTGATTGGATTGTTTCAAGTAGTGAGTGCGTTTATCAACGGTTTGCTCTAGGTTTTGGTTGAGTCGGGTCAACGCCACTTTTGCGAGATAAGTCTGGCGCCACGACCAAGCGATTAGCATCACCAAGCTGTAAATCACCACGAAGATGACATCGATCTGCAAAACTTTAATAAGCTCAGCTCTGGTCTCTTTTAGCGCGACGACTTGGTACTGGTTGTTGCTGACCGTTGCAGGGTAAAGATTAAAAGCACCAAGCTTGAATAGCTGGTTAGCCGTGAGTTCTTTTTGCACTTGATTTGGTTGAGTATCATTAGGCTGATTGGTGCTGCTAACTTCTTGTTTAGATTTGAAAGAACGAAAGGCTTCGATGATCGAAATTTCGCTTTGACCGTATTGGCGTTGAAGTGCGATATCAGTTTGTTGTTGCTGAGTTAATGGCAACAATGAATGGTAAAGCCATGGAGCTTGGCTTGATAAAAAGACGACTTGGTTAGAGTCGAGTACTACGATCTCAAAGTCGTCGCTGGTTAGGATGTTTTCGAGGTTCTCTAAACTCACCTTTACGGTGATAACACCAACAATGTCATTTTCAACATACAGTGGTGAAGATAAAAAATAACCGCGTACATTCGAGCGAGCGCCTAGTGCGACATATTGTGTATTGTTGCCTTGAATGGCTGAAGCAAAGTAGGGGCGAAATGAGAAGTTCTCGCCTACAAAAGTGCGAGGCTTTTGGTAATTACTGGAAGCGACTACAGTACCGCTCGGGTCATGAATATAGATGGTGTCAGCTTGGCTTTGATTAGACCATTCAAACAGTAATTGATTGAGTTGAGTGGCGGAAATCTTGTCTGTTTGTGGTGATGAGTCAAAATAAGAGAGCAGACGCGGGTCATGGCTGAGTAAATCCGGGATCTGTTTGAACTTATCCAGTTCAGAATCGATTTGTAGATTGGCTTTATTGGCCGCTTCATTGAGTTGCTGAGTGACGATTTTTTCTTGGAATTGTACTGCCATAAAGTGGGTTGCAGTCAGTCCTGCAGTTCCCAATAATAATGAGAATAAAACAAAAGGAGTCATTAGGTTAGGCAGTATCTTGGTCACTTGGATCTCAGCGTGTAATCGGTTTGTATAAAGATTATCAATATGATTGATTGAGTACCGAGATCTTGTTAACACCGAACACCTTCTGTGAGACAAAACCATGGCTTAGACTTGTGTTTCAAAGGATTACAGCGCAAAATCACAAAAAATTGAAAGGAGCAACGAAATGGAACTGACAGATATTCGTCGTGAATATGCTAAGGGTGGACTGAGACGTAAAGACTTAGCCGCAGACCCTATTGAGCAATTCAATCTATGGTTAGAGCAAGCCATCGAAGCTAAGATGACTGACCCTACTGCCATGACAGTTGCCACGGTTGATGAAAATGGTCAGCCATTCCAACGAATTGTTTTGCTAAAGAATGTTGATAAAGACGGTTTCGTTTTTTACACCAACTTAGGTAGCCGTAAAGCGCACCAACTTGAGCACAACAGTAAGATAAGCCTGCACTTCCCTTGGCATCCACTTGAGCGACAAGTTCACATTACTGGCACCGCTGAAAAGCTGACAGCAATGGAAAACATGAAGTACTTCTCGTCACGTCCAAAAGAGAGCCAATTGGCCGCGATTGCAAGTAAGCAGAGTAGCCGTATCTCAGCTCGTGGCATTTTAGAAGGTAAGTATCTAGAGCTTAAACAGAAGTTTGCTAAAGGAGAGATTCCGGTGCCTTCTTTCTGGGGTGGCTTCCGAGTTCGCGTGGATAGCATTGAGTTTTGGCAGGGGGGTGAACACCGCTTGCATGACCGTTTCTTGTTCTCACGCCAAGACAACAGCTGGGATATTGATCGCCTAGCGCCTTAGGCTTATGGATCTTAAGTGGTCTACACCGAATAGAACATACAAAAATACCGCTGACTTGGTGATTAGAAACATCAAGCAGCGGTATTTTTTATCTGTACATTCCCAGGTTCATCGACGAGTTGGTCATTCAACTCATTTATCACTGTGCAGCACAACGGAGATCTGTTTATTGAGCAGAGTTTCTGGGATCACGGAGCCTAAGCCTGAGTCCAATGCATACTCAATTAATTGGCTTTTGCTGCGCGCATCGAACTTCTGTTTCAATCTCGCGACATGACCTTCGACCGTTTTGATTGAAATGTCTAACGTAGACGCAATGTATTGAGGCTTCTTGCCGAAAAGCAGTAAAAACAACACCTCTGATTCTCGCGAAGTCAGCCGCTTTTGCAGCTTAGACACACGCGGCTCTGATCCCGCAAGTGATGCTTGATTACCTTTCGCTCCTGTTGCCTGACAAACCCAATGACCGACCTCTAAGATTGCAGTATCAGTGAGCTCTTGCCCATAGAAGATAGTGCCTTGGACATTGTCATTATCATCAAGCCAAGGGGTTTTGGTAAAAATATGGGCATGCCAGCGTCCGTCTGGATAAGGGTGAATATCGAGGATTTTAAGAGTACTGCGTGTATCCATCACATGTTTGTCTTGAGCTCTGAAATCTTGCGCGCACTCAATGGTTTGACTGGGCATGTCGAAGTCGGTCAAACCAGTACAAGTCTCATCGGGTTTTAAGCCAATCAGTTTGTTGTAGGTAAGGTTTGCGTACACGAAGACCGAATCAGTATCTTTGCAGCCCCAGCAACCTGGTAGTTGTTCAAATAAAGAACGATGTATGGCGTTGAATGGATCTGGCAAGGTTTTATCTCGTAAGCAGAGGTATAGCAATAATATCAGTTTCTTATAGCGCTGCAATGGCAATTAGAGTTTGTACTCTGTTCGAAAAATAGGGTGGTGAATGACAGTTAAACAGATTGCTGACTAACTGCTTCAATCACGGGGAATAGGTGGTCAGAAAGAATGATAAACAGGCAAAAAAAAGCCAGCCTGAAGAGGGGCTGGCTAAAGACAAGATATGCCTTGTCGACATGTAGAAGATTTTCAGCTTAATTTACGAGGGTCAGGTAAATTAAACTGAGGCATCAATTTGATACCCAGAGTGACTTACTACTCTATCGACGAATCTACTCCTAGGAATGCTTATGCATAAGGGGGGAATTCCCCTATAAATGCTGCTCAATGTGATAATTGAGAACTTAGAGTAAATATTTGAGATTCTGAGCCTGTGATTGGGAGCCTACAGCTCTCGCACGACTCGGAATCCTAGATAGTTCGCTGCCGTTGAAGGCGGTACGTACAGTTCGTTAAACACTTTTGCTTCTTCTGGAGAGAAGCTCCACGCGCCACCTTTCGCTAAACCTTTCTGAATGGTTGTCCATTCCCATACGTTACCCACCATGTCGTAGAAGCCTGTTGGTGTTGGCAGGAATGATTTAACTGGAGATGTGCTAACGTTTGACCAAGGCGTACCCGCCCAGCCAGTATTGGCCTTACCTGAGCGGAACTCGTTACCCCACCAGAAGCTGGTGTCTTGGCCTGCTCTTGCTGCAGCTTCCCACTCTTGTGGTGTAGGTAAACGGTAAGTGAAGCCGGTATTTTGAGATAACCAACGAGTATACGCTTTTGCATCATTTTGGCTGACACATACAACGGGTGAGTTATCTGCTTGTTTAAAGCCAGGGCTTTGCCAGTCATTGTCCGAAACGGTTGTGATCTCTGCATTCACGAACGTATCGCAGGTGTTCATCAGTTCTGCGTCTGTTTGGTAGCCAGTGCTGTCAACAAATGTTCTAAAGTCTTGAACACGGGTTGGTGTTGCGGCTAATGCGAACGGCTGTTTGATCGTGACTTGCTGTGCGTTGTTTTCACCGAGTAGGTAGCGACCCGAGCCGACAACAATCATTTCAGGGCTATGAATGTTGTTTCCCATCGGGTCTGCAAACTTGGTACCGACATTCAATGAGTTCTGCTTGGCCTGTAATACGGCTCGTAGGTTGTGATCGCGGGCTATCTTCAGCTCTTGGTTGAAAGAAAGGTAACCCTCTTTCTCAATCGTGACCATGTGCTGGCCTGTTGGTAACATCACTTCAACGGGTGTGCTGCCATAGTTCACGCCGTTGATAGAAACCTTGTCGTTGTATTGATTTGAACGAACCACCAAGTTAACCCAAGCGACTTCTTTTTGCTGGTCGTTGGCTTGTTGCTCGCTTTGAGTGAAACAGTTTGATGACTGAATACCAAGCAGACGACAAGGTGTGTTCTTATCTGGACGAGTTTCTAGGTTGGCCGCAATCACTGCTCGGTAACGGTTATCTTCAGAGAAGCCCGAGGATTTCACTTTGTGTTGCAGAACGTGAATATTCAATGAAGCAGACGCAAGGTGCTCTTTCACTGTTTTCGATTCGGTCGCGTTGTCTACCAGGCTGTGCTGGAATTGTTTTACCGCTTTTTGAAGTGCTAAGGTCACCGTTTGGTCTGAACATTGCGCCAGTGTCATATCGTTGCTGCAACGGTTCGTAAAGCTAACGGTTTGCTCTTCCGTCTGAGTGATCTCGTTTCTGAGTCGCTCAGCTCTTGCTCTTAGCTTATTTTGGTTCAGATTAGCGATTGAAGCTTCTGCCGCTGCTTTCTCGGCTTGGATAGCCTCAAGCTCCATCATCAAGCCTTGCTGTTTCTGCTCTGAATCTGAAATCGCAAGCTTGCCTTCTTTTACTGTTTTCCAAGCGCCTTGGAAGCGGTTTTGAGCCGGCGAGATATCGAAATCGGGCTCATCAATCATGCGCGTGTAATCTTGCTCTAGGCTGGCTTTCGCTTTTGCGAGTGTTAGCTCTGCTTGAGCCGATAACTTGGCTAGACGTGCCGTTTGCTGCGCTTGATTGTCGACTTCATTTTGTTTGTCAGCTAGTTTCTTCTCAACAGCCGTTAAGTTGGCATGCTTTTCGAAAAGTGAGCTTTCAACGTCGCTGACAGAAGACGCGATCGCTGGTGGTGTCGCCTCAGCGAAAACAGCAGGCGTCATTAGGCAGGGAGCAAGTGCAAATAGTAGAGTAGGAAGACCTTGGCGCATGATGGGCTACTTCAATCGTAATTTAGGTTAATCGAATATTCTAAACGAAAACGCCATTTCGTCTGCAGCTACTGTTTATAACGATCAAACAAGGTTATAACGACCGTACAGTTTATAACGACCGTACAGTTTATAACGATCATACTGTCTATAACGTTCATACAGTTTATAACTACCAACAAAATGGCGAGTATTCATTCAGCTTTGTGAAATAGGCACGGCTATCTTAATTAGAGCGCTGAGCTATTCATACTGGACTTAGCTTTCCTTGCTTGGAAGAAGCTTAACCCAAATAGTGTCGCTACCGTTGATGGTAACTGTGCGGTTGTAAGACTCGTAACCTTGTTTTGAAATGGTTACTTGGTGACGACCACTTGGTAGCGCAACCTCAAGAGGGGTGCTGCCATACTTAATGCCGTTGATGGTCACTGAGTCATTGTACTGATCAGAACGTACCGTCACGTTAGCCCATTGTTTGTCACTCTTCTTAACGACTGCAGCGTCACTGCCCGTTAAACAGTAGCGCGTTGAAACGTTCAATAAGTTACATGCTGCAACCGCTTCAGGTTTTGCTTGAAGCTGAGCCTGCATCTGCATGAAGTAAGAGTTGTTACCAGAAAAGCCACTCTTGATCGCTTGGCTGTCTTGAACATGGATGTTCAGTTGAACACCTTGCAAGTTCTGTTTTGCTAATGAACTTTCCGTGAGCTGCTCAAGTAATTGGCTCTTGAACGTTTTCACTGCTTTTTGATTGGTCAGGTGTTTACCTTGAGCAGTACATTCACCCAATGTCATCGTTGATGAACATGTGGTGGTGTAGCTGGTTTCAAGAACGGCACTTTCGCGAAGTTCTGATGCAATACGTTTAACGCGAGCTTCAACTTTCGACTCTCTCAAGTTAGCCAGCTCATTATTCAGGCGAGCTTGCTTTTGCTTGATTTGAGAAAGGTGAATTTCGCTCTCGTTCATCGCTTGTTCGTTATCTAGCTGAGACGATTGATTCTCTTTAACCGCAGCCCAAGCGTCTTGGTAACTTTTCTGGAAAGAGACCAAATCCGTTTCTGGATCTTCAAGCAAGCGACTGTACTGTTTGTCGAGTACAGACTTGGCTCTGTTACGTTTTGCCTTAAGTTCTTCACCTTCGCGTAACAACTTGCTGTTCTTATTTTGAAGTTGTTTTAGGTTTTCAGTCGCCGATACTTTGGTTGCTGAAATACGCTCAATATCTGAGTTTTTCTCTGTTAGCTTTGCATCGATAGCTGAAACGGGATCGACTTGATTCAGTTCTTCAGCGGATACCGATGCAGATACCCAAAGTGGGGATAGCGCGAGTAAAAGCGCTGAAATTCGAAAGTTAGTCATAGGTCCCTGCAACTTGTAGATTGAAAATTGGCTCGTTAATAAAGTGTCTACTTCCTAGTTGTGAGTCACTAGTTATTAGCAATTAACACAGTACCCGTCTTTATACCGTTTTATTGCTATCCAATCTACTCAAAAGCCAAGTTTCGGTACTTCGGATACACTTTTTGCAGGTTTATCGCCAATTATTTGAGCTATATAAGAAAATTTATTCATTATGCTGGGGCGCTGAAGCATATATTGATGACATGGTTTTTCGTGCTGGTGTACTTGCTTGTATGAGTGCTGTAAGCCCCTAAACTCACCGGAACGATTGGTTTTACAATGCCCGTAGTTTGTGCACTCTTGATCATCTTTCCGGAGGCATGATCAAGACGATCTCGATAATGATCTTTTGTTTAAGGCGAGGAAATGACTCTCATGATCATTTACAAATTCATCTTATGCAGATTTCAGAGTATTATTCTTACTATGTCGACCTGAGTATTTTGATGTTATGCCTAAACCGTTACCCTTTCCAAACTTTGACTTGTCCCCGCTAAGCCTTACTGGCCCTCGCCCTGCGGAGATTATTACTTTGCCTTCGCATATGGATTGTCACGATCACCATTATTCGCAGGTAGTCATTGGTTTAAAAGGTCAGGCGGAATTTGAAGTAAGCGGTAAAGGTAATCTTGTCGGTCCAGGGCAAGGCTGTGTAGTCACGGCTCGCTCTGATCATGCTTTCGGTGGAGTGGTTGGTCAGTCGGATATTCTCGTACTCAACATGCCTATGCCAACCGATGATGACCCTCTGATGCTAGAGAAGATTAACCAGTTAGAATCATCGAACGTCTACTTCCAATTAGATGCGCAAATTCAAAAGCTTATCCATATGTTGGTGCAAGAGATGCAGGCCAGCCCTGATGATCTTTTGTTGAGTCGAGCTTGTAATGACACGGTGATTGCGTTGATGCAAAGACACATCTCGGCATTTGAAACCTCGATTAAAGATTCGCGTTTCGATCTTGAGTCGTTGGATCGCTACATCGAACAACACTTGGCTAATAAGATCTCAGTCGCGCAGCTTGCAGGCAGTGTGTTCTTGGGCGAAAGCCAATTCCACATGCTATTCAAAGATCAAATGGGCATTACCCCTCACCAATATGTTTTAGGAAAGCGTATCGACCGCTCTCGACGCCTTATTGAACAAGGTAATCTTAGCCTTGGACAGGTTGCAGAACTTGCTGGTTTTTCCGGTCAATCCTCCTTTACTCACACCTTTTCTCGCCTTCAAGGCATGTCACCATCTCAATACAAAAAGCAAATTTCTGTTAAATAAAAAAACAAAACGGCATATTATATTAAAGTTTCATATGTGACCTTGTGTTTGTTTTGTTAATAAAGCGAGTTTTTAGCAAAAAACTCGGAGTTTTTGACAAGTAATCCTTATATACTCTAAATACACTGCAGCCATTGTAGAGATCCCGAACTCTTTTCGGGTGTGAGATTAAGGAAAACGCATGTTTACAGCTACTGATGTGTTAAAGCCAGAATTCAACGAGCAGTCGCTTGCTGATCTTTGGACGCTTATCTCACCATTATATATGGTGGATGAAACCCAATGGCTAGAGCAACTTCTGCCGCTAGCTACCCCTTCTGAGTCTGAAAAGCAGCAAATCACAGGCAAAACGACATCATTGATCGAAGCTATCCGTGCGGATAAGACTTCTATCCAGATGATCGATGCACTGTTGCTTGAATACAGTCTAGATACTCAAGAAGGCATCTTGCTAATGTGTCTGGCGGAAGCCTTGATGCGTATTCCTGATTCAGCAACCGCTGATGCACTGATTCGCGACAAACTCAGCGTTGCGGATTGGAAATCTCACCTAAAGAATTCTGACTCAGTGTTTGTTAACGCATCCACTTGGGGCCTAATGCTAACAGGCAAGGTGGTTGGACTTTCATCTAACGAGCAGAGTGCGGGTCAAGCCGTTAACCGCTTAGTGAACAAACTTTCTGAGCCGGTGATTCGTAAAGCGATGCACCAAGCAATGAAGGTGATGGGTCACCAATTCGTTCTTGGCCGCAGCATTGCTGAAGCGCAAAAGAACGGTAAGTCTATGCGTGACAAAGGTTTTACCTACTCATACGACATGCTAGGTGAAGCGGCACTGACTACTGCAGACGCAAACAAATACTTCAAAGATTACCTAATGGCGATTGAAGCCGTAGGTCGAGACACATACGTCTCTTCAAAATCTAGCCCAGCACCGTCTGTTTCTATCAAGCTTTCTGCGCTTCACCCACGTTATGAAGTGGCGAACGAAGACCGCGTATTGACGGAACTTTGCGACACGCTAGAGCAGCTATTGCGCCGCGCAGTAGAGCTAGACGTTGCGATTACGATTGATGCGGAAGAAGCGGATCGCCTAGAGCTTTCTCTTAAATTATTCGAAAAACTGTACCGCACTGACCTTGTAAAAGGTTGGGGTAAATTTGGTCTGGTTATTCAAGCTTACTCAAAGCGTGCACTACCGGTTCTAGTATGGCTAAACCGCCTAGCGAAAGAGCAGGGTGATTTAATCCCGCTTCGCCTAGTGAAGGGCGCGTACTGGGACAGCGAAATCAAATGGTCGCAACAAGCTGGCTTTACTGATTACCCAGTTTACACACGTAAAGAAGCGACAGACGTAGCTTACCTTGCATGTGCGCGTTACCTATTGAGCCCAAGCGTTCGTGGCAATATCTTCCCGCAGTTTGCGAGCCACAATGCTCATACGGTTTCTGCTATTGCCGTCATGACCGACCATAAAGACTTTGAATTCCAACGCTTACACGGCATGGGTGATTCTCTTTACAACCACGCGATGGAAGCTTACCAACAGTCGGTACGTATTTACGCACCGGTTGGTAGCCATAAAGACTTACTGCCATACCTAGTACGTCGCTTGCTAGAGAACGGCGCAAACAGCTCGTTTGTCCACCGTTTAGTTGATGCACGTTGCCCTGTAGCAGAGCTGACTCAACACCCTGTCGATATGCTTCTGGCGTTCGATACGCTGCACAACACTAAGATTCCTCTGCCTCCAGCGGTATTCCCTGAGCGTAAAAACTCTTACGGTGTGAACATCGATATTGAAAGTGAAGCGCATCAGTTTGAAGAGCAGGTTAAAGCTTTCCTTAATAATCAATGGACTGCTGGCCCTGTGATCAACGGTGAATCTCTTGCCGAAAGCATGATCAAGGCTGATCAGAATGTTGAGCAAGTGACCGCACCTTACGATCGTCGTATTAATGTGGGTCAGGTGGCTTTCGCTAACCTTGATCATGTTTCCGCAGCGATCACTGGCGCAGATGCAGCATTTGCTGATTGGAACGCAAGTTCAGTTGAAACCAAAGCGGCAGCACTTGATAAGCTGGCTGACCTGATGGAAGACAACCTTGCTGAGCTGGTGGCAATTTGTCATCAAGAAGCAGGTAAGACGATTCACGACAGCGTTGATGAAGTGCGTGAAGCGGTCGACTTCTGTCGTTACTACGCAAAACAAGCGGATAACCTACAAGGTTTCGAACTAAAAGGTTTTGATGGCCAAACACGAATCGCTTCACGACAAGGTCGTGGTGTGTTCGTTTGTATTAGCCCTTGGAACTTCCCTCTGGCCATCTTCCTTGGCCAAATTACAGCAGCTTTGGTTGCGGGTAACACGGTTGTGGCTAAGCCTGCCGAGCAAACAAGCTTGATTGCAGCTCGCGCGGTTGAATTGATGAATGAAGCGGGTTTCCCTGCTGGCACCATTCAGTTACTACCGGGTCGCGGTGCTGAGATCGGCAGTGCACTAACCAGCCATGATGCAATTGCTGGCGTTGCTTTTACGGGTTCAACACCAACAGCACAACGCATCAACGTTTCATTGGCAAGTCGTAACGCTAAGCCTGTTCCGTTTATTGCGGAAACCGGTGGTCAGAACGCGATGATCGTCGACAGTACCGCACTGCCTGAACAGGTAGTTCGTGATGTTATTCGTTCTGCATTCGCTTCAGCAGGTCAACGTTGTTCTGCGCTGCGTGTGCTTTACATTCAAGAAGACATCGCAGACCGCGTGGTTGCATTGATTCACGGTGCAATGGACGAATTGAGTGTGGGTATTCCACATCTTCATAAAACGGATGTTGGCCCTGTTATCGACCAAAATGCGAAACAGAAGTTGTTGGCGCACTTAGAAAACATGACCAATACCCAGAAGAAGGTGGCTCAACTTTCTCTAGGTAGTGATTGTGAACATGGTGACTTTGTTCCACCAAGTGCGTTTGAAATCGATGACATCAGCTGCTTGAAAGAAGAACAGTTTGGCCCTGTGCTACACATCGTTCGCTTCAAAGCGAGTGAGTTGACGCAAGTTGTAGACCAAATTAACCAAACGGGCTTTGGCCTAACCATGGGTATCCACAGTCGTAACGAGACAACTTATCGTTGGATCGAAAAACACGTTCGCGTGGGTAACTGCTACATCAACCGTGACCAAGTGGGCGCCGTTGTTGGGGTTCAGCCATTCGGCGGCCAAGGTTTGTCAGGTACTGGCCCTAAAGCGGGTGGTCCTCACTACCTATACCGTTTTACAGATGTTCATTTCTCTCAATCACAAGACAAGGCATAAGGAGCAGTATCATGGTTCATCAAGTGACAGGTTTTTCTGATGCTTTGCTAGCGTGGGAACAATGGAATCTTACCGACTTTGATTACAAGAGTGCTCAGGTACTTGCGCTGAAATCAGAGATCGAAAGTCAATCTGTGCCTTTGGCTGCAGTGGCAACTTATCATCTAGAGCAAGCGTCTGCGCTGCTTTCTGAACATCACCTAATGGCAGGTCCTACGGGCGAAACCAATGAGTTGTATGCCGCAGGCCGCGGTGTGGCTTTGGTGATTGTTGGTGATTGTGAAGAGAAAGTGCCCGCACTGCAAACTGCAACAGCGATGATTACTGCAGCACTATTGGCAGGTAACAGCGTTCAATTGTGCAGTGATGACGTGCAGTTCAATACCTTAATTGCAGATGCCGCGAAACAAGCGAATCTACCAACCAACTTGGTGCAGGTTGCCTCGTACGACGCTGCTCAACAGTTGTTGTCTTGCGATGTGCGAAGCGCGGGTTACGTAGGTAATTCACAAACGGCACAAGCTATCAATTTACAGCTTGCTAAGCGTGACGGTGCAATCGTCGGTTTAGTAGCTGAAACGGATCTGGCGACAATGAATGTTGCCAATGATCCACACCTATCGCTGCGCTTCATTACCGAGCGTACGCGAACTATAAATATAACAGCCGTGGGCGGTAACGCGACCTTGCTCGAACTTGGAAGCGAAGCTCACTAACCTTCAGTAAAATTGGCTCTAAAGACTTTTGGTTTTCCCATTTTTGGATTTAACCCTGAGTGCTTTGGAGCCTCAATACCTAACTCAATGCACTTGCTTGCCTTTACGGTGAGTACCTTGCATTGAATTAGGCATGGAAGGCTTTCTACAAAATGAGGACTATCAAATGATAGAAAACAGTTTTGCAATAACGACGACGTTCATTGCGTATCTAATTATGATGCTAGCGATCGGTGTTATTGCTTACAAACGTACATCTAACTCAACTGACTACTTCCTAGGTGGTCGTTCGTTAGGCCCATGGCCTGCTGCACTTTCTGCTGGTGCATCAGACATGAGTGGTTGGTTGCTACTTGGCCTGCCTGGTTACGCTTACGCTGCTGGCTTTGAAGCATTTTGGCTTGCTGGTGGCCTACTTGTAGGTACTTGGGCAAACTGGTTAATCAGTGCAAAACGTCTACGTACTTACAGCATTACGACTGAATCACTGACGCTGCCTGAGTTCCTATCTCGTCGTTTCAATGATAATTCTAAGCTGATCCAAACAATTTCTGCTTTCTTTATCCTTTTATTCTTCCTTTTCTACACAAGTTCAGGCTTGGTAGCAGGTGGTAAATTGTTTGAAACGGTATTCGGCCTAGATTACACAACTGCGGTAATTATCGGTACGGTATGTGTGGTTTCGTACACCCTGTTTGGTGGCTTCCTTGCGGTATCTTGGACTGACTTAGTTCAAGGCTTGCTAATGTCTGCTGCGCTATTGATTGTACCAATCGCAGCAATGAACGGTGGCCTAGGTCAGCTGTCTAGCGACCTACACAACATCAACCCAGAGCTTCTAACGTTATGGAATGATGCGAAAGGTGAGCCGCTTTCTGCTATTGCGATCATCTCGCTAGCGGCATGGGGTTTAGGTTACTTCGGTCAACCACACATCTTGGCTCGTTTTAAAGCAACTCGTTCAAACAAAGATCTTGTGACAGCACGCCGCATTGCGGTTATCTGGACTGCATTGTCTATGGTTGGTGCAATGCTAGTCGGTCTTGTTGGTCTAATTTACGTGACTAACTCTGGCGCACCTAAGTTAGACGATGGCGAGAAGATCTTCATGCTTCTTGTTAACGCGATGTTCCACCCAGTCATCGCAGGTATCCTACTTGCTGCAATCCTAGCGGCAATCATGAGTACTGCAGATTCACAACTTCTTGTTTCTTCATCTGCAATGGCAGAAGACTTGTACAAGCAAATTCTGAAGAAAGACGCAACGTCGGAAGAGATTGTTCGTGTAGGACGTTTCGCGGTTATCCTAATCTCTCTGATTGCACTTGTTCTAGCGATGACGCCAGACAGTTCAGTTCTTGGCCTTGTATCTTACGCATGGGCAGGTTTTGGTGCTGCGTTTGGTCCAGCTATCGTGTTGAGCCTGTACTGGTCTCGTATGAACCGTAACGGCGCTCTAGCGGGTATCGTGGTTGGTGGTGTTACGATTGTTCTTTGGAAACAGTTCACGGGCGGTTGGTTCGATGTGTACGAAATCGTACCGGGAATCATCCTATCGACTCTTTCTATCGTTATTGTGAGCCTAATTACTGGCGAACCAGAAGACGAAGTTAAGAAGCAACACGCTGAATTTAAGAAGAACCTAGTTGAGCTAGACTAATTTACATTGTAAAACAGATGTGAATTAGCAAAGAACGTTAGCTAAAAAGCAATTGTAAAAAGAAATTGAAAAATAAAAGCAATAGAGTCACTTCGGTGGCTCTATTTTTTTGACTATACCCCAATGCTTTGACCTTTCGACCTTTGTTGCGTCTGGTAAGTTGAGAGTATTAAGCATGTTTACCTTGTTGGTGACGCTGGCTAAGTCATACTTCTAGGCTCGGAACATTTCAGTTCCCACAGGGATACATTACTCTTGCTAAGAGCTGTTGAGTAAATGAATAGGAAGGTAGTAGTGCCTCAAGTAATCCCGAATATTGGCTTTAACCATGAAAAAACGGCGCAGGCTGAGCTGGAGTTGGTGCCCTTGTCTCGGCTCTATTCAGAAAGCAATATTTATCATGACCCTCAACTGCCCCATCGTGTCAGCTTCTTCCTGATTTTGTTTATCGAGCAAGGCTCTGGCACGCACATGGTCGACTTTGAGGACTACCCTTTTAGCCAAGGGAGCGTGTTGTTCATTCAAAGAGAGCAGGTGCACGCCTTTGATTTTAGTAATAAGCCACAAGGCACTGCGGTTTTGTTTACTCAAGCGTTCTTAGACAGCGTTCACGCTAACATGAAGTTGCCGAACTACACGCCTACTCATTTGAACAAGGCGCACTCGGTATTATTGTCACTAGACGAGTCCCACCAAGATCGGACGCGAAGTCTCATACAGCAAATTAAGACGGAACTGAAACAGTCAGAATCCGATCCCTTGATTGTGATGTACCTGTTCTCAGCACTAGCACTGATTCTTCATCGCCTGCGACCAGAAGTGAAGCAAGACGCCTTGAGCTTGCAGCAGAACATTAAGTTTGCCCGCTATTTTGAGCTTCTTCAAAACAACTACCTGCGCGTGCGTGATGCAAACTGGTACGCCAATCAAATTAACACCACCTACAAGACGTTGAACCAAGTGTGCAAAGTCGCAACGGGGTTAACTGCCAAGCAGATCATCGATTCTTTTACCGTTTTAGAAATGAAGCGTCAGCTGGTGGTAACCAATATTACGTCTCAAAAAATGGCGTCGGATTTTGGTTTTGAAGACGCCAGTAATTTTGTTAAGTACTTTAAAAATCATACTCAAATGACGCCGAGCGAGTTTCAAAAGAAATATTCCAAGCCTTCCCTCTCTGAATAGTGAATGGGTCGACACGAATCATCTAAGGTTCGATATCTACCATTTTTCTGCCTAAATCCACTCTGCCGTGAGTCTCTCTCGTTGATTAATATAGTTTCCAAGCCAACGAGAGGACTTTAAAAATGAAAACAATAACTAAATCTACATTACTAGCGGCAAGCGTATTTAGCGCTTCTACTTTCGTAACCATTGCGACTGCCCAAGAGCTGTCTATTCAAGAAAAAGCGGTAGCGGTTATTTCGAGCATTGAAACGGGCGACGCAAAAGCGGTGAGCTACATTAACCCTGAAAAGTACATTCAACATAACCTAGCTGTTGGCGATGGCTTAGCGGGCTTTGGTGAAGTGCTACAAATGCTGCCTGAAGGCTCTGCGAAAGCACAAGTGACGCGCTCATTTCAAGATGGCGACTATGTTGTCATTCATACCGAATATAACTTCTTTGGTCCGAAAGTCGGCTTTGATGTGTTCCGCTTTGAAGAGGGGCAGATAGTTGAGCATTGGGACAACTTGCAAGAAATTGCCAAGCCAAACGCCAGTGGACGAACTCAATTAGATGGCACGACTAAAGTCGTAGATCTCGATCAAACGGACAAAAATCAGCAGTTGGTCAGTGGTTTCGTTAAAGACATCCTGATCGGCGGTGATATGGCGAAGATTAATAACTATATCGATAATGAAGACAGTGCTTACTTACAGCACAACCCAGGAGTAGCCGATGGTCTAAGCGGTTTGGGTGAAGCTTTGGGTGCGCTAGCAGAAGCGGGTATGCCAATGGTTTATACCGCCAACCATAAGATTTTAGGCCAAGGTAACTTTGTGTTGTCGATCAGTGAAGGCCAGTTCATGAATAATCACGTTGCTTTTTATGATCTATTCCGTGTTGATAACGGAAAAATCGTAGAGCACTGGGATACCATCGAAACCATTCCTGCTCGTTCAGAGTGGAAAAATGACAATGGTAAATTTGGCTTTTAAAATGTGAGCTAAATTCAACCAAACATGGTTTGCTTAAGCGGTACTTTCGCAGAGGAAGTGCCGTTTTTTTATCGATCAATTTGATGACTAAGACGGGGGAAGTACTGTCGTTATGGGGTTTTACAATGTAAATCGAAACCGCATGAACGAGGGAGGATAAATGGAAGAAGAAGGATCTTGATGGCGTTTGATGTCAAAAAACGAAAGAGAAAAATGGCTATTTTTTGAACTTGGCGCTCACTTTTGTAATTAGCTCGGTGAATAGTGAAACCAAATTCGACATGATGTGTCAATTGTCAGTAACCACTAAAGACCTATAGGACAAAGGTATGCCTGATCTCTATTGCAAAGGATGTAAAAAAACAACACTACATAAGTCTATAATGAAACGTTGTGAATCTGAGCCCGAGACAACCTCTGGCCGTATGATGCAATGGACGTCAAAGCTATTTAGTGGAAATCTGTACTACGATATGGAAACTCAGCACTTCTGTCGAACGTGTAACTGCCGTTGCGAAACAGGAAGTACTGTACCCCAAGTTGGTTTAGCTTAACTTAAAGTAAGCGCTCACTAACTTAGATCAAAAAACCTCCGTTTTAGGAGGTTTTTGCGTTTCTATGCGGCTTTGAGTGCTAGTTCGGCGTCAATGGCGTTGCCATCAATCTTCACTTCCCATCCATAGTTCGAGTATTCACTTGCGAGTGCTTCAGCAACATCTTTTGATACTGTTACGTGTGTCCATGAGCCAATACCGTATGGTTTGTACGCGAGTTCTTGTGTCTTCATAATAGAGTTATCCTTTCTCTTTGATAATCCCATTATTCACTTTGGCCTATATCCTTTCTTTCGTTTCTGGCTCAACTTATTTGTTATTCGGGTCATTTCTATAATAATTTGTTAATAGTCAAAGATTGATTTATAAGGGGTCTTATCGTTTCATATTGATTTATATTTGATGTGAATGCTAATGGCGTATTTAGTTTTTTAAATGTGTGAGCGAGGTTTTCTTCGATTGTTCGTGGTATGGAATATACTGAGCGGAATTTAGAATGTTTAAGGAATGTTATGTCTCAGCATCAACTCGATCGTATCGATAAAGAGATACTAAGAATTCTGCATATGAAAGGGCGTTTGCCTGTTGTTGAGTTGGCAAAGCAGGTCAACCTAACGACGTCCCCTTGTTCTGATAGATTGAAGCGATTGGAGAAAGAAGGCTACATAACGGGCTATCATGCCGAGCTCTGTTCAGAAAAGCTGGGACTCGATGTCCAAGTCTTTATCCATATTCGTCTCGACCAGACCAGCTTTTCGATTTTCGATAAATTCGCCCAAGCGGTTGAAATGATGCCTGAGGTGGAAGAGTGTTATTCGCTGTCGGGTGATTTTGACACCATGATCAAGGTTCGAGTGAAAGACATGAAGGCATACCAAGCGTTTATGGCAACCAAGCTGGGTACACTGCCGGGCGTGATTCAGACTCGAAGCGAAGTAGTGATTGAAGAGCATAAGAAAGGCTTTGGTGTTAACCCTGAGTTGTTGGCTACCCTAAAATAGTGGCCTGCTTTCGCCTTACCAAGGTTATTTAGATATAAAAAATGGAAGCCGATAAGCTTCCATTTTTTGTTGAGCGTCAGATGAGGGCATCAGATTAAGTTAGAGCAAATAAAGTGAGAACAGATAAACTGCTTATAGCGTAATTGCCGCAGAAATTAAGCCAATCACACCACCGAATACTCCGCCCCAAACGACCAACCAGCCAAGGTGTTTCTTGATCATGGCTTGAACCATCTCTTTAACCAGCTTTGGTGTCAGTTCATTCAAGCGCTGATCGATGATCGCTTCAATATTCTCTTTGATTTCATCCATCATTGCAGGCGATTCAAGTTCATCCTTGATGGCATTTTTTACAGAATCACTCTTGCTGATTTCAATCACAGACTCTTGCATCTTTTCCACGAATGGCGCTTTCATTGGCTGTAGTGCTTCAGTTCCGCCAACCATCGCTAGCATGCCACCAAATTGTGAGTTCTCGATAACATGCACCAGTGAATCGAATGCAGGGTTAAAGTCGATCTTCTTAATCACGGGTTCTAGGTTGAGTGACTTACCGCTCATCTCGCTGCTTAGGAAGCGGTCGATATTACCTTCGGTAAAGAACTGTTCCATCATCAGTTGTTTAATAGCCGCCTTGAACTCTTCAAAACGAGCTGGAATAACGCCAGAACCGTATAGGCCGGGTACTTTTTCGAACAACATGTGAATCGCAAGCCAGTTGGTGATGGCACCAGAAAAGGCGAATAGGCCTGCATAAAGCAAGTATTGGTTTGCTGTCGCATAGCCGCCAGCAAGCAGTGCTAACGCGATTACGTTAGTTAAGACACTTTTGTTCATGGTTGATCTCTAGAAAGAATACTGCGCGCATTTTAAGAAAAAAACGCCAAGAAAAAAACAAAAGGATCGATGAAGTTTATGGGGAAGACGAAAATAGATGAGAAAGAGGCGAAGAATAACAGACATAAAAAAGGCTAGCCTCCCCCCGAAGTCTAGCCTTATTCCAGAACGCGCAAGCGAGGCGTCTTTGGTGTTAATGTCATTATATAATTACGACATAACATTCTGCCACGTGTAATTTACCATTAGTTAACAAATTGGTGTGAATTACGCCGCACTTTTAAAGTAGCACATAAATTAAGCACTCGACGCTTGGTCAAGATTATCGGCAATGAAGCCTCCGGTCTGGTGATTCCACAATTGAGCATAGATGCCATTTTGTGTAATCAGCTCTTGGTGAGTGCCTTCTTCAACGATATTGCCTTGATCGAGTACGATTAAGCGATCCATTGCTGCAATCGTCGATAAACGGTGTGCAATTGCAATCACGGTCTTGCCTTCCATGAGCTCAATCAAGCTCTCTTGAATTGCGGCTTCTACTTCTGAATCAAGTGCTGATGTTGCTTCATCCAGAACCAACAGCGGTGCATTCTTCAGAAGTACGCGTGAGATAGCAACACGTTGACGCTGACCACCCGAAAGCTTAACGCCTCTCTCACCAACTTGAGCATCGTAACCAATGTTACCAAACGGGTCGGTGAGCGTTTCAATGAACTCGTGCGCGTGCGCTTGTTTGGTTGCGGCATACACCTCTTCATCTGTCGCGTCAGGTCGACCGTAAAGGATGTTCTCTTTGATTGAACGATGAAGCAATGAGGTGTCTTGAGTCACCATGCCAATGTTGCTGCGCAGTGAGTCTTGCGTGACATCTGAGATCACTTGGTCATCAATCAGGATGCGGCCATTTTCTACATCGTGGAAACGCAGTAGCAAGTTAACTAAGGTTGATTTACCTGCACCTGAACGGCCAACCAAGCCGACTTTTTCACCCGGTTTGATGTTGAGGTTTAGGTTGTTAATCACACCCTTATTCTCGCCGTAGTTAAAGCTCACGTTATCGAAGTTGATGCCACCTTGTGGCACATCCAAAGGCTTAGCGTCTTTTTTGTCTTCAATAG
The DNA here is from genome assembly GCF_057785895.1 of Vibrio sp. QJM3NY_39. Classification (NCBI taxonomy): domain Bacteria; kingdom Pseudomonadati; phylum Pseudomonadota; class Gammaproteobacteria; order Vibrionales; family Vibrionaceae; genus Vibrio; species Vibrio sp. QJM3NY_39. Next base: position 569,934 of record NZ_CM173506.1, on the reverse strand, counting down.
CGATGGGCTTAGACAGCGTTTTAATACCATCAATCACGGTGCCTAGGTTTTCAAACAAGCCACCAATTTCCCACATGATCCATTTCGACATACCGTTAATACGCAAAGCCAAGCTGACTGCGATGGCAATTGCACCCACGGTGATCGCGTTGTCTAGCCATAAGTAGATAGAGATGCCGGCAATACTGAACACCAACAAGTAGTTAGCGAACTCAACGCAGATGTTGAAGCCGGTCACTAAGCGCATTTGGCGATGGACGGTATCTAAGAAGCCTTCCATGCCTTCTTCGGCGTATTCTGTTTCTCTTTTGCTGTGTGAGAACAGTTTGACCGTTGCGATGTTGGTGTAGCTATCCACAATACGACCCGTCATCAACGAGCGAGCATCGGCTTGCTCAGAAGACACATCTTTGAGTTTCGGTACGAAGTGCAGCTGAATGCTGACGTAAATGAACAACCAAACCAGCATCGGAGCCATCAAGCGCCAATCTGATTCTGCGAGTATGAATAACATTGCCGTAAAGTAGACCGTTACATAGACGAATACATCGACCATTTTGGTCACGGTTTCACGTACTGCGAGCGAGGTTTGCATCACCTTGGTGGCGACACGTCCGGCAAAGTCATCTTGATAGAACGACAAGCTTTGCTTCAAAAGGTAGCGGTGCGCTAACCAACGAATCGACATTGGGTAGTTGCCTAGCAAAGTTTGGTGAAGCAATAGCGAGTAGACGCTGATCAAGATTGGCATCACGACCAACAGTAGAACGCCGAGCCCCATCAGTGTTGATTTATTATCAGCAAGGAAGGTTTCGGGGTTGCTTGTTGATAGCCAGTCAACCAGTTGTCCCATGTAACCGAATAGCGCGACTTCGATGATCGCGATGGTCATGCTCATCAACCCGAGCAAGATCAACGGCTTTTCGAAACCTCGAGTGTAATGGCGGCAGAATGCCAGTATTCCAGTAGGAGGTTGTATCGGCTCTCCCTTTGGAAAGGCTTCAGTAAAGCCTTCAAATTTCTTGTACATAGATTTCCCTTTATAAACTAGTGCATCTATAAGCGACTGCATCGTTGGTGCAGCTTTGTTTTTATAGTCTTGATTTGAAATTTTACCGTCTTAGTTTGAAATTATATAAGCGCCCATGGGTTCTTATAAGCATTGAGTCATTCGATGGGTGTTGTTCTAGCTCTTATCTAAGTACTTGGTTTAAGCGCTTAGCTTTAATTACTTAGCTTTAATCACTTGGTTTTAACGTTAAATGCTTAGTTTCAACGTTAATGCTTAGCTTTAACGTTAATTACTTTGTTTAAGTGACGAAGGAAAGATCCAAAGAGTGTCTTTCATGACGCTTATTTTAGATTGAATTAGACAGGAAAAGTTAAGCTTATTTCAAACGTAATTGATGGTTATGCAACGGTGATAATCCTAACGTTAAATGGATTGAATTGTAACCAAAACTCGTGGTGAGCGAGAAAATGAAATCGGAATATTTATCCATAAAGCGACTTAACGAATATGCATACAGTTGGTTCTTTCTGATGTGCTGTTATCTTGCAGTAAAAATTACCGATTAATCTAAGATCTGCAGTGATTGTTTGGGATAAATATTCAAATCATTATTATTTTCAGTGAATCTTGTCGTAACAAGTTGTTTACAATTCTGAGGTAAATAAAAGATAGGGACGGTTGAGATGTTAAACCTACACAAAAAATCACTTCATATTACTAATGTTCAAAACGCCAATTGCGTTGTTATGGTTCCGCCAAAAGAGTTTCGATTTAACGAAGAAACAGCACGTGATAATGAGTTTCAGCACAGAGTCAATCTGACCGAAGCTGAGGTGAAGCTAGAAACGATGGCCGAATTTAAGGCTATGGTGGCTTCGTTGCGTAAAGAAGGTGTGCAAGTTGTAGAGTTTGATTACCCAGAATTGGGTGTCGAAACCCCTGACGCAGTGTTCCCAAACAACTGGTTCAGTACTTGTAGTGATGGAAGTTTATTCACTTTCCCTATGGCCTGTGAAAACCGTCAGCATGAAGTTAAGCCTACTGCTCTTATTGAAGTGTTGGAAGCGTCTGGTCGCATTGTTAACCACAGTGAGTCTATGGAGTCGTACGTTGCTCAAGGTTCTTATCTAGAGAGCACCGGTGTGATGGTTATCGATCACATCAATAAGACGATCTATGCGGCGCTTTCTCAGCGTTGCGACCGTGAAGTATTAGAAGATTATGCGAAGCGTATTGGTTATTCTCGCGTGGTTTCGTTCCAAACGGCATTACCGTCGGGTCAGCCGATTTATCACACCAATGTGATGATGGCGATTGGTGATAACTTCTGCGTGATCTGTGATGAAGTGATTCCTGAGTTTGAACGCCGCTTTGTGGTGAAATCTCTTGCCAAAGACAAGCAAGTTATCTCGATCTCGATCGATCAGATGAACCGATTCTGCGGCAACATTCTGCAATTGGAAACCGTGAATGGCGATAAGGTAATCGCGATGTCTCAGTCGGCTTACGATGCATTTTCTCCAGCTCAGTTAGCTCAGCTTTCGACACACGGAAAGTTACTACCGTTTAACGTTAAAACGATCGAAGACATCGGTGGTGGTTCGGTGCGATGCATGTTGGGTGAGGTGTTTTTACCAACGCGAGTGAATCGTCTGTAACAAGTATAGAAAGTATAACAAGCACTCACTTTAGCAATGAATCTTTGAATACCACTCTTATCGCAGAGTGGTATTTTTGTTTTTATCTATTTTTGTATTGGTCTACCAGAAGTAAGAAAACAGAAATAATAGAACCAGAGCTTGATACAAGAGCTAGCGCGCCAGCGGAAAAAAAGCTAACAGAGAAAAGCTATGAAGCGTCCTTAAAAGCTCTGTGTTCGATAAACTGAGCCGACAGTGCCACGACTTCCTTAGAGTAGACAAGCGCCGTGTGGTTGAGTTTGAGAGCGTAAGTATCCGTTGCCCCTCTCAGGTTTGCGTCTTCGAGTGTTACCGTGCCATCCCCCGGATTTTTTCCCAGTACAATACGTCCAACTCCGGCGTCGTAAGTGCCTGTAATCACGCCAATCGGCACATCAATATCGTAGTCACCCAAGCCATCGCTTAAAATCATTTTGCTCGAACCAAATATAAATCCAAGCCCATGATTAGACAGTGTTTTGGCGATGGTTGCCCCATTGTGCGGAGTGCCTGCTGTAATAATGCAGGTGTCGGCGAAGTGTGGTTGGTAGAATTTAAAGTAATGACGAATCAGCAAGCCACCCAGTGAGTGACCGAAAAAATAGACCTCATCATACTCATTAAAACGAGCATTCACGAAACGATTGAGACGTTTGGCTGCAGAAGGGAAACGCAGCGAGTTGTAGGCAAACTTGTGCGTTGTAAAGCCGCGTTTTTTGAAGTTTCTATCCAGATATTGCATGATCAACGCAGGCATATATAGACCATGAATTAAAACTATATGTTTGTTTTTATTATTCATTTTTGTCCTCCGTCTGATGATGTCCCCAGTATATTTAGTCGCAAATCTAAACTCAATAAAACTTGCTACTAATAGGACACAAAAGACAGAGGTGTGCATTATAGACAGGACGTTTGTTATAGATAGAGCGTTCGTTATAGAAAGAATGCGCGTTATAGACAAAGAGTGCTTGATGGACAAAGAGTGGGTTAGTCCGATCTCACTCCACCATACACATCAATGGTTAGGCCGCCTTGTTTAGAGTAAGTATTGGGTGTTAGACCGATGGTTTTCTTTAGGTAACGAATTAGGTGTGGCTGGTCGCTAAATCCAAACTGGTAGGCGACGTCTATCCAATCAATGTCATCAAAATTTCGTTTATACAAGTATTCCAGCATCGCTTCGAGCTTGTTCATCGATTGGCATTGTTTTAATGTCAGCCCTGTTACCTTGTTGAAGCTTCTTTCCAATGTTCTTTGCGAGCAAAACAGCTTGTCGCCAAGCTCTGCAATCGGTGTCGAACCAAGCACACCCAACACCTTACGTGTCAGTTCGTTGTGCCTATCCGTTTTAGCTGTCGATAACCAAGGAAGCAGCAAATTATCTAACTGCTGACAGCAGGCCTCAACATCGGTTTGGGCGAGCTTGATCAGTGACGTTGCATCGGCGTTTGGATTGTTTAGCAAACCTACGAGATTGACTGGACTAACGCCGTCTAAGCTAGGGTGAGGACTATCTGGGATAGCCAATGAATACAAGGCACCGACATGGAATTTGATGCCCAAGTGAATGAATGGCCGCGAGTGGTCCAATTCGATGGCTTTATGGTGTGGCAGCAGCAGATGGCAACCAATGCCTTGATCGACCTGTTGCTCAATCGTGTAGTGATAAACCTGCTCGCTTGGCGATAAGATCAGGTGCGCTGATGGATCGGGGTTGAGTATCGGAAATTGATGAGTTTGAGCGTCGGGCGTTTTTTCAATCAGCCAGTAGCAATCAATGAACTGAGCAACTACAGGGGATTTTGGAGACTGTAACCAATTGATCATTAGACCTTCTATTTCAGATGACTGTCACCTCCAACTATATGTGGATATCGTTGGAGGTGACAGTTTTTAAGAGCATCTATTATTAGAACTTAGTCTTGATGTTTGGTAATCCGCATCATGGCTGAGTTGCTTTCTTTAGCTAGCTAAAATCAAACTGCAAGATGCGATGTTTTGATGATAACCCAGCGCGTTTAATGGCCTTTTGTGCGCCAATATTGCTGCTTTCTGTGGAGCAAATAACGTCCAAACCTTGCTGGTTAGCGTGCTGCTTTAGAAAGTTAAGAACACGCGTTGCTAAGCCTTTACCGCGTTCTTCTTGTGCGACAATCATACCTAGGTCGGCAAACTGTGTTTGATGCTCATCGAACTTACGGCACTCTCCAGTAGCGAGAATGTCGTCACTTTCCCAGTAGCCCCATAGCTCTTGGCGGGCAATCAAATTACCGTAGTAACCGGTGAGCCACTCTTTTGGCGCGCCAATCGCTGATGAAGCAAACTCAACGAGCTGCTCCAGTTGTTCTTCTGTCGAGAGGCTCATCTCTCTCTCTTCAATGCGGTCTGAATCACAATCAGATCTGGCTTGAGAGTTTTGGCGGTACATCATCGCATTCACTTTAAATGACACTGTGTTGTCGACACACAGTGATAAATATTGTGGTTCAGCGGTGCTCACGAATGCGCCTTTCACCTTACCAATCACAGAGCTGTTGTTCTCTACGATTAAGGTGAACAAGTCTTCAATATGAGTGCTGGCTGTTGGCGTTAGGTAGAACTGAAGTAAGTAGCCTTCGCCATTCAATACGCAATAACCGACAAGATTACCGTTTTCGTAAAAACCAAAATGGTCAGACATTGGCACAAAGCCAAAGTGCCACATGCCATCGAGTGGCGCTGTTGACTCAGTAAAGTAAGCCGTTTTAAGTTCGCTTAAGTCACTCAGTGCTGAGATTTTTTTGATGTCTAACATCGCTTGAATTCCTGCTGTCTTGATTCGATAGAGTGCGTGGTCGCCATCTTGTTCTCAGGTACGTCAATTGACGATGAGATAATTGATTAGCTGAGCCACGTATCAATGACAGCAATTGTAGGCGACCGCTTGAGGCCGGTATTGAATAAAAACGACAGTTTTGAAAGGTGTGTGGGTGTTAACAGAAGAGCTGATGTTAATTGAAAGAGGGCAAGATATTTTGCCCTCTGCTGAACTTATTGATTGGGACGTTGAATCGGGCGCATTACTTTCCCGAGTCTTCAGCTTTGATGAGTTTTGTATCGACAGTTTCACTCTTTAACTCAGGTTCAACTAAGACCTTTATCACGCCCTTTTGTAGAATCAGGTTGTTGGGGTAGGTGATAATGTTGCCCGAACTGTGTCGAAGAATAACGTGGAACATGGTGATATCGATGATCACACCGCTGATGTCTTCGTCTTTCTCCGCGACTCTTACTCTGTCGCCAATGCGATAAGGGAAGACGAAAAATATTAGTACGCTGGCTGTGAGGTTACTTAGAATCGACCATTGCGCGAATAAAGCGACACCCAGCACCGCAAATATGGATGACAAGAACAGCGAAATATCACCAAAACCCAAGTTAAGAACAATCGTAAACACAGCGATGAAGAGTAGAAACAGAACGATATTGAAACACTTAATCACGAACTGCTTTCGCTTCAATTCGACGCGCTTATTTTCCGCTAATGTTTCTATCCAGTTTTTCCCCAAGCGTTTTATCACCCAATACACAGTGATAAGAAGTAAACCTAAACCCACTTGTTTAAGCCACATATTGGATTGCAAAAACTCAACCATTAAATAAACCTCAATTTTTTCAAAATAATGACCTCTGCCGCTATGACCACGAGCAACCCAATGCAAAATAGTGGGAATGCTATTGGGTTATCTGTTCCGGGTATTCCTGCAATATTGACACCCAGCAAACCGGTGAAAAACCCAGCAGGGAGGAAAATACCCGCAATGATAGAAAATAGGTACGTATTTCTATTCATTTTTTCAGCTTGTTGCTGACTTAGGCTCGCTAAAAATACATTAATTTGTTCGATGTAAAACTCAACAGACTCATTAATTCTCAGGATGGTATCAAGGCTGTTTTTTATATGACTGTTGTGCTTACTCAATGGTGCAGGCAGGTCACTCATTAAGTCCTCAAAAACGTATTTCTGTGGCTTCAAATAGCGCCTGAGTCTAAGTAGCCTTGAATGCAGAGCGTTAATCGATCTTATGTCGATATTGGATGTAGATTCTAACTCGTCAATCAAGAGTTCGACGGGTACTAGGAAGGTTGAAATGCTGTGGTTGATTCCACGAATCATGCCCAGTAATACATCAGGTAATGATGTCGGGCCTTGGTTTTGTTTGAGATCGGATATCAGATTACTGACCGCTTTTGAAGGAACTTTGCGTGTCGATATTAAAGTGCCTTTGTACCATAAGATGCGTAGGCTAAGCATGTCGTCAGGGTTAGCACCTTCGTTTAGATTAATGCCTCGCAGAATCATCAAAAAACAGTCGTGGCCAAATTGTTCAAATCGAGGGCGGGTGTCATCGGTGAGTAATGAATCGATTATGGCATTTGGAACCGTATTACTGTGGAGCCATTCTCTCAAACCGTCAGCATCTCTTTGGCAGTGATACCAAGTTGATTGCTCGAATGAGGCTGGGCTGGTGGTGTGTTCATGTGCCACACCCTCAGAAAATTGCCAGCTTGAAATTATGAAAGCGTCCATTCATTTGTCCTTAATGATATGACGTAAACATTGATATTGCGGCGCCATTCAGGTGCCGTATTGAACTGAGCTTAATCGTGGTAAGTTCAATGAGCGATGTGAGTGAGATAAAGTCTAATAAGACAGGTTGGTCTTTGGAGCACGACGGACTGTTCCATTATTGTCTCTATTAAATGTAGCTCATTGTTTCGTCGTTATAAATTAACACTCTGGATCCATGTTAGCGACGAAAAAAAAAGAAAAGACCGAGGTCTTTTCTTTTTCGGGGAAGTTGAGGAGAGCTTGCTCAGGCAACTCGAGTTTTCCGATGATTTACATAAGCAAAAACACTACCGACACGAAGCAAAAATATCTTGGTTCTCTCGGTATTCTTTGGTTTGTACATCCATTAGGCCGAGTAAAGAGTCGAACAGGTTGTCTTGGGAGAAGCTCTGTTCTTTGCCTGCCTTTCTTAAGCAGGTCTGGTTTATCCCTTTCTGCTCGGCGAAACCATCAGACATCCACATGATCATAGGCACATGGGTTTGCTCTTTCGGTGCCAATGAATAAGGCATGCCGTGTAAGTAGATGCCATTTTCTCCCAATGATTCTCCGTGATCGGAAATGTACATCAGCGCGACATTGTACTTATCGGTGAGTTTCTCTAGCTTCTGAATAGCCTGTGATAGAAAGAAATCTGTGTACAAGATGGTGTTGTCGTAGGTGTTGACCACTTGCTCTTTGGTGCAGTTTTCTATATCAGAACGTGGGCAGTCTGGCATAAACTTCCTATGTTCTTCAGGGTAACGTTCATAGTAAGTTGGCCCGTGAGAACCTGAAATATGATAGAAAAGGATGTTATTTTCAGTTAGATCTTGTGTATCTTGTTCGAAGTTCTCTAGCATGGCTGTGTCATAGCACACATCTTTATTACACAGCGGGTCGCTGTCTTTGGCGACGAGAGTCATCTCTTTGATTCGATGTGCGACTGCCTTGTCTCCACCATCGTGCTCTCGCCAGATAGAATGAATGCCCGCGCGATTCATAATGTCGACCACGTTATCTTGGTTGTAGGCTTTGTCGCGATCGTAGTTGCTTCGGTTCATGTTAGAAAACATACATGGCACAGAAACCGCAGTGGCTGTTCCGCATGACTGGACATCAGAGAAAAAGATCGGGTTATAGGGTTTGGTATGAGCATTGGTTTCTTTCTCATAGCCATAATATTGGTAGTTATATACACGTGCTGTTTCACCAAGAACAAACACCAATAAGGTTGGTTTTTCAGCTTGTTTAGCTTCTGGTTTTAGCTGCGCATCTAAGCCGATTTCTTGGTAAGGAATCGGTTCTTTGATGTAAGTATTGTTGATGTATTTTGCGGTTGAAGCGACGTATTCGGTCGGAATGATCATCTTTTTAAGATGAGAGTTATTACGACCAATCGATGCGTAATCTTTGTAAAACAACCCTGCAATGATGGCAATGAGGATCAAAGAAGACAGCAGCCCTATCGACTTCCAAATCGCAAAATCTTTCCAAGATTCTCTTTCAAGGTTTGTAAACAAAAGAAGCAGTGACGGGACTCCACCCATCAAGACAAACCATAAAATAGAATAGCTGCTTAGGTAGCTAGCGGCTTCTCCGCTGTTGGTTTCGAAGACGTTTTCTATCATTCCATAGTCTACAAAAATGCCGTAGTTGAACATGCTGTAGCTGACTAAAGAAGAAGTAAGTAGTAACAAGATAAAAAAAGCTTTGGCGAATATAGGCCAGTTGAATACTTGAAAGATAAAGTTGAATGCGGCGAGAAAGAAAAATGGGATCGAGATGATAAACCCAATGCTTTCGGCTTGTGAGGCACTAAGAATATTGAACAGTTCGCGTGAGATAGGTAAGTTAATGACAAGCAGGTAATACACAGCCAGCACGAAAGGGAGTTTGTTTATCGACATATTTAAGCGTGGTAGATTCATCGTAGTTGAGTTCCTGCGTCTCTTATCCCTTTATTTTAGTCTCGCTACCAAGAAAGCTCTAATATCAACGCATAAATCTCAATTAGGCGTGACGAGCGATAAACTGGTTAAAGTGAAATGACGCGGTAGGGCGTGTAGAAACAAATAATTCACTTTACTGAGTGACCTTCATGACAAGGTGGAACAGCAAAGTGAATTAGTATGTTCAGCTTATTCTATGTGGTTCAATCACACTAGAAGTTGTATGAACCACCGAAGCTAATGCTGTTGAAGGCAAGTGTTTTGTCTTCTTTCTTAAAGCCGTAGTCGTTCTCAACACTCACTGCGTCTGCTTGAGAAATTAGGCGCAATGTTAGATGTTCGATTGGCGTGTATTCAACACCAACACCAAAGTGGAAACCAGTACCGCTATCGTCATCGTAACCAGCGCTTTTGTTTGCGTTCAGGTCAACAGAGCTTAAACCAGCCAATACGAATGGGCGGATTGTGTTGTCGAATGTGTAACCAAGATTTGCTGACAAAGAAACAGACGTCGGAGACATTTTTGCAGTCCCTTTTTTGTAGTCTGCGTAATCGTTGTAACCCAGTTCAACACCAACGATACGGTTGAATTGGTAGCCGCCATATAGGTTGTAGCCCATACCGTCTGAATCTAAACTACCTTGACCATCGGTATCAGAATCTTGGTATATGCCAAGGCCGCCACCAATGTATGCACCGCCGTCAGTACCCGCAGCTAAAGCTGGAAGAGAAACTGCGCTGATTAAGCCCAGTGCTAATGCTGATTTCGTTATCTTGTTCATCTTTGTTACTCACTCTTAAATGTCATGCCAGTATCAATAATTTTTGTTTTGCGACCTTTCGACCGTTGGTGAGCATTATTCCGTAGTCTTGTACCTATTACTGTATGGCTTTGTAAGTTGAATCGTTACATAGTAGAAAAGATACACATCAGATTGCCTATTGAGTCAGGTTGTTCAAACAAGGAATAAACATGCTAACGAAGCAAAACACAGGTTTGGTGGTTGTGGACGTACAAGGCAAGCTCGCACGCCTTGTTGATGAGAGTGAGACACTTATTTCTAACTGTCGGAAGCTGATTAAGGGCGCGCAGGTTTTGGGGTTGCCCATCATTTACTTGGAACAGAATCCAGATAAATTGGGAGCAACAGTCAGCGAACTGAATGACTTATTGAGCGATGTTGAGCCAGTAACTAAATTCACGTTCAACGCGTGTGATGAGCCCAAGTTTGTTGAAGCAGTGCAAGCCAAAGATGTGGATACGTGGTTGGTGTGTGGTATTGAGGCTCATATTTGTGTCTATCAAACTGCCATGGGTTTGTTGGAGCTTGGGTATAAGGTTCAGGTAGTTGGTGATTGCATTAGTTCACGAACAGCACTTAACAAGGATTTGGCAATCCGCCGATTAACAGGTGCTGGTGTCCAAATAACTGGGTTGGAAATGAGCCTGTACGAGCTAGTGAAAGATTGTCGCGCACCAGAGTTTAAGCCGATCCTAGGCTTAATTCGTTAACTTGGGTTTCGTTACGGCCCGATTCGTTAATTTTCCCTTTTGAAGAGGTTTGTTTGAATAATCTAATCGTATTTACTGGTGGTCCGGGCTCAGGAAAAACCTCGGTTATCGATGCATTGAAAAGTCACGGCTATCGCTGCGCACCAGAAGTCGGGCGTAAAGTGATTCAACACCAAATCGAGCAACAAGGAGATGCTTTGCCATGGTTAGATAAAGTGGCTTTTCGTGACGAAATGGTACGAAAAGAGCTCGCTAATTATCAAGCGTTTGAATCGAGTGAACAGCGCGTTTTCTTTGATAGAAGCATCGTAGATTCATACGGTTACAGCTTGTTGGAAGCTTTGCCGATTTCTGAATATCTGTTGAATCAATGCAATGAGCTTGAATACAACAGCAAGGTATTTATCTTCCCGCCATGGGATTCGATTTTCATCAATGACGAAGAACGTAAACAAGATTTCGAGGAAGCGATCGCCACTTATGAAAAGATGGTGACAGCTTATACCCAGTTTGGTTATCAGCTGGTGGAAGTGCCCAAGCTATCTATTGAGGACCGAGTCGAGTTTATCTTAGCTTCGTTTAATTCTGGCGAGTGACAGCCTGTAACACACAAGTGAAAAAGCCCCGCAGTATCGACTCGATTGAGTGAATACTGCGGGGATTTTTTATTCAGATTCAGTTTGTGATGACTTAGTTTTTGGTGACTTAACAGTGAGGAGCTTAGTCGCGATAACGTTTAGTCACCAAGAGGCTGTCTATCGCCACCGCCTCGGTAAGAATCGAGCGCAACTTTCAAGCGGCGCAGTTTGTCGCGCGAACGGTTCTTGTGATTGACTGCGATTCCCATAGAAAGCACATCCACTAATGCCAACATAGCGTAGCGAGAAGCCGATGGTTTGTAGATGAAGTCGGTTTCCATATGCTTGATGGGTAACAAGATATCGGCAATTTTTGCTAGCGGTGTATCTTGTGGCGTAATCGCGATGATCTTAAGTCCATACTGCTTAGCTAGCTCTGCGGTTTCAGTGATCACGGGCGTAAAGCCTGTCGCTGAAATCATCACCATCACGTCATTGGCATCTGCCGTGGCGGCAACCATACGTGACATCAAGCCGTCGTTGTACGACACCACAGGGTAGCCTAAACGAAACAGTCTATGTTGCAGCTCTTGAGAAGCAATGGTTGAACCGCCACCCATGCCGATAGCAATGATCTGTCTGGCGTTATGCAGCCAGCTGACTGCGGTTTCAACGTCTTGCTCTTTGAACAAAGTGCGGTTGATGTCTAGGCTCTGCTTGATCGATTCGTAGATACCTTGATAACCCGTTTGGTCAACAGGTTCGAGGATAAAGCGCTGGCCAACGGTTAGCGTCTGAGCCAACTTAATCTTCATATCACGTACGTTGTTACAGCCGATCGCTTTAGCAAAACGTGTGATGGTGGCTTCACTTACTTGAGCACCTTCAGCAAGTTCTGTAATGCTGGCATTGGCAGCAAAATCAATGTCGTCCATGATCAACTTGGCGACTTTCTTTTCTGCATCACGAAGAACAGGAAAACGCTCTGTTATCTGTGAAATGATATCTACTTCTAAACTCAAGAATCCTGATCCTTTGTTGATGGGGCTAATCGTATTGCTTAGTTTTTAAGAACCAAGCCATTTAGCACTAATCTATTTAAAACTAAGCCTTAGCCCCGTTAGTATATCTTATTGCTTCGCTGATTCTAGCTTATTGAAAAATCGAACTAGAAGCAGGTTTCTACCCATTTGGTCACCTGATGTTCGTCATCGCTGATGGCAATGTAGCGCCATTTGTCGAAGGTTAAACACGGGTGTGAGGTCGAGAAAGCAATCATGTCGCCCACTTCAATCTTAGAAGAGCCGTCAGTTTCAACAAAGGTATGTTGATCCATCACGGCAGTAGACGTTAAGCCTTTCACTGATATAGCTTCGCCATTGCGATAGCCGCGCTCGGCAATCGGTAAACCCGCATCAAAGGCCACATCACGCTTGCCTAGCCCAACCACTAACTTGGTCGGTTCAGGACGAGAGATCACATAAGCCCACACCTCAAGTGCCGATTCCAAGTCTCCCCCCAATTCGCACGCGTAACCTTGGTTTACTTGGGCGCGTTGCAACACCTTGCTTTGTGCGTCTAGGTAAATACCTGTGTCGTGAATGGCATAGCAGCCCGGGCGGATGATCGCCAAGTAATCGGTTAGGTTCGCCAAACATTCTGCCACCACGTCATACCAAGCAGAGCCAGCGCCAGTGATAATAGGTTGCCCTGCAATTAGGCCATCTGATGCGAGGCTTTCGACCGAAGTGAGCGCCTGATTTAAGAAGGTACGAATGTCTTGTTCGGCATTGTCACCGTGAATCACACCCTCGTACACCTCAATACCTGCCAGCGAAAGGGCTGGTGTGTCTTGGATGGTTTGAGCCAGTTCTAGAACTTCTTGTGGTGAACGACATCCACAACGACCGCCCGGTACACCAAACTCGATCAGTACCTTTAGTGTCTGCTTTGCATTGGCGAAATATTGGTTAAGTTGCTGCACGTTTACCGATGAATCCACACAACAATAGAAATCGACATCAAACTCGCGAATAAGTTGTTCGATGATCGCCATGTTGGTTTTACCCACTAACTGGTTGGCCATGATGATGCGTTTCGCACCCGCCATTGCGGCAACTTCTGCCTGTGCAGGTGTGGCTACTGTTATGCCCCAAGCGCCATTTTCTAGCTGTTGGCGGAAAAAATCAGGAGTCATGGAAGTTTTGCCGTGTGGCGATAATTTAACCTGATGATGATCAGCGAATGATTGCATCCAATTTAGGTTATTGGTCAATGCCGATTGTTTGATAACTGCAACCGGAAGTGAAACATCTTCATTAACCAGTCGATAAATACCGTTCTCAGATTGTGATATTGCTCTCCCTTTTTGGCCTTTTTCAGTCAAGACAAAACTATCGTTTTGATACTTTATAACATATTTTTGTGCCGAGTTATGTTTCATTTCTGATTCCTAACATGATTTAAGTTGTTGTTATTTAATATTTAAATATATCCACAATCTGTTTTGTGGTAGAAACTATCACACAAATTAAAATATTATGTGTGTTTTGTCACTGAAAATAATCGGCTGAATTTCTAATATAGCTCCATCAACACAGTGGATTGAGAGAGTGAAAAATGTTGTTCGATACGATAATCAAAAATGTAGAGGTGTTTGACGGCACCGGCGAACAATCGTTTTGTGCCGATGTAGCAATCCGAGATGGAAAAATAGCCGAAATTGGTCAAATCGATCACGAAGATTGTGGCCAGTTGGTTGAGGGAGCAGGCTTAGCATTGGCTCCTGGTTTTATCGATGTACACACACATGACGATACCAATGTAATTCGTTACCCAGACTGCCTGCCTAAGATCAGTCAAGGTGTCACAACCGTGATTGTTGGCAACTGTGGCATCAGCGCATCACCAACCGTTTTGGCTAGCGATCCACCAGACCCAATGAATCTTTTAGGCGCACAAGCTGATTTCAAATACCCAACCTTTGCCGCGTATGCACAAGCGGTAGAGCAAGCTCAACCCGCAGTGAACGTTGCCGCGTTAGTCGGCCATACCACACTGCGTAACCAAGTGATGGACGACCTGCAACGCACCGCAAGTGAAGACGAAATCGTGGCGATGCAAACCAACCTTGATTTAGCGATGGCGCAAGGTGCATTAGGTTTGAGCTCGGGTTTGGCTTACGCCAGCGCGAAACAAGCGAATGCCAACGAAGTGATGCAGTTAGCGAAAGTGCTTTCTAGTCACGGCGGCATCTATACCACGCATATGCGTACCGAATTTGAAGAGATCTTAAGCGCGATGGAAGAGGCGTTTGAGACAGGACAATACGCGAAAGTGCCGGTTGTTATCTCTCACCTTAAATGTGCAGGTGCGGGCAACTGGGGCAGAACTGTTGAAGTTCTTGATTTGATGGACAAGGTTTCTGAGCACCAAGATGTGTCTTGCGACTGCTACCCATACTCTGCGAGCTCTTCGACATTAGATTTGAAACAAGTGACCGACGATTTCGACATCTTCATCACTTGGTCTGAAGCAAAACCAGAACATGCAGGCAAAACGCTGAAGCAGATTGCTGATGAAATGAACTTACCCCTGATGGACGCAGCAAAAGCGCTTCAACCTGCGGGTGCGGTTTACCACTGCATGGATGAGAACGACGTAAAGCGTGTATTGAAATACAAATTGACCATGGTCGGCTCAGACGGTTTACCTAATGACCCGCATCCACACCCAAGATTGTGGGGCACCTTCCCGAAAGTGCTAGGTCACTACTGCCGAGATGAAAAACTGTTCTCGTTGCCAGAAGCGATTCACAAGATGACCGGAATGTCGGCTCAGCGTTACAACTTAGCGGGCCGAGGCGAAGTTCGCTGTGGTGCCTTTGCCGATTTAGTTTTATTTGATCCAAAGAATATTAAAGACACAGCAACATTTGAAAATCCTATTTCAGTTGCTGAAGGAATAGAAAGTGTATTTGTAAATGGTGAGTTAACTTACCAGCAAGGAAAAGTAAGAAATAATCGTTCAGGCGTTTTTATTTACCGAAACTAGAATTTAAATTATTTATTAAATTCAGGTGATTATAAAAACGGCGAATTAGTTTAAATATATTGGAATAGAAACTGTTTTATTTATAAAGCCAATATTATCTATAAATAAGTGGAGTTAAAAAATGACTATTAAACGTTACGGTGTTGAAGGCGGTACAGGTACAGGCGGACAACATTTACCATTTGCACGTGCAACTGAAGCAGGTGGTTTCCTATACGTTTCTGGCCAGACACCGATGACAGATGGTGAAGTGGTTGAGGGTGGTATTGTTGACCAGTCTCGCCTAGCGATCCAAAACTGTGTCGATATCATGACTGAAGCGGGCTACGGCCTAGAAGACGTAATGCACGTAAAGGTTGTGCTAACGGATTCTCGTTACTTCCAATCTTTTAATAAGGTATTCAAAGAGTTCTTCGGTGCTAATCCACCGGCTCGTATCTGCATGGTTTGCGACTTAGTTGTAGACGTGAAGGTTGAAGTAGATGTGACTTGCTACCGCGCCGATCGCGGATAGTAATAACCTAATCACAATTACCTACTTAGAGAGTATTAGGGGTTAGTTATCCCTGTTATTATCCTTTAATACTCTCACCCTACATTTATAAAAATTACTTTAATTAAAAAAGATAAAATCAATAAAGTAATTATATGAAATATAAAATGAATGAATCATAAATAAAGTTCAAGAATGAACTCAATATTTCACTGAGAGGTGTCAAATGAACAGCACACTTTTTCTTACAGGCTTCGGCGTGTACGTATTATTTTTAATTTGGTTAGGCTGGTTTGTCTCGCGTAACCAAAAATCTGGCGAAGATTTCTTATTAGGTGGCCGTGGCCTACCTATGTTCTTAGTACTTGGTACAACAGTAGCGACGATGGTTGGTACGGGTTCTAGTATGGGTGCGGTTGGCTTCGGCTACGCAAATGGCTGGGCAGGTGCTCTGTACGGTATTGGTGGTGCGATAGGCATCCTATTACTTGCACTTTGGTTTGCTCCGGTTCGTAAATTGAACTTCATGACCATGAGTGAAGAGCTGGCTTACTATGTTGGCGCTAACCGCATCGTGAAAAACGTTGTAGGTGTACTGATCTTTGTCGCTTCAATTGGTTGGTTAGGCGCGCACATTCTAGGTGGCGGCATGTACTTAGCGTGGATTGCGGACATCGATCTTAACCTAGCGAAAATCATTATTGCCGCGGCATTCACTATTTACGTGGTGATCGGTGGTTACACCGCGGTTGTTTGGACCGATACTATTCAAGCTATCATTCTTTTTGCTGGCTTCATCTTGATGGCGGTAATGTCAGTCGATTACATCGGCGGCATGGATAACCTTTACGCTGCGATGGACCCTGCTGCTACGAGCTTTTTAGCCATCGATAAACTGGGTCTTCTGCCTGCTGTGTCTCTGGCTGTGGTTATTGGTGTGGGTGTTCTTGCGACGCCTTCATTCCGTCAACGTATCTACTCAGGTAAAGACGTATCAACCGTTCGTCGCTCATTTGTTGCATCGGGTGTGTTGTACCTTTTCTTCTCAATCATCCCTGCAATCATCGGTATGGCAGCACATGCGATTGACCCATCATTGGATAACGCGAACTACTCGTTCCCTTATGTCGCTGCAACGGTTCTTCCGGTTGGCGTTGGCATGATTGTTCTTATCGCGGGTCTTTCTGCAACCATGTCGAGCGCAAGTTCAGATGCGATAGCCGGTGTTTCTATCCTACTTCGTGATGTTTACGTGATGTTCACTGGCCGCGTACCAAACAAAGAGTCAATGGTGAACTACTCTCGCTTGGCACTGATTGTGGTGATTGGTTTTGCACTGTTGTTCGCACTAACGTCAAACGACATCATTGGCTACATCACTAAAATGATTTCAACCGTAATGTCGGGCATGTTTGTGTGCGGTATGTTGGGTCGATTCTGGAAACGTTACAACTGGCAGGGTGCGCTTGCTACGCTAGCGGGTGCATCTGTGGCTTCATTTGTCGTCATGCTAAACGCAGACTACACGGCTTTCTGGGGTAACCCTGTGATTCCTTCTTGTCTAGTGGCTCTAACGGCTGGTGTGCTGGTAAGCCTATGTACTCCGGCTAATCAAGTAACACCAGAAATGGCGAAAGCAATTCTTGATGACGAGCGTGCTCTGATGGAGATGGAATTGTCAGACTCAGGTGTGCTTGAAGAAGCGTCTTCTCAACGTCCTGCAAATCAAACAAGCTAATCTAAAACGCTCCACAGCAAGTTAGTACAACAAAGCTAGTACAACACGTTGTGGAGTGATTTAGCTAGCTCAGGCTCTGCTTCTCGGTAGGGCCTTATTCCCCATTTATCTCTCTATTTTAGGATCTGCTATGCCTGCATCTTCTAACTTCAATATTGCTTTCTTTGGCGAGTGCATGGTCGAAATCAGCGGCTCTCCATTAACCAAAAAATTCGGCGGTGACACGCTCAATACCGCACTTTACCTTTCTCGTTTAACCCAACATCAAAACCTCTCTGTTCATTACGCGACGGGTCTGGGTAGCGATGAGCTGTCTCAAAATATGATTGATAATTGGCAGCTCGAAGGTATTCAAACCAATTTCGTTGAACGCATCCCAAGTAAGCTGCCTGGCTTGTACATGGTCGAAACCGATGAAACGGGTGAGCGACATTTTCATTACTGGCGCAACGATGCGGCAGTAAAATCTTACTTCCTTGCTAATGACTTGAATAAGCTTGAAATCGCACTGACAGAGAAACAAGTCGACGCGGTCTACATCAGCGGTATCAGTATCGCGATTTTAGATGACGCCTCTCGCGAGCGTTTATTCAAAGCCATTAGCGTGTTCTCAAACCAAGGCGGCAAGGTGATTTTTGATAACAACTATCGCCCGCAACTTTGGAGCACCGAGCAAGCTCGACATTGGTATGCCAAGTTACTGCCGCTGGTGGACATCGCCTTGATTACCGAAGACGACGATCTGCTTGTATGGGGTAACTCAGAGAACGTTCAACAACGCTGCCTTCGTTTCGGTTGCCAAGAGATTGTCATCAAACGTGGCTGTGAGCCATGCAAGATTGTTCAAGTTGAACAGGGCAACATTGTTGAGAATTATGTCTCAGCGACTCGTGTTTCTAACGTGGTTGATACCTGTGCTGCGGGTGACTCATTCGCCGCGGGTTATTTAGCTGCGCGTCTTACTGGCGAGAGCGCCACCGACGCAGTCGAACTTGGCCACCAACTGGCTTCCATCGTTATTCAATACTCTGGCGCAATCATCCCCGTGAGCGCTATGAGCCAACTGATTAAAAAATAAAATAAAAAGCGGAATTATTATGTCTAAAGAAATGATCAACAAACTTAAGCAATTCAAAGTTATCCCTGTTATCCAAATCAACAAGGTTGAACACGCGATTCCACTGGCAAAAGTGTTGGTAGAAAACGGCCTGCCAGTTGCTGAAGTAACATTCCGTACTGAAGCGGCAGCAGACGCGATTCGTGCGATGCGCGATGCGTACCCAGAGATGTGTATCGGTGCTGGCACAGTATTAACGCCAGCGCAGATCGACCTTGCGAAAGAGTCGGGCAGCGAATTCATCGTAGCTCCGGGCCTGAATCCAAACACCGTAAAACGTTGCCAAGAAATCGGTATGCCAATCGTTCCGGGCGTAAACAACCCAAGCCAAGTCGAGCAAGCGCTAGAACTTGGCCTTAACTTCTTGAAGTTCTTCCCTGCAGAAGCGTCTGGCGGCATCAACATGGTGAAGTCTCTGCTAGCGCCATATGTCGATGTGTCTTTGATGCCAACGGGCGGTATCGGTAAACACAACGTGAATGACTACCTAGCAGTGGATCGCGTGGTGTGCTGCGGTGGTACTTGGATGGTGTCGCCAAAAATGATCGAGAACGAGCAATGGGACGAGATTGCAGTATTGGTTCGTGAAGCGGTCGCTCTTGTTAACGATCAATAAGCTTTTGAACTAGCGATAACAACCTTTCGAATGAGAGATAACGAGCAACAGCAGTGGCTGATGGTTCTGTTTTGTGAATCGCCTCCGATAAACAAAACAGAACCATATTTATATAGGAAAACTAATAATGAAAAAAACTATATTATCCCTATTGATTTCAGGTTCAGTAGTGTCCCCAATGGCGTTAGCAATGGCTCCAAATACCGATCTAAATTTAATGCCGTATCCACAAACGGTTGAGCTGCAAGCTGGACAAGTTAAGGTCGACGGTAACTTCAAGGTTTACATCAAAGGCTTTAATTCTGATCGTGTTGAATACACGGCGAAACGCTTTATTGATCGCCTTGAGCGTCAGACGGGTGTACCGATTCTGAACTGGCAGGTGGATAGTGCAGACGAAGCGAACCTGATCATTGATATCGACGCAGCGCCAAAGTCTGAAGTACAGAACATCGACTCTGTAGAGTCCTACAAAATTACCACTCAGGGTGAACAAATCACGCTGAGCTCTCCAAGCCCATACGGCTCAATTCACGGCATCGAAACCCTTTTACAGCTCGTTGAAACTACGGCGACTGGCTACCATATTCCTGCCGTAACAATTGTCGATGAGCCTCGCTTTCGCTGGCGTGGTGTTTCTTACGACACGTCACGTCACTTTATTGAATTCGATGTGTTGATTCGTCAGTTAGATGCGATGGCGTCGGCGAAGATGAACGTGCTCCATTGGCACTTCTGGGACGACCAAGGCATTCGCATTCAAACCGAATCATGGCCGCGTCTGTGGTCTGAAACCGCTGATGGTAATTACTACACCAAAGACCAAGTTCGCTACCTAGTTGAATACGCGCGTAACCTTGGTATTCGTGTGATTCCAGAGGTGTCTCTTCCGGGTCACTCTTCTGCGGTTGCTCACGCTTACCCACGCTTGATGTCGGGTGGTGAAGGTCAAAGCTACGAACAAGAACGTGGCTGGGGTGTGTTTGAACCATTAATGGACCCATTGAATCCAGAAGTCTATGAAATGCTGGGTGATGTGTTTAATGAAGTGACCGAGCTGTTCCCTGATGAGTACTTTCATATCGGTGGCGATGAGCCAAATTATGCGCAGTGGAAAAACAGCGAAAAGCACCAACAGTTCATTGAAGAGAACAATATCGATGGCGAGCGTGGTCTGCAGTCTTACCTCAATGTAAAAGTTGAGATGATGCTCGAAGAGCGCGGTAAGAAGATGACCGGTTGGGATGAAATTTGGCATAAAGATCTGCCGACTTCGATCGTGATTCAAAGCTGGCAAGGGCACGACAGTATTGGTCGTGCGGCGAAAGAGGGCTACCCAGGTATTCTTTCTACGGGTTACTACCTAGATCAACCTCAGCCGACGAGCTACCATTATCGCAATGACCCAATGCCAAGCGGTATCACTGTTGACGATAAGCTGCACAGTGGCGAGAAATTCGTGACGTATCAATGGGAAAAGCCACGTTCAAAAGGCGGCCCACGTAAGGGAACACTGACCATCATTGAAGCGAAAGACGGTACTTTCCGTGCCTTCAGTGATTACAACGGTAAGTCTCGCGAAGAGATCTTTATCCTTGATTATGTGCCGGGCAAAACCTTTGTTGGCCACTTCGATAACTTCATGTCGTACACTGAATTCAACCTAAACCTGAATGCAAAGGGTTTTGCAGAAGGCAGTTACCAACTGGTCGGTAACGTGCGTTGGCCAACCACAGGTGAAGTGATTGCGAGCAGTGATGTTGAAGGCAGCGAGATTCCTGAACCGAATGGTGGTTATCCTGCGGAATTAACAGATAAAGAAAAAGAGCTTATCTTGGGCGGCGAGATCACCATGTGGCTAGAGAACAAAGACAGCCTCACGGTCGAAAACTACCTATGGCCACGCAGCTATGCGATTGCAGAGCGCTTCTGGTCGGATGCGGAGTTGACGGACGAGCGCAGCATGTACAAGCGTATGAAAGCGATGGATACATGGTCTGAAGTGTCTGTTGGACTTCGTCATCATGCGGATGCTGACATGCTGTTAAAACGCATTGCAAAAGGGCAGGATATCCACGACCTGCGCGTGCTTGCCAAGTACACCGAGCCAGCACAATACTATGCGCGCAACTGGGAGAAGTGGAACTCAACTGAACCTAAGGGTACTTTATACAGCCAGTACGAGCGTCTAAATCGCTTTGTTGATGCACTGCCAGTGGAAAGTTACGCTGTGTATGAGATGCAAGATTTAGTCAATGACGTTGCAACGGGTAATCAACAAGCGCTTGAGCAACTTGCAGAGCATTATCAACAAGCAAAAGCGGCTGCACTCGCTGCTGAAACTGTCTTCGCCGGAAATGTATCTTCGGTAGAGACTGTGGTTGTCGCAGAGAAAACCGTTGGAGTTGCAGACTTGGCGCTAACCTTGATTGCCAAAGCACAAGCAGGTGAAAAAGTTCGAGCATCAGATGCGAATGCCTACCAAGTGATATTGTCTGATTCAGCGAAGATCTATGATGAATCGATCATCGCGATTGTTCGCCCGACAGAGCTACTGTTGAAGCAGTTAGCTGAGTAAGCCGTTAACGGATTAGCGAATAAGTCACACGCCAACAAGTGAATCAAAACCGCTCTTTTGGGGCGGTTTTTTAGTTTTAGTTTTTCAATAGTGTGTGAACTCTAAACTCTATGTAAGCGGCTACTTACAATCACCATCACTATCACTATTCTGTAGCGTTAACGTGAATGTCATGCCTTGGTCTGGGTTGTTCTTCGCTATCAAGGTACCTTGCATATCCCGAACATTGTTTGCTGTTATAGCCAGCCCGAGTCCTAAGCCTTCGCCCATCTTTTTGTTGGTATGGAAGGGTTCGAAAATGGTTTCGAGTTGGTCTTCTGATACGCCACAGCCATTATCTTGCACTTTGATGATCACGCGTTGTTGATCGGTATGTGCGCTGATAACAATGGTCGCGGGTGTTTGATTTTGAGTGGCGTCTATTGCGTTTCGAATCAGGTTTCCAAGAACTTGGCTTAGCCTGGCTTCTTCACCCATCACCATCGAAATATTAGAAGCAACACGCACGCGAATATCGATGTTGTCTAATTCGGCTTGGTGAATTCGTAGGGTTTCTTGCAGTGCGTCAGTCAGTGAAACTGGATAGGGCTTCTCAAGTCTTTTAAATGCGAACGACTTCAATTGACTGGTCATGTTGGCCATTCTGTCGATGAGGCTCATCACTAAGTCCATGTTCGCTTTCAACATCTTGGTCTCGCCTCTTTCCATCAGTAGTTGATTACTTGAAAGCAGGGTTTTTAGACCAGTAAGCGGTTGATTAAGCTCATGAGTGATCGCACTCGACATCCGCCCTAGTGCGGCAAGTTTGCTTGATTCAACCAGTTCTTGTTGTGCGTCTTTGAGGTCTTGTGTTCGCTCTTCTACACGTAGTTGAAGCGTTTTATTAGCGTTTTGCACTGCAATTTCTGCTTTTTTGCGCTTACTAATATCGATCACGGTACACAGATAATAAGTGGTCGCATGCCAAGGAAAGGCACTTATAGAAAATAGTACCGGAAAGTAGCTACCATCGCTGCGCCTTGCCATGGTTTCGACGCTGGTTATTTCGGCCAGTTCTTGGTGTTGCTCTAGGTTCTGAAGCAACTGCAAGGTGGTTGAATTTGGGTTACCTGCTTCAAATAATTGCCACGCCTTGATGTTGCTGATCATCGAATCAGAAAGGCAAAAGTAGTTCTTCGCCATTAGATTAATATCGTGGATATGACCATGTTTATCGATCAATACCAACCCGACATGCGTCTTATTAATCATTCCTGACAGTCGTTTTTCCGACTCTTCGATGAGCTTTTGAATTCGTAGATTACTGAGTTTTTTCTGACGTCTTTGATAAAGAATAACCAGCAACAGCAGAATGAAAAGACAACCCACCGCCACACTCCAGCTGATCCAGTTAGTGGTTTGGTTGAGGCTGGTTAATGGGGTTAGGTAGGTTAAACGCCAATTGAGGTCGTCTAACTTGATGGATTGAATGAGGTAATCTTTATCTTGCAGTCGCCACACGCGAATATGGGTTTGGTCGTACAGCTCACGTTTTGTCGCTGTGGGCTGAGAATTGAATGTGTCGTTGAACCAATCGGCACTCAGTCGGTGATCACTGGAGAGAAAGAACTGATCACGAGGGTTCTGGAACAGTATCGCTTCACCATCGGCAAACCATTGATCGGTTAACAATGACAAATCGATCTGCACCGCAACAATACCGACCACATCGGACGCCCGATAAACCGGCGCAGCAATGAAGTAATCGGGTGTCACGCCTTTATTTTTGGTCACTACCGAAATCGCACCGCCTTGCTGGTGGATCTTAGAGACAATCGTGCTGGCGTTCTTTTTACTCAGCTTGCTTCTTTCAACACTCGATACCAACAAATCACCTTCGCCAGAAAGCAGATACCAACCCTTAGTATTGGCGGCTTTATCCAATTGAATCAGCTGCTTCTTAATGCGATTTTCGAGGCGTACTTCACCATCAATGAAACGCACACTGGTTTCATCGTTCGTTACCAAGTAAGGCAGATAATAGAAGCGTTTGAGCGTGCGCCTAGCTTCTGCAATGTATCCGAGGAAGCGTTGTTCTGCATAGCGTTGGGCTTGTTCGAGCTTCCATTGGCTTATGCCACTTTTGGTGGTTACCTGAACTAAACCAATTAATAAACAGGCACATAGGAACAACCAATATCGATTGTTGTTAACCATTTTGATTAAATCCTTTTAAAATTAGTGACTTGTCCATTTAAACTAGTGGCTTGATAAGGTTTTCTGTTTGCTTTTTAAGCGGATGGCAAGTGAGACAAGTTGACGCTAACAAACATTATAAAACTGTTAAAGGAGTGTTATTCAAAGTGGGAGCTAGCTCCTTTTCGTCTGCAGCTTTTTTACATACCGTGGGCGATATTATTCAGATATAAGCGGCGGAACCAAACCATGCAGCGTATAGCTTTGATTGAAGATGATGCGATTGTGCGTCAGGCAACCAGCCAATGGTTACAATTAGCGGGCTTCGATGTCACCGCATTTGAGTTTGGGCAAGATGCGTTAAACGCAGTAGAGCAGGGTGATTTCCAAACTATCATTAGTGACGTACGGTTACCTGATATTGATGGTGTTGAACTGCTGGGGCGCTTTAAACATCTTGTGCCAGATGTGCCTGTCATCTTGATCACCGGTCACGGTGATGTCGACATGGCGGTGAAAGCGTTACAGCAAGGGGCGTATGATTTCATTGAAAAGCCATTCGACCCAGAGCGTCTGTCTCAAACGGTTTCGGAAGCGGTCGACAAGTATCAAAGTGGCCAAGACAGAAACAGTCGTCAGAACTATCTGGATAACCTGAAGGGCATTGAACAGGTTCTGATTGGTCGCAGCAAAGTGATGTGTGAATTGCGAGAGCAAATCCAAAAAGTCGCCTCGATTGATACCAATGTGATCATTTATGGTGAAACCGGCTGTGGTAAAGAGCTGGTCGCTTCTTGTCTGCATGAGTTTAGCCTGCGTAAAACCCATCCGTTTGTGCCACTCAACTGTGGTGCGATTCCAGAAAATCTATTTGAAAGCGAGCTGTTTGGTCATGAAGCCGGGGCATTTACTGGTGCCGCTAAGCGACGCATTGGTAAGCTTGAATTTGCCGACAAAGGCACGGTGTTTCTCGATGAAATAGAGAGTATGCCGCTGTCGATGCAGGTCAAAGTGCTGCGCACCTTGCAAGATAATATCGTTGAACGCGTGGGTGGTAACCAGCAACAACATGTTGATCTACGAGTGGTCTCTGCCTCGAAAAGCGATCTACTTAATCACCCCGATTTTCGCCAAGACCTTTTCTATCGTTTGAACGTTGCCCAACTGCATTTGCCTCCCCTTAGTGAACGAGAAGACGATGCTTTGATCCTTTTCGAACACTTCACTCAAGAAGCGAACAGTGAAACTCGAGTCGCCAGTGAGGCTGATCGCTATGCCTTGTTGTCGTATGCATGGCCGGGCAATGTGCGTGAACTGCGTAATATCGCGATTCGTTTTGCACTGGATGAAAGCCTGACTGTTGGGGATATTTTGGCGTGTCGCCCCAATTCTGTCACAGAGTCCACAACGGCAGGCATCCCGTTGGCGGTTCAAGTGCAGAGCTTTGAGCGGAAAGTGATTCATGATGCGTTAGTGCGTTATCAGGGGCGCATCAATGATGTGATGCAAGACTTGGATTTACCCCGTCGAACATTGAACCAAAAAATGGTGCGCTATGCGTTGAACCGAAGTGACTATGTCGATTCGTAAGTGATGATGAGATTAGAGATGCTGTCTCATCATCAATGAGCAAAAAATGACTCATCAGATATTTATCATTTTATAAACATTGATCACGTAAATGTAACATAGTGTGACTTGGCTACCTTTAAATCGATGTTATTCGTTGCTTAGGATAAGCAAAAAATAGCTCACTGATTCGTAGCCAAATAAGCAAAAAATGGCTTACTTTAGGTGGGCTATCAAGAAAATATCAATAAAAACAGTCATTTAAGAATTGGCATTGTGCTTGCTATCTAGCAATTGTTGTTAACAAAAATATAACGTGAATAACTCTACATGGAGAGTAATAATGAAATACAACAAGCTAGTTAAAACTTTAGCAATCGCAATGGCCTCTATTGGCCTTATCAGCAACGCCTCAGCTCAAGAAGATCGCAGCTACATTTTAGCGACGGCCTCAACGGGTGGTACTTACTATCCAGTGGGTGTGGCTTTAGCGACATTGAGTAAAGTTAAGCTTGCGCCAAAGCAGCACTTTTCTTTGGCGGCTATCAGTTCTGCGGGATCGGGTGAAAACGTGAAACTTCTCAATGAGAACGAAGCACAGTTTGCCATTTTACAAGGTCTGTATGGCGCGTGGGCGTGGCAAGGGCTTGGTCCATATGAGAAGTCAGGCAGTCAAAAACAACTGCGTTCAGTCTCTATGCTATGGCAAAACGTTGAACACTTTATTGTGCGCTCTGATCTCACAGAAACGGGCACCATGAGTGATTTAGAAAATTTAAACGGCAAAAAATTCTCTATCGGTAAGAAGAACTCAGGTACCGAGAATTCAGGACGCCAGATCATGCAAGGCCTGTCGGTTAACCCAGAACAATTTAAACTCGCCTTTATGGGTTACGGCGGCAGCGCTAGCGCACTACAAAATGGCACCATCGATGGCATGAATACGCCCGCTGGTGTACCTGTTGGTGCGGTAACTCAAGCGTTTGCAGCCTTGGGTGAAGACATTCAAATCTTGTCATTTACCGATGCGCAAATTAAACAAGCGAACGGCGATTACAATATCTGGACTAAATATGAGATCCCGGCAAACACTTATCCAGGTGTTGATAAGCCGATTACTACAATCGCCCAACCTAACTTCCTAGCGGTTCGTGAAGACATTTCTGAAGAAGATGTGTACCAGCTGACCAAAGCTATCTATGAAAACCTATCTTTCCTGCAAGGTATCCACAAAGCAACCAAAGCAATGGCACTCGAGAAAGGGATCGCAGGTCTGCCTGTTCCACTTCACCCGGGCGCTGCACGTTACTACCAAGAAGTGGGCATCGATATCCCTTCTGAGTTGATCGTTAACTAACGGCTTTCGCCGAATGACGGTTTACGTTAGTTAAACAAAGACACCTTTCGTGACTTAATTGCTTGGTGCACGTTCGCTCAAGAATGTGTACGTGCACCTCCTCACTTTATGGATTTTCTCTTCGTGTTTGCTGCGGAGAGCAGGAGTTTTCTATGAGCGATTCGCTGCAGCAGGAACTGAAAAAATTTGAACTGCCGACCCGAACGGATTTTCCGTGGGTAGGCAAAGCGATAACGACAATGGGAGTGATACTCTCGCTGTTACACATTTGGTTCAACACCTTATCTACCTTGCCAGAGCTTTGGATCTCGGCGACCCACTTTGCTGGCTTTGCGATTATTTGTGCGCTTTGGTATCCCGCTCATATCTCGCTAAAAAAGAGCAAAATTGCTCTGGCTGTCGATATCGGAATTGCTTTGGCGGCTCTGGCTTGTCTTATCTACATTCCCTTTGCGGAAGACGCCCTTTATGAGCGAGGCGTTAAGTTCATCGCCAGTGATTGGTTCTTCTCTATCTTGGCGATTGCCATCGTTATTGAGCTGATTCGCCGCACCATGGGCTGGTTTATTCCGGTGCTTATCTTGGTGTGTTTGAGCTATGTGGTGCTTTGGGGACAATGGACTAGCGGCATCTTCCATTTCCCGGGCTTGAGCCTTGAAACACTGCTTTATCGAAGCTTTTACTCATCGGAAGGGATGTTCGGTTCTATCTCTAGAATCAGTTGGACCTTCGTGTTCATGTTCATCCTATTTGGCGCATTTTTAGTTCGATCTGGTGTCGGCGACTACATTATTGATGTATCCCGTGCCGCGGCGGGCAAAGTGATTGGTGGCCCTGGTTTCATTGCCGTTATTGGCTCCGGCTTGATGGGCTCTGTCTCTGGGTCGAGCGTAGCAAACACAGTATCGACGGGCGTGATCAGTATTCCCTTGATGCAAAAGGCAGGTTTCCCTTCGCGTTTCGCGGCAGGTGTTGAAGCGGCTGCATCTACTGGCGGGCAGCTGATGCCACCTGTGATGGGGGCGGGCGCATTCATCATGGCCTCTTACACGCAGATCCCTTATGTCGATATTATTGCGGTTTCCTTTGTTCCTGCGCTTATCTACTTTTTGTCTGTGGCCTTTTTCGTGCGTATTGAAGCGAAGCGTAGTGGTGTACAAAAGGTGACCTCTGGCTGTGAACCTTTGTTAAAGGTATTGCTGTCGGGTTGGCACAACCTGATCCCATTGGCCGTGTTAGTGACTTTGCTCGTTCAAGGCTTTACGCCGACTTACGCTGCGGGTATTTCGATTCTTTCTGTGGTGGTGGCATCATGGTTCTCTAAAAATCACAAAATGGGACCGAAAGCGATCATTGAAGCTTTGTCTCAAGGCGCAAAAAACATGGCGACAACGGCTGTGTTATTGGTTGGTATTGGTCTAGTTGTTAATGTCATTAGCACTACGGGAATTGGTAACACCTTCTCTTTGATGATCAACAGCTGGGCGAATGGCGAGTTACTGGTGATGATTGCGTTGATCGCACTGGCGTCTTTGATTCTGGGTATGGGGTTACCAGTAACGGCGGCTTATATTGTGTTGGGAACATTGTCTGCCCCTGCCTTGTATAAATTGATTGCTGAAAGTCAGCTGCTCGACTTGTTGGTGTCAGGGCAGCTTCCTGAGCAAGCTAAAGCCATCTTTATGTTGGCTGCGCCAGATAAGCTTGATCTATTGAACGCACCGATGGCGTTGGAAACGGCGAAAGAGATGATTGCGTTGGTTCCTGCTGATTTTGTGGAAACTCTGCTTGAACAGAGCCTTGGCTTAGAAGCAATCAGTCTCGCACTGCTTTCGGCTCACTTAATTATTTTCTGGTTATCGCAAGACAGCAACGTGACTCCGCCTGTTTGTTTAACTGCATTTGCGGCTGCAACCATTGCTAAAACACCCCCGATGAGAACAGGCTTAATGGCATGGAAGATCGCCAAAGGCTTGTATTTAGTACCATTGTTGATTGCCTACACTAACTTGGTAAGTTGGGATGTGACCTCCGTGTTAGTCACGGGTGGCTTTGCTGTTATTGGTACTTACGCGTTTATCGCGGCGATTGAAGGTTATCTAGAGAGCGAAGTTAATATTATTACTCGAGTAGTGTTGGTTGCGATAGGTGTAGCTCTAGTATGGCCTGATGTTTCAGTCGTGATCCGTTTGGTATGTGTTGCCATTTTTGTTGGCATCTTTATCTACAGCGGTCGTAAATACGATGCTAATCAAGTGAAAAAGGAATCAGAAATTGAGGAAAAAAAGTTACCTCAAACCGGGTCTAACACTGTCGCGTCTTCCCTATAATTAAAGGATTGAATGTAGGAATATTATGAACTCAACATACGACTATATTATCGTTGGTGGTGGCATTGTTGGTGTGTCGACGGCATGGCAATTACAGCGAGCTCACCCTGATAAAAGTATCCTTTTAGTCGAAAAGGAGCGTGGCTTCGCGCTGCACCAAACGGGTCATAACAGTGGTGTGATTCACGCTGGCGTTTACTACGCTCCAGGCAGTTTAAAGGCGGATTTTTGTAAGCGTGGCGTAGAGCGCACCATCGCCTTTTGCAGCCATCACGATATCCCTGTCGAAAACTGCGGTAAGCTGTTGGTCGCGACCAATGAGCAGGAAGTCGAGCGCATGAATGCGCTCTATCAACGTTGTCATGATAACGACATTGATGTCGATTTGTTGGACCAAGCGCAACTGAAACTTGCCGAGCCTAACATCACGGGCTTGGGCGCGATTTATGTCAAAACCACCAGCATCGTCGACTACAAAAAAGTCACCGAAGTAATGGCTCAAGAGTTTGTTGAGGCGGGCGGCAAGCTCAGTCTAGGCACAGAAGTGATCATGGCGGATGAGCAAGAAGATGAAGTGCAGTTAACGTGCAAAGTAGATGGTCAAACTCTACAACTGAACAGCCGATTCTTGATCACTTGCTCTGGTTTGATGGCCGACAGAATGACCAGCATGCTTGGCATTGAAACCGACTTTCAAATCGTGCCTTATCGTGGTGAGTATTATCAGTTGGACGCGAAACACAACCAGGTGGTGAATCACCTTATCTATCCGATCCCTGACCCAGAACTGCCTTTCTTGGGCGTGCACTTAACACGTATGATCGATGGCTCGGTAACGGTAGGGCCAAATGCAGTTCAAGGCTGGAAGCGAGAAGGTTATGGTAAGCTTAACTTTAGTTTCAAAGACACTTGGCAGATGCTGAGCTTTGCGGGCTTTTGGAAAGTGACTGCGAATAATCTAAAAACCGGTTTGGTCGAGTTTAAAAACTCGTGGTGGAAGCCGGGTTATCTAAAGTTAGTGAACAAATATTGCCCGAGTATTACGGTGTCAGATTTCAAACCTTACCCAGCAGGCATTCGTGCCCAAGCGGTACTCAAAGATGGCACCTTGGTTCATGATTTTCTGTTTGCCGAAAGCCCAAGAAGCTTGCACGTGTGCAATGCACCATCACCAGCGGCGACCTCTGCAATGCCGATTGGTGAGTATATTTGTGGCAAGGTGTTAAAAAAACGTCTTAACTGTCAATTGAACTAATGGCTTGTTTGCTCGAACAGGGCTTTCATAGTAAGTGAAGAACGTAGACAATAAAAAATCCGCAAGCTCCAATCTATTTATGATCGTGGGCTTGCGGATTTTTAGTTTTAGCCGTGTTTACTCGGTTTAACTGTTAGTCAATTAACTAATCTTACAGCCAATCAGGCACAAAGTTAGCGATGATGGTGACATCGTTAAAGTTACGATAACCACGCACCATGATGTTGAATTCCCCCGCAGGCATGTCTAATACACACTGTTCGTTGCTGCTGTTCTGGTATGGTCGGCAATCGTAGCTCGCTTTCGATACGGTGCCGTTGTGTTTCACGTAAAGATCGGCATCGCCACTACGAGGGCCTGTTAATGTTACCGTTAACTGACCTGCACTTTCCGTTGTAAATGTGAAGAACTGCTCTTCACCATATCCTGCAGTAAGTCCTTCAACAGGCACGTCATTTTGCAGCTCTTTAGGGCCTGTAACGGGCGAATCAAGGCTAGTTTCTACAAGGTAAGCAATCGCCAACCTAGCGAACTTGGTCGCGTGTGTTGCGGTTGGATCGGAATTCTCAAGCGTGTCGTGCTGAGTATGAATACTTGGGTTGTAGTCGTTGAACATACTCTCGAATGGCATGGCGGCTGGGTAGCCAACATTGTGCCAAGAGGCGTGATCAGAACAGGCATAGCCACAATCATCGAAACCGTAACTGATGTCGCTAGCGTAAGTGTCGATCAGCTCGCTTAAGTAGGCGTTTAAGTTACTGTCGGTATAGTCCGTGATGAAGGTGATATCGTGCGCTGAACCGTTGTAGTTGGTCATGTCTAATTGCAACACCGACACAACGTTTGCTTGCTCGTCTCTTAAAGCGTTAGCGACATCTTGTGAACCACGCAGCCCTACTTCTTCTGCGGCATAGCCATAGAACTTAATGGTTTTGTCTGGCTGAATACCACTGGCGACCATCAGGCGAAGTGACTCAGTTACGGTCGCAATGCCCGAAGCATCATCATCGGCTCCCGGTGAGATGGTGCCTTCGCTCGTCCAAGATCCAACGGTTGAATCAAGGTGTCCGCCAACAACGACGATCTCTTTAGGATATTTAGCGCCAAGCAGTGTCACTTCAACGGATTTTTGCGGATATTCGGCATGCGTGATCTGGCGTGCTGACGCATACGGCACATCCTTAATTTCTGTTTTCCAGCGTTCTAAAAGCCAATCTGAAGCAGCGACACCAGTAGAAGTAGTATAAAAACGGTTGGTGAAGTTGGTTAGATTTTCGATGGTCGTGACCATGTTGTTCGGCTCGACCTGAGCGAGTAGGTCGTTCACCGTATCTTGATGACTGATCACCGGCTTTTCGAAGGTGCTCATTGTCAGTGGCATCGCTGCCGCTTTGAGTGCGCTTGCTTTGTCTTCGTGCACCATGTAGCCACCACAGCGGTGGGTTTCTTCGTGCATGTGGCTTGAGAGTTTAGCGAGCTGTTTTGCGTTAATTTTAGCGACGATGGAATGTTTGTTTCCCGTTATTCCCGGGTAAACCGTTGCACCATGCTGAGTCATTATATGCTGTGCGTCAGCATCGGTGGTAATCCAAACCTCCTCGTTCTCTGGTGGTGTGATGCCTAGGGATGCGTAAGCCGAAGTACTGTTGATTAAGGCTAAAGAGCCTCCGAGTACAGCCAAAGCTAGCATGCTTTTTTGAATAGCCATTTGTCGTCCTTTTTATGGTGAGTATTGTTATGTTGATGGGTGTGATTTTTGTGTATTACGTGGATGCTTTGTGTAGATGTTTCATTTGCTGAACAGATAACCGCGAAAAGGGCCCCTTTCGGAGCCCTGAATTTACTATCGATTATTGTGTTTTAATGAAACGGTAGTGCTTGGTTTCTGAACAGATATCGCTTGAGGTACACACTTGGTACTCAACATCTACTGTGCCGTTGTGACGGAACTTGTCGACGTATGAGTTGAAGTCTGTAGCACCAACATTTTTGCCATTACGTTTAATCACGAAGTAGTCATTGGTGTCGTAATCCCATGCCAGCTTAACGCGAGCTTTGCCATTCGGGTTTTTGTTACCAAACTTCAGTTTTAGTGGGAAGCCTTCCGCTGAGTCACCTTCAATCGTGATCGACTTGCTTGTTGATGTTGCAACGCCTGCATCGTCAGTTACGGTTAGAGTCACCACGTAGTCGCCAGCTTCAGTGTAGGTATAGCGAGTTACTTCACCGGTTTGTGTGTTGCCATCGCCAAGGTTCCATTGGTAAGAGACGATCTGACCATCGCTGTCCGAACTTGTGCTGCGCAGTTCTACTTCTTTGCCGACAATGGTGTGTTCGAAAGAAGAAACTGGCGGTACGTTAGCATTGCCTGATTCGTACGATGCTTTCAGATTTGCACTGGTGTAATCTGAGTAACCCAGAATGTTCACCGTGTAGCGACCAGCTGTTGGGTTTTCAATCACACATACTTCATCGGTTACGCTTTCACTCTTACAGATATTCTCTTGAGAGCTTGGCGCATAATCTAGACCGACATACATATCCGGATCACCAGTAGAGACAGCAAGATCAATCGTTAGCTTGTCTTGGCCTTCTGGTACTTCGATATCGAAGTACGTTTTTGAGCCGGTTTCACCAGCAACCGCAGCTTCAACACCGTTTTCAAGGCGTTGATATTCCGGTTCTGGCGGCAGTGGTGGCTCTGCACATGGGGTAACACCCACAAGAGCGAACGCAGAAACAACGTCATCGGCATTGTAGCCAAGGTCGGTTGCTGAGTTTTTCACGCCACAAGCACCTTGCCAAAAATCACTGTTTTCAGACCAGTAGATTTGGTTGGATAGTACGAAAAGCTCGAATGCTTTTTTTGTATCCCAACCTTGCGTGGTTGCAAGATGATAGAAGGCCTTGTTGAACACCCCAGAGCTGTAGTGCACGTTCAAGCCATCGTAGTACTCGGATGCATTATTGATTGAAGAACCATCTCGTGATGGATCGTCCATGTAACGCAGCGCCCCGTCTCCTTTGAAGATATTACGGCCGACCATCCAGTCGTTGGTGCCTTTCATGTAGTATTCTGCCGCTTCACCTGCCATATCAGAGAAAGCTTCGTTCATACCACCGGACTGATTCGCGTAAACCAAACCTGAGTTTTGCTCAGTGAAACCGTGGCTCACTTCGTGCGCTGACACATCTAGGCTAACAAGTGGATAGAAGAAGCTTTCACCATCGCCAAAGGTCATTGCCTTGCCGTCCCAAAATGCATTCTCGTAGTTGTTACCGTAGTGAACACGCATCATGAGTTTGAAAGAGAGTGGCGCAGTGTCGAACCAATTCTTATACATCTCGAACACGATGTTACCGAAGTAGTGCGCATCGTTGAGTGGAGAGAAGGCTCCGTTCACTTCTTTATGTTCGTTACGAGGACATTCGTAGCTATACGTGGTGTCGCCATCGGTCGCACCATTTAGGTCAACGGTGACAACATTTTCCGATTCCATCACACACTCTGTGCCATTTTCTACCACATCAAGGTAGTGGTAGTCGGTACCGTATTCGTACATGCCCGTTTTTTCGTTACCACCGGGGCCTGTTCCGATCTGTGCGTGAGCAATGCCTTCCCAACGGTCGATAACTTCGCCGGTGTGCGCGTCTAGCATGGTGAATGGTCGAGTCGGCTGTTCGCTGCCTTTGACAAGATAAGAGATAACGTAGACTAGGCGTGTTTTATCGATACCTTGTTTGCCAAGGCCTTGTTTATCGGCTCCTTGGTTAGCAATGCCCTGATAAATAAACAACTCATGCTGTACGTTGTCTAGAGATTTGCTGGTTAAGCCCTGAACCTTGAGATCTTTACTCGCAAGCTCAATCGCTTGGGAGCTGTTGATTGATGGCTTAACAAACGATCGCTCTAGGGTCGTCGTTTTAAGGTAGTTGCCTTGAACAGACTTAAGTGCGCCACCTTGTACACTTTGGGTGGCATTTAGGTAGTGCCCCCAAACAGGTGTTCCCCAGATGTTCTGTTGGATCTTAACTTTGTAGAGACCACGCTTTTTGAGGTTAACTTCTTTTACCATCTTGAAGCTAGAAGCGTTACTGACACCTAACTGAGCGTTTAGCCCAGAAAAGCTTGTAAAGTTGATCGGTTGATTGATTTGAACTGATTCACTTGCATGAACAGACAAAGACATAGCGCTGGCTATAGCAACGGCAACTAAACGTTTTCTTATTTTCATTGTTATTTTCTCTTTCCATGTAAAAACAAAGAAAACGTAACAAAATTATCACAATGAATTTACATCATTCGATCTGATTAATTAGTAGCATGGCAATGATCTCTTTTATTCATGAAACTTATACTTTTCATATTTACAGATAGTTATCGTTTCTGTTTATTTTTGAACGTACACATATGTTTTATTTATAAAATCATGACACTTTTATTAAGTGTTGTTTTCTTATGGAAATTAAGATTTCAGGGGGAATTGATCTGTGCCTCAATTAACGGATTTTGGGCTGATAGAAGGATCAATGATTTGAGTGTGTCAGTTTAAGCGAAAGACTATTAAGCGAATTTAAGGGCAATTTGATAAGAAATTGACGATTTTAGGGCTTATTTTCTGAATTGTTAGTTATAGGAGAGTTAGCTAAATGGGGCTTTATTTGGCACAGAGCACAAAATAAGCGGTATGAAAAAGCCAGCGACGGATGGTCACTGGCTTAGATTGTTTCAGTTTGTACTAGCTAGCGTTTAAAGGCACGCAAGCTTTAGCAAGCTGCTGTTTTTTAGGATTATTGCTTTTTACCGCCAACTTGAACGTAGTCGATACCGATAATACGGTTGATGATACCTAGCACAGAGCTTGTATCAGAGTTTGTTGAACGAATAGTATCAACCGTTGCACCTTCAGGTACTAATTCCATTGCACGATCTTGTGTGTTACCAGGAACTTGGAAACCAACAATGTTGAAGCTCTCAGCGTGCGCTGTGTAAACTTCTTCGTTGTGGCTGATACCTGAACAACCTGCCAAAGAAACAATGCCTAAAACAACTAATAACTTCTTCATAAAAATACCTTAAGAATGATTGGAATTTAGATAGTAAGCCTATGGCTTGAACTGCTAGCAAAGCGCGAGTTAACGAGTAACGGGTTGCTTTGCTACTACTCAGCAGTGCTGTGATGACAAGCCATAAACGACAGTGTCATGATTATCTAGATTCAATAAGTTCATGGGAGACAGCATCTCCCGACCGATGTTGAACATTATTCCAGAGGTGTTTTGTAGTTACTGTATGGGTTTGTCAGCTGAATCATTACATAGCTGAATGGTTATGGTGAATACCGCACCTTTTAAAGTTTGGCTCTGACTAACCTCCACGCTCGCGCCGTGTTGAGCACAGATCTTGTCGACGATAGAAAGCCCGAGCCCATGGCCACTCTTGGCTTTGTTACGAGCCTTATCGCCAACGTAAAAGGGTTCAAACAGGCGAGCCTGATGCTCTTGTGCCACGCCATCACCATCGTCATGCACGGCAATTTGAAGCTGATCTTGGTGAACGTTTACTTCAATAGAAACCTGTGAGCGTGCGAATTTCATCGCGTTGCGTACTAGGTTATCTAAGGCGCGGTTGAGTAATATTTTATCCGCCAGAATTGAGTGGGCTTGTTCAGGCAGTGATAGGTCAATGTTGAGCTCAGTGTCTTTGCTCCAGCGTGCCATTGCGTGATTCAGAAAGTCTCTTATCTCTAGTGGTTGCTGTAGGTTTTCAAGGTCAATGCTATCGAGCTTGGCGTAACACAATAGTTCGTCGACCATCTTTTCCATCTCTTCGGTATCTTCGACAATACTTTCTACGGTGCTTTGTTGTGCTTCGTTGAGTGGCGTGTCCTTGAGCATTTCAGCTTGCCATTGGATACGGAATATTGGCGTGCGCAGTTCATGAGCTACCGCATTGGTGAGCGAGCGGTTACTCTCAATCAAGCGATGAATGCGGTCAGCCATTAGGTTGAAGGATTTATTGAGTGAGCCGATGGCAATGCCGCTTGACGTTTCGGCTCGCGCGGAGAGATCGCCTTCTGCAAAGCGTAGAGTGGCAGATTCAAGCTTTTTAACTCGGCGGAATATAATTATCAGATGGCATAAGCCGTATAAGATAAAGCTTGCTAGGAAGAACAACCAAATGAGGTCATCCTCCAACTCTATCTTTTGCCTAACGAACGCTTCACTGTTGGGTAGGTAATGATAGGTATTGTCACTGCTTGCTAAGCGAAACCATAGGTCACGTTCATCATCGTGAAAGATAAAGCTATTCGGGTGAGTACTGAAAAATCTCGAAACTGGTTCCGGTATTTCATCATTTGGACTGAAAGTGACGAGTGTATTTCGAGTGGTCTCTACAAACTGACTTATCGCTTGATGAGCCGCTTCAAGCCCCTGATTCTTTGCGATGTTTTCTATGAGTTGCTGGTGGGCAGTCGCTTCGTAATCTTCCAGTACATATTCGTAGTCGGTATTGAGCTGATAGACGCAAATCTCGTAGGCGACAAGGCCGGCCATAAAGCAAACTAACAACCCTAATAGGGATTCTAAATAGATACGTCGCATAATCGATCTCTTTCATTACGCTCGTAGTGAGCGAAGTTAATGCCAGGCGGTTGAAACAAATAGGTAGCCTTTGCCGCGAATGGTCTGAATTTTCTCTGCTGGCGCGTGGTCGTCACCGAGTATCTTTCTTAGACGCACGACCTTGTTATCAATCGTTCGGTCGATCCCATCGTACTCAATGCCGCGCAGTGTTTGCGTCAAATAGTCACGTGATAGCGGAGTATCAGGGTTGCTCGCTAATAACCAAAGTAGGTCAAACTCACTGTCAGTAAGTGATAAAACCGCACCTGAAAGTTCACACTTCTTATAAGTGTTTTTCAGAACGAGTTGATCAAACTGAAGGTTGTCTGAGTCATCGACTGAAGCGGTATTGGCGTCTTGGCGGCGTAATAGCGAACGAACTCTGGCCAGCAGAACTCTTGGTTTGATTGGCTTAGTGACATAGTCATCAGCCCCTGTCTCTAAACCAGCGACGTGATCAAAGTCGTCATCGCTAGCGGTGAGCATCAAGATTTTACCTTTATAGTGTGTACGCGTCTGTCGGCAGATTGTCAGTCCATCCGTTACAGGAAGCATCAAATCCAGCAGTACAATATCAGGTTGTTCCGCGAGGATGGTCTGCGCGGCATTACCGCCGTCACCTAGCACCGTGACGTCAAAATCTTGCGCGACAAAGTAGTCTTGCAACATTTTCTGAAGTTTCAAATCGTCTTCCACGATGATCATTTTAGGTTTTGTCATTCCATTATCAGCCTTGTCGTGCGTTTCTCGTATTGAGATTACGTGAGGGTGCCTTATCTAGTGGTTAGCTATTGTGGCATATCCAATTTGCATGCTTTACGTAAAATACCTGACGTGAATGATTAAACACTTTCTACGCCAGTTCAATGATGATTTTGAATTTATGTGAAAATAAAAAACAATGTTCAAAAAGGTATACATTCTCATACATTCGCACGACAGATGTTTGCGCTTTTAAATAATAGAATTTTCCCATCAAACATTTTTGGGAATTACCACATGAATAGCTATAGAAAAACGTTACTGGCATTACCTTTGATTATTTTAGTTGGGTGTAACTCAAGCTCCAACTCGGGCTCAAGTTCTGGTAACGCGGCGACTAAAGCGCAAGTTAAACCTAAAGCGGATTACGTATTTTCATCGGCTAAACTCGGTAAATTGTATCAAGAGCGACAAGAGATCCAAGAGTCAATGAAACTGACTTATGATGGTGTGCAGTATGAAACAGTGCAGTTTGCTGAAGATATTAGTGACGAACAAAAAGTAATTAGGCTTGCGGATAGTTTAGGTCAAAGCGTGGATCTGTACCTCCCTGATGCTGGAGCTGATGACTGTGCGATTTACAGCGAAGGTAATTTTTTTGATTCATTTGATTGTGGTGTGGCTCAACGCTCAATTGGGAATGACACTACGTTAATTCAAACGACGACGAGTGATAAAAAACGACCGGTTGAGCTTGAATATCACAATGTGATGTCGCAGTACGTGACTAGCCTTGGTTCTACGATTCTGAGCAAAACTAAAAATGGTAACAAAGTCACGATCACTACTTCGTTTGCTTTCAATGCCTTTTATCGTGATGTGTTAAGAGACACTGGAACCGTTGAGCGCATTACCTCTACCCTTGGGGCGACAACCTATTCCCAGCTTTTCGATATTGTGAAGTTATACCAAGGCAGTGAGATGACCTTGAAGTTTAACAATCATATTGGTGGCAGTGGCGACGATGACATCAATATGTACACCGGGCGCATGATTAAAAATAATAAAATGACGACGGTTGTAACGCCAACGGGTTCGGTATTTTCTGGAGGTACAGATCTATTCGCTGCAGGTCATCCACGAGTTTTACAACGCGCTGATACTTCTAAAGCTATTGAACTCAATAAACAGGTCGGTGTGCATAGTTGGGCTGAAGGGGATAAAACGGCCAAACAATTCCCTTACACCAATGAGAGTCATCGTCAGCAAGCGACCTATTTTAAAAAGGTGATGGGAGACAAAGGGATCGACTTTTATATTTTCACTTTAGATTCCGCCCCAGCTTCCGGTGAGCACTGGATGACGAAAGCCGACTCTGATAAGTACGGTTTCATTACTCGTATTGAGTAGTCAAAGAAAGTAGCAATAACGACTCCGCAAAGGTTGGTCATGGCTCTGTCATTACCGGCCTTTTTTGTGCCTGGTGTTTTTAATTTGATCTTTGTAGTGGTTGAATAAAGGTTTTTATCCGTTCTATCAACGAATGTTTTACACAATTTCATAAGATGAACAAATACTGCATTTAACCGTGGTGTAACAATTAATTCCCGCAGATCGAGTGATAAGAATGTGTAATCACGGCAATTTTTGTCGATAGAATTTATTATCCGCAGCCTTACTAGTCGATAGGTTTCTATAATCTAACGATGTAAGGAGCATGTGAATGACTAATAAGGACGATCATTTATGCAGTTACTGGCAGGCACTCTGACACACTACGCTAACCCTCAAGCACGCCCTGAATTGGAATACTCGAGTGAGCAGCGTGACATTTTAAGTGTCGCGAACTCACAACAGGCGATTAAAGATATTTCCCAATGGCCAGGCTACTCTGTTACTCCTTTGCATGAGCTGAATGTTATCTCTGCTGAGATCGGTGTAAACAAGTTTTGGTACAAAGATGAATCGCAGCGTTTTGGCCTAAAAAGTTTTAAAGCACTGGGCGGCGCTTATGCTGTTGCTCGTCAGCTTCAGATTGAGATTGCCAATCGCTATGGAAAGAACCCGACCATCAGTGAGCTGCTCAACGGTGAGTGGAAATCAGAAGTTGCTGAAATTGTTGTCAGCTGTGCAACCGATGGAAATCATGGTCGCTCAGTGGCATGGGGCGCACAAATGTTTGGTTGTGGTTGTGTTATCTACATTCACCGTGACGTTTCGGAAGGCCGCAAGCAAGCGATGCAAGCGTTTGGTGCAGAAGTGGTTCGCATTACCGGTAACTACGATGAATCCGTTCGTTTGGCCGATTCAGAAGCGCGAGCGAAAAACCGTGTGATCGTGTCGGACACCTCCTACGAAGGCTACATGGAAATCCCTAAAGACGTTGCTCTGGGTTATACCGTGATGTTGGCTGAAATTGTCGAGCAACTGGACGGTGAAATCCCAACCCATGTTTTTGTGCAAGGCGGTGTGGGTGGTTTAGCTTCAGCAGTTTGCGGTTACTTCTGGGATCTGTGGGGTGTTGATCGTCCACGCTTTGTTATCGTTGAACCTGAGCAGGCGAACTGTCTTCAGAAGAGTGCTCAAGCTGGAAAACCTATCGTGGTTACGGGCGATTTAGAGACGCTGATGGCAGGCCTTGCATGTGGTGAGGTTTCAAGCTTGGCGTGGACGATTCTACAAAATGGCGCTGATGACTTTATGACGCTGAGCGAAGAGGCCATTCCGCAAGCGATGCGTATGCTAGCAAGCGGCGAACAAACGGAAGTGGCAATAGAAGGAGGCGAATCTGCAGTTCCTGGATTTGCTGCAGCGATCATCGCTAAGCAAGACCCAAACTTCGCTGAAAAATTGAATTTGACTCAAGACAGTCGAG
Source organism: Vibrio sp. QJM3NY_39 (assembly GCF_057785895.1). Lineage (NCBI taxonomy): Bacteria > Pseudomonadati > Pseudomonadota > Gammaproteobacteria > Vibrionales > Vibrionaceae > Vibrio > Vibrio sp. QJM3NY_39. Next base: position 529,121 of record NZ_CM173506.1, on the reverse strand, counting down.
TGCTAGTGATTGGTACTGAAGGGGCAACCGACCCGGATCTCTACCAACAAATCATCGACAACAAAATCTAATAGCGAAAAGTACATAGTTAGCAGTTAGCAGTTAATAGCTAATCGCGAACAACAAATAATAAAGTAAGCCCCAAAGTTGGCGGTATATAAGGTTTCTTCATACCGTCTTTTTTTAGGTTCATCGCGGATTAGCGGGAACTAAAAACAAAAACGGTAGTAAGTGATATGGTTTAGTCGCCAAACAAAAATCATACACAAACTACCGTTTCTATGCCGAATCATACTTTCCTATCTTCATTCTGGGAAGGCTTTCAAATAGTAAAGTCTCTCCAGACAGCATCACTTATTACCCTGACTCTTAAACCTAGCTCTGAGGCTAAATGCCTTTGTGGTCTTGAGGCCGAGGCTATCCATGAGTATCAATGGCGTCACGTAAAGGATGCCATGTTGCTCGGTGTGCCTGTTGAACTTTCCGTTCAAACTCGAAGGATTAAGTGTCGTGACTGCGGCATAAAAACAGAACCTCTCTCTTGGTTAGAGCCTTATGCTCGTATAACAAAGCGCCTAAAAAGCTATATAGAACAACTGCTACCCCTGCTTCCCATTAAGCATATATCCCAAATTACGGGCGTTCATTGGCACACCATTAAAGAAATAGATAAACGCCGACTTCGACAAGTGGTGCCGCCAGTGAAATGGGGTGAGCTAAAGCAGCTCGTGATGGATGAGTTCGCCATCTTTAAAGGGCATCGATATGCCACCGTCATCGCTGATGCGAAGACTCATCAAGTCATTTGGGTTGGATTAGGCCGCAGCCGCAAGGACATACGGCCGTTCTTCGAGCAGCTAGGCGAGAATGGGGTAAATATCGAAGCAGTAGCGATGGACATGAATACGGCTTTTGACCTTGAAGTTCAAGCGCACTGCCCGAACGCAAAAATCGTTTACGACTTATTCCATGTTGTTGCTAAGTTCGGTCGCGAGGTGATGGATAGAGTCAGAGTCGACCAAGCCAACAAACTCAAGCAAGATAAAAAAGCGAGGCAATGGGTGAAGCGCTCACGGTGGGTACTGCTGAAAAATAGAGGCAACTTAAATACACGTCAAGATAGCTATCTTACTGAAATATTGAATATCAATAAGGACTTAATGACCACTTATATACTCGGAGCCCAACTCAAAGAGCTTTGGTATTGTGAATCCGAAGGGCACGCGAAGGGGCTCTGGGACACGTGGTGGGAACAAGTGCAAGAGAGTGGAATTAAGCCATTGAAAGAGTTCGCACGAAAACTGAGTCCTTATCTTCACGGCATTATCGCATCGGCAAGTTATCCGTTGAACACCTGCACACTGGAAGGGATAAACAACAAGATAAAGTTAATCAAGCGAATGGGGTATGGGTATCGAGATACAGACTACTTCTTCTTGAAGATAAAAGCGGCTTTCCCCGGAAAGCCGCGATGAACCTTTTTTTATTCTCTTTTTGACTGCATTTCACGACACGCCTTGTTTGCTAATCGCACTGGTCATCAATCGCGCTGCTCATCAATTGGAATCGTCAGCCCAACCTTGACGTTATCCATCACCACATTGGTTTGAAAGCTCTTGATATTGGCATTATCAAAGAAGGCTTCACGAGTAAAATTGTCGTAACCCTCCATATCCGCTGCCGTAACAATCATGATGAAATCTGAACTGCCGGTGACGTAATAGCATTGCTGTACTGAGCGGTTCGAACTCATCTCTTTTTTGAAGTTGTGCATTAAATCCACACGCTCACGCTCTAGCGTTACCTGAACGATAAACGTCATTCCGTGTCCGACTGCTTTTGGGTTGATCACGGAGACATCAGCTTGAATGACACCTTGTGCTCTCATGCGTTTTAAACGGCGCTGAACAGCAGCAGGAGAGAGTCCGACCTTTTCTGCAATCTTGTCAGAGGTAGCTCTGTTTGAGTCTTGTACGATGTTGAGGATCTTCTTGTCGAAACTGTCGACCACCAATGCAGGTTGCTGTGTCATACCCATACTTCCCAATATCTGTTTGTAAATTAATTGTTTCTTTTGAACCAGTGTGTGATCGAGTTAAAGGTATTTAGCCTTAACAATTAGCCCTCGATGAATGAGAGCAAAAAATCACTATATCGCAATAAAAATGCGGAATTTCCGCACAATAAGGTATTCGTTTAATGATAATCCTTAAAGTTATCGGTGCATTATTAATCTTGTGAACGAAATGTAAAGATCAAATCAACAGAGATTTAAATTTATATGAAATATGTTGTTAACATCATTTGGCGGTGTTAACTCTCGCTCAAGGAGTTGGAAAGTATGAAATCTGCAACCGCTACTTTACAGTTTGAATTAGAACAATTGGCACCAGCAGGACGCGTCGGTGTGATTGCGTTGGCGACAGATTTCAATATTGAGCGTGATTTAAACGCGCTGTATCCAAACGATGTGCAATCGTTCACCAGCCGCCTGAGAAACTACAACCCGTTGACGATAGAGAACCTACGTAGAATGGAGCCGGGAATCGCTGCTTGTGCCGATACCATCCTACCGGGCACCGAATTGGATGTGGTGATTTACGCTTGTACCTCCGGCACCATAGCGATTGGCAGCGAGCGAATTACCCAGCTCATTCATCAGTCTCGCCCAAACGCAGCGGTAACGAATCCGGTGACCGCTGCCTTAGCGGCTTTCGACAGCTTTAAAGCGAAGCGTATCTCGGTATTAACGCCTTATACCGAAGCCGTGAATCAAGACGTGGCCGCATTTTTTGAGTCGCAAGGCATTGAGGTGCTGAGCATCGCTGGCTTTGGCTTTGAAGATGACACCGCGATGACGTTCATTGATCCAATGGACATCAAACACGCCGCACTACAAGTTTGCGACCCTGAAGCGGATCTTCTGTTTATCTCTTGCACGGCATTGCGTGTAGCATCGGTGATTGAATCCATTGAAGCGCAATTAGATAAGCCCGTTGTTAGCAGTAATCAGGTGTTGGCTTGGCATTCGCTTCAGTTGATGAACTACCCCATACCCATAAAAGGCTTCGGTGCACTACTAGAGCACCATCTTCAACCATCCTCAGATAATTGCCGAAGGTCGCAGTCGTTGTAACGACCTTCGATTAAGGCTGCTCGCTTTGCGTTTACATTCAGCAGCCAAGCTAACTCCATATTTACTAATACAAAGAATCACACTTTGGGATCACTACTATGCCGTCTACTTTCTCGATCAATCCAGACCAACTGTCTTCACAGCTTATTCAAAATATGACGGAATGGCGTCAACACTTACACCGTTTCCCTGAGTGTGGCTTTGACGTCAATCTCACCTCCGATTTTATCGCCGACAAGTTACACAGCTTTGGTATCGAGGTTGTGCGTAATATCGGTAAAACAGGGTTAGTAGGGATACTTCGTTCTGGATCAAGTGAAGCGAGCATCGGTCTTCGAGCTGATATGGATGCTCTGCATATTCATGAGCAAAACAGCTTCGCACACTGTTCACAACACGATGGGAAGATGCACGCTTGTGGTCACGATGGACACTCTGCAATGCTGCTTGGCGCTGCAAGTTATTTGGCAGAAAACCTATTAGCCCAAAACTTATTAGCAGAACCCCCAACCTTCGATGGCACGGTGTATTTCATTTTTCAACCCGATGAAGAGCACGGTTGTGGGGCGCAAGCGATGATTGATGACGGCTTGTTTGAGCGATTCTCGATTGATGAAGTGTATGGCGTACACAACTTTCCCGGCTTAGCGGAAGGTGAATTGATGGTTCGCCCCGGATCATTAATGGCCAGTGAGAGTAGCTTTGAGATCACCATCAATGGTGTGGGTGGGCATGCTGCTCTGCCGCATCAAGGGGTCGATCCTCTCGTCGTTGGTTCGCAAGTCATTCTTGGTTTGCAAACCATCGTGTCTCGTAATTTGAGTGCGATCCACGACACCGCTGTGGTCTCTGCGACCGAATTTATTACTGATGGCACGGTTAACGTCATTCCTACTCAAGTGGTTATCAAGGGTGACTGCCGCTGCTTTACTGAATCTTCTCTTGATCGAATCGAACAAAGTATGGAGCGAATCGTGGCGGGCATTTGTCAGGCAGCTGGCGCGACTTACGATTTCGAGTCTATCAATACCTTCTACCCAACTATCAATAGTGAGCAACAAACCCAGTATTCGGTTACCGCCGCGCAGAAGGTACTTGGTGTTGAGAACGTTAATGACGCCTGCGATCCACTCACAATTTCGGAAGATTTCTCAAGCATGTTGCGCGTTAAACCGGGCTGTTATGTGCTGTTGGGTAATGGTACGGAATCGATCGGTGGTTGCGCATTGCATAACCCGAAATACGACTTTAATGACGGCATCTTAAAGCTCGGTGCGAGTTACTGGATTCAGTTGGTGAACGACCGTTTAGCACGATCAATTTAGAGACACTTAATTGAAGCAGCTCAATTAGAAACACTTAATTAGAAGCAACTCAATTAGAAGCAATCAGAAGAGAAACAAATTCAGCAGTGACGCATTTGGCACTGCAAGATGGCTGACTTTAAACGGAGTTTATTGTCGACACAGTCAAAACTGAAGCGCGTGAAGTGACCAAGGTCATCAGCGTGTAATTAGGATAATAAAAAGGAAAAACAGGATGAAACGATTAGGCGTAGCACTGCTAAGTTTGAGCATGGTTTTTGGCGTTCATGCCGAAACATGGAAGTTTGCTTCAGAAGAGGACAAAACAGACGTTCAAGATATCTATGCGCAAAAATTTGCGGAAGTAATCAAGAAGGAATCTGATGGTGATATCCGTGTTCGCATCTATTACTACGGTCAATTAGGCACAGAAAACGACATCGTAGAACTAGCAGCTAAAGGCACGATTCAATTTGTGTCTGTAGGCGCGGGTCACTTAGGGTCTTATGTTCCTGAAGTACAAGCGGTGAGCTTGCCGTATGTACTGGGTACTAACGAAGCGATCACACATAAGGTCTTAACGGAAAGTCCAACCATCTACAACAAGCTAGCACCCAAGTTTGAGAGCGTAAACCTCAAGCTGTTGTCGATGATGTCTGAAGGCGAAATGGTGTGGGGTGGCAACAAACCTATCCGTACACCTGAAGATTTTGCTAACCAGAAAATCCGTACTTTCACTTCAACCATCCCTGTTGAAACCTACAAAGCGTTTGGTGCAACACCTACCCCTCTTTCTTGGGGTGAAGTGTACGGTTCACTACAACTTAAGACCATTGATAGCATGGTTAACCCGATCTACTTCATCTACAACGCGAAGTGGCATGAGGTTCAAGACTACCTAATGTTCCCAGGCCAGCAACCTTATGTGAGCACGGTTTCGACCAACAGCAAGTGGTACGACGGCCTGTCTGAAGAGAAGCAAGCTATGGTCGACAAAGCAATCACCGCGGCAGACCAAGCGGCTTACGACTATCAGATCCGTATCAACAAAGAGAACATGGACAAGATCTTGAAAGAGCGTCCAAACATGCAAGTGGTTGTGTTAACCGAGGAAGAGCGTGAACGCTTCAAGGTACTCAGTCAAAAGCTGCACACCACTTACTATGACGTGGTGGCAAATGCTTATCCTTCAGGAGAGCAAAGTGAAGCGCGCGAGGGGGCAAAAACTATTCTCGAAGAAATCCTAGATGAAGTGAAGGCTGCTTCAGCGACGCAATAGAAAGCGTTGTTAGGATGAATGCTATCCGCTGTTTATTGGCAGCGGTTAGCTTATCCCCACCTTCTCCAAATTGTGGCAATGGACCCCTGTCACTGAACGAAGTATGGAGCACTGCCTGTTATGAAAGAACTGCTACATAAAATAAGCGTCGCGACAGAAAAGCTAGAACGCTTTTTAATCACAACCGCTATTCTCGCGATGATGATCAACTCCACCGCCAATGCGATTGGGCGATATGCCTTCAATAAAAGCCTGTTCTTCTCAGAAGAGCTTAATCAATTCCTTATTGTCTCAGTGACCTTTATTGGCTTCGCCTATGCCGTCCGCCAAGGTCGAAATATCCGCATGACTGCGGTGTACGATTCACTGAGTTTCAAAGCCCAGAAGGTGCTCACCACCGTGATTGCATTGTTGACTGGGATGTTGATGTTTTACCTCACCTACCATGCGTTCTTCTACGTTAAAGAGCTCAAAGACATCAATCGATTAAGTCCAGCCTTGCAGTTCCCGGTTTATTGGGTGTACGCGATCATTCCGATTGGTTTTTTCATTGCCGGATTGCAATACAGCATGAGTTTTTTGATGAACTTACTGCACAAAGAGATCTACGTGTCATTTGACGTGATTGAAAATAGAAACACTAAAGTAGGTGAGTTCGAATGAGCGATGTTGCACAGTTTTTCTCGGACATTATTGCCGGAGAATTAGATATTTATGTCATCACATTTACTCTTGTCTCTGTGATGGTGATTCTGCTGTTTTTGAGCTTCCCAATGATTGTGCCGCTAGCGGTTGGGGCTCTAATTGGCTTGATTCATTTCTCTCAGGTTGAGCCGGGAGTGCTTATTCAACAGATGGTTACGGGCATCTCACCCAACGCATTGATTGCGGTTCCCATGTTTATCTTGGCGGCCGATATTATGACGCGTGGACACACAGCCTATAATTTACTTGGTTTGATCCAAGCGTTTGTTGGACATCTGCGTGGTGGGTTACCGATTACGACGTGTATCAGCTGTACCTTGTTTGGCTCTGTTTCCGGTTCGACCCAAGCGACCGTGGTGTCGGTCGGCCAAATCATGCGTCCGAAGTTGCTGCAAGCGGGCTACAAAGACAGCTTTGTGATGGCCTTGATCATCAATGCCAGTGACATCGCGTTTCTTATTCCACCGAGTATTGGTCTGATTCTTTACGGCACCTTAGCTAACGCCAGTGTGGGTGAATTATTCATTGCCGGTATTGGCCCAGGTTTAGTGCTCGCGAGCCTGTTCTCGTTGTACAGCTATGCCTACAGCGTAAAACACAGCGATACCATCACCTTGGTTGAAAAAGCCAACACAGCAGAACGCATTGAAGCAATTAAGAAAGCGATTCTTCCTCTTGGTTTCCCTGCTTTGATTATCGGCGGTATCTATTCGGGCATTGTCACGCCAACCGAAGCGGCCTCATTCGCGGTGTTGTATGCGATCATCGTTGAGTGCATTTTTTATCGCAAACTTGGCGTAAAAGACATCTGCGATGCGGCGTTAAATACCGGCTTGATTACGGCGGTGGTATTTGTGCTGGTGGGTGTTGGTCAGGCGTTCTCTTGGTACATCTCGTTTGAACAAATCCCTCAAGAGTTGTTGGCTCCTCTCAATCTAGAAGATGCTTCTCCCGAGTTCATTCTGTTTGTTATCGCACTGACTTTCTTTGTCGGTTGTATGTTCGTGGATTCATTGGTGGTTTTGCTTATCTTGACGCCGATTTTCATGCCGATTGTGGATGCCGCAGGTATCGATCCGATATTGGTCGGCGTGATGGTGACGCTGCAAATGGCTATTGGGTCGGCAACGCCTCCATTCGGTTGTGACATCTTTACTGCTATCGCCATCTTTGAAAAGCCTTATATGGAAGTGATTCGCGGGACGCTGCCGTTCTTCCTGATCTTGGTGTTGATGTCTGCGTTGCTGATTTTCTTCCCAAGCATTGCTCTGTTACCAAGAGACATTTTATTCAATTAATCCGTCGAGTTACCCTTATTCAATCAAGGATAGAGATATGAGTATATTGCCGTTAACACCTCCGCAGAGAGGGTTTGAATCAGCAGAATTAGAGCAACGTACAGTCGCGTTGCAACAACGTCTGCGCGCCCAAAACATTGATGCTGCGTTTTTTACGACCGAGCCTGAATTTCGTTACTTTAGTGGCTTTAAATCGCAGTTCTGGGAAAGCCCAACTCGACCTTGGTTTTTGGTGGTTCCAGCGGTTGGTAAGCCCATAGCGGTAGTACCAGAGATTGGTGTGGCTGGTTTCGACGAGACATGGATTGACGATGTGCGCAGTTGGCCTTCACCAAGGCCAGAAGATGACGGTATCTCTTTGTTAGCTTCTACTTTATTTGAAGTCTCCAAGGGTTCTCGCAGAATCGGTTCGATGATTGGCCCTGAAACACATCTGCGTATGCCTGCCACTAACTATGCGTTGTTACAGCAGAAGCTGAGCCAACACAGTGTGGTTGATGTGTCACTGATGGTTCGAGACTTACGTAGTGTTAAGTCTCAAGCGGAGATCGATAAAGTACGCTTTGCTTGCCAAGTCACGGCGGCGGGCTTTGAGTATCTTCGTCATCATCTCGCGATAGGGATGACAGAACGACAGGCGTGTAAAGCCATGCATTTGGAGATGCTGCGTTTGGGTGCCGATGCTTGCCCTTATCTGATTTCGGCATCTGGCCAAGGTGGCTATGACAACATCATCATGGGGCCAACGGACCGTGTACTCGATGAAGGTGACGTGTTGATCATCGATACGGGGGCTAATTTTGACGGCTACTTCAGCGACTTTGACCGCAATTATGCGTTTGGGCATGCGCAGCCAGATACGATAGCGGCTTATGACGCCGTTTATCAATCGACAGAAGCAGGGCTCGCGATTGCAGAGCCGGGACGAACCACTGGAGACGTGTGGCAAGCCATGTGGTCGGTGCTCGAAAAGAACGGTGCACTCGGCAACGATGTGGGTCGAATGGGGCATGGTTTGGGCATGCAGCTAACCGAGTGGCCATCACATGTGCCAAATGGGGATGTGATCTTAAAACCCGGTATGGTGTTAACCCTTGAGCCGGGCATGGCGTTTGCGAAAAACCGAATGATGGTGCACGAGGAGAACATTGTTATCACAGAATCTGGTTGCGAAATGTTGCACCAAAGGGCATGGCAATCGATGCCGATTATCGGTTAGTTACTCTTAGAATCTAGCCATAATGTTGAATCCTAGTAGAGGAGGGCGTTCAAGCACTTTGTTGGACGCTCTGTTCTATTTTTTACTGCATCATACCCCTTCATTTTTTACACCCAAAGACCTCTAATTGTTGAATGCGTTCTTGTTTCTAGAATCTCTCTTTCTGTTTAAATATTATGCTTATTGAGCAAAAACATTTGACCAATAACTATCACACCTCAAATCTTTAATTAATTTCATTAGTGGTCTAAATGATATTTAACTTTTTGTTTTTGTGGATTATTTTTGTTTTTGAACGCTGTATTGTTACAGGTTTGTTTTAAATAATCATTTGAACCCTAATTAAATTTCTGTCATTTTATACTTAACTGAACGTTCAATATAAAATAAAAGGACTAAGAAATGCCGAAGGTTGGGATGCCTGACATACGTAAACCACAGCTTGTTCAAGCCACCATGACGGTGATTGATCGAGTGGGTTTACATGCCGCGAGTATTGCGTTAATCAGCAAAGAAGCGGGCGTGTCTACAGGTATCATTAATCACTATTTTGGTGGGAAACACGGTCTGCTCGAAGAGACGATGCGTGAAATCCTTCGCCAATTATCCAACACCATCACGACTTCACTAAAAGCGCTTCCTGTTGATGCTCACCAACAGAGAATTAACGCGATCATCGACGGTAACTTCGAAGGTTACCAAGCCGAAAATAAAGTCGCGAAGGCATGGTTGGCATTTTGGTCCTATTCAATGCATGACCAACAACTGAAAAGACTGCAGCGTGTGAATGAAAAACGTTTGATTTCACATCTGCGTCTTGAGTTGAAAGGTATTTTGAATCATGAACAGGCGGATCTCGTTGCTCACGGGATTGCTTCTCTGATTGATGGGTTATGGCTGAGAGGCACGTTAAACCCTGAAGGTATCGATGCTCAAAAGGCTCGTGCCATCATCAATGATTATCTTGATAAACAACTGACGTTTTACTCGTGTAACACCGCATAGAACGCGGTCGTAGCATTGCAATCATAGTACCTGAACGGCAAACACTCACATATAGACCAGCAGAGTCTAATAACAATAATTAAGTCAGAATCTCAAATGGAAATGAACTCGTTATACATCGATGGCGCAGCGGTTAAAGCTACGTCTGGTGAAACCTTTGATAGTATCAACCCGGCAAACGGCGAACCTAATGCAACGCTAGGCCAAGCCTCTTCAGCGGACGTGGATAGCGCTATTGAATCAGCGAAACGTGGATTTGCGGTATGGTCAGCAATGACAGCCGTGGAACGCAGTCGTATTCTTTTGAAAGCGGTAGCAATACTTAGAGATCGAAATGATGACCTTGCAAACCTTGAGGTTGTTGATACGGGTAAGCCACTGCAAGAAGCGATTGAAGTGGATGTGGCATCTGGCGCCGATGTGATTGAATACTTCGCAGGCCTTGCGCCTACGCTGCAAGGCGATCAACAACCCCTTAGTGAATCTCAATTCTTCTACACTCGTCGTGAACCGCTTGGTATCTGTGCAGGCATTGGCGCGTGGAACTACCCGATTCAAATCGCGATGTGGAAATCAGCTCCGGCATTGGCTGCGGGTAACGCGATGATTTTCAAACCTTCCGAAGAAACCCCGCTAACGGCACTTAAGCTTGCAGAGATCTTTACTGAAGCTGGCCTTCCTGATGGCGTATTTAACGTGGTTCAGGGTGACTACCGTGTCGGCCAAATGCTAACGGCTCATCCCGACATCGCTAAAGTGTCTTTCACAGGTGAAACCGGTACCGGTAAAGCGGTAATGGCAGACAGCGCTAAGACGCTGAAATCAGTCACCATGGAACTTGGCGGCAAGTCACCAATGATCGTGTTTGATGATGCGAAATTGGATGATGCGGTTTCCGCTTCTATGGTCGCAAACTTCTACACCCAAGGTGAAGTGTGTACTAATGGTACTCGTGTTTATGTACACGAAAGCATCTACAACGATTTTATCGACCAACTTAAGACACGTACTGAAAAGCTGATCATTGGTGATCCAATGGACATGGAGACTCAAATTGGTGCGTTGATTTCCAAAGAACACCTTTCAAAAGTGCTCGAAGCGATTGAGCTAGCAAAACAGTCTGGCGCAACATTGCTGACTGGCGGTTATCAAGTGACAGACAACGGGCTAGCGAACGGCAACTTTGTTATCCCAACCGTGTTTGTGGACTGCGAAGACAACATGCCACACGTTCAACAAGAGATCTTTGGCCCTGTAATGTCGGTTCTAAAATTCAGTGATGAAGACGACGTTATTCGCCGTGCTAACGACACCAAATATGGCCTTGCGGCTGGCGTGTTCACGCAAAACCTTTCTCGTGCTCACCGCGTGATCCATCAAATGCAGGCTGGTATTTGTTGGGTTAATACGTGGGGTGACTCACCTGCAGAAATGCCTGTTGGTGGCTACAAGCTTTCGGGTGTTGGTCGTGAAAATGGCCCAGAAACCCTACTCCACTATACGCAAACTAAGAGCATTCTTATTGAGCTAGGCGACTACGCCAGCCCTTATGCCTAACGCGTAATACTTAATTCAACGGGCTAGCTTAAAAGAGTTAGCCTCACTGACTCATCTCAGGGAACTTAAAATATGGAACAACGCTACGATTATATTATCGTCGGCGCGGGTTCGGCCGGCTGTGTGTTAGCGGATAGGCTAACGGAAAGCGGTGAACATAGCGTTTTATTACTGGAAGCTGGTGGTACGGATAAGAGCATTTTTATCCAAATGCCAACGGCGCTTTCTTACCCGATGAATACCGAAAAGTACGCATGGCAGTTTGAGACTCAACAAGAACCGGGCCTTGATGGACGTGAACTGCACTGCCCACGTGGCAAAGTGTTAGGTGGCAGCTCATCGATCAACGGCATGGTTTATGTTCGTGGCCACGCTTGTGACTTTGACCAATGGGAAGAAGAGGGCGCAGCCGGTTGGAATTACCAAGCTTGCTTGCCTTACTTCCGCCGTGCTGAATCATGGAATAAAGGTGGTGACGAATATCGTGGCGACAATGGTCCTGTCGGCACTTGTAACGGTAACGATATGGAGCTCAACCCGCTTTACCAAGCATTCATTGATGCAGGTAAAGACGCAGGTTACCCAGAAACACAAGATTATAACGGCTACCAGCAAGAAGGCTTCGGCACCATGCATATGACGGTAGACAAGGGTGTTAGAGCCTCAACCTCTAACGCTTATCTACGTCGAGCATTGAAGCGTTCAAACCTAACCTTGAAGAAAGGTATTGTGGCGCGTCGTTTCTTACTTGAAGCACAAGACGCACAAGACCAGTCATCAAAAGGTCAATCAAGGTTGAAAGCTGTTGGTGTCGAGTTTGAAAAGTCAGGCAATACCCAAGTGGCTGTAGCGAACAAAGAAGTGATCTCGTCTGCGGGTTCTATCGGTTCTGTTCAACTGCTGCAGCTTTCTGGTATCGGCCCGAAAGCGGTGCTTGAAAAGGCAGGCGTTGAGCTTAAACACGAGCTGAATGGCGTAGGTGAAAACCTTCAAGATCACCTAGAAGTGTACTTCCAATATCACTGCAACGAACCCATCACGCTCAACAGCAAGCTTGGCTTGGTCAGCAAGGGCATGATTGGCGCGGAATGGATTCTGACTCGCAAAGGCCTTGGTGCCACTAACCACTTTGAATCGTGCGCGTTCATTCGCTCTCGCAAAGGACTTAAGTGGCCAAACATTCAGTATCACTTCCTGCCAGCAGCGATGCGTTACGACGGGCAAGCGGCCTTTGATGGTCACGGTTTCCAAGTACACGTTGGCCCGAACAAGCCAGAGAGTCGCGGTACGGTTGCGATCACTTCTGCTGATCCGCATGCCAAGCCAGAGATCATTTTCAACTACATCTCGACTGAACAAGATCGCCAAGATTGGCGCGATTGTATTCGTCTGACGCGTGAGATTTTGTCTCAACCTGCGATGGATGTGTACCGAGGTAAAGAGATTCAGCCGGGTCTAAATATTACTTCTGATGAAGCGATCGACGAATGGGTTAAGCAGAACGTTGAAAGTGCATATCACCCTTCTTGTGGCTGCAAAATGGGTTCAGATAACGACCCAATGGCGGTGCTTGATGAAGAGTGTCGAGTTCGCGGTATCGACAGCTTACGTGTTGTCGACTCATCGGTTTTCCCAACCATTCCAAACGGCAACTTGAATGCCCCGACCATTATGGTTGCTGAGCGTGCTTCCGATTTGATTTTAGGTAAGCCGATGCTCAAAGAACAGGGCGTTTCAGTGTGGATTGCACCTGAATGGGAAGACAAGCAAAGAATAAATAAACCAGTAAGAGAAGCGTAAGTCTCTGTTATTAGTTAAAAAATAGAAAATATTTCAAAAATAGAAAAAGCAAAAAGTAACAACAAAAATTAGTCAAAAGTCAGAAGAACTGCTCTCTATCGGTGTTGATATCGAGCAGAAAAAGGAAAGATAAAAAGGAACCATTATGACGACTCTAAATATTCAGAACATGACCACGAAAACGTTAACAGCACTAGCCATCAGTTCATTTGCATTTGGTGCTAACGCTTCTATTGAACCACAGCAATGTGAAAATGTTCGCTTCGCTGATGTAGGCTGGACTGACATTACCGCAACAACCGCCGTTACTTCTGAACTATTAAAAGGCCTTGGTTACAAAACCAAAACCGACCTACTTTCAGTACCGGTGACTTACTCTTCAATGGCGAACGGCGATATTGATGTATTCCTAGGTAACTGGATGCCAACTATGGAAGGCGATATTGCTAAGTACCGTGAAGCGGGCACGGTTGAAACCGTTCGTGCCAACCTTGAAGGCGCAAAATACACACTAGCTGTACCAAAATATGTGTACGACTCTGGCGTAAAAAGCTTCGCAGACCTAGCAAAACATGCCGACAAATTTAAAGACCGCATCTACGGCATCGAGCCGGGTAACGACGGTAACCGCTTAATCCAATCAATGATTGATTCTGACGCGTTCGGCTTGAAAGATTTCAGCCTAGTTGAATCAAGTGAAGCGGGCATGGTTTCGCAAGTATCACGCGCTGCGCGTCGTAGCCAATGGATTGTTTACCTTGGTTGGGCACCACACCCAATGAACAGTAATGTTGAAATGGAATACCTTTCTGGCGGTGACGACTTCTTTGGCCCTAACTACGGTGGCGCGAATGTCTACACCAATGTTCGCTCAAACTACCTGTCTGAGTGTGCAAACGTCGGTCAGCTTCTGCAAAACCTAGAGTTCACTCTAGAGATGGAAAACCAGTTGATGGAAGAGATTCTTAACCAGAAAACTAAGCCAGAAAAAGCCGCACAACAATGGTTGATCAACAATTCTCAACAAGTTGAAGCTTGGTTAGACAATGTAAAAACACATAAAGGTGAATCAGCAACTCAAGCCGTTACTGAATACCTAAAGCAAGTTAAAGCTTAGTTCTACCTATCTCAACAGCTACATAAATAATAAAGGTGGGCTTGCCAATTTATCGATTGGTTTGAAGTAGCCCACCCATAATAAAAGGCAATATTGTGAATTTTATTACGGAAAACAAAATCCCTGTCGGACAATGGATGGAAGCGGGTGTTGATTGGCTAACAATCAATGCAGCAGGCTTTTTTGATGCTATTTCTATCTTTTTAGAAACCGTCATTATGTTTTTAGTCGATGTATTTAAGTGGATGCCACCGGCTTTACCAATCGTGATGACCGCGGCGATTGCATGGTACTTACACCGTAAACCTTCGCTGGTGATCTTTGTGGTTGCAGCTTTGCTGACTATTTTAAACCTTGGCTACTGGCAAGAAATGCTGGAAACCTTTGTCCTCGTGTTTGCAGCGACAACGATTTCCGTATTAATTGGCGTACCGGTTGGCATCATGGCTGCTCACCGTCCTTGGTTATATACAGTTTTGCGTCCAATCCTTGATTTGATGCAGACGGTTCCAACGTTTGTGTATCTGATTCCGACTTTGGTTTTATTTGGCTTGGGCATCGTTCCTGGCTTAATCTCGACTATCATCTTCGCCATTGCCGCGCCGATTCGTTTGACCTACTTAGGGGTAACTAAAGTCCCTGAAGAGTTGATTGAAGCGGGTAAAGCCTTTGGTGCGAGCCGCATGAAATTGCTGATGAAGGTCGAATTACCGGCGGCTTTACCAAGCATTATGGCGGGTGTAACTCAATGTATTATGTTGTCGCTTTCGATGGTGGTTATCGCCGCTCTTGTTGGTGCTGACGGACTTGGTAAACCTGTTGTTCGTGCATTGAACACAGTGAACATCTCACAAGGTTTTGAAGCTGGATTAGCGATTGTATTAGTCGCAATCATCCTTGACCGCTTGTGCAAAACACCAAACCAGAAGGAAGCTTAATCATGTCTAACTCTCACGAAAAAAAGACAATGGACGCGATTACCATTAAGAACCTCGATGTTGTGTTTGGTAATAAATCGAAACAAGCGCTTGAGCTACTCGACCAAGGTAAAACTCGCCAAGAGATCATTGATGAAACTGGTCAAGTTGTCGGCGTAGACAATGTGTCGCTGACGGTGGAAGAAGGCGAGATCTGTGTGTTGATGGGTTTGTCTGGTTCTGGTAAATCATCTTTGCTGCGTGCAGTTAACGGCTTGAATGAGATCAGCCGTGGCTCACTGACAATCAAAGACGGTGACCAACAAGTCGATTTAGCGCAATGTGATGAAGCGACTCTGCGTCATCTTCGTACTCACCGCGTATCCATGGTGTTCCAAAAGTTTGCTTTGATGCCATGGCTTAACGTATTAGACAACGTGGCGTTTGGTCTTGAAATGCAGGGTGTAGCGAAAGATGTTCGTCGTACAAAAGCGCGTGAACAATTAGAAATGGTCGGCCTAGCGGAATGGGAAACCAAATTTCCACATGAGCTTTCTGGCGGCATGCAGCAACGTGTTGGTTTGGCACGTGCGTTTGCAATGGACACCGACATTCTGTTGATGGATGAACCGTTTTCGGCGCTTGATCCACTGATTCGTGCTCAGCTGCAAGATGAACTGATCACGCTGCAAAACAAACTCAATAAAACAATTCTGTTCGTGAGCCACGACCTAGATGAAGCTTTGAAGATTGGCAATAACATTGCGATCATGGAGTCAGGCAAACTGATTCAACACGGTAAGCCTGAAGAGATCGTGTTGACGCCAAAAACCGAATACGTAAAAGACTTCGTTGCTCACACCAATCCATTGAATGTGCTAAAAGGTCGCTCTTTAATGCAGCCTCTTGATTCACTGACGCAAGAAAATGAAAGCTGGAAGATCTGCGATTCTAAAGATCTCTGGATTGAACAGAGTGAAGGTGCTTTATCAGTGAAAGGTGAATCTACTTTGGCGCTTGTTGAGTGGAGCGAGTCTGACGACCTAACCGCGATTAACGCGTCTAGTGTGGTAGTGACAAGCCCGGAGATTGGTATGCGTGATGCGATTAAGCTTAAGCAGATCAGTAACCACCCAATTCTGTTGGTTGAAAACAATCAATTGGTAGGGATTTTGGATAACAGCGAGTTTTACAACGCGCTTACGGGTAATTTTCAGATGAATACAGCCGCGTAAAATTTCGTTTTCCAGCTTGGAGATTAGGGCTGATTTTTTATTGGGTGGAGAGGGTTAAATCTCTCTACCTCTATGATTATTAAAATATATTATTCTTTGAACTTGTATTCTCTGATTCATTATTTTTGCCTTCATTGAAGCTTTCATTCCCCCTTCATTAAGTAAAAGTGCCGTACCACGCAAGTTTAGTGGTATAGAAAAGATTGAGAATAGTATGAACATCAGTACAATGCGGAAAAATCAATGAAGTAATTTATCAATTTACAGTGTAATTCGAGCGCGCGTGGACGTAATCACTCGAGACATTTCATCGCTTCGACACTGTAAAACCATTCACAGTATATTAGTACAAAGGTCTGCATCTTGGACAAACATGACGAAATCCTGGTCGCTATTCGCCAAATTATTCGCGCTATCGATTTACACTCGAAGAAGCTGAGTAAAGAGTATGGTTTGACTGGCCCTCAATTAATCTTAATGAGAGCAATCCAAGAAATGGGTAATGTGACGATCAAAGAATTGTCTAATCAGACCAATGTAAGCCAAGCAACGACGACGACGATCATCGACCGTCTAGAGTTAAATGGCTATGTACAACGAGTACGCAGTTCATCGGACCGCCGCAAAGTACACGCGAACCTGACTGAGAAAGGTCAAGAGTTGCTAAACAATGCGCCACCGCCGCTGCAAGATAACTTCGTGAAAAAATTCCAAAACCTAGAGACGTGGGAGCAAAGCTTACTGCTTTCTTCGATGCAGCGCGTATCAGCAATGATGAACGCAGAAGACATCGACGCTGCTCCAGTGCTTCAGCTTGAAGGCATTGCAAACGTAGCCAAAAGCTAACGTTAGTTTTAAATTGTTTATTTAAAACAAAAACTTAAATAGTTATTAAATGGTCGCATTAAGCGGCCATTTTTGATCTCATCATGTAAAGTTTCTAGTTATACTGCCTGTTCGCTACGCCCTTCTATTTTAAATCTCCCTGGGTTTTAACCCTACGTTGTAATCACCTTATTTATTTGTATTCAAAAATGCATTGACGATTCTCTGACAATAAAGATATAGACCGACCGGTCTGGTTTGTATTATTGTGTGCTCATCTTAACCACGAGGTGATGTATGAAATACGAATTGACGCCAACACAAATGACCATGACGTTGAACAACATGCAGGGAGCTTTTGCACAGAACCCGATGCCAGCGGTATCGGTGAGAATTGAGCAGTTGCTTGCACTTAAATCTGCGCTTATCGATTACACAGATCGTTTGTGTTCAGCCGTGAGTGAAGACTATGGTCACCGCAGTCGACAAGACACTTTGATGGCCGACATATTGCCTTGTATCGGAAATATTGATCACAGCATTGAGTGTTTACCTCATTGGTCGACATCTTCGATTCGTCATTCCGGCCCTTTGCTTTCAACCTCTCGTGTTGAAGTGGTTTATCAACCCAAAGGCGTTGTCGGGATCATTGCTCCGTGGAACTTCCCGATCATGTTATCCGTCGGCCCGCTTATTTCGGCGTTGGCAGCGGGCAATCGCGCCATGATCAAGATGAGTGAATTTACCCCTGCGACGAACCAAGTATTAAGATCGCTATTGGCAGAAGTTTTCCTTGCCGATGAAGTGTGCTTGGTTGAAGGTGAGGTAGAAATCGCAGCCGCATTTTCGGCATTGCCGTTTGATCATCTTCTGTTTACGGGGTCAACCCAAGTGGGTCGCCAAGTGATGAGGTCAGCGGCTGACACGCTAACTCCAGTCACGCTAGAGCTAGGCGGTAAGTCACCGGTTATCGTTGCAGAAGACATGCCAATTGATATCGCGGTTGAGCGAATCATTTATGGTAAGAGCCTCAATAACGGGCAGGTGTGTGTGGCTCCCGACTATGTATTGCTACCTGAAGGGAAAGTTGAATCTTTCATTCAAGAGTATAAAAAACAGTACCAATTGCTGTTCGATGAAGGGGTGTATTCCGAGAGTTTGACGTCCCTAATCAATCCTCGTCAATGCGACCGGATAGTGGGTTTGTTGAATGAAGAACGACAAGCTGGAACGCGAACCGTCGCTTGCCATGACGAAGCGATGGACTTAGATAACCACCGCTTGGTGACGCACCTGATTGTTGAACCAAGCCTGTCATCCAAGGTGATGAACGAAGAGATTTTCGGCCCACTATTACCCTTGATTACGTATCGCAATATCGAAGAGGCGCTCCAAGTCATCAATAGCAAACCAAGGCCGTTAGCACTCTACCTGATGAGCTTTGATTTGAGTTTACAGGCTCAGGTTAAGCACCAAGTTCATTCCGGCGGAATGTGTATCAATGACTGTGTTTTCCATCTAGCGGTTGATGACGCGCCGTTTGGTGGCATTGGTGAATCAGGGCAGGGCAATTATCACGGTAAAGAAGGTTTCCTTACCTTCTCCCATGCCAAAACAGTCTTGGAAACAGGCTTAGACCATCGAGTTAAGTATCTGTTTTCAAAAGAAGATAACGAATTAAAGACCGCAGTGATGAGCATGCTTGGTAAGTAAATCATTTCTGTTATTACTCAGTTTATCTACACGAAGTTATTTATAAGAAATTATTTTTACGACGTTATTTTAAGAGGTTATTTTTATGTTAGAACGATTTTTTGAACGAACGATGAAAGCGTATTTGATGGTTACAGGATTCTTAACCGCAACCGCTTTCTCTACTTTCCTTGCGCCTGATTGGAGCATGCAAACGCTGTTCTCGTACAACGATACGATGATGGTGAACAAAGAGTATCTTATGGGTACCTATCAACACTGGGGAGTCATGGTTGGCTGTATTGGTGTGTTGTTGATGTTCTCGGCGAAGTACAAATCGCTGCGTACTTCGACCATGATTTACAGTGCATTTGAGAAGTCGATGTTTGTGGGCATATTCTTATACAACGTGTGTATCAACGATTATGAGTGGTTTTATGGTTGGAGCGGTGTGTTTGCGCTCGATGGATTTGTGACCGTCTACTCTTTAGTTTATCTGTATTACTACCTCACTAGAGACAAAAGCAAGGTGCCAGCTCATCTTCGTTAATAGTTAATAGTTAATAGTTAATAGTTAATAAGTTGCTCATGGTGAGTCAATGACACTTATTTAATGATCACTCACTAACTTATTACTACAGCCCGCATTTGCGGGCTTTTTTCGTTTTGGGGCAATGATCCATAAAGATCTTAATTGACATATCTTTGACATTAACACTCTAGACCGACCGGTTTGTATTGATTATTGTTTAGTCATCAACTAGAAATGAGGTAAATACCATGACAACCAATAATTTTAACTTTCAACTTAAAACCATTGTTCATGCTCAAGAGAATGGCATTGAAAATATCCCTTCTCTTTTTGGTCGCTTAGGTGCGCAAAGAGTCGTGCTCTTTTCTGATAAAGGCTTGGAGTCTCTTGGCTTTGTTGAGCAGTTCTCGGCGTTGTTTGTAAACCAGAATGCGAATCAGGAAGCGAACCAACAAGCGGTTCAGCTTGTTGGCGTGTACACCGATATCGCGCCAGACGCGACTTGCGACAACATCAACGCTGCAATTGAGTTTGCAAACAGCGTCAATGCTGATGCGATCTTGTCTGTTGGCGGCGGCAGCGTAATTGATGCTTCTAAAGGTGTGAAATACGCATTTCATAAACAGATAGATGATATCCGTACGGTGATTGCGGGCGGCGGTCATATGGATGTGTGGCCAAACAATGAAGACATTCGAGTGCCCCACATTGCGGTTCCGACAACGGCTGGCACGGGCGCAGAAGCTTCTCCTATTGCTGTTTTTTACAATGAACATGAAAACATTAAGGCAAGTCTAGTTGCGTCTGGACTGGAAGCCGATATCGCAATCCTTGATCCAACGGTGACCACTAAGCTGCCAGCTCACCTGACTCGTTCTACAGCCATGGATGCGCTAACACACGCTGTTGAAGTGATTGTTTCTCCAATGAGTAATGCATTCACCGACGCTTACGGCATTCAGGCTGCAAAACTGATTGTTGAAAACTTACCCTTGGCATTGAAAGGACCAGAAAACCTAACCGCGCGCGGCAACCTTCTTCAAGCGAGCACTATGGCGATCTCTGCATTTTATTCGTCTTTGGGCGGGATTCCGATTCATAACTGCGCTCACGCTTTTGGTGCGATTAGCCACATTCCACATGGTGATGCCAACACGGTATTAATGCCGGTTGTGATTGAAGCACTGCCAGAGTTCTACATGCCGAATGCGGCGAAGTTAGCTCAAGCATTCTCTGTCGACAGCACGGGAACCGATGAAATGATTTACCTACGCGTGTTGGATTTCTTAAATAACTTCCAAACTAGTGTGGGTGCGATGAAGCGTTTCAGCAGCTGGAAGTTTGATGACCAAGAGAAGAGCAACATTGCAGAAGCGATTGAAAAAGACATCTGTTTTCAGTTCTACCCAATCTCGAAACAGACGATTGAAACCATCATAGAGAAAGCGATTTAAGTCTCTGTCTTAATCGACTGAATGTTATGACCATTTAATTCAGTCGATGATTCACTCAACAATCATTACTCGAGAGCCAATTATGAAAATTGAAAACGTATTGCTATCAAGCTTATGCATCATCGCGCCATTCCTACTTTTCACCTAATTCATTCAACAGGGACGTCGTGAACTTTATTCCCGAGGAGGAAATAAATGCTCAATAAACGTTTAACTACCGTGATTTTGGCGGGTGTTTTGGTTGTTCTGTTTTTTGCCAAGGCAAGCTTTGGAAGCGAGAGCTTTGAGAATGAAGCCATAACTGATCAAGTACAGCAGCATCAAGATGTCGTGCAACTGTTGGATGAAGCTTACCAAGGGCAATTGGATGCCCAGCTCTCTGTCGCTTACTTATATCTGAGCGGAGATGGCGTAGAACAGAATGATGAAAAAGCCGCGGAGTGGTTCGTCACCGCAGCCAATAACGGTAGCCCTGAAGCTCAAACACAGCTTGGGTTGATGTATATCTCTGGAAGTGGCGTTCAAGCCAGCCAAGCGGAGGCTGTCACCTGGATTGGCATGGCAGCAGCTCAAGAGTATGACCCCGCGCTCGACTTATTACATTGGATGTCGCAAGCCGCGCACTAATTCAAATCCTAACTCAGGTTAATCACAGAAAGGTTAGCCTCAGAAAAAGTTATTCGCAGAAAAGTTAATTACTGAAAAAGTTAATCACAGAAATTGGAGAACGTCTTATGCAGACATTCAAGAAATCGTTAGTCTTCACTGCAATGGCCGCGGCAAGCAGTGCTGCTCTGGCCGCAGAATCAGAAAAACCGAATATTGTTGTCATTGTTGGCGATGATGTGGGCTTTGCCGATACTCAGCCTTATGGCTCAGAAGCCAATACACCAAACCTAATGGCGCTGGCTGAAGAGGGGGTTAAGTTTACTAACTTTCACGCGTCACCAACCTCATCGGTAACGCGCTCTATGATGTTAACCGGAGCAAATAGCCACGAGGTTGGGCTAGGCACCTTTGATTATGCTGTCTATCCGGGCGCGATTGGCAAACCGGGCTATGAAGGTTACCTCACCAAGAAAGGGGTTACGGTCGCAACGTTGCTTAAAGAGAGTGGCTATAACACTTACCTCTCTGGGAAATGGCACTTGGGGCACGACGATGGTTTCTTACCTGACGATCGAGGTTTTGAAGAGAGTTACGGTATCTTAACGGGAGGCTCGAATCACTTTAATCGAGATATGATGTTCCCGGCCAAAAATGCCGCGACAGCGGATGCGCTGCAAAAAGGCGATATTCCCAGCGTCGAAGTTGAGCCAACTTACCGTAACGGTGAAGTGGTTGAAGACAAGTACAAAGGCGAGTACTCAGACCAAGTTTACACCAACGAGATCATCAAGATGATCGACAACAAAAAAGACGACGGTAAGCCTTTTTTCGCTTACGTTCCATTCACCGGTATTCACCTGCCTCTGCAAGCGCCTGAGTCTGCCTATCAAGATAAAGTCGATTACTACGTTGAACATGGTTGGGACTTGGTTCGAGAAGATCGTTTCCAACGCATGAAAGAGATGGGTGTGATTCCAAAAGACGCCGATATCTCAAGTCGTAATGCATTAAGTCGCCCTTGGGACTCTTTGTCTGAGAAAGAACAAGAGTGGTATGGCAAGAAGATGGCGGTGGCAATGGGCATGATGGAGATGCAAGACCAACAAGTCGGTCAGGTTGTCGATTACCTAAAAGAGATTGGGGAATATGACAATACCTACATTATGTATCTGACAGATAACGGTCCTGAAGCCGCGGATATTACCGGTGAAAACATCAGTGATTTGATTCGCACATGGACGGCGCATCACTTTGACAACTCGACAGAAAACCTAGGGAAAGCCAACTCCAGCGTTTCATTGGGCCCAGAATGGGCAAGCGCATCAACAGGTGGCTTGTCTTGGTATAAAGCGTACACGGCAGAAGGTGGTATTCGAGTCCCCTTGATTGTTAAGCCTGCGAAAGCGCTTTTAGAGGGCGATCAAGCGCTGCAACCCGGCACTCAAACCGATGACTTGTCACAAGTAAAAGACATCGCAGCCACCATTCTTGAAATCGCCGATGTTGAGCATCCAGGAACAGAGTACCAAGGTCGAGAAGTCGCACCAATGAGTGGTGTGAGCTTGCTGCCTTACTTCAAAGGTGAAACGGCAGAGGTTCACAATGCCGATAATGCGATTCCATTTGAATTGTTTGGTAGCGGGATTTTGCTTAAAGGTGATTACAAGATCATCCGAATCTCTACGGGAATGGGCGGTGACAGTGAGTGGCACCTATACAACACCAAGAAAGATCCTGCAGAGCAACATGACTTGAGAAATGAAATGCCAGATCTGTTCCTTGAAATGGTCGCTGAATATCAAGAATACGAAAAAGCGCAAAATATCGTCCCAGTTGACGAAACGTGGAACCCGTTTGAAAACGTGAAATAGAGGAAAAAACCACTCGGCCAACCTAATGCCATCAAGCTTGGTTGGCCGATGAACACCGTGTAAAGGAATTACGAATTGTTTTGGCTAATACAATAACTTTTACATCGAGGCACTCTTCATGACGACATTATCGCTATCAAATTTGAGTTCAGTTCCGCAGTTCAATGGCAAAGCACACAGCAAACTTCAGGCGTTAGCAAAACCGATAGGTGCGGTGTGTAATATCAGTTGCACCTACTGTTATTATTTAGAAAAACAACAGCTGCTTGAATACCCAAAAGGCTCTCAATATACGATGGATGAAGTTCTGTTAGAGCGTTATATCAAGCAGTACATAGAAGGGCAGAATACGCATGAAATCATCTTTTCTTGGCACGGTGGAGAGCCTACCTTGTTGGGGGTTGAGTACTTTCAAAAAGTCGTCGATCTGCAGAAAAAATATTGTCCTAGCTACAGCAAGATTAGCAATGACCTTCAAACCAACGGTACGTTACTGAATGATGCGTGGTGTGAGTTCTTCAAAAAGAATGACTTTATCATTGGTGTGAGCATTGACGGCCCAGAGCACTTACACAATCACTACCGAACCAACCGTGCAGGCAAAGGTACTTTTTCTCAAACAATGCGTGGCATTCGCTACTTGAAGCAGCATGATGTCGAGTTCGCGACCCTAAGCTGCGTGAATGATGTGACAGGAAAATATCCATTAGAGGTCTATCGCTTTCTGCGTGATGAAGTGGGTTCGAAGCAATTGCAGTTTATTCCTGTGGTCGATAAGCGTGCTGCTCATACTAACAACAAATGGCTCACCAACCAGAAGGCGATCATTCCTGTTTCAGGCGATCTAGAGCCGTGGAGTGTTGAATCAGCACAATGGGGAGAGTTTCTCTCTACGATTTTTGATGAATGGTACCAACATGATTTTGGTCAGGTGCTCGTGCCTTATTTTGAAAACTTCTTTGGTGTGTGGATGGGGAAAGAAAGCACGATGTGCACATTGAGTGAGATTTGCGGGAAAGGGCTCGCGGTTGAACCGAATGGTGATGTCTATTCATGTGACCATTATGTTTTTCCTGAATTTCAGTTGGGTAACATTCAGGAGCAAGAACTTTCCACCTTAGCTTTCTCATCAGCGCAGCAGCGTTTTGGGTTCGCCAAACAGAAGTCTCTGCCGAAACAATGCCAAGCCTGTGAGTTTAAATTTGCATGCCATGGCGAGTGCCCTAAAAACCGCATCATCAAAAGTCGAGATGGTGAGGCTGGGTTAAATTATCTCTGTGGAGGATGGCTGAGCTTCTTCAAGCATATCGACCCTGTTATTAAGGGCTTACTCAAAGCTAATAATATTCCGTCTCATCTGGGATGACGGAGTAAGCGTGAATCGATTTAATCAATGTTTACAGTAAGATAGAAGGCTTGCATAAATTATGCGAGCCTTTTGGTATTTGGTATTTGGTATTAGGTAACGGGTATCTAGTCAGCCGATTCCTGGGCTGGGCTCATGGCGAGAAGAGTCTCTTCCATGGCATTGTTTAGAATCGAACGGTTACGCTGCATGGCGGCCATGAGCGTTGAGCCTAGCCATAGGCCATAAAGCATTCGAGACAGCGATTCGGGCTCTGCGATCGTGAAATCACCGGTCTCATTGCCTTCTTCAAATAGCTTCGCCATACGCAGGATGATCTTTTCTGCGCCTATTGCCATTGTGGACTGTAACGGGTTAGCAGACCCAGATACTTCTCCCGCTAGTTTTACGACAAGACATTGGATATTGAAGTCTTCAGTCAGTTTCGATGCACACCAAAACTCGAAATAGGCTTTTACGCGGTCCCGACGAGAAAGCGACTCATCACTTAAAAAGTCATCTAGCTTAGCGAGATGCTCATCAAAGTAGTTAGTAAGAAGGATCTCACCAAAGTGTTCTTTGGATTTGAAGTAATGGTAAAAAGAACCCTTCGTGCCTTCCGCTTGGTTGATGATTTTCATCAGGCCAACACCAGCAAACCCGTGTTCATTAATAAGGCTAAACCCTGCATCGAGCATAGCTTGTCGCATGTCTTTCATTGTTCTTACTCTTTATGCTGAGAATGAGGAATAGTGTAACGATCAACATACCAACCGTCCAGTCTAGCGCGTTAGGACGCGGTCAATAATTGACTCGTTTCGTCAAAGTAACTTTTTATCTTATTGGTACTTCTAAGCGACAAAACTTTTTTCAAGATAGGCACATCCTATAAATCGAAAATAACAACCTTAAAGGGCTTGTTTGGTGCCTTAAAATGGCTAAATCAGGGTGTTTTAAGTTGCTGTTTTTGTTGGTTTTTAATTTGGTGTTTTCTTAAGATCGCAATGGTAGTCTTAGCTTAATTTCTTTAGGGGGCTAAATGGACACCAATAACAGCACTTATCATCACCACAGTTTTGCTCAGCAAGATTTATCAGAGCTTACATTTACAGCCTGCACGTTTATCCGTTGTGATTTCAGACGTTCGAACTTACGTGATGCAACGTTTATTAACTGTAAGTTTATTGAGCAAGGCGATATTGAGGGATGCCACTTTGATATTGCCGACTTACGAGATGCAAGTTTTCAGAATTGTCAGTTGGCGATGGCGAATTTTAGTAACGCGAATTGCTATGGTATTGAGCTACGTGAATGCGACTTGAAAGGGGCGAACTTTACTCGTGCGAATTTTGCCAATCAGGTGAGCAATCGCATGTATTTTTGCTCGGCATACATCACGGGTTGCAACCTGTCTTACGCTAATTTTGAACAGGCTTGTTTAGAGAAGTGCGAACTGTTTGAGAACCGTTGGATAGGCACTTACCTTGGCGGCGCGTCATTGAAAGAGTCTGATCTCAGCCGAGGTGTGTTCTCGGAAGATGTATGGGGGCAATTCAGTATGCAGGGGGCTAATTTGTGTCATGCTGAATTAGAAGGGTTAGATCCTCGCAAGGTAGACACATCGGGGATTAAAATTGTCGCTTGGCAGCAAGAGCAACTGCTTGAAACCATGGGTATTGTTGTGATGCCCGATTAATCGAGTTGGTGGAGCTAAGAAAGCAAATAGTGAACAGTGTTGTTTTGTATTACTAACGCTTGTTACACTATGGCCTCGCGGCTGCACATGTTTATATTCAGTTTAATCTAGAGAAAATGATGACTATAGAAAATGTGCTTCCTGAAGGTTATGCAGAAATGCTTAAGGTTTGGGAAAATTCAGTCCGAGCAACCCATGACTTTATTACAGAAGAAGATATTGAGTTTTTTAAACCTATCATCATGGAACATGCGTTCCCTGCGGTTTCTTTGAAATGCGTTAAAAATGAAAGTGGCTCGATTGTTGGCTTCGTGGGTGTCCATGATGCAAAGGTTGAGATGCTTTTCGTTTTGAATGAAGTTCGAGGGCAAGGAGTAGGTACGGTGCTATTGCAATATGCGATTGAGCAGTTAGCGGCCACCAAAGTTGACGTAAATGAGCAAAACCCACAAGCGGTAGGTTTCTATCAGCACATGGGGTTCAAAGTTGAATCACGCTCTCCACTTGATGACATGGGAAAAC
This sequence comes from Vibrio sp. QJM3NY_39, assembly GCF_057785895.1. Lineage (NCBI taxonomy): Bacteria > Pseudomonadati > Pseudomonadota > Gammaproteobacteria > Vibrionales > Vibrionaceae > Vibrio > Vibrio sp. QJM3NY_39. Next base: position 502,003 of record NZ_CM173506.1, on the reverse strand, counting down.
CATTTCCAATTCTGCATATGATGCTGTAAGCCTCGGTTGTCGTATCACTCGGTTGTAATCAACCACAGTCGCTAGAAGAAAAGCCCAAAGCTAATAACTTTGGGCTTTTCCGTATTTGGTCGCATGCATTTTATAATGAAGTTTAGAAAAGAGAATGCTTGGCGAATACTGAGCTGATTAGTGCATACCTGAGCGCATTTTATCGGCAAGCGCAAAGAAGACAAACAGCACAAAACATACTAGAGCAACACCTAGTGATACTAAGATCGTTGTTGCGTCTTTTGAAACCAGTGGAACGACGATAGAAGCTAACGCTACCAAGATAATAAAGATATGAACGATCCGACCGGGGATTGGATTTTTATGACAGAATGAAGCCCATAGGTAACGCATTTTTAACACCAGTATAATATTAGTGGGTTTATTCTATTTCCCTAGTGAGTGTTTTGTAAATATATTTTTCACTACAGGTGACTGTAAACATGATCTAGGCCTTTGTGTTATAAAACTGATTAAATAACATAAAGTTATCGCTTGTTGATGGAATGGTTACCATCTATATGATAATTCATAATATTCCGTATTCTTTATGATGATAAGTCAAAAATTGCTCGATTTTTGGTTTCTTGACTGAAGGTCTCATTTATTGAGTGTTCTATTAAGAGATCGTTTGCTTATCATTATTTGTCTCGTCAATGTCTACATAATTAGAATCAGTTTTTAGTCTGTGATGGGTTTTATGTTATTTATCAAAGAGATTTTTTGATTTGAGATCGCGGCAATCTCGTTCGCAATTCTGTTTGATATACTCAATGTACATTCGATAAATGTGATGGAGATGATATGTCGAAAACCGCGAAGATCATTAATGAAGATAAGTTGGTAAAAAAAGCAGTTGAGGTCGGTTTTAAGATGGCAAAACTACAAGGTTTTGATTTGCCACATTCATCTCAACCAATAAAGGTTAAAGCGGTGTATTTGTTCCTTGTTGAAGTAAATCAGATCACGCCGTTACCAGAAAGTAAGCTTGATGGGGCAAACATTAAAAAGCGTCTGGCGCTATGGATACATAAAGCATTGCCTGACAATGACCCCCTGAAGTAAACCTTTTCCAAGTGAATATTTCTGATCTCGTTTCATCTGAGTGCATTATTCACAGACATGTTAGATAAGAAACCTAGCGAGCTCTCGTTAGGTTTTTGTTTTTGGATACGTCATTTTTAGTTTTAGTGTATTCAATAAAGCAGAAATAGCCCTTGATACCCCCCAAGCTTAACTTCTTTCACATACTCACCAACATTGCCGTTCACATCGACGGGCCTCATTGGCTTGTTTAATGGAATACTGAGTTTCGGTGCCGAATAGAAGTCATGATTTTTACCATAGAAATCGGTTCGATAAAGTACGCGCCCATGCTCAAACTCTCTTGCGAGCACCATCTCTTGAGGGCCTCCCTCTACGATGTTTGTTTCCGAACGATAAAGAAAATAGGTATAGGTTGGTAACAGCTGAACCTTACCGTTTGGCAGATCAGCATGCACAACTTGATGCTTGGTTGAATCGCCGACAATGGTGTAGTCACTGGGTGTTGAGTGTGTGGTCGAAAGCATTAACGGAATGGGCTCTAATTTATTCGGAATCCGGTTGGCTGGAAAGCCTAGGTCGACCTTGAGCAGCTGTGTCGGTCGGTAAGCCATGTTTTTTGGCACACCACTCTTCCAAAAATTCTCTTCGGTAGTATTGTCGCTGCCATACACATAACTGCTATTCCACCGGTTAAAATAACTATGTTGTGGCTGGTAGCTGAGGTAATAAATAGCGAGGGTTGAATACTGATCTTGTTGCCAGTTATCTTGGCTGTTGCCTAGGTATTGAACGCGCCCATAGCGAGTAGTGGCTTGGAATATAACGTTTGAATCAGTGTTAGCTAACGCTGAGTTATCCCAAAACTTAGACAATCCGGCATAACCACTAAAGCCTGTAGAGGGGAATAAGTAGTGCTCCCTAAAGTACAGGTTTCCTGAGTCAATTAAGTGTGATTGCCCGTTTCGGCCATAAAGGTTGGCCGTTCCAATATTAAGGCCAATTGAAAGGGTGTCGTCGTTAGCTGATAACTGTTTGAGAAAGGCTGCGAAGTGCGTCTTGTATTGCTTATCCGCTTCATTAGACCCTACGACAAGACCAAGCTCTTGAATGGTTCCTCCTGAATGAACCTCAAATTGATTGCTGCCAAGGAGTTTGTTGGTATCGTCGTTGTAGGCGCCATTGAGCTCTTGTTGCCCCCAATGTTTGGAGTAGTAGTTTTGCATCAACATCAGTAGCTCTGGGTTAGCAAGGTTGGTCAATGACCATGATGAGTTTTGGTTCCACATTCGGCCGAAAGGAATGACGCGAGACTCCCAACGAAATCGAGCCGTAGCCAATTTGTTATTCCTATTTTCATATTCAGAAGGTGATAAATAGTTGTCTTGGTCGAGATCGGCTGATTGGTCAAAACCACGGATCTTGCGCCAATACTTGGTTTCGTTTGGTGGTTGTGAATCTGTCTTTGAAGTTTGCAGATCTTTGAGTTTGATTTTCGGGAAATGGTCCTTCAATTGAACTTGATTTAAGCGAGGGCGAATATCATTTTGGTTCCCTTGCCAGCGTACCCTAACAACGTATAAACGCCCGCCATCGCGAATAAACGTAGAACCAAAATACTGACCCCCACCATAACTCTGGCCACTTCCATCATGAGTATTTGCTCTTACCCAGTTAGATGGGACTCGCCAGTTTACGGCTTGGTTTCGGGTCATGTTGCTTGTGTTATCTTCCATTATAACGACGCTAGACCATGCCGTGACTTTGCCCTCAACGTTCATCGATGATGGATACTCAATCTGAAACTCTCCGCCCTGTGCAAAGTGTGAAAATTCAAATGCTAAGTGATTGAATTTCTCAGAGTGATAAACGTAGAGAGCGCCACCTTTGTCGAAATGTTCAAACACATCAGCATCCCAAGGTGGTGGTTGATAAAGAGAAAAGCCCGCGTGCTTTTCATCAGCGGTATAGCCGATAATTATAGGTTTGCGATTTAAAGTGGTATTGGCACCGTGACTCGTATCACGCTCTGCCAGAATCGTGTCTTCTGAAAAGTGTAGGAAAAAATCTTCGTAATCAATGCCATTTCGCTCTGCGGCATTTCTAATTTCGTTTTCTAATTCTCCTGAATTCAGATCCAATTTTTGGTTGTACATATAACCAATCGCGCTGACGCTTTCGTTATCATTTTTATCGGCGTAAGCCCCAAACACCAAGTCACTATTGTTGACCTCCCAATCGATCACCTCTCTGGCTGATAAGGAGGAGCCATGTAAGTTGAACCCATTCTCATGTTGGCTTGGTAGCACAATGGTATAGCTTGCCAAGCTGGTGTTTGAAGACACAAGGCATGTAAAGGGAAGGGCCAATAGTAGTCGAGTACGGTGTTTTTTCATCAAGCTTCCTAGTCACAATGGGAGCGATTTTATATCAGCCAAATTAAGCATCTCACGCTATGTCAGTGTAGCAAAGCACGGTATTGGGGTTAGGTTTACCTCTGGAGGTTAGCTCGAATAGATATCAGAACGTAGCTTCTAACTTGACAGTTTGGAGGTTACTAACAACTATTAAGTTGATGATTTTTAATCCGTAATCCATTGGTTCACCTAAGTTGAATGACTAAGGACGTAGGTGCGGGTGTTTTGTGATGTTCAATATGACTGAACTCGATAAGTAAGGAGGGGATGCCCCTTATGATGTCTTTACTGTTTTTGTTATTACTTGTGGCGATGGTGTGCGGGTTTTTCGGCAAGAAGACCGCCGCGTATGGCTTTTTCGCTGGCTCAGTGATCCTTGGTTTGTATTGGTTTAATCACCATGCGACTGACCCTCTGTCGATCTTATTGTAAGGAGCTAACATGAATCGAAATCAGTTAACTCTTCTGAATACGCTTGGCTTACTGGGTATGACAGCCGTTTTGTTGATCGGCTTTATTCTTCAGTTTGTTCTCAATGAACTTCCTTGCCCACTGTGTTTACTGCAACGGATTGGCTTTGTGATGGTCGCGTTTGGCTTCATGCTGAATGTGGTTTATGGGCCTCAATCTCGTCACTATGGCGTCATTCTGATTGGTGCTTTGTATGGTGTGGCCACATCGCTAAGACAAGTCTCTTTGCACGTAATTCCCGGAACACCGGGCTACGGCAGCCCTATTTTGGGAATGCACTATTACACATGGGCATTTGTACTGTTTGTGGCGACGATTCTTGCTGTGTCGGTTATTTTGATGCTGACCAATAAGGCCGAGTCTCACGAACCTTACAAAATGAGTAACTTTGGACGGATTGTGTGTATTCTGGCAATCGCGGTGGTGGCCTTGAATGCTATTGCTACGTTTGTGGAGTGTGGGCCATATCAGTGTCCGGATAATCCGGTGAGCTATTGGTTGCTCAATCAAGGTGCGAGTTAGAAAAATGGTGCTTTGAGAGAGCGATTAAAGAACAACTGGTAAAAGAAAAGCCACAGCGTTCGCTGTGGCTTTGTCGTTAGTGTTGTGGAGTTTATGACCGTCAGCAATTAGTTAGAGTGGTGCAATCCATTCCAAACGATGTCGCGGTAACGTGTTTGGTTGGTGTCGCCTTCGGTGCTGAAGAGCATGATGGTTGCGTCTTCATTTAAGCCTAGAGTGTCACGCGTTGCTTGGTCTGCGCCCTCTCGGCAAAGTTGGTAAAGAAGACCTAGTGTAATCGCACCTGACTCACCGCTGATGATTTGGCTGTCATCTTGTAGTGGGTTACCTAGAATACGCATCCCGTTTGCTGAAATACTGTCGTCAACCGAGATAAAAAAGCTACTGCAATCACGCAATACTGGCCATGTCACTGGGTTTGGTTCACCACATGCAAGGCCCGCCATGATTGAGTTCAACTCACCGGTTACGTTGACCATTTCGCCTTTCTCGCCTGAGCGGAAAATACAATCTGCGGCTGCTGGCTCTGCAATGATGGTTTCAAATGTATCTGCGCCTAGCTTGTCTGCAAGGTAGCCTAATATGCCGCCTGCCATTGCACCTACGCCAGCTTGTAAGAATACGTGAGTTGGAGCGCTAAATTCTTGCTCTTGAACTTGCTCGACGGCTTCGTCTGCCATGGTCATGTAACCCTGAGAGATCCATGTTGGGATCTCTTCATAACCATCCCATGCAGTGTCTTGAACAAGCATCCAGCTATTGTCTTGCGCCGTTTGGTTCGCCATACGTACCGTGTCGTCATAGTTAACTTCCGTCACGATGCATTCTGCACCTAGACCTTGAATGCGGTTAACGCTTGCTTGAGATGAACCTTTTGGCATGTAAACCACGGCTTTTTGGCCCATTTCACGAGCTGCCCACGCGACACCAGTGCCATGGTTACCTGCGGTTGCTGTCGTAAATACAAGTGGCTTATCCAGTTTTGAAGCAACGGTTTTAAGATTGATCTCAGAGATATCAATGCCAAGGTGTTTTGCCAATTGGCGACCCAGAGCGTAAGAACCGCCGAGTACCTTGAATGCATTCAAACCGAAGCGTTTTGATTCGTCTTTTACTAGGATCGCTTTAACACCAAGCTGTTTAGCAAGATGTGGAAGAGAGACAAGTGGCGTTGGTTGGTAACCTTCGATCTGACGGTGAAACTCACGCGCTTGTTGCGCTTGAGATGCAGTGAATAGTTCGCAAACTTGTCCAGTGTAGAATGAATTTTTTGATAGTTTTAACATAGGGCACACTTAGATACAGGCAGAGGAATTAAAGGCCATCGAGCGATGTTCAATGACCTTACTTTGTCGTTAATAACATTACATAGTTATTTTTTGCTATACGCAGTCACTAAAAGTAATACGTGATTACTTGATGTAAGCGATCGCTTCTACTTCAACTAATGCGTCTTTTGGTAGACGAGCCGCTTCAACACAAGAGCGTGCAGGTGCGTTCTCTGTACCAAATACTTCCGTGTACACCTCGTTAAATGCAACGAAGTTTTCCATATCAGATAAGAAACATGTGGTTTTAATAACGGTATCTAGTGAACCACCACTTTGTTCCAAAACTGCTTTTAGATTTTCTAGTGACATACGAGCTTGCTCTTTGATGCCACCTTCAACAAACGCCATTGTTTTTGCATCAAGCGGTAATTGACCTGAAGTGAAGATTAGGTCTTTGAATGCCATACCTTGAGAGTAAGGGCCGATTGCTGCTGGTGCTAGATCTGTATGGATTTTTGTTTTCATTTCGTTTCTCTTTATAGGATTTCTATGCTCTAAACTCGCGGATGTATTTGTAAATAGCGTGGCGAGTAATACCAAGACGCTCAGATACGAATGCTGTCGCCTCTTTTAATTCGAAAATACCGTTCTCAAGCAATAGCTTGGTAATGGCTTTGTTTCGACCTTTTAAGTTGACTGACTCATCGTTGTCGACTTCAAAAATAGCGTGCTCAAGCGCTTGCTCAATCACTTCTGTTGTTGAAGCTCCAAAGTTCTCATGCACACCCACAGGGGCATGAGCCATGTCTGGCATTAAAGTTTTTATGATCTCAGGAAACGGGTGAGACAAGTTCATATTGATACAGAACAGCCCAATTGGTTTGCCATTTTCTCCAGCTAGTACACAGGTCGTAGACTTAAGTAACGATCCATCTTTGCTGGTGGTGAAGTAACTTTTTGGCGTGACCTCACCAGTGCTCTCAAACACACTCAGCATCTTCAGCCCCAGATCGGTGATAGGTGACCCTACTTCTCGACCCGTGTGGTGTCCGTTCACTATCTTCACTACCGACTTTTCAAAGCTCTCGAATGAATGAATCACAACCTCACAGTGCGGACCAATAAAGTCGGCAATGGTTTCGGCTAAGCGAAAGTTCAGTGCGAGATGCTCTCTGTCATTGTCGGTGAATTCTACGTTAAACGATTTATATGCTGATGCGTTCATTTTAGACCACTGTTGTTAACTTTAATTGCCTTTCATTATCTTTGGTTACTCGATGTATTTCAAGTTGCCAATTAACTTTATGTAACTATAAGACTATACATCCGCTTCCTACACAAGTCTAAAGTTACAAATAGGTACCTAAAATTGATCGTAATCAACAATATTTCCAGTTTTAGATGTTTTCTGGTCACTATAGTTAACCCTAAGATATTGGTCACATTATTTAACTTAAATGTCAGTAAGATGCTCACCGTAACGTAAACAAAATTGAACTATAGGGTTGGTTACTGGTTGTGAAGAGCAGCAGAAGTGCCTACCTAAATACAATAATTAGAGGTTCCAATGACTAACTACCTAAACCGCGGCTTTGAACAAGCTGAGTTTGAACACAGAACATCACGCGCTCAAAAAGTCATGCATGAGATGAATCTGGATGCGATGATTTTCACAACCGAGCCAAACGTTCGCTACTTCACTGGCTTCCACACTCAGTTTTGGCATAGCCCAACTCGTCCATGGTTTGTCATCGTTCCTGCAGAAGGAAAGCCGATTGCGATTGTTCCTGAAATCGGAGCAAGTGGTATGGCGGGAACATGGGTCGACAACATTATTACTTGGCCTTCTCCTCGTCCTGAAGATGATGGCATTAGCTTAGTTGCTAGCGCATTGAACTCTCTGCCTTGTCGTCATGGCCGAGTAGGCGCAACGCTGGGCATTGAATCTCACCTACGTATGCCGGTGAACAACTACTTGAAATTAACCACCATGGTTAAGAAAGACTTTGTTGATGTGTCTTTAGCAATGCATGAACTTCGTCAGATCAAATCACAAGCTGAAATTGAGAAAACACGTGAAATCTGCCGCATTACTAATGTTGGGTTTAGCAAGATTCCGGGTTACGCAAAAGCCGGCATGACCGAGCGTGAAATCTGTAAACAGTTCCGTATCGATATGTTGTTAGAAGGTGCGGACGAATGTCCTTACATCATCGCAGGCTCAGGGCCAGATGGTTATGACAGCATCATCATGGGCCCAACTGATCGCATCATTGAGCCGGGAGATGTGTTGATCATCGATACGGGTGCTGTACGTGATGGTTATTTCTCTGATTTCGACCGTAACTGGGCATTTGGTCATGCGAGTGAGCAAACCAAAGCGGCATACCGCGCTACTTACGAAGCGACCACGAAAGGCTTCGAGGCAGCGAAACCGGGCGCAACCACGACTGACATCTACAACGCGATGTGGGGAGTACTAGAAGCCAATGGTGCATTGGGCAACGATGTTGGTCGTCTAGGTCATGGTTTAGGTATGGAGCTGACAGAGCGCCCGTCTAACACGGCTACCGACAACACAGTACTTAAGCCGGGTATGGTGATGACACTAGAACCGGGCATGGTTTACGCACCGGGTAAGTCAATGGTTCACGAAGAGAATATCGTGATTACTGAAGACGGCGCTGAATGGTTAAGCAAACGCGCAGAGCCAGAACTGATCATTATTTAGCTAAAAACTTAACACCCTACAAAAGCTGGCTCTGGACTCCAGAGTCAGCACATAAAAATTATAAAAATACGAGTTTCTCATGCAAACAATAGAACAGTTTCGTCAATTTGAAATCCCATTACAGCACGTTCAGGCCCCAAGAATTGGTCGAGTTCATATCGGTTTAGTGCAACTAAGTACTGACCACTCTTTAGAGATGGACTGGGCAAAGTTACTGGGTACACAAGCGGGTGTGTTTAGCTCCCGCGTTTATTACAGCAGCGAGATGACACCAGAAGCGCTCGACCAAATTGCGGTTGGGATCAGTGAAGCATCAGATTTGATTGCTACTGGCTTACCCATGGATGTTATGGCGTTTGGTTGCACTTCAGCTTCTATCATCATTGGTGAAGAAAAAGTAGCAAACCTTCTTACACAAAATCGCGGTGATATTCCCGCAACCAATCCATGGACAGCTGCTCAAGCTGCATTTAAGCACTTGGGTGCAAAGAAAGTTGCCGTGTTTTCCCCTTATCCAACAGAAGTGAATTTCCCTCTTTATCAACAACTGACTGCCGCTGGCTTTGAAGTTCCTGTTTTAGGTTCACTTGGCATTGAGAAAGACACTGACATTACCACGGTTTCAAAGGAATCAATGATGGAAGCATTAAGCGAAATGCTGCCTGATTCTAGTGCCGATGTTGTATTTATGTCTTGCACCAACCTTCGTGTTCTTGACCACATTCAAGAGATTGAAGATCGATTTGGTATTCCTGTCGTGTGTAGCAACTCTGCGATGTTCTGGCATTGCCTGCACCTAGTCGGCAAGACAGCTCAGTGTCCAGGTTACGGACAATTGCTAAATCAATAGCAACCAATGAAAGGAATTTAAAGATGAGTAATACAGTAAAAGGTTGGATCGCGGCCATTTTCATTGGCCTACTATGGGGTATTCCCTGGATCGTTGGAACACCAATTCTAGAAGTAATGGATGCACAGGTCTTGGTATGGGTTCGCTATACCGTAGCCTTCATTACCTTATTTGTGATTATCCAAGTCAGCAATGCGATGGGTAAACCACAGAAAAAAGTCGACTTTAAGCTTAACTGGGAAAATCGACACGACATTTTCTGGGCAGCATGTTGCGGCATTATCGGTCAAGGCGCTTTCAGTTTTCTATCGTTCCTGTCTCTTGACTACATCACGGCTTCAGAAAACGGCGTAATCCAAGGGCTTATTCCAATCATTATCTTATGTGTTGGTTTCCTTCGTCATGGTGAACGTTTTACTCCCATGCAAATTTTGGCGGCGGTTGGTGCGTTCGCTGGTGTCGCTATCTTGGTAATGGATCCATCTGTTGAAGGCAGTGGTTTCAACATTGGTCACTTGATCTGTCTTGGTAGCGCGGCGAGCTTCTCTACGATGGCTTACGCTCGTGCAAAACTTGCTGAGAAATATGGCTCAGTGGCGACGATGTACCACCAGTTCATTTTTGCGGCAATCGGTTTTGGTCTTTATCTACTGGTTGTGGGGGCGGACTTCTCTTCAGCACTCGGTATTTTCAGTTCTCCACTTCGTATGGCTTGTATTGCAATTTTGGGTGTGGGTATTTCAGGAATCAGCTACCTAATCTACATCTATGCCATGGAACGAGTCGGCGTAGACGGAACGGGTATGGCACTTAACTTGATGCCTCTGTCTTCTTTCGTCCTAGCTGTGTTTGCTCTCGGTGAAGCGGTAACGCCAATGCGACTATTAGCGATTGCGGTCGTTATTGGCTCAATGATGCTGTTCATGAAGTTTGGTAAGGCGAAGAAAAAAGCGCCTCAGATGAAAACGGCGACAAACGCTAACTAACCGTCAACCACGATACAAATTACAAGTAATAAGGCGGTGTGCCGCACCGCCATTATCGAAAAATTATGGAAGATAGAAAGATGAACACAACAAACAGAGACACATTTTTAGGATGGACTGCAGCCATTGCTGTTGCCTGTATCTGGGGCGTAACAGGGGTGGTCTCTAAGCCGCTTTCTATGGCTGTTGATCCGATGACATTGGTATTTTTCCGCTACGTTACCGCGGTAATTGGCCTATCAATCATTTTCTTTTTTACATCACGTAGCAAAAACTTAAGTGCAGACTTAGGTTCTTCATTAAAGATCGATACCAAAGATATTGGACGTATTGCGCTTTGTGGCATCGTGGGACAAGGGGTTTTCTCACTTTTTAATTTCCTTTCTCTTTCTCATATTGGTGCGACTGAAAACGGTGTTATCCAAGGTATGCAGCCGTTCGCGACGGTTTTCTTTGGCATGATGTTTATGAACTTCCGTATGAACAAGATTCAGTGGGGCGCTTTCATCGCATCTGCAGTTTGTATTTACGCAATGAGTGTCGGGCCAACAAACACCATTGAAGGCGGTACTCCGCTGCTGGGTTATGTTTACGTGACATGTTCGATGCTGGCTTTAGCGTGGACGGCACATTTACGTGCTAGCTTAGCGGACAAGTACGGCTCAGTGGTTTCCATGCTTTACCAATACATTTCGGTTGCTGTGATGGGCATTATCGTTGTGTTGACCATGGGCTTGGACTTGTCTCAGATTTACATTATTTTCTCTAGCCCGCTGTTGATTGCACTGCTTATTTTCTTAGGTACAGGCATTTCTGGTGGTAGCTACTTGATTCAATTGTATTCTTTCAAGCGTATCGGTGTAGAAAAGGCAACGATGGCATTAAATCTCATGCCTTTGGTTGGCTACTTAGTGGCAGTTGTGACACTTGGTGAGCAGATGGCCATGGGGAAAACCATTGTCGTTTCATTGATTGTCGTAGCACTTTACGTGTTCACTAAGTTTGAAACGAAGCAAGAAGAACAGACAGCAGAAAACTTAGCTTGCGATAAGAAAGCAACGCCAGAAGTGAGCTAAGTGATGAAATCAGTGACTAAAGGTTGGATTGCAGCAATTAGCGTTGGTTTGCTATGGGGCTCTGAGGCTGCTTTAGCTACCTTGCCACTGCAAACCATTGATGCGCGATTGTTAGTGTGGCTGCGCTACATGATGGCATTCTCGGTTTTATCTTTAGTCCTGATTTTTGGCGCAATACGTCAAGCCAATACTCAAACTAAACCGAAACTGTCGTTCAGTTGGGCTAATCGAAGCGATTTATTTAAGTTATTAGTGTGTGGTGTAGTAGGCCAAGGTTTATTTAGCTTCTTGTCATTTCTATCACTCGATTATATTTCGCTATCGGAAAACGGAGTCATTCAAGGTCTTGTACCGATTGCAATCTTGGCTATTGGGCAAGTTTTCTATGGTGCACGCTTTACGCGTATGCAAATTGCCTCAAGTGGGATTGCTTTGATTGGAGTGAGCATATTGGTTCTTGCTCCGCCGTTTACTTCGGAAGATAGCGGAGTGAACATTGGCCATCTGATTTGCTTATTGAGTGTGTTGAGCTTTGCATCTGTCACCCACTTACGGGCTCATCTGGCAGAAAAATACGGTGCAACTCGCACCATGCATTATCAGTTTGGTTTCGCAGCTGTTGGTTTTTTCATTTATTTATTGGTGTCAGGTATAGATGTACCCAGCCTGCTACTGGTGATGCGCCCTTCTTGGTCACTTCTATGCATTATGGTGCTAGGAGGTTTTGTATCAGGTCTGGGCTATATCGCATATATCTACGGCATAGAACGTGTGGGAGTTGAAGGCAGCAGCATGGCTTTAAACCTCATCCCTATGTCAGCATTTTTCATTGCTGTTTTGGTGTTCGGAGAGCCTATCACCCCCTTGAGGGCGATGGCGGTTGGCTTAATCATCGTTGCTATGATGCTATTTGCAACCTCCAACAAATCTCGCGAAATGACATCCAAAACAGTTTCAACAAATTAATTTTAAGTATTTATTGGAGTTTCCATGACTAACACTGCCACTGTCACAGAATGGCGTCGCCATCTACATCAGTACCCTGAATTTGGTACTGAAGAGTTCAAAACCTCTGAATTTGTTGCGAATAAACTCGAAGAGTTCGGCATTGAAGTTCACCGTGGTATTGGTGGAACCGGTGTTCTGGGGATTTTAAAAAATGGTACAAGCGGTCGCTCGATTGGGTTGCGTGCTGACATGGATGCCCTGCGTATTCATGAAGAGAATACGTTTTGTCATGTTTCTAAACATGATGGCGCGATGCATGCTTGTGGTCATGACGGGCATACAGCTATGTTGTTGGGTGCCGCGCAAGAGCTAGCAAACAGCAAGCAATTTGATGGCACCGTTTACTTCATTTTCCAACCCGATGAAGAGCGTGGTACAGGCGCCAAAGCGATGATCGAAGACGGCCTGTTTACTCGTTGGAATATGGATGCGATTTACGCAATGCATAACCTACCGGGTATTCCTGAAGGTAAGTTTGTGACTCGCCCCAATTCATTAATGGCGAGTGAAAGTAGCTTTGAAATTGTTATCAAGGCTACGGGTGGTCATGCCGCTATGCCACACATGGGAACCGACCCGATTGTAGTTGGAGCTCAGGTTGTGACCGCCTTACAAACTATTGTTTCACGTAATTTGAGTGCAATTGATGAGACGGCGGTTATCTCAGTGACTAATTTTGTTACCAACGGCACAGTTAATGTGATTCCTTCGCAAGTGACCATTTCAGGTGATACTCGTAGCTTCACGGATCAAGCGTTACACAAGATTGAGAAAGCGATCGAGCGTGTCGTTGCGGGTCAGTGCATGTCAGCAGGCGTTGATTATCAATATCATTTTAACAATAGCTTTCTATCAACAATCAACACGCCGGAAGAGACTGCTCACGCAATCAAAGCAGCACAAGCGGTTGTTGGTGAAGAGAATGTGAATGGAGTTTGTGAACGTTTCACCATCAGTGAGGATTTCTCGTTCATGTTACGCGAAGTAAAAGGGTGCTATGTGCTAGTTGGGAATGGTGTTGGTGAATGTGGAGGCACTGCGCTTCATAACCCACACTACGATTTCAACGACAATATTCTGGAACATGGCGTTGGGTTCTGGAAGACGCTTGTAGAGCAACAATTGTCACAATAGATAGATGAAAAAAGAGCGAGAGGCAAGCCTCTCGCTCTTTTTGTATGTAACGCATTTCCAAATCTGCGAACAGTTTAGACTAACCACTTAACTACTTAGCGATTCACCTGCTCAACAATCTCTCTTGTTAGACGGGCAATCTCGTCCCACTCTTTGTTTTCGACGAGCTTCTTATCCACCATCCAGGTGCCACCACATGCCAATACCTGAGGAACGGCTAGGTAGTTGCCAATGTTTGATGGCGTGATACCGCCTGTAGGCATGAGTCTTATGTCGCCATAAGGTCCGACTAACGATTTCACCATACTGATACCGCCAGAAGCTTCTGCTGGGAAGAACTTCAAGGTTGTTAAGCCCATCTCTAATGCCGCTTCAACGGTGCTTGGATTGTTCACTCCAGGAATGATATCGATGCCGATCTCTTGGCATGCTTTAACTGTGTTTGGATTGAATCCCGGTGATACCACAAAGGTTGCGCCTGCTTCTTTGGCTGCGAGTGCGTGCTCACGGTTCAAGATGGTGCCCGCGCCGATCAGCATGTTAGGCTGAGCTTCGCGAAGCAGTCGGATAGCTTCAACAGCGGCGTCTGAACGGAACGTAATCTCAGCGGCGGGAAGGCCATTCTCAGCCAATACTTTGCCTAGAGGAATAATATCCTCTGCGTTATCAATCGCGATAACAGGGATAACTTTAAGTGCTTTTAGCTGTTCGTTAATTGTAGGCATGGTTTACTTCTTAATAGGGTTTGAAAGAGTATCGGTGATGGCTTTTGGAATAATTGCACCGTGGTGCTGAATCACTAGTCTTGCGAGTGCATTACCTTGTTGGCAGGCTTCTGAAACAGAACCTCCAGCGAGATAGCAAGATAAGAAACCGCCGTTAAAAGAGTCGCCAGCAGAGGTGCTATCAACCACAGTCTCGACAGGTGTCGTTGTGATTTTTACTGGCTCATTTTCAGGGTTTTCGCTGATCAAGCAGCCTTCAGCACCAAGCTTCACAACAACGGTTTTGACGCCGAGTGAATGCAGCCTTCTTATGGTGTCTTGCGGCGTTGTATCGCCCCACAATAGTTGTTCGTCATCAAAGGTAACCAAGGCGAGATCTGTCGCTTGATAGGCAAGCTGATAAGCTTCTTTGGTTGCGTCTTGTGAGTCCCACAACTTTGGTCGGTAGTTACTATCAAAGGCGATGGCCACACCACGTTCACGTAGACCTTGGATGATAGTGAGTAACTTTAGCTGATCGCCATGAGGCAAGATCGCCAGAGATATCCCGCTCAAAAACACCATATCAACATCGCAAAGTTGGGCTGTTATCTTATCGAAATCTGGGTGCTGCACCATGTAACGAGCAGCAGAGTCATTACGCCAATACAAGAATGTGCGTTCGCCAACGTCGTCTAATTGAATCAGATACAGGCCTGGCGAGCGCTGTTCGTCGATAAGCACTAAATCGGTTGATAACCCTTCATCTTGCCAACGCTTAAGCATCTCTTGGCTAATGGAATCTGCTCCAAGAGCCGTGACATAACTGGTACGAATCATAGGTGTATCTGACGAACAGGAATAGCTGGTGGCACTTCGGTTCAAATAAACAGCGGCGTTGAGCGTATCCCCACCATAGGTCTGTTGCATGGTACCGAATTGAACGCCGTTCAGTTCTATCATGCACTCGCCGATAATCGCAATGTGGCTCATAGTGTGCCCTTACAGAAAGATTGGTATTGCTAGGTATAAATGATGGAACGTGGCTACAAGGAAAGTAGCCACGTTGATTCTTTTCCCAATAGCTTGAGAGGAGGTCTTACTTGTTGTCTAGTTTCACGAACAACAGCGTTAGAACATAAGACAGTGCGAACACACCAACCACGCCCATTAGTGCTTGAATGAAGTTTTGCGTACCGCCTGCAAGGTAAGCCGGTAAGCTGAATACAGAAGAAAGAATGTAGCTGGTTAAATGGGTATCGATTGTTACCGAGATAGCACCGAACACACCTGCAGCCAAACTCGCGGTCATCATCGCTTTGGTGTATTTCGTAAGTACACCAAATAGAGCCGGCTCCGTGATGCCTAAGATAGCGGTAACACTTGAGCCCATCGTGATTGAAGATTGCTCTTTAGAAACTGTTTTACGTTGCTTGTGCCAGATAGCCATTGTCGCGCCAGCAATTGCCATGTTACCTAAACACATGATCGGCATTAGTAAATCCTTACCATACAGAGCAAAGTTGTTCAGGCTAATCGGCGTCATGCTGTGGTGAATACCAAATACGATGGTAATCGGGCGAGTCAGACCAAACACAAAGCCCGTTAATGTCGGAGAGATCTCCAGTAGCGAGCTCATCACCCAACCTGCGCCATTACTTAGCCAAATTCCTGCAGGGCCAACAAATGATAGCGTGATGGTCGAAGTTACCGTAAAGGCAAGCAGTGGTGTAAATACAGGCTTCGCAGAAGAAGGAACTAGACGGTCAACTAACGGAGTCACTTTAGACAATAACCAGATTGCTAGAATCGCAGGAACAATTGCGCCGCCGTAGTTGAGCAGTTCAATCGGAACCACGCCAAGAACAGTCAGCTCCGGAGCTGCGCCAGCATCTTTTAGCATCGCCGCTTTATCTACTAGCTTGGGTGCTAACATTGCGGAGGAAACAGCAAGTGCAATGTATTCGTTTACTTTGAATACTTTAGCTGCAGAGAAAGAAACCAGCATAGGTAAGAAGAAGAACACAGCAACAGATATTGAGCGGAAGAAATAAACTGTGTCTGAGGTTTCAGAGATAACATTGGTCGCAATAAGACCAGACAACAGGCCCATCAACATACCAGCGCCAGCAATTGCAGGCACGACAGGGCCAAAGATGCCTGCGACAATGCGCATCACGCCCTGGAACAGCTTGCCTTTCTCTAGCTCATCAGCCGGATTAGCGTCAGCTTGTTGAGTGTTTGATAGCGCGTTGAACCACTTCTCGACCTCAACTCCAATGATAACTTGGGTTTGGCCTTGTTGAAGTACCACACCTTTCACATCAGCGATCTGCTTGATAGCCTCTTCGTCTACCAGAGACTCGTCTGCCAATTTGAATCTTAGTCTTGTCATACAGTGCGTGAGACTCACGATATTATCTTCACCACCAAGTGCAGTGACTAATAACTGTATATTTTCTATGAAATTTTTCTTTTTAGACGATGACTTAGAGTTATTCATAACAGCATCATTATTTTCAACAATTTGCATACTACACCTGTTACTGGGATATATTTAACTCCAGTAATCATATCGATAACTTATTTAAAGCCAATGGGATAAAAAGAGACTTCAATCACACTTAAAATTCGAATAAATTATTTTCGACCGTTTTGGGCCAATTGGTATGTTTTGTTTATCAAAAAAAAACACTAAACGTACCAATTATTTTTTCATGAAATTTAACGCTTGAAATGTGCTTTTTAACACGGTTAGATAATAAGAGTTGAAGTTAGTTTAGGTTATTTAATTGTGAAAGAAACTATTATATCCGATATCCATTGTATTATTACCAAGCCAGATAGGCATAATCTCATCACGGTTGTTGTTGAAACCAATGAAGGTGTGACAGGCTTTGGTTGCGCGACCTTCCAACAAAGACCTTTAGCCGTAAAAACCATGGTCGATGAGTATCTAAAACCTCTTCTAGTTGGTAAAAATGCCAATAATATTGAAGACTTATGGCAAATGATGATGGTCAATGCTTATTGGCGAAATGGCCCTGTTATCAATAATGCAATTTCCGGTGTTGATATGGCACTGTGGGATATTAAAGCCAAACTAGCGGGTATGCCGTTACATCAATTATTTGGTGGTAAGTCTCGTGATGCTATTCCTGTATACACACACGCGACTAGCGACACAATGGAAGGTATTTATGAGTTGGTGGAATCTTTCCTAAACAAAGGTTACAAGCATATTCGTTGTCAGCTTGGTTTCTATGGCGGTGTTCCAACCGATTTGCATACCACTCAAAACCCGACTGAAGGTTCGTATTACGACCAAGATCAGTACATGGACAATACACTAACGATGTTTAAGTCGCTTAGAGAGAAATACGGTAATAAATTCCATATTCTTCATGATGTTCATGAGCGCCTTTTCCCAAATCAAGCAATACAATTTGCTAAAGAAGTCGAGCAATATAAGCCTTACTTCATTGAAGATATTCTGCCGCCAAATCAAACGGAATGGTTGGATAATATTCGTAGCCAAAGCTCAGTTTCATTAGGCTTAGGGGAGTTATTTAACAACCCTGAAGAGTGGAAGTCTTTGATTGCCAACCGCCGTATTGATTTTATTCGTTGCCATGTTTCACAAATTGGCGGCATTACTCCAGCTCTGAAACTAGGTCATCTATGTCAGAACTTCGGTGTTCGTATTGCATGGCATTGCCCGCCGGATATGACGCCAATTGGCGCTGCGGTAAACACGCATTTGAATGTACATTTGCACAATGCGGCAATTCAAGAGCATGTTGAATACAACGAGAATACACATAAGGTATTCCCGAACGCTGCTGAGCCAATTAATGGCTACTTATACGCTTCTGAAATCGCAGGTATTGGTGTAGAGATGGATCGAGAGGTTGCTGCAGAGTTTCCTGTGATGTACCGCCCTCATGAGTGGACTCAAAGTCGACTACCAGATGGCTCAATTCATACGCCATAGTCTGTTATTTCAATCAAAATTTAGCCGCACTAGCGGCTATTTTTATCTCTGAAATTCATGCTCTCGTTGTTAAAAGGCGTGTGATAAGTGCATTGATAGTTGATGTCGATAATGTCACTGACGATGAACAATTCGCCAGAGGTAAGGAAGCCACGGTTGGTGATGTTCATTGCCGCGACATTCTTCTTACAGCCCAGTAAATCGGCATCATCTTTGGATACGTTGATGGCTTGATAAGTCGTTAAGTAACTGTCGATCTCTAAGCCTTGAGCGAGTGCGTGTTTTTGAAGCGAACTCTCGATGATGTCTGTGTTCATTTCATGAAAGATACTGACAGGTATTTTTGTTTCTTCAATTTGAACGACTTTATTATTAATTAACCTAAGACGTTTGATCTTCCAAATATATTCATCGTCACGTAGAGAAAATATTTGTTGTTCGTGGTTGTTTGGTAACGCTTTATTTAATTGAATCTTTTTATAAGATATTTCTTCAAAGCTGTTTTCAGTAATCGAGTTATAAACTAGAGGGGTTCCAACCAAAGATGTATTAACAAAGTACCCTGAGCCCACCTTAGATGTCACCATGCCAATCGC
The DNA here is from genome assembly GCF_057785895.1 of Vibrio sp. QJM3NY_39. NCBI lineage: Bacteria > Pseudomonadati > Pseudomonadota > Gammaproteobacteria > Vibrionales > Vibrionaceae > Vibrio > Vibrio sp. QJM3NY_39. The sequence goes on along the minus strand of NZ_CM173506.1, from coordinate 483,160 downwards.
TTCTAGTTTGGCTAGCGCTTTTCGAATAGTAAATCGAGATAAGCCATATATTTCAGAGAGTTCCCTTTCTGCAGGAAGCTTATGATTGATACTGTTTTGACAGATCTTGCTAACAATATCTTGGACAACTAATTCATATTTTTTCATTCTAAAAACTTAAAAAAGCACTTATGGTGATTAAATTATAGTTAACTAGATCAGATACTCAGCGCATTCCGAACCAGCCGTTAATTCTAACATAGAAGGCCGATTAGATGATGGGATATAGGGTGTTTTGGAGGGCGAATTTGAGTATTACTTCTGGGTGTGTGACTTCATTCTCTTTCTTCGATATATAGCGGCTGAATGAGGATGTTGTCTACAAGATGTTAAATAAAAAAGCACGCCCAATAGGACGTGCTTCGAATGCTTGAGCTTTGTTAGTTGCGAGCTACATGGCTAAGTTTTCATTTCTTAACTTGGTTAGTTCTTTTAGGCGTTTTGCATACTCTTTTTGGAACTTGTCGGGGTCTGCACCTTCAGAAACTTGAGCGTAAACTCTCATCTTGTTACCGCCGTAGATCTTCGCAAGATCATCATTGCTGTAGCCACGTTTCCACAGTTCATCGGTGATGGCTGCAAGGATCTTCGCTAATTCACCATTGCCCGTCGCGCCTTTGTTGAACGCCTCGATCATGTAACCACCATCGTCGTACATTTTCGCGTTCTTGGTTGCGAAATCAACCACCATGTCAGTTGAGAACATGTCATCGGTGGCGATACCTACGTGGTCAACGCCGACCAATTTTACGTAGTAGTCGATCATATCGGCAGCTTGAACTGGAGAGATATCTTCAGGCCAAACGCCGTCCATCATCCATTCAGTGAAAGTTGGGGCAACGTAGCCTCCTGATTTAGCTGCGCGTATTGCTTCATCATCAGGAATGGCACGGTAACAGCCTTTTGGTGTCGCATTCGCTTCGTTTTTGTATAAACCGGCAGGCACAGAGTGGGTGTATACAAATGGCACATCAGGGTAGTTTTCTTCCATATAACCCATGGCATCATTAGCCGTTTTTGAGCCTGTGTGGCTGAGATCTAGAATCACCTGATACTCGACCATCGAATCGATAACAGACTCTCCCCAAGATGTTAAGCCGATGTCTCTGCCATTATATGCAGCAAGTTGGCCCGAACCTGTTCTGAAAATGTCGTTATAAGACAAGATCATGCTTTTGAGACCCATATCTTTAAGGATCGCCATCTTGGTGACATCTTCTTCCAAAATTGTCGCAGTTTGGCTATTCCATAGAACGGCAGTCTTTCTTTCTGTATGGGCTTTTTCAATATCGTGATTAGAGTGGGCAACGATGAACTTATCAGGTTGTTTTGCCATCACAGAACGATGCTTGTGATGGTGGAACAAGAAGTCATCAAAGTTGTGGTCGGCAGCAGTAATGGTGTATTCATGCCCTGTAATACCCGCGTCACGTGCACCTTGGAAGTAATCCAATAATTGTTGGTCGTCACTCCAGCCCGCTCCATATGGGCTCGCGAGCATACCAATGACGATCGTGTCTTGAACGAATGTTTTGGCTTTGTCTGATGCTGGCCAAGTTTTGCTTTCAACACTGGCGTTAGCAACACCAAAACTCATTGCTATACTCGCTGCTACTAACGTGATCTTTTTAAACATGAAAACCTCTCAATTATTGGTTTAAGTCCATTTATTCAATATCTATATTTAATAGTAGACCCTGACGGTATCTCGGGATTATTTAAAATTGATAACCCTGTCATACTTTGCAATCAAAGCTGCTCTTGTTGGCTATGTGGTTCACTTTATTAGTGAAAACTGTAAGTGAACCTTGTTAACTTGAGATAATTGTAGCTAAGCTCTGAAATGAAAATGTGCATTTTGCGTCACTAGTTAAGATGGAAAAGGATAGAGTGATGGGGCTTGATATTCCTCTGATTGATAAGCGTGTGGTGAACCACTTTCAACAGTGTTTGCAAGAAGATAACTCGCTTGCTCTCGGCCGTTCATTGGTTGTAGATCTGGCGTTAGAAGTGAAACTTCCATTCAGTATGGATACGTCATCGGCTAGCTATGTTCCGTATAACGTTTTTTCCCTCTTCTTACACCATATCAGGGTTAACCTAGGCCCGAATGACTTCATTGTTGTGCTGTTAGAGAGTGCAACCCGAGCAGCTAAAGAACTTCGATTTCCTGCTCTTTCGATGCAAGATTTCCTTGATTCTTTCCCCATTGAAAAGCTATCTGTGGAACAAAGTGGGGCAAAGTTTTCTGTCTCGTTTAAGACGTCAATGCAGTCAGTTAGTCACGTTGAATCTGAGTTGTTTCTTATCGCTTATACTCACGCTTATTTGAAGGCGCAATATGCTGAGCTCGGTAACCCAATTCGATATGATTTAGTGACAACGAAGTCGCAGGCATTAAGCGAGTTAAAAATCCAAACTGAGACACCTCAATACCTTGGGCAAGAGAATACGCGTATTCAATACGATCGGTTAGAAGTGGAACATTTGCTGGAAACCAAAGTGAAACCCATGGCCGATGCTCGCAAAGTCACTGAGGCTTTGTCGCCATATATTGGTCGAGTCGATATCGACTTAGATACATTTTGCGATTTAATCGGGATTGGAAAGCGTACTATTCAAAGAGCGTTGAATAAAGAAAATACGACCTTCAAAGCGATAAAAGAGACGCTCGCGTTTGATTTCGCTAAGCGGGTTATTTCACAGCAAACCTATACTATTTCTGATGTCGCACTTCACTTAGGTTATGCCGATTCATCGCAGTTTATAAGAGCATTTAAGCGAGTAAATGGGATTACACCTTATCAATGGAAGAAAGGCCATGTTGAGTGATAAACATGGCCTTTCTTAGATTTAGATTGTTGTAGAACTAGTCACTCTATTGCTCAGTATTCAAGTGTCGAATCAACTTGGCTGGCGTACCACCGTATAAGCAGTCTGGTGGTACATCGCTGTTGACCACAGAGTTAGCTGCGATGACTGAACGAGCCCCAATCGTCACGCCTTGGTTGATCACTGAGTTACCGCCAATCCACACATCATCTTCGATTGTTATTGGTAAACAGAAGGTTTCCCATTTACGGCGGCTACGATAATCAAGGGAGTGTGATGGCGTATAGAATTGGGCACTTGGTCCAATTAAAACATTGTTACCGATCTTGATATTCGCACCATCCAGCATCACCACGTTCATGTTGATGAAGGTGTCGTCACCAATTTCAATGGTTTTACCAAACTCACAATGAAAAGGGGGCTGGATTAAGCTGCTACTACCAACCTTACCGAATAGCTGCTCTTGCAATGTGTGTTGTTGATCTGGGGTTTGGTGGTTGTTGAAAGCCATTAGCGCCTTTTTTGCATTGGAACGCATGGTATCAATTTCTTGGTCTGCACCATCATACACTTGCCCAGATAGCATCTTTTCCAGTTCAGTTTTATCGCTTGTATTACTCATGCTTGCCCACTTTCCGAGAGTCTCGGTCTAAATGACGAATACTGCAAGATTAGCGATTTTTGGACATAAAAAAAGAGAAAAGCCTCAGCCTTTCTCTTCCTATTTTGTGCTTTAAGCACTAATGCTAAGTGAGCCCAGCTATTCAGCAAAAGGCGCGCTTTGCCAAATTAGATTTGCTCAACGAAACCCATTAGGTGTTGTTTCACTTCGTCTGAAGCAAAAGCGCTGTCGACTGAGTACTTGTAGATTTCTACGTAGTCTTCTTTTGTTAGGCCGAATGTTTCACACACACGCTTCACTTCGTTGGTCATGGTTGTGTTCGACACAGTACGGTTGTCTGTGTTGATCGTAACAACGATGCCGTCTTTCTTGAATTCAGCAATTGGGTGGTCGCTGAATTTGTGAATACATTTAGTTTGCACGTTACTTGTTGGGCAAGTTTCAAGCGCAACTTGCTTCTCTTTAACGATGTTGTATGCGTCCTCGTTGCCTTGGATGTGAACACCGTGGCCGATACGCTCAGCGTCTAGCAAAGTAACTGCATCGTAAACGTTTTGACCATGCCATTGCTCACCAGCGTGCACGGTAATGCGGTAGCCTTTTTCAAGCGCGTACTGTGTGTACTCAGGGAATTCAGCGCAGAAGCCTGGCTTTTCACCGCCTGCGATATCAAATGCTACAACACCTTTACCTAGGTAGGGTTGACCTGCATCGATCACGTCTTTGATAGAGTCTTTAGGGAACATACGAAGCACAGACATGATGTAGTTGCCTTTGATGTCGTATTTCTCTTCAGCACGCTTCATGCCTTTAACTGCGCTTGCAATGATCGTATCAAGAGACAGACCTTTATTTACGTGCAGGATTGGTGCAAAGCGAACTTCTAGGTACTTAACGTTTTCTAGTGCAGCGTCTTCGTAAAGCTCGAAAGAGATACGTTCAATCGCTTCTTCAGTCTGCATTACTTGTAATGGCAGGCTGAAACAAGCCAGGTACTCATCTAAGTTTTTACAATCTTCTGGCACCGTTAGAGATTGAACAACCGCATCGCGATCTTCAGGTAGTTCGATATTGTATTGTTTTGCTAGGTCAATAATCGTATCTGGACGAACACTTCCGTCTAGGTGGCAGTGCAGATCAATCTTAGGGAGTGCTAGAAAATTCATGAGTATTCCTTAGGTCTATTATTTTTTTGAGTTATTAACTCATAGGTTACATGGGCTTAAATTAACAAGTTTGTGATATGATTTAAAGTGACATAAAGTCATCATTAATCTGAATCTAAGGAATATCATGGTAGATGTTAAGAGCTTACTCAAATGTGATATGAATTTACTGCTGTGTTTACACGTGTTGCTTGAAGAGCGTAGCGTGAGCAAAACGGCAGAGCGATTGTTCCTTAGTCAGTCAGCGGTGAGTAAGCAACTCACTAAGCTGCGCTCTCTGTTTGATGACCCTTTGTTTGAACGTGAGTCAAAAGGTCTGTTTCCAACTCCGAAAGCCACCTCTTTAGCGCCTAAGATCCATCAGATCCTTCTGCAAGTTGAACAGCTAACCGTGCCAGACATTTTTGAGCCGAAAGACAGTGAACGTACTTTTAATATCGATCTTGTCGAAACCGCATATACCGCTATTTACCCTAAATTCATGCCTAACGCGTTGGCAGATGCACCTAACATTACGGTAAACAGCACTACTTGGAGTAGCGAAACCTTTAAACGTTTACTTAAGCGTGAGGTTGATTTTGGGATAGGAATTTTTGAGCTCGATGAAAGGGCGAGTACCCATATTCAAAATATCCCTGCTGAGCTGAACTATGTTGAGTTGCTGCAAGATTACTCTGTGTGTTTGATACGAAATGATCATCCAGTGCTTCAAGAAGAGTGGAATCTGCAAGCCTTCCTAAAATATCGTCATATTCAGTTAGTGACCGGTGGTGTTGGTGACTGGCTACTACTTGAAATTTTGCAGGCCAAACAGCTCCAAATCAATAAAGCCGCCAATGTGTCGGACATCACCAGCGCAGTAAAACTGTGTAAACAAAGCGATTTGCTGATGTGTTATCCGTACAACTCGGTTCGTGACTATATTGAGAGTGGTGAGTTGGTGATGAAGCCGATTCCTATTGAGTTAGTTCCCGGTGGCTTGTTTCTGCTTTGGCACCGTTACTTTGACTCTGAACCAAGTCACAAATGGCTTCGAGACCTGATAGTCAATAAGACCCAAGATACCCAGATGTGAATCATTAACTAGAACACTCAAAGAAATGAAATATTTTTCGTTTTTATTCGTCTTTCTAGAATGGGCATCGTCTTAGTAGAGTGCTTAATCTGAGTTAATAGTGAGAAACCAAAATGAATCCAATGCTAACGTCATTGATTCCGCAACAAATTATTGAAGACGCGTGTGAGTGGGCAATCATGCACGGTGTCGCTTTTCGTCAGTCTGACAATACCGCGAGGCATTGTCCTTTCAGTATTGCGCCAATGACAATGGAGCGCGAGGTTTATGATCACTTGCGCCGAGTCACTCCGCTTATCACTAAGTTGATCAGTAACGTGTCGGAAGATCATGATTTTTTACAGTCATCATTGAGCGACATGGCTAAAGCCGATCCGTTTTTTGGTCGCTTAATGGAATTGCATCAACAAGCCCATGGCAGTGTGGATGAGCGCTTGAATCCAGCTCGTCAGCCACTGTTGTTGATGCGTACTGATTTTATGGACGATCGCCAACACGGTGCAAAAGTGATTGAGTTTAATGGTATTGCTGCAGGGATGGCGCCGTTTGGTCAACGTGCAACAGAATTTCACTCATTCATGCAAAACCAATGGCCAAACGTTTATAACCATTGGTTGGAAGAACCGTCAGCAACACCGGCTGAAAACCAAGGCTTAACGCAGTTGGCTTATGGTATCGCTAGTGCTGCAAAGCAAGTTAAAGCGGACTTCAATGAACAAGGCAAACCGATTTTCTTGATGGTGGTGCAGAAGAGTGAAGACAATGTGTATGACCAACACTTACTCGAAGTGGAACTGCAAAAGCAGGGTATTCGCACGGTTCGCCGTACCTTCGATCAATTGAGCTCTCAGCTTTCAACGGGCGATAACCAACGTCTGCTTTTGCAAGATGTTGGCGCAGTCGATGTTGTGTACCTAAGAGCGGGTTATCAGTATTCAGACTACTGGGCGCCTGAGCTTAATGAATCCGTTTGTTGCCACACGCTAAGTCAGACGCGTTTGTTCATCGAACAACACCATGTCGCTGTGAATGCTACCTTCAGCCAACAGCTAGCAACCAGTAAAACCATGCAGATGCTCCTAACCATGATGTCTGTATCAGAATACGCTCGTTGGGGCTTAACGCTAGAAGAAGCCGAATTGGTGAAAAGTGTTTTAGCAGATATGAAACCAATCACCAGCGAGTCGATTGAATGGTTTAACACACAAGCTGATAAGCAAGAATGGGTGCTGAAAAACCAAGGTGAGGGCGGCGGCCATTGTGTGTTCGGTGACGATATCAGCGAGCAACTTAGTCGACTTAAGCCAGAAGAGTACGACGCGTGGGCACTCATGCAGCGCTTGTACCCACATGAGCGAGAGGTGCCAACTATTGCAGTGCGTGATACTCAACAAACACTCGTAACAGATTTAGTCAGCGAAGTCGGTCTATTTACCGCTTACTACCAAGGTGAACCAGTAACAGAGCTAGGCGGCTACGCAGGCTATTTGATTCGCAGCAAACCCGCTGGCGAAAATGAAGGTGGAATCCACAGTGGTAAAGGTATTCTCGATTCGCTGGTGTTGATTGATTAGTGCTTAATCTTGATGACAGACAGAAGGCCAACGTTTATACGTTGGCCTTTTTTATGATTCTTTGCAGATTAGCGCCAAGTTGGATAAGCGACTCAGCTCGTTGCGTTACGCTGGAACCTTAAAACAAGAATCTTGATTGCTGTATTTTGGTACGAAGCACAGTTTGTCTGCCGACATCTTTAAGCCGTTTTGCATCTGGATATGTGTTACCGCCCAGATCACGCAGCCGTGAGGCAAATTGAATAGCGAGCGAGTTTGCGTGAACAACACGCCGTCATCATAGGCCGGTGTAATGTTCGTCGCTTTACCTTGCCACGCTTTATGAGTGGTTTGCACATCAATATTTGGAACAATCAATGAGAGCATTTCTGGCTCAACGTCCTTTACGACTTTCAAGCAGATACGACACCCATCGTAGTATTGTTCTATCCAGATCTTATGTGGAATAGCGTGATCATCCCAACTCAGTTGTAAGATATGTTCCATGACTTTGTCCTTGGTATCTAAGAAGGAAAGGCAGTGCTCAACACTGCCTGAATTAGCTCAAATATTATTCGTAACTTAAACCATGTCCGAACGGGTAAAGGGTGTCGGCTTGATTATACCCAGGGTAGTCTGAGTCTTGGTTTTGAATGGCTTGGGCACTGTTTGCTAAAGCAAATGGCAGCTTTCCTTGAGGAGCAAAGTTGCCTGAAAGCACTTCCATTAGGTTGCTGTCCGAGACGCCAAATGTCGCTATCACGGCCCCTGCTTGCTTAAGATTACTTTGATCGTCCAATACGAATGGTTGTCTAAAGTTGATGGACAATACCGTTTTGTCAGCGCCCACTTCGTTCATAACGGCGTTGATGTCGCTTAGGCTTGGTTCAATATGCCAAGACGCAGCAGTCGCCATTTGGCTGAAGGCGAGAATGTCGAGCTCATCTGGGTTAGCACCACCAAAGATAAGGTCAGGATCTGAACCTTCGTTAGATACGCGAACACGAATAACCGCATAGTCCGTATCGGCTGGAACTGGTGGACGTGTTTCTCCCGCTTCGTAATCACCAGAAGTCACGGCAAAGTTGTACTTGTCGCCTCCTGCAATGTTTTCGTCCATTCCCATGACATACAGAGCAACAGGAGCTTGTGCGGTTGATTCAGCTAAAGGTAAAGTCTTATTGGTATTTTGAAGTAAGACGACAGACTTTTTCTGAGCGTAATCAGCGCGTTCTTGGTACTTCTCATTACCTAAGATTTCTTGAGCTTTTTTCTCATCAACGTAGGTATTTTCGAAAAGGCCAAGCTTGAATTGTTCTTCAAGTAAGCGCGTTACGGATAGGTCGACACGCTCTTCGGTGAGCAGATCCTTTTCGACCAGTTTCACGATGACTTCTTTATCATGGAAACCTGAAAGCACATCAACGCCAGCTTCGACCGCCATTGCAACCTGTTCATCAATCGTTTTGTGTTCCACACCCCATGCTCGATCGCCAATAATGCCGGTATCTGAGTTCACGTTACCTGTGTAGCCTAATTCGTCTCTGAGCAAATCGGTGACAATGCCTTTTGAAAAGGACATACCAACATCATTTGGCATCCACTTTTGATCTACAGGGATGCCGTAGTAAGGCATGATTGAAGAAGCGCCAGCCTCAATTGCGGCAATAAACGGTTTTAGGTGATAATCAAAATTGTTCTTTGGATAGACTTGGTTCTTACCGAAGTCATAGTGTGGATCACCGCCGTTTTCTTGTGGACCGCCGCCAGGGAAGTGTTTGATGGTTAGCGCGATACTGTCTTCGTTGACCTCACCGCCATCCTGCAACCCTTTGATCAGTGAACGCATAATGTCAGACGCTAAATCTGCATCTTCGGTAAAGGTTTCGTGTACTCGATACCAGCGAGGTTCTGTCGCCAAATCCATCATGTATCCGTACATACTGCGCAGGCCAATTGAAGACCACTCGTCATTCATGATACCAGCAAATTCAGTGATCAAATCCATGTCGCGAGTGGCTGCTAAACCTGCCTCTTTAGGCCAAGCAGAAAAGGCACCAGAAGAAACGTTGATCCCTGCTTTAGCTTATGGATCAATATGGTTACGAGCATTGGACTTGAATAGGGCGGGGATACCCATTCGAGTTTGTTCACGCAGTTCTTGAACACTATTCATGAACTGGGTAGCTTCTGTTGGGGTTATCTGACAACCTGAACGTCCTGCATCGCAATCCGGTACATTAATTGGGGTTTCAACTACGCTGTTACGAAAGATAAAGCGAGTCATTTGGGCATCAGCAACCATGTCTTGCCCTTTACTGCTAACAAGCCCACCTTCGGATGAGTTTAAGGTGTCAATGAGCATCATGCCGGCTTTCTCGTCTAGCGTCATTCGGCTAACCAAGTCTGCTGCTCGCTCTTCAGGAGATAATCGCCAGTCTTCAAAGGGTTCCAGTGTTCCATTGCCGTTAGAATCTCGGAATTGGTAACCCTCAACGTTCAATACATCATGAACACGAGAGTTAACTTGGGGTTGTTGGAGGCTATTGTCGCTATCAGATGAGTTGCATCCTGCAAGAAGCAACGCGATTGCTATAGGTGTCAGGGTAAGACGCTTCATGGTCACGGTCCTATTGTTGGTATAATAATAAGTACATGACCAATTTTAATATTTAACGGAATATTGATTAACCAAAATAAATCAAACTAAAGATTTGGATTACCATATAAATTTAATTGGTGATTTAATTCAATTTAGTATTAGAAATATATTGACGACGTTTAAATAACGTATACTTAATTAGATTTGCTTTTTTATATATAATTAATTTTCATTTAATTAATGGTGTATTACTTCCATATTTTAAATCTAGAATAAAAAATGTATTGCCTATTTTATAGTTAACAATCTGCGTTGATGTAAACGGTAGATTGTGACTAAATTGGTGACAATAAAGGTGACTTCGACAAAAGATCCGCCAATAGAACCAATCCAAATGTTATGGCTAGCCCAGCAGAAGGAATTGAACAAGATCAAGGACCTCAGGGCGATGCCGTGTTTTGAAAAGAGTGCCCATGTTGCAACGGATGAACCAAAAACCGTAATAAACTCAAAGAAATGGTTCATGTTCGGCAAAGTCATGCACCACATTAACCCGATAAAGAACCACATCACTTTGCGTGATTGAGTTTTTATCGATACGTAGCTTCGAATAGCATTAATAATTACACCTATAGCGGCTACTATTGCACCCATTAATATGAAATGAATACTCATGACAAAACAAAATATCACCATTTGATAGCGAAATCGCATATCATCCTTTTGCCAAAATGCCATCACACCAATAAAAAAAGCCAGTCCGCCGACTCCTTGTGCTATCCAGTTGTCCATATTTACCCTTGACTTTTAGAGGCTATATAATACGATTTAATATTAATTTTTAATGAATAATTCTTAACCATAAAATAACCCTCCAAAAGGAGGGCTAGATATAATACGAAGTTGCTATTGCATTAGGTTTAATTGACTAACTTAACGGCTTCACGAGTTAAATGAGCCAGTTCTTCCCAATTGCCCTCTTCAATCAGCTTCTTATCCACCATCCAAGTACCGCCACATGCGAGTACTCGAGGTATCGCTAGGTAGTCTTTAATGTTGTTTGGGTTAATGCCACCTGTCGGCATGATCTCAATATCCGTGTAAGGCGCGAGAAGTGACTTAACCATGTTGATGCCACCTGATGCTTCAGCAGGGAAAAACTTCAATGTGGTTAAGCCCATTTCTAGAGCGGCTTCTACTGTACTTGGGTTGTTGACCCCAGGAATGATGTCAATACCAATTTCCTGACAAGCTCGGACAGTATTTGGATTAAAGCCAGGAGAGACCACAAACGTTGCGCCCGCTTCTTTAGCCGCGATCGCTTGCTCACGATTGAGTACAGTGCCTGCGCCGATCAACATATCTGGTTGTGATTCACGAAGTAGACGAATAGCTTCGACAGCAGCCTCAGAACGGAACGTAATTTCTGCTGCAGGTAAACCATTTTCAGCTAACACTTTACCCAGAGGGATGATGTCTTCAGCGTTGTCGATAGCGATCACAGGGATAACTTTCAGTGTTTTTAGTTGTTGTTTGATGTTCATTGGTATTCCTTAAATGGCTGTGATGGCCGCTTGAGTATGTTCTTTTGCAATAATGGCACCGCGATGCTGGATAACGACGCCTGCCATGGTATTGCCACGCTGGCATGACGTTGTTAAGTCTTCACCAGCAAGGTAAGCAGATAAAAATCCGCCATTGAATGAGTCTCCTGCCGAGGTCGTATCAACGACATGTTCAACAGGTTGGGTAGGCACCGCCCGTGGAGCCGAAGCGGTACCAGAATCTTGCTCTCTGTTAGCTTGACTTGTGTCACCTGGACTTGTGGCATCTTGAATGAGACAGCCATCTGCACCCAGTTTGACGATGCATCGCTTAACACCCAGCGCTGTTAGACGTTCGATAGTTTGTTCTGGTGAAGTATCTCCCCAAATCAACTGTTCGTCATCGAATGTCACTAACGCTAAATCCGTCAATGTATACATGGCTTGGTAGCTATTTTTGACGGTTTGGTTTTCGTCCTGTGGCCAAAGCGCAGGGCGGAAGTTACTGTCGAAGGCGATCTCAACGCCTTGCGTCTTCAATTCAACCAAGATGTTCAATAACTGGATACGATCTTGCTCGGGTAGAATCGCTAATGTTATGCCACTGAGAAAGACCATATCGACGTTGCGCAAAGCTTGTTTTATCTGGCTAAAATCTGGATGTTGCAACAGGTACCGTGCTGCTGACTGATTACGCCAGTATAAGAAGGTACGCTCGCCTGCGTCATCAAGCTGAATCAGGTATAGACCTGGGGTACGTTGACTGTCTTGTAGAACTAGGTCCGTCGACACCCCCTCTTGTTGCCAGCGTTCTAGCATCCCCTTGCTAATCGGGTCTGCACCTAAAGCCGTGACGTAGGACACTTTGATGTCATCTTGATTGAGGTTGGCTTCACAGCCGCGGCTTAAATAGACCGCAGCATTGAGAGTGTCTCCGCCAAACGTTTGATGCATTGAGCCGAACGGTTTGCCGTTAAGCTCGATCATGCACTCACCAATGATGGCGATATGTTTCATGGGTTACGCCCTCTCTTCGAAGTAGCGTTTTGCGTTACCAAAGCAGATGTCTTCGACCATAGGGCCAAGCAGCGACATGTCGTTTGGCACCTCACCGTTTTCAGCCCAGCGACCAAGCATGTTACACAGAATTCGTCGGAAGTATTCATGACGTGTGTACGATAAGAAGCTGCGAGAGTCAGTCAGCATTCCAACAAACTGACTAAGTAGACCAAGCTGAGATAACTGCTCCATTTGACGTTGCATGCCGTCTTTTTGGTCGTTGAACCACCAACCAGAACCAAACTGAACTTTGCCCGCGATACCTCCACCTTGGAAGTTACCAATCATGGTGGCAATCATCTCATTGTCTCTTGGGTTCAAGCAGTAGAGGATGGTGCGAGGCAACTCATTACTTTGATCCATTTCGTCCAACAGATGAGCCAGTTCGAATGCAAACGTCTTATCGCTAATTGAATCAAACCCTGCATCTGCGCCTAACAGTTCGAACATACGCGTGTTGTTATTGCGTTGAGCACCAATGTGAAGCTGCATTACCCAACCCATAGCTGCGTAGCGCTTGCCCAACCACACTTGAACGGCTGTTGAGAACTGTGCACATTCTAAATCGGTGAGCGTTTCGCCATTGAGGCGTCGAGTTAACAGAGCATCTAAATCGGATTCTGATGGAATCGGCGCATAGCGAACCACTTCAATACCGTGGTCAGCTGCACGGCAACCATGGTCGTTGAAATGTGCTAAGCGGCTGTCCAAAGCATTCAATAGGTGATGGAAGCGAGTGATCTCAATGTCAGTAACCATGCTTAACTTTTGCAAGTAATCAGCAAAGCCGTCGAGTTCAATTTTGAACGCTTTATCTGGGCGCCAACTTGGCAGAACCTTCACATCAAATGTGTTGTCTTCTGCGATCGCTTTATGGTGTTCAAGCGAATCAATAGGGTCATCAGTCGTACCAGCCATAACAACGTTCATTTGTTGCATGATGCCGCGAGCACTAAATTCCGGTGTCGCTAATAGTTCATTACATTCATGCCAAATTCGGTCAGCTGTGTCTGGGCCAAAGAGAGTGCCAGTAATACCAAATGGGCGACGGAGTTCTAAGTGTGTCCAGTGGTAAAGTGGGTTGCCCAAGGCTTGAGGGACGGTTTTAGCCAAGGCCATGAACTTATCATAATCGCTAGCGCCTCCGGTGATCAGGCGCTCGTCAATACCTGCTGAACGCATACCACGCCATTTGTAGTGGTCACCCTCAAGCCAAATCTTAGACATGTTTTCGAACTGACGATCTTGAGCAACTTCTGCCGGGTTTAGGTGGCAGTGATAGTCATAAATCGGCTGGTGGCTTGCGTGTTCGTGGTACAAGCGGCGCGCTGTCTCATTCGACAGTAAAAAGTCTTCACATAAGAAACTCTTCATTGTTTGTTCTCCTTATAACGCAGCCACGGTAGCAACGGCACCGTGTTCAATTAATGATTGGTACGCTGAACTTACTGCATCAATGACCTGTGGATTTTGACCTAGCTCGGCAGGGAAAATTGCTTCAACCGCAAGCAACGCCGGAACCACAGATACATTGAGTCCATGCTCGTCACAGATCTGGCGAAGTGTGTCTGCCATTGGATCGCGGACATCGATCTCATTGCCTTGCTCATCAACACCCGATACATAACGCATCCAGCCAGCAATGGCGGTTGCAAGCCACGAGAAATCTGATCCTTGCTCTAAATGGAATCGCAAGCTGCCACCCATACGCTGAGGGATCTTCTGACTACCATCCATCGCAATCTGCCATGTCTTATGTTTCAAACTTGGGTTGGTGAAGCGGTTGATCAGCAAGGTTGCGTAACCTTCCAAATCAGTCCCTTCAGGCATCGTTAGTGAAGGTGCTTGGGATTTCATCATCATGTCAAAAGCGGCTTTGCGGTAGCCTGCATCTGTCATGGTGTCGGAAATATGGTCGTAACCACCAAGGTATCCAAGGTAAGCAAGGAAAGAGTGACTGCCATTGAGCATACGCAGTTTCATCTCTTCGTAAGGCACCACATCTTCTACGAACTCTGCGCCAGCAACATTCCAGTCTGGGCGGCCTGCCACAAAGTTATCTTCAATCACCCATTGGCGGAATGGTTCACAGGCGATGCCACATGGATCTTCACAACCAAGCAGTTCTGCAATTTCTGTCAGTGTCTCTTCGGTTGCTGCGGGTACGATGCGGTCAACCATGGTGCATGGGAAGGTGATATTAGTTTCAATCCAATCACGTAATTCTGGGTCAAGCAGTTGAGCGAACTCAATGATCGCTGCTTTTGCCACATGACCGTTCTCTTGCACGTTGTCGCAAGACATGACCGTGAATGGTGTTAAGCCACGTTCGCGGCGAATTTTTAGGGCTTGGACAATGTAACCTAATGCTGATTTAGGCTGAGTTGGACTAGCTAGGTCAGCGATGACTAATGGGTTGTTTTTGTCGAGTTTGCCTGTCGCTGGGTCAGCGCAGTAGCCTTTCTCTGTGATCGTCATCGACACGATCGCCACTTGAGGCTCAGCCATTTTTTCTAAAACAGCTTCGATACCGTCTAGGTTTGGATGCAGTGATTCAGTCACTGAGCCGATTACTTTAACGTCTGTGGATTCAGCGCCTTTTTCAGCAACGGTGTAAAGGTGGTCTTGCGCGCGAAGTGATTCAATCAAATCTTCGCCGCCGAATAGGTTAATTTCGCAAATACCCCAATCAGTGTTGGTTTTGCTTAGCATTTCATTGGTGAATAGCGCTTGGTGCGCTCGGTGAAATGCACCGAAACCAAGGTGCACAATACGGCTTTGGAGTGCTGAACGGTCGTAGTCAGGTCGTAATACAGTGTTTGGCAGCGTAGAGTTAGCAACAGTCTTCATTATTCAGTTCCTTTTCCCGCCAGCGAACCAGCGGGATTTTATTATTTGATAAAGCGTTTGAGTGTTTAGTAGTCTTAGAATGTATCTGTGACCAAATTACGAACCATAGCCCAGTACTAATTCAGGTAGGAACAAGCTCAGCTCAGGGATAAAAGTAACGGCCATTAGGGCTGCAATCAGTGCAGCATAGAATGGCAGCAAAGGTTTGATGACTTTGTCGATGGCAATGTTGGCAACCGAACAACCGATGAATAGAGCGCTACCTACTGGCGGCGTACAGATACCGATAGCAAGGTTGAAGGTCATCATGATGCCGAAGTGCACAGGGTCGATGCCTAGGTCTAGCGCGATTGGTAGGAAGATTGGTGTGAAGATCAGTACCGCTGGTGTCATATCCATGAAGATACCCACAATCAGCAGAATCACGTTGATAATCAATAGGATCATTAGCGGGTTATCAGAAACCGCCAGTAATGCATCAGCAATCATGTAAGGCACATCGGCGTTCGCCATTGCCCAAGACATCCCCATTGATGCGCCAACAAGTAATAGAACGATAGAAGTTGTTACTGCAGACTCAAGGATGATCTTTGGAATATCACGCCATTTTACTTCACGGTAGATAAGCACGGCTAAAACAAACGTGTATACCACGGCAATCGCAGAAGCTTCAGTTGCAGTAAAGATACCGCCAATGATGCCACCCATGATGATGCCGATCAGTGCCAGAGAAGGCGCTGCTTTTAGGAAGGTATCCCAAACCATTGATAGTGAAGGACGAGCTGCAACAGGGTAACCACGACGTTTTGCAATAATACCCGCCACAATCATGATACTTAGCCCCATGATGAGACCTGGGATGTAACCTGCTAAGAACAATGCCGCGATTGAAGTACCACCAGAAACCAAAGAGAAAACGATCAGCGTGTTACTTGGTGGAATCAATAGACCAGTAGGACACGAAGTAATGTTAACCGCCGCAGAGAAGTTTTCGTCGTAGCCGTCTTTCTTTTGCAGAGGAGACATGGTGCCACCAACTGCAGCTGCCGATGCTACCGCCGATCCTGAGATAGAGCCAAACATCATGTTTGCCATCACGTTTACGTGTGCCAATGAACCCGGCAGACGACCACCCAACACTTTCGCGAAGTTAATCAAACGCAGCGCAATGCCGCCTTGGTTCATGATGTTGCCCGCCAAAATGAAGAACGGGATTGCCAGTAATGCAAAGTTATCAAGGCCAGCGGCCATGCGTTGAGCAACCACCGCGATAGCCGGCTCAAGCGGTAAGCTCATTAAGATGGTTGCTAGTGACGATAAACCAATCGCAAAAGAGACCGGTACACCGATTGTAAGCAGTACAGCGAAACTACCGAATAAGGTCAGTATTACTTGCCATTCCATTGTGAAATCCTTCTATCAATCAAGTTGTGAGTCGGTGATCAAATCGTCACCTGACATTAATTGTTTAACGCGTTCGTAAGTAAACACGACGGAGTAAAAAATCATTAAAGCGCCACTGATAGGCAAGCAGAAGTAGATGTAGCCCATTTCTAAACCTAGAGCGGGAGTCAGTTGTCCCATCGCAAGCGTTTTAGCAGCAAGTTGGCTTCCACCGTGCACCAGAACGATATAAGAGAAAGAAGCGATGGCTATTTGGATAACGATTTCGTTGATTAATTTACGTTTGCCAGTCAGCTTCATTGTAAGCAGGTCGATGGCAAGATGGCGTTTCAGACCCGTTGTATAGGCGGCACCAATTAAGGCTACCCACATAAAGAGATAACGCGCGAGCTCGTCGGTAACAGTACTTGGTTTGCCAATAACATAGCGGGATAAAACCTGCCATATCACACATAGCACTAAGAAAGACGATAGAGACACTGTAAAGGCGGCCAACCCTCTATTTATGTAACTGACCAATTTATTCATGTTTATTTCCTTTCAACAAAATTGCGTATCTCATAACAATTGGTTTACCAATGTAAGAAATTGTTTCTATGTAGGGATGGTATGTTCAAAAATCTGGCTGAATCATAAGCTATTCATTTTTTGGTTGGCGTGAGCAACTTCACAAATGATTTTGGTTGACCAATTTATGGGTTTTTATTGTGATATTGGTCAATCAATTTTAATTTCAGCTTTGACGGTTCCTTTTTTGAGCCCCAATATGAGCCCATAACAAAAAACACCCTACATTTTGGATAACCAATCCACGGAGAATAAGAATGATGATGACGCGTAAAACTTTGATTAGTGCGGTTGTCGGTGCTGCTTTCACTTTTGGAGCAACAGCTTCTGCTTATGCAGCGACAACATTGAAACTGAGCCATAACCACCCTCGTGACCATGCAGTACATGAAGCGATGACGTTTATGGCGAAAGAAGTACGTGAATTGACTGATGGTGAGGTGCGTATTCGTATTTACCCTGACGCTCAATTGGGTACACAGCGTGAATCTATGGAGTTGATGCAGAACGGCGCTTTAGATATGGTGAAAAGTAATGCTGCTGAGCTAGAAGCTTTTTCTCCTGCTTATTCATCATTCAACATGCCTTACTTATTCCGCGATCAAGCGCACTACTACAGTGTGATTGATGGTGAAGTAGGCCGTGACATTCTTAACTCTTCTCGTGATAGCGGCTTTATTGGTGTGACTTACTACGACGCTGGTGCGCGTAGCTTCTATACCAATAAGCCAATTAACACGCCAGAAGATCTGAAAGGTTTGAAAGTTCGTGTTCAACCAAGCCCATCAGCAATTGCTATGGTGAAAGCGTTAGGCGGTAACCCAACGCCACTAGCTTACGGTGAGTTGTACACAGCACTGCAGCAAGGTGTAGTGGATGCGGCTGAAAATAACATTCCTTCTTTCAGCTTGAGCCGTCACAGTGAAGTGTCTAAATACTTCAGCTTAGATGAGCACACGATGGTTCCGGATGTGTTGGTTATCTCAACCAGAGCATACGATAAACTGACTACAGAACAACAAGATGCGCTAATGAAAGCGGCAAGTGATTCATCTGAATTGATGAAAAAATTGTGGGCTGAATCGGAAGCAAAAGAGCGTGCTAAAGCCGAGGAAATGGGCGTTACTTTTGTGGAACCAGACAAGGCTGCGTTCGCACTCGCGGTTCAACCTATGTATGACGCGCTAGATAAAACGGATCCAGAATTGAGCGCATTGATTGATCGTATTCAGTCTGTTGAATAACGAGCAAATATAGAAAAAATAGTAATACAAAAACAAGGTGTTACTGCATTTTAAGATATAGAGGTTGACCAATTATATTTGGTCATTATGATGGCGAGAGAAATACAATGGAAAGAAGTGACAATATCATCATGATGCCTTTCGAGCCGAAAAGACCTTATCAGGAGATAGGGTTAGTACTAAGAAGAGAACTGATTGAAGGCCTGTATAAGGTTGGAGATCGATTACCTCCAGAACGCGATATTGCTGATCGTCTAGATGTAAGCCGCACAGTGGTGCGTGAAGCGATCATCATGCTGGAGCTTGAAAACTTAGTTGAGGTGAAAAAAGGGTCGGGTGTTTATGTCCTGAACATTCCAACTCATTCTCGCGAGAATGTGGTCAGCGATGACGCTGGTCCATTCGAGATGCTGCAGGCCCGCCAATTACTGGAAAGTAATATCGCGGAGTTTGCGGCAACTCAGGTCACTCCGGGCGACATCATTAAGATGCGCTCTGCACTCGAACTCGAGCGCGAAGAGCTTGCAAGCGGCACCACCGATTGCAGCGGAGATGAAAGATTTCACATGTGTATTGCAGAGGCCACTCAAAACTCTGTTCTGGTAGATATGTTGAAACAATCCTGGGATCGACGCGAAAAGAGTCCAATGTGGAATAAACTCCACTCTCACATCAGTGGTCAAGATTACCGTGAAGAATGGTTAGATGATCATGCTCGTATCCTCGCAGCCTTACAGCGCAAAGACCCTGTCGCTGCTAAGAACGCAATGTGGCAACACCTTGAGAATGTTAAACAGCGTTTGTTAGCGCTGTCAGACATTGATGACCCAAACTTTGATGGTTACTTATTTAGTTCCAACCCAGTGGTGCTGCTTAGCTCAGAAAGCTAGTTCTGAAGCTAATGTGGAATTCAGTGACAAGGTTCCTCTTGAAAGCTGGCTCAATCACTAGGTTGTAGATAGGTAATCGTCTTTAGACCGGCGTAGACCGGTACTATCTCGGGCAGTAATTGTCATTGCTGCCATTAAGAAGTCGTTATTGCATTTAGCTTGATTAATTCGAGCCGGCTAAGTGCGTCTTAAAGAAAGGTAAGTCTCATGGAACAAACGTGGCGTTGGTATGGCCCTAATGATCAAGTTTCGCTAGACGATATTCGTCAAGCGGGCGCAACTGGTATTGTGAATGCACTGCACCATATTCCAAATGGTGAAGTTTGGACAAAAGAAGAAATCCTTAAGCGTAAAGCCATTATCGAAGAGAAAGGTTTAACGTGGTCGGTCGTAGAAAGCGTGCCTGTGCACGAAGAGATCAAAACTCAAACTGGCAATTACCAGCAGTGGATTGATAACTATAAGCAAACTCTGTCTAACCTTGCTGAGTGTGGCATCGATACGGTTTGTTATAACTTCATGCCAGTATTGGACTGGACGCGTACCGATTTAGAATTTGAAATGCCTGATGGTTCTCGCGCATTGCGTTTTGACCAAATCGCGTTTGCGGCCTTTGAGCTGCATATCTTGAAGCGCCCGGGTGCAGAATCGGACTATTCAGAGTCAGAGCAAGCGCAAGCGTTGGATTACTTCAACAACATGACGCCAGAGCAAATTCAACAGCTGACCAATAACATCATCGCTGGCCTGCCAGGCGCTGAAGAAGGCTACACACTTGAAGCGTTTCAAGTGCAGCTGGATCGCTATGCGGGAATCGACAAAGACAAGCTACGTGGGCACATGTCTTACTTCCTTACTGAGTTGATGCCAATTTGTGATGCGAGTGGTTTGAAGATGGCGGTTCACCCAGACGATCCACCGCGTCCAATTCTAGGCTTGCCTCGTATCGTTTCAACGATCGAAGACATTGATTGGTTGACCGAACATGTACCGAGCAAAATGAATGGCTTGACGATGTGTACGGGTTCATACGGTGTTCGTGGCGACAATGATCTGGTTAATATGATCAAAAAGCACGGTGACCGAATTTACTTTACGCACCTGCGTTCAACTAAGCGTGAAGAGAGCAACCCAATGACATTCCACGAAGCAGCGCACCTAGATGGTGATGTGGACATGTACAACGTTGTAATGGCAATTTTGGATGAAGAAAATCGTCGTTCAGAAGTGGGCGATCACCGTTTAATTCCAATGCGTCCGGATCACGGTCATCAAATGTTGGATGACCTGAAGAAAACCACTAACCCAGGTTATTCGGCGATTGGTCGACTGAAAGGCTTGGCTGAAGTTCGCGGTTTAGAGATGGCATTGAAACGCGCTTTCTACACCAAGTAACGACGGCATCTAGCTTTAAAATACGCCTAAAAACCAGAACTCATGTTCTGGTTTTTTTGTGTCTGAGCTAAGTAAAACTTAAGAGTTTGGATTACTACAATCACGCCCCTAATTTGGTAAAGGCCAACGGGGTTTGTCCGGTCTGCTGTTTGAAAAAAGCGATAAATGCACTGTTGGACGAGAACTCTAGCAGATGAGCTACGTCACCGACTTGTCGGTTTTCTGATAGCAGTTTAATTGCTTTAAACAAGCGCCATTGTTGTCGCCACTCTTGATAAGTCATGCCTGTTTCGGCTTTGAATAATCGAGTAATCGTCTTGGTGCTTGCACCAACCGAACTCGCTAATGTCGAGAGGGCTGGAGCTAAAAAGGAAGCGGTTCGGACTCGTTTGCAAAAGCTTTTAAAGCGGCGATCTGTCGGTAGCGGCAAGATAAACGAGTGTTGGTTAGCGCTGTAAAACTCTTCCCAGAATAGATTGGCGGTATTGGTGGTTTGCTCGCGTGCAATGTTCCAATCCCAGAAAGCCATCTTATTGATCAGAGCTTTTAAAAGCTCATTCACTTCCACAATTTCAATCACTTCTGGGCAGGTGAAAATACTGCTATCAAAATAGATCGACCGATAAGCAACCACATTGGTCATCTGCGCGCGATGCTTGGTATAAGGTGGGATCCACACGGCTTTGGTCGGCGGTAAGATGCAAAGGGCGTTTTCTAAGGTCAAGGTGATACAACCTCGCGGAGCATACAGCAGCTGTCCTTTTATATGGTGATGTATTCCTGAGTCATGCTGACCTAGCTCTGCCGCAATCCCTATCACGGGCGCAGGCAAGCTGTCTGCATCAAACTCAATGGTTTCGCTGATTAATGCCATTTGTCTCAATCTTGTTGTTTTTGGTTTTAATGTTGTTAACGAGCCAAGGTTAGTTTCCTCTAGACTTCCCGTCAAGTTCACTGGTCTTGGAAAAATGATGAAAACAAAACCTTCTTTATGGCAAATGGTGCTGCTGTTGATGTTCGCTCAAATCGCAGAAACCATCTATAGCCCGACTCTGGATTCAATCGCGAAATCCTTTGATGTCAGTTACACACAAGCTGCTCAAACCCTCTCTATCTACTTCTCTGCATTTGCTTTGGGTGTGGTGGTATGGGGCGTGTTAGCGGATAAATGGGGACGTCGTCCCACCATGTTATTGGGCATGGGATTATTTGCCTGTTCTGCACTCATAGCCATGCAAACCCACAGCTTTGCGTGGTTGATGGTCGCAAGAGCGATGGGCGCTTTCGGACTTGCTGTTGGCTCTGTCGTCACTCAAACCATGCTGCGAGATGCTTTCAGCGGTACTGAACTGGCTAAAGTATTTGGTTACATGGGAATGGGGTTGTCGATTAGCCCAATCATCGGGTTGCTACTTGGTGGTCAACTAAGCCAAGCGGGCGGACATCAATATGTGTTTATTGCCTTTTTTATTATGGTATTAGCGTTGTTGGCACATAGCTTATGGTCGCTGCCTGAAACACAACAATCTCAGCAGCCGTTGCAATTAAAATCGCTCAGTATTCACATGATTAAAGATGGCGGTATTTGGGTATCGGCACTGCTTGTTGCGTCATTCAACATTGCGTTGTTTTCGTATTACCAACTGGGTTCATTCACCTTCTTACAGCTTGGATTCAGCATCGAGCAGTTTGGTTATAGTGGTGTTGTGCTTGGGTTCGGAACCTTGTTGGGAAGTTTGGTTAATAAGGCACTATTGAAACGACAAGTGTCATCTATCTCTTTGATTAGCTTAGCGGCAGGGCTTCAAACATTAGGTGCGGTAGGTGTGTATTTTTCACAACACACTATCTGGTTCTTGCTTCCGATGATGTTGGTGGTTATGGCGTTTGGCATTGCGATTCCTAATGTATTGAGCCGTGCGTTGGTGCGTTACCAATCTCAAGCAGGAAGTGCAGGCGCACTGTTTGGTTTGATGTACTACACCTTGATCGGTACAGGGCTCGCTTTAGCGGGAATGATTCAAGATTTAGGTGTGGTGTTGGTGCTTTGTGGTGCGTTATCTGTGCTGGTGACGATACGCAGCCGACGCTAGATTTAACGGTAAGTCTCTCATTCATATTGATAAATCCCGCGTCCTATTTGTTGCGGGATTTATCATCTGATCCTTTCGCAAATTTGCATATTGACATGGGTAGAATGATCGCTCTACTATGTATGTAGAACAATCATTCTACTTTTGGTTAGGTATAAGAGGTCAGCTTGTTAAGAGAACAGATTGCAGCAAGTCTTGAAGTGGCGTTTAGCCAACAAGGGTTTGCTGAGCCGAGTGTGGCTCAACTGAAGACGGCGTGTAACGTGAGCCTACGTACGCTCTATAAACATTTTCCATCGAAAGAAGCGATGATAGTGGGCGCCTTAGAGCACCGTCATCACCGTTACCTAAATTTCCTATTAGAAAATGTACCTGCTGGTGGCCTTGAGTCGATGCTTGATATCTTCAACAAGTTACAACAGTGGATGGAAGAGTATGCGCCGCACGGTTGTATGTCGATGAATGCGATGGCGGCTTTTCCTGACAACGAGATAATTAACCAAGCTGTTACTGAACATAAACGAGAAGTAAAAGCACTTCTGGGTAAGCAGAGTCAACGAGACGATCTGGCTTCAGAGCTTTTTCTACTTCATGAAGGTGTATCAAGCGCGTGGCCAGTATTAGGCGAAGAAGCAGTGACATCAGCACAGAATATGGTGACAAAATTACTCAAGGAAACACGATGAAATTCGAATTACCAAAAACAATGAAAGGCGTAGAGATGTTAGGACACGGCGGAGCAGAAATGCTTGGTTACCGTGAAGATATCGCTGTTCCTGAAATTGAACCTAATGAAGTGCTGATCAAAGTGATGGCTGCGGGCGTAAACAACACGGATATCAACACACGAATCGGCTGGTACTCTAAAAGTGATGACTCAGACGACGCAAGTTGGTCGGGTGAAGCGTTGAAGTTCCCTCGCATCCAAGGTGCTGATGTGTGTGGTTTTATCGTGGCGGTCGGCAATGAAGTCTCTACCGATCGTATTGGGGAACGTGTACTGATTGAACCTTGTTTAACTGAAGTTTACGGACGAGATTTATCACAGCCATGGTATTTCGGTTCGGAGTGCGATGGTGGCTTTGCGGAGTACACCAAAGTGGCCGCGAAACACGCTTATGCGGTGAACAGCACCATGTCGGATGTTGAGCTAGCGTCTTTCCCGTGCTCTTACTCGACCGCAGAAAACATGCTGACCCGTGCCAACGTGGCTGAAGCTGATCGCGTGCTTATCTCAGGTGCATCGGGTGGTGTGGGCTCGGCTGCTATACAACTGGCGAAAGCTCGCGGTGCTTATGTGATTGCCATTACTAGCCCAAGTAAAAACCAACAGTTACTTGAACTTGGCGCAGATGAAGTGGTTGCTCGTGATGCTGATCTGGTTAAAGCGTTAGGCGCAAACAGCGTCAATGTGGTTATCGACTTAGTTGCCGGTGACAAGTGGCCTCAGTTCCTTGAAGTGCTGAAACCCCGTGGCCGTTATGCCGTATCTGGCGCAATTGGTGGCGCTATGGTCGAGCTCGATGTACGAACTTTGTATCTCAAAGATCTCAGCTTTTTTGGTTGTACGGTTTTAGAACCACAAGTGTTCCAGAATCTAGTCAATCGTATCGAGAAACAGCAGATCGAAGCAATCGTCGCGCAGTCTTATCCGCTCGCTGATATCCACAAAGCACAAGACGACTTCTTGAAGAAAAAGCATGTCGGTAAGATTGTATTGGAAGTGTCCCAGAGCTAACTTTAGACAGTGCCACACATCTAACCTATGTAAGAGCGAGTCATTGTTATGTGCTCGCTTTTTTGTTTCTGACGAATACAGGAGGCCTAGTCTCGCAGGCTGTTAAGTAACAGATCCTATACAGTTGAATAGTTAATGATTCAATTATCACTGTATGGTTTATGAGTTGTCTGTGCGATAATCACCGCCGTTATATATCCCTATCTATGTTGTATTCATCTAGGAGCCGTATTGATGTTTAAAAGGGTATTGCAGGCATTATTCTCATCTTTTGTTGATCCAAAAAACAAACCCTCTGCAGAGCCTGTCCCAAAAGAGCAACAACAAACCGTTGCTATTGATTCCGTTCAGTCTTCAACCTTTGTTCCGCCGTCGTCAGCTCAACCATCATCATTAATCGTCGATAAGACGCTTAGCCTTCACGATGGTGAGTTCCTTGATTACTTGTTTGGAGAGTCTCGCCTGCGAACAGAGTCAGACCCATTTAGTGATTTTGTTGCTTGTCAGATCGAACGTTTGATTCGCTCTCCAAAAGCCTTACTCAATGAATTGCCAGTGATGCCAGCCTCTGTGACCACATTAATGGCAGAATTACAGAGTGACGAATTTGATGTAGATGCATTGCTAAAAGTGATTGAGCGAGAGCCGAGTATGGCTGCCGATGTAATTAAACTGGCTAACAGTGCTTTCTACAAACGCAGTGAAAAACAGGTAACCGACCTAAAAACAGCATTCCTAAATATGGGTTCTCAAGGACTTGTTGAAGGGGTTGTGAATAGTTATATGAAGAACTTCACGCCGGGCAACAATATTTACTGGCGTCATTTTGGTGAGAAAATTTGGAACCACAGCGTTCAAACCGCGTCTTTTTCTAAGGAGTTGATGAAAGACTCTTCATCCCAAGAAGATCAAGCGGCGGCGTACTTTGTTGGGTTGATTCGCAACTTAGGCAAGATGATCATTTTCCAAATGATGGTCGAAGCCTTCAAGCATGTTGATCCTTCTGTTCCACCCAACTCATTGGCATTGAAGCGTTTGATGAACAGCTACTCTATTCGCCTGACTTACACCATTGCTAAGTTCTGGGAGTTGCCAGAATCTGTGCTGACGGTGATTGGTTATCAAGAGTCGAGCCGATACGAATGCACGCCACTTGGTCAAGCTGTTTTTGAAGCTAACTACCTGAGTGAGCTGTACTATTTACTAGAAGAACAAACGATTGAAGTTGAGCAGTTTAAGCGCAGATGCAAAGAGACCCTAACGTTGCCTGCGGCATACAAAGTGGCCAACCGTATCTATAAAGAGTCTGAATTGGCGCTGGTGGGATAATAACGACTGGCGTTGGCTAGATTGGTTCTTGAGGCTGCCATAAAGCGGTATTTTCTAAATGGTCTTACTAAGCAGTAAAGCAGTAAAGCAGTAAAGCAGTAAGGCCATTTCTGTATCTAGCTTCGATTAAGGGATCTCAGTCAGTTCTTGCTTCAATTTATCGATTTTACGCAGTTCTTTTTCGATCTTACCTTCATACTTTCGAATCTTATCCGCTCTGTCATCTCTTTTGGCTTCTTCTAGGTCTGCTTGGTATTCAGTCAAATCTTGCTCATTTGATTCAATCTTCTCACGCAGATCATCCTTCAAACCTTCATTGGTGCAGTTCTCTTTCGCCGCTTTCAACGCCGTGGTTAATCGCTCTACTTTGTACTGATTGTCGTACTGTTCCGCTTTCTTTATCTGATATTCGATCTCACAGAACTTCTTCTCACAGCCCGTTAGCGCGTCGCATTGAGTGCTAGCAGCTACGCTGTTAAACGAAAATGCGCAAAGAAACAGTATTGAGCCTTTTAGGTGTCGAGTCATGATTTACCTTCTCACTGGGTCTATTTAGCTTGAGCTTATTTTTTTACTGTTCTCAAGCTTACCTTGGTTGAGACTAATTTAGCTTAGCCTCATGTCTATATTACTTTAGCACCTGATAATGACGCTATTGGCAGCTGAATGTTAAAGATAAGTCTTTGTGCCTAGTGATTTCTTTCAGGTCTTACTTAGA
This sequence comes from Vibrio sp. QJM3NY_39, assembly GCF_057785895.1. Taxonomy (NCBI): domain Bacteria; kingdom Pseudomonadati; phylum Pseudomonadota; class Gammaproteobacteria; order Vibrionales; family Vibrionaceae; genus Vibrio; species Vibrio sp. QJM3NY_39. Next base: position 456,440 of record NZ_CM173506.1, on the reverse strand, counting down.
AGTGGCTAATCCACAACTGATCGAGTTCGCACCAACCGAAGCCATTTACTTGCGCGCCGTTTATCTTTTCAGAAACTTGTAAATTGAACACCTCTTGCTTGAGCTCAACCACAACCTCAGAGTCATTCAACCAATCCCGAAGCTTCAACAGTGCGTTCGCTGCTAATTCAAAGTTTGGCTGGTTTCTTATTGAGGCTAAGCCTTGTTCGATTGTCTCTAGCATCTCAGCAGGCAGAGCTAAGTCCTCAAACGGAAAGCGAATGAAAAAGCTTAACCACGAAGTGAAGGTGTCGTTCTCCTCAATAATGCTGCATAGCGCGACGTCTTTGGTAGTTAGGTAGTTAGGTAGGTAGTGTCCATATTCCACGCTGGTTTTGCTGTCGCCGGATACTGATAATTGCTCGAAAAGAGTTTGGCATTCAGAGGTGTCTTCAACGGTGAATTCACGAACGGTTTTCGACAATGTTGGGTTCTGAATTTGGAAAAACGTTGAGCCGAAATCCGGTTGAGAAGAATGGTCATCGCCACGCACGGTGATCGTTTTCTCGGGCAGTTTCACGCACACCTGATTTTGAGCGCAAGCTTTGCTCTGTGCCCATTCTGGATAGACCCACAATTCGACTCGATTGAGAATGGGTGTACTGTGTGAATACGCGCTATTGCGGCTCAATCTCAACATCTTGCTCGAGAATATGTCTAATGAGAACGCGCCAGATCCAATCAGCCTTTCAGTCGGTGATGAGTGATCAAATATGGAGGCTTCAACTCTGGCAAGTAGGCGTGGTAAGTGCCAATCAGGTTGATTCAATTTCACGACAACCACATTACCAGTCGAGACAGAGACCTCATCAATATGCTGATAACAGCGACGCCATATTTTGCTTTGAATTAGCGAGTTAAGGTTGCGTGCTATGTCTTGAGGTTCGAGTGTTCGACCGTTATGGAACTGAACGCCATTGCGAATTTGAAAGTGCCACTGTGTAGCATCTTGATTAGGTTGCCAATGATACGCTAAATCGCCGCTGAGTTGACCGTGTTGAACTGAGGTTAGGCGTTGGCAAACTTGCATCACTAAGAAACGTTCGGTGCGTCTAAGTACTCGTTGAGGGTGAAGCGCTTCGAGTTCTCGGTGAAATGGGATATACGCGATATTCTGCGCCGATGGATTGGTGTTGCTTAGAAAGGCTTGTAACTCAGCGCCAGCATTGCGGCCATTGAAGCTCAAGGTGCTAAACACCTGTTCGATGTTGCCTGCGTCAGCTTGGGTTTTTGCGTATTGGTAACACGCCTCAATGGGCTCAACCAGACACGTGAGTTGTGCCTTCTTGCTGCGGCCTGAGCTGGCGTGCCACTCAATCCAGCCTTGTGCTGTCATCGCTTTGAGTAAGGTTTGAACGTGACGTTCACTCACGCGCAGCAGTGTGGCCAGTTGGTTGACCTGACAATGTGATACGCCAGGCCCAAAAGCCTGAAATATCTTTTCATACAGTTCAAGCTTGCGCTTAAGGTTGCCCAATTTGCTTTTCCTAACGACGAGGTTGAGTTAAATGTTTATAGCCAGAGTCAATGAGTGCTTTCTCCATCGTATCGAGCACTTGAGAGGTTACCTCTGAGCTTAGGATATCCGATTCAGTTTTGCCTTGAAGCACCAAATTTGAAAAATGGTCGATTTCAAATTCGAACCCATTGCCCATAACTCGGTTGTTGATGGTCGACTTCTGCCCTTGATGCTCAATCTCAATAAAGGCCGGATTCCACCATTTTTCGTGAATGGTGATCTTAGTGTCGGGCCCAGTCAAGTGTGCTGATCGGGGAAGGTTTTGCACTGTTGATGCCGATATCTTACCGTTTATATCGCCAGAGAATGTAAAGCACGCATCGGTATCAACATTCGCCCCCTCATACAGACATGACATCTCTACCTGAGGTTTTGAAGGATTCACTCCCAGAGTGCGGCACAGATCGTAGAAGAACCAAAGCCCATAGACCCCAACATCGAGCGTTGCTCCGCCTGACAAAACCGGATTGAAGATAAACAAATCGGGCTCATAGTCGTGATGGTTACCAAAGCTGGCTTCTATGGAATCTATCTGAATGTTGTTGTCGACCAAGAATGATTGGAGCTCACGATACGCGGGAAACACCACGGTTTTCATCGCTTCTAACAGCATCACGCCATTTTGTTTCGCGAGGGCTTTCATCTTAAGCCAGTCAGCAAGATTGGTAAAAGCCGGCTTCTCAACCAATACGTGCTTATTGTTCTTTAGAAACAGTTCAGCGAGTGGCTGGTGGTATGGGTGAACGGTGGCGATGTAAACCGCTTCAACATTTGGGTCATGCGCCATTTCTTCATAAGAGCCATAAGCCTTGTCGCAACCAAACTTGTTGGCGAACGTGGCTGCGCGTTTATGGTCTCTTGCGGCAACCGCATAAAGTTCACCATGCAGACAGTGCTCTGTTACAGCTGTTGCGAATCGATTGGCGATATTGCCTAGCCCTGCGATGCCCCATTTAATTTTTCGTTGCGTGTCGCTCATCAGTTGCTCCAAATCGTGTTTTGTATCAGTGTACTCAGAGACGCCACATACAAATAGAGAACAGATTTCTCAACCTGTTCTCTATTTATTTTATTCTAGTTGAAGCTCTGGATCAGCTCTGTATGGAGCGTTTCCAATCGGCTAGGGCTTGAATGTGTTTTGGCCCGATGCCACAACAGCCACCGATAATATTCGCGCCAAGAGCATGCCAGCGCTTGGCGTAAGCTAAGTAACCTTGGCCATCCAGCTCACGCATTTCTTGAAACATGTCATTCGCTTCATGTTCTCTGCTGATAGGTGCAAAGTTGTTGGCATATACCCCAATTTCTAAGCTACTACTTAGCTCATCGATCATTTTCTTAGCATCGATAATGGCTTGATCCATCACTTCAGGCACTGAACAGTTAAACATAATGCCTTTCGCGTTCGATTGGCAGGCAAGTTTGATGGCGTCTGTTACGCTCTCGCCAGAACGAATATTGGCACAATCGCCCTTGGTGTCTTCCAAACTGAATGCGTAGTAACAAGGTTTGCTTGATTGCTTGAGTACCGAATGAATGGATTCGAATTCTTGCAGGCTACAGATGGTTTCTGCTATCCAAAGGTCGATATTTGGATCTTGTGCATCGTAAAGCGTTTGGATGATTGGCGCTGCTTCTTCCACCTTGAACAAATCTGGTCGGTAGCTGCCAAATGGCGGTGGAATCGCGCCCGCTACTTTCACGGTGTGAGAAGCATTGTCAGCAACTGCTTTAGCCAGCTCACCAGACAGTGCGGCGAGTTCAAAGCCTCGTTGTTTGAACAGCTCTTCACCCAAGTGAAAAGGCACACACGCGTAGCTATTGGTGATCAGGATTTCAGCACCTGCATCGACAAAGTTTTGATGCGCTTGGCTGACAAATTCGGGTGCTTCAATCAGCGCTTGAGCACTCCAAAGCGGTTGAGAAAATGGCGCGCCAATTTCTTTGAGTTCTCGGCCCATGCCGCCATCAAGTATGGTTAGTGTTTTCATATTCAATACTATCTAAACAATTGCTGAAGTTCTGCCGTCACCATATCAGACAACCTTGTCAGACAGAAGCCATCAAGAGCCTGTGTTATCGAGAAATGGTGTTGGACAGTTTTGGATATAGCCACGGCATATTTTAGATCGCTCTTTGCCAATAATGTGCACCACCACACGCATCAATATCTATACGCACGAGTGGCATATTTGCTATTGTAGTCAGTAGTTTAGAGCGGGTTACTGACTTATGAAGCAGGACCTTACCATTTTGGTCCACGGCATGAAGACTGAAGTGGTTTTTAGCTAGGTCGATACCGCAGAAATAAGAATAATCAGACATGGTGCCTCCGATGCATTTAAGTACCACATAAGTGTGGCAGATCCTCGGCAGGGGAAATCCATGTCATTCGTTATGTTTTAGGAGGAAGTATGAGTGGTGAAAATTCGGGTAATTCTATTGACGGAACAATAAATGCGGTCTCAGGGCTGGTTGAGAAAGTACCTATTTATCAGGATGCAGTGCAGCCTTTAGCAAAGCAAACGGGTAAAGCACTCGAGACAGTTGGCAGGACAGTCAATGCAGCTCTTATGCCTCTGAGAGGGGTAGTATGGGGTATGGAGCAACTAGAGGATTTTGTTAATACAAAATTGTCTTCAAAGTTGAAAAATGTGCCAGTAGAAAATATCGTAACCCCTCCAACTATTATTGCAGGTCCAACACTCGAGTCGTTGAAGTTTTCTGGTAGTGAAGAAACACTTCGAGAAATGTACGCAAATCTACTAGCAAATGCTATGGACTGTGAAACACAAGAGTCGGTCCATCCATCATTTGTACAAATAATTAGTCAACTTTTACCTTTAGAAGCGACACTTCTAGGTGCTTTATGTGAGTTACCTAACTACCCATCGGTCAGTCAGTATAATGAAAGACATACAGTAGAAGGTGGTTGGTCTTTTGGTTCAGATATTAAAAGTTCGCAAATAAAGGAAAAATTCATTGAAGAGCACTCTGAGTTAATTCCAAATTTAGATTTTGGTACTGCATTTGATAACCTTTTACGTCTTCAGCTACTTGAAGTTCAAACTAAATCATCCCACTCGCTGGAAGATAGCTTTAGTACGATATTTGAAGACAAACTTAGCGGGCAATTAGAGTTGACCATCATGCAGGAAGATAAATTGCAATTTACTTCTTTGGGTTTGAAGTTCATTGAATCATGTGTGCGAAATAAAACATAACAAACACTATGGCGCCAATAACTAACTTTTGGTGTTGTTTCCATTCCACATAGTCCAATCTATAATCAACCATTTCAGAACGTTAAATGTTAGGTCACCACAATCTGTAGAGGGAAAGTGCATTGAAGTTAGTGAATAAACTCGTACGTTACCCGCACATTGATGTTGATCGTGCGTTTGAAAAAGAAGCTGAATTATTGCAGCAGATACAGGCTGGCGAGATTGGACAAGCCTTAATGCTTTGGCAAGCAAAAACGCCGACACTCGTTTTGCCTGCGGGTAAAAAGTGGCCAGTGACCGTAGAGTCTAGAAAGCAACTCGCGGCACAAGGTTGGCAACTTACCTCGCGTAAAACAGGTGGCGCTCCCGTTCCTCAACTGCCGGGGATCATTAACCTATCGCACATTTACCATTGGCCTCGTGATGAAGCCTACAACATCCCAAAAGCGTATCGACATTTATGCGATGTCTTAACCCAGTTTTTTAAAGAACTGGACATCGATGTAGATGTACACGCAACCCCCGGTTCTTATTGTGATGGTGAGTACAACCTCAATATCAATAAACAAAAAATAGTGGGTACTGCTCAGCGTGTTTTGTTGAAACGAGGAGGCGGCCAAATTGTGCTTTCACAAGCCTGTATCTTGTTAGACGTCGACTTAGAAAACATCGTTGCGCCCGTAAATTTTTATAATCAAATTTGCGATAACCCAACCGTGGTGGATGCGCAGGTTCATACTCCGTTGTCTGCTCATGTGACGCCCCTGCCCAACGTAGATTCACTTTTTCAGCAGTTAAGCCAAGCTTTCATCAAATACGCGTAATGCTCTGCGTCGCTTACGTCTTATGAACCAGCAAAGGGGAAAAGTATTTCAATATTGTGTGTTGATGAGAACGAATGGGTTGAACTTGAGGGAGTGAGAACTTTATAATGTTACTTGTAACATAATAAAGAGTTCAAATAGTTATGACAGAACAACAGAAGAAAACTCGAACCACACTTCAAGATGTGGCAGATAAAGTAGGCGTCACTAAGATGACCGTCTCTCGTTACATGCGCAACCCCGATTCAGTTGCCGCCAAAACTCGCGTGAAAATTGCTGCGGTTATTGAAGAGATGGGATACATCGAAAACAAAGCGCCAGCGATGCTTTCCAAATCGTCGAGCAAAGCGATTGGTATCTTACTTCCATCGCTATCAAACCAAATTTTTGCGGCGTTTGTTCAAGGTATTGAAACGGTTACCAGAGAGAACGGCTATGAGACGTTACTTGCCCACTTTAGCTATGATGCAACAGAAGAAGAGGAAAAAATTGCCTCGTTGCTTTCTTATCAAGTTGATGGGCTGATCTTAACGGAAAGTCACCATACGCCTCGCACGCTACAGATGATAAAGAATTCAGGTGTTTCTGTTGTTGAAACGATGGAGCTACCGACAAATCCGATCGACATGGTTGTTGGCTTGGACCATATTGATGCTTCTTACCATGTCGTGAAGCGAATGATCGAAGCAGGAAAGCGCTCTATTGCTTACTTCGGTGCTCGACTTGATGCGCGAACTAAGCTTCGTTTAGAAGGCTATGATAAAGCGATGCACGAGGCTGGATTAGAGCCTAAACATGTGTTGACCGAGCAGCACTCAAACTTCTCTTTGGCAGAAGACCTTCTCGATCGCGCTCTTTCTGATTACCCAGATCTCGATGGTGTATTCTGCACCAATGATGACATCGCGATTGGTACTTTGCTTATTGCACAGCAACGTGGAATTGAAGTGCCTAAACAGCTAGCAGTCGTTGGTTATAACGCCTTAGATATTGGTCAAACCATACGACCAAAACTGACCAGTGTTGATACACCTCGTTATGAGATAGGCAGGAAAAGCGCTGAGCTTCTTCTTGCTCGATTGAAAGGCGAGCCAGTAACGGAAACGATAGTGGATATGGGTTATCGCATCACTGATGGCGAAAGCGTTTAGCCAAGTATGGTGGATACTGAAAGGGGCATCGAAATGATGCCCCTTTTGTTTTTTGCATCTAAGCGATAACACAGTTAAACGATAAAACTCGCACCTTGCTCTGCACTCGAAACGCTTTGGCGCATAACGCTAAATAGGTTGCGCCCCATGGTTTGTTGGTTGGCCTCTGTCCCAAACACCTTCGCTTGGCGAGATTGCACGTCGTTGAGGTTATTGAGTTCGCCACTCGTGCAATCTAAGCGCAGGATATCCCCTTCACGAACCAGCCCTATAGATCCGCCTCGAATAGCCTCTGGCGATACATGAATCGCGGATGGGATTTTCCCAGAAGCTCCGGATAGGCGGCCATCGGTAACCAAGGCCACTTTAAAACCTTGCTTTTGGATGTTGCCAAGAATAGGCATCAGCATGTGTAGCTCTGGCATCCCGTTTGCTGCGGGGCCATTGTTTATCACTACGACAATGCAATCTTTGTTGAGTTCGCCTCTTTGATACGCGGCTTCTACCTTATGTTGGCAATCAAAAACTACCGCAGGTGCTTCTATCACACGCTGCTCCTCTGCAACCGCTGACACTTTAATTACCGCGTTACCAAGATTCCCAGAAAGGACTCTTGTTCCACCTGTCGTTTGAAAGACGTGATCTGGACCTGCAATTACCTCTGAGTCTGCTGACTGTTCGCATTTTTTCCACGTTAACTTTCCATTTTCAAGCTCTGGAATGCTCATTTGATCTTCAAATGATCCAAAAATAGGTAAGACATCGCGGTGCAGTAAATTCGTTTGGTCTAATCGACGTAATAGTGCAGGAACACCTCCCGCCGCTTGGAACGCGTTCATGTCGGCAGGTCCGTTTGGATAGACTCTAGCAAGTAAAGGGACCACATCGGATAGATCGCTGATGTCTTGCCAAGTCAGAATAAATCCTGCTGCGCGGGCGACTGCGACCATATGAATACTGTGGTTCGTGCTTCCGCCCGATGCGAGTAAGGCAACGATGCCGTTGATGAGACTTTTTTCTGTAAAGACGTCAGATAGCGGTCGGAAGTTTGCTGAATTTGGTGTCATTGAAGCGATTTCAATGGCGGTATATTGAGTCAGTGACGCTCGCAATTGAGAGTCAGGATGAATAAATGCTGAGCCTGGCAGCATGAGCCCCATTGCTTCAAACACGAGCTGATTGGTATTTGCCGTGCCGTAAAAAGTGCATGTTCCAGCAGAATGGTAAGCATTGCACTCCATTTCCAATAAGGCACTCTTTCCGACTTTACCTGCTGCATGTTCTTGGCGAACGTGTACTTTCTCATCATTGCTGATGCCTGTTGCCATTAAGCCCGCAGGAACGAATGCGGTGGGCAGGTGTGCAAAAGAGAGCGCGCCCATGAGTTGTCCTGGCGCTATCTTGTCACAAATTCCAAGTAACAGGGTCGAATCAAATACGTTATGACTAAGTGATAGTGCTGTTGATTGAGCAATCAAGTCCCTTGAAAACAAAGACATATCCATACCTGGTTGCCCCTGAGTTACACCATCACACATTGCAGGGACACAACCCGCTACTTGAGAGGTATGGCCGAACTTAGCTAACGCCTTTTTTATCTGATCAGGATAGTGTTGATATGGCTGGTGGGCACTTAACATATCGTTGTAAGAGCTGATTAACGCGACATTAGACTTGGTGAGATCAAGAATCGATCGTTTTTCATCAGAGCAAGATGCAGCAACGGCATGGGCCAAGTTACCGCAAGAGAGCCCTTTCCCACCTTTGCCCGCAGAGGCTTGATGTTGGGTTCTGTTTAGAAATTCTTTACGAGTAGTTTGGCTTCGATCTAGCAGCCTTTGAGTAACCGCTTGGATAATCGGGTGGGTCATACAACTGCCTCATTTGTCATCGAAAGAACAATGGCAGCACAATCAACGACCTTATCTATATCGCCGTCAATATTAATCACTACAGTATTCGGTTCATTGTCTGGCCTTTCTAGTGTTTCAAACTGGCTTTTAATCATGTTCTCTTTCATGAAATGACCTTGGCGCTGACGCATGCGCTGCAAAATCAGGTCAATATCACCATCGAGAAATAGAAAAGTAATGTTGTTATTTCCTTCACGAATTTGGTCGCGGTATTTTTTCTTCAATGCAGAACACACAATAATACCGTGCTCGTTTTTATTTTCTAAGCTGTAAGCCGCATCACGAATTCGTTCTAGCCATGGAATGCGATCATCATCATTAAGAGGTTGGCCAGACGCCATTTTTTGAATGTTTAATCGAGGATGAAGATCGTCACCATCAATAAACTTACGTCCAAGTTTTTTTGCTAAATGCTCGCCTACTGTGCTTTTCCCGCAAGCACTGACTCCCATGACGATGACACTACTACCAGCCATAACTCAATCCTCTTAACAAATTTGCGCGTGATCTCAATTTTGAACATCGCTTGTAAATATGGCTTTATCTTATAAGTGTTATCGGTAACATGTTACCGGTAACTTAAGAAAGTGTGATGAAGAACACAAAACAACAATCCGCAGCCTCTGCGATTGTTTTTTGCGGCGAATTGACTCAAACATGGTCGCATCTCACTATATTTCGCGTTTAAATATCACTAGAAAGAGCTTTGGGGGATAACATGGCCAACGATTACCGCACAATTGCGAAATCTGTTGTTGAGCATCTTGGGGGCAAGGCAAATGTCGCTGCGCTAACACACTGTATGACTCGACTACGATTCGTTTTACACAGCCAAGATGGCGTCGACATCAGCAAGCTAAAAACACTGAAAGGTGTGATGGGTGTTGTTGATAATGGCGACAAAGTACAGGTTATAATTGGCAACGAGGTATCGTATGCATACAAAGAAGTGATGGCTATTTGTGAGTTATCTTCAGATTCTGAGCCAGAGGTTCCAACTAAAAAAGAGAAGCTAACGGCTAAAGCGATTGGCGCGAAAATGTTGGACGCATTGGTTGGTACCATGTCTCCTCTTATCCCCGCAATCATTGGCGCTTCAATGGTCAAGTTGCTCGCCATGGTACTTGAGATGCTGGGTTGGGTTGAACCTAATGCCCCAACGTTGCTTATCCTGAAAGCAATTGGTGATGGTGCATTCTTCTTCCTACCCGTTATGGTTGCAGCTTCTGCATCAATCAAATTTAAGACCAACATGTCGCTGTCTATTGCGATTGCAGGCGTCTTAATTCACCCCAATTTTATGGAATTGATGGCGCAAGCTGCAGAAGGCAAGCACGTTGATTTCTTCGGCATTCCAATCACGTCAGTAAAATACACCTACACGGTTATTCCTGTACTCGTGATGACTTGGGCGCTTTCTTATATAGAGCGTTGGGTAGATAGCATTACTCCAGCCGTGACCAAAAACTTCCTCAAGCCTATGTTGATTGTACTGATCGCTGCTCCGATTGCGATTGTACTTATCGGTCCATTTGGTATTTGGGTCGGTACTGCACTTTCAGCGCTTGTTTACACAATTCATGAGACGTTAGGTTGGTTGTCCGTCGCTATCATGGGGGCATTATGGCCACTACTTGTATTGACTGGCATGCACCGTGTGTTTACTCCAACGATTATTCAAACTATTGCTGAGACTGGTCGTGAAGGTATGGTTATGCCTTCAGAAATCGGTGCCAATCTTGGTATGGGTGGTGCTTGTCTTGCTGTTGCTTATAAAACAAAAAACAGCGCTCTAAAACAAACATCGTTAGCAGCGGGTGCATCGGCTATCTTTGCCGGTATCTCTGAGCCAGCATTGTACGGCGTGCTTGTTCGTCTAAAACGCCCGTTGATCGCGACAATGATTACTGGTTTTATTGTGGGAGCATTGGCGGGAATGGGTGGTCTTGCGAGTCACTCGATGGCGGCACCAAGCCTGTTTACGAGCGTACAGTTCTTTGATGTGAATGATCCTATGAGTATCGTTTGGGTATTCGGTCTGATCGCATTGTCCATTGTGCTGTCATTTGTTCTAACTCTAGTTTTAGGCTTTGAAGATATTCCAGAAGATGAGACCGATGAAAACGCAAATTCAGAGCCAGCAAAGAAAGAAGCTGGTAAGGCAGAAGAGAAGGTCACCGTGGCGTCTGCTTCCTAATTAATATTAATTTATTTAGTCACCTCACTTCATCGTGAGGTGACTTTTATTGTTTCCGAGGTATTCAATGTCAAACATTCAATTTCCTGAAGATTTCTTATGGGGCGGCGCCATCGCTGCCAACCAATCTGAAGGTGCTCACTTGGCCGGTGGCAAAGGCCTAACAACGGTAGATATGATTCCCTACGGTGAGAACCGTATGCCAATTAAACTTGGCCAGGTTGATAAGGTCACCCTTAGCGAAGATGAGTTTTACCCAAGCCACAACGCAATAGATTTTTATCACCGTTACAAAGAAGACATCGCCTTACTGGCAGAGATGGGGTTCAAAGTCTTCCGTATATCGATTGCATGGAGCCGAATATTTCCAAAAGGTGATGAGCTAGAGCCGAACCAAGCCGGTTTAGATTTTTACCGTGATGTTTTCGAAGAGTGTAAGAAGTACGATATTGAGCCGCTGGTTACCTTGTGCCATTTCGATGTGCCGATGCACTTGGTGAACGAATATGGCTCATGGCGTAATCGCAAGATGATCGAGTTCTTTAGTCGTTACGCGAGAACCTGTTTCGAGAACTACAAAGGCTTGGTGAAATACTGGCTAACCTTCAACGAAATCAATATTTTACTGGCGAGCCCGTTTTCAGGCGCTGGATTGTTGTTCCAAGAAGGTGAAAATCACGATCAAGTGAAATACCAAGCAGCTCACCATGAGCTAGTGGCGAGTGCTTTAGTGACTAAAATTGCCCATGAAGTGGACCAGCGGAACCAAGTGGGTTGTATGTTAGCGGGTGGTAACTTCTACCCATACTCTTGCAAACCTGAAGACGTACTCATGGCGATGGAAAAAGACCGTGAGAACTTGTTCTTTATCGATGTTCAATCTCGTGGTTACTACCCATCTTATGCTCAAAAGGTATTTGATAACAAAGGTGTCGTGCTTGAAACGCAAGAAGAAGATTTCGAGATTCTGAAGAATACCGTCGATTTTATCTCATTCAGTTACTACGCTTCTCGTTGTGCTTCTGCCGATATGAATGCGGGTAATACCAGCGCGGCGAACGTTGTTAAGTCCATCAAAAACCCTCACCTTCCAGCAAGTGATTGGGGCTGGGTAATTGACCCTACAGGTCTTCGAATCACGATGAACACACTCTATGACCGATACCAGAAACCACTTTTCTTGGTAGAAAATGGCTTAGGGGCCCGTGACACTTTAGATGACAATGGTGAAGTGAACGATGACTATCGTATCGATTATCTTCGTCAGCATATTGTTGCGATGCATGAAGCAATGGAAGACGGTGTTCCATTGATGGGCTACACGCCTTGGGGTTGTATCGATCTTGTCGCGGCATCGACCGGAGAAATGAGCAAGCGCTATGGTTTTATCTATGTGGACAGAGACAACCTAGGCAATGGTACGTTAAATCGTATTCCTAAGAAGTCATTCCATTGGTACAAAAAAGTGATCGCAAGCAACGGCAGCGACTTGGCTTAACTTGTTTGTTTGATAATGAGAGAAATGAATAATGAAAACAATTGAACAGCGACTCAGAAATATTCGCATCGTTCCGGTGATCGCCATTAATGACGTTGCTCAGGCTGTACCACTTGCGAAAGTACTGGTTGAAAATGGTTTGCCTTGTGCTGAAGTGACGTTTCGCACTGAAGCGGCAGCAGAGTCTATTCGTTTGATGCGTGAAGCGTACCCTGAGTTATTGCTTGGTGCTGGTACTGTGTTAACGACAGAGCAAGTGGATACGGCGATTGATGCGGGTGTTGATTTCATTGTTAGCCCAGGACTGAATCCGATAACGGTAAAGTACTGTCAACAAAGAGGGATTGTGATTGTCCCTGGCGTGAACAACCCAAGCTTGGTTGAGCAAGCAATGGATATGGGACTTAAGACACTGAAGTTCTTCCCTGCGGAGCCATCTGGCGGTGTTGTTATGTTGAAAGCGTTGACGGCTGTTTACCCGGTTAACTTTATGCCTACAGGCGGCGTAAGCCCAACGAACGTAGAGTCTTACTTAGCGCTGAAATCAGTCGTTGCCTGTGGCGGTACTTGGATGGTACCGACAGACAAAATGGACAAGGGTGATTGGGATGGAATTGCTAAATTAGTTAGAGCGATCGGCTCAAGATAGTTCGATAGAGAGCGACATAGATAAAAATGAAAGGGCCAGCTGATACTGGCCTTTTTATTTGTTTTCACTTAGCTCTTTATTTCTCTTGGCTCTTCATGGTCACTAAGGTGTAGATGAAGATCGTAATTAGGATCACCACACCACCGATAATGAGGGTCGTTGGCGGGATCTCGGTGAAGAAGATAAACGCCCATACCGGAGCTAACACAGTTTCCAACATCAAAGTCATTGATACTTCTAGTGCGATGATATGGCGAGTGGCAACCATGGAAAGCACACGACCCACCGGAGCGGTAAACAAGCCTATCATCCCCATTATTAACCACGTTTCAATGCTATAGCTCGATGGTGTAACAAAGAAGAACATCACTATCGCCAATAACAAGCCACCGAAGCCAACACTCGCCAATCGGCTGACATCTTGATATTTGCGTAGCAAGGTAAACATCATCGATAAACAGATTACTGCGAATACCGCTAAAGCATCACCTATCCAATTACCTGAAGAAAATGAACTCGAAACGACGATCGTAATACCAATCATCACGGCGCCCGCAATTGCGAGGGTGAAGCCGAAGGTTCGTGTGTTTCTTACTTCTGCTTTGAGGTGTATGAAGTAATGAGCAAAATTGAGCAGAACAAAGAAAAGAAGCGACTCGAGATTTTGAAAGCGGCGAAAGATATATTCTTAGCAGAAGGCTATATGCAGACCAGCATGGATAGAGTTGCCAGCGAAGCGAAAATGATTAAGCAAACGCTCTATCGTTACTTCTCGTCTAAGGATGTGTTGTTTGAAGCGACGTTGAGACAAATGGGTAGCCAAACGGATGAGAAGTTGGTAATGCATTTACAACAAGAAGATACTCGACAAGCATTGGTGGGTTTCGCAAAAGACTTTGTCGAGTTCCATCTTTCTAGTGAACACATCGCGACCTTCAAGCTGCTAATCGCAGAGGGCAGTAAGTCACCCGAATTAGTCCGTCGTTTTATGGATATTGGCCCTGATGATATCGACCGAGTGTTGGCGCAGTTTTTCAATGACCGATTCTATATTGCAGAGCCGAAAACCAAGATAAATCTGTGGCTTGGTATGGTGATGAGTATCAGAAATGGTGTGTTGATGGGAATGCCTGCACCAATAGAACAAGAGATTGAAGCACACGTTGAAGCGAGTACTGACTTATTGTTAGCAGCTTTGGCTTAGGGCTGTGAGTCTGAAAAGTAAGAGATACGTTAGGCGCTGCTGTACTTTGATTATTCCATAATATGGAGTGGCAACGCCTGTCGTTTAGTTTGTTTACGTTTGTTCGTTACGAGTTAAATCGAGCGGTTACCAAGCAAAAGTCTTGATCACATTCTGTTTGGTGATCGGGTTATGCGCGATGTCTTGATTGATCTTATCAAGAAATGGCTTGCGCGCTTGAGGGAGCATGCCACGCATTGGCGAGATATTGTTCCCGTGGTCGCCCCAATAGTAACAATCGAAGTCCTCTAGGTTTTCGAGCAAGTACTTCTCTTCTTCTAGAATCTGCAATGGTGTTGGTAATACAAATTCGCCGCGCTGCACTTCTTTCTCTAATACTGAGCCCGGTTGAACCGCCAAAGCCATCGGTGCAATCGCATCTGGCTGCATGATGTTCAGCAAGCTGGTGGTATTAATCGCATGTTCTTTTGAACGTTCACGACCACCAAGACCAAAGATAAACGAAGCCAGTACTTTAATGTCGGCTTCACGCGCTAGGTTCATGCCTTCAATTGCGTGCTCACGTGTCATGCGTTTTTGAATACGATCCAGAATAATAGGGTCACCTGACTCCAAGCCTGAATACGCCATGCTTAAACCTGCCGATTTGATCTCTTTCAGTTCCGATAAGCTCTTACGACGGAAGTCGTTGAACCCTGAATACAAAGAAATATTCTTGATCTCTGGGAAGGTGATTTTGATGTAATCCAGAATCGAAATCAGCATCTCGGTTCGGATTGCCATCACGTTACCATCGACTAAAAAGATAGACTCTACATACGGATAGATCTTTCTCGCCGCATCAATATCTTCAAAGATGTCTTTGATGTCTCTTACTTTGAAACGCTTATCATCAAACATCGTGCAGAAGGTACATTGGTTATTGCTGCATCCCAATGTTGTTTGGATGAGTACGCTCTCTGCTTCCATCCAAGGGCGATAAACTTTGCCTTCAAAACGCATAAATGCTCCTCGGCCTTAGCCTGTATTGTTTCGACGAGGACAAGTCTAACAATCTGCATCTTGAGTGATAATTGGGCAAAGCAGGGAATCAGTATTAAAGAAATTTTAATAATCGAATGAGCGCGCAGTTCTTCGTCTAGATAGATAGAACTGCGGCTTGGATTGTTGGGGAAGTGTTAGTAGTCGTTTTTACTAATTAATGATCAGTGCGCGACGCACAACTTTTCTTCGAATAACTGGTCAAGCACAGTCACCAGTTGTCGGGTTTTGGCAGGATCCAATGCATCGGCATGAGGGGCTTTGAATAACCCAGAATCATTATCAAAATATTTACCGGAAGCGTTGGCAAACTCTTCACTGAGTGCTGCGCGACAAAGAATATCGGCACCAATCGCCAGATCATTGCCGTCAACGCCATAAGCATCTTTCACTAACTTGCTGCCGAGGAAAGAGGCTGGGTTTACAGGGATAACGGCGGGGCCATTTTTTGATCCGGAGCTTGTTTGGTTATTTGCTTGGGAGCTTCTCTGGCTAGTTGATAGAGAATTGGCTAATTCGATAGACCACATCGTCAGTGCTAACTTACTTTGTGCGTAAACCGGACCATCCAGTTCGCCAGCATTTGGGCTGGTTAGTGCGTCTAAATCTACGGATGCTTGAGCTGCTGAAGATAGGTTCACGATACGACCTGTCGCATCAAAAAGAGAGAGCAGCTTCTGTGTCAGAAGATAGGGCGCAATGGTGTTCACCACAAAACGCACGTCAAGATTATCTGGAGTAGTGACGTCCGACACCTTGTAGACGCCAGCGTTGTTGATGAGTATATCGAGTCGCTTGTGATCGCTTTTGATTTGGGTGGCGAGCGCCTCAACTTCAGAGAGCGTTGATAGATCTGCGATGTAGCTTTCGATGATGGCATTCTTAGACAGGCGAGACAGAGCGGTCACTACTTTATTGACCTTAGCTGAGTTTCGGCCATGGATGAGAACGTGGTGCCCTTGCTGAGTCAGCGCTTTTGCGGTCTCTAAACCGATGCCATCTGTGGCTCCTGTGATCAGAATTATTTTTTGCATTTTTGGTCCTTCAAAAAATAGTTTGAACAACGTTATAACAGAGATTAATGACACATAGTTGCATTTGGCTCACAGGATGAAGACTCAAATGTGAGTCTATGGGGCAAATAATGACCATTTTAACACTTGGTGGTTAACAGCTAGCGTTTAACGATTAAGTAAGACAATGGGTCAGTTTGTGGCTGACCCAAATTAAGAGCAGTGAACGAATTATTTGATGTCTTGAACGTTCATAACCAGAGTTTCCCAGTTACGTTGGTTTTCCATATCGTGCTCAAGGCCTTGCTCATCGGCAATTTGGAAGCGCTTAACCGCAGGGGTTTTGCTGGTGGCTTGGTACAACCAGTAGGCCTCCGCTTTGAGAGCTTCGTCGATGGGTTTATCGATAGATTCGTACACCGCTTTCTTACATGCGTTGATCGATTCTGCTGGGAATTTTGAAATTCGTTTGGCAAGAGTATCGACGTATTCGCCAATTTCATCCGGTTCTAATACCTTGTTGATGGTGCCGTATGCTTCGGCTTCGTCAGCATCAAAGTCTCGTGCACTTAAGACAATTTCGAGTGCGCGACCTAAGCCGACCTGACGTGCCATACGTGATGCACCGCCACCGCAAGGAAGGATGCCCATGCCGACTTCCATTTGCATGAATTTGTATTTACCACGAGCTGCGAATCTCATGTCACATGCCAGTGCAAATTCGTGGCCTCCACCTCGAGCGAAGCCTTCAAGCTTGGCAATGGTGGCTTGTGGCAGTTTGCTGATTCTTTCTAGCACCACTTGCAGGTCGAGTAACTTCGCATCTTCACGAGAAACGGCTTCTGTCGACATGTCTTTTAATAAATTGGTGTCGTAGTGACAGACCCAAATTTCAGGGTTTGCTGACTGAAATACAACGACCTTGATATCACGATCGCGCTCTAGTCTCATTGCTAAACCATTGAGGTCGGCAAGCATCTCTTGCCCTTGAACATTCACAGTACCGAAGTCAAAAGTGACGGTAAGAATCCCATCCTCGGCTTGAGCTTTAAACGTTGTATAACCTTGATATGCCATTTCCATATTCCTTCTGAGAGATTTCATTTCAGCCTATTCAGTGTGAATGCGACCTAAATTCAGGCTAGCGAGGAATGTTCGAACCAACAATTAACCATTAAACGAAACACTATTAACGAATTGTTAAGAGTGTTGGTGTGTTTGATAACTGCAATTTATTCAGTATGTTAGCGGGTGATCTTGTCGTTGGAAGTACCTTGCCAATTCGATTGTCAATGAAATCTAAAAACTCATTCCTTGTTTGGTGCTCTTATCCTTTTTATTTAGCTTCGTATACTGCTCAACTGGGTAATTAGTGCCCGAAGTACAGACAAGAGTGAACCGACCTATGCAGATCAGATCCGCGACTTTGAAAACCATTATTGAGAAAACACTGCCACTGACGCTGGGTGTGTTTGCGATCATGATGGTGCAATTGGTCGATTCGATCTTTATCGGTCAGCTTGGTGTGAATGAGTTGGCGGTACACGGTATCACTTTGCCATTTCAGGCGGCGTTTACCGGTGTTCAAGTGGGCATAGGTGTGGCGGCAACGTCCATCATTTCTCAAGCGGTAGGGGCAAAAGAGCAACGCAAATCTACTTCAATTGCCACGCTGTCTGTCGGATTTGGTGTCTTGGTGATTGCTTTGGTCTGCTTAGGGCTGATTGTTTTTAGCGATTCTGTTTTTGCGTCGTTTGTGAACGATGTCTCTGACGCTCAATATCAATCCATGCTGTCGATTTTTAATGTGTACTGGCCACTGTGGCTGTTCAGTGCATTGATGGTTGCGGTGCTTTATCTGGCAACCTGCGTTTATCGTGCTAATGGCGATACCAAAACAACCGGCAGCATGTTCTTGGCTGCCAGCGTGATCAACCTAATTCTCGACCCTATTCTGATCTTTGGATTGGATATGGGCATTGCAGGAGCAGCGATCGCATCGAGCATTGGCTACGCATTTGGTGCCATTTACATGTTAATCAAGTCTCGCGGCAAAGGTTGGTTTGGCTTCAATGGCGCGTGCCGTAACCAAATTAAAGGCTACAGTTTTGAGTTATTCAAGACGGTAATGCCAACCACTGCGAATCAGATATTACCTGCGGTCAGCGCATTCTTTTCAATGCTTTTGATTGCGAGAATCGGAACCGATGAGATGGCTTTTTGGAGTTTACTAGCCCGTGTTGAAAGTTTTATGTTGGTGTTTTCTCTTGCTCTAACCATGTCTATTCCACCTATGATTGGTCGTTACCTGGGGGTGCAGCAGCGATGCAAAATCCCTGAACTATTGAATACAACAGCGAAGTTCTTATTGGTTTTTCACACCGTGATGGCAGCACTGTTAGCGCTTTTTAGTGGCTGGATTATTCCTATTGTTTCAGAAGAGCAGAGCATTCGAAGTTGGTTTGAAGTGACCTTGTTGTTCATACCATTCAGCTATGGGCCACTGGGGCTTTGCATGTTGGTGGCCTCGGTGTTTAACGCCTTGGGTGTGCCTCGTAAAGCGTTGAATGTCTCTTTCCTACGTTTGTTTGTTTTCTACATTCCCGCTTTATGGATCGGCTCTATAACCGGAGACATGATCAATGCGGTTATTGCTGCGACAGTCGCCAATGTTTTAGTAGGCGCTTTTGCATGGTTTAAGCTTAATGCCTATATTAAAACTCACATTATTCCTCGTGCCGCTGCAGCCAATAAGCAGTGTGCACTCAGCGCAGGCTAATAAATATTGATGAATATTGAACATCTAAAATTGTTTGTGCGACTCGCGTCTACGCACAATATCAGCCAAGCCGGACAAGAGCTGGGGTTGTCGCCTCCGGTTGCCAGTATTCATATTGGCAAGCTGGAAGAGAGCCTTGGTGCTCGTCTTGTGCATCGCACCACGAGAAAGGTGTCTCTTACTGAAGAGGGCATGGCATTTCTTCCTCACGCTAAACAAATTTTGTTGAGTGTGGAGGCGGGTGTCGCGTCGGTCGGAACGGGTAACGAACTGCCAAAAGGTGTTTTACGAATATCTGCTCCGTCATCGTTTGGTCGAATGCATGTTATGCCTGCTTTGAAAGGCTTCTTAGATAAGTATCCTGATTTGTCGGTCGATATTTCACTGAGTGATTCAATCGTCGATTTGGTTGATGGCGGCTTTGATGTAGCAATTCGTAATGCCGAGCTTCAAAACTCTAGTCTGATCGCTCGTAAGCTCTCTACTGATAAACGTATTTTGTGTGCGTCGCCAGAATATCTGGCAGATCATGGCTATCCGAAAACACCGGAAGATCTTAAGCAACACCAATGTATTAACCAAACTGGCCTGGAAGGTTGGACGTTCGATACACCAGAAGGTGATGTGACCATCAAGAAGAAAGGCGCGATTCGCGTTGATCAGGGTGAAGCCGTTAGGGATGTGTGTGTTGATGGTTTAGGTATTGCAATGTGCGCGACTTGGATTGCTTATAGGCAGCTTGCTGAAGGAAAACTGGTTGAGGTGCTGCGGGATTACCCGTTGAAAGATGCGGCTGCGATTTGGGCGGTATACCCGAGTGCTCAATTGCTTGCGCCGAAGGTGCGTGTCTTTATCGATTACTTCGTTCAGTATTATGGTTCGCCATCTTATTGGGACTGTGAAGCGAACCGTCAAACGCAATAAACCATCCCATTACGACACAATAAACAAGAAAGCCCCGACCAAAGGTTGGGGCTTGTTTTAGGTTCTTTATAGAACGTTTTTTCTAGCTAACTGCTGTTGTTTTTATCGATTTAGTGTAACGGGCGTTTAATGAGCGTGAACAGCTGAATCTTGGTATAGCTCAGCATCAACTTCTTCGCCTTTATTCGGGCGCGGTACAATCTCAAACGAGGTGTCAGCTTCAGTTAGAGAAGACAACAGTTTGTTAAGAGACGACTTGTCGCCTTTCACACCGGCTTGACCTGCTTCTATCAGTTTATTGAGTGTCGTTTTCTTAAGTACGATGTCAGACACATCTGATTTGTTGATGATCAGTGTGGTCTCTGCGTCTTGCAGTTCTGATACTTGAATGTTGTTCAGATTACCGTTAGACATCTCAACGTAGTAGAACTCTTTCACATCAGGTAGCTGAATATTCAATGTAAATGGCGTGTTTTGCGCTTTCAATGAATCTACTTTTACTGCTAAGTAATCCAGTAAGTTTTCGATGGTCATGTTTGCCAATACATCCGGAGAAGCCGTTTTTGGTGCGCCCGGTTGTGTGCCGATACGCAGTTCTTGAGCACCCGTTAGGTAGATGTTTCTCCAACCTGCGCCTTCTGATTGGTAGCCCAGTTGCTCGTAAGTATCTGCCAATAAGCCGCGTGCAACTTTGTTCTCTGGTTCTGCTTGAATAACCTTATTCAGAGCTGTTGCAACGAAGCGATATTCGCCTTCTTGGTAATCTTGCTGTGCTTTTTCTATCACAGCATCGCTGCCGCCCATGTACTCAACAAATTTCACCGATTCTGGCTCGATTGGTAATGGGTTTAGGTTAGCCGGGTTCATGTCGAAGTAGCCAAGATACATGTTGTACACAGCGCGAGCGTTGTGAGAGTAGGTACCATGGTAACCATTGGTGTGCCAAGATTGTTGAATGCTGTCTGGCATTACCTTGTAAATTTCGTCACCGATGTCTTGTAGAACCACGCCGTTATTCGCTAAGCGAAGCGTTTGGTTGTGAGTAAAGCCGTAAGCATCACGCTGCATTTTTAGGTAATCAGAAATCTCTTGTTCACCCCAAACTGGTGCCGAGTGAGAGGCGAATAACACGTCAGTTTCTTCACCCCAAGTGACGAGCATCTCGTTGATTTTTTTAGACCACTTCAAACCATCACGTACTTTTGCACCGCGCAGCGTGTACAGGTTGTGCATGCCTTGGTAGGTCAGTT
The DNA here is from genome assembly GCF_057785895.1 of Vibrio sp. QJM3NY_39. Lineage (NCBI taxonomy): Bacteria > Pseudomonadati > Pseudomonadota > Gammaproteobacteria > Vibrionales > Vibrionaceae > Vibrio > Vibrio sp. QJM3NY_39. Next base: position 435,215 of record NZ_CM173506.1, on the reverse strand, counting down.
CACCTGTCCAAAGTGCTTTCATGCTTGGAATATACGTCACCATTTCTGATGCCGCTTCTGTGCCCGAAGCGTCCATGAATTGCATTTCTAGGCCGTCAATCACCAGCGTTTCAATTTCTTCGTTATGGTTCAGCTCGTAGTCAGGCAGTACGTAAGTAATGCTACCCGTCGATAATCCTTTAGATAACGCGGCATCAACAATACCGTGTTCATGTCGGTTCAACGTCGCGCCGTATTGATATGCGGTACGACGAGACATGGCATTACCCACCAGCACGTTTTCATCTACGATTTCTTTGGTGATGTTTTTCGAACCGTACACTTTTACATCTGGGTACGCGTCTTTGATTGCTCTTGCGCCACCAAAGTGATCAGCGTGCGAGTGAGAGTAAATCATTGCAACGACTGGCAGTTCACCGCCATCAGGCACATTGTTCTTGAAGAATTCGAGTGATTTGGCGGCTGATTCTTTGGTAAGAAGAACGTCGTAGGCGATCCAACCGTTGTCACTACGAATGAAAGAGATAGACGCTAAATCCGCGCCTCGAACTTGGTAAACTTTACCCGGAACAACTTCATATAAACCTTCCGCCGCTTGGTTCAATACCGCTTGGCGCCACAGTGAAGGGTTTACCGAATCTGGTGCTTGGTCTGCATTCGTTACACTTGGATCGATGAAGTTAAAGCTATTACGAATGATGTCACCCGTCTCTTGATCAAAGCTAGCAACAAGACCTTTATTGTTATTGTCGAAAGCGCGAGTGTCGGCAAAGTTAAGTGTTTTTGCGAACTCTTGGTTTGCTTTAGTGGTCATCTCGGTTGCGCTTTTGCCACCTTGGTCGCCAATTTCGCTGAAGTGTGCGTGGTCATGGTTAGCTGCAATCGCAGGGAATGCCAGCGAGATAGCTAGGAATAGTGATGCATTTTTGAACGTGCGAGAAGTTGTCATAAGAGCCTCTTCATTTCAGAATTTTGTTTCGTTGAGGCGATTATAGGAATAAGACATATAGTAAAAAATAAAGTAAGCTTTATTTAATACATCACGATTGGCTATGTATTGAGTCATGCAATGGTTGGGGAACGAAGACGAATCCTGACCTATGATTGATTAAGACCACATTGACAGGGAGAGTAACGGTGAGCGACGTGGAAACGTTGGATTTAAATCTATTGAGCGTGTTCTTAGAAGTGTATCGATTAAAGTCGATCACGCTTGCATCAGAATCGCTTGGTATGACTCAACCCGGGGTAAGTGGAGCTTTGAAGCGACTCCAATCTCAGCTTGATACTGATCTTTTTATTCGTGAAGGGCGAGGGATCAGTCCGACGAATGCTGCAACGCAATTAGCTCTTAGAATCGAACCTGCGTTAGACGGTATTTCTAGTGCTGTAAGTTCATTGCAACAGTTTGATAATCAACAACATCATGTGTTTCGAATTCTGGTTAATGAGATCGGTTTGACCAAGCTTCAACCTCTTGTGGAAAAAGACAATACTCTTGGAAATATCTCTATTGAGTTCAATATGGTACCGAGTAATGAGGAGGATCTTCTTCAAAGCTTAAGTATGCAGCAAGCCGATTTAGCTATCGATATCCACTACCCGCAAGTTAATGGATACATGAATCAGAAAGTGATTGAGGATAGGTTGGTGTTGATCGCTCGCAAGGGGCACCCAAGAATTGATGGTTCAGTAACAGAAGCACAATATTACGATGAAAAGCACGTTACTTTTAGAATGCGTCGTTCTCGCCTATACACTGCTGACTATTTTACTAAGCAGGCTATCAAACCGAGAAAAGTGAGCTCTGAGTGTGATTCATTAATGATGATGTGTGTGTTGGTTTCTGGCTCTGACTGTGTCGGCAGTACTTCTCGTGACTTTGCCTATCAATTTGCGGAGCGATTCCAACTTCAAGTACTTGAACAGCCATTTGAGGTGCTTCCGATGCAACAATATATGATTTGGCATAAAAGAACAGAGTCGAACCCCGCTCATCAGTGGTTGAGAAACAGGATTCAACAATACATGGCTGACTAACCGTGGATAAATTATCTGTGGTCGACTGGCTTTTATAGCGGTTCAAACATGCATTGTTGAAGCGTTACGGGTTTATGATTACTGATTAGCGTGCGGCTCTCGCTGCACGTTTCTGTTTTGCACTTTCTATCATTTTAGAAGGCGTCATACCGGTCACTAACATGGTGCCGGTAATAACAAGAACCGATCCGAAAATGGTGTTAAGACCAATCGCTTCGTCTAAGAACAGGTTGCCCCACAAGATACCAAATACCGGAATCAAGAAGGTGACAGACAGAGCCGAAGGCGCACCTAATTCTGAAACAAGGTTGAAGTAAAGCAAGTAAGCGAGACCCGTACAAACAGCCCCTAATAGTATGACGGATGTTGTAATCGTCAAGTCTGGCGCTTCTCTCATCGGGAAGAAAAAGACGAACGGCAACACGATCAATACGGCAGCCCACATGCTGCCATGAGCATTATTGAACGCCTCAACTTTTGGCGCCTGTTTTGTGTAATTAGACGCTATCCCATAACTAAACGCGGCCATCATAGCAGCCAAAATAGGAACAATTGCCTCTTGGCCAATGTTCATCGCATCCCAACCCACCAACACACCAACGCCAGCCACACCAATACCTAACCCGAGTAATACTCTGCTTTCAAGTGCGGTTTTCGTCCATATAGCACCTATGATCGCCGCCCATATTGGCGCCGTTGAATTGAGAATGGCAAGGGTAGAAGCGTTAAGTGTTTGCGCAGCGTAAGCGAACAATAAAAAGGGTACAGCGGTATTAAACAACCCAAGAATAAAGAAATGTTTAGCGTGATCGTTGAACGCCAATTTCTTTCTTAAATACAAAGACACCAACAGTAGCGTGATTGCTGCAAACATCACTCGTGCTTCAATTAATACTGCTGGCCCCAATGGATTCGCAGCTATTCTCATAAAAAGAAACGAGCCACCCCATATCGCAGCAAGAGTTATTAGTTTTAAAAAGTTCACAGCTTCAATCTCAGAATGTGTAAAACATCGACTATGGATCAAAGCTATGTATTACACAAACTTAGATGTTAATACTGTGCAGCTACTTGTTATTATTTTGATAACTCAACTGACCGTTAAACAGGAACACATTCGATGAATTTCGTTCTGTTTATTGTTCCTTTTTTGATGAGTAATCTAACGTTAGACATCAAACTTAGGTGAACAGAATGAAGATTGAACACATCGCAATATGGACCAAACAGCTCGAAGTACTTAAGCGGTTTTATGAAGATTACTTTGGTGCGGCGTCTAACCAGAAATATCGCAATCCAACTAAAGGCTTCTCTTCCTACTTCCTCTCTTTCGAGAGTGGTAGCCGATTAGAAATCATGGAAATGGATTCGGTTCCTGAATCAAAGGATGATATTTATGACCAATTCACAGGCTTCATTCATATGGCGATTTCATTGGGCTCAGAACAAGCGGTCGATGAGTTAACAAGCCGCTTGATTCAAGATGGTTATGAGCGCTTAGATGGCCCAAGAAGAACAGGTGATGGCTATTATGAGAGTTGTGTACTCGATCCTGATGGAAATCGTTTAGAACTTACCGTTTAATAGAAGGAGCTTGAATAGCGTTTAATTCACTAACAGAACTGAGGTATTACAATGATGAAGCGTACTTTGACTTTCTTTTTTAGTCTTGGGCTTATGGGATGTGCTACCTCAGTTCTGGTGTATGAGAAGAAGCCAGATGCGAAGCCTGAACCGTCTCAACCAATCGGCTACCTTGGATTCAAAGCGAATCAAGAATGGGCTGTTAAATTCAATGACTGCACGGTTTACGATTTAACAGGCGCGCAACCCTACCAATGGTTTGATCGCACTTTAGCTTCTGTAAGTTGTTATTCGTTTAAGCCAAACGATGCTATTAAGCCTTTGCTGGTTTATTCCGATGCCACTTTCAACAGTAATAAACTCACCCCGATTAATCGCTTTCAACAGCTGCGGGTATCAGAGTCAGGCTGGGGCAGTTTTCCTACCGTCTACGAGACAAACGGCACCAATTGGCTGAAAGTTAAAGAGGGTTGGATTCACCTCACTTTAGCTGATCAAACGCTCGTTCAGTTCTACCCAAGAACTCAAAACCAATCTGGTAAATCACAGCATGATCAGTATTTTGAGCAACATTGATGTTGGGATGCCTTCGTCCCTATCGAATTGGACGGGCCAAACATGGCTTTCGGAATATTTTGATAAGAGGTTTGTGCAGCACTATTTTGAGGTTGAGTCGTTAAGCGTTGATACTATTTCTAGAATTGATTCGAATTCACATTCGGTGAAACATTGACGTCTATCTAGGCTATAGGTGAAGTTGTATAAATAGTTGAATATGGCACGCCAATGCTGCGACATCTGGTATGAGATGGTCTTTTGATATTGGGTTGGTAACCATTGAGTTAGCTGGTTTAAGTAGTCTTGGTGCCATTCAGTGCCGTTGAATTCAAGGTTAGGCTCTTTGTTTTCAGTTAGAGCGCATAGAGTGATATCCCAATAACCACTTGGGTATTGCTTGGTTTGAGTCGACCAGTTTTCTCCCCACCAACCAATACTCTTTTGCTCAATATCAGTCGTGGAATTCTTTACCGAGGGTTTTGTGTATAGGTAATAGAGATTGAAGCGACCAGCTACTATCTCTTGGGTAAGGTTGGTGATGGCGCCACCGCGAATGAAACTCTCGTGTTCTAGAAAGAAGTCGAATTGGTGATGTTCAGGCAATATTTTAGACAAACTTATCCAATGGGCGTGAGCTGCATAGACGGGACGCAGCACGCTTCCTTCATTGGACTGACACTCTATTTGATAGGCGTAACCTAATTCGTCAAATTTGCTTCGAGAGAAGATTTTGTCGTAAGTCGCCTGAACGGTTGTTAAAGGTGAACTTGACGAATCATCAGTTACTTCGACGAAGTCCAAGTAATAGAGCCCTGCGGGACTTTTCTGTGTGCCATGTTGGTAAAAGTTGTCAGTGTCTAAAACATGGAAACCATACTGACTGTCAGTGGTCGATAGGTTCCAGCATTTTAGGGTATTGCCTTTTCCTGAGCGCGATAAAAACGTGAAGCTTGAGGTGTACAAAGACACGCTGCTTTCGGTTTCGCTGAGGTATTTTTGAATCAGCAGTTGATTGAACTGTTGCAGCAACTGAGCCAACTGTTTTAAGCGAGTATAGAAAAGTTTGCTATTGAGTTGAGATAATCGTTGAAGATCTTTAGGTAAAACGCCAGAAGTCAGCTGGGTTAACAAAGGTTGTAGTGTGCTACTGGTCTTGTGTGGATTGAGTAGGCTGAACACCGTTAAGCATTGGTTGCATTTAACACGCGGCGTGCCGATCCTTGTGCTCCCATAGGCGCTGGTTTCTGTGTGTTTTAAGCAAGTAGGACATTCAATATCAGCTAAGTGGAGTTGATTAGTTTCGATTTGCTTCGCTAAAGCGAGGAGCGGCTCGTTTTCCAGTATCGGAGTAAATGCCCCACACAAGGGGCATTTATAAGACGCGAAGCCTAATTGAGAGCTGCGCTGATAAAGGCTTAGATCAGGATTAGCTAGGTTAAAACAGTTATATGTTTTACAGCAATTGAACTGGGTTCTCATGAGCATTGTACCTGCTACTCCCTGATACATATTTTATGACGTTGGTTGTTGGATATCTCTGTTACTGACGACTTACATCGACTTGACGACCAAGTTCAGGAACTGTGATGCTTTTGCGTTCTTGAAAACCCTCAACAAGTACTTGCATGACCGGCTCTCCGTTCGATAGTGTTTCGCCTTTATTAAATACAGTGTAACCATCGCCACCACTTGCCACGTATGAATATGTCGCAACTTTGTACTTCTGATTCTCGGATACGGGCTCGCCGTTGATACTCAAGCTAATCAAGCGCTCACCTTCCGGTTGTGTACTGTCGTAAGTGGCTTTAATCCCTGAGAATTGCGCCAGACCGTAAGGTAATGTGTAGCTGTATTCAAGCAGCTCTTGAACGTTGTCACCCGTTAGTTCAACTACAGTTAGTGTGTCAGTAAACGGGAAAAGGTTCATTACATTTTCACGAGTGACTGCACCTGGGTTTAGGTCAACACGAAGACTGCCTGAGCTGATCATCGCGATGTCTGCTTGGCCTGCATCTTTCATCAAATCAGCCACAAGGTTACCAATATTTGACTCTCGATAGTAACGGCGTGATGCGGCTTTATCTAGGGTCGAAAGCTGATCTGCTAATGTTGGGTGAGCATCACGAATTTTCTGAATCAATGCGTAAGTCGCTTCGTCACGCTCTAATTTGGCCGATTCAACGGGAATCAATTTTCCGCTTAAGAATTTCACATCATGCTTTTCGGTATCGACAGTAAATTTGGTGTAGCCAAGGTGCATGCCTTGACCAAAGGTCAAGCCGATAACGGTGCCTGTTTTTGGGTGAACGACTGGTTCAACTAAACCATTGTCAGAGTGACCCCCGAAGATCACATCAACGCCTTTGAGTTTTCCGGCCATTTCGTAGTCTTCATCAAATCCGCGTTGAACTTCTGCGTCGGCTTCTTTGTCGGTTTGCATTGGCGCTGTCTTGTTTTGGTGCGTTAGTACCACGATCATGTCGACATCATCACGGATCTTATCAGCCCATTTTTGAGCGATTTCCGTAGGATCTTTGACGGTTAGCCCTTTACGGTTTCCTTTCCACATTGTGTTGTAGAACGCATCAATTCCCATGACACCAATCACGCCGATTTTAACGCCATCACGCTCAAGGATTGTGTAAGGTTGAGCAAACATCGAATCAGAAGCTTCATGGAATATGTTCGCGTTGAGCACAGGGAAACGAGCACGAGGCATGGTTTCTACCAGTGATTCCCAACCGTATTCGAATTCATGATTACCCAGTGTGATTACGTCATAACCCATTGAGTTATATAGGTCGAAAGGCAGCTTACCTTTTGACTTTTTAGAGAGTGCGCCCGTATAAATATCACCAGCGTCTAATAGGAAACTGGTTTCTTCCTCAGCTTGAACGTTTTTGATCAACGTCGCCAAGTAAGGGATACCGCCAATCAGCTCAATATCATCATTCCAGAATGCATCTACTGGTTCGTAAACACTTTCAATATCGTTGGTATGAAGCAGAGTGATCTCTTTTATTTCGGCTAAGGTTGGCATTGAAGCCACTGTCGTTAATACCGAGACAGCAAAGCATAAAGGTTTCATTTTAAGGTTTTTCATAGCGTGCTCATGTCAGTGAAGGAAACGTTTGCCATTTTAGTGAGCGCGAGTGGGATGAGTGTGCGCCAAAGCACAGTCCTTGGCCTAGATTGATCCTAGAAACTAAGGAATTACCTTTTGAGTTGGTTTTAATGAAAGGAGTCGTGTGGGCAGGTATGAGCTCAAATCAATCCTAATTTTGATCAAAAAAAGATTAAAAAGCATTGTTGAAACCGGTTTCAGTGTGTATCTTTGTTTTATATTGAAATCGGTTTCAGAGTTGCAATCGCTTCTCTAATTCCTATCTTTTTCACGAACAACTTGTAGTGAGTAATGGTATGAACAACGAATTTCCGAACGATTTTTTATGGGGTGGTGCGGTTGCTGCGCATCAGCTAGAAGGCGGCTGGGATGCGAATGGTAAAGGTGTGAGTGTGGTCGATGTATTAACGGCAGGCGCTCATGGTGTACAACGTCGAATCACCGATGGTGTGATCGATGGTGAAAACTACCCAAACCAAGTGGCTGTTGATTTCTACCACCGTTACAAAGAAGACATTAAGTTATTCGCTGAGATGGGCTTTAAGTGTTTTAGAACCAGTATTGCTTGGACGCGTATTTTCCCAAATGGCGATGAAGCCGAGCCGTGTGAAGAGGGTTTAGCGTTTTACGATGATCTGTTTGATGAGCTTCTGAAATACGATATTCAGCCAGTCGTGACGCTGAGCCATTTTGAAATGCCTTATCACCTAGCCAAAGAATACGGCGGTTGGATGAACCGTAAAGTGATCGACTTCTTCGTTAAGTACTCGACCACAGTGATGGAACGCTACCAGCACAAGGTGAAGTATTGGATGACGTTCAATGAGATCAACAATCAGATGAATACCTCGGCGGATATCTTCGGTTGGTTATGCTCTGGCGTGAAGTTCCCACAATGCGAAAAGCCGCAAGAGGCTATGTATCAAGCGGTTCACCACCAGTTTGTTGCCAGTGCTTTGGTCGTTAAGAAAGGTCACGAGATCAACCCAGATCTTCAGATCGGTGCAATGTGCGCGATGGTGCCGTTTTATCCTCGTTCTTCAAAGCCAGAAGACATTATGGTGGCACAGCAAGCGATGCGTGATCGCTACTTCTTCTCAGATGTGATGGTGCGTGGTCATTACCCAAATTACGCCAAGCGTGATTGGGCAATCAAAGGCTTCAACATTGAAATGCAGCCTGAAGACGAGCAGACCCTAAAAGAAGGTAAGGCTGATTACTTAGGCTTTAGCTATTACATGTCGAATACCTTGGATTCTTCTTCGTATCAGTCGACTGAAGAAACAATGGACGGCGGTCATGAAAACTCGGTCGATAACCCGTTCATCCAGTCTAGCGATTGGGGCTGGCCGATTGACCCAACAGGGCTGCGTTTCTGCTTGGCTTCTCTGTATGAACGTTACGAAGTACCGCTGTTTATAGTAGAAAACGGTTTTGGTGCGGTGGACGCGATAGAAGAAGATGGCAGTATTAATGATGACTACCGCATTGCTTACCTTGGCGACCATATTAAAGAGATGAAAAAAGCCGTGGTGATCGATGGTGTTGATTTGATGGGTTATACCCCATGGGGCTGCATCGATTTGGTGTCGTTCACGACCGGTGAGATGAAAAAGCGCTACGGATTCATTTACGTAGATAAGCACAACGATCAATCTGGTTCTTTAGAGCGCAAGCGCAAGAAGTCGTTCGAGTGGTACAAAGGCGTGATTGCATCTAACGGTGCCACTATTTAGAATGCATTTCCCAGCGCAGTTATGCGAACTGTGAGCTGTGATTTTGCAATGAATTAGTCGGCCTATGTCGACTAATTTTTTATAAAGGAAAAGAAGTAATGGTAACCATGCTTGATGTCGCGAACCGCGCAGGCGTATCTAAGTCGACCGTTTCTCGTGTCTTAAATGGCAAGAACATCGTGCGCCCAGACGTGGTGAAAAAGGTATTCGATGCGATACAAGAGACGGGTTATCGGCCAAACCTGTTAGCTCAGCAATTGGCGACCAAAAAGACCAACTTCATCGGCTTCGTGATCACCAATGAGCTGTTCAACGGCCCGTACTTCTCTTCTTTGATGTATCACGCCGCTTCTTACAGCGAAAAGTCGAATCACCAACTGGTGATCACCGATGGTAAACACAGCGCTGAAGATGAAAGAAAGGCGATCAATTTTCTGCTCGATATGAAGTGCGCTGGCATCATCATCTATCCACAGTGCTTAACCGAAAGTGAGATTGCAAAGATCATCGAAAGCACTGACACACCGATTCTGGTGCTCAACCGTGAAATGCCATCGAAGCCCAATCATGCTATCACCACCGACCATTATCAGAGCGCTTGCTTGATGGTTGAGCACATCATCGATCAAGGTCATACAGACATTGCGGTGATTCGTGGTAAAGCCGGGTCTTCGACCGATGAACAGCGTTATCAAGCCTATCAAGATGTGCTAACCAAGCACGGTATTGCACTGGATGAATCTAAAGTCGTTCAAGGCGATTGGACGATGGAGAGCGGTTATCACGCCGTTCAAGCCTTGGTAAAAAGCAAAGCAACGTTCACGGCTATCTTATCTGAAAACGATGATATGGCGATTGGTGCGATTAAAGCGTTAACTGAACTTGGTTACTCATTACCTAAAGATGTTTCTATCGTTGGTTTTGATAATAGTAAAGTGGGTGCGTTTTTAACGCCAAGCCTCACGTCTGTAAGTGTGCCATTGGAGCAAATGACTCAAAAGGCGATCCTGCAAATTGTCGGTGAAACTGAGCAAGCCAAAGCTTTGAGTACGACTGGAAGTTTAGTGGTTCGCGACTCAGTTGCTCAGCGTGTCTAGGCTCAATTAACTGTGAGTGAGTTTCATATTTTACCTACAAATCGTGATTGGCTACGCATCTTCGAAATCCGTTAGAAACCGAACTTATTGTGACCGTTCTAGATATGCGATATTGCGTTTTTTGGTGTATGAATTGACCACCACTAGTTAAGTTATGTGAAAACAGGTAAGTAACGTGAGAACAGAAAAACAAAAAATGCTAGCAGGCGAACCTTATCAAGCTTGGGATGAAGAGTTGTACTCGGCGCGAATTGAGTGCCGAAAAGTGCTTCAAAAACTTAATAACAGTATTCCTGACACACCTGAATGGAAAGCGGCTACTCAAGAGCTTATTCCTGGCTGTGAAAATACGCATTTAGAACCCCCATTTGGTTGTGATTACGGCTCGAACATCAAGTTGGGCAAGAACTTCTACGCTAACTTTAACTGTGTGATTTTGGATGTGGCCGAAGTGACCATTGGTGACAATGTGCTGCTTGGTCCGAACGTTCAAATCCTGACCGCAGGTCATCCACTCGATGTGAAAGGCCGAGTTGAAGAGGGTGTTGAGTTTGGCACACCGATTAACGTCGGCGACAATGTTTGGCTTGGCGGCGGTGTAATTATCTGCCCCGGTGTCACTATTGGCGAAAACAGCGTTATTGGCGCAGGCAGTGTGGTAACCAAAGACATCCCGGCCAATGTGGTTGCGGTGGGTAACCCATGTAAAGTGCTGAAATCGATCGATAACGGACAATAATCAGATTTAAATGACAAAGCCCGAACCTAGGTTCGGGCTTTGTTTTTTCTATCCTTGCTAGATGCTAGATGCTAGATGCTAGATGGAACAGCTTGTTGTGCTTGCTTCTTATCTAACGCACCACTGAATCGAGTCAGAACAAGAGCGATCAAAACGATCACAGCACCTACCCAAGGGGTGTTCATTAATCCAGATTTCGCGACAATCAAACCACCGCCCCATGAGCCCAATGCAATACCGACGTTGAAGGCAGCAATGTTCAACCCAGAAGCGACATCGACTGCGTCTGGTGTGTATTTCTCAGCCAGTTTCACAACATACACTTGTAGCCCCGGAACGTTACCGAATGCAAATGCACCCCAAACCAAAATAGTCGCAACGGCTGCATAAGGGTTTACAGCGGTAAAGTTGAATACCACCAGTACCGCGGCTAAACCAGAGAAGATAACGGTCAGCGCTTTAATCGGGCCCATCTTGTCGGCCATTTTACCGCCCCAGATGTTACCTACCGCGACTGACACACCGTAAACCAACATGATTAAACTGATTGAGCTCGAATCAAATCCTGATACATTTTCCAGTATTGGAGCAAGGAACGTAAACGCTGTGAATGTGCCGCCATAACCCAGTGCTGTGATAGCGTAAACCAACAGTAAGCGTGGTTGAGTTAGAACCTTTAGCTGTGCCGAAATCTTCGCCGCTGGTGGTTGCTTAAGGTTGCTTGGAACCAAGATAGCGCTCCCGATAAGAGCAATAAGACCAAGCAGAGCAACGATCAAGAAGGTCGCTTGCCAGCCAAAGGTTTGGCCGATATAAGTGCCCAGTGGTACGCCGGTTACCAATGCAACTGTTAAACCCGTAAACATGATCGCAATGGCACTGGCTGCTTTATCTTTTGAAACCAAACCTGTCGCGATGGTTGATCCAATCGAGAAGAACACACCATGGGCAAGACCGGTCAAAATTCGTGCGGCGATCAGCGTGTTATAGCCCGGAGCTTGCCACGCCAATAAGTTACCAATGACAAACAATGCCATCACGGTCAGCAACACCGCCTTACGATTCCATTTTCCGGTTAATGCCGTTAACACTGGCGCACCAATAGCAACGCCAAGCGCGTATAAACTGACTAATAGGCCTGCCGATGGCAGAGATACATTCAAGTCGCTCGCCATGGTAGGAATCAAGCCTACGATGACAAATTCTGTGGTTCCGATGGCAAAGGCGCTGAGCGTCAATGCAAGTAATGCTAATGGCATAATCATCTCTCTTACTGTTCTTTGTTAAATACCGAGCGCGATAAAATGGGGCAGCTTGTGACTGCAATAGGAGCGCTTCGTTTGATGGCGAGGATTATCTAGCAATATATATTTGTGATAAATGGCGCTATTAACAAATAACCTTTGTTAAATATGCAATAATTGAAGAGTTAACCGATCATTGGATTAAGCTGATGAGATCGAAAAGACATAGATGATTTGAGCTGTGATGAGCACAAGCGAGATGACATTAAACAAAATGAAGATAGCGAAGGAGCCTCATGTTAACCCGTTCAGATGATTTAGAAATGGTACTCACCGTTGTCGATGCTGGTGGTTTTTCTGCGGCGGCAGAGGCGTTGGATGTGCAGGTCGCCAAGGTATCTCGTTCGGTGAGTAAGGTTGAGTCGCAACTCGGTGTCTCAATATTCAACCGAACAACGAGACGCGTGGAATTGACGGAGGAAGGGCGGCAGTTTGTCGATTCAGTCAGGGTGGGATTACAGATGATCCAGAGCGCGGAAGAAGAAATCGTGTCGCGCGGTGAGTTGCCAAAAGGTCGTTTAAGAGTCGATGCCGCCAGTCCATTCGTATTTCACCAGTTAGTGCCGTTGGTGCAGTCATTCAAAGAGGCTTACCCAGACATTGAATTGGAACTCACTTCCAACGAAGGCTTCGTTGATCTTCTGGAAAAGAGAACTGATGTTGCGATTCGAATCGGTAAGCTGTCCGATTCAACACTGCACGCTCGCCCGTTAGGCAAAAGCTTACTCCATATTGTGGCGTCACCTGATTATCTCGCTAAGCGTGGGCTACCCACCAAACCTGAAGATTTGAGCTCGCATCAAATTGTGGGATTTGCGGGTAACAAAGTGCTTAACCATTGGCCTTTACCAAACCAAAGTTATGTCGCGCCTACTGTGACAGCCAGTAATGGTGAAACCGTGCGTCAACTAGTCTTAGCAGGAAATGGTATTGCTTGTTTATCGGGGTTTATGGTGCAGGAAGATATGGCAGCAGGGCGTCTAATCCCTATTCTGGAACAAGACAAACTTGCCAACACAGACCGAGAGCGAGTGAATGCGGTTTATTACAAGTCGTCCTCTGTCTCTAAACGTATCTCGGCGTTTATTGATTTTATTCAGCCCCGTTTGAAGCTCTAGCTAAGGCAGACTGACGATATCCGCTTAAATAAAAAAAAGCCCCGCTGACGTGCCGCGGGGCTTTTAAATCGAATTCGATAGCTGGTCAGTGTGCTTTCTAGTAACAGACTACTGGAGCTGTACTTAAGCGATCTTAGTCATCTCGTTAAGTGTAAACGACGTAACACTGCCTTCGGTTGCTGCCATGTACTCAGCAAGGTGAGTATTGCCCATGTGTACTTGCCAAAGTTCGCGAGACGTCCAGTTTTCATAGAAAGTGAAATGTGCTGGGTTTTCATTGTCTTGGTGAAGGTCGTAGTTGATGCAGCCTTCTTCAGCGCGAGTTATATCAATCAGTTTTAATAGCTCGGCTTTAACCAATTCAATTTTGTTTTCGTTAGCGACGATGTTTGCGATGATAGTCAGTTGAGTCATGTTCGTACCTATATTACTTTTCACCGAAATGGTGAGTTGTCTGTGTTTACAGCGCCACTCTTTGTTCATTGAGCTACAGTCTGTATCGATGGATAAATAATAGTAGGAATATTCAAAACGATAAACAGCGCCACATTTGAATTATTTTCAAAAATAAATTGATAATAACCTGGGGATTATGTGCTACTAGGCGTAGGTAAAGAGTGTTTAAAAACCGCCCGCCCACGCATCAAAATCATCAATGTTGTCGAGCTCTTCCTTGGTTCTTGGGGCTGGGTAATATGGCAGAGCCAATCTTTGAGCGGAAGGTTGCAGTTCCCAATCGGGCGTAATCTTGAGTCGTGTTAACTCATCGTTGAGGCGCACAAACATATAGTAACCATCTCTATGAGTATTGGCGTAACTTGCGACTGTAGCGATATCACCGGAAGGTAATTTTACGTCTCGACCCAGTGGATAGCGTTGGTGCAATGCGAAACTCACTTTGGGATCTTCAAGCTTGCCTTGCTTAAAGCGTTCTAATCCGATGGCGGTTGAAGTGGTGCGCGGCTTCCACCCCGTGAGGAATAATCCACTTAAGTTATCTTGGAACGGCTTACCCTTTCGATTGCCTTCATTGGTAATGAATTGAACCGTCAATGTATCTCCCGATTCTTGCAGAATTTCTAAAAACTGTTCACCAGTGCGATCGACCAAAAGCTTCATAAGATCCAGATACCATCAAGAATGAGAGACGATAAAGGGTACTACTATAGGGGAGGCTTGTGTAGGGACGATAAACGTTATGTAGCGTGAACAATGATCCTTACATGCCCCTTTGATGAACAACAGCTCTAGCGCTTACGTAAGTAATGCGTTTGCACTATCTCATCAAGGTACGTCGTGACGCCTTTCAACGTAAAATCGACAGGGGACACTAAGTCACCAAATAGCGGAGACCCACCACCAAGCAAGACAGGAATGGTCGAGATGATCAGCTCGTCAATCATGTCTTCTTTCAGGAAGTTTTGAATGGTGATGCCGCCATCGATGTACAAGTTCTTTAGGCCGTTGTTATTCAAATCCGCGACAATCTGTTTAAGCTCGCCCTTCATCAAAAATACCTTACCTTCAAGTTCTTGAGGTACTTCATTCAAAGTATTGCTAAGTACATAGACTGGCTTGCTGTAAGGCCAATCGATACCAAAGCTCAACACCATATCCATTGTATTACGTCCCATGACCAGCGCATCGATACGATCGGTATGAGCGTTGTAACCCATGTCGTCACCGTCTGGATTTGGAATTGCTTGCAGCCAATCTAAGCCGCCTTGCTTGTCTGCAATGTAACCGTCAAGGCTGGTTGCGATAAATACAATATTTGACATTTTTAACTCCGATATCGATGAGAAACTTGGCATCTACACGATAATAAATTAAAATATTCTACAGTGTAGAAATAAAGTTTAAGAGGTGACGGTATGACTGTCAAGGATCAGAAACGAGGTAGACCAAAGAGTGGGTCAAGCCAACTCAGCGCCGAGAGAATTCTCACCATTGCCAAAAGCATGATGCGAGATAGTGGCAAAGTGCCAAGCATTCGAGGGTTGGCGACAGAACTCGGGGTCGATGCGATGGCCATATACCATTACTTCAAAAACAAAAACGAGCTGCTTGAGGCAATCACAGTTTCTTTGATTGAAGAAGTCGCGCAGCCAGAGCTGAATCAAGACTGGCGAGGTAATCTTTATCGGCTCAGTGTGAGTTACTTGTCGATGCTCAATGAATATAGAGGCTTGTTAGAGACCTTATTGACCATGAAATCTCTTGGGCCGATGGAAGTGTTTAGTGAGCGTTTTGAAGCGGTGTTGAGCCCGTTAGCGTTAACCGATGAGCAAACCAAAAACGCGTTGGATTTGCTGGTGGATTATTTACATGGCTATGCTTTGGCTTTGAACTGCAATCCAGACCGAACTGAACTCACTATTGAAATGGTCGAAAAGCCGCTGAGTTTATACTGTTTGGCGCTCACTCAACTTAAGTGATCTGTAGGCCAATTTACCGACCTTTAAATTTATACTGGATAATTACCTATAAATTTCAGGCTTTAGCAGTAATAATCAATGAATAGATCGGAATAGCTTGTTCATTGAAAAGCTGTACGGAAAGTTTCTAAAGACGCCATCGTGAAAAGGAAGTCAGATACATGCCTGTGCTCCAACGCATCAGTTTAACGTTAATCTTAATCGCCGTTTTAGGTGG
The DNA here is from genome assembly GCF_057785895.1 of Vibrio sp. QJM3NY_39. Taxonomy (NCBI): domain Bacteria; kingdom Pseudomonadati; phylum Pseudomonadota; class Gammaproteobacteria; order Vibrionales; family Vibrionaceae; genus Vibrio; species Vibrio sp. QJM3NY_39. Next base: position 419,260 of record NZ_CM173506.1, on the reverse strand, counting down.
GTGTTCTTCACTTCCTGAAGGCATCGACCACCCTGCAGAACCGTACACCTCTTATGGACCAAGCACTTTGTCGGTTTTAGCGGATGAATATCAATCAGAAGCACTAGAGCAGGCGACTACCGCTGTTCGTCTGCAAGAGTCGGGTTGGGATGCTTTGGCACAGCGATTAGCACTGGTCGAAAGTGCTGAGCACACTATCGATATTCAATACTACATCTGGAACTCTGACGAATCGGGCCGCTATCTCGCTAGCCGTTTATTAGCCGCGGCTGAGCGTGGTGTTAAGGTGCGCGTAATGTTGGATGATATCAACCTCAACGAACGTGAAGGTTTGCTGTCGGCACTGGATGCGCACCCGAACGTCGAGATTCGTATCTTCAACCCAACGCCAACACGCCGTGGTTTCAGTAAATGGTTGAGCTTTGTCGGTGACTTTTCTCGTTTAAATCGCCGTATGCACAATAAGTCGTTTACCGTCGATGGTACTTTGTCTGTGGTGGGTGGGCGTAATATTGGTGATGAATACTTCGACCTTTCTGATGAAATCAATTTCCGAGACCGCGATGTATTAGTCATGGGCTCGGTAGTTAACACCATTCAAACCAGTTTTATTGAATACTGGAACAGCCGTTGGTCTTACCCTGTCGATATGCTGGGTGATGACGAGCAACCCGATCTCTCAAAGATAGATAATATTGTCGTTCCGCATTATCAAAATTACCCTGAATTACCATTAGACCGTGAGGCTGCGGATAGCTTACTGAAAGAGGTGATTGGTGAGATGACATGGGTGAATGCGCGCTTTGTTTACGATCAGCCCGTTCCTGATGATTCAGACAATACCGATGAACCGAAAGCGACCGCGATTCTTCTAGGGAAATTAGCGAGCGAATCGAAACAAGAGATCTTATTGGAATCCGCTTACCTTGTATTCGATGATGGTCAGCTTGAAGAGTGGCAGGTATTGAACAACAAGGGCGTTGAGATAAAAGCGCTAACGAACTCTATGGCGTCTAATGATCTGGTGACTAATCACTCCGCTTATGCGGGCAGACGTTACGACATGTTGGGTCATGGCATCGACCTGTTTGAGCTAAAACCAGAATCCAAGCTGTGTGAAGCGTCGACTCAAGACGTGTTTAAATGTGCGCCCGAGACTGCCTATGGCTTGCATGCAAAGTCAGTGGTGTTTGACCGTAGCATCGCGAGTATTGGCTCATTTAACTTCAACCTGCGCTCTACCTATCTCAATACTGAATCGGTTTTGATCATCGAGAACAAAGCGATTGCAGAAACGTTAGCAGAAACCATTGAGCAAGCAATGAGTGACGACAACAGTTGGCGCTTGGAACTGGAAGACGGTGATGTGTATTGGTATTCAGGCGAGCAAAGTTGGGACAGCGAACCAGAAACCGGTAAGTGGGAACGCATGCAATCAGGCTTCTTACAGTTGTTACCGATTGAGAAATACTTATAAAAGAGTTAGCACCGTAGAAATAAAAAATGTCAGCGCATAATACGCTGACATTTTTGTTTGTGCTGCGGTTTGCTGTGGTTTGTTGCAAGCTCTTAACGGCTTAACGGCTTAACGGCTTAACGGCTTAACGCTTGGTCAACTGCTTGCTGTTCAAGTAAGGCAGGATATGTGGGCGAGATTCGCCAGACAGCTTCTGTGTGATCTGCTGTGACCAACTGCTCTGCTTTTGATTGCTTGAACGGTTTGCGTAGTAGCTCTGCATCGAATCATCGTAGCTGGCGATTTCATCTAGGCTCAGCGGTTGGTATTGGTTTTCGTGCACCACCACGTGAGCAGGAAGGCGAGGCTTAACCTCTGGTTGTTGTGCCGGGTGACCTAAACACATCCCGAACAATACGGCAGTGTGTTGTGGTAGTTCTAACAGCTCATCGACTTGTTGTGCGCTGTTACGCAGTCCACCGATATATACACCCCCCAAACCTAGAGACTCTGCAGCCAGCATGCAGTTTTGCGCCATGATGCCAGAATCTACCGCGCCAATCAGGGTCAGTTCAGTAAAGTCGGTTTTCACTTCAGGGTTGATTTGAGCGTGGCGTTGATAGTCGATACAGAACACCAAAAACTCAGCCGCGTTCTCAACGTAAGCTTGGTTGCCTGCGTATTCGGCTAACAGTTTGCGCTTCTCTTTGTCTGTCACTCTCACGATAGAAACAGCCTGCAGTAAACTGGATGATGAAGCCGCGAGGCCAGCCTGAATGATCACATCAAGTTGTGCTTTTTCAATCGGTTGATTTGTATATTGACGAATGGAGCGGTGCCCCAGAATAGTTTCAATCGTGCTGTTCATAACTCTCAGACAGTCCTTATGATGATGGCGTAGAGAATCACAATAACGACAATTGCCATGAGCGTAAAGGGGAGGGTGAGCCTTTCTTGTTGACATATTTCAGCAGCGTCAGCCCAGTTTTTGAGATTCTATTTATAATCGATTAATGCCAGCTGCTATGCCGCTGGCATTTTATTATTGAGCGAAACTTGCTTCGAAATAGGCACTAAATGATAAAAACTGTCGGATAAAATAGGGCATACTGGACTCAATATATAAACCAAAGAAAGTAACCACGCGCATGAATCCGATCTTCCTCAACGACCCTTTTTCTCTTCCTAATGGCCAAGTGATCAAAAATCGCCTGTTCAAATCGGCAATGAGTGAACAGCTAGGTGATAAACATCATAATCCTAAGCAAGGTTTAGTCACGCTTTACCAGCGTTGGGCTCAAGGAGGAATTGGCCTATCCATGACGGGCAACGTGATGGTCGATAGAGGTGCGCTTGGTGAACCTAAAAACGTTGTGTTGGATGAGCAAAGTGACTTAAGCGTATTTCGTGAGTGGGCGAAGGCTGGAACACAAAATGGTTCGCAGATATGGATGCAATTGAACCACCCAGGAAAGCAAATCCCTAAATTCTTATGTGATAGCCCGGTTGCGCCTTCGGCTATCTCTTTAGAGCGTGGATTAGAAAAAGGCTTTAATACGCCACGAGCTCTGACTGAGACGGAAATCATCGCAATCATTGATAAATTCGCGCTGAGTGCAAAACTATCAAAACAAGCGGGTTTTACCGGTGTGCAGATTCACGGTGCTCATGGTTATCTGGTAAGTCAGTTTTTGTCTTCTAGACACAATCAACGCCAAGACAAATGGGGTGGATCACTTGAAAATAGACTTCGTTTCGTGCTTGAGGTTTATCGCGCGATTCGAAAAGAGGTCGGTGAAGATTTCCCTGTCGGAATTAAGCTCAACAGCGCCGACTTCATGAAAGGTGGCTTCACTGAAGAAGAGTCGATGCAGGTTGTTCAAACACTGAGTGATAACGGTATCGACCTGATTGAGATCTCTGGCGGCACCTATGAAAGTCCATCAATGATGGGTTCAAAGAGCAAAGCTGAACCAATCAAGGCCAGCACGGTAAAACGTGAAGCGTATTTTATGGATTACATGGTGAAGGCGAGAAAACTCGTCAGCACTCCGCTGGTGGTCACGGGTGGTTTTCGAACTGCGCAAGCAATGAATGAAGCATTAAACTCCTCGGCGACCGATTTTATTGGTATTGCGCGAACAATGGCGGTTGATCCTGATTTCCCTAACAAGTTAATTGAAGACCCTAGCCACGGCATGCCACTAACCGTGCCAACCACAGGAAAGCCCGCTTTAGACAAGATGGCGATGGTCGGGCTGGTTTGGTATGAACATCAGATGTGGCGCATTGCCTCTGGCAAGAACGCCGACCCAAAACTAAGCGCACTCGGTGTGGTGTTAAAAACAATTTTCAGCGCCGGCTGGCACGCTTTCAAAAAGCGCAGAGCGTAAGCAGTCATGGATTGTTAAAGCAGAACTTTGAGGAATTGAAGTTCTGCTTTTTTGTTTGTCTCTTTTTAAATTCTCGATAAATACATCGTAGAGCACCCTCAGCCAGCTTAGCTGTGGTACTAATCTAATACCAACATGAGTATCGGTTATAGTGTTCATAAGTGGAAAATCAGAGTAGACCAACTAGGATGAATTACATTAAACCCGGTAATTAATTCAACAACATGGTAGTGCTATGAAGAAAATAACTCTTTTATCCGTCGCGATCTTATCCAGCCTCTCTTTCTCATCTTTTGCTAAAGATTGTGATCCTAATTTACTGCCTTCTTGGAAGGACAGCGAGAGCAAATCCGCTATCGTCGACTTTGTTGGGCAAGCCACCAAAGCTGAATCCGATACATTCGTTGCGGTAGCCGATCGTATCGCCGTGTTCGATAATGACGGTACGCTTTGGTCAGAAAAACCTTACTACTTCCAACTAGCCTTTGCACTAGACCGTGTAAAAGAGATGGCGCCTGAACACCCTGAATGGAAAACAGAAGCACCGTTTAAGTATGTACTTGAAGATGATATTGAAAGTGTTCTGGGCAGTGGCGAAGAAGGGTTATTGAAAATTATTATGGCGACACATTCTGGTATGACAGTTGAACAATACCAGCAAGACGTTGAGCAATGGTTGGCGGTAGCAAAAGATAAACGCTTCAATAAAGCCTACATAGACCTTACTTATCAGCCAATGAAAGAGATGCTGACTTACCTGCAAGAGCATGACTTTAAGACTTACATTGTGTCGGGTGGAGGTGTTGATTTCATGAGGGCGTGGGCTCCGCAAGCTTACAACATTCCTACAGAACAGATCATCGGCAGCGCCCTTAAATATAATTACAGCTACAACGATGGCAAACCAACGGTGACCAAAGATTCGTCCATTTTGACCATTGATGACAAAGCCGGAAAGGTCACTAACATTCAGCATATTATCGGCAAAAAACCTATTCTAGCGGTCGGTAACTCAGACGGTGATCAAGCCATGATGCAATGGGCAACGAGCCAACCCAACTCAATGGCTATGATTGTTCATCACACTGACGCCGAGCGCGAGTGGCAGTACGACCGTGAGTCTCATGTTGGCAAGCTTGATAAAGCGCTCGATGAGGCGAATTCCAGAGAGGATTGGACACTGATCGACATGAAATCAGATTGGTGCGAGGTGTACTAACACCTAGTATACCCTTGGTCAAAACCTCAAAAGCTCGGATTTTAAATTCGAGCTTTTTTTGTGAAACAGCGAAGGCTTCGTCTCATTTTAAGCAAGAACGTACTATAAATTTTCAACGCATGACGGTTTAATCGGATAGTCGGAAATTAAAGGAATAAAAATATGAAAACGATCGGTTTGCTCGGTGGTATGAGTTGGGAGTCGACAGTGAGCTACTACAAATCCATCAACGAGGGTGTGAAAGCTACCCTTGGCGGGCTCAATTCTGCAAAGGTTTGTATGTACAGCGTGAACTTCGATGAGATTGAAAAGCTACAGCACCAAGGTCGTTGGGCTGAGACGGCTGACATCTTATCGGACGCGGCTTTATCGGTAGAGAAGGGCGGAGCGGACTTCATCCTGATTTGTACCAATACCATGCATAAGGTCGTTCCTGAGATCGAAGAGAAAATCACGATTCCTATCTTACATATCGCAGATACCACGGCGCAGAAGCTGCTTGAACAGGGCGTAAAGAAAGTCGGATTACTCGGCACGGCTTTCACGATGGAACAAGATTTCTATAAAGGACGCCTGACTAACAAATTCGGTATCGATGTGGTGATTCCTGATGAGGACGACCGAGAGAAAGTGCACAACATCATTTATCAAGAGCTGTGCCGAGGCGAAGTAAAAGAAGAATCTCGAGCTGTCTATCGTCAAATCATTGATAAGCTAAGCCAACAAGGTGCGGAAGCCGTTATTCTGGGGTGCACTGAAATCGCCCTACTGATTCAGCAGCAACACACTGATGTTTCTCTGTTTGATACCACTGCTATCCATGCAGAAGCGGCAGTACGTTTGGCGACGAGCGATTAACTTCTAGCTCTTATTCTTAGCTCCATAGCAGTCCTCTTTTAGTTTTTGTGCGATTTTTATTCAGTTGAGTGAAAGTTTTTTGTACAAAAGCGGGTCGTTAATTAATGAAGCGATGCTTTGTTCATTAACTAAGGCTTTATCGGCAGGTAAGGCTTTAGTTAATGACTGAGGTATTCGCGCTTTTAAGCACTATGCTTTAGTCATGACTAAAAGAGGATTAATTATGAAATGGCTTATCTTATCTGTAACGCTATTGTTTGTGGCGGGATGCCAATCAACAGGCTCTGAAACATCTTCACATGATCAAATGAATAAAGTAGATACAAGCGGGTGCAGTAGCTAATCTCTTTGTAGAAACATTTTTCAGCTGCTTCGATAACGATTGTTAACTCTACTTGTATATAGATCTACCTTATAAAGCCTTGTGTTCTTACAAGGCTTTCTTCTATGTAAAGCATCTTATTTTTTAGGTGGATGTTGTAAATTTGTGAATCTGAACTGTCTATATTCTAGGCTGTGTACTGGATCTCATTTGTTATTTGAGTCCCTTGCTAAGGTAAATAATGAATGTGTACTACCAATCACTTTACTTAACTTAAGAGGTTTCTATGCTAGGTGAAAATCACTCTCTTGTTCACGAATTTCCTGAAATGAAAGACAAAATTGCTGAGCTTGCTAAAACTGACGATGGCTTTGCAGCAGATATGAAGACATACGACAACCTTGATAAAGAGATTCGTAAACTAGAGCTGAAAGATTCACCCATTGATGACGGCTCGATGCACCAATTGAAACATGATCGTTCTGAGCTTAAAGATTTACTGCATGCTCGTTTAACGGGCTAGTGAGTTGGTAATTTTGCTGACTATCTAAATGGCGAATTACAGACTTAGACAAAAACTCCTTCGGGAGTTTTTTTTCGTTTCTGCGTTCCAGTCTCTATCTGAACGCATGAGAATATTTAGATACAAGAAACCGTAGATATAGGCAAACTCAATTAGCACTAAGATTTTGTAAATAGGGCGGATGTAAAAAAGCTTAGCGCGGGGGACGCTAAGCTTCGTTGTTAATCATGTTCTGAAGCATGTCTAGGCTGGTGGAATTAGCCTACTTGAGAAAAGCTCACTACCTTGCTTTGTAGTTTCTCTTTCAGGTAATCCGTTACTGCTTGTTGCTCTGATTCACTCATGTACAGGCCAAGCTTGGTTCTGCGCCACAAGATGTCTTCGTCAGTCATCGCCATCTCTTTATTGATCAAGTAATCGATTTCAACTTGATAAACGCCATGCGCTTCGCTTGAGAATTGAATGCCAAGGTCAGCTTCGCTATTTGCGCCTTCCAGTAGTTTCCATGTGTAAGTACCGAATTGAGTCACGTAGCGAAGCAATAATGCTTCAGATGACCAAGGGTATTTAGTGTGGATCATCTTCGCAAGCTGCTCTCTGCTGCAACTAAAGTTACCACCTGGAAGTGTGTCGTTCGCTGTCCATGGTGCGCCCATGTTGGTTAGGTGTGGTTCAAGCTTCTTAAGTGCCGCTTCGCCGAGTTTACGATAAGTGGTTAACTTGCCACCGAAGATCGAAAGCAGTGGTGCTTGATCCAGTTCTGCGTCCAATTCCAATGTGTAGTCACGAGTGATCGCTTGTGGTGAATCCGATTCGTCGTCACAAAGCGGTCTTACGCCACTGTATGTCCAAACCACGTCTTCACGACCGAGCTGTTTAACAAAGTGTTGGTTAACAATATCAATCAAGTAATCCACTTCGACATCATCAATTGCGACGTTACGTGGGTCGCCTTTGTATTCAAGGTCGGTGGTACCGATGATCGAGAACTTATCTAGGTAAGGGATCATGAACACAATACGATTGTCTTTATTTTGCAGGATGTACGCTTGTGGTTCGTCGTGAATGCGTGGCACAACAATGTGTGAGCCTTTGATCAGACGAATGTTACGAGGCGAAGCCTGCTCTAGGCCATCATCAAAGAACTGTTTAACCCAAGGACCAGCAGCGTTAACAAGCGATTTTGCTTTGCGTTCAAAGCGTTGGTTTGTCATGACATCAAGGATCGTCACATGCCAAATACCACCTTCGCGGTGCGCTTTTTCAACACGGCAGTAGTTACGTACTTCTGCGTTGTTTTCTTTTGCTGCCAACACGTTGAGCAACACCATACGCGCATCATCCACCCAGCAATCTGAGTATTCGAAGCCTGTCTTCATTTCTGGTTTCAGTAGCCCTGATTTTGCTAGGTTGACTGTCTTACTTCCAGGAAGAGTAGTGCGCTTACCCAAGTTATCGTAAAGGAATAGGCCACAGCGAATCATCCAAGCTGGGCGCAAAAATGGTCGATGAGGTAAACGGAAACGCATTGGTTGAGCAACATGAGGTGCTTTTCTTAACAAGACTTCACGTTCAGCGAGTGCTTCCGAAACCAAACGAAATTCGTAATGTTCAAGGTAGCGTAGGCCACCGTGGATAAGCTTTGAGCTAGCAGAAGACGTCGCAGACGCGAAATCATTTGCTTCGTATAAGCCAACGTTTAGACCACGACCTGATGCATCTGCCGCGATGCCTGCGCCATTGATGCCGCCGCCAATCACAATCAAGTCTAAAGTGGAAGATGTACTGTTGTTTGAATTATTTTGTTGAGCACTCATGGTTTTGACCTCTTCTGAGCGAACGAGCATTTTAGAACATAATTGAATCCTATATGAACTTTCGTTTGCGGTCATTTATTATTTTCGTTTATGCGCGTTTTATGTGATTTGGGCATAAAAAAACCTCTGCTTATGAAAGCAGAGGTTCAAATAAGTCTAATTCGAGCATAGAAGCGACAGTGGTAGTGAGCAAGTTTTACTTTTTTAACTTTTCTATAAAGAATCGTGATTCATTATAGAAAGTGGCTCACCGAGCACTTATGTGAGTTATTCGCTCACAGGACGAGCGGTATCGATCACTTCTAATGGTATTGCTGAATCTTTAAGGATGTTGAGAATCTCTTCTGGTGGCTGTTTATTGGTAAAGACCATGTGCGCTTGAGAGATATTACCGAGCTTAACCATCGCGTTACGGCCAAACTTGGTGTGGTCGACGGCTAAGAAGATGCTGCGACTGTTTTCGATGATAGCTTGTTTCACACGAACTTCGTGGTAATCAAAGTCGAGCAGTGAGCCATCAAAGTCGATGCCGCTGATGCCCAAAATACCGAAATCAAGGCGGAACTGCTTCACGAAATCGAGTGTCGCTTCGCCAACTATGCCGCCATCACGGTTTCTCACTTCGCCACCCGCCAAGATAACCTTGATCTCTGGGTTCGGTAGAAGGATGCTGGCAACGTTGATGTTGTTGGTGACGACTCTTAGTTGTTTGTGGTTTTTGTTGAGTGCGCGTGCCACCGATTCTGGCGTGGTACCGATATCAACGAATAGGGTTGCACCATCTGGGATGTGCTTAACTAGTTCGTCGGCGATCACGTCTTTTTCGTTGAAGTTAAGCGCTTTACGCGTGTTATACGAGGTGTTTTCCGAGCTTAAAGGAATGGTTGCACCACCATGATAGCGACGAATTTTGTTGCTATCGGCAAGTTCATTGAGGTCTCGTCTGATGGTTTGTGGGCTGACATCGAACTTTTCAACGAGCTCTTCGGTACTCACATATCCTTGTGTTTTTACCAGATCTACAATCTGCTGGTGTCTTGGTATCTGCTTCACTTAACTTACCACTCCCTGCGCGCAAAGGGCTCTAGCGCGTCAAAATCGAAAATATAAACTCACGCTATTGTGCTCGAATTGATGAAAAGAGAGAAGTAATGATGGTAAGGAATTATGTCTAAACCGCAAAAACGCTGCGCAAAACGCGGAATTTGAGCCTGAAACGCAAAAAAGAGCACAAAATAGTGCTCTTTTTAGTTTCGTTTGCTGAGGTTCGAACAATCTAGTCGATTAGATTACTCGAGTTCCTAGATCAGCGGCTAATGATTAACGATTAGCTGAGTACTTAGTATTACTCGTTGTCATCGTCATCGTGTAGCTCAGACCAAACCTGTGCACACTTGATAGCACGTTTCCAACCTTTGTAACGGCGGTTACGCTTCTCTTCGTCGTGGTGTGGCATGAAGGTGCGGTCAAGAACGGCTTTGTCTTGAAGCTCATCAATACTGTCCCAGAAACCAACCGCTAGGCCAGCAAGGTAAGCGGCACCCAGAGCAGTCACTTCCGTTACTTCAGGGCGGTGAACTTCAGTATCAAGTACGTCTGATTGGAACTGCATTAGGAAGTTGTTCGCTACTGCGCCACCATCAACACGTAGTTTCGCTAGCTTGATGCCAGAGTCAGCTTGCATTGCGTCAAGTACGTCACGAGTTTGGTAAGCAATACCTTCAAGCGTTGCACGGATGATGTGGTTAGAGTTAACACCACGAGTTAGGCCGACAATCGTACCGCGAGCATAAGCATCCCAGTATGGTGCGCCTAGGCCAGTAAATGCAGGAACCACGTAAACGCCGTTTGAAGAGTCTACTTTGGTTGCGAAGTACTCAGAGTCTTCTGCGCCAGCCAGTAGCTTCATTTCATCACGTAGCCATTGGATTGATGCGCCGCCCATGAATACCGCACCTTCAAGCGCGTATGCAGGTTCGCCTTTAGGGCCACATGCTAGCGTTGTTAGTAGACCATTCTTCGATGTTACTTTCTCTTGGCCTGTGTTCATTAGAAGGAAACAACCCGTGCCGTAAGTATTCTTAGCTTGGCCTGCTTCTACACACATTTGACCGTAAAGTGCAGCTTGTTGGTCACCGGCAATACCCGCGATTGGGATACGAGTACCGCCTTTACCACCAAGGTTCGTTTGACCGTATACCTCAGAAGAGCGTTTTACTTCAGGCATCATGATTGCGGGAATGCCCATTTCATCAAGTAGCTTCTGATCCCAGCATAGGTCGTTGATGTTGAATAACATAGTACGTGACGCGTTGGTATAATCAGTAACGTGTACACGTCCTTGAGTCATTTTCCAAACTAACCAAGTATCAACCGTACCGAACAGTAGTTTGCCAGCTTCAGCGTCTTCGCGAGCGCCTTCAACGTTGTCTAGAATCCATTTTACTTTGGTACCTGAGAAATACGGGTCAAGGACTAAGCCTGTATTGTCACGTACGTAGTCCTCTAGGCCACGAGCTTTTAGGTCTTCACAGATGTCTGCAGTACGACGACACTGCCATACGATTGCGTTATAAACAGGCTTGCCTGTCTCTTTGTTCCAAACAATGGTGGTTTCACGTTGGTTAGTGATACCGATACCCGCTAGCTCATCGCTGCGGATGCCTGCTTTAGCAAGAGCTTCAACCAATGTAGAGCTTTGAGTCGCCCAGATTTCCATTGGATCGTGCTCAACCCAACCGGCTTTTGGATAAATCTGAGTAAATTCTCTTTGAGAAGAACTAACGATGTTTGCATCGTGATCGAGGATTACAGCGCGAGAACTTGTGGTGCCTTGGTCTAGGGCAACAATGTATTTTTGCTCGGTCATGGTAAGAATCCTTTTTCTTTTGTTATTTATATTTTAGTAAATGTAGGGTCGCTTAGGAATTAAGCTTGAGCTTGTTCAGCTTCTTCTTCTGTTTCACATTGGTTTGGAATTGTGCAGCCTTGGCCTTCTACTGGTAGGTAAGCACCGATAACACGTGGGTACAACCAACCACCAAAACACGCACCAGCAATTGGAGCAAGAATTGGAACGATGAAGTAAGGAATATCACGAGCACCGCTTAGTGCGAAATCCCAACCTGCAAAGTAAGCAAAAAGTTTTGGCCCGAAGTCACGAGCAGGGTTCATTGCAAAGCCAGTCAGTGGACCTAAAGAACCACCGATAACCGCGATAAGAATACCGATCAGTAGAGGGTTCATTGCACCGCGAGATGCGCCGTTGTTCTCATCACCTAACGCTAAAATGGCAAACATCAACACTGCAGTAATCACGAATTCCACAGCAAAAGCGCCGAAGAAAGAAAGTGAAGCATGTGGGTAAGTCGAGAAGATACCAGCAGTTGATAGTGCGTCTTGGCTGCTACGAACAAAGTTATGTGCGATTTCGTAGTCAGTAAATAGGTTGCTGTACAGGCTGTAAACCAATGCTGCAGAGCAGAAAGCGCCAAGCAGTTGCGAAATGATGTAAGGCACCACTTTCGCTTTATCAAAGCCATGGAACATGGCCAGTGCAATCGTTACGGCTGGGTTGATGTGTGCGCCTGAAACGCCGGCAGTACAGTAAATTGCAATCGCAACACCGAAGCCCCAGATGATGCTGATTTCCCATTGTCCGAATGTCGCACCAGTTAATACTAGAGCGGCCACACAGCCAACGCCAAAGAATATGAGTAATCCTGTACCGATAAATTCAGCCAAGCATTGCCCAAATAAAGAAGGGTGTTTGTTTGTTGTCATGTTCGAGTCCTTTTTAGTTTTGCTTATCTAGCACGTGTATTGTGCATATATTTGCGAACTCGAAAATAAACGAACATCAAAAGTGAGCGTTTGAGCATAAAATTGTTAATTAAAGTCACTTGAAATGTTAATCCGAACACTTTTGCTCGAAAAAGATGCTCGCATGAACGTCATTGCTCGAATTGATAGGTTGCGAAGCCGCTCAAACTACCTATATGTAAATGAATGCGCAACTGGTACGAGGAGTTTATGTTTGGATTTGTGATGCTACTTCGTGAGTGGCGGATTATTAGACTTAATTAGGGAGGGCTGTGTGATGTTTTTGCTATGTAACAAGGGCGTTAACAAATGAGCTTATATGCATAAATGAATAAACTGCCAACTATGTTGTAGTTTGGCAGTTTTAATAGTTAGTCAGTTCATGGCTTTTAACTTGCCGTAGTTGGTTAACAACAAGTTATAAAGAATTGTCTACGATCGGTGTTTGAGACTCTAGTTATTGAACGATGTTTGATATTGAATTAATCAAATACGGATACTCAGGTACAGCCTAAGTTCGATCTTCTCTCGCAATAGATATGATAATTTTATTACCCTATCTGTTGTTTCCAGAGTTTGGCATAAAGCCCTTCTTTCTCAACCAGCTCATCGTGAGTTCCGTTTTCACACACTTGGCCTTTATCAAGAACTAGAATGTTATCCGCATGACGAAGAGTGTTGAGGCGGTGTGCGATGCTAATTACGGTTCTACCTCGACAGATCTCGTCCATGTTGCTCATGATGGCAGCTTCAGAGTTATAATCGAGAGCAGAAGTCGCTTCATCAAGCAGCAAAATTCGAGGGTTTACGAGTAAGGCTCTTGCCAATGCGACACGTTGACGCTGACCACCAGATAGAGAAGAGCCTTTCTCACCAACCGGTTGATCGAATCCGTGGGGAAGCTCTTCAATAAATTCTAGAGCGCCAGCAAGTTGCGCTGCGTGGCGCATATCTTCATCTGAAGCTTGTGGCTTACTTAGGCGAATGTTATCTGCAACACTTCCTGAGAAAAGAATGCTGTCTTGCAACACAACACTCATATTGCGGCGTAACGATATAGGATCCGCGATAGCTAGGTCCATACCGTCGACCAACACTTGACCATGCTGGGGAACATACAAGCGTTGTAGTAGCCGGGTTATGGTGCTTTTCCCTGAGCCCGATGGGCCTGTAATACCGATAAACTGCCCTGGTTTTATTTCTAATGAGAGGTTAGCTAGTACCTCCGGAGCGTCTTCGTGGTAACGGAATCTAATGTTGTTAAACTCTATGCCACCATTGAGTTCAGGGACAGAAGCTAGCCCCTGTTTACTGTTTTCTTTTGGTTCATCAAGAATGTCACCCACTCGTTTCAATGCAATGAGAGTATGTTGAAAGTCTTGCCAAATTTGAGCAAGTCTAAGTACCGGTTGGGTAACATGACCAGCTAACATATTGAATGCGACCAATTCACCGGGCGTTAGCTCACCATTTAGTACAGCGCTGACTCCCCACCATAGCAATAATGCGGCGGTAAGCTTTTGGATAAGTGCGATGCTTTGCCCTGCAATTAACCCAGACTTTTGAGCATCGAAACTACGCTTTAGTTGCTGGCTGAGTATACGTTGCCATTGATGTAAGAATCGATGTTCAGTCGCAGTTGTTTTAATGGTTTCAATGCCTGTTACCGCTTCAGTTAAAAAGGTTGTGGCGTCGGCGTCTGATTCGTATTCTGATTCCACTTTTTTTCTTATTAAGGGGCCTGCGATAAGCCAAAGTAAGAAATAGATGATCAATGAACCGATTACTAACCAAGTCAGAGTACTAGCATAGTGGAACATGACGGCGATAAAGACAGCCACAAAAATTAAGTCGAGTACTAACATTAACGTCGAACCCGTTAAAAACTGACGGATTTGTGCCATTTCACGAACTCGCGCAATGATTTGCCCGGTTTGTCTCTGCTTAAAATAAGTGAGTGGAAGGCCAACTAAGTGACGATAAAGGCGCCCTGATAGCTCTGCATTAACCTGACTCGCCAAATGACCAAATACGGTATTGCGTAAGTAACTGTATGCTGGTTCAGCAATAGCTAATGCGAGCATGGCCATTGCGAGCACATGAAGACTTGATAAACTGCGACCTACTAGTACTTTGTCGATGACATTTTGAAATAGCAACGGGCTTACTAGTGCGAATATCTGAAGTGCAATAGCATAGAAGAACACATCACGCATCTGGCTTTTTTGACGCCAAATAGAGGGGGCAAACCAACTAAGGCCAAATTTCACTTCTTTGTTACTTAGTCTTTCATCCGCGACCAGCATTACCTTGTACATCGATAATTGACTACTCAGACTAAGCTCACTCTGTTGGTCTAATTGAGTGGTTGGGTCATATAAAAGAGAGGAACCATCAGCTGACTTTGTGAGTACTTTCCAACTATTGTCGATTTCAATTAAAACGGGTAGTGGAAGGGTATCTAACTCGTTTGATTTTACTTTCGTTACTTGACTTTTCAGGCCGATATAATCCGCCGCTTCCCTTATTTGCATGTCGCTCAAATTGGAATGATTGACACCCAATGCATGTTTTAGCTGTGTTTTAGTCGATTTCTTGTGAAAGTGATTTCCGGCATAAACGACGGCGTCTATTCCGCCATTATCTTTTGTGGCAGATATATCTTGATTGCTAGAGGTATCTTGATTGCTAGAGGTATCTTGAGTGCAAGATGTATCTTGGGCGATAGGCACATCTTGTGTTGTTGATAAGGTCATATCCATTCTCATCTCTCTCGTAGCGACTCAGCTTGGTATTCACGTATTGGGCTAAGTATATAGTCGATAACTCGGCGCTTATCCGTTTTGATTTCCGCAACAACGGACATACCAGGCGTTAGCTCAACGCTTTCTCCGTTAATTAAGATATTGTTATTGATGAGTTTAACTTGGGCTGGGAAAACAAGCCCTAGACGTTCATCCGTGGTCGAATCACGAGAAATACTTAACAACTCCGCTTCGATAGTGCCGTAGCGAGTATATGGAAACGCATCTACTTTTACGGTCACTGACTGTCCGGGGTAAACAAAACCTACATCTTTGTTGAGAATCTGTATCTCTGCTTGTTGAACGGAATTTCCAGGGACAATAATCATCAAGTTTTGTGCAGGTTGAAGTACCGCGCCTAGCGTGTAAATGCTGAGTTGCTGCACTGTGCCATCGACAGGGGAGCGGATTATTTCTAATTGTTCACGCTCACGAACTTTAGATAACTCCTGAGCTAACCCAACCAACTGCAACTTTGCTTGCTTTCGTTTCTCAAGCCACTCTCTTTGCTTTTGTGCTTTGAAACCGGTTAACCTCTCTTCAAGGCTGTGATATTGGGATTTCAAAACCTCTAATTCAGCTCGCTGCTGAGACACTTGACGCTGAACCTCCAGTAGCTCTTTTTCTTGCTCTAGATACTCTACGTGTCCAATGACTTTTATTTGATTCAACGTTTTTCGTGCCGCGAGTCTTTGGCTAATATTTTCGGTCAACTGAATTAAGGCGTTGATGTCGCTTTGACGGGCTGCCTGTGATGCATTGTTGACGTGCATTTCTGCCTTGATACTTGCAAGAGTCGACTCGTACTCGCGTTTCTCGCTAAGGTGGTTTTCATTGATTAATGTCTGCTGTGCCGATGGTAAGGTCGAAAATAGAAGGTCTTTAGAGAGTGGAAGGCCACTGTTCAGAGATCGGTAGCGAACTAACTCATTTGTCTGATATTCGGATTGAGTGATGAGACGTGTAATATCTTGATTAATGCCTAGGGTGTCGAGAGTAAGAAGTGGCGCGCCTTTATCAACTCGCTGCCCGTCCTTAACGTGAATGGAGAGGACTCTACTTTGTTCATAAGATTGAATTACTTGTGAACGTCCAGAGACAACGAAACGCCCGGTTGCTGTCGCTTGTACGTCCAGTTTTCCCCAATACGCCCAAAGCAATACCGCCATTACCCCTAGGCTAAGAGTGATTGCCGTTAAACGAGCAAATGGTGAAGGAGGGCGCTGTGACAAAGCGAGGTGTGCAGGCAAAAACTCGTAGTGGTTCTCTGCGGCTTGGTTGAACTTGAATCTAGCCAAGAATTGCTTGATTACGCTTTTCATGCGTTTGAATCCTCTTGTTTGAGCTCTTGTTGAAGTTGCCACAACTGTTTGTACTGTTTACCCAACGTTAATAATTGTTGGTGGCTGCCTTGCTCGACGATACTCCCTTGGTGAAGAACAATAATTCGATCACAATCTCGTACGGTGGATAATCGGTGAGCGATAGTAATGACCGTTCGGCCCTTTGCGATGTTCGCCATATTGGATTGAATCAACGCCTGTGATTCATCGTCAAGTGCACTAGTAGCTTCATCTAAAATAATGATTTTGGGGTTAGAAAGCAGAGTTCGTGCAATCGCGAGCCGTTGCTTCTGCCCGCCAGAAAGAGATTGCCCGCCTTCGGCTAATATCGTGTCATAGCCAATTGGGAGCTTCATAATAAACTCGTGGGCTCCAGAGAGCTTCGCCGCTTCGATAACCTCTTCTAAGCTTGCCTCAGGTTTTGATTGGGCAATATTCTCGCAAACGCTTTTGTTAAATAAATAGTTTTCTTGCAGCACTATGCCGATTTGTTGGCGCAGTTGCTGAATACTAATTTGATTCAGTGGAGTGTCATCAACCGTGATTAACCCTTGCTCTGGGTTGTATAGTCGCAGTAATAATCGAGCTAAGGTGCTTTTCCCAGAACCAGATGTGCCGACAACGCCTAAGGTTTCTCCTGCTTGTATATCCAAAGATAAATTATGGAGAGTAGGAGGGGTATCAAGTTGGTAACGAAACAGAACGTTTTTGAAAGAAATAGCCCCTTGCATTGTCACCATGTCGTTACCTGTATGTTGTTCTACCGGCAAATTGAGCATGTCTCCCAATTTTTCTAGTGCCACGCGCGTTTGAATAAATTGTCCCCATAACTCAACCATGCGTGATAAAGGTTGGGCTATATGGTTTGTCATCATATTAAAAGCGATCAGTTGGCCGATAGTCATCTCCAATGACAGTACTTCTGTTGCCCCTAACCACAGAACTCCAACACTTGTTACTTTCTGGATGAGTTGAACGACATGGTTGGATCGGTTGTTGAGTTGCTGAACCACGTACCCAGTAGAGACCATTTTTTCCGTTTGATCGTCCCAACGGCGAACAAAGCGAGGCTCTACGGCTAAGCTTTTTAGAGTTTCACTGCCAGCCACTGTCTCTGTGAGAAAAGAGGTATTTGCAGCGGCGTGCGTAAATTGCTCTTCTACCGCCGCTTGCATTCGAGGCGTAAGCCACCAAGCGAGCAATACATAAAGAGGAATGGTTGCAATAAATAACCATGTGAGGGTCGACGAAAGTAAGCTCATTACGTAGAGGAAGACAAACATGAACAAGAACTCGACCGTTAAAGTAAACATCGAGCCTGTTAAGAATTCTCGTACGGTATCAAGCTCACGCACGCGAGTTACGATGGCTCCTACTTGGCGTGTTTTGAAGAACATCAAAGGAAGGCCAAACAAGTGCTTTACTAACTTAAGTCCTAATTGAATATCAATTCTATTGGCTGTGTGCGCATATTGATATTCGCGTAAGCCGCGAAGTATAACCTCTACAATGCCAGTGATCACAAGTCCAATCACAAGCACATCAAGGGTTGACCAAGCTTGATGTACAAGCACTTTATCCATCACAACCTGAAAAAATAGCGGTGAGATTAAGGCGAGTATTTGCAATACAAAAGAAAACAAAAAAATTTCCCCGAGTATTCTTTTGTGTTGCAAAAACTCAGGAATGAACCAGGCGATATCAAAACGTGATTGAGGTTGTTTTATTTCAATCCAACTTTTATTCCATATCGAGTTGATTTTATCATAGGGAATAACTTCAGGAGATTCTTTATTAGGGTTTTGTATTAAACAAGATCCTTTATTAGTTTTAGCTAAAATAAATGGTAACCCTTGAGCATCAAATAGAATAACAGGTGTTGTTATATTGTTAATTTTTTTTGTTTTTGAACGCTTAATTACAACATTAACTTTGTTGTTTATTTGTATTTTTTTTAATTCATCGTTGAAGCTGTTTGATTCTTCAGTTGTGTTTTTTATATTCGTTATGTCTTTTTTTACGCCTAAAATACTTAAGTACAGGTTTATACACTTCAGGGTTAGAACTTCATTCTGTGTCATTATTTAAGCTTCATTGCTGATTTTTATGGTGTTTAAAAAAGGGCGGCATAGTATCAGCACCTTAGGAACTCTTCAAATTTATATTTACTAATAATTAAAATAAAACATGCAATATTTTTCTTGGAAAATACATTGTTTATTTTTTTATTATGATAATGAGATTTTTTAGTGTTTCAATTAATAGAATATATACTCTAAAACAAAAATAAAAGTAAGTTGATTCAAATTTTTTTGAGGTGTAAAATTAATTTATAAAACACCATTAATTCTTATTTGGTGTTTTTCTATTTTAATAATAGTTGTTTCCAAGGCTAATCAAGCCGTTGTATATAATTAATCGGGTTTAATTTATGACAGAAAAATTTGTTCAAACAGTATCTAGTGTTAATTACAATAAAGGTGTTTTCTCTCTTTATTTCGTAGGTCAAGATCAAAACAATATGGCTAGTGGTGTAATGGCTGAAAATGATGGTGACCTCGAACTTAAACAAGTCGTTCATATGCCAGCTTCTGGTTTTATGTATATGGTCTCAATGGTTAAAAATATGCTCGAAGATCCTCGTATGTCGGCAGAATTTGACAAGCTAGTTGCAGCAGGTTTTTTACCTTCAGACGAGCCTAATGTTGATCAGACTGAAGAAGTGCAGACAGAAGAAAAACCTGCGCCAAAGAAGAGAGCTTCTAAAGCTAAATAATAGCTGTATTCGGTGATATAGAGCCTATGTCTATTACACATCAATCAGCAAATCTTACCTTAGCTCAAATTAAAAATTTAATTGGTGGGGTGATGTTGTTAAGTCAGCATTCTCCTCTCCACAGCAGATACGTTGTTGCTGAATGGCAGCAGCGCATTATGCCGGCGTTTGAGCTAAACCAGTTTTGCTATTACGAAGATGAACAAGGTCGCCCAATTGCATATTGTAATTGGGCGTTTTTGTCTGAGCAGAGTCGAGATGCACTGCTATCAGGGGATCGAGAAATCTCTTTATCTGACTGGCGGTCCGGTCAGCATATTTATATTCCAGAGATGATAGCGCCATTCGGGCATGGTCGAGAGGTCGTAAATGACCTTCGACGCCGTGTATTCCTTCCGTGGAAGGGGCAGAAAGTTTGCACTGTCCGCGGCAAGGTCGATGTTCAAAATGATCGCTGTATCAGAAAAGTACAGTGGTTTTCTATTTAACCCAAATTTAGAGTTTTTTTTATGGGAAAACCATTTTGGAGAAGTGTTGAATACTTCTTTACAGGGAACTATTCCGCCGATGAAGGTAACAACAACATTGTTGCTATCGGTTTTGGCGGCGAAATACATGCTCGTGGAGGTGATGATCACGTCACTGTCGGTTCAATCGGGGCGACGGTTTATACGGGTAGCGGAAATGATACGGTAGTAGGTGGTGCGGCATATCTAAGAGTAGAAGACTCTGTTGGCAACCTAAATGTAAAAGGTGCTGCCGGGTATGCGGATATTAACAAAAGTGGCGATGGAAGCGTTTCATTCGCTGGCGCTGCTGGCGGAGTTTCTATTGATCATCTAGGTAATCGCGGTGACGTAAATTATGGTGGTGTTGCTGCATATAATGGGATAACCCGTAAAGGCCTAAGTGGTAATGTGACATTTGGTGGTGCTGGTGGCTATAACAGCCTTTGGCATGAAACAAACCAAGGAAACTTATCTTTTACTGGTGCAGGAGCCGGTAACAAACTTGATCGAACTTGGTTCAATCAATACCAGGGCTCTCGCGGTAATGTGACATTTGATGGTGTTGGTGCTGCTAACAGTATTAGCTCGCGAGTGGAAACGGGTAATATCACTTTCCGTGGGGCGGGTGCCGATAACCATCTCGTTCGCAAAGGTAAAGTTGGTGATATCACTTTACAGGGAGCGGGCGCATCAAACCGCATTGAACGAACACGACAATCGGATGATGTCTATGTGGAAACACGTGGCAACATTCGCTTTGAAGGTGTGGGTGGATACAACAGTATTTACTCTGATGTGGCACACGGTGATATTCATTTCTCTGGCGGCGGGGCTTACAACAAGATTACCCGTAAAGGGTCAGGTAGCGATTTCAAAGGCGAAGGGTTAGCCAATGCCAATGCCGGTGAGATCGTTCTGACTGCTGCACAAATGCATGGGTTATCGATTGGTAACGGGAATAAGTTTCATTCTGTTAAGGCAATAAAATCAGAACGAGAGGCAAATACTTACTTGTTTGCTATCGCTGATGGTGCTTACACCAAAATTAACAAAATTCGTCTCTATAATGACTCGGAAACTGGAAATCTTAAGTACTACTCAGAAGCTTGGTATAAACGTGGAAATCATTTAGCTAGCCTTGCTCGCTCCGATGTTTCTGGTTCAGGTGGGTTTGAGTCAAATCCAATCAATGGCGGCTACACCCTCTCTAATATCGAACTCGAACATCAACAAGTGGTTACGATTCATGCTGTTGAGAAAGACCTGACTGAATATGAATGGGTTACATACGCAAACGGTGCCTTAATCGATGCTGAAGATGTTGTTTTGGCCGATGCAAAAATGGGTGGCCATGCTATTTCTACAAATGGCACAACAGTTGATGTTAAAGGTGTTAAGTCAAATCGTAAATCAAACACGTATGTGTATGCGAAAGTGCTTGGCCCTTATACAAAAATTGTGGTTGTTGAATTAGCGAATGATTCAGAAACTGGCGAGTTAAAGTACCAGGCCCGCTCTTGGTACAAAGAAGGTAATTACACCGGAAATTTGGCCAATGAGGATATTTCGACAGCAAATGGCTATCACTCAATGGGCCGAGGCGGATATTCGCTGAGTGATCTTCAGTACAGTGTAAATGCGGTAAGAAGTGCCAGCGAAACGGTCGCAGATATTGAGGAGTACAATGAACAAGCATTGATCAAACCTTCTACCGATACCGGTGAAAGCTCTGGGGATGTTCGTTTTAATGGCATAGGTGGCGGTAACGTTATCAAGTCCAACGTTACCCGCGGCGATGTTCATTTTAATGGCGGAGGGATTGCTAACGTTATTCTTCATAGCTCTAAGTTTGGTGATACCGAATTTATTGGCGGCGGCGCGGCTAACGTTATTGTTAAAAGTGGCGATGAAGGCGATCTTACTTTCCGTGGTGCTGGCTTGGCTAACGTATTAGTCCATCAGAGCAAGCAAGGCAAAATGGATGTCTACGCAGGCGGTGCGGTTAATGTGTTGGTTCGTATTGGTGATGGCGAATATTTAGCTCACTTGCTTGCTTATGGCAATGTTTCAGTTCAAAAAGGTAACGGTAATAGTCGTTTGACTATGCTAGGCGGCTACAACACGCATACCCAAATAGGGTCTGGCAACGGGCTGTGGTTAGCGGTTGGTGGCTTTAATGTCATGACACAGGTTGGTAAGGGTGACATTGCATCTGTACTTGTCGGTGGCGCGAATGTCATGACTAAAGTGGGTGACGGTGACCTCACGGCAGGTATGCTTGGTGGTGCCAATATCATTACTCATATTAGCGGTGATGATACGGCCTCAAATACGACCGCAGTCGCACTTGGTGGTGCAAACATCCTAACCAAAAAAGGCAATGGCAATGCGCTTGCCGTTATGGGAGGAGGCGCTAACGTACTTACACATGTTGGTGATGGCTCGACAACTGGCGTCATGGTTGGTGGGGCGAACATTCTAACCAAGGTGGGCGATGGTAATACCACTGGCATTATGTTGGGTATTGGTAACGTACTGACTCATGTCGGCGATGGCCAAACAATTGGCGTAATGGGTGCTGCGGGTAATATCTTCACCAAAGTAGGCGACGGCACTTCAATAGCCGCTATGATCGGCGTAGGCAATATCTTCACTCACGTTGGTGAAGGCAACGCGTGGGCGCTAATGGGTGGCCTAGGCAATGTATTTACCAAGGTTGGTCATGGTGATGCATTAGCGCTTATGGTCGCGGAAGCGAATGTCTTTACGCATATTGGTGACGGTACAACAGTCGCATTAATGGTAGCGAAAGGTAATATCGCGACCAAAGTGGGTAATGGCACCTCTATAGCCGCGATGGTAGGTAACGCAAATATATTCACTCAGGTGGGGAATGGCAGCACGTTTGCTGCAATGCTTGGCCAAGCTAATATCATGACGAAAGTGGGTAATGACCTAACTGCTGCATTAATGATCGGTAAAGCGAATATCTATACTCACGTTGGTGATGGCACAAGCTTAGGCTTATTTGCTGGCGAACTAAACGTGATGACGAAAGTGGGTAATGGAACAACCTTAGCCGCGATGTTTGGTAAAGCAAACATTATGACTCACGTAGGAGATGGTCTTACTGGCGTACTAGCCCTTGGTGAAGCGAATATCATAACGAAAGTCGGTGATGACTTCATGGGTGTTGTCGCAGCTGCGAAAGCAAACGTAGTGACCCATGTTGGTGATGCAACAACCGCAGCTGTGTTGGCGGGTAAAGGTAATATCTTAACCAAAGTTGGTGAAGGAACCACCGTTGGTTTACTGATATCAAAAGTGGGTAATGTCATGACCCATGTGGGTGATGGTACGACTATTGGTTTGGCGAAAGGTAAAGCTAACATCATCACAAAAGTGGGCGATGGATTAGGCGTTAACGTGGCCTGGGGACAAGCAAATATCTTCACTCACGTTGGTGACGGTGATCGATACAACTTCGCCAAAGGTGAAGCGAACATCATCACCAAAGTCGGTGATGGCCAAGAAGTTTCTGTGGTTCAAGGTAAGGCGAATGTCATTACTCACGTCGGTAATGGCGATGATTACACTGGAGCTTGGGGCAAAGCGAATATCATTACGAAAGTGGGTAATGGCCGTAATGTTGTTTTAGCGAAAGGTGAAGCGAACGTCGTTACTCAAGTGGGTGACGGAGATAGCTTCAACGCACTTTGGAGCAAGGGCAATATTGTCACTAAAGTCGGTGATGGTATGCAGGTCACGGCGGCGAAAGGTAAAGCTAACATTACGACAACAGTGGGTAATGGTCTGAGTGTAACGGCGGCCTATGGTGATGCGAATATCAACACCAAAATTGGTGACGGTATTTCGGTTAACGTTGCATGGGGCAAATATAACGTCAACACCAAAGTGGGTGACGGTCTCAATGTTGCGGTGATGAAAGGCAAAGCAAACGTGAATATTCACGTAGGTGATGGCCTAGGGATTAACGCTTCTTATGCCAGAAATAACGTTGCTATCAAAGTGGGTAACGGTGATTTCTATAGCCTAGCTGTCGCGTCAAGTAACACTAGCAGCAATAAGCTTTCAGCACTGTTTGATAATATTAAACAAACTCTTCTTGGAGTGGGTGGCAGCCAAGCGATTAATTACCTAGTTCAAGGTGATGAAGCTTCGTCATCAGGCATTCAGAAAGGGCGAGGTGCTATTTCAACGCCTGAAATCACGAAACTTGATGGTTTCGCTCTGGATGAAATCGAAGAAGTAGGTTCCGAACTAGGGGACGGGTTAAGTGGAAGCGTGACCAACGTTGAAACACCTGATCTCAGCAACATGGAAAATGAACTCAACATCGAAGAGTCTTCAGATCAAGCGCAAGCACCTAACCTGATCGTTAACGGCGATTTTGAACAAGGTGGCGACGGTTGGGAATCTACTCATGGCGTAGAAGCATCATATTCAAGTAGCGCTTATGGCGTAAGTGGCGAAGGCCATGGCTCACGTGTAACAGAGCTAGATACTTATACTAATACAAGTCTTTCTCAAGATTTAACGGATTTAGCGGAAGGTGAAGTCATTGCGGTTAGCTTTGATTTTGCGAAGCGTGCAGGCATTTCAAGTAACGAAGGCATAGAGGTTCTCTGGAACGGTGATGTTGTATTCTCAACCTCTGGCGATGAAGCAGCTTGGCAACAAAAAACACTTAAGTTGACTGCAAATTCTGGCAGCAACCGAATAGAATTCAAAGGCACAGGCCATAATGATGGGTTGGGTTATGTTTTAGATAATGTGGTGGCGAAATCTGAAACGTCACACCAAGCTAATGCTGTTGCCGATAATGCGGAACAAAATCAAGCTGCAAAAAATGCAATGTCTGACAAAGAACGAGCGGAAGCCGATCGCCAGCGTTTAGAGCAAGAAAAGCAGAAACAACTTGAAGCTGTATCAGGTTCTCAGGCTCAATTAGAATCAACCGATCAAGAAGCATTAGAGAGTAATGGTCAAGCGCAGCGCGACGCTGTGAACGAAGAGTCTGAAGCGGTAACTAAAGATCTAACGGCAATGGCTCAAGGCCTTGATGTCCTTGACAACAAAGCTGAATACACGGGAGTGTCTGGTGATCATTGGCGCGATCGTTTTGCTGGTGGTCTTCTAGAGGATGTTCAAACCCAATTAGACAATGCCAAAGATGTGTCTGGTGAGCAGATCGCGGATGCGAAACAAGCTCATGAAGACAACCAAAAGAACGTCAACGATTCGGTGGCTAAATCAGAAGCAGGTGTTGCGAAAGGCGAAGAGAATCGCGCTAGTGCAGAGCAAGATATTACGGACGCTAAAGCCGATGCTGATGCGCGTAAAGCAGGCGCTACCACAAAAACCAATGAAGCTAAACAAGCTGAATCGAATGCAAGTGATGCCGCTAGAGACGCTGAAGAACGTGGTAATAGTGATGCGAGAAATGCTGAAAATAAAGCGAATCAAGCACAAGCGGACGCGAAAGGTTCTAAGCAAAACGAAAATGACCGCCCTGATCGTCAAGGTGCCTCTGGCAGTGGTTTATCCAATGAAAGTCACTCTATTCAAAGTGAAGAGACAACCAGTAGCGATGTCGATACGATAAATCCGCAGGATGCGGACGGTCGATTTAGCGAAGGATTAACCGATCAAGAGCAAGAAGCGCTAGACGGTGCGGTTCAAGCCGTAAATCGACTACAAATCAATGCGGGTATTCGTTCTAAAAACACCGGAAGCTCAATCACTTCTCTGTTCACTGAGAGCAATGCCGATAGCATCATTGTTGCAGATCGAGCGTCACAGGATGTAAACCGAAAAGATATTCGTATTTCAGGGGTGAACTTAGAAGGGTTAAGTGGTGGACAAGGAAATCAAGCAACGGGTCAACATAGTTCAAAAAGTGTTCCTGGGTTTCAAAGTCATTTTGCCTCGACATCAATTGGTATAGAAAACGAACTATCTGGTCTAGTTGTTGTTTTACCTAAGAATTCAGCACAGACGTTTGGGTATGTGCATGATTCACAGGGTAACCCATTGTTCATGTTAACCAAAGATATGAATCAAGGCGGTTATAGCAACCCAGCTCGTATTGCGGATATCAATGGGGTGAACAATTGGCAGACGCACACAATTGAATTGGTTACGTATCCTAGTGAAACCAGTGATACGACGGCGATTGAAAGTCGTAAAGAAGCAATGCTTTGGTTAGCGAAAGAGTTTACAGGCCATATCAACCAGTCAAACCACCAAAGCTTACCTCAATTGGTGAGTGATGATGGACACTTTACGCTGGTTATCTCGAATTCGAAGCACCTCATCGCGGCTGGTAACGGCACTGCAATTGAAGCTCAAGGGCAGACAATAGGGATGACCCCTAGTGGACAACAAGCCACTATGGGCATTAGTGCGAAAGAATTTGGTTCAAGCTCGTCATTGGAAGTCAGACTTCTAGAATCGGCACCTTGGTACCAGTCGGGACTTAGAGATGAGTTTTTAGTTAACTCTAATGAGCACAAGTTAGATGATCCGACGGCTGCGCAAAACGTTTATGCCTATCTCACATCGGTCTATTCAAAAACTGCAGATCTGGCCAAAGAGTACGGTATCTACATCAATGATTGGGATCCTGCATCGGAGGGTTTCTCTCCAAACGCTCAAGGGTTAACCGATCCGAAAGTAAAAAATGCTTGGGAGATTTTGCCAAGAACTAAGCCTGTCAAAATACTGGAACTTCTTAGTGCAGATGATTCACGATACGTGAGACAACAAATCATTGGCAAGCTGAAAGGTTCATATTCAGAAAGCCTTGCTAAGAGTGTATTTGAATACTTCCAGTATGGCGGCGAAGTGGCAGGACATGGCATCAACAACGCCACGACAGGAAATGTGCAGCAGCCAGAGCCCGCTATCTTGTTTGAGTTCCGCAGTGTGCCGAACGTGTTAAGTGAATTTGTGCCTAAAACAGAATCCACGGCAAAAGTTGATGTGAAGGCACTCGATCATTTTGATTTTGCAAGCCGTAAAGTCATTATTGCTGAAGTGAACGCTTTGGTTAGTGGTAGTGATGATTTCGATACTTGGTATCAGGAGTATCGGGCAAGCAAAGGCCAACCCCCAGTTAAAAAGCCTAAATCCAGTGCTTCTGCGAATCACAAAGCCGAATGGTTAATGACGCAGCATGCTGATAAATGGGCAAAAATCACCGCGCCTTATATCGAAAGCAATGAGACGAGCACGTCAACACAAGCGAAGGTTGATACGGGCGAAGTGCTTAAAGGACTACAGGAAGACTTTAAACGTTATGGCGACGCGCTGAAACCGGATACTAGCGTGCCAGGAAAATCTAAAGACATTCGTACTACCAAAGATTTCCTAAATGGTTACAAAAACGACCATGCGAAGGATAGCGTTGACGGCTTCCACTCAGACATGAGCATCAAGCAACTGGTCGATCTGTTTGTTAAGGGTAGCTGGAGTGCAGAGCAAAAAGGTGCGCTTGCTTGGGAAATCGAAAGTCGTGCACTGAAAGTGACGTTCCAGAACAAGTCTGAGAAGTACAACCGACTGTTCCGTGAGATTGCCTCTGCTGGAGTGGTGGATGCGAAAGCCACCGAGCAACTTGCACCACAGTTAATGCTGATGAACCTATCGAACGACGGTTTTGGTGGACGCTGTGATCCACTTTCTAAACTTGTTCTGGTCGCAAAGCAGCTAGAAAACGATGGTCAAGCCGGCGTTGCAAGACAACTGCTGGAAAAGATGTACTCTGCGGCGGCGGTGCTGAGTAATCCAACGTTTTACTCAGACAGTGAAAAAGCCAATGCAAGCAAGTTGCTCAGCAGCTTGGCAGCTATCCATGCGAAGAATCCGATGCATGATACGTCGATTAAAGTATGGCAGGAAAAGCTGGAAGGGAAGCAAGCGCTTACTGTAAACGGTGTGGTTGAAAAAATCACCGATGTATCGGCTAACGGTAAACCTGTGTTGTTGGAACTTGATGCTCCGGGGCATGCGATGGCGGCTTGGGCAAAAGGCTCAGGTGACGACCGTGTTTACGGCTTCTATGATCCAAATGCTGGCATTGTTGAGTTCTCGTCAGCAGAGAAATTTGGTGCTTACCTAACGCGTTTCTTCGGCAAGTCCGATCTGAACATGGCTCAAAGCTACAAGCTGGGTAAAAACGATGTAGGTGAAGCGATCTTCAACCGCGTGGTGGTGATGGATGGCGACACGTTAGCGAGTTATAAGCCGACAATTGGTGATAAGACGACTATGCAGGGAATCCTTGATTTGCCTGTGTTTGATGCAACGCCAATCAGTAAACCGGAAGTTAGTGATGTCTTATCAGGCAATGAGAAGCACAAAGAAAACGTAGCGATCGAAAATGATGGTACGCCACCGCGCGACAAAGAGTCTGTTAGTCCGTTAACTCGTTTCCTAAACAATGAGTTGTTCGGAACTAAAGATGCTCGTCGTAAGGTCGGTGATATCACCCAAACATTGCTAGGGCTTGCTGTCGAAAAAGGCGAGTCTCAAAAAGTGACTCTGAAAGGTGAAGCCGGTCGTTTGTCTGGATACTTCCATAAGGGAGCGAAAGCACCAGAAGGCGAAGAGAGTAAAGGAAACGGCAAAGTAGTGCTGTTCCTACACGGATCTGGTTCATCCTCAGAAGAGCAAGCGAGCGCGATTCGCAGTCATTATCAGAAACAAGGCATCGACATGCTCGCAGTCAATCTGCGTGGCTATGGTGAAAGCGATGGCGGACCAAGCGAAAAAGGCTTGTATCAAGACGCTCGCACCATGTTCAAGTATCTAGTGAATGACAAGGGTATTGACCCAAGCAACATCATCATTCACGGCTACTCAATGGGTGGTCCAATTGCTGCAGATTTAGCGCGTTATGCTGCACAAAATGGCCAAGCGGTTTCGGGCTTATTGCTTGACCGTCCTATGCCAAGTATGACCAAGGCCATTACAGCTCATGAAGTGGCGAATCCTGCGGGCATTGTAGGGGCCATCGCGAAAGCCGTTAACGGTCAATTCTCGGTAGAGAAGAACCTTAAAGGCTTGCCAAAAGAGACGCCAGTTCTGCTGCTGACAGACAACGAAGGTCTAGGCGGTGAAGGCGAGAAGCTGCGTGCCAAACTCGCGATTGCTGGCTACAACGTCACGGGTGAACAAACCTTCTATGGCCACGAAGCGAGCAACCGCTTGATGGGGCAATACGCCGATCAAATTGTCTCGGGTCTGTTCAATGCTGAGCAAGCGGCGGTAGAAGCGGGCGAAGTGCTTAAAGGGCTAGAGAAAGACTTTAAACGCTATGGCGATGCGCTGAAACCGGATACTAGCGTACCAGGAAAATCGAAAGATATTCGTACCACCAAAGATTTCCTAAATGGTTACAAAAACGACCATGCTAAGGACATCGTTGACGGCTTCCATTCAGATATGAGCATCAAGCAACTGGTCGATCTGTTTGTTAAAGGTAGCTGGAGTGCAGAGCAAAAAGGTGCGCTTGCTTGGGAAATCGAAAGTCGTGCACTGAAAGTGACGTTCCAGAACAAGTCTGAGAAGTATAACCGACTGTTCCGTGAGATTGCCTCTGCTGGAGTGGTGGATGCGAAAGCCACCGAGCAACTTGCACCGCAGTTAATGCTGTTGAACCTATCGAACGACGGTTTTGGTGGACGCTGTGATCCTCTCTCTAAACTTGTTCTGGTTGCGAAACAGTTAGAAAGCGATGGTCAAACTGGCGTTGCAAGACAACTGCTGGAGAAAATGTATTCTGCGGCGGCGGTGCTGAGCAATCCAACGCTTTACTCCGACAGTGAAAAAGCCAATGCAAGCAAGTTGCTCAGCAGCTTGGCTGCGATTCATGCTAAGAACCCAATGCATGATACTTCTATGAAAGTATGGCAGGAAAAGCTGGAAGGGAAGCAAGCGCTGACCGTAAACGGTGTGGTTGAAAAGATCACCGATGTATCGGCTAACGGTAAACCTGTGTTGTTGGAACTTGATGCGCCGGGTCACGCGATGGCGGCTTGGGCAAAAGGCTCAGGAGAGGATCGTGTTTACGGTTTCTATGACCCAAATGCGGGCATCGTTGAGTTCTCGTCCGCAGAGAAATTTGGTGCCTACCTAACGCGTTTCTTCGGTAAGTCCGACCTGAACATGGCTCAAAGCTACAAGCTGGGTAAAAATGACGCAGGTGAGGCGATCTTCAACCGCGTGGTAGTGATGGATGGCGATACGTTGGCTACTTACAAGCCGACATTGGGTGACAAGACGACAATGCAGGGAATTCTTGATTTACCTGTGTTTGACACAACGCTGATTAAAAAGCCTGTGGGTGACGTGACGAGTGACCTAGAAGCTCTAGGTAATAAGACCAAGATTTCAGTGGACTTGTCACAAGTCATGACCAAGGATGAGCTGAAGAAAGATGCCCAAGTGTTTGCGAAACCAATCGGAGAGTCTTACCAGAAGATCCTCGAACAGGTGGAACTATTGCATACATCTACAGGGTTAAAGCAGATTGAAGTTGCCTTGAATTTGAATAACCTTATTGATACTTACGTTGCTAAACATGAGACTTCAGGACGGAATTCTGCTTTGAAGCGCATCCAAGAGCAACTATCAGAACGCTTGTACAATAATGGATCAATTGGAGCATTAAGAAGCGACATTGCTGATTTGGCTAAAACACGGCCTGATTTAGCGGCGACAGTTATTTCTAATATATTGATGGCGACCGATGATAAGACGCCAAAAGTGGATGTTAAGCAGCTTGATGATGGTACGAAATACGTCAGTGAAGAAAGCCTGAATGCTCTAATTGGACAAGAGGAACCGTTCAATAAGAATCGCTATAATCAAGAGTTACTTGATGGAAGGAAGGCTGGTGAAGAGGTTGTTGCCAACAGTAATTTAAATGATGCCGAAATTAAAGGTATCCAATGGTATACCAGTGAAGGCTACCAATATGTAAACGAATCACTGAGGAAGAACGAGAAACTTCAATACTTCGTGAAAGACAACTCTGTTGATGCTGTTAAAGGTATGAGCAAGCTAGACACGTTTGAAGGAACTGTTTACCGTGCGTTCATGCCAGGAGTAAGTTTAACGGAATTGGAGAGTCGTATTGCACCAGGGCAACTGATCGGAGAGAAAGGTTTCTGTTCTACATCGACTAGTGCAGAGCTGGCTAAAGACTTCCGTGGTGGGAAAGGGACAGTGATGCTAACGATTCTGGACGCGAAAGGTACCAATGTTGCCGGCCTTGCGCAATTGAATCAGGCAGAGGTTTTATTCAAACCGGGCTCCCATATACGTATAGAGGCGATCAAGAATACCGATAAGAATCTGCATATTGTTGCCAAATATACGGAAGATTTTAGAGTCGGTGAAAGTGTACATAGCCTATTTGACGGGAATAAGATTGGTTTAGCTATCAATAAGAATACTTCCACGCTACATGACGGTGTGAAGTCTTCTTTCGACAGTGCCGATGTCGCCGATATTTTGACGCCGAAAAAAGTGGCGGATGAGCTTGATTTAGGTGATGGGCTAAGCCGTCGTAATGATGATATTCATAACAAAGACGTTAACAGTTGGGAACGCCTCGTAGTATCCCCTCAATCTGACGGTGGTGAAACGCGCTTTGAGGGTCAAATCATTATCCAAATGGAGAATGATTCTGCGGTTTCCAAAGCTGCTGAAAATCTAGCTGGCAAACATCCAGATAGCACTGTGGTTGTACAGCTTGATTCAGACGGCAATTATCGTGTGATTTACGGTGACCCATCTAAGCTACCTAAAGATAAGTTAGCTGGACAATTACGTTGGCAACTTGTTGGTCATGGTCGAGATGAATCTGAAAACAATAATACTCATTTAAGTGGTTACAGCGCAGATGAGTTAGCCGTGAAACTAGCAGCGTTTAATAAAGCGTTTAGTGAAGCTGAAAATGTGAAGGCTAAACCTGATCATATTAGTGTGGTCGGTTGTTCGCTAATCAGTGATGACAAACAAAATGGCTTCGGAAGACTTCTTATTCAATCGATGGGTGACAACGATATCCGTAGCGATGTTTCTGTCCGTAGCTCAGAAGTTGCTGTTGATTCGAATGGTCGTAAACATACCCATGACGAAAATGGTCATTGGGTACAAAAAGAGAAAAGTAACAAAGTGACACTTAGCTGGGATGAACAAGGCGAAGTGACCGAAAAACATGAGCGTATAAGAAATGGTATCGCAGAAGGAGACATCGATCTTTCTCGCGTAGGTACTAGCGACGTTGATGATACCGCTCGCGGCGCAATTGCTGAAAACAGTGATGTGTTTAATGCCCCAGAAAAACGTAAGAATGAGACTGAATCCTCTTCATCTGATAACAGCAGTAATAAGCTCAGCTACTCTGGCAATATTCAAGTCAATGTTGGTGATGGTGAGTTTACCGCGGTTAACTGGGGTACTTCGAACGTTGGCATTAAAGTCGGTACAGGTGGCTTTAAATCTCTAGCTTTTGGTGACAACAACGTGATGGTTCATGTTGGTGATGGGAAAAGTAAACACAGCTTTGATATTGGCGGCTATCAAGCTCTAGAAGGCGCACAGATGTTCATCGGTAATCGTAATGTGAGCTTCAATTTGGGGCAAAGCAACGATCTTATTGTGATGATGGATAAATCAATTCCTACGCCTCCTCTGGTTAATCCGTTTGACGGCGCCTCTCGAATCTCTGGTGTGTTAAAAAGCATAGCGAGTTCAGGTGAGGGTCAAGATTGGTTAGCCGCTCAAGAGCAACAGTGGACATTATCTGGGGCTAAAAAGTTCGTTAAAGATATGTCTGGCTTAGATCAGAGTAGCAGTGTTGATTACACAAGCTTGGTTGACTTGGATTCTCAAAATGAACGCAGTAGCCGCGGCTTGAAAAATGACGCTGAAGCGACGTTAAACAAGCAATACAACCAGTGGTTAGGCGGAAGTGATAACTCTGACTCAAGCAAAATGAGCCGTGCAGATAAGTTCCGACAAGCGAATGAGAAGCTAGCGTTTAACTTTGCTGTTGGTGGCCAAGGCGCTGATATTCAAGTGACGACGGGTAACTGGAACTTTATGTTCGGTGATAATATTCAGTCGATTCTTGATACCAATTTGGGTTCGTTGTTTGGTCTTATGACTCAACAATTTTCCACAACGGGGCAAGCTAAAACAACGTTTACTTACAGCCCCGAGGATCTTCCTCGTCAGTTAAAAAACAAGCTTCTAGGTCAACTAGCCGGTGTAGGTGCAGATACAACGCTAGGTGATATTTTCGGTGTGGATTACACAGCTGCAGGGCATATTGTGTCTCGTACTGGCGAATCAGTAGATGGTGTCGCAATCCTAAAAGAAATGCTGGAAGTTGTTGGTGAGTTTAGTGGCGATCAATTACAAGCCTTCGTTGACCCAGCTAAGTTGCTAGACAGCCTAGAGTCGGGCATCAATATGGGTGCTGACGGCATTAAGACGTTCGCAGAAACACACGGCTTGAAGGAAAAAGCACCGGAAGAGGAAGAAGATAATTCATCCGTTTCTGTCAATGGCACTAATGTCGCTGGAGCTCAGGATAACGGCCATGCAATAACGGCAGATAGCTCCGCTAAAGAAGATCGTGCATTTGGTTTTAATTCGCTAAATCTACCTAATTTGTTTGCGACCATTTTCAGTGAAAATAAGCAAACAGAAATGAAATCTCTGGTGGAAAACTTAAAAGAAAACCTGACGGCTGATCTACTGAATATGAAGGAGAAAACATTTGATTTCCTTCGTAATAGCGGTCACTTGCAAGGCGATGGAGACATCAACGTTTCTTTAGGCAATTACAACTTCAATTGGGGTGGTGATGGTAAAGATCTCGGCGCGTATCTAGGAGATAACAATAACTTCTGGGGTGGTCGAGGTGATGATGTCTACTATGCGACAGGAACATCTAATATCTTTACCGGCGGTGAAGGCAATGATATGGGCGTGCTAATGGGACGTGAAAATATGATGTTCGGTGGCGAAGGCAATGATACTGCCGTCGTTGCTGGACGAATCAATCACGTCTTCTTGGGCGCGGGTGATGATGAGTCGTTTGTCTTTGGTGAAGGCGGCGAAATTGACACTGGAACTGGCCGTGATTATGTCGTCACATCTGGTAACTATAACCGTGTTGATACAGGCGGCGACCAAGACTACTCAGTTACGATTGGTAATAATAACCAAGTTGAGTTAGGGGCTGGAAATGACTTCGCCAATGTCTTTGGCAATTACAACCGTATCAATGCTAGTGGCGGTAATGATGTTGTTAAGTTAATGGGTTATAACGCGGTGCTCAACGGTGGCGAAGGTGATGATCACCTAATTGCTGCTGCGCTTTCTAAGTTCAGCCAGTTCAATGGTGGCGAAGGAAGTGACGTGATGGTACTTGGTGGATTCCAAAATACCTTCAAGGGCGGCACTGGCGTAGATAGCTTTGTTGTAAGTGGTGACGTCATTGACAACCTCGTTGAAGACATTCGCAGCGAAGACAACATTGTTTTCAATGGGATTGACTGGCAGAAATTGTGGTTAGAACGCAGTGGCTATGATCTTAAATTGTCGATACTGCGCGATCCTGAAAGTGATACTGGTCAAGCCAAGTTTGAACACATTGGTTCTGTCACTTTCAATGATTACTTCAATGGTAACCGTGCGCAAGTTGTTGTGGCGATGGGAGATCAAGGCACATCCCAAGATCATACTGTGTTGTCCAATAATGCGGTTGATGCATTGGTTCAAGCTATGAGCGCTTTTGAGCCTCAGGCTGGTGATAATGGCTTTATCGATAACCTTGATAGTAAATCTCGCGTTGCGATTACAACAGCATGGTCCGATGTATCTAAAGGGAACAGTGCCATCTCATAGCAAATAATCTCTACTTTAGGTAAATAATATGAGCCGTCTTCTTTTGAAGACGGCTTTATTAATTCAGCACACTTACTTTTCCTTTCGCTACCAATTGATCTCGAACCGAGTCGTATGCCCAGTTGAACGCAATCGTGTAAAGTACGAAGAAAATAACTAGGCCGATGTCCATGATCAATACGGTTAGGAAGTCGAGTTGTAGAACCCACATCAAGACAGGTAGAGTCACTGTCATCAAGCCAAGCTCAAAACCTAATCCGTGCAGGATACGTGTTTTCGTGGTTCTTTTGCTTCGGTCTGTTCCGTAAATCTTGTCGTAACCGTAGTTGTAGACGTAGTTCCATGTCATCGCAATCAGCGATAAAGACAGCGCTAAGCCTGCCATTTTTACTGCTCCGCCACCGACAATGTAAGTTGCCGCCACGGCCATCAAAACTAAAGCAACCAATTCAAATAGCACCATGTGTAACATGCGTTCTTTATGTGACATTTTCTAACTCTCTTTACAATTTAATAGCCGCTGATGGGCTAATGACTTGGCTAGATAATATCTACTTAAGTGATAATATAAAGATAGTTAGCATCATATATCGTGATGGTAAGTTTTGGAGAGACACAGAATGTACAACATTGAACAACTAAAAATGTTTGTGTATGCCGTTGAATTAGGGTCATTTTCTGCCAGTGCTCGTCATTTGGGTAAGGTACAGTCGGCGGTGAGCCAAGGCATCAGTAATCTTGAAATAGATTTTAATGTTGAGCTTTTTGATCGCTCGACTCGAAAGCCTTCATTAACCCAAGCGGGCGAACAGTTATTTAAACAGGTGAAAGCAATCGTGCTTCAAGTTGAAGATCTGAATGTGACGGTTAATGCGATGGGGAGCGGTGAAGAGGGGCTCATCAAAATTGCACTAGATGATTCATTGTTGGTCCCGAACCTATCTAAGATCCTTAGTGAATTCAGTCAACAATTCCCTGCTACTGAAGTTGAACTGGTTGCGTGTACCACAACTGAGGTCAATCCGTTGATTATCGAAGAGAGAGCCGACATTGGATTGATGTTTACCAACTTGGCTTTTGACGTCGGCTCTGAGCCTTGCTTTATCGGCCACTTACCATTTATTGCCGTGTGTCATCCAAGTCATTCGCTCGCAAAAACAGGTGTCGCGAAACTTTCTGACTTACTCCCGCATCGCCAGTTAATGTTGAGGGGAGACAAAGGTAAGGTAATGGATCAATTTCCACTCATTGCGGGCAAGGTATGGTGGTCAAACAGTTTTATTGTGATCAAAGAGATGGTGCTAGGCAGTGATATAGGGTGGGCATACTTACCCAAACACCTTGTTGAAGAGGAGCTGAATAAGCAGCGTTTAGTGGATATGAATGTCTCGTTTGATCACAAAACATGGTCGCCGCCCGTTGATCTTGTTTTGTCTAAAACACGTTCGAAAGGCCCAGCATTGCTTTGGCTTGAACAAGCATTGAAAGGCCTATTAGACGAAACGTAAGCTGGGCGAGACTTAAATTGGATCAAACTAAATAAAGAAAAGGCTCACCGTTTAACGTGTGAGCCTTTCTGTTCAAAGTGATGCTGCTTTTTGTTCGCTCTAGCTCTAGATGCTAGACGTTAGGTTTAACTGTTTGACCATTGTAATACTTGTCTTTCATCTTAAGCGCCACGTTCACTAGGTAAATCAACACAGGTACTTCAATCAGTGGACCGATAACACCGGCAAACGCTTGGTCTGAGTTGATACCGAATACTGAGATAGCGACTGCAATAGCTAGCTCGAAGTTGTTACCTGTCGCTGTGAAGGCAATTGATGCGTTCTTATCGTACTCAATGCCCATCTTCTTACCGATGAAGAAGCTGATGAAGAACATCGCTGTGAAGTAGATGGTCAGTGGGACAGCAATCAACAATACGTCCATTGGCAGTTCAACAATCATCTCGCCTTTTAGGCTGAACATTAGAACGATAGTCGCTAACAGTGCAATCAGTGTGATTGGTGAGATGCGTGGAATAAACACGTCGTTGTACCACTGCTCGCCTTTCATCGACACTAGGATCTTACGGCTTAAGAAGCCCGCTAGGAATGGGATACCTAGGTAGATAAGAACACTGTGTGCAATATCGATCATCGAGATATCAACCATCATGCCTTCGTAACCAAATACTGGTGGAAGAACGCTGATGAATAGCCACGCTATAAAGCTGTAGCTCACCACTTGGAATGCACTGTTTAGAGCAACCAATGCCGCGCCGTACTCTTTGTTACCGCCGCCGATGTCGTTCCAAACCAGAACCATTGCCACACAACGAGCAAGACCAATCAGAATTACACCCACCATGTAACCTGGGTGATCACCTAAGAAAGTCAGTGCCAGTACAAACATGAGAATTGGACCAACAAACCAGTTCATGATCAGAGACAGTTTGATGGCTTTCTTATCTTTGACCACAGTGCCTAGTAGGTTGTAGTTAACCTGAGCCAGAGGTGGGTACATCATTAAGATGAGGCCAATCGCAAGCGGAATGTTGGTGGTGCCAACCGACATAGATTCGTTCCACTGTTCGATTTGTGGGAACAGGATGCCAAGCAGTACACCAAGGCCCATTGCAATAAAGATCCACAGTGTTAAGTAGCGATCTAGAAAACCTAGTTTTGGTTTCATGATATTTTCTCTTTTGTTTAAATCGTAAATCGTCGAAATGCGATATATAAAAGCAAAAAAATACGCTTAGTTTATTCAGTATTCGACCAACTAAGCGCGATGAATCTATTTCAAAATGGTGTCGATAAGCGACTCAAGTTGCTGAATATTATCTCGGTTAATGCGATAGCACATCTTCGGTGGTATCGATTCAGCAGTGATGAAACCTGAGGTTTTCAATATTCTTAGGTGCTCTGATACAGTCGATTGGGCCAAGCCCAGTTCACTCACCAGATCACTGTTCAAGCAACCGCCCGACTTTTCTAAAGCGGACAAGATACTAAGTATGCGAATTCTCGCTGGATGAGCGAGTGCTTTTGCTAACGCAGCCATCTCTTTTTCTGCTTCAGCATTACTCGGCGGAAGAGGTAAAGAACAGCTATCTTTTGCTTGGCATGTTTCAGTCATACTTGGTGAACTCGCTTACTTATAATCGTTAAAAGACGATTGATAGTAAGCCTATTAAATACAGGCGTCAATGCTCTGTGTAAATTTGAACAGATTTTGAGGTGACGTTCCAGTAACGATGGTTGAACTTAACGATAGTTCAGCAAGTAAAATGGCGTGAACATCGATCAAACGCCATTTTGCTTGGTTATCCGCTAGTTAAGAACGGTATAGCCTCTGCTGATCATACAGTTACGATTAACTTGAAACTTCTGCTGTTCAGATAGCTCTTCTGATTGTCTTTTTTGAGCACCGTGCTTTAAAGCACCGCTGATAATACCGATGCCAGCGCCAGTTTTTGCGCCATCATGACCACTCCCGCCAGACACCGCTCCACCTAACGCACCAAGCGCAGCTCCCTTGGTGGTTGAGCCTACAATATACTTTCCAAGAGAGTCAACTTCCTCAGGCCTAACTTGCTTAGCGTACTGTTCACATTCATATATGTCTGCATGATATTGTGTTTCATCAATGCCTTTAGTATCAACAATGACTTGATTTGCAAATGCTGCACTTGATACCGTTAATAAAATCGCAGCAAAAGGAGTGAATTTAATTTTCACACTGTATACCTCTAGAGTGTTTGTTGTGTTTTGATTATTTATAGTCTTTGATGAAATCAAGAGTATGAGCGCTATAATCTTTTGAATTCAATGTTTTAGATAGCCCTAGGAGCGTGTTGTAAGGTTGAGATACAGCGACCATATTGATTAACCAAGATGGGATAGATCCCCCAGGGTCACTCAATACTTGATAAGAAATATGAGTGGTTTCTTTATCTATTGGTGTGAGAACCCAGCGAGACTCGAGCTTTGCGACTCGAATCACTTTCTTGTTGTTTGGAAGGTAATTCGGTTTCCCATGTTGTTCGATTGTGACTATTAATGTGTTTGGTTCCTGGCTAATTACGTTCTCGACAATGGCTTCACGATCTGAGACAGGCCAAGGCGCTTTTGTATAGGTTTTAGTGATAGTATGAGCATCGCTAAAATGTTTGATTTCTTCCATTTCATCAATGTTCTCTACCCATTGAGTGCCTACTGAAGTATCCGTAAACAAAGCGATGATTGAAGTAAGATTGGCTTGGATATCAGCTTCTGCCCGAAACTCCTTAAAGTCGTTACCTTCAATTTTTCGATTGTAGACTTCGATGCCTTGTTTATTACGTACGAGCTTCCACTCATTGCCATCCGACGCTAACACTGAAAAAGACGTCGCAACCAGAATGAAAGTTAGAATCTTACTGATCACGACAGTGCTCGTCCTTTCCAAGTGATTTTATTGCTCTTTGACAAGCGATAACTGTTGAGAATCAACAAACTTTGCAATGAAATCCCCAAAGGCACGGTTAGCGCATAACGAGCTGGTATAAAGAGTTCTTTGATCAAAATAAGATAAGTGACAATGGACGCGAGCAACATCAGAGCATTGATCACTAAGGAGTAGGTATTGATTGATGAAGGGTCTCCGATGAAATGGTGAGTTGATACAAGCAGCATCACCGGGGCAGCCCATGCAATGATATTCGTTTTGATGAATTCACCAAGTACTTGGAATCTTGATTGGCAATTTACAATAAGATTCATATTTTTGGAGAAGCCCGCCCAAATTGAACCAAAGTCTGAATACATATGAGTACTCATGAGCTTGTCTGCAAAAGCCCAAAACGCTTTTAGTCCGCATATCTTCATTAGTTTTGCAAAAGCGATGTCTTCGGATATCTCATTCGCTACCGCAGTATGCCCACCTACCGCATCGTATGACTTTCGTGTAAAAAGCATGGCTTGGCCGTTAGCAATGGCGTCTGCTTTTGACTTGTCGTTTGCGTTCTTGAAGTTCATGTAAGACGCGATTGAAAGAAATATGCCGGGTAAGGTGATTTTCTCAACGGTTGATGTGAATGCTTGCCTAGGGTTGAACGACAGCAAATCCGTTTTGTGTCTTGAGGCGAAATGGATAACGCTCTGTAGCATCAAGGGTTCAGACTTTGTATCAGCATCGATAAAATACAAATACTCACCCGTTGCTTGCTGTGAGCCCACCATGCAAGCATTACTTTTCCCTAGCCAATTGGGTGGTAATTTCCTTCCCGATATGCAGCGAACGTTAACACTCGATGCGTCGATTAGCGTATCAACAATGGCCCTTGTCGAATCAGTAGAAAAATCATCAACCACGATGATTTCAAACCTGTCTTTTGGGTAGTTTTGCTTCATTAGCGAACTGAGGCTGGTCTCAATATTATCTTCTTCATTTCTCGCAGGGATAATAATGGACACGGTTGGCCACTTGGTTCGGTTCAACGAAATTTTAGGCGTAATGTGAACGCGATGGCGCGCTAAATTGGCAAGTGTGATTAAAAACTTGATGGTAACGATGCAAAACAAAGTCGAAGTGATAGCTAGAATCATGATTACAGTGGTCAACAAATAAAGTGATAGAGGTCTAAGGATCGTATAGCCTTGAGGGGTTTTGTTCACCTCTGGTATGTAGGACTCAATCATTCAAAGCGACATGTCGGTTAGCTCAGTTTTGCGTTTGAAGCGATTTATTAGAGCTCAGAAATAAGCATTGCATTCACTGGCTACTCTAGCGATATAATCGAACGCAGAACCGTTACACAAGATAACGAAAAATCATAATTTGCTATTTAATTTTTACTTATAGGTAAGCCCTGAAATGCCACAACAGAACATCAAATTTATCGCTGCTGATATGGACGGCACTCTGCTTAATGAACATGGAAAGTTAGACCCAGAATTCTTCAATCTTTATGAGCGACTAGAAGCGAAAGGCATTATTTTTGCTGCGGCATCGGGGCGTCAGTATTACAGCTTGATGGAAACCTTTGCCCCGCTAAAAGATCGCATGATGTTCGTTGCTGAAAACGGCACATTGGTGATGCATAAAGGCCAAGAGCTATACAGCTGCTTACTTGATACTGATGCCATCAAAGAGATCATTAAAGAAGCTCGCGCGATTGAAGGTGCTCATGTGGTGCTATGTGGTAAGAAATCGGCGTACATTGAAACCAAAGATGAGCGTGCTCTCGCGGAAATATCTAAGTATTACCATCGCCGTGAGCAAGTAGAAGACTTACTGGCGGTAGAAGACGATTTCATCAAGGTGGCTATTTGCCATTTTGATGGTTCACAAGAGAAAGTAAACCCAAGCATCAACGCCAAGTTTGGTGACAACTACCAAGTGGTGGTAAGTGCGAAAATTTGGTTGGATGTGATGAATGCTGAAGCGTCAAAAGGTGCGGCGATTAAGCATCTGCAAAACACATTAGGTTTCACTTACGAGCAAACCATGAGTTTTGGTGATTATCTAAATGACTTGGAAATGCTTAAAGAGAGCTATCACTCTTACGCGATGGAAAACGCACACCCAAAGTTAAAAGAGATTGCGCGTTTTGGCGCGCCAAGTAACGTTGAAGCTGGTGTATTCCAAGTGCTTGAGAAACTGCTAGCGTAACGCGATTAAGCTCAGTCCGATTTTTATCAAAGCCAACTCGGTAATATGAGTTGGCTTTTTTGTTGGCTGCATGTGCTGTGATTGGTATTAGTTAAATTTGAACGATTGTTCAGGTTGTTGTAATCTGAAGATAAATTGGATGCCTGCTTTTACTGCAGACATGCCTTATCAATGAGCATTTGGAATGACGATGAGCAAGAAACTTCAACTTGATATTATTTCTGACGTAATGTGCCCTTGGTGCGTGGTCGGCTACAAAAACTTAGAGCAAGCCATTATAGAACTTGGTTTAGCGGAGCAAATTGAACTTGAATGGCAGCCGTTTGAGCTTAATCCTGATATGCCGCAAGAGGGCGAAAACCTGCGTGACCATATCATGAGAAAATACGGTTCTAGTGCGGAAGAGAGCCAAAGTTCGCGTGAGCAACTGGCGGCGCGTGGCAAATCGGTTGGTTTCGATTTCAATTTCTATGACAGCATGAGAATGGTGAATTCACGTCATCTACATGTACTTCTCGATTTTGCATTAGCGCACGGCAAACAGACTGAGTTAAAGCTACGCTTCTTTACTGCTCATTTTTCAGAGCAGAAAGATCTGTCCGATCTTGAGGTTATCGCGCAAGAGCTTGAAGCCGTTGGGCTAGATTCGACGAAGGCATTGAAACGCCTAAAGAACATCGATAACTTGAAGCAAATTGAAGCGCAAGAGTTTGAATGGCAACGCATGGGGATCTCTGCGGTTCCTACTGTGGTATTCAACCGTAAGAGTGCAGTCACAGGCGCGCAAACGGTCGAAACGTACAAGCAAATTCTTCAAGAACTTATTGCTGAATCATAAGCCGATTATTGGTATTAATTAGAGTCTGAATCTCATGGAATCACTGTCACTCGCTCAGGCGCAAAAAATGGTATTGCTTTCGCAAAAGCTGCCGCCTAAGAAGTTGCCACCTAAAAAGCAACGCAATGGAGGCACTTTGGCGAACACGCTGTCTGCGATTGAAAACCTTGGGTATGTTCAAATTGATACCATCTCTGTGATTCAGCGAGCTCACCACCATACGCTGTGGAATCGTAATCAAGACTACAAGCTTGATCATCTCGACAAGCTGCTAGAGCGTCGAGAAGTGTTTGAGTATTGGTCGCACGCTGCCGCTTATCTGCCTATGCGTGACTACCGCTTCAGCCTACACCGCAAGAATGGTTTCGCGAGCGGTAAGCTTAAGCATTGGTATAAAAAGGATGACGCACTGATGGCGCATGTTCTCAAACGCATTGAGAGCGAAGGGCCATTAATGGCGAAAGACTTTGAAGGGGATAGACCAAACCCCGGCGGATGGGGCGGTAAACCTGCCAAACAGGCACTAGAGACTTTGTTTATGCAAGGCGACTTAATGGTGCCAAGCCGAGTGAATTTTCATAAGGTGTATGACCTAACCGAGCGAGTTTTACCGAGCGGAATTGATATCTCTGAGCCGACAGAACAAGAGTACATCGAGCATCTAATCACGCGTTATTTAGAAGCCAATGGTGTGGGAATAGCGTCGGAAATGAGCTACCTACTTAAGAACACTAAGCCTCTGATTCAGAAAACACTCCAGCAGATGTTTGAAGATAATCAGGTGCTGAAAGTGGATGTTCAAGGCTCTGATTACTATGCTCTGCCGAATGCTTTTGATCTGTTGAATCAACCTCTTTCTAGAACCAAGTTAAAGATACTGTCTCCGTTTGATAACTTGTTGATTCAACGAAAGCGAATGCAATCATTGTTCAACTTTGATTATCTTCTTGAGTGTTATGTTCCTGAAGCCAAGCGCCAGTTTGGTTATTTTAGTTTGCCGATTCTGTGGCAGGGTGAGCTGGTGGCACGAATGGATTGCAAGGTAGACAGGAAGAGTGGCTTACTCAATATTCGTAACTTGGTTGTTGAAGAGCGAGTGAAAAATCATGAATCATTCGTTCATGCCTTATGCGATGAACTTAAGCACTTCATGGTGTTCAACCAATGTGATGAGATGATCGTCCATAACACCACACCTTCTGATCTTGGCAAGCGATTGATGAGCCATTGGCAAACAGTCTAGCGGTTTTGTTGTTTAAAAAACTCTTCGTTACATAGAAGCCTCTTTGCTAATTCGTCAGCGCTTAGTTACTCAGAAAGAGTGGCTAACAAGAATTCGACAAAGGTTCTGTTCTTCAATGACAGTTGCTTAGTTTTGTAGAGTAAGTGAATCGGTTTGGGTAACGGTGCCATGCCGGGCAATATTTCAAATAGCATTCCACGCTCTATCTCTTCTGCGACTAAGATAGTCGGCTGTAATAACACGCCCACGCCTTGCAGGGCGGCATATCGCAATACATCCCCATTGTTCGACATCAAACGTACTTGCCCTTTATTCACCGCGCTATGCGTTGCTTGGTGGTTCTGAGGGGCTAGGAGTTGCGATTCACTGCTTTGCGCACCCCGCGCTTGTGCATCTCGACCACTCACATCACGACGACTGCTATAGCTGAATCCAAGCGATGGGTGTTGTGCAAGGTCTTCCAACACACGAATCTCAGCATGTTGGTTAAGGTACCCAGGAGCCGCGCAGTAACACATCTCATAATCCCCTAAGTATCTGGCGACTAAACTGGAATCAGACAGGTCACCGATTCGCACAATCAAATCAATATCGGATGAATAAGGATCGACAAGGTCGTTGTTCAGCACGAGTTCGACATTAATCGTTGGGTGATGCGCGAGGAATTTGGCTACGATTGGAGCGAGTACCTTGTTCCCATAGGTGATCGGACAGTTTATTTTTACCGTCCCTTGTGGTTGGTTTTCCAAGGTTTGAATCAGGTTTTCAGCATTGCTGATGTCTTCAAGAATTCGTTTACATTCTCGATAATAAAGCTGACCTGAATCGGTTAACGATTGCTTACGCGTGGTGCGGTGGATCAGTTGAGAATTCAAACTAGTTTCTAAGGAATGGACATGTTTACTGATCATGGTCGCCGACAAGTTGAAGTGGTTCGCGGCGCTACGAAAGCTGCCTTGCTCCACCACGTAGACGAAGACTTTCATGCTGGTTAACTTATCCATTAAACACTCTTGGTTGATAAACAATAAACAAAAGGTGAGT
Organism: Vibrio sp. QJM3NY_39; assembly: GCF_057785895.1. Lineage (NCBI taxonomy): Bacteria > Pseudomonadati > Pseudomonadota > Gammaproteobacteria > Vibrionales > Vibrionaceae > Vibrio > Vibrio sp. QJM3NY_39. The sequence continues at coordinate 374,702 of NZ_CM173506.1, read as the reverse complement.
TTATCAATTATTAGGGGTTAATTATATTAATGGCAAATCGATAATTAACTAAAATAAGAGCGTGAAATGCCTCAAACGAATGAAACCATCTTTGTTACTGCTGAACTTAAGATCAAAACCAACATAGAACGAGCTGTTGCGATCGAAGCTATCGAACAGTTTTGTTTAGACATGCAGAGCGAGCCGGGTTGCTTACAGGCGATAGCAACCTATGATCAAAACCAAAGCGCTCGCGTGATTTTGCTTGAGCAATACGCAAACCGTGAAGCGATTAATCAGCACTTTGGTATGCCTCATACCCAAGCGTTTATTGAGCGTGATATAACGGAGTTAGTACAAGCTTTTGAAACGCAACGTGGACCTATCAAAACACAAGAGCAGGAGAGCTAAGCCATGAAATGGGGAATCCTAGGAACCAGCTTTATCTCAGGCGTAATGGCCGATGCGATTAAAGGCGATGCTCAAAGCGAGCTGTATGCCGTCGCTGGACGTACAGAGAAAACACTCAATGAGTTTGCTGCCCAATACCAACCAGCATTAACCTTCAACAGCTATGAAGCTTTGATTGAAGATGAGTCGGTCGATATTATCTACATTGCTCTACCAAACCACGTTCATCACGAATACGTGATTAAAGCGGCTCAAAAAGGCAAAGCGATTCTGTGTGAAAAATCGTTATCGGTTGATATGGAAAAAACCGAGCAAGCTCTGCAAGCAGTGAAAGAAGCGGGCGTATTCTTCGCTGAAGGTCTGATGTACCTAAACCATCCACTGATCGCCAAGCTTCATCAAGAGTTAGCGACAGGTGATATTGGCGAAGTGCGCTCAATTCAAGGTTCTTACGTTGCGGCGATTGACCAGTTCGTGAACCCCGCGAGCAAAGGCGCATTGTATAATTTGGGTTGTTATCCAATGTCTCTGCTCCACTCTGTCGCGCAACAGCAATTTGGTGAGAGTGTGTTTGATGATGTGCAGATCTCAGCAATCGGTCGACGAGGCCAAGATGGCAATATCTGTGAATCGTCGGCGCTGATGCGCTTCAACGACAGTTTTACCGCACAAATCCATACTGCAGAAGACCACGGCTTAAAGCATGGCTTCACGATTTTAGGTAGCAAAGGCTGTATCACTCTCGACACCAACCCATGGTTACCGGCTGAAGAAAACTCGTTCACGGTTGAGATCTATGAAACGTCGACACGTGAAGTGAAAGCTGAAGCGCAAGGCGACGGCTTCCATTATCAAGTGCGTAATATTCGCCAAGCAGTTGAGCGAGGTGACACACAACTTGCTGCTCCGATGGCGACTCACCAAGACTCTCGCGTAATCATGAAGTTACTGACTGATTGGGAACAAGCGGCGAGCTAACATCTTCGTAAATTCTATATTCGCCTCATGTTTGATTGCCCCGTCAGTGATCAAGCATGAGGCGTTTCCTATATATCTTCGAGTCGACTCTTCCCAATAAATACTTTGCATTTGAAACCGCCACAGTGTCCAATATCAGGTAGTACGAAACTGACCGAAAAACCTTATTTTTTAAGGTGTTAAATAGGACCTTTACCGCATGCGTAAATCAGATAAGAAAATCGAGAATCAAATCAGAGACGTGTTAACTGACGTTTGTGAAGACACGCTGAAAGGCTTCGATGGTTTTTTGTGGGTGACTCACTCGGTCAACTTCTCTTCATTCCCGCAAAGTTTGAAAATTGTCTGCGTATTCGATACCAATCAGGATAGAACGAACTTCTTAAATGGCGAAGATCAACAGTGTGTCTCTGGGGCTATCCAACAAGCGTTCAATCAAGTTGGGATTCAACTGAAAAATATCGATAAGCACGTGAACTTCGATACACAAGAGAATTGCGACCGTGACCATCAAGGGAAGTGGAACAAAAGGCTTTAATAAGCGGTAGCGCTACGTGTAAAGCGATCTAAAGAGACGAAAGCCTACGCGAAGTAGGCTTTGTTATTGTATTTACTCTTGTTACTTAATTGCAGTACAGAAGCTGACGTCTGAATGGTGAGTTTGCGGGTCGTAGCTGTGGTAGAGCTCAAAACAAGGTCGGTCTTCGGTTTCAATGCCGGATTCAATGACGTTACTCATTAAATCATCCCATGCTTTTGCATATTGACCGACTTCGGTGATCGTTTGTCTCATCACCGCATATTGCCCACCGGGGAAATCTTTTAATTCGATCCCACTTGGCACTTCAGTGTCGTCTGAAACCATCAAGCAGATGTCTGTTCGGCACTTATCTGTTGGAGTGATTTCTGGATTGTCATGATAGATAAAGATGCAACTATTACTCGCTAGTCCTTTCATTTCTGCCCATTGATAAAGACGACCGCTTGGCTCTTCATAACCTTGTCCATAGGGGCCAGTCACTCGTACATACGCCAGTTTCGATGCTTCAAATTGTTGTGTTTTCATTGTCATACTCCATGTTGAAAGTTCGGAGTTAGTATATGAATTGCCGTCAGTTGCATCGTTTCCATTCTTGCGCAATGAGTGTCCAATCTTGCTATTTCGAGTTAACTCGCTGAATGCTTGGTAATCTTCGCAATCACGAAAGGCACTAGGTGTAACACCAAAGTGTTGTTTGAATGCCTTGGCAAAGCTCTGAGACGATGAAAAGCCATAATCCAATGCGACGTTAATAATAGGTTTTTTGGATTTGAAGAGATCATTGGCTGCCGCTTCAAGCCTCAATCGCCTGATGAAATCAGCAAGGGTCTCGCCTTGAACGGCCTTAAAAGTACGTCCATGTTGAAAGTTCGGAGTTAGTATATGAATTGCCGTCAGTTGCATCGTTTCCATTCTTGCGCAATGAGTGTCCAATCTTGCTATTTCGAGTTAACTCGCTGAATGCTTGGTAATCTTCGCAATCACGAAAGGCACTAGGTGTAACACCAAAGTGTTGTTTGAATGCCTTGGCAAAGCTCTGAGACGATGAAAAGCCATAATCCAATGCGACGTTAATAATAGGTTTTTTGGATTTGAAGAGATCATTGGCTGCCGCTTCAAGCCTCAATCGCCTGATGAAATCAGCAAGGGTCTCGCCTTGAACGGCCTTAAAAGTACGATGGAAATGGTAGGGTGAAAAGTTGGCTAACGCCGCTACCTCTGGCAGGTTTAATGGCTCATTAAAGCGTTTTTCTAGATAACGGATAACGGGAATCAGCCGTTTTTGATAGTCAACTTTCATTGCTTTGCTCGCCTGTCTTGGCTTGTTATTGATATTAGACAGAGAGCCTAACCTATCCAAACAGAGTTTCAATATTCACAGTGTAAAGGTGAGATGGACAAAGGGGATCATGTGATGAACTGGGGGTTCAGAAGGCTCTAGAGGTTTTGCATATCGACTGATTGATGATTGAAGCCAATTGATCTTGCAGCATTAAGCAGAGCTTGTTGGGTTTTGAACACTCTTGGTTTCAGCTTTCTGTCAGACTCTAAGAAACTATTTACTCCCCACTTACTGCTTCGAACCATTAGATAATAACCATCATTATTCGGAGAGTTAACGGCGACGGCTGATTCTAGATCACCACGCTTGAAGTGATGTTTAAATTCGCGCAACAACATAAAAATTCCATTTTAGTAGATAAAGAAAAGGGAGCTCATGCTCCCTCTGTGGTTGATTTTCTAATTACAAGAATGCGCGGTATGGCAGTTCTGGGTCATTTTTAAAGATATCTGCAAAACCACGGAAGTGTTGGTAGTGCATGCGGCCTTTGTCTGTAGGGTAAGTGTATCGGCCACCGACTTGCCAGAAGAAAGGTGCGAAGCCGTATTGCAGACGTTCTTTCTTCATGTTCCAAAGCATTTCAATTTCACGTGGGTCGTTTTGGAAGTTAGCCCAGATATCGTGGTGGAAAGGAACCACGACTTCACAATCCAAAGATTCAGCGGCACGTAAAATGTCTGAAGACGTCATTTTGTCAGTCACGCCACGTGGGTTCTCACCGTAAGAAAGCAGTGCAACGTCGATCTTGTGGTCGTTACCGTGTTTAGCGTAGTAGTTTGAGTAGTGTGAATCACCAGAGTGGTAAACAGAACCGCCGGTAGTTTCTACTAAGTAGTTCACTGCACGGTCGTCCATGCCGCCTAAGATCTCGGTATCTAAAGAAGAAGTGCCTTCAGGCAGTGTCACAAGTGCAGTACGGTCGAATGCGTCTAGAACTTTGATGTTCACGTCTTTGATCTTAATCTCGTCGCCAACTTTCGCGATAACACAACGATCTTCTGGCACACCCCATTTCATCCATAAATCAACACACGCTTTAGGACCAATGAATTTAACGTGATCGCCACAGTTTTGTAGAACGGCTGCCGCAACGTTGATATCAATATGATCGCCGTGATCGTGAGATGCCATAACTGCATCGATCTCTTTAATAGCGAAAGGGTCCAATGGGAAGATTGCAGTTCGTAGGTTAGGTTGAAGTGCCTCAACGCCACCCATTCGCATCATTTGGTGCTGGTTTTTCATTTTTTGAACTGCTTGAGTTTTTTTACCAGTACCACACCAGAAGTCCATTGATAGGTTTGCGCCACCTTCTGATTTTAGCCAAATACCTGTACAACCAAGCCACCACATAGAAAACGTATTAGGTTGCACGACTGTTTGTTCAATCTCTTCATTTAACCATGTACCCCACTCAGGGAATGTATTTAGGATCCAAGACTCGCGAGTGATTTCGTTTACATTGCTCATGATAATACCTTTTATTTCACTAATTTGATTAATTTTGGATGTAGGGCGCCGAGCGCCTTAATTTGGATTAAGGCACTGAGCTGAATTTATTATTATTTGTGGGCTAGTCTGCCCTGCGATTTAAACTAGGATGACTTGCGTCCCTTGAGATTCAATCTGTTTTACGACTTCTGGATTAGCGTTTTTGCCTGTGATGACTATGTCTATTTGTTTGGTGTTGCAAAATAGCATTCCAGTACGTTGGCCAACTTTTGAACTGTCGACCACGACAACAAGTTTATCGACCTGTTCTAGCATTTGTTGTTCGGCCACAGCCGTTAACATGTCAGCTTTATACAGCCCTGCGTCAGTTAAACCCTTGCCTGAGGTAAACATCCAGTTTCCAGCGTAGCCACCTAATGAATTAGGGGATGGGTTTAGAAAGATGTTCTGTGCTTTGTTGTATTGACCGCCAATGATGATGACATCGTCATGATCTTCGTTGATCAAATAGCTTGCGAGTGGGAAGTAGTTCGTTACGATTTGAACGTCATCGCCACATAATTGCTGGCCCAGTAGAAAAGCAGTAGAGCCGCAGTTGATCACGATTGTATCGCCAGCGTCACAGAGCCCTGCGGCTGCTTGTGCAATCTCCGCTTTCTCTTCATAGAACTCAGTGCTGTTGATATTGAGTGGTGACCATTTTCTCTTTTGAGTCTCTACTCGTTCTGCACCATTTCGAATTTTTCTCAGCCTGCCAACTTCATCTAGTTTAGCGATATCACGTCTTGCGGTAGCAGGTGAAACACTAAATCTATCAATGATATGTGAGACGTTTATTGTCTGCATATCTTCTAATAGCGACAAGATGCCGTTATGTCTTTGTACTTCATTCATTTTTATCACTCTTTATGTCGTTGTGACAATTTGATGATTACTTTTGATTTGTTTTGATTCTAATAATCACCGTCGTGATTGTCAAACTACATCGCTATAAAAATCAGACTTCAATCACAATGTTTTATAAGCTGTTGATTTTATGGAAATTGATGTTTTTATGTGTGATCCCAAGCTCAATTAGGCACATTCTGGGTGTGGTTAATTGATATAAATCAAAGTAATCACAAGTGAGCATTGAATGATTACTTTTGATTGGTAAAGTCTAGTTCGTGAGCAAAACTAGACATCATCACATCCTACATACCATTAAAATTAAAAATTAATCAGGGGTAAAGATATGGAATTCTTATATGATATTTTCTATATTTTTTACAGTCAGGTAATGACCAAAGCACCATTGCTACTCGGTCTTGTTACTTGTCTGGGTTACATTCTACTCAAGCGTGACGCAACAACTATTATCTCCGGCTCTATTAAAACCATCGTTGGTTTCATGATAGTGCAGGTAGGTGCAGGAACATTGGTAGCAGGTTTCAAACCGGTTATTGAGAAAATGAGTGAGATTCATGGATTAACGGGGTCTGTTATTGACCCGTACACCTCTATGATGTCGACTATGGAAACCATGGGTGACAATTACTCTTGGGTTGGATATGCCGTATTGCTGGCTCTTGGGTTAAACATTCTTCTTGTTGCCTTCCGTCGTGTCACTGGTATCAGAACCATCATGCTTACGGGACATATCATGTTCCAACAAGCTGGCCTCATTGCCGTTTTCTACTTCGTGCTTGGTGCAGGTATGTGGGAAACCATCATTTATTCAGCAATATTGATGGCATTGTACTGGGGTATTTCGTCGAACATCATGTTCAAACCTACCCAAGAAGTTACGGGTGGGGCGGGTTTCTCTATTGGTCACCAACAACAGTTTGCGTCATGGGTAGCGACCAAAGTTGCACCAAAGCTTGGCGACAAAAATGACAGTGTTGATCACATCAAACTGCCTAAATGGTTACACATTTTCCACGATAGCATTGCAGCAACAACGTTAGTCATGACTGCTTTCTTCGGCATTATCCTTCTTTCATTTGGTCTTGATAACCTTCAAGACATGGCAGGCAAAACGCACTGGTTTATCTACATTTTCGAAACTGGTTTGAAATTCGCAGTGGCTATTCAAGTTATCGTGACGGGCGTTCGTATGTTCGTAGCGGAGTTATCTGAAGCCTTTAACGGTATTTCTCAACGTCTTATTCCTAATGCTGTTTTAGCAATCGATTGTGCAGCTATCTACGCATACTCTCCAAATGCAATGGTATTCGGTTTCATGTGGGGCGCTGTTGGTCAATTCACAGCGGTTCTTGCGATGTTAGCGTTTGATGCTCCTATCATGATCATTCCTGGCTTCATCCCAATGTTCTTCTCGAATGCCACTATCGGTGTATTTGCGAACCACTTCGGTGGTTGGAAAGCCGTCATGAAGATCTGTTTCGTGATGGGCATTATCGAAGTTGTCGGTTCTGCTTGGGCAATCAACATCTTCGCTCAATCGGGTACTGAGTTTAATGGCTGGATGGGCATGGCTGATTGGGCTCTGGTATTCCCGCCAATTATGCAAGGTATCTCTAGTTCTAATATGTTCTTCTTCGGGATTTTAGCTTTGGCTGGTGTTTACATGTTCTTCGCTTCTAAACAACTACGAGCAGAAGAAGACGCGGAAAAACAAGCTGAAACAATGACAGCAGTAACGCCAGAAGGCATTGAGATTGAAATTGCAGCACCACAACAATCGACAGCAACCGCTGAAGCGCCATCGGTTTCCACAACAACAGAGTCTAGAGTATCGGCGGCTGACCAGAAACCGGTTCGTGTCTTAGTGTGCTGTGGTTCAGGACAAGGTTCTTCAATGATGTGCTCTAAGAAAATCAAAGAGTACTTGGACAAGAAAGGCATCCCAAGTTCGACCTTTAACAGCGCTATCACCGATTACAAATCGCACCTTGGTTCATTCGACATCATCGTTACTTCGGTTGCTTTGGCAGCGAAGATCACGGGTCTGCCGGAAGGTAAGCAACAGTTAGCGGTTAAGAACATGATTATGGTGAAAACTTTCGGCGACGAACTGGTTTCCATCATCGAGAACAACTTCCACAAATAATGATAAATGGCTCAGTGGTATCGCACTGCTGAGCCAATAAAAACAATTATATAAGTGAGCAATAACATGAACTTAAAAGAATCTCTTATCAAGAATAACTCTATCCTACTGAACGCAAAAGCAGTTGATTGGAAAGCGGCAATTAAGCTCGGTACTGACGCATTGGTCAAGGCAGGAATTGCTGAAGAGCGTTACTACGAGGCGATTACCAAGGCAATCGGTGAAGAAGGCCCTTACATCTGTATTCATGACGCGTTCGCGTTGCCTCATTGCCGTCCTGAGGATGGCGTGATTCGCACTGGTTTTGCGTTAACCGTGCTTGAAACGCCGATTACTTTTGAAGGTGTTGATGAACCTGTTGATGTTCTGATCACGCTGGCGGGTAAAGACTCTGAAGAACACATCGAAGGCACGATGCAAGTCGCCAATTTGATTGAATTTGATGAAGACTTCTCAAAACTTCGCGCATGTAAAAGCCCTGAAGAGGTGGCGCGTTTAATTGATGCTGCACTGCTGCAAGCGGAAGCCGCGTAAGGAGGCAATTATGTCTAAATATAGCCAATTGAAACAACGTGTCTTAGACGCCAATTTGCAGCTTCCTAAGTACGGTTTGGTGACTTTCACCTGGGGCAATGTCTCTGAGTTTGACCGTACTAATGGCGTGATAGCGATTAAGCCATCAGGTGTCGAATACTGCGATATGACAGCTGAAGATATGGTGGTCGTCGATCTAGAAGGCAACATTGTTGAAGGGAAACTCAATCCTTCAAGTGATACCGCAACTCATTTAGAGCTTTACAAAGCTTTCCCTGAGGTCAGTGGCATTGTTCACACGCATTCACGCAGTGCCACAATTTGGGCGCAAGCGGGTATCGATATTCCAGCCTTGGGCACCACTCATGCTGATTATTTCTACGGTGACATCCCATGTACACGTCGATTGTCTCACTCTGAAATTGCTGAAGAGTACGAGAAAAATACTGGCTTGGTGATCATTGAAGAGTTCAAGCAGCGTCGAATGGATCCAATGGCCGTTCCAAGCGTGATTGTTGCAGGACATGCACCTTTCTCTTGGGGCAAAGACGCCAACGATGCGGTTCACAACGCGGTGGTATTAGAAGAAGTTTCTGCAATGGCGTTGGCAACGCGCACCTTGAATAGCGGCATCAAAATTCAGCCAGAACTATCCGACAAACACTACTTACGTAAGCACGGTGAAAATGCTTATTACGGCCAACAGTAAATCGGCTTTCGTTTAAGTAGGCTGTTTAAGTAAGCCGTTTAACGAGCTTCGGCTCTAAGTAGTTTCAATATTGATTAGGCCCGACTTCAGGGAATAAGTGAGAGGACTCTATGTATAAAGTGCTGGCGTTAGATCTCGATGGAACCGTGTTAAAGGATGATCACACGATTCATCCAGAACTGAAAAAGGCGATCCAAGAAGCCAAACAAAGTTGTCATGTCGTGATTGTGACTGGTCGACACCACACAGCAGCACGACCTTATTACTACGAATTGGGGTTAGATACGCCAATCATTTGCTGTAACGGCACTTATGTTTATGACTATCAAACTGAAACGGTACTGACTCAAAACGCGATAGATAAAGATAAAGCGCTGACCTTCATCGATATGGCAGATGAGTTTCAGCTCAAAATGGTCATGTACATCACGCATGCCATGACGTACTCACACTACAACCCATTTGCCTACATGTTGGCATTGGAAAGTTGGGCAGAAACGGCACCAGAGCAACATCGCCCTCAAATTTACCAAGTGGAATCATTCATTGAAACGGCTCAGCAAGCCGAACACGTTTGGAAGTTTGTGGTGGAAGGTAGCCAAGACTCAGTAGACCGTTTAATGCAACACCCATGGATAGAAGAGAACTTCAACGGTGAGCGTTCTTGGTCAAACCGAATCGACTTTGCTGCGAAAGGTAACAGTAAGGGCCTACGCCTTGCTGAATACATCGCAGAACTCGGTTATCACGCCGATGACGTCATTGCCGTCGGTGATAACCATAACGATATATCCATGCTCAAGTACGCCGGATTAGGCGTAGCGATGCTCAATGCTGATGACATCGTTAAGTCACACGTTCAATGCGTGTGCTCAACAGATAACAACCATGATGGCTTAGCCCGTCTAATACGTGAACAAATTAAAGGATAACAACATGACTAAACCAATGATTCAGATTGCCCTAGACCAAACAAACCTTCCTGCTGCAATTGAAGTGGCAAACAATGTAGAGAGCTTTGTTGATGTGATTGAAGTGGGCACTATTTTGGCTTTCGCAGAAGGCATGACGGCGGTTTCTACGCTTCGTAAAAACCACCCAGACCATATCCTTGTATGCGATATGAAAACCACCGATGGCGGTGCTATTTTGGCTCGTATGGCATTCGAAGCGGGCGCTGATTGGATTACCGTTTCTGCTGCTGCACACATCGCAACCATTGGTGCATGTAAGAAAGTCGCTGATGAATTTAACGGTGAAATCCAAATCGAAATTTATGGTAACTGGACAATGGATGACGCTCAATCTTGGGTCGACCTAGGTATTTCACAAGCGATTTACCACCGTTCTCGTGACGCTGAATTAGCGGGTGTGGGTTGGACAGAAGAAGATCTCGTGAAGATGCGTGCATTGTCTGAAATGGGCATCGAGCTTTCTATCACAGGTGGCATCGTGCCTGAAGACCTTTACCTATTTGAAGGCATTAAAGCGAAAACCTTTATCGCAGGCCGCGCACTTGCAGGCGACAAAGGTAAAGAGACAGCAGAAGCGCTAAAAGCTCAGATCGATCGCTACTGGAACTAGGAGGCGTTATGTATCAAAACCTGTTACGCCACCGTGTAGGGCTTTATGAAAAGGCCCTACCTAACGAACTCAGCTGGGAAGATAAACTTAAGCAAACCAAAGAACTCGGCTTTGATTTTCTTGAGATATCGGTAGATGAATCAGACGAGCGTCGCAGTCGATTAGATTGGGATGACGAAGAGGTTTATGCCTTGCGTCACCTTTGTGAAAAGCACGGCGTACCGCTGCAATCCATGTGTTTAAGCGCGCATCGTAAGTTCCCATTTGGTTCAGCAGATCCTGCGATTCGCGAGCAAGCTGTTATCCATATGGAGAAAGCGATCTCGTTGGCTTACAAATTAGGTATTCGTACCATTCAACTCGCTGGGTATGACGTTTACTACGAGCCTGCGGATAAGGTGACCCATCAGAGGTTCATTGAAGGCATGAAGCTTTCAGCGCAATTGGCCGAAAGAGCGGGCGTTATGCTTGCTGTCGAGATCATGGATACTGATTACCTAAACTCTTTGAGTAAATTTGAAGTGCTGAGTCGAGAGATAAACTCACCTTATTTCACGGCATACCCTGACGTTGGCAACATCTCTGGCTGGAACTATGACATCGTGACTGAGCTGAAGCTGAGTAAACCTCGTATTACTCAAATTCATCTCAAAGACACTTATCGAGTAACGGATGAGTACAAAGGGCAGTTCCGAGATCTGGTTATTGGTGACGGTGAAGTGGACTTCAACGCAATTTTTGAAACGTTGAAAGAGACTGAGTGCGTTGTACCACTCGTGATTGAGATGTGGGCCCAGGATGAGCGTTGGAAAGAGAATATTCTCACGGCGCAAAAGCGTTTGAATGAGGTTTGTGTTCAAACGGGCGTACCGATATTGTTCGACCATTGACCAGTCGTTACTAACTAACCCGTCGCTATCAACGACTAGCCAGTTTCTCTTCGCGTTCTACATGCTCAGAATAGGAAGAGAAAATGCAGCATATTGCCCCCAATATGCTGCATTTTTATAGCTATGTGATGCTTTGCTTTTTCTTCTAAATAGTTTGTTGCTTCCCAACAAATCGTGTTTAGAAAAAGCGATGTTTAAACAACAATCGTCACATGGTCACGGCCTACTTCAGCCATCTGAACTAGGTAGTCTGTGTGGTACTTTTTCTTGATGGTGATTTGGCTACCGATTTCAGCAACAATCTTTACTACTTCTAACGCGTCTGAAGGATGTAATGAAGACTCTTTTGTAATTTCGATGTTTACGCCCAAATTTGCCAATTTAATGATGTCGCTAGAGTGCATGATGATGTCCAAGATGTTTGATTTTCGTGGACTATATCATCTTCAATTTATGCAACTCTACTTGGTTTAAGTAAAAATGGGTGAGATGTGCTCAAAATATGATTTCAATAGTAAAACAACGGCTTTTATTGCATCACTTCGTTTAATTGTCGGATTGTTGAATAAGATCATATTAAGGCGATCATGAATAGGTTTTATGTATGGTGATTAGTAGTATGAGTCTCAAAACAATATGAGAGATTGAGGATGCCAAAGTTAGAAAAATATAAAGGAATTATTTTTGATCTCGACGGAACGTTGGTCAATTCTATGGTGGCGCACGCCCATGCATGGAAACAGACTTGCACGAAGTTTGATATTCCCTACGAAAAAGAGTGGTTGGATCAACTTGGTGGGATGCCATCACGAAAGGTCACTCAAGAGATCCTCAAGCGTTATGATCTAGCCCTTGATGCTCAACAAATTACTTCGGACAAAATCGCTAACTTTGAGGCTATTGAGCACAAAGGGGATGTTATTCCAGAAACCTATGCACTCTTACAGCAACAGTATCAGTTGAAAAAGATAGGTATCGGCACTGGCGCTCAGGCAAAACATGCAAGAGCAATCCTAAAGACGACCGACATCCCATCAATGATACGCACGATTGTGACTTCGGATGACGTAGAGAATCATAAGCCAAACCCAGATACGTTTTTGAAAGTTGCTAGCCAGTTAGAGCTCGACCCGAGCGATTGTGTGGTGTTTGAAGATACGATCATTGGTCAGCACGCAGCGACATCGGCAGGCATGGATTGCTACATGGTTGAAAACGGACAGATAACTAAGTTTGTTCCTGCGAGCTAAACAGAATTTAACGATACAAAAATAACTAGGAAACAAATGGAACAATATCTTATCGCACCCTCGATAAGTTGCGTTCAATCAGAACGCGCATTAATGAATCAGGTCGAAATATTCGTTTAGAAGTCGACGGTGGTGTGAAAGTTAACAACATAAAAGAGATAGCTGAAGCGGGGGCCGATATGTTCGTTGCTGGGTCTGCTATTTTTGATAGTGAAGACTATCAGCGGGCAATTGGTGCGATGAGATCTGAGTTAGCTCAATTGAAATAAGTTCTAATCATCAGCTATACATAGGCTCGAAGTGCTCCGTTATGGAGGCTTCGAGTTTTTTTGTGCTCAATAAAAGTTAATTTTCAGAAAGGGTATGCAAAAGTAAACAAGACTTGAACGTTTTAAATTCATCAGTTTTTATCAACCGCACGGCAAGATTTTTGTGTAATAAAACTACACATGACATTGACTTTGGTCACATAATGGCGCAAAATCAACCTAAGATCACATAACGATGAGAATGAAGAATGAATGCTACAGTAATCACAAATGAAAGCAGCCAAGTATTGGTAAAACCTTCTGTAATGAACGAAGTTCTTTTCTTTGCAAAATCGACGGCTCTTATGGGTGCAATCATCCTACTTGTTGCTTCTGCTTGGGTTTAATCTCTTAGATAAACCGACGTTAATTGTGATCAGTGATGGTGAATCACCATTCACTGATACGACTTAACATTGAAATAGCAGTAACCTATTTTATACCTACTAGGCCTTCCTGGCCGATTTCCTAGCTAAACCAGTTATCTATTACTTGTTGAAGTGCTTTGCTTTAGTGCGCTCCTTCAATTAGCTCAAATACGATGCTTTAAGCTAGACCAGTACAAAACTATCATCAATACATACGCTAATGTGGGCGCAATATAACTCGTGCTCAGTGATAGTTCATCGATCAAACTCGCCTGCACAAATGGCAAAACAACACCTCCAATTGAACACATAATGAGAATTGCTGCCCCTTGTGAGTTTTGTTTACCTGAGGCATGTAGCGCTTGTGCGTAAATGATAGGGTAGAGCGCAGAATTACATAGCCCTACGGCAAGCATCAAATAGCCAACCCAAACATAATTTTGATAGACCGCAACGGCGCTAATCAAAGCTGCAATAACGCAAGACAATGAGAAGAGATAGTGCTTGTTTATAGTGTTTCCAAACTTGGCGAATAACACTCTTCCAACAAACATTAATACCCAATAAAGAGCAATGATCTGTGTTGCGAAGACCAAACCAAGGTCGCCATATTGCTGGTCGGCAAGATACGCAATAGTAAAAGTACCAAAACTGACCTCTACACCGATGTACAGCAACAGTACCAACGCTAACTTCATAAACTGCTGATTTTTAATTAGAAGCCTTAACCCTCGCCAAAAGCCAGTCATCTGTTTTGGTTTGATATCTGGAAGCGTCATTTTGCTAAAAAATACCAGTAAGCCGAAAAAGAACAGGGTGATGAGTAAGAACAGAAACGAAACTTGATGGGCGGTGTTGTCGACGTTAAAACTTGCTGCCACAAGAATGACAGCGGTAAGCACTAGCGGACCAAGCACAGTGCCAACGGAGTTAGATGCTGTTGCTACACTTTGGCGTATAACACTCTTATCGGGTGTCGAGAGAAGTGATACGTAAGGTGAACTCACTACTTGAATTGCTGACACACCTGAGGCCATCAATAAGATCCCGATGAGTGTTGGAACAAGCTCTTCTCCTCGTACTAAATATGCCATCGCTAGACAGCCCAGAAGGCACCAGATCAAGCAGAACTTCAGCGTAGTTCTATAGCCAATTTTTGCCATGACAAATGACGTTGGAAGCGACACCGTAATTCGGGTGATAAAAAAGGCCATGGGAAATAGCATTGCCATTTTATAATCGAGAGAGAAAGCTTCTTTGTAATGTGGAATTAGCGAGTTACTTGAAACGGTAATTAAACCCCAGATAAAAAAGATCAGAGACAGTAAGACCAGTGGGGCATCTTTTAACGGGAATACTCTCATAGTGATTCCTTATTGATAGCGATAAAAAAAGCAGAAGATGATCTTCTGCTTTTCGATTGAGACTTTACGGTGTATTGCCTATTAAGCTGTTAATCACGAACAAAATTGATGTGATGAACATGAATGTTGTATTTCTCAATAATCACTTTGGTCGCATGCATACTTTTGATTCGTTGCTCAGAATCTAAAGCAGCAGCCATTGCTGACTCGTTCTCGTAGCTGTGCTGCATCATCAGCAGTAGGTTTTTATGGCTCTCAGCTTCAATCGCCTCAGGCTTGTTCAGCGTTAGCCCTTGGTTATTCGGAAATGTGCGAATAATAGGCGCGACTTCGTTTTCCATGTATTGGTAGAAGTCTTGCTTTTGTTCTTCAGTTAAATCGGCTTCAAAAAAAGCGGTGCGAAAAATTGTCATGGTCGTTTCCTTACAGTTCAAAGCCAGATTGGTTAGCGATAGATTTCAACGTTGCTTTTGCTTGTTTGATATCTTCGAACCAGTTGTCATTTTGAGCCCACATTTCAATCACTAATGGCGCGCTGTAATCAATTTCAGCGAGTGTTTTGAAAATAGCTGGGAAGTCGACTTGGCCTTCGCCTATAACAAGATCTCGGAACTGACCTTTGCAGGTTTCTGAAACTCGCAGTGTGTCCTTTAGGTGCACTTGTACTAGGTGATCACGGCTTAGCTTTAGTTCGGTACACACGTCGTAGTTCCAACCAGAAATATTACCGACATCTGGATAAGCCATAAAGTAAGGTGACGGGATTTCACGCTTAAGCACTTCAAATTTACTCAATGAGTTGAGGTACGGAGTATCCATGATCTCTACACCTAGCATGATACCTGCGCGTTCTGCCATTTTGGTGGCTTGCTGCATGCCTTCAATGAAGCGAGCGTGAGTTTCAGCCGATTGCGGCTCGTAGTACACATCGTAGCCCGCCATTTGAATACAGCGAATACCAAGCTTGTAAGCCAACGAAATCGCTTTTTCCATGATGATCAGCGATTCAGTTCGAATAGCATCATCCATTGAGCCAAACGGAAACTTACGGTGTGCGCTTAGGCACATTGATTGGAAAGGCATTTGGTGCTTTTCACATAGACGGCGAAGCTCATAAATTTCGTCGTCTGACCAATCTAAACGAGCGCGGCGCTCATCGGTTTCATCCACTGAAATTTCTACAAAGTCGAAGCCAGCTTCTTTGGCGTGAATCAAACGCTCTTCCCATGTAAGGGTGGTTGGCATCGCTTTTTCGTAAATACCTAATCTGAATTTGTTTTTAGAATCAAACATTCTTTTTCCTTAAAAGAGTTGTTGTTCTATACGCGTTGTTATGTCTTGAATTCTGTTAGCAATTTCTTCGTAGCCGAGAGCTTTCATTTTTGGCGTAAGCGAAGACACGCTAACCGCGTATACAGGAGAATTGTTCTTGTCAAAAATAGGGACAGCAACACAAGAAATACCCGCTTCGTTCTCTTCATCATCGAGCGCATAGCCACGGCTCTTAATTTTATCGAGAACACCAAAAAACTGAGACTTGTCGAGAATCGTGTTTTCAGTTAACGGCTTCATTGTGCTGACATTGCGTTTCCAATAGGTTTCTCGAACGCTGTCAGAGCTAAATGCTAAGTAACATTTGCCTGCCGCTGAGCAGTACATTGGAGAATGCAGCCCTACGTAGGTTCGAGTTCTAAAGGAAGAATTAACGGGTTCAAACTTGTCTTTAAAAATGATGTTGTCAGCATCAAAAGAGAGGAAGTTAACCGTTTCATTCACATCGTCGAGTAGCTCAGATAGGTATGGCTTAACGGTGCCAGTGACATCAGAGTTGATAGCAGCGTGTCCAAGCTGAACCAACTTCATTGTTAAGCGATATTCTTTACCTGAACACATTTGAGCAACATAACCAGAGGCTTCAAACGTTGCTAAAATACGGTGGACAGATGACTTGTTGAAGCCAGTCCCTTCAGACACTTTTTGTAGCGAAACGCCATTAGGATAATTCCCAAGGAATTCCAATACGGTCAGTGCTTTAGACAACGATTTAATTTGCTCACTCATATATGTGCTACCAGTGTTTACCTATTTCAGTATGGAAGTTTTCTGCGATGTCACGTCCATTGCTACCAGCTAACGCTCGGCCAGCAATAAACGATTTTGCAGACAGATTCTTAAACAAATGCAGATCGTCAGGAACAATACCACCAGTAATGGATAGTTCAATTCCAATATCCGATAATTTCTGCATTTTTATCAAATCTTCTTCGGTCCAGCTCACACCTGCGAGCTCGGCATCACGTGAGCGGTGATAAATTGCTTGTTTAATGCCCATGTCGACCCAAGCTTGCGCATCTTCCATTGTCCAGTGTCCATACAGCTCAATTTGCACTTCGCCGTCGAATTCATCCGTTACTTTCTTCGCTGAACGAATAGTTTCGATGTGTGCTGCTGCACTTACTGTTACCCAGTTAGCGCCGGCATCCATCGCCAGACGCGTTAAAATGGCGCTGGCATCGGTGATTTTCATGTCACAGACAATAATGTGATTTGGGTATTTTTCTCGTAGGATTCTTACGCTATCTACGCCGTGGGCGAAGGCTAAAATCGTTCCGATTTCAATTACATCTAACTTATCTGCAACATGCTCTATTGAGGCTAATGCCGTGTCGATATCAGTGGCATCCAGTGCCATTTGTAGCAACGGCTTCGGTGATTTGAACAGGGGCTTAGATGATTCTAATAAAGATTTAGATGGTTTTAATACGGTGCTAGGCATCTATTTCATCCTCAAATTGTTTAAACAACTGCACCAGTCTTTGATAGTGCTTATATTTCTTTTGGTATATATCGTAGTGTTCAGGGTTCGGCTCGACACGTGACGTAGAATTAGTGATGGCTTGAGTACATTCTGCTAATGAAGCGAACTCACCTGCGCCGACCATTGCCATCATTGCGGCACCTAATGAGCCGGTTTCATCCACGTCTGATATTTCAACGGTCATGCCGGTAAGGTCAGCCAGCATTTGCATCCATACAGGGCTAGATGCAGGGCCGCCTGTCACTTTTAGTGTGTTGGCTTTTGGAAAACGCTGACGCATACGTTCTAGGTGAATGTTGTGACAGAATAAAATGCCTTCCCAAATGGCTTGAACTAGGTGCCCTTTAGTATGGTGCGATTGCAGGCCATAGAAGCCTGACTTTAGGCCAAGCCCTTGGTTTGAACCGTAAAGGAATGGCACAAAGTAGATACTGCTTGATGCCGGATCTAATGCTTCGACTAACGCTTGGTTTTGCTGGTGGTTAAGCTCGCCATTTTCACCAAGGTAGTCGGCGAACCATTCATAATTACCCGCAGAAGTTGGGCTCGCTTCGTGAATGATGTATTCGTTATCGACGGCGTAATGGCCGTAAACAAAATTATGGCTTTCTTGCGTTACTTGCTTTGATATGCCAGACGTGACCGCCCATGTGCCCATCACGTAATTCAGAGTATCTTCAGAAGAGTTGATTCCAGAACAGATCGCTGTTGATACCACATCAAACAAACCGCCGAACACCGGCGTACCTATTGCTAGTCCGGTTTCGTTGGCAACGGCCGCAGTGATTTTCCCTGCTTGCTGTTGAGGTTTTACAACGGGTGGTAGCGCATCCCAAACTTCTTCAATGCCAAAGGTTTCCAAAAGTGCTTTGTCATACTCACCAGTGATGGAGTTGAAAAAATTACTTTCTGAAATATTGGTGAGCTCTGCAGCCACTTCGCCCGTTAAGCGATAACGAAGGTAGTCGTGAGACATCATCACTGCGCCAATGTTGTTGTATCGTTCGGCATCGTTTTCTTTGATCCAGCGAATAATCGATACAGGGTGACCTGTCCACAGTGTTTGCAGTGTGGTTGGGTAGATCTCTTGTGCTTTACCCTGTTCTAGCCATTCTTTAACGATAGGCAGTGAGCGAGAGTCAGAAGACATAATGCCGTGGCCGAGGTTTTGTCCCTCTTTATCAAGAAGGTAAACGCCTTTGCCTTGGGCTGAAATGCTCAAGCCTTTGATAGAGGTTGGTTCTACTTTTGTGGTCTCTAAAAGCTGTTTAATAACGTCGACCGCATTTCCCCAAAGAGCGTTTAGGTCGCGTTCTACCCAACCTTGTTTGTCATTGATGACGCTGGCCGATACGCGGGCAAGACCTTGTTGTTCACCTTTTGCGTTAAACAACGCGGCTTTCATAAAAGTGCCGCCAGAATCAATTCCAATGTAGTAATTCATTATTTGGCTTCCAGTAAATCGTTGTGAATCTTCACCACCAGTTTTCTTACCGGTTGGCTGTCATCATTTTCAATATTGGTGATGTGCACGATATTTGGCGTGAATAAATAAAATTGATTGCGTTTTGCATGAATGAAGCTGAGTTCAATCCCTGGGTATTCGTAAAACTGAAGGTCACGTTCTTGGTTATAAGGTTGTGCGTTGCTGTGTTCGCCAGTGTCTACAGCCCATGCCATCACTTCAGAACCTTCGAGAATGATCTGCAAGTCAGAATGGTATTTATGGACTTCAGGTTGGAAGTTTCCTAGAGGCTCTTTGTCATATTCCAATACAACAAACCATGCCTGTTTTGAATCAAAACCTGGCAGTTCATGGCGACCTAATGCGAGTTTTTCTTGGTCGAGACTGTTCAAGTACTCAAGCACGTTTTGAATAACGACAGGGTACGACTTACTGATCTGCGTAGGTTGAGTATTTCCGACTAACATAAAAAATTCTCTTTAAATATAAACAGCTTAATAAAGCCGATGCTTTAAATTAATGGGCACTAAATAGGTCTTGTAAAAGTGTCGCTAACCCTGTCTTATCGTCATTGTTTTTAGGCGTGATCAGGTTGGCTGAGCTTTTTACGGTGTCATCTGCGTTTTGCATTGCGATGCCAAGTCCTGCTGCTTTAAGCATCGAAATGTCATTGTGGTTATCACCAATCGCTACACACTGCTCTAGGCTGATACCGAGCGGCTCAATATAGCGAGTCAATGAATTACCTTTGCTATTACCTGTTGCTGCGAAATCGACACGATCAATCCAAGAGCGTTCGCCGTTGAAGTTCTCTTTCACAAAAGGAATCTCTGCGAATGTGTTTACTTCACCTTCAACGACAAACTTCCACACATACTCTGAAATTTGTGCTTCATGTTGGAAGTCGTCGACCTTTTGAATGTTTGGTCGCTGGCTTTCTGGAAAGGTTTGAGACCACGTCAGTAGCGTTTCCATGTATTCAATAGGGCGTGCTCTCGAGTAGAGCATTGCATCACGCACATACATCACCATCTTCAGATCATGAGTTTGAGATAGGGTGATAAACTCAGCCGCAATTTCTTTGTCGATTGCGTTTTCTTGAATGACCGTATCGTTCTGGTAATCAAAGATGTAAGTGCCATTGCAACAAATTATTGGAGTCGATAAACCAAGCAGATCGTAATAAGGTTTTGCCGCGACATGATGGCGACCCGTAACGATAACCACATGAGTGTGTTGAGCGACTTGCTTGATGGCTTCGACTAACTCTTGGCTAATCGTGTGCTGCGAGTTGAGCACCGTCCCATCGAGATCTAACGCCAATAGCTTGTGCTTATCCAATGTATGTTTATAGGACTTATGCGGTGATGACTTATGCATGTGCGAGGCCTTACTTCTGTCCGTAGTATGAGTTCTTGCCGTGTTTACGGTTGTAGTGTTTATCTAGCAGCTCAGGTTGGATCGCTACTTCTGGACTGATAGCGCGAGTGGCTGTTGCCATGGCTGCAATCTCTTCCATTACCACTGCATTGTGCACGGCATCTGAACCATCCTTGCCCCATGTAAATGGTGCGTGGCCTGCGATGATGACACCTGGCATTGCTTGTGGGTCGATATCACGTTGGTTGAATTCTTCGATGATCACTAAGCCTGTGTTTTTCTCATAATCCGACTCAATCTCAGCTTTTGTTAGCAGGCGAGTACAAGGTACATCACCGTAGAAGTAATCGGCGTGTGTGGTTCCCAGCGCTGGAATGTCTCGGCCGGCTTGTGCCCAAATTGTTGCGTTACGAGAGTGTGTGTGAACGATGCCGCCAATGGTTGGGAAGGCTTTGTAAAGCTCAATGTGCGTAGCCGTGTCGCTTGAAGGGTTCAGCTTGCCTTCAATGCGGTTGCCTTCTAAATCGAGAACAACGATGTCATCTGCCGTCATTACATCGTATTCAACACCTGACGGTTTTATTGCAATCACGCCACGTTCACGGTCGATTTCAGAGACATTGCCCCAAGTGAAAGTCACTAAGCCATATTTAGGAAGTTGCAAGTTTGCTGCGAACACGCGTTCTTTTAATTCTTGGTATGTTTTTTGTTCTTGAGACATTGTGTTTGCCCATGTTGTATTGAGTGAATGACGAGCGGATTGCCTAGCTAAATTCCCCAGCTAAAAAGAGAACTAGGCAATCTCACTCAATCGCGTTACTTAGCTGCTAGCTTGATCTTGTTGATCATCACATCGCCATTTTTCTTGATGTATGCGCTCCAAACAGGCTGGATAGCTTGTTGGAAAGCAGCACCATCAACGTCACGGTTTACTTGCATGCCGTTCGCTTCTAGTTGAGCAATCATCTTGTCTTCTTTTTCAATGCTTAGCTCACGTTGCATTGCAACCGCTTCAGCAGAAACTTCTTCAATGATTTTTTGCTCGTCTTCCGTTAGCTTGTCGAACTTACGTAGGTTCATTGTTAGAACGAGTGGTGAGTAAGCGTGTTGTGTAAGGCTTAGGTATTTTTGTACTTCGTCAAACTTGAAAGATAGCGTTACAGAAATTGGGTGGTCTTGAGAGTCAACAACGCCGGTTTCAAGTGCTGTGTAGAGTTCTGATACTGGAAGTTGTTGCGGGTTAGCACCTAGTTCGTTGAACATGTCGTTTAGAGCTTTAGAACCATTTACACGCATTTGTAGGCCTTCAACATCAGAAGGAATACGAATAGGTTTCTCGTTGTTGGTCATGTTGCGGTAACCATTTTCAGGGAACCCAAGACCTTTAAGGCCGAATTTTTCAAAGTTCGCTAGCACTTCTTTACCCGGTTCGCCGTCAAGTACTTTGTATGCTGTTTGACGGTCTGGGAACATGAACGGCAGAGTAAAGGCTGCTGATTCAGGCATTAGGCCGTTGTAGTTGTTCAAGCCAACCATCGCTATATCAACGATGCCAGCACGTGAACCATCAATCATCTGTTTATCACTGCCCAATTGACCTTGTGGGTAGACGTTTACTTTGATTTCGCCGTTTGAACGAGCTTCTACTTCTTTCTTAAAGAACAAAGATAGGTCTTGTTGCAAATCCGACTCTGGTGCAGCGTGCGCCAGTTTTAGAGTCGTCGCGGCAAAAGCGCTAGAGCTCATTGCGATAGTCGAAGCGAGTAAAGTAAGTTTTAGTAGGGTTTTCATTATTATTTTCTCCGTCGAGGATTAACCAATGACAAACGACATTGGCACAGTGATAATGCTTGGGAAGATGACAAACAGTGTGAGCAGAGCCATGTAAGCAGCGATGAAGGGCAATACACCTTTCACTGCGGTCGACATTGGTACTCTCGCTACACCACACACTACGTTTAGTACGGTGCCTACAGGAGGCGTAATCAAGCCAATTGAACAGTTAATAACGAACAGTAGGCCGAAGTACGTTGGGTCAATTCCAGCCATCTTGATGACAGGCATTAAAAGGGGTACAAGGATTAGAATCGTTGGGCTCAAGTCCATAACCATGCCGACACAAAGTACGAGCAACATAATTACTGCCATTAATAGGCGTGGGCTATCCACCAGTGGACCTAACATTTCTGCGAGTTGTTGAGGAAGCTGAGCAACAGTAATTAGCCACGCTGCAACCATTGCACAACCCACCAAGAACATAACCATTGCGGTCGAGCGACCAGCGTTCAGTACGATGTGATAGAACTTCTTAATCGAGAGCTCTTTGTACACAAACGTAGAGATGAAGATTGCGTAAGTTGCGGCTACTACAGCTGCTTCTGTTGGTGTAAAGATGCCGAAGCGAATACCAACAATGATGATGACTGGCAGCATTAAGGCCCATACACCATCTTTAAGTGCTGCGCGTTTTTCTGCTTTTGTCGCTTTTTCTGATGTCGCTAGGTTTTCTTTGCGAACTGTCCAGCGCCACACAAACATCAATGTCATACCCATTAACAGGCCAGGAACGATGCCGCCTAGAAATAGGTTTTTGATCGAGATACCGCCAGCAACACCTACAAGGATCAGAGGGATTGAAGGTGGAATAACGGGTGCGATGATACCGCCTGAAGCAAGTAAGCCCATTGAAGGTGCTTCTGGGTATTTCGCTGCTTTCATCATTGGGTAAAGAATACTGACCAAGGCTGCTGCATCTGCTACAGCTGAACCAGAAAGGCCAGCAAGCAGTACCGAAGTCATGATAGCAACGTAACCCAAGCCACCTTGACGGTGTCCCACGTACGTGGTTGCTAGGCGAACAATACGCTGTGACAAGCCTCCCGATGCCATTACTTCGCCCGCAATGAGGAAGAATGGAATGGCAAGCAGAGTGAAGCTGTCGACACCATTAATTAAAGACTGCGCAAGAATGTCGGCACTAAAAAAGTCCATATGAAGCATCAATGCCATTGAAGACAACAACAGTGCAAATGCGACAGGAAGACCAAGTAAGATTGAGACAATCAATACCGATAAGAAAATGGCTAACGTCATTATTCTTTCTCCTCTTCTAAGTTATCTAGCTGCCAGTCTGGTTTGAAGATTCGCACAAAGGCAATCACACCCATTAACAAGCCTGACACCACACCAGCTAAGTAAAATAATGCTGAAGGAAGCCCTGTAAGTTGAGAAATATCTGACCAGTTAGACATCATTTGACGGTATGAACCGACGTAAAGCATGCCTACTGAGATCAAGACGATTACCCAACAAATACGTCTTAGTACGGGTACTGCTTTTGGAAATAATCGTTCAGAAAATTCCGCAACCGCGAGGTGTTCACCTCGGCGCAGCACAACGGCGGCACCGAGCATGACAATCCATACAAGACCAAGGCGAGATAGTTCTACAGAGGGACGAAGACCAGAAGAAAAGCCGTAGCGTAAAACTACGTTTGTAAACACGAGAGCAATCATGCAAGACAGAATAACTGCCATGATGACATCGATACTTTTCCAAATACTCTTAAATACACTTTGCATAACGCTTTCCCTACCTTTGGCTAATTACAGAGACGTAATTTGTTCCCAAATTCCATCGTTAATTTCAATGCCGCCAGCTGCTTCGTGTTTCTTAATGAAGTTTTCAATTTCAGAACCAGCAATCATCACTGAACCCGTTTCTGCAGGCTCTGACTCAAGTACGTAATCGCGGATGCGCTTCATCTCTTGTGCGTAAGTGCTTTGATCCATTGTCTTGCTTAAGTCGATAGCGATAAGGAATTGAGATACACCAAACTCGCCACCCATATCTTCAGTTAGTGCTGGTACTGAGTGGCCGCCAGTGATTGCCGTTAGAATCATGTCTAGTACGATTGCCATTGATGAACCTTTCCAGAAACCCATTGGAAGTAGGCGTTTGTTTTCCCAAAGTACATGTGGGTCTTTAGTGAGTTCACCTTCGTTGTCAAAGCCACCAACAACAGGTAGTTCTTTGTCAGCAAGTACGAAGTTTTGTAGCTGGCCGTAAGAAAATTGGCTCATTGAACAGTCAACAACTACGGGTGGATCGCCCGCAACCGCCATGATGAGAGGGTTTGAACCAATACGGTGATCTTTACCACCCCAAGCAGGCATTACTGCGATTGAGTTTGTTGACGCAATTCCTGCAAAACCTTCACGTGCCATTTTCAATACGTAAGCACCGCCACGCATCCAGTGGTTTGAGTTACGCATACCGACCATGCCAATGCCGTAATCACGAGCCAATTCCATTGCACGTTCTGCACAGATAAGGCCGTTAAGAACGCCAGGGCCGTAGTTACAATCCCATTGCTCTAGAGCACCCATGCTGTTAACGCATTCAGGTTCAGCATTTAATTTGATTTGACCTTTATCTACTTGGTCAATGAACACTGGAAAACGGTTGATGCCATGCGAGTAAGTACCTTCGTTTGCCATCTCAACAAAACCAGCCGCAAGCTTGGTTGCCATTTCTGGTTTCATGTCGCGAGCCAAAAGGATTCGTTCGTATTCTTGTTGTAGTTTTTCAGTTGATACTAAAGGCATCTGTGTTCTCCGATAAGTTGAATTCCATAATACGGAATGAATTATTGCTGTTATTCCGAAAATATTCTGTGAGCAAAGTTACGAAATATTTCCTTATTAAGTTTTTCTCTAATAACTGTTAACTGGTTAAAAAGTGAAACAAAAAGACTGATAAATTCCGTAATGTGGAACAAATGGTGTGATCCATATTGGATTTCAATCAAATATCTGTGGTCAATTGATTGTTGTTTCGTGCCAACTTTGCAAAATGTGGAGATATTAAGGAACAGTAACTTTACGGAGCTCGCTTTTACCGTCGTCAAAACTAAAAGGGACGTCACAACAAATGGCAGCTTTGGGGCGCACTAATTAGGGAGCTTTTATACTATTTGGTGTGATTTCTCTTTTTTAAGCTCATTGGTAACACTTACGGATCAACCTCTATGAAAATTGTTATTGCACCAGACTCGTTTAAAGAATCTTTATCGGCTGTATCGGTGGCGGCGTGCATTGAAAAGGGCTTTCGTGAAATCTTCCCAGACGCTGACTATGTGACCTTACCTCTGGCCGATGGTGGCGAAGGTACGGTCGATGTATTGCTACAAGGTTTAGCCGGACAAAAGCGAACACATCAAGTTGAAGGGCCATTGGGTGAGTTGGTTAGTGCTGAATGGGCGATGTTAGAACCGTCTGCTCAGAACCCAAATCAAACGGCTTTGATTGAGATAGCTGCCGCGTCTGGTTTGGACTTGCTGACGCCAGATCAGCGCGATCCTTTGATTGCTTCTTCATTCGGCACAGGGCAGTTGATTTTGGAAGCGATAGAGCAGGGTGCTCAAACCATCATTCTTGGATTGGGTGGCAGTGCGACCAACGACGGTGGTGCAGGCATTGTTCAAGCTCTAGGTGGGCGCTTACTCGATAGGAATGGACAAGAGCTTGGCCGAGGTGGTGCTGCACTTGCAGAACTCGCATCAATAGATCTTACCGACCTAGATTCGCGCTACACAGATGTCGAATTGATTGTGGCGTGCGATGTTGATAATCCATTGTGTGGTGATAACGGCGCCAGCCATATATTCGGTCCACAAAAAGGGGCGACGCCTGAACAAGTCTTAATGCTTGATAAGGCGCTTGCGAATTTTGCTCAAGTTGCTGAATCGCAAGGTTGTGTTGGTGGTGAACCCGTACAAGAGCGTGCCGGTTATGGCGCAGCTGGTGGCACACCGATGGGGCTTGGTTTGCTGTTCAATATGCAGATCAAACCTGGTATCGAGATGGTACTGGATGTTTTACAAGCCGATGACGTGTTGAAAGGTTCCGACCTTGTGATCACTGGCGAAGGGCAAATGGACAACCAAACTCTGCAAGGAAAAACACCTTATGGCATTGCTAAACGTGCGAGCTTACAAGGTATTCCAACCATAGGAATTGCAGGATCTTTAGGTACTGAAGTCGAAGCCTTATATGGTGAAATGAGCAGCTTGTTTGGAACGGTACGTTCTCCTCAACCACTCAATCAGGTACTGCAATAGGCCGAAATGAATCTAACCAGAACGGCAAGAAATATAGCAGCGACGCTCAAGCTAGGAAGAAAGATACTTAGCTAATCAGTGCATCACATCGTTGTTTCTAAGTTGGCCGATTAATAGGTTTTATAGATTATAACGATAAATAGAAACGATTATATTTTATGCCATTAGAGGTCTATTCTATATCCATAGTATTTTAGGGGCTTTTGAAAGGAAGCCAGCATAAATATCAAGGTGCACTCACTATTGCTGCACCTTTGGACCTTAAGGAATAGATCATGAGTAAAAAACTAACTACGGCTGCGGGTTGTCCTGTTGCTCATAACCAGAATGTTCAAACTGCGGGTAAGCGCGGTCCTCAACTTCTTCAAGATGTTTGGTTTTTAGAAAAGATGGCGCATTTTGACCGCGAAGTCATTCCAGAGCGTCGTATGCACGCGAAAGGTTCAGGCGCTTACGGTACATTTACTGTTACGCACGACATTACCAAATACACCAAGGCAAAACTGTTTTCTGAAATAGGCAAAAAGACCGACCTGTTTGCACGTTTTACAACGGTGGCGGGTGAGCGTGGCGCTGCCGATGCTGAGCGTGATATCCGCGGCTTTGCATTGAAGTTTTATACTGAAGAAGGTAACTGGGACATGGTGGGTAACAACACGCCAGTATTCTTCCTTCGTGATCCTCTTAAGTTTCCAGATCTAAACCATGCGGTTAAGCGTGACCCGCGCACCAATATGCGCAGTGCGAAGAACAACTGGGATTTCTGGACTTCTTTACCTGAAGCGCTTCACCAAATTACCATCGTGATGAGTGACCGTGGTATTCCTGCTACTTACCGTCACATGCACGGTTTTGGTAGCCACACGTTCAGCTTTATTAACGCAGACAACGAGCGTTTCTGGGTGAAATTCCACTTCAAATCTCAGCAAGGTATTAAGAACTTGTCTGATGCAGAAGCGGCACAAGTGATCGGTGATGACCGTGAAAGTCATCAACGTGATCTGCTAGATAGCATTGATAACCAAGACTTCCCTAAATGGACACTGAAAGTACAAGTGATGCCAGAAGCGGACGCGGCGAAAGTGTCTTACAATCCGTTCGATCTTACTAAGATCTGGCCACATGCCGATTACCCATTGATTGAAGTGGGTGAGTTTGAATTGAACCGTAACCCGCAAAACTTCTTCGCAGAAGTTGAGCAGTCGGCATTCAACCCGGCGAACGTAGTTCCAGGTATCAGCTTCTCGCCAGACAAGATGCTGCAAGGTCGCTTGTTTGCTTACGGTGATGCACAGCGCTACCGTTTGGGTGTTAACCATCAGCATATCCCAGTGAACGCACCTCGTTGTCCTGTACACAGCTACCACCGTGATGGTGCGATGCGTGTCGATGGTAACTTTGGTAGCACACTTGGCTATGAGCCAAACAACGAAGGCCAATGGGCAGAGCAACCAGACTTTGCAGAACCAGCATTGAACTTAGATGGCGCAGCGGCACACTGGGATCATAGCGAAGATGAAGATTACTTCTCGCAACCGGGTGACCTGTTCCGTCTGATGACGCCAGAGAAACAAACGATTCTGTTTGATAACACAGCGCGTAACTTAGGTGGCGTGCCTAAAGAGATTCAACTGCGTCACTTAAGACACTGTTATAAAGCCGATCCAGCTTACGGTGAAGGCATTGGTAAACTGCTTGAAATCGACGTGAGTGAATTTAAGTCGTAATCAATAAGTTTGATTAGTTAAATGAAAGGCCGTTGAGTGAATCACTCAATGGTCTTTTTTGATCATGCTGTGTATTAGGTGAGCCATGTAAGTAGTACTAATTACTTGAAAATTAGCCCCATTTCTATTGATAGTTTTTACCTATCGAATTGATAAACACATCCCATTATCTTTATAAAATGGACGGGATTATCCTACAGCTATCAGTTTATAAAGTAATAGAGTTTGAGATGAGTAAAAGCGCATTAATCGTTGAAGGTGGGGCAATGAGAGGTATTTTTGCTGCCGGAGTTTTAGACGCCTTTATGCAAGACGATTTCCGTCCCTATGATTTTGCCATTGGCGTGTCTGCGGGTGTGTCCAATCTGGTTGGCTATTTATCTCAAGCGCCTAAACGCAGCTATAATGTAATCACCACTATGGCGACCGACAAGACGTTCTTTAACCCTGCTCGCTTTGCTAAAGGTGGCAATTTGGTCGACGTTAAGTGGTTGTGGGATGAATCTAACCAACGTTATCCGCTTGATTGCGGTGAGCTGTTCTCAAGTGTTCCTTTAATTGCTGCTGTAACTAACGTCGATACTGGCAGTGCAGACTACTATCATATCAAGCCTGAAAACCTTTCTAACGTGGTTGAAGCAACAACGGCTCTACCTATCGCTTACCGAGAAATGCCGTGCTTTTCTGGTGGTTGTTATACCGATGGTGGCGTAGCCGATTCAATTCCGGTTCGTGAAGCCTATCGTCGCGGCGCACGAGACATTACCGTGATTCTTTCTCATCCTTTGAGTTACCGAATGAAGCCTCAAAAGCACCAATGGATGCTGAAAAAACTATTAAAGAAATTCCCTCACATTGCAGAATCAATGGCAGTGCGTGCTGAAAACTACAACCAATCTTTGGAGTTCATTCGTAATCCACCAAAAGATGCGACCATCAAGGTGATTGCGCCACCTGAAGCATTCGCGGTGAAGCGTTTAACTATGGATCAATCAACGCTTGATGCCGGTTATGAGATGGGGGTTAAAGCAGGGGAAGAGCACCTTGCTATTCGAAAAGGCATTTATGGTTTAGACACCGAAGATTGTCACTTCTGCGTCTAAGAACTATTTTTGAATACTAGATAAACGAAAAAGCCACGCTGTTCACTTCAGAATAGCGTGGCTTTGTATTTGTAGATCTCGTTTGTTTTTAACTCAGTCTGCTATTAACTCAATCTTCTATTAAACGAGTTCATTGCCGCTGGTGTTGCCTGTAAAGAAGGCATCGACGCTGGTTAGCGTTGTATTAGCAATGTTGAACAGAGCATCTTTAGTTAAGAAGGCTTGGTGACCGGTGAACAACACGTTGTGACAAGCGGATAGGCGACGGAATACGTCATCCACAATCACATCGTTAGATTTGTCTTGGAAGAACAGTTCTTTCTCGTTGTCGTAAACATCAAGGCCAAGCGCGCCAATCTTGCTTTGCTTCAGCGCTTCAATGGCTGCAGTTGAATCAAGCAGTTCACCACGACTGGTGTTCACGATCATTACGCCATCTTTCATTTTGCCAAATGCCGTTGCATCCAACAGATGATAGTTCTCTTTGCTCATTGGGCAGTGCAGAGAAATCACGTCTGACTCTTGGTAAAGCTCGTCGAGTTCTACGTATGTAGCGCCCAGTTCTTTTGCCAATGGGTTCGGGTACGGGTCGTAGCACAAGATATTCATGCCTAAACCTTTCAAAATACGCATCGTTGCTAGACCAATTTTGCCAGAGCCGATCACACCGACAGTTTTACCGTGGAAGTTAAAGCCCACCAAGCCCTCAAGAGAGAAGTTTGCGTCACGAGTACGTTGGTACGCTTTGTGTAGTTTACGGTTCAAACACATCATCATACCGACCGTGTGCTCTGCTACTGATTCTGGAGAATAAGCAGGGACACGGACGACTTGCAGACTAAACTCTTTGGCTGCGTCTAAGTCGACTTTATCAAAGCCCGCACAGCGCATCGCAATCAGCTTAGTGCCGCCTTTTGCTAGAATCTCTAGCACATCTCGCGATAGGTCATCGTTTACAAACGCACAAACGACTTCGTTGTCGTGCGCCATTTTTGCTGTTGTTGTAGTGAGTCGAAAATCGTGAAAATGAAACTCAGCGTTGAGTTCGCCTTTTGCAAGTTCGAATGATTTTTCGTCGTATGACTTTGAGCTAAAAAAAGCAATGTTGAGCATAGCTTCCTCTCTTACCTAAAATGTGAAGATCCAAAATTTTATTATCTAAAACCGGGTTCAAACTAATAACTCTGTTCAGTGTGCTAGAGTTTTTTTGTCTTGTCTATCACCATTAGCCATTGTAATTATTATGGTTAATTGGGTTTGTTCTTCGTTTTTTAAACATTGAAAATCGCATTACGAAGTAGCTAGCTCATAAGTTCATTCATATTGAATCGATCTTACTTTCGAGTATTAAACATTTTCTTGGTCTCTTTTTCTGACCAGAAGTTGATATTGAATTGAGCATCGTCACTAAGTTCGATACGGTGCCAATATTGCGGAGGGCTTGTCGCAAATTGCCCGGCATTGATGACAACGGTGACTTCTGGTTCTGTCGCATCTGCGTCTGCAAAACCGTGGTAGGTAACCGTACCTTCCATAACACATAATTGACCGAATACACCCTCTGCGGTGTTGTGGTGACTGATTAACGCGGCAGGCACGTTGTCTTTAGTGAAGAATGGTGTTGAACGTTGAATCTTCCAATGTGAAGGAATGCGTAAATGACTCATATAAAACCTCTTATCTGCCTGTATTTTGAATACAAGCTTTAGCTTTGATTGAATTGGTGACCGTGATTACCAGTAGTTTTCACTGCTGAATTGGCCGGGCTTTCGGCGTAAGTGCTTCTCGAAACCTAAGCTGGTTAGTGCTTCACTTGTGTCGCGAACCATTTGCGGATTGCCACAAAGGTAGAAAAAACTGCGGGTTTGATTGAAAGCGACAGATGTGGTTTGCTCAAGGTCGCCTCCAAGTAACAAGCTTGGGATTCGTCCGCGCAAAGTTCCGGTGACTGATTCTCTAGAAATAATTGGCACATATTGTAGTTTCCCTTGGAAGTGATTAACGAGTTGAGCGATACGGTCTCGATAAGTCAGGTCTTGTTCTGTTCTTACGGCATGAACTAGTACAAGGTTTTTGAATGACATTACTCTTTCGACATCTGAGCCATTTTGCTGCTGTATCTGCATGCTTTCGAGCATTGAGATAAAAGGCCCAACGGCAGTCCCGGTTGAAAGCATCCATAGATCGTCGGCGATCTCTGGGATCTCATCTAAGGTCATAAAGCCGCTTGGGTCTTTGCCGACAAAGATGTCATCGCCTACCTTCAACTCATGAAGTTGAGGTGAAAGCTGACCGTTCTGATCCTTAATAATCAAAAACTCCAGATGTTGGTGACCTTGTTCGTGCTCTGGCGCGTTCACCATTGAATAGGCTCGCCTTACGAACTCATCCTCTCTGTTAAGCAAGCCAAGTTTCGTGAATTGACCTGCCTGATAGGGAGAGACGGGAGCACTGACTTGCAGCGAGAACAGTTGATCTGTCCATTGTGTTTTATGTAAGACTTTGCCAGCTACCAAACCATGAGGAATATCTGTCATATCATCACCTTTACTTAGAGAAGTTATCTCATTAAGGATACTCAACTATTTACACTTTGGAGTTGCATGTACCATGCCAATAATGAGAATGCTTATCAATACTGAATTGTTGAGAGGGATTGCTTTTAATAGAGTCAAAAATACACACTTATAATTGAGTCTTAATGACTACCTATGGTCTTTTTTGTTCTTATTGGAAGTTGGATCTTGGTGGCTTTGCTATGGCTAATTTTGAATTGAGCTTGATCAATCTCAATGAGTGGTTTGACCCATTGAACAATGCCACTAATAACTGAAGAGAATAATTTACAGATGAGTATAATGGCGGCTTTCGATCTCAATATAGCCGTGTTTTATGCTTGATAATCTTCGTATGGCCTTGAATGTGTTGTTCGTGACCATTAATACTGCAATGACTGCGTTTACCGTAAGCTTCTTTGGCCTCATCAAACTGATTCTTCCAATCTCTGTTGTGCAGAAGTCATGTACTCGTCTCGCTAACTTCACATTTTGGTGTTGGGCTTCGCTCAATCTTTGGATGCTGAATGTTAATAATGATATCGAATGGCAAGTCGAAGGAGGGGAGGACATCTCGACCAAGCAGTGGTACTTGATGATGTCTAACCACCTGAGCTGGGCGGATATTGTGATTTTGTCGTCAGTCTTGAAAGACAAGATGCCAATGACCAAGTTTTTCCTCAAGCATGAATTGCTGTACGTTCCTTTTGTCGGCCTGGCATGTTGGGGCTTGGATATGCCTTTCATGAGACGTCACTCACGTGAGTTTTTGATTCGTAACCCTGAGCGTCGCAATGATGACTTTGATGCAATCAACAAAGCGTGTACTAAATTCAAACTAGCACCGACAACACTGGTGAATTTTGTCGAAGGAACGCGCGCAAACCTCGACAAACTGGCGACAGCGAAAACACCATATCGACACCTATTGAAGCCGAAAACTGGTGGTGTGGCGTTTGCCTTATCGGCAATGGGCCCAATCTTGGATGGTATTGTGGATGTCACTTTGGCTTACCCTGAAAACAAAAGCTCTCCGTTTGAAGACATGCTGAAAGGTAAAATGAAGAAGGTGGTCGTGCGTATTAAATTGCATCCGATGGACGAAAACGTCAACGGTAACTACTTTGAAGACAAAGCGTTTAAGCGTCGTTTCCACAGTTGGCTGAATAACACCTGGAAAGAGAAAGACGACTATCTTGATACTGTATATGGGGTTGATACGCTCTATGAGGTTGAAACGATTGATAAGCCTGATGCGGTTCATAAAACACAAGAACAGTAATATCAAACCAAATCGATAGCATCAAAAAAGCCGTTAGTTCAATGAACTAGCGGCTTTTTTATTGAATATTCTTTGTGATTTTAAATCGTGAAGTTAGTGCTCACTATAATCTGGTCGCTTTACAGGCAAAGTTAGATGAAGCATCAGTGAGTGCTAAATTGCTTGGTAAGCATCAATGATGTGCTTTACTTCGCTAGCCTTACCTTGCTTCTCTTGTCCTTGATGAATGCGCAAGTAGTGCTGCAATGTTTTAGCTTTGTATTGCAGTGATACTTGTTTCTGTTGTTCACAGCTCGGAGTCCAGATCTTATCGCCAACATTTGAAACCTCAGTCAGCAACGAGCTTGTTTCGTTTTCATGTCGATTGTTTCTAACCAATAGAATCTCGTAGTAACGACGGTTCTCTTCAATCAACACTTCATTGATAAGGCCAAATTTGAGTGATTTTAAATGGCTTCTCAGTTCGAACTGTTGATGTACTGGGCACAGTAAGAAATCGATCGCTTTGTCTGGATGTTGACGATGAATATCATCGACTAACTTTTGAGTTAGGTCGCCTCCTACACCCGCAATAATAACGAGATGTCGGCCCGCGTGCTTATCCAGTGGGATGGCTGCGACATCTAAGCAATAGACTTTCCACTGACTCTGCTCATGTTGCTCAACGTTGTTATCTTGAGGAAAGTAACGGGTTAGCTTGCGTTCAAGTTCGTTCATCAACGAAGGGACAATATCGACAAAGTGAATCTGAGGTGCTTTGTGATCCGACAACAGTTGAACACCCAAGAAGCCATGATCACAGCAACAATCCCAAATGTGTTGGTAATCATTGCTGACAAGAGAATGGAGTGTTTGCAGTCGGTTACTTAGCTTCATAAAGTTGGTGTCGTTATAAATGGGATGTTTTTGTGGTGAAGGCGCATTGTAATGACTTTCTATAAAAACAAAAGCACCTAGAAATTAACCCCTAGGTGCTTGAGAATTCGTTGCTTAAGAAAAGGCGTGACTCAAAGGCTATTTAAGATGCTTTCGCGACTGCTCTTATATGACCTTCCACTCTATTCCTTCCGAGCTGTTGGGCGATAAGTTTGGCCTGTTCCGCCAGAGCTAACGCTGAATCTCTTTCGCCTTCTAATTGTGAGAACCCGACACTGACACTTAACGATAGCGTGATGTTTGGCGTAGTAATCGTCTTCTCTGCAATTCTCACTCGACATTGATCCAACTGGAATTTGGCATCCTTAGCATCATTCGCTTTGAATAAGATTGCGAACTCCTTCCCACCAATTCGAGCAAGACACAGACCTTTCGGTTTAGGGAAGTAGGAACGTATGGTTTCTGCGGTGAGTTTTATCATCTTATCGCCAATCGCTTCACCGTAGGCGCGGTTTACGTGGTCAAAGTTATCGATATCAAGCAAAGCAACATAGGTCTCTGGCTCACTTGCGTAGTTTTCCAGAGCGATATTGAAACAGCTTTTGTTATCTAGCTGCGTCATCAGGTCTTTGCTGCTCAATTGGCGATGAAGCAACAAGTTAGATAAAGAGACTTCGGTGTAATCTCTGATCATGCGCAGAATGCTCTGGCTGATCGGCAAACTCGCATTCACATAGAGAACCGCAATTAACTGTTTGCGAGAGTGTAATGGTATGCAGTAATGACGTTGATGGATTTTTAGTTTGCATGCCAACGGATCGGCGTATTTCCCGTTTCGATAAACCATGGTGTCGGGTGGAAAGCGCTCCGCAAGGGCTTTATCGCAATGTACCGTTGATTTGTTCCCGTGATAATCAATGGTACTAAACGAATGGCTTTCTGGTTGATAGAGGCAAAACTGAATGCCTTTATGATACGTAAAGCTATCCAATATTGATTTTAACTCTCGCTTAAAGCTGGCGAGGTCATCGACTTTATTGAGTCGTGATAACAACACGTTTAAGCGGTAAGCCAGATAGTTTGCCCCAATCCACGATAGAAGCAATGAGCCCAGCACCACGCCCGTTAACGTGAATTGATGTGAACTGGTTAATATATCGTGGCGATCAGTCCCAGCGATGAAAACCCAGTTTAAACTGTTGTCAGCGTCGAAAACCGATATCTTAAAGTTATCTTGATAATAGTATTCGTGCAGGCCGCCAGTTTCACCTTCTGAGAGTTGCTTGCTGATACCTGCATGATAACTAATGGATTTGGAGCCAATACGTTTTGGGTCAGGGTGGAAGACCAACCTTTCAGTTGCTCGATCGACAACAAAAACGTAACCATTGTTGAGTGTTTTAAGATCTCTTAGGCCTTGCGTGGTATGCAATAGGTCAAACTCAATCCATATTTCTTCATTCAATCTTTCTGCTGTGTGTTTAACCGCAAACACCCAACGCCCATCAGGTTTTTGATAAACGGAAGATATGTAGAAATCCTCAACAACGTTGTCTATTGAGTGCCACTGTATTGAGGCGATTTGTTCGTTCGAAAGGGGAAGGCCTCGGGTAGAAATATAGTTATGAGATTGAGGCTGGTATCGGATGATATCAGAGAATTTCGGTGTTCTTTTTAGGATGTTATCGCTGAGCTCACGAAATTTTTTGTCATCAAAACTGGAGTTCTTAGGTGAGCCCAAGCTGGTCTCTAGGAAGTAAAGCTTGCCGAACACGGCTTCGATGTTTGAACGAATTGTTGAGCTAGCAATTCGAATGTTTGACGATGATTGGTGGGTTGCTGTTGTTTCTACTTTTTCAAGTTGAGCCACAGCAAGATAGAGCATCCCTCCAGTTAATAAAATAATGTATGGTTTAAAAAGCCGAATTAATGTTTTAGGTAAAGCCATGATATCCAAAGACGTTATAGATTCATTTTTATAGTACGGCCATACTAAACAGTTTTCGTAATCACATCAATGCAAATGATTCTATATAAATGAATGACTTTTGTGATATTCGGCTAACAAAAAAGCCAGTCATAAACATAACTGGCTCCTATGGTTTCTGGTGGTTTATTAAGCTGGCTTAGCTTTTAACTTAAATCAAATCAGTCTTGTCTGGCGAATAGTGCAGAATCGCCATTGAAGCTGGAGATAACAGCATTTCACCTTCAGCATGACCTGGTTTTACATTTCTTAGGTTAGTATCGCAGATAGTCACCCAGTTTTGCTCACGGTCACTAGGTAAAGAAAAACGCGCAGGTGCGTTGGTTTGGTTGATCAGAGAGATCAACTCGTCACCATCTTTACCAATACCTAAATGCAACGCAACCGAGCTTAAACGGTTCCAATCATCATGCTCCATGAGAGTGCCATCGACACGGCTCCAGAAGATGCGATTAGAGTTGCGCTTTTCTCCACTGAACGCCTTAATAAAAGGCACCATGTATTGCTGACGTGCGGAGATCATTTCAGACAACCAAGTCTTGAAATAAGTCTTACGCTCTGAATCTTCCCAGTTAATCCAGCTGGTTATACCGTCTTGACAGTAGGCGTTGTTGTTACCCTTTTGAGTATGAGACAAAACATCGGCTGTCAGAATATGTGGGATACCAAACGCAAACAGCAGGCTTGCCATAAAGTTACGCTTCTGCTTTTCACGAGTAGCAACGACTAGCAGGTTTTCGGTTTCTCCCTCAACACCGTAGTTATCTGAGCGATTATCACCGTGCCCATCTCGGTTGTTTTCGCCATTCTCTTCATTGTGCTTATTCTTGTAAGACACAAGATCTTGCATGGTGAAGCCATCATGGTAAGTAATGTAGTTCACGGTAAGTTTGTATGGCCAGTGAGCTGCACTGTAGATATCGCGAGAGCCCATCAAACGAGTCGCAAACTCTTTTAGATAGCCTTGATCACCGCGCCAGAAGCTACGTGTGATATCGCGTAGTTTGTCGTTACATTCATTCCAACCCAGTGGGAAGTTACCCACCTGGTAACCGTTAGGGCCTATATCCCACGGTTCTGCAATTAACTTGGTCTCTTTGAGCACTGGATCTTGAGCAACGGCTTTGAAGAATGCAGCCTCAGGGTTGTAATTGTCACCTTCGCGCCCCAATGTTGCAGCCAAATCAAAACGAAAGCCGTCGACTTGGAATTCACTTACCCAGTAACGGAGCGTATCCATGACTAAGTTCAAGGCTGGTTGGTGGGTTAGGTCGACTGTATTACCGCAACCAGTAAAGTTCGCATAATGACAACCATGTTTAATGTAGTAGCGACTATCCAGTGCTTTTAGGTTGAAGGTAGTTCCACCTTCACCGCCTTCTGCTGTGTGGTTGTACACGACGTCTAGAATGACCTCGATGCCATTACGGTGCAGTTCGCGAATCGCAGTTTTGAGCTCATTCACGGCGTCCTTTTCGGCGTAGCGTGGGTCAGGCACCATGAATAAGTATGGGTTGTAACCCCAATAGTTCACTTTCCCCATATCTAGTAGGTGAGGCTCATGCATGCACGCAGCAATAGGTAAAAGTTGTAGAGAGTTGATATTTTGCTGTTTGTAGAACGCGAGCATTTCAGGGCTAACTAACCCTAAGTAACGGCCTTTAGTATGGGGCGCGACTTCAGGGTGAAGCTTAGATAGGCCTTTTACATGGGTTTCGAAAAGAACGGTCTCTTCTCGGCTAATACGCGGCTTGTCTACATCTTGCCAGTCGAAAGTGTCATCAATAACAACACATTTCGCCATCGAAAAGCTTTTTTCATTGGTATACGGCGTGACGTAATCGAGCGGTTCGCTGATTGCTTTAGCGTAAGGGTCTGAAAGTAGGATTGGACCATTTTCAGTTTCAGCAATGAAGCCGTATTTTTGTCCTGCTTTTATACCGTCGATAAACACATATCTGATATCAGCGTATTCATTTTCCAACTTATAAGTGGTGAACTCATCGTTCTCGTCAAAGAGTGCGAGGGAAAGTGATTTACAGTCAGGAGAAAAAATTGAGAAGTTGCAGCCAGTGTTACCTAGCGTTGCGCCTAGCGGATAAGGGCGAGCGAGCGTTCTAGTCATTGCTTGATTTCTTGTTCGTTTATCGACATCAGTGAACTATAAGTAAAAAGCTTTGTCACAGTAAGGTCAAGCAACTTCACAGAATAATTACGGTTAAAAAAATAATTCATCGATGAAGTTCAAATTATATATTTGAACTAGATCGCACTTATGCTGAATAATTAGATCTGTGTGCTGTCTACTCCTCCTAGATTAAGTGATCCACCTCTTTAAAACACCGTTCTGTTTATTTTCTACTCCCCTCTAGTCCCCCTTAATTAACTTAGGGGTGGAGGAAGTCAAACTTGTCATCCCCTCTTAATATTGACTCCGTTGAAACGAATCAGGGGCAACCCTAAACCTCTCTATCTTACGTCCGCCATAACTGCCTTTGGTTGTCGCAAGAGAGCAAAAATATAAAACCTAATAATAAATCGTCCTTAATGGAGTTAAGAATGAAAAAAGTAAGTTTGATTGCTGCAGCGGTGGCTTCGACATTGATGGCTGGTTCAGCTTTCGCAGCCGAAGTTGATTTTCATGGATATATGCGTGCAGGCTTCGGTATGAATGCCGATGGTGGTTCGCAATATTGTTATGGTAATGGTGGCCCTACTACATTTGGTCATGCAGTTGGTCGTTTAGGCGATGAGTGTGATAACTATGCCGAACTTTCTCTAGGCGTAAACAAGATTTGGGAAAGTTCAGATGGCGATGCATTCAATATCCATACTCTTATGGCATTTGGCACGTATGAGAATGGTGGCTTAGATGGACGTGGTAATTCGTTCCAAAGCATCGGTACAGATCCTGATGACCCTTGGTCGGGTGAGCGAGCATCATTCCGTGAAGCGTGGGCCGATTATACTATGGCAAATGGCATGAGTATTTGGGCTGGTGAGCGTTATTATGGGCGCAAAGATATCCACATTATGGATATGTACTACGTAAATAACTCTGGTGCTGGTGCCGGTGTTGAAAACATTGATTTAGGTTTTGCGAAGCTTCATGCCGCTGTCGTTCAACATAAATGGAAAGCTCCATTATTATCAGCAGATGATCCAACGACTCCTGAAGATGAAAGACAGCCACTTGAAGGTACTCAAGTATATTCAACTGCTAACTCAATCGATCTTCGTTTGACTGGCATTGAAACAAATGACAAAGGCAGCATGGAATTCATTCTAATGGCTGCAGATCCTTCTCACACAGACGTCCAAAGTGATGCAATTGACAATGGCGTTGGTAATTCAGGTGATTATGGTTTAGACAAAGCAGGCTTTTTCCTTACAGCTGAACACACTCAAGGCCATAGCATGGGCTTTAACAAAGCTGTTATTCAGTACGCAACTGAAGGTTATGCTTGGGCTGGGTTCATAGGTAACCACGCAGGTGATTCGTACAACATGGAATTAGGACAGGAAGGACGAGAGTCTTTACGTTTAATCGATTGGGGTGTTATCGAAGCTGAAAAATGGAACCTTGGTTACTCGTTTGTTTATGCTCAGTTGCTAGATGATGGTAATGGTAACAGTGATGGTAAGGCAATGAGTGTTGTTGTTCGTCCTGGATACAAATGGTCTGAAAGTATGAGCACTATCCTTGAGCTTGGCTACCATCAAGACGAATATCCATGGGCTGATAAAGAAGACTTAACTAAAGTTACAATAGCTCAACAATGGCAAGCAGGTTCAAACTTCTGGGCTCGTCCTGCAATCCGTGTATTCGCATCTAGCTACAGTGGCGACAAAGCTGTTGATAACAACGACTTAATGTTCGGTGCACAAGTTGAAGCTTGGTGGTAATCTAAAAGTTAGTCATTACTAGAAAAACAGTAGCCAGCTATAAGCTGGCTACTGTATTACGAGGGAAAAGTGAATGAAAAAAATAGTATCGATTCTAATGGGGGCTACCGTTTTATTCGGTTGTGCGAGCCACCAAGATTTTTCTTCGACGAGCTCTGAGCAAGAAAAAATATCTACAGTAGAGCAGATTAGTTGGAATCAAGTTAACATCCCATCAAGCTTTTCTGTTCACTTCTCTGAAGAGTCACAGGTTTTAAATAGCACAGATATAATGGGACCAGTGGCGGGTTTTTCTTTTGATGTTTCTGAGTCACAGGTCATTATAGAACTTTCTGGAATGGTAAAGCATCTAGAAGTTTTCTCTCCGAATCTGGCTATCTATGATCAGAACTTTAAACTGTTACGAAATTATGACTCATCCTTTTTTGATTATGATAAAAACGACTTTATAAAAGGTGATGTTTTATTTGGTGACATCGAGTTAAATCTACCCATGAGTACAACTCGTATTTATGGCGTTATTTACACTACTCAGCAAGATTTATCACAAACCACCCAATTGCTGCACCCAGCTAAAGCCATGGCGATTGCTAAACGAAATGTCGTTCCTGCTATTGATGACCCCGAAGCTAAGCATGTTGATATGGGGGAAGTTAGAGTTGCTATAAAGCGTGAAGGTTTCTTTGGTGGGCTAACTAAGCCGTCCAAATCTGCATCAGCTCCTGAAATTCCTGTCATTGAAAGTAAAAAGATAGTGATAGATACGATTCAACCAGAGACGCAAACTTACTACCATAATGCAATTCAAACGGCAGTAAGCGAAGATAATATTCCGAAAGCTCTGAGCCTATTAGATGAAGCAAAATCATTAGGTATTGAAGGTGCGCAAGAAGTTTTTGTAAAAGCCGTCAATAAAAAGTAATCAAACGGTTTGTAAAAACCGAATGATATTAAAAGAAGGGCTCCTAGTTGGGGGCCTTTTTTATTGCTTGTGATAAATGGAAGTGAAATATTTATATTCACTGAAAATTTGGATTTTAAATAACTATTGACTTGAAAATAATAATCAATGACTAATATAAATGGACGTACTTGGCTATTTATGGTGTTGATTTACTCACTGCTGATTAAAATACTCTCGTCTATTTTTATCCTCTCAAACAGCTGAATACGAA
This sequence comes from Vibrio sp. QJM3NY_39, assembly GCF_057785895.1. NCBI lineage: Bacteria > Pseudomonadati > Pseudomonadota > Gammaproteobacteria > Vibrionales > Vibrionaceae > Vibrio > Vibrio sp. QJM3NY_39. The sequence continues at coordinate 333,542 of NZ_CM173506.1, read as the reverse complement.
CTCTATTGACGAATCGCCATTTCATTTACCAACCTAAATCTAAACTCGGCTTCCTAAATTTCACACACACTTAAATTAGACGCTCACACGAAGTCGTTATGCTTTCTACTAAGAACTAAGAACTAAGAACTAAGAACTAAGAACTAAGAACTAAGAACTAAGAACTAAGAACTAAGAATTCAGGAGGTTCGTTACCTCTTAACATTGATGGTTTGGTCAATGAAGGTAAGGGAATGATGTGATTCACTGGGATTGGAGTTTATTGAGGACAAAAAAAGGGAGACTGACGTCTCCCCAAAGGCTAGCTTGCGCTGGTTTTATTATCTGTTTATTAGAATTCTAAGCTTTAAGGCCTAATTCTTGGTTACTGAAACGACCGCTTTTTCTACATTGTCATCTAACTCATGAATCGCATTCAGAGTGAATGTGTAGCTGCCAGCTTCAGTGACGCTAAGCTTACAGTTCCCATCATCTGCGGTCTTGAGGGCTATAGATCCAGATGCCAGTTCAAGAGAGTTGCAGCCAAGGTTAGGTGTTCCCCAATCTGCATCCGAAAACTTGAAGCCATAGTTATTAGCCTTTAAGTTGCCTGTTACAGAATAAACACCATTAGCAACAAAGCTCATCGCCCAATCATCAGTTGCGCCCCATTCATTCATGTCACCACGAACGTAAACCGTCGTTTGGCCGTAAGGCGGAATGCTAGATACATCCTTGTCTGAGTTATCAACTGGCAACCCCGCTCCTTGTACGTCGCCATTTTGGGCTTGTACGAATACTGCGGTTGTTAACGCAGGTACGGTGAAGGTTTCAGCGGCAAAGCTTGCGCCTTTCACTGTGTTATCAGCGGAGTTTTGTTGAACGGTGTGGAGTGCAAAGCCGGATGCTCCTGTGATTTTGAACGATTGAGATTTATTGGTTGAGTTTACAACAGCAACAATCGCATCGTTGGCAGGATCTAGGTTAGCACCGGCTGAAACACCATCATCAATAGACATCACGATCAGTCCTTCGACTTGATCTTCACCTACATTACGGAAGTCGACTCGCTTCATGACTTCGTCTGCTGTGTCTAAGCGGAACAGTTCACTTGAGCTACGGATTTTGAGTAGTTCTAGGAATTGCTGCTTAGTCAGCGCAATGTCGTCTGCGTCCGGTTCAGCCGTGCTGTCACCAATGATGGTTTTGATCAAATCCCAGTTAGCACCATCTTTATCTTCACGTGGTAAACCAACATTCCAGTTATTGTCAGTACCATCAAACATGACGCGGTTGTACCAGTCACCTGAATCGTAAGAATCACGCTGCATAGACTTAGAGCGAAGTAGTTCAGAACCCATATGGATGAATGGTATGCCTTGGCCTAACATCACGGTAGAAAGCGATACAGACTGCATTCGAGCACGCTCTGCAGAGCTAGTACCTGCAGCGATCTTGTAAGCATTGTTATCCCAAAGCGTTTGGTTATCGTGTTTTGAAACGTAAGAGATGTTCTCTGAAGGCATTTTGGTGTAACCAGCAGGCGCGCCGTTGTAGTCAACGTTTTTGCCGAGCTTAGTATCGCCTTTGTAATCAATCAGTACGTATTCTGCGAGGTTACCTGCCATACCTAAACGAACAAGGTCTTGGTTATGTAAACGACCATTGATCGAATCTTGGTCAACTTTGGTTTCTTCGTTGGCAATCGCTGCGTTACCAAAGCCTTGGTTAAAGCGAAGTGGGTGATTGCCTTCTGAATCGACGCCACCATCGAACGGGCTACCGCCACGAACTGCGTCACGTAAACGGTCTGAGAAGGTCCCGATCTCAGTGCCCGCCATGTTGATTTGGTTTGCTTGATCGAAGCGTGCGTTATCGGCTACTTCGCCAAAATCCCAACCCTCACCGTAGAACAATGTGTTCTCGTCGATTTTACGTACTTCAGCAAGAGCTTCTACCATCACGTCTTTTGGTTGGTGGCCCATTAAGTCAAAACGGAAACCATCCACTTTATAGTCGTCAGCCCATACCTTAAGAGAGTCGACCATCAATTTACCCATCATTAGGTTTTCAGTCGCAGTGTTGTCACAACAGGTTGAGTTTTCGACGCCACCAGTGTTTACATTAAGACGGTGGTAGTACCCAGGGACAATCTTATCTAGAACCGACTTATCGTTCACGCCAGACGCGTTGGTATGGTTGTATACCACGTCCATGATCAGCTTAAGATCCATGTCGTGCGTCGCTTTAACCATCTGACGGAACTCTAGAATACGCTTAGAGCCATTAGGATCGGTCGCGTAACTTCCCTCTGGAACCGTGTAATGAAATGGGTCGTAGCCCCAGTTGAAGCTATCAAGCATGCGCAGGTCGTTCATTAGGGCTTGGGCGTCACCCGTTGCAGAGTCATAACCATCTAATACAGCTTCGATGGTTTTGCTTTCATCTTCGTTACCACATAAGGCGGCAGTCGGTTTTACATCACATAGCTTACCAACGGTGTCAGTAATATCGACACGGCTCGCTTCATCTTCATCAACGGTAGCGATATCAAATGCCGGTAAGATATGCAGCGTCGTTAAACCCGCATCTTTCAATTCTTGTAGGTGCTTGACCGACTCACGGTCTGCTTCTGTGAGAGCGAGGTACTTGCCGTTTAGGCTTTTTGTGCCGAGCTTATCGCTGAAGCTAAAGTCACGCAGGTGTGATTCGTAGAGTACGTGGTCTTCGTCTTTTTCTACCGTTGGGCGCTCGTATCCAACCCAACCTTCAGGCATTAATGCAGCATCATTAAGGTCGATAACTTGAGAGTATGCAGAGTTTTTCGACAAACTGAGTGAGTAAGGGTCGGTTACTAGGCGAGTTTCAATGTTACCAGTGGTTGGATGGTAAACCTTCACTTGGTAGCGATAGTAACTGTTGACAGCGTTAGGTACCGCGTCAGTCGCCCAAATACCCGTCTCAGTGCTTTCTGTCATTGGAAAAACTTGTGAGCTTTTCAGGTCTTCGCTGTAAAGAACGAGCTCTACATCTTGCGCTGTTGGTGCCCAAAGCTTGAAGGTAGCCGCACTGCCTTCAACAATCGCGCCTAATTCTTTACCCATCGCATTACCAGCATCTTCGCTAGCAAATACCGCATCAAGCACACCTGGCTTTTGAACCTCAGTTGAAGAGATAACATCGCCATTAGTATTATAGGCAACAAAAATTATCTGAGATTTTAAGATGGTGCGTAATGTGTTGTCGTCAACGTCGATAGCAAGGGCAGGTAAGCTTGCAAGGTGGCGGAAACGCTCTTTCAATTCAGAGGACAGCTCCCCGTCTTTGCTTAGTTCAATTGCAGTGCCACCCACGATCTCTTTGTCGTCGTTCATGGTTATGCTGTTATCTAATGCATAGAACAATTTTACAGAGTCAGCATTACTAGCTGCTTCCCAAGCGATGGTGGTTGCATCTAACCAATGTGCTTTTTGGCCATCAATATTGACTGGTCTTTCTGAGATTGGGTCGTAGTACAACTCGCTGCTGCCATGGAATCCGAATACACCTTGCGAATCACCAAGCTTGGTCAACTCGATTTTCGAATTGGCACTACCAAACGCTTTTTCGTCGCCATTGTGTAAGATGAAGTTCATGCATTTATGCGGGTCAGAAGCATCTGGATCGACTTTTAACACATAGTAGGCACCGTAGGTATCGCTGATACCATTAAATTCGTAAGGTGCTTCCCAGTTAGTACCGGTTTCGCTGAGACCCATCGCGATTAAGTCGGTGCTGGTACAGCCTTCGCCATTCCATAGGTGAAGTCCCCAGCCGTCGTAGGTTGAGCCAGAAGTACTCGCGGCTGCAACATCACGTTTGTAATACACAACGACTTCGTTTTCGCCTGCTTTGTATAAGCCACTGTTGCCAGCATCCGTGTCGCTGTCGTTATCGCTACCACAGCCTGCGATAAGGGTGGCGGTGAAGAGAGGTAGAATCGCTTTGGCTAGCGTTGACCGTCTGAAGCTTCTCTTTTTTGTAATGTCGAAGGTGCGTTGTAGAGTGATGTTCTTATTAATATTTATGTTGTTCACGTTTGATATCCATATTTCACTTTTTATGAAGATGAATATCCTAGTCCGAATGATGGCCAACTATTTGTGATGGCTATATGTAAAGTTATTTTTAATACGTAAAAATAGGAAACCTAGTGTCAGTATCACGCTTTGTATTTGGTTTAAGTGAAATTAATTGGATCAATAGCTCATATGTTCGATATTAATAACATAAGGCGTAGAAGCTAGGAGTAGATAATAAGGATGAGAGCTCATCCTTATTAATGTGAGGAAGGTATCGAATTGAGAGGTTGTTAATTTAACTTGGGAATTAAGTTAATTATCAATTAGTAAGTTAATAGTTGTTCGGTAACTAATATTGAACGATAGGTTATTCATCTAACGATAATACCCAAACCAAAGATGCGAGCGGTTTTAATTCGATATTAAAATTTCCGATGCTATTTTCAATGTTGAATACTTGTTGGTGAACGCCCTCAATATGTTCATCTAGCAAGTAATTGCCATCCGTTGTTTTAAGCTTTTGGATGACATCATTTGGGACCTTCAAGTGAATACTCTCAGTGGCGTGTTGGCTGAAATTTGCGGCAACAATAGTGAGTTCTTGGTCATCATAGCGCAGGAATGCGTAGACTGAATCACTCAAGTTGTTGCTCCGATGTAAGTCTCGATATTCTCCAGTCATTGAAGAATGCTCAAGCGAAAAGTTCATTACCTTCTGATAGAAGTGACGTAGTTGCTTTTCGTTGTCGTTTAATAATCCGCCATCGAAGGCACCGTGGTTCATCCATTTTTGATGTTGTGGAACTCCGATGTAATCGAATATAGAAGTGCGTGAGGGTTGTCCAAACCCTGCATTCTCTGCACCGGGTTCTCCGACTTCTTGCCCAAAGTAGATCATGGTTGGAGAACTGCTCAATAACGCGCTGACGAGCATTGCTGGTTTGGCGATATTCGGGTCACCTACAAACTCAGGAGACGCGATACGCTGTTCATCATGGTTATCCAAGAAGTGCAGCATGTGGTGTTCAATATCCATCATTTGATGCTGAATCTCAGGAATGATTGCTGTTGAAGCTTTGCCTTGCATGATGTCTTTGAGGCCATCGTACAGGTCAACCTTGTCATAGAGGTAGTCCATCTTGCCGAGATGAATGTAGTCGCGGTATAAGTCCGGTTGATAAACCTCTGCCATCAGAAAGGCATCTTGGTTTTTCATCTTTATCGATGAATTGAGGTAGCTCCAGAATTCGACGGGCACCATCTCAGCCATATCGTAGCGAAACCCATCAACGCCTTTTTCTAACCAAAACAAGGCTATGTCTCGGAATTTAACCCAAGAGCTAGGCACATCAACAGATTCCCAAAAGCGGAAATGATCCATGTAATTTCTTTGAGCATAGTCACTTGGCAGTTCAGGGAAGTCTTTTGAACCGTCAGGTTGCACGCCGTAATTGATCTTCACCGTTTCATACCAATCATCGAAATTGGGCTTGGCTAAGCGAGAGCCGCTACCCGTCCATTTGGTGGGCGTTTCGATAAACGGAGAGCGTAGGTTAGGGTGCTGTTCACCACCAAGCGGGGTAAAGGCAGGAGCTATATCTGGCAGTTCAAAGGCGCTGTTCGGAATATAGTAGAAGTTATTGTCTCGGTGATACTCCAGCACAGTGTCATCGTGAGCGCCAAAGTCACTGACTCCCTCTGGATTGTTTAAGCCTTTATAATGGCGTGCAACATGGTTAGGGACGATATCGATGATCACCTTTAAGCCGCTGTCGTGACTTCTTTTGATTAGTGCCTCAAATTCTTCTAATCGATGTTCAGGATTCTCAGCGAGATCAGGGTTTACGGAGTAGTAATCTTTGACGGCATAAGGTGATCCAGCACGGCCTTTTACAACGCTCGGATGATCGTCTGAAATCCCGGTGTGTTTGTAGTCATTGATGACAGCGTGATGTGGTACTCCGGTAAACCAAATATGAGTCATACCGAGTTTGCGGATTTCTGACAGCGCTTTGTCGGTAAAATCACTGAACTTACCGACGCTATTTTGCTCGATTGTGCCCCATGGAACATGCTGGGTGTTTTTATTGCCAAATAAACGCGTAAAAACTTGGTAGATGGCGTACTTTTGGTTGTACATATTTATAATTCCTTTAACTTCCATCATGTTATGTAGGGATGAAAGGGCTTTCTCTGAATTGGGAGGCTGACCTAATTGCTGTTTTATTTATACCAATCGTGGTAAATAACGGCTCATCCTTATCAAAATCTACAGGGCGTAATTGCTACAGTATGTGAGCTGTTACCCAAAAGGAGTTGATGTTGTCTTCATCTATTCAAATCGCCATCACCTATCTGGTTCTGGTGGCGGTGTCTGTGTTGTTTGCAGAAAGCTCTAAAGCGCTGTTGGCGTGGTATTTAGTTATCGGTGTGGTGACGTTTTTTGTATACGCAAAAGACAAAAGAGCAGCAATCAATGGTAATTGGCGTGTGCCTGAGAAAACGCTGCACATTTTGTCTGTTGCTGGTGGTTGGTTAGGGGCTTTGATTGCTCAAGATAAGCTGCGCCATAAAACGCAGAAGCAGCCGTTCAGATCTATCTATTGGCTGACAGTGGCAATGAATGTAGCGGTGTTTGTGTGGACGCTAACCCCTAGCGGGCAGGCGTTATTTGGTCGTTGGTTAAGTGAGATTATTGGATATCTTTAACCAGAACGATGGCTAGCACTTGTGTACTAACCATCACAAGATAAGAAACTTATTCGATTAGAGCATTGGAATCGTCGAGGCTAACAGTAAGCCCGCCATGCCGTAATTAAAGCTTTTGATGCGTACTGGCGTTGTTAGCCAGTGCTGTAGCTGCTTGCCTGCAGCTGTCCAGAATGTCACTGACGGCAAGTTGGCTAGCGTGAAGATCGCTGCGATGATAGCAAGTTCCCACCATGAACTGCCACTGCTATAAACTGAAATCGCCGTCAGAGCCATCGACCAACCTTTAGGGTTTACCCACTGAAAACTTGCTGCGCCAATGAAGGTCATTGGTTTATAAGCCTCGGTACTTTTGGCTTTGCCGCTCAATGCTATCTTAATTGCTAGGTACACAAGGTAAGTCAGGCTTAGGTACTTCAATATCTGGTGAGAGACAGGATAAGCGTTGAAAATCCCCATTAAGCCGAAGCCAACCAATAGCAACATGGCTGCAAACCCCAGAGCTATCCCAAGCATGTGCGGAATAGTACGGGCAAAGCCAACATTGGCACCTGATGTCATGAGCATGATGTTATTTGGACCCGGCGTGAACGTCGAGACAAACGCAAACAAGGCAAGTGCGCTAAGTTGTTCTAAAGGCATAATGGTTCTCCAGCAATAAAATGAACGAAGTGACTGACCGGTCATGACTTTCACGTGTTGAGAAACATAGTAGGTGGAAAGTGAGGCAATTATGTGCTTTTATTTCACTTATTATCACTAAATGCACAATAATAAGTACCTATGGATAGATTTGACGAAAGGATATTGCAAGAGCTTAAATTGGACGGCAGAATCTCCAACATTGAGCTTTCAGAACGAATTGGCTTGTCAGCTTCAGCGACCCTAAGGCGAGTGCAAGATCTCGAGCGTAAAGGGATCATTCAAGGTTACCGCGCAGTTCTGGATAATGGCCTAATGGGTGTCGGCTTTATTGCTTATGTTTCGATTGGTTTATCGAGCCACAGCAAATCGGCTCAGCTAGAATTTGAACAGCATGTCAGCATGGAAAAAGAGGTGGTGGAATGCCACAACATTACCGGCGCTAACGAATATTTGCTGAGAGTAGAAACCAAAGATCTGCCGGGCTATAAGAAGTTTCATGCCGATGTACTTGGGGAATGTGCTCAGGTTCAATCCATTACAACCATGGTTGTGATGGATACCCCCAAAGATGAACGCTAGTCGAGTTTTATATCAGGAGAGGCGCAGTGCCAAATACTAATCAGTTGTTATTGTTCTTAGATGTGGTTCAACAGGGGTCGTTTACCAAAGCGGCAACCTTGCATGATATGGACAACTCATCACTCTCTAAACAGATAAAAAAACTCGAGCAAGACTTAGGTGTTCAGCTGCTCAACCGTTCCACGCGCTCGTTCTCGCTGACGTCAGCAGGGGAAGATATTCTCGCGCAAACCTATGTGCTGAAAGATACCATCAATCAGATCCAAGGTATTGCTGATTCCTATCAGTCTGAACCCAAAGGTGTGCTGCGAATTACTTCACCGATCTATTTTGGTCAGCAATATCTGCAACCTATCATCACGCAGTTCATGAGAAAGTACCCGGATGTTCAGATCGTGCTGTCATTGGACGACAAGATCGCCAACATTATCGCAGGGCAGTTTGATATCGCATTTCGCTTCAGCAAGCTTGTTGAATCGAATTTGATTGCCAAGAAGATTGCCGACAGTAACTTTATGTTGGTTGCCTCGAACGACTTTGTGAAGCAGCATGGTGAACCTAAAACGCCACAAGATTTGCTCGCGTTACCCGCTGTGATTTATACCAATGGTGATATGACGGTCGATCATCTGAGAATCAGTCAAGAGCCGGGAGGAAATACTTTCCAGAGCCTAACGATTCGTGGCAACTATAAGGTCAGTGATGTTCGCACCATGGTGTCTTGCGTGAAAGATGGCTTAGGCTATGGCTTCCTTGACCAATCAAACCTATATGCCTCAATGAAAGAACTGGGCTTGGTTACTTTACTTCCTGATTACCCGATTTCTACAATCGATACCGCGATCTACGCTGTGTATCCGCATCGTAAGCAGACCAAACTGGTCAAAGAGTTTATTACTACGGTTCAAGACTATATTGGCTCTCCGACCATTTGGGAGAAGATGCAGCAAGGTTAGTTGTGTTTCTAATAGTTCAAATTAAAAAAGGAGCTAGATCGTCACACGATCTGGCTCCTTTTTATTCTTCCGGCTATAACTGATTTACAATGTAAAGCTTAGCTATAGCAGGCGTGAGCGGTTCTTTTTATCGAAAGAACTGTCTCTTGCTCTCGAAAAGAGTGTCTCTTGATTCGAGACTAGTGTTCGTGAATCGCTTCCTTACCACTTGGGTACGCTTTTGAACCCAATACATGACCGTCGACTTCTTTACCATAGTAACCTTGGTGGTTGTGGTAACGCTTAGCATTGCCTGCAACATCACCCTTGTATCGCGGATCTTGTGGGCGTTCATGACTGTTTACAAACGCGGCCACATCCCATGCATCCTGAACTGAAAGCTGTTGGCTCTTTCCAAGTGGCATGTTTTCGTAGATGAAGTACGCGGCGGTGTTCACACGGTGCATACCTGCGCCCCAGTTGAACGAGTTTTCGCCCCAAAGAGGTGGTAGGTATGAGCGACCATCCGCCCCTTTAATGCCTTCGCCATTTTGACCATGACAGGTTTGGCAGCTAGTTTGGTAAACCTTCTCACCACGCGCTATTGACGGTTCTTGCTCAGGGTTAGCAATCTTAGGGTAGCCACGGCCTGCCAACTTGCTGCGGTCATCGATTGGGTATTTGCTTAGCAGTTCTTTAGGAAGAGGGAAGCTATCTGCTTTTCCTCCGACTTGTAAATCTGCATCGCTGATCTCAGGAACCGGCGTGTCTTGCATGCCGTTCTTATCCAAGATGCCGCCCATTGCTAGCCAGTATGAGTAAGCTGTGAGCGCGACCATCTCTTTTGAGCCCACTGCTGGTGGCAGGCCATTCATTGAATAAGTAAAACAGCCTTGGATACGTTCTGCGTAGCTGTTTACCTTGTCATTTTTCTTACGGTAAGCAGGGTAGGCCATATAAGCTCCCCATAGAGGCGCCGCATTCGCCTTCATGCCCGCTTGCATGTAGCAGTTGACACAGTTTTGTTCATTGCCGACGAACGTACCGCGCATCTGTTGTGAATCGACAAACAGTGAATAGCCCAGTTTAACTTTGTCGCCAAACTCCCCTGCAGGAATATCGACCAAGTCTCGTGGCACCAGATATTTGTTATCTTGTGGTTTCTCAACAGCTGGGAGTTCGGTTTGGCGATCGGGCAACTCACCTTCGGCATAAGCGATTCCAGAGACAAGGGTTGCGGTAATTAAAAGTAATGTTTTCATGCGAGCCCTTTAGTATCGGAAAGATGCGAAGTAGTAAGACAGGTTTTTGATCTCATCGTCGGTTAGCTTGCCCGCGATGTTGCCCATCATGTTCAAATCATCACCCTTCCGAGTGCCGTTTTTCCAAGCGTTGAGCTGAGTTTGAATGTAGTCGGCGTGTTGACTGGCTAGGCGTGGGAATTTTTCTACGCCCATCCCACTTGGTCCGTGGCAGGTTGCACAAGCTGGGATGTTTCGGTCCCAATCGCCTTGGAATACAAGTTTACGATAAGGGTTATCGATATCAGCTTGTGAGCCGCGCTGTTCTAAATCGGTGAATTCGTATGAAGGCAGTGATGCAAAGTATTCTGCGACTTCACGACGAACGGCAGGGTCAGACACACCGTCAGCCATTCCCTTCATGATCGCGCTTTGACGCTCACCACTTGAGAACAGGATTAGTTGGTGTTCGAGGTAATCAGCATTGAGCCCTGCAAGCATAGGGGCGATGTTGGGCATGCCTTTACCGTCGGCTTGGTGGCAGCCGCTACAGGTTTCTGCAGCTTCTGGCATTGGGTTAGGCGCTGCTTGTGCAAAAGCGGATAAAGAAAGGCTTCCTAGAGCAGCGATGCAAAGCGTTAAAGTTTGAGTTTTAATTGTCAGCTTAGTCATGAGGCGTCGCTATTGGTTGTAATGCACACATTTTCGACATAATTGGTTGTTCGCGCTATTGTGGATTTCCACATTAATTCACTTGGAACTTGAGGTAAGTCTCACATTAATAACCTCAGTCACCATAGTGGTATTGATGTGAATTTCGATAGGCGAATCCAACTGCCGTTAACGAAATGCAAGGGAACTGCCATGTTCGCCTCGGTGTAACTGCTTGTTAAGGCTCTTTATGGCACCGATTGTATAAGCATAGACGCTTGATGAAGTTAGGTAAGAAACTTGTAGAGAAGTGATGTGAAGAATTGATGATTTGGTGTTGAGTAGGTTAGAAAAAGAAGAGCAACCTCGAATTACGAAGTTGCTCTACTGTGCTCAGTCTTTAATTGACTGAAATAGCTGAGCTTGTAACGCCTAGACTTTGTAGATCTTAGCTGGAAGTGCTTGTCTTGCCGCTGCGCCCACAACCCAATCTAACATGACGCCTTTGCCTTCTCTCGTCGGGTCAATTAAACCAATATCATTGATGTTAACACCATCGTTTGACTTCATCTTCACTGGCTGTTGTGTGCCCCCAATCCAGTGCGAACGTTCACCGAGCTCTTTATGGCCAAAGCCATGTTCAAAACCTAATGTTCCCGGCTTAATGCCATCAATCACCATTGCCAACGCATGTGTGGTTGAACTCGGTGTTTCAATGGCAAATACATCGCCTGTTTTGATGCCAGCAGAAGAGGCGTCTTGCGGGTGAATGTAAACCGGGTTCACGCCTTTAATGGATTCCAAGCGTGGTGACAAGTTAGACACCGCACTGTGAATGTTGGACTTAAAGTTGGTTAGGGTGAATGGCCACTCTGTTACTGGGAACTGCTCTGCCAAAGGCGTGCCGTCTGCTAACTTTTGTGGATACCATGTAGGACAACCCATGTACTGCTCGCCACTGATTGTGTTGCGAGAGGTACCAAGTTTTTCATTCCAGATAGCCAATGGCTTGGTCCATTTGTACTTCATAGTTTCATTGGTATACGCATTGGTTGCGTCTTCAAAACGACCGCCACGCGCAAAGATATACGCCACTTTGAGCATCTCTTCTGGTTTAAGCGTTTTGTTCATTACAGGTATAAGGCGTTCTAGACCAGACCAAACGATATCTTCAGCGTCTACATTCGGTACACCGCCTTTTGCGAATGCCAAGTTAGCTGCAGAGCGCAAATAGAAGTCTTCAGCGCTATGAATACCGTGCCAGTTGCCTTGATTGTCTTTGATTACGTTGTCGCCAAAGCCACCTAAGCCCAGTGTTTTCGCCACATCAATAAAGAAGTTCTCTAGGTTGATGGCCCGCCCGTCTTGAGTGCGGGAAGTTTTAGGCTCAACAATCGGCCAACGAGCGGTTATCGCTTTGGTCGCGACACCATGCCAAGGTGTTGCCATGCCCCAGCTTTCGTAGGTCACCGTGTCAGGCACGAGGTAATCTGATAATGCTGTGGTCTCATTGATGAAGGCATCGATAGAGACGATCAAACCAAGCTGTTTTGGATCCTTAAGTTTCTCACCTAGTAAGTTGTCTAAACCCGGAACGCCATAAAGTGGGTTCGCCATGTGGTTGATCCACGCTTTTGCACGGTAAGGGTAGCCATCAATCGCAGCTGATAAATGCTCGGTTAAAAGCGGCGCAGAGATTGGGTACCACGGAGCGCGCGTTGGGTAGGGTGATTCACCTGCTGCAACGCGGCGCTTGTATTCGCTGGTCTTGTGATACGGGAATTTGCTGCGAGACAAGAATACGCCTTGAGGCTTAGTCTTGCCTTTGAACTTGGTAAAGTCATAACGTGGACCTGCAACAGAAGTTGGGTAGCCACCCGCTTTCGCCATCGCACCGCCTTTCGCGTTGATGTTACCGATCAGCGCGTTCAGCATTAAGATAGCGAACGAGTTGTAGAAGCCGTTGGTGTGCATGTTGCCACCGTGGGTATCGACGACGGCTTTCGTTCCGTAGCTGGTGAAGCGTTTCGCCAGTGCAATAATCTGGTCTTGTGGAATTTCACACTGCTCACTGTAGTAAGTAAGGTCATACTTGAAGGCTTCTTCTTTTAATCTTTGTAGAGAAGACTTAACACGAACGCTCTGACCATCGATTTCTACGTCTTGATCAACGAACAGAGCCGCTTCATTCACCTGAATATGCGATGATAAAAGTGACGTTGTCACATTTAGTGAGATGAATCCATCATCGTCAGACATCGGTTCGCCTGTTTCTAGCAATCCAATATCCGATGCACGGAGCATACGTCCATTTTGTGGGTGTGTTTCGTCACTGATCACAAGGTGTGAAGCATTACACCAATGCGTGGTGCCTGCTTTTTGCATCGCTTGTGCGCTTGGGCGAGACAAGAAGTCGTGATTGTAGCGCTGGTTCTCGATGATCCATTGGATCATGCCCAGAACTAATGCTGAATCAGTGCCCGGTTTGATCGGGATCCAGTTATTGCGATCGCCCGCTGCAAGGCTGGAAGATCCTGCTGGAAGGCTAGGTGTCACGATTGTGTAGCTCAGTTTCCCGTTAGTACGAGCCTCAGCCAGTTGTCTTGCTTGACGCTTGAACGGGTTACCCGCTTGAGCTGGAGACATACCGATGAAAAGAATGAATTCCGCATTGTTGAAGTCGGGTTTTAAGTGCGAGAACTTGTCTAAATCATTCATGATCGCGCCAGAACCTGCACGGAATGCGTAACCACAGTAAGAGCCGTGGTGACCAAAGTTGCGTGTTCCGTAGCTGTTAAACGCAAAACGCTTCAAGATGTCATCACGACCTTCATTACCGGCATTAGTCACTAGTAACTGGTTGGCTTTAGGACCGTATTCAGGGTTGTTCGGATCGAGCGGTGTTTCGATATCACGAATCGATCTTAAGCCCTCGACTTCGCCCTCTCCGAATAAGTTACCACCTTCGGTGATCTCAGAGATGAGTTGTTCGTAGCTGATCGGCTCCCATTTACCTTCACCACGCTTACCTACACGTTTGAGCGGTTGAGTGATTCGATACGGGCTGTTTTGAATTTCTAACATGCCGTTACCGCGGGCGCAGGCTGTCGAGCGGTTATTGATACCTGATTCACCAGACAAGCCAATGTAGGCGTCTTTTACGGGCGTTTTGAACGGGATTTGTTGGTCGCTTGATAGCGGGTGGTACGGGTTACCCGAGATACGCAAGATCTCGTCATTGCGATTATCGATACGTACACGCAGGCCACACAATGTCCAGCAACCAAAACACATTGATGGTGCAACGTGTTGGTTTGGATTCGGCGAGATCTTACCTTGTTCATCGACACTGTATTCCGTCTCTAGTGAGTTACCGTGATGGATGTGATTGGTTTTCTTACCAGCGGTACCATCGATAGCACCGTGAACCATGTGTTTTGTGGTTGTCGCATAACCTGCAGCAAAAGCTCCAACACCACCGGCAGCAAGGCCTGTTTTCAAAAATTGACGACGTTTGTTATCCATGATGATTCCTCAGACTACAAGCTATGTGAGCGGTTAAGTGGTGAAGGTGTATTTTGGTTAGGCTTTGATGTTGTCTTTGGCGCAGAGCCAGTTGTTCGTGTAGATCCAATAGTTCGAGTAGACACGATTTCAGAGGCGAACAACGCAAGTGCTAACCAAAGGCCACACATACCAACAATGCCGAGTAAACCTGCGCTACCCATTGGCAGTTCATAAGGGAATGGGCCTACATCAAAACGTGGAATGGTTTGAACTTCCATCATGGTGACCCAACGTACCGCCCATGCTGAAATGATGGTCGCAAGTGCAACACAGATAATTCCTAGCTTACTTTGCGATAGGCGTTGTAGTGGCAGCACTAAGATCATGCACAGCAAAATACTAGTAGTCATGATGCCTAAATTGATGCCCCAAGCGTCGTTCTCATACAGGTTGAAGTGACCATGGTTAGATGCCCAAATCGAGGTAAGAATGATGGCAAGGCCACCTGTTAACGTAATGGTTCTTTGTACTAGAGCGAGGTCTGTCGGTTTTAAGCTTGGCTTGCTCGAAGGCAGCAGAGCCCAAATCAACAGCGTTAAACCCGTTGCAGCAAAAAATGCAGTCGTAAACCAAAGCAGCGGAGAAGCCGGTTGATGCCAAAGCGGTCGGCTCGCCAAAATTGCAATCTCGGCGCCTGTGTAAAGCGCGATGCTTAAGCCAGAAATAGCGGTCGCAGCAGCGAGTGCAATCATCAGTTTTGCTGAAACCTGCCATTGCCCTAGTGTTAGCCAAGACAAACGCTTTAGAAGCGGGTTTTCACTCTCTTTAAGCTGTGCGATGTCATCACGTAGGTAAACCCACGCGGTAGCAACAGCCAGACCAGAGAACAAAGGTAGGAATAGAGAGCCCAACGACATCCATGACCAAGGTGTGATGTGGGCGTAGAAGTGCCACGCACGGCCAGGTTGGTGTAAGTCACCTGTTAACGCTAATGGTCCAACAATTGCGCCGATGGCAGTCACAAGTACAAGGGCAGAACGAAATTGGTGGCTGGTTGAGTTTTTGAATATCAGTGCAATCAAAAACAGAATAGCGGCCGCGTAAGCCGAACCAATGTAGAAGAAATATTGAACCGCCCACGGTAGCCAAGCGATCTCTTGAGCGGGAACTAACACTTCAGTGATATTCATGCTGTCTCTCCTTGTTTGCCTTGTGTCGCGATTGCCAATTCTTGTTCGCTAGAGGATGAGTTATTAATGGCGGCTGGATCATAAATCGCAGGTTGGCCTTCAATGTGGCTAACGAAACGCTCGTTCATGCCGATATAGAAAACATGTGGGTTGGTATTCTGCTCTGGCTTGAGCACCTTGATGTCGTCTTGGTTTTCATTAAGCAGGCGGTTTATCTCGCTGTTTGGATCTTTCAGGTCACCAATCACACGTGCACCTCCAACACAGGTTTCGACACAAGCGGGCAGTAAGCCGTCTTCAAGGCGGTGCGCACAAAAGGTGCATTTGTCAGCGGTAAGCGTGTCGTTGTTAATGAAACGCGCATCGTAAGGGCAAGCTTGAACACAATAAGCGCACGCAACGCAGCGTTCGTTGTCGACCATCACGATGCCATCTTCACGTTGGAAGGTCGCTTGAACAGGGCAAACCTTTATGCAGGGTGCGTTGTCACAGTGATTACAAAGGCGAGGCAACATGAAAGATTTCACGTCTTGTTGAGCTGTCGAACCATCATCAAGGGAGACTTCATACTGTTTTACAGTGGTTCTGAACTGGCCAATCGGCGCTTGGTTTTCAACGCTACAGCCAACAGTGCATGCCTGACAGCCAACGCACTTACGTAAATCAATCGCCATCGCGTAGCGCTTGCCTACTTCGCCTTTACGGTCAGGCTGGTTGTTATTGCGAATGGCTGTGCTCGCGACTGCGGTTTTGATTCCGGCAATGGGAATGAGCGCAGCACCGGCGGAAACTTTACCGAATTGGCTGAGAAACCGTCTTTTCAATGAGTCCATAGAGGTACCTATAAATGGGTATTCGATCTGTTAGGCTCATTGTCAGTTTTTGACCGTTCACGGGGTATTGTGGATTTCCACATACCCAGATCAAAATTGATCTAGAACAAATGTGGTTTTACTAATCTAGCTGTTATGCTTTGTTTAAATGCTCTATTTAAAGTGTCGTCATGCGTTATTTGAGTGATGGACATGCCGTCAGTGTGGAGAACGAGATTTCAGTGCCAGTCAGAAACCTAATGACAATTGTTGGCCTTTGTTGGTTGAGCCTAACCGCGGGTGCGTGTTTAGCAGCTCAATCTGAACAAGCGATAGCAGCCCCAAGCTTAAGCCCAAACCAAAACACAGATGAACCCGATCAGGTTATCGAGGTTGGCGTGTTGGCGACTCGAGGTAAGCTTTCCGCTCAACAGCGTTGGCAGCCGACAATGGATTGGCTGTCTGAGCGTATTGCGGGTAAGCACTTTGTCCTCAAGCCTTTCAACTTGGAAGAGATGGCCGAAGCGGTAAAAGACGTCACTGTCGATTTTGTTATCACCAACCCCGGTCAGGCGGTTCGCTTAGGACGCCAGTATGCGCTTTCTTGGATGGCCACCATGACCAGTCATAACTTTGAACAGTCGGGAGCCAGCAATACGCAAAGTATTGGTTCGGCCTTGGTGGTGAGAAGAATGTCGCCTTATATTTCGCTCGAACAATTGAGCGGTAAGCCGATTGCGGCGGTCTCGGAAAATGCATTTGGTGGTTACCTCACTATGCGTTACCAAGTGATGCAACAAGGGCTCAACCCTAATCACTTTTTCTCTAATACTCAGTTCTTAGGTTTCCCTATTGATGCCAGCTTGTATCAACTGCGTGAAGGGCACATTGAAGCTGCGGTGGTGCCTGCGTGTTTGGTCGAGAGCATGATCAGTGAAGGTTTGCTGGTGGCTAGTCAATATCGTGTTATCGACAATCAAGCACCAGAAGGGTTCCGATGTCAGGTGTCTACGCCTTTGTACCCTAACTGGTCGTTTGCCAAAACAGAGAGAGCGTCTTCTACACTGGCGAAACAAATGAGTCAGGTGTTATTTGCGATGCCAAAAAGCAGTGCGCCAGCCATTGCAGCGAATGCATCGGGCTGGACGTCACCGACAAGCCTGCTGTCGATCGACAAGCTATACCAACAACTCGACATGCATCCACTGCAACAACCTTGGTGGAAAGAAGCGTTAATCTGGCTCAAGTACAATCAACAGTGGGCATGGGCGTTCTTTATTCTTGTCGTGTCTCTGAATGCTTACCACTTCTGGCTAGAATACAAATTCAGTCGCAGCAAAAAGCAACTAGAAGCGACGCTGTATAAGCTGAAAAGTAAGAGTGAACAGCTAGAGCACTCACAACGTATCTCGGTAGTTGGTGAGCTGGGCAGCAGTTTGGCACACGAGATTAATCAGCCTCTGGCAGCTATTCGGAATTATAGCGAAGGTGGTTTACTGCGGATTTCGAAGAACAAACCATTGACCGATATTGAACCTGTGTTTGAGAAGATCCAGTCTCAAGTGGACCGTGCTGATGCGATCATTCAACGCTTGAGAAACATGATAAAGAAACGTTCATCGGAAAAGTCACGGACTGATATCGAGCAGTTACTCACAGACACTATCGAGCTACTGCAATTTCGATTACAGAAACACAAGATAACCATTGAGCGCGACGCTGTAGGTAAGCCTATCCAACTGCATGTTGACCCGGTGGGATTGCAGCAAGTGATTGTAAACCTGATAAACAATGCGACCGACGCATGTAATGCACAACAGCATCGCGAACAAAGCGCTACGTCTGATATTGGTAACAAAAACAACGAACCATCGACAATTAAAGTGATTACCGAGTATCAACCGGATAAAATGATACTGTCGATTATCGATAATGGCACCGGTTTAGATTTCACTGAACAACAAGTCACTCAAGCCTTTGTGAGCAGCAAAGAAAACGGCTTGGGTTTAGGGCTGGCGATTTGCCAAGACGTGATTGAAGACCACAGTGGCAAAATGAGCATCACCTCACTGACTCCTCATGGTTGTCATGTCGCGGTGACACTGCCTTCCTCTATTTCAAATGACTCATAAGGAATCTTGTTATGTCTGAACTTCATCATACGTTGCCAGTCTATGTGGTTGATGATGATGAGTCGATGCGTGACTCATTGGTGTTCTTATTGGAAGAGCATGATTTCAAGGTGACAGCCTATGAAGATGGCCCGAGCTTTTTGGATGCAGTGGATTTGAATGCGCCGGGATGCGTGGTGTTAGACAGTCGAATGCCTGAAATGAGAGGACAGCAAGTTCATGAGTTGATGATGAAAGCGCAGAGCCCATTGTCGGTGATTTACCTGACGGGCCATGGTGATGTACCAATGGCGGTGGAGGCATTGCAAGCCGGTGCGGTAAACTTCTTTCAAAAGCCAGTTAAAGGAAGTGAGTTAGCTGAGGCGATCAAGCAAGGGCTAGAGGCTTCTGAAAAGCATTTACACATGAATGTTTATCGCCAAGCGTATGCGTCGTTAACTGAGCGAGAAATCGATATTCTTAAGCAGATTATCGACGGCAAACGTAACCAGAAAATTGCCGATGAATTATGTATCGCGATGAGAACGGTAGAAGTACACCGAGCGAGTTTAATGAAGAAATTTTCTGCTAAAACGGTTGCTGAGCTAGCTTACATATACGGTCAACTGAACTAACTACAGCGACACGAAATTGCAGATAGGTATTCATCAATTTCGTTGTCGTTTTTTAAGATTATTTTGCTCAAAGGTGGCCTTCATTATCGAACTCTATTGAAGCAAGATCACACCATTTATGGAGTGCATAAGGATAGGTCTTAGTAGACTTTTTATCGCTATGTATTCCTGAGATACTGAACTAAGTTCATTTTAGGGCGGAACGTTTAAATAACGGCGCTTTTCCCTGTAATTAGAAACATTCACTATGGGTTGATCACTTTCCCGATATCGGGGCTAGTATCAGCCGAGTTAGGTTAAAATATTTTATGAGTACAATGGGAATCGCAATTGGTGCGACGGCTCTTTCGTTAATACTTGTCGCCGTGTGGCTGATCTCTTTATCGCTAAGAAAGCAGCGCTTGGAACAAGAACGTAAGGCTCGTGCTGTCGCTTATCGAAAAGCGATTGAAAAAGCGCGCATACAAGAGCAAAAAGAGCGTCACTTCAAAGCCGAAACCGGGCATGTACCGTCGATTCTGTATTTGGCAAAAGAAGCTGAACGTAACAATATTAAGGAAGCTCTGTATTGGTACGACAAAGCGGCGCAACTCGATAATATCAATGGCATGTACGGCATTGTGCGCTTAAGCATGAAGCGTAAAGAAGACCTGATTTTAAGAGAGAAAGCCAACTTTTGGCAGCTTGCGATATCCGCATTGGACAATGACGTGTCTGCGAAATTCGAGATGGGTAAAGCGCTCGTCTTTGGTCGCGGAACCGATAAGAACATCCCTAAGGGTTATACCTATATTGAAGAGTCTGCGGCTGGTGGTAATACCGAAGCGATGCTGTTCATCGGTGACTGGTGCCTAGATAAAGAAAACCCAGACTACTCCGCCGAAAGCTCTGTCGAGTGGTACCAAAAAGCTGCGGAAAAGAATAGCTTAGACGGCAAGATCAAACTTGGTATGAGTTATTTGAACGGTGTGGGTGTTGAGCCTAACCATGGCGAGGCTATTTACTGGTTTGAGACGGCTGCAGAAAAGAACAGTGCAGAAGCGATGTTTAGAGCAGGCGAAGCTTGGATTGACCATGGTGAACACGGCAACGCCATCGCTTATATCTGGTTATTCCTATCAGCTCATTTTGGCTACGCAGAAGCGAAGCATTTGAGGGATAAAGTCGGCGGGGAACTTGGTGTCGATGCAGTCGTGGGCTTACAGGCTCTGACTAAACCGATAATGACCAAGTTGACCCAAGAAGCGATCACTAAGCACTCAATCATTAAGGCGCTCAACAAGCTCTACAAACGCAATGTGCCTGTTCCTAAGAAGGTAAAAGAAGTGCTCGATGAAGAAGGTAATGAGTTGAATGTAGATGAGAGCCAAATAGCGACTCAAGCGCCGAATGCTCAAGATACTAATGTTGATTACAGCCAGCAACCTAACACCGAACAAGCTTCAACAGAGAGACAAGCTACACCAAATAGTGATCCTCTAGATTTCAGTCAGTCTGCTGTTGAGTCTAACTGGAATAGAAGCCAGTAAGTTGCACTCGTTGTTTGTGTACGGTTGATAGGTCGTTTTAGCTCTAATCGAGAAACTCAAGACAACAAAAAGGGAAGCTGATGCTTCCCTTTTTATTTATATGCTATTTGCTTTTAGAGCTTGTTAAGCTTTGTTTTGCTCAGCTTTACATACAGCCGCAGTGAACACGACGTCTGTTGAGCTGTTAAGCGCTGTTTCAGCTGAATCTTGAATCACACCAATGATGAAACCAACCGCTACAACCTGCATCGCTACATCGTTTGAGATGCCGAATAGGCCACAAGCTAGAGGAATCAGTAGCAGTGAACCACCGGCAACGCCTGATGCGCCACATGCTGAAATTGCAGCAACAAGGCTTAGTAGAATCGCAGTGAAGATATCAATTTCAATACCCATTGTGTGTACAGCTGCAAGCGTTAACACAGTGATGGTGATTGCAGCACCTGCCATGTTGATGGTTGCGCCTAGAGGGATTGATACAGAGTAAGTATCTTCATCTAGTTCTAGCTTCTTACAAAGGTTCATGTTCACTGGGATATTTGCAGCGCTTGAACGAGTGAAGAATGCCGTTACACCAGACTCACGAATACATTGCAGTACAAGTGGGTATGGGTTTTGTTTTGTTTTCACAAAGACAAGCAGTGGGTTAACCACTAGTGCGATGATCAGCATCGAGCTTAGCAGAACTGCTAGCAGCTGACCGTAGCTTGCCAGTGCATCGAAGCCTGTTGTTGCGAACGTAGTCGAAACAAGACCGAAGATACCGAATGGCGCAAGACGAATAATGAAGCGAACAATGTGTGAAACACTGTGGCTTAGGTCTTCGAAAACCGCTTTGGTTGTTGCCGATGCGTGGTGCAGTGCAAGGCCAAGACCGATTGCCCAAGCTAGAATACCGATGTAGTTCGCGTTCATTAGTGCGCTAACTGGGTTATCTACAAGCTTGAATAGAAGCGTATGAAGAACTTCTGCAATACCTTGAGGAGGGTTAGCACCTTCAGCGCCAGCAACCAGTGTCAAAGTGGTTGGGAACATGAAGCTCAGTACTACCGCAGTCAGTGCTGCAGAGAACGTACCAATCAGGTAAAGCACAATGATTGGACGCATATGAGTATGCTGACCTTTCTTTTGGTTTGCGATAGAAGCTGCAACAAGAATGAATACTAAAATTGGAGCAACAGCTTTCAGAGCACCAACAAACAGACTACCTAATAGGCCTGCATCTTGAGCTGCTGAAGGAGAAACCATGGCGAGAACGACACCGAAAACAATACCAGCAAGGATCTGTAGAACGAGATTTCCACGAGCGATGCGGGCGAGCATGTTGTGATTTTGCATAAAATA
This sequence comes from Vibrio sp. QJM3NY_39, assembly GCF_057785895.1. Lineage (NCBI taxonomy): Bacteria > Pseudomonadati > Pseudomonadota > Gammaproteobacteria > Vibrionales > Vibrionaceae > Vibrio > Vibrio sp. QJM3NY_39. Next base: position 311,614 of record NZ_CM173506.1, on the reverse strand, counting down.
CCTGCAATTGTTAATTTATTATAGTGATGTATTTTTTTATAAAGTTGTACCAAATCCAACTATACACTAGTGGAATGGGCGGTCATATTAGCGGGATCTAAGAGGGTGTCTAGGAATAGTTTACTTTTAGGGTGATTGTTTGCGCTACGTGGTGTTTTTAGAGCTAAATGTTAAATTTTTGTACTCTTGTTGAGATATAAATCTGCATGATAATACTCATTCGGGTCAATGTTCTGGTTTTAGTGCCATCAGAGTCGATTAGCAAGATCATTGTGTGCAGAAATGATCCCATTGAGTTCCTGTTGATACAAAGAAGCCCCGGCCCAATGCGTTAAAGAGCTCATGAATTAATGAGCTAATACGCGATAGGGACATAGGGCTTATTTACGTGTTGTAAACCTAATCCAATAATCGGCTATTTAGACGATTTCTTGATATTACGGCTCTCTGATTGCACGGTTTTGTACATTTTAGAAAGCTGTTTACTGTTCGCTCTCTGTTCTGCCAATGAGGCTCCATTTCTTGCTTGCTCTCTGAGTAGCTTCTCATAGTTAGAGAATCGTCTTTCAGAAAGCTTACCGCTTTCAATGGCTTTGCGTATTGTGCATCCTGGTTCTGACTCATGACTGCAATCAGAAAAGCGACAATGCATCGCTAACTCTTCCACATCCGAAAAGGTTTCACTTACTCCTTCAGCACAATCGGCGAGTTGTAACTCTCGCATACCAGGAGTATCGAGCAGTAAACCACCCGATGTTAGCAAGTGGAGCGATCGTGACGTGGTTGTATGACGGCCTTTGCTGTCGTCTTCACGAATACCGCCCGTTTCTTGCTGAGTTTCGCCAAGTAGCGAGTTCACGAGTGTCGATTTACCGACACCAGACGAACCCATCAAAGCCACCGTTTTGCCTGTTTTACACCAAGGTGACAATACTTGAGTTGATTCTTGGTCTAGGCTGCTCACTGCTTCGATCATCAGCATAGAATCTAAGCTTTGAACTTGTTGTACTTTGTCTTGGTAGTCGTCACACAAGTCTTTCTTGGTGAGTACGATAACGGTTTCAACTTGCGCTTCGTTGGCGAGTGCTAGATAGCGTTCGATGCGGCTTAGATTAAAGTCGTTATTTAACGAAACCACGATAAAAACGGTGTCGATATTGGATGAAATATATTGTTCAGCTAAGCGACTGCCTGCAGCTTTACGGCGGAAGAGCGACTGACGCTCAAGTAAGCGGTCGAATTGCAGCTCAGAGTTCAACATCACCCAGTCACCAACCGTCATTGCGGGTTGGTTTTTATGAACGGGTAGAACGATTTCGCCTTGCTCTGACGCTAATGTATATCCGCTGCGATGGTGCGCGGTAATGCGAGCAATGACGGAATGGTCATAGTCTTCGAGTGTCAGTTGTTGCTGGAATACAGGTTGCCATCCAAGTTGTTGAAGTGACATTGGATGAGAAAATGCGTTTTGTGAATTCATGTCTATTTACCCAGACGTGCGAGCTTTCTTTTCTTGTGAGAGCATTAAAGTCTTATCAGTGCATTAAAGTCTTATGAGAGCATTAACGTCTTGTGAGATCTCAATTTGTCGATGAGATCAAAAGAGTTAATGAGACCAAAAAGCGTTGATGAGATAAAAGCATCGAGACGCCAAAAATGTTTTGAGCTTGGGTCGAATTCAAATAGATAGGACCCCGGATTTAGTCATGCGCTATTGGGCATGCAGGTATTGATCACTTACGATCAATAGTAAACCGGGTAAAAGTGTGCGGTTGTCACGGGTGACGAGATGTTGGCCGATCGGTATTTAAGTTTGATTCACCAAACAAATTAACGCGCTACTTTTACTGCCAGTTTTAGTGTGTTCATTACAATCATCTTCTATTCTCCTTGGGTTATTTATGTGTTCAGGCTTTGAATAAAAAGCGAACTCAGTTTAACAAAAAGCCACGATGGCGAGAAGTCATCGTGGCTTAAATTATTTTATCAATTGTGAATACGATTAATGATGATCGTGATTCATCTTTTTCATGCCGCTCATTACTTTCTTAACCGGCGCATCGAAGGTCTGTGTTTCACCATTGGCGAAAGTCAGTGTCATCTCGATTTGCTCACCTTCTTTTAGGCTGCTTGCTAGGTCGAACAACATGATGTGTAGGCTACCTGGTTTAAGTACTGCTTCACCGTTCGCAGGGATAGTGATCTCTTGAATTTGGCGCATTTTCATAACATCGCCATCCATGATGACATCATGAAGTTCTACTTTACCTGCTGCAGGTGTTGTTGCAGAAACAATAGCGCGATCTTTATCGCTGTGGTTCATCAGAGTCGTGAACACCGCGCTGTTCACTGCTGAAGGCGGGGTTGCACGAGCATACGCGTCATGAACCATAATGTCGCTACTAGCCTGAGCAAAAGGGGTGAGCAATAAGCCTGCTAGAGCAAGTGCTTTTAACTTCATGTTGTTGTCCTTAATTTTTATGTTTTTGGTCTGGGACCTGACTTTTTGTTCGAACTTTATTAGTTAAGTTCTTTATTTTTCTATACGTTGTTCCTAGTCGTTGATGACTTGGTACGCTAGCGTGTTAACGTGTTGATGGCCTCAACAATTGGCGCTGGCGTCAACGTGTGCGGTACTTTAGTAATCAAAGTACCGTCGGGCTTTAAAAAATAGAAATATGAGCTGTGGTCTAAGGTGTATTCCAACTCTGAACCTTCAAGCTTAGTTTTTCTGAAAATAACACCGTAGTTATGGGCAAGCGTTGTTGTCACATCCAATGGACCACTTAACCCTTCCATCATCGGGTGGAAGTATTGCGCGTATTCATACGAGGCTTCAGCGGCATCACGTTCAGGATCGAGAGAAACAAACATTGGGCGAATCTTTGCTTTTGCTTCATCAGATACTTGGTTAAGCGCTCCGGCCAACATAGCTAAAGAAGTAGGGCATACATCTGGGCAACGTGTGAAACCGAAGTAAACGATACGAATTCTGTCATCGGTTTGGTCAAAGATTTCCGTTGGCTGGTTGTCTTTGCCGAAAAGAGTCGTTGCGGAGAACTCTTGTTTTGCAGCGTGTTGTTCTTGAACTTCGTTTTGCCCATCAAGATAGCTTTTGACACCAAAGCCAAGTACAAAAGCGACAACCAATGCTAACGACCAATTTCTACTCATCTTGTCATCCTTATTGCAGGGTTTACAGTATCGATACCATCAGTGAGTTCACCGACCCATGTCATTTTATCTAAAGTACATACAGGTAAAATCACTTCACCTTCATAGGTATTATTGCCAATGCTCTTCAATTGAAAACGCGCTGATCCCATTTCCATTTCTAAACCGGTGAGCGATAACATCAGTGTCTCAGATGCAGCCCCTTCCCAAACGACCTTTATCTTTGTGGGTAGAAGAGGTTGCGCGGTTTCGCGATCAAGCGACATTGAAATGGATTCCTGCTCACACGATATGGTTGAAAGCATGCAGTAGTCATCCAAGTTGACTACTGCAGTTGAGTGCTCAATGACCGACTTAAATTTTTGAAATACTTGCGGCCCATAAAAACCTGCCACAAGAGCAATGCCAAGAGCCACCACCTTTAATGCTGGGTGCATGTCGTGTTCTCATCTAATTTTATAAGAGCGGCGATGTTATCATACCCCTCAATACGTGCTTGTATCAAAAAGCAATTTTGTGCGTATGGTAGAACTAAAAAAGCGAAGCCATTGGCTTCGCTTTTGTCTGTTCAATCGAGAAGTGAGCTTAGTATTTCTAAGCATTATCCGTTCTAAACGCTTTCCAGAAGTTGGCTGAATGATTAGTCAGCGTTGCGCTCTGCAAATTTCTCTAGTCCTAGAACCAAGGCAATAGCAGCCAACATCATTACAATCGCCATTACCAGTTGAGAAGGCTGAGAGGTTACGGCTTCAAAATCAAACGGTGACAGATTTTCTTGAAGTAGAGGAACTTGCTCACCTTTTGAGTTTATGCGCCAGCTGATGGTTTCTTTCCACGGCCAAATCTTAGGCAGCGTACCGATCATCAAACCAGTTAAGAACACTAGTGTGAAATCGCGGAATGAGCGCAGTAACCAAGAAAGTACGTGCGAGAAAGTCAGTAGGCCAATCACACAACCACTAAGGAATAGCGCAAGCACATCGATTTGGAACTCTTTAACCGCACCAAGAACCGGACCATACATACCAATCAATAGCAGAATGAAGCTACCCGAGATACCCGGTAAAATCATCGCACAGATCGCAATCGCACCCGCAATGAGGATATTGATACTGGTTGGTTCCATTTGCAATGGCTTAAGCACGGTAATGCTATAGGCGAAAGCAACGCCAAGCAGCAAAAACACGAATCGAATCATATCGCGCTTCTCTACTTGCTTAAGAATATGGAAAACCGACACCAAGATCAGGCCAAAGAAGAAAGACCACAGTGGAACGGGGTGGGTGACTAATAACCAAGAAATCAGTTTTGCAAATGTCGCAATGCTCGTGAATACGCCTGCGAACAGTGAAATCAGGAAGAAACCATTGATGTGGTTAAACGCGGCTTTGAAGCCTTCGCGTTTCCATAAGCCAAGTACGCTAGGGTTAATCCTGCGAATGCTTTCTAGCAGCGTATCGTAGATACCAGTGATGAATGCGATGGTTCCGCCCGACACGCCAGGAACAACGTCTGCTGCGCCCATTGCCATGCCTTTGAAAAAAGTACTTAAGTAGTTCATTGCTTCATAGAGTTGAGGGTGATTTTGTGCAGTATACAAACTTTAGTGTAAAAAAAGTATGAATATGCCATTGGGGAAGGGCTTTTATTACTCTCTTAATTGTAAGGCAATAAGTTGAACTGAACATTTGCCTAACATTTAAAATACAACCACTTAGTAATTTGTCATTAAGAGCAGAGATGAAACTGATCTCTTATCGATATTGCATCTTGGTTGCATTATGCAAATGCACTTTGCAATTCGCATGACAAATTCATGGTTTTTATGCGATGCAGGGCTTATAAAACGTCGAATAAAAGTTGGCACGCTAACTGCATTATATACATTGACCCTTCTTAAGCCGAGGGTCACCTAGCCAACTGACGTTGTTAGTGAACCTATTGATTTGTTCACAAATATATAGAGCCAATCGCGATTATTGCGGTTGGCTATTTTTTTGCCTGTCGTTTGGTGATTGTCTTTTTACTTTTCCAGCTCCTACATTTTTAAGCTCTAAACTTCAGATGAAAAAAAAGCCAGCCACCATTGGTGACTAGCTTAAGCTTTTCTCGAATCAATCTCGAATCAATCTCGAATCAATCTCGAATCAATCTCGAATCCGTTTTAATACCCCATTAACTGCAATAAGTTCTCAGCAGTACTGATCGCTTCTTTACGGTTTGCAATATTGAGCTTTTGATAAAGGTTTCGAATGTGAGTCTTGATTGTGGTCCCCGCAACATCCAACTCTTGGGCTATCTGCTCATTACTAAAGCCAGAATAGATTAAGCCAAGTACTTGCCATTCACGCTGGGTGAGTGGGCTAGTGCGCACAAGCTCAGGAATATTCGGGTGATTAACCAAGTTCTCAACAAAGTCTTCATCGAAGTGAACCGAGCGGCTGCGTTGGGTGGTTGAGATATCTTTCATGATCTGTTGAGCGCGATGGCGTTCTAAGTCACCTAAGCCTGGCTTGTTGCTCAATTTATCCAAGATATGCCCGATAGTTCCACCGTCGATCAAGAAGTTACCAACCATACCGGTTTGGTTGGTCATATGAAGCGCTTCTTCAAGTAGCACACGTGCGCTGTCTTCATCGTTAATTTGTGTACGCAATACCGCTTCAACGATCAAGTTTCGGTTGGTGTCGGTAATCAGATGTGAACGCTGCGCTTCACTCTTAAGGAAAGTCAGCGCTTCTTCAGCATCTTCATACTGCTCAAGGATGATGTGAGAACGTACGATGTTTCTCCATTGAAGCTGGCAGAAGTGGTTACTTGCCGATTCAGGTCGAACCGCCACGCTTAGCCAATCACGGATTGCCTCTTTATTGCCTTTTACTTGCCAGAATAGAATCAAAGAAAGAGAAGCATTTGCGGTCCAATCTACGTGGTAAGTTGATTGACGTAGCAGGTGTTGAATTTGGTCGATAAATTTCGACGCTTTATCAATCTCGCCGCGGCTCAATGAAATACGAGCCAGCATAGAATAGCTGTGCAGGTGTTTACTCGGAGAGTGGTGACCAAGGATATCTAAGCCTTTGTAACAACACTCTTCTGCTTCATCTAATCGGTTCCAACACCAGAAGATCTGAGCGCGAACACGCAGCAAAAATTCATGTAGAGGAACGTATTGAAGCTGATGCTCTTCGATCAATTTGAATGCGCTGTCTTGTAGCTCAAATGCAGCTTGAACATAACCTTGAGCAATCAAGATTTCGCTTTGCTGCAGAATTGCCCATAGAGCCTGATGGTAAACCTGATACTGACGTGCCAGTTTTTCTGTTTGTTGCATCATCGGTAGCGCACGGCTTAGGTTACCCATTACGTGATTCACTTCGCCCACAACCGAGGTTGCGACAATGCGGCTACGATAAACGGTGGTGTTCAACTGGCTCAACGAAAGCTCAGCCAATTCCAATGCTTTCTCAGGCTCATTGCTGTTGATCGCAACTTGGGCGCGCAAGGCGTTGTATTGCCCTTGCTGCTGAGTATCCAGTTCGATGTTTCGAGCTTGATATTGAGTCTCAGCTTCTTCCAACAAAGTCCCCACTTGATCATAGCGGTGCTGACTTTGTGCAAGCCAAGCGCGCAGCATTGATAGCTTCGGCTCACTGTATAGTTGATCCGTAGTCAGTTGCTTGATCGCCATCTCTAGCGATGAAAGCTCGCCCTGATTGAACATCGGCCAACCGTGTTCCGTCAGAATTTGAATGATCAGTTCTGGATCTTCAGCACGTTGTGCATGTCGCAGTGCTTGATGAGGTGTTTTCTGTTTGATCCACGCCTTAGCCGCACTTCGGTGCAACTCGGCTTCTTGCTGTGGAATTCGAGCTTGGCGCTCGTGGGCAAGAAATTCGCCGAATAGATTGTGGAATCGGTACCAGTTTTTCTCGCCTTCAAGCGGGTAGATGAATAAGCCAAATCGGTTGAGTGATTCGATCATACCCAGTGCGTCTTCACGCTGTGTAAGCGCGCAGACTAATTCGTCATTGAAATGATCAAGTACTGAACACTGCATCAAGAACTGTCGGGTTTCTTTATCCAGTAGATCGAATACTTCTTCAACCAAATAATCCCAAAGGTGAGCATGGTTAAAGTGAGAGAAAGACTCTGCCGATTGCGCCAGCGTGCGTTTTTGATGTTGAGCTTGAAGGGCAATAAGCTGTAACGCCGAAGGCCACCCCTCAACATAAGTACAGATACTACCAGCGGTCGTGTCATCTACGCCATCGGCGACACGTTGATTGAAGAAGCGCGTCGTCTCTTCAGTATCAAAAGCCAGCGAATCGTTTCCAATTTCAATCATCAGATCACGAACACGAAGGTTTGCAGTGCCAAGTGGTGGTGTCCCACGGCTAGTCACAACAAGCGTCAGGTTGTCAGGCATGTGTTTAAGGAAGAAGCGCATTGCTTCGTGGATGTCGTCATTGTTGACCAAGTGATAGTCATCCAACACAAGGAAACATTCGTGATGGAATTCAGACATCTCAGCAAACACTTCACTTAACAAAGAATGCAACGATGAAAATTGTCGCTTTTCTGCCAGCTTTTGGGCATTAGGGCAGGCATTTTGAGTCGCTTTATTGAGCGATTGCATTAGGTAGTTGATAAAGCGAAAAGCATCGTTGTCACTGTCATCAATGCTGTACCAACCCACATTGGGTTTATCTACCAGCCATTGTGCTGCCATTGTGGTTTTGCCGTACCCCGCTGGAGAGCGGAATAATACAAGCTTATAGCAATCTGCGTGTTGGAGCAGATCGAGAACCCTAGGTCGTAGGATTGCATTATGTAAGCGGCCGGGACGAGTCAGTTTCGAAGGGATCCACATGTCGAAGTTTTTCACCTATTCCGTGGCTTATGTTCTGGATTACCTCAATCTATCGTTGAGTGTAATCGAATGACATCAGCCTAATTACTTAAGTCTTCAATCATATTACGTGAAGCAAAACGGCACCGACTATGATCCTCCTCAGAAACCTTGCACTCCTGCATGTTTTTAGGCTTCTACGCCCTTTATTTGAGACTTTGCTCACATAGCGGGTTGGTTTGTGAATGTGACTTCCTTCATCCCAACACGTAAATCTATGCAAAAGATGAGAGGAAGAAATTATTTTCGTGATCTGAATATCAAATTTGATAATGACTTTAATCCGGTTAAATAAAAGTCACATCAATTGAAGGTAAGTTATCGAACGGGAGCTTGTGATCTTAGTCACTCCAAGTTTTTGTTCGAAGTCAGAACATGAGAGTCAGATCACTAACCCTATGTCGGTACGCCCCCTACGCCCTCCCATCTACTCCTAGTTTGTCGCGTTAGCGGGAGGATGTTTAGTTAATGGTGACCATGCACGATATGTGACAGATGAATTAGAACTATTAAAAGCGAGATTTCTGAAATGAAACCAACTCAGCAAAAAACTTTCGATAAAGTGTCGTTCCAAGAAAGCGTTAAGAAGCATTTATCTGCAACCTACGCAACAACGATTGAAAACGCAGATAGCCGCGCATGGTACCTAGCAATGGGGCGTGCGCTAGCAGAATTGACAACATTTGATCTGTTAGAAACTGAAAATGACGAAAAAATTAAGAACGCGAAGAGCGTTAACTACCTTTCACTAGAGTTTTTGATTGGTCGTTTAACAGGTAACAACCTGATCAGCATGGGCCTATACGAGCAAATCACTCACGCAATGGAAGAGTTAGGTCAAAACCTAACTGACCTTCTAGAAGAAGAGCGCGACCCATCACTAGGTAACGGTGGCCTTGGTCGTCTTGCTGCTTGTTTCATGGATTCTTGTGCCGCTCAAGAATACCCAACAGTCGGTTACGGTCTTCACTACGAATACGGTCTATTCAAACAGTCTTTCCAAGATGGTCGTCAACAAGAAGCACCAGACGCGTGGCGTGGTGTTGAAGGTTACCCTTGGGAAGTAGCTCGTCCAGAACTAGCACAACACATTGGTTTTTACGGCCATGTAGAAGTTGAATACATCGATGGTAAAGAAGTTCGTACTTGGGTTCCGGGTATGGAAGTAAAAGCAATGCCTTGGGATCTACCTATCGTAGGTTACGAGTCAAACACGGTTTACCCATTGCGCCTTTGGGAATGTCAGGCAATCGCACCATTCTCATTAGCAAGCTTTAACAACGGTGACTACTTCGAAGCGCAACACTCGCTAATCGATGCAGGCAACATCACTAAAGTACTTTACCCGAACGACAACCACGAGAAAGGTAAGACTCTGCGTCTAATGCAGCAGTACTTCCACTCAGCAGCGTCTGTTCGCGACATTCTACGTCGTCACGAAGCAGCAGGTTTCTCTCTAGAAGATCTGCCTAAGCAAGAAACAATTCAACTGAACGATACGCACCCAACGATCGCTATCCCTGAATTGATGCGCATCCTGATCGATGAGAAAGGTTTAACTTGGGACCAAGCTTGGGAAATCAGTGCTCATACGTTCGCATACACGAACCACACACTACTTCCAGAAGCATTAGAGACTTGGTCTGAATCTTTGATCAACCGTCTTCTTCCACGTCACATGGAAATCATTTTTGAAATCAACCACCGCTTCATGCAAGAAGTTCGCAAGATGTGGCCTGGTGACGGTGAGAAGCAAGCGAAGCTTTCTATCATCCAAGAAGGTTTCCACCGAATGGTTCGCATGGCAAACCTATGTGTGATTGGCTCTTACAAAGTAAACGGTGTAGCTGCGCTTCACTCTCAACTAGTTAAGAAAGACTTGTTCCCAGAGTTCAACGAAATCTTCCCTGGCAAACTGACTAACGTAACGAATGGCATCACGCCACGTCGTTGGTTGAAGTTCTGTAACCCAGGGCTATCTACGCTAATTACTGGCAAGATAGGCACTGAGTGGCCAGCAAAACTTGAGCAGCTAGAAGGCATCGCTAAGTTTGCAACAGACGCGAAATTCCAAAAAGAATTCATGGCTGTTAAGAAAGAAAACAAACAGCGCCTTGCTGATTGGGTTCAAGAGAACATGGGTATCGAGCTAGATACTAACGCTATCTTCGACGTGCAAATCAAGCGTCTTCACGAATATAAGCGTCAGCACCTAGATTTGCTACACATTCTATCTCTGTACCACCGTATTCTTAACGAACCTGGTTTCGAGTGTGAGCCACGCGTATGTTTCTTCGCAGCAAAAGCAGCACCGGGTTACCACCTAGCGAAAGAGATCATCTTCGCGGTTAACAAGATCGCAGAGAAGATTAACAACGACCCTCGCATTGGCAACAAGCTGAAAGTGGTATTCATCCCTGACTACCGTGTAAGCATGGCTGAAATCATTATTCCTGCGGCAGACGTTTCTCAGCAAATTTCATTAGCTGGTAAAGAAGCATCAGGTACGGGCAACATGAAGATGGCGCTAAACGGCGCGCTAACTATCGGTACGATGGATGGTGCAAACGTTGAGATTCGTGAAGAAGTTGGCGATGAAAACATCTACATCTTTGGCCTAGACGTTGATGGTGTAGTGGCATTGCAAGCTCAGGGTTATAACCCATACGATTACTACAACGCAGACCCACTGCTGAAAGCATCTCTAGACCTACTGACTGGCGATGAGTTCTCTCCAGGTCAACCAGGCCTTCTACGTGCAACGTTTGATAGCCTACTAGACGGTGGCGACCCGTACCTATGTCTTGCTGACTTCGCATCTTATGTGAAAGCACATGAAGACATGGGCAAGCAGTACAAAGACCAAGCAGGTTGGGCTAAGAAAGCGATTCTTAACACAGCATTGGTTGGTAAGTTCACATCAGACCGCTCAATCCGCGATTACGTGAACAACATTTGGAAACTTGAAGCGGTTAACCGTTAATACTTCCAAAGTAGCCAAGGCAGTTTCTGCCTTGGCTCAATTAGCTTGTGGGCAAATAGATGGCTTAAAAAGATAGCGATGCTTACAAACTGATTGTCACAAGCTAATTGATTAGTAACAAATTAAATTAACAACCCTACAAAATTGAAAGCGTCAGAACGTTTTCGGAGAGAGCGATGAAAGAACAGACCGTATTAAAACAAGTCGCAGAAATGGCAAATATTGCCGACAGTTACGTTAGTGCGTGGGGCGATGAAGCACAAGTATCAGAAGAGACGATTACGTCTCTATTGGCTTCATTGGGCTACGATACAAGCAGCGATGATGCACTGCTTAAATCTGTAGAAAGAAAACACAAAAAAGATGTACTAGACCCAGTTCTTGTCTTGCGTGACGGTGAGCCAGTAGAAGTGGCGCTTAATCTAGGTGTTAGTGCTCGTGAAAGTGAGTTCAGCTGGCGTTTAGAAACCGAGCAAGGAGAGGTACTTGAAGGCTATCTTCAATCTCAAGTCGTTCGTGACGAGCGTGCCGAGGGTGGCCCTTTAGTGTTTGCATTGCCAAGTGATTTGGCATGGGGTTATCACAAGCTGATTGTGAGTCGTAAGCGCCGTAAGAAGCCTTACGAGATGACATTGATCATTACGCCAAAAGCGTGTTTCAAGCAGTCACCAATCGAGCAAGGCAAAAAGCTTTGGGGACCAAGTGTTCAACTGTACACACTAAGAACTCAGCACAACTGGGGTATTGGTGATTTTGGTGACCTTAAACAGCTTGTTGCTGATATCGCTTCTCGCGGTGGTGATTTTGTTGGTCTAAACCCAATTCACTCATTATTCCCAGCGAACCCAGAAGGCGCGAGCCCATACAGCCCGTCCTCACGTCGTTGGTTGAACATCTTATACATTGATGTGAGCTCAGTACCTGAATTCGCATTAAGTGCTGAAGCACAACAAACGGTAGGCAGCGCTGAATTCCAACAGCGTCTACAAAAAGCTCGTGAAGCGCACTGGGTAAACTACACCGAAGTGTCTGAACTTAAGATGAGCATCTTGCCTCTGTTATTCGCAGAATTTAAGACTCGTCATTTAGATAAAAACAGCGATCGTGCACAAGCGTTCTTAGCGTTTGTAGAAGAGGGTGGTGAAAGCCTGATGCATCAAGCGGCGTTTGATGCTCTGCACGGTGAGTTACATGCTGAAGATTCAGGTATGTGGGGCTGGCCAGTATTCCCAGAGAAGTACCGTACATTCGACAGCCCAGCGACACAGAAGTACATTAAAGAGAACCTAGAGAATGTTCACCTTTACATGTACCTGCAGTGGTTAGCGGATTGCCAAATCAACGATGCACAATCTCTTGCTGAAGAGAAAGGCATGGCCGTTGGTTTGTACCGTGACCTAGCTGTTGGTGTTGCTGATTCAGGCAGCGAAACTTGGGCCGATGAAGGCAACCTAGTGATGGATGCGAGCATCGGTGCTCCACCGGATGTGCTTGGTCCTCTAGGTCAAAACTGGGGTTTACCACCACTTAATCCTGAAGTGCTTCAAGAAACGAGCTACGACGCATACATTAAGCTACTCCGTGCCAATATGAAGCACTGTGGTGCACTTCGTATTGATCATGTTTTAGGCCTACTGCGTTTGTGGTGGATTCCAAAAGGCGAAAACGCAACCAAGGGTGCGTACATCTACTACCCAGTACAAGACATGCTGTCAATTCTGGCGCTTGAATCTCACCGTTACCAATGTAGCGTTATTGGTGAAGATTTAGGTACTGTGCCGGATGAAATCGTCGATATTCTAGCGGATGCGGGCGTGCATTCTTACAAAGTATTCTTCTTCGAAACATCAGAAGATGACGGTGGCTTTATCTCACCGAAACATTATGCGCCACAATCGATGGCGGCACTTTGTACTCATGATATGCCAACGCTTCGCGGCTTCTGGCATTGTGATGACTTGAAAATGGGTCAAGAGATTGGTTTATACCCAGATGCAGAACAGCTAGAAACCTTGTTCGATGACCGTCTGGAGTGCAAACAAGGTATCTTAGATTCAGTGGCATGGCATGGCTTCTTACCTGAAGGTGTTGGTCGTGATGCAAGCCAAGTACCGATGGACTCTTATCTTGCTGAAGCACTTCAACTGCACGTTGCGGCTGGTGGTTCGACACTTCTCAGTGTTCAACTGGAAGATTGGTTAGAGATGGATAAGCCTGTAAACATTCCTGGCACTGTCGATGAATACCCTAACTGGCGTCGTAAACTATCAATGAACTTGGACGAAATATTTGCTCACGAAGGGGTAAATCGTATCGCTTCTAAGCTGACTGACGTTCGAGAAAAAGCAGCTAAGTAATGACGTTGAGTGACTTGAAATTAAGTGGTTTTTTGCTTACGCCGTACGAAACTACAACCTCGGTCACTCAATAATGAATGCTCATCTGGTAGAATAAACCGTCGTTATATTGCCCGCACTAATAGCGGGCATTTTTGTATTATATTTTTTGGATGTTTGGTTAGGGAGAAGCGTTTTGGAACTAAGTTCGATTTCAAAGCAAAAACAAATATATACCCAACTATCACAGGCTTGTTTCACTGACCCATTTGCGTTTTTAGGGCCATACCTACCTTCTGAGCAAGGTGCATTACGTGTGTGGATTCCTGGGGCAAATAAAGTCGAGTTGATTGTTGGAAAGGAACCTCGTATTGAGTTAGCGCGAGAGGGTGAAAGTGGTTTCATTCTTAAGCAAGAGAGAGATTTACGTTTTACTCACTACAAGCTCGCGGTTGATTGGGCTGGAGTCGAGCAGATCATCGATGATCCATACCAGTACCACGATCTGTACGCGAGTTATGAAGATCTCCATACACCTAAAGATATGTATCATCACATGGGGGCTCAGTTTATTACGCTAGAGCGTGATGGACAGATGATTTCAGGTACGCGTTTCTTGATGTATGCACCGCATGCAACAGCGGCAAGCTTAGTGGGTAACTTCAACGCTTGGGATGGTCGTCGTCATCCAATGCAACGCTTAGATTATGGCATGTGGGGCCTATTCATTCCTGAACTGGAAGAAGGCGCTCAATACAAGTTTGAATTAAAAGGACCTGATGGCGAAGGCTTACCACACAAAGCTGACCCATGGGGTTTTTACTCTGAGCAATACCCTTCATTTTCTTCTGTGACTTACGATCACGCGCGTTACGAGTGGCAAGATACTCAGTGGCAGAATCGCCCAGTAACGCAAAAGCGTAAAGAAGCACTTTCGTTCTATGAACTGCACGCTGGTTCTTGGAAGCGTAACGCTGAAGGGGAATTCTTAAACTACCGTGAACTTGCTGCTGAATTGATCCCATATTTAACGGACTTGGGTTACACGCATGTAGAGTTGATGCCGGTTTCAGAGCATCCGTTTTACGGTTCTTGGGGCTATCAGCCAATAGGCTTGTTCGCTCCAACGAGTCGTTTTGGCTCTCCTGATGACTTCAAATTCTTCGTCGATCAATGTCACCAAGCTGGTCTGGGTGTTGTTCTGGATTGGGTTCCAGCACACTTCCCTAGTGATGATCACGGCTTAGCCAACTTTGATGGAACACCTTTGTTCCATGATCCAGATCCACGTCGTGGTTGGCACCAAGATTGGAATTCGTACATTTACGATTTAGGCAAAGAGCATGTGCGCCGTTTCTTGGTTGCAAACGCACTGTACTGGTTTGAACAATTCCATATCGACGGCATTCGTGTTGATGCGGTTGCTTCGATGTTGTACCTCGATTATTCGCGTAGCCATGACCAATGGATCCCGAATGCGGATGGCGGCAATGAAAACTACGACGCTATCGCAACCCTTAAGTGGATGAACGAAGAAGTTTACAAGCACTTCCCTAATGCGATGACTATTGCTGAAGAATCGACGGCTTTCCCTGGTGTTTCAGCCCCAACCTTTATGGGCGGTTTAGGCTTCGGGTTTAAGTGGAACATGGGTTGGATGCACGATAGTTTGTCTTACATCCAAGAAGATCCAATCAATCGTAAATATCACCACGATACAATTACCTTCCCATTGGTTTATGCACACAGTGAGAACTATGTATTGTCTCTATCTCACGATGAGGTGGTTTATGGTAAAGGATCTATCCACGAAAAAATGCCTGGTGATGAGTGGCAGCAAACGGCAAATCTACGTGCTTACATGGGTTACATGTACGCGCAGCCGGGTAAGAAGCTGAACTTCATGGGTGCTGAATTTGGTCAGACGGCGGAATGGAACCACGATGATC
This sequence comes from Vibrio sp. QJM3NY_39, assembly GCF_057785895.1. Lineage (NCBI taxonomy): Bacteria > Pseudomonadati > Pseudomonadota > Gammaproteobacteria > Vibrionales > Vibrionaceae > Vibrio > Vibrio sp. QJM3NY_39. The sequence continues at coordinate 296,260 of NZ_CM173506.1, read as the reverse complement.
AACTGCAATGGTTCTTGCTAGATTATGAACGTCATCAAGGCGTTCAGCGCTTAACGAAAGATTTGAACAACCTGTACCGTTCTGAAGCTGCAATGTATGATCTTGATTTCGACCCGAAAGGTTTTGAATGGCGTCTACAGGATTCAGCTGAAGCGAGCATCTTAGCTCATGAGCGTATCAGTGAATCAGGCGAGCGTGTACTGGTGGTTTCTAACTTTACCCCCGTTCCTCATGAGCACTTCCGCTTAGGTGTTCCAGCGCAAGGTCAGTACTCTTTGTTATTGAATACAGACTCTGCTGATTATGCAGGCAGTGGCTTTGAAGTGAAGCCGGTTGCTGAGGTTGAATCAGTAGAAAGCGAAGGCTTAGACACATCGATTGAGCTGCGTTTACCACCGCTATCGACCGTTTTTTACAAGCTAAATTAGGTCTATAAGTTGAAGTAAGCGATAACTAAAAAGAAAATGGGAGCCGAAAGGCTCCCATTTTTGTATTTATAACGCTTGGTTTAATGCTGATTGAAGTTCGTGAGATAGAACATTGAACGTCCTACGACAGTCTCAAGGATTCGAACGGAATCAAGCCCAAAGCTATTAAACATTATCTCGCGGAATTGACCATCTGAACTGATGTTAAACTGTTCAGGGCTCTTGACCTGGGAGGCATGGAAAAACATCAATTTGATCACGAATCGAAATTGATCATTATCTAGAGCGTTTTGCCAAGATTGAATGAATACTTCTTCCGACGAGAACTCTAGATTCTCTATAACAATTGATAGCATGTGTTGGTGTAACGCTGATCGGATAGCGCGGGTCGATGGATAATAGCCCTGAAGCGTCGTCAAACTAATGCCAATTTCTTGAGCAATCCTTGCATAAGTTAGTGCTTCATGTCCTTCAGCCAGAAAAAGGTTTAGTACGATCTCATCGTAGTGCTTTTGATTTTCTAGTTTCTGTACTTGAGTAATTCGAGCCATTACAAATCTCTATTGAGTGTGACATTCTGTATATAAATTACGGATTGAGGATATTAGCAAACTATCTGGGAATAGACCTTAAAAAACAAAAAATCACACATAAAAAAATATAATTTATCCATATTTCATACGTAAATAGTTGTTTATGAATAATAAAGGCCGCTTGAGTAAGCGGCCTTTGTTTGTATTGGGTATGTTTGTGTAGAGTTTGCGAAGTTTAGAAAGGGTACCAGAACAGTTGATCTTCGAGTGCTCTCTTTGTGATTGCGAGTATCACGGCTAATGTAATAACTGTTAAACAGACAAAGTCGATACGTTTCAAAGGTGCATAGCTATACCAAGTACGCGCCTTGTGTCGGCCAAAGCCTCGAAGCGTCATTGCATTTGAAATCTCGTCTGCGCGGTCTAAGCTAGAGAAAATGAGCGGCCCTAGAACCTTAGCCACGTTTTTGATTCGAGTTATTAGGGGCGCTTTCTTCGAGAGTTCTACACCACGAGCTTGCTGAGCATGCATGATATTGATGAAGTCCTTCTTAACCTCTGGCAAGTAACGCAGCGTTAAGCTTACCGCATAGGCGATCTTGTACGGAACACCGATACGGTTGAGGCTTGCGGCAAACTCAGTCGGATGCGTAGTGAAGACGAATATTAACGCTATCGGAAACATGCTCATGTACTTAAGCGTGACGGTGACTAAGTAAAACAGAGTCTCCTGGCTCAACGAGTAGTTACCCGGTAATGTCAGTAATACAGTTTCGCTACCGATGAGCTCAGTGCCTTGCTGCGGAGCAAGCAGGAACATGAATAAAGCATTTAGACTTAAGACACTCGCCGTGCCTAATAACAAAGGCTTATACACGCGTATAGGCACATTGGTGAGTTTTAATAGGTATAAACCAGTCATAATAAGCAGCGTAATCAATCTCAGGTCGAACGTAGTCAATACCACGGTTACCCAAGCTAAGAAGAGTGCAAATTTCGTGATGCCATTTAATGCGTGCAGGGGGGATTTGGTATCAATGTAGTTGATGCCGAATTTTACTTTTGATGCGTTCATAGAGAACTTCTCTCGTAGTCGATGAAGTACTGCATAAACGCATTGGTATCGTCGATTTTCATCATAGTCGCGAGTTCATAAATACTAGTGGTACAGAGGTTTGCGCGTTCTAGAAGCGATGGCTGACTAAACACTTCCGTCATGGCGGCATTGGCAATAAGCTTGCTGTCTGCGATTACGATCGAACGTGTGGTGTACTCTAGAACGAGATGCATGTCGTGTGAGATGATCACCACAGTAATACCCAAATCACGGTTAAGCTTTTGGATAAACGCCAACATTGACGTGTAGTTTCGGTAATCTTGGCCTGCAGTTGGCTCATCTAAGATGAGGAGTTCAGGTTCCAACACTAAGATAGAAGCAATGGTTACACGCTTTTTCTGACCGTAGCTTAAAGCTTCGATAGGCCAGTGACGGAATTTACTCAGCCCACATAGCTCAAGAACATGCTCTACTTTTTCTGTGATCAGCTCTTCTGCAATATTGCGGTTACGAAGACCAAAAGCAATCTCGTCAAAAATCATATGATGCGAGATCATATGATTTGGGTTCTGCATTACTACACCGACCTTTTGGCTTCTTTCGAAGATAGAAAGCTCAGATAAGTCTTCACCATTTAGATATGAGGATCCTGAATCGGCATCGATCACACCCATGATGAGTTTGGTGATGGTAGATTTACCCGAGCCGTTCTTGCCCAGAATCGAAACAAACTCGCCTTTGCCAATCTTGAAGCTCACATCTTCGAGTGCGTTCTTCTCGCCGTCGTAAGAATAAGTCAGACCATGAACTTCGAGTAAAGGTTGATACTGCTTTTCTGCAGCTGGGGCAGGGCGGTCAGCAAACCAAGCTTGAACTGCTGGGCGGAACCTTTTGTAATCCAAAGCTTTGAGGTTTGACAGCTTATCTTCGCAGGTTAGTGGGGCTTTCGCCGCTTTAAGCGCAGATAAGTAAAGAGGCTCACGAATACCATGCGTATCAAGTAACTTAGACGCTAAAATTTCATCGGGCGTCATATCCGCGACAATTTCACCGCGCTCCATTAAAATCACACGATCAATATCGCGATGCAGGACATCCTCAAGGCGATGCTCGATAATCACGATAGTCTTGTTGGTTTCGTTATGAAGTTGGTCGATGATCTCGATGGTCGCCTTACCTGTCTTAGGGTCAAGACTGGCTAAAGGCTCATCAAACAGCAAGATATCAACGTCATCAACTAAGATGCCGGCTAGCGATACTCGCTGCTTTTGACCACCTGAAAGATCGTGTGGCGAGCGCTCAAGCATGTCCGCTAGGTCAACCATTTTTGCCGTCGACTTAACTAACGGGTACATGTCAATGTTCGACATCAACTGGTTTTCTAATGCGAATGCGATATCTTCGCCGATGCTTAAACCCACAAATTGGCTGTCAGTATCTTGCAATACTGTGCCTACCTGCTCGGTATAGTCGTGCATCGAAAATTCAGAGATATTCTTGCCGTTGATCTCTAAAGAGCCAGTTACCTCACCTTTAATTGCATGAGGTATTAGGCCATTGAGGCATTGACCTAGGGTAGATTTACCGCTTCCGCTTGGTCCAATAATGACGATTTTCTCTCCTTTCTCTATCCTTAGATTGATATTTTTTAGCGTCGGTTTATCCAGCGACTCATATCTAAAAGAGAAGTTCGAAAATTCTATAGTCATTGGCGCTTATGCCTCAGTCAGGTTGCGGCTTTGTTTGTTGCGTTTAGCGACTGATTTTAGGATCAGGAAGCCCACAACAGCAATCAGAACGGTGTTACCCGCTGCGATGATAGACAGTTGAGTGAAGACTTTAGTAAACGGTTCTGCGTATAGGATAGTGTCTAGGAATGCGGAACAGCCGTAGCCTACAACGTTACCTGCAAGGGCAAGTACCACGAACAATACAAAATCTTTCATTGGCAGTTCACCTTGTTGAAGACGGTTCTTAGTCATCATAGGGAACAAGCCGATAACCATGCCTACGATGCCTGAGCCTAATACCCAAGTTAACCATACGCCCCAACCAGCAAATAAATCCGTTACCCAGTGACCAATAAAGCCAACCAAGAAGCCAACGATAGGGCCGAACAAAACAGAAAACAGTGCTAAGACTGCCATTGCTGGTTTCAATGTCGTGTTAGCAAACACTGGGACACCAAACATAGGTAAACCACCAATGCCATACAGTGCCGCGCCAATGGCGATAACGACCACTGTTTTAGCTGAAAAGTTCATAGATAACCTCGAATACTGAAAGATAAAGCATGATAAAGAACGAATATTCGCCATTATTAATATGCGTCTCAAGGAGAACGTTTTTTGGGCAAATATAAAAAATAAGGCGCGCATTATACAGTAGAACCCTTCCATAAGGGAAGGTAAGTGTCTAGATGTCTAAAATTCCATCCGAACACTCAAATATCATGTAAAAAGCACACTTTTACGGTTAATCAAGCAACAAAAAAGCCAGAACGGGTCTGGCTTTTTGATTCATCTTAACAATGTGTTAAGTGGGTTCATCGTATATCTACGACCATTTTGTGGTCTAGGTATAGTTAGTGGTCTAGATATAGATAGTTTTGCCAGCTCTTCATGCGAATAAGGACCTTACGCATGATAGACACGTGAGTGAAGCTGTCAGAATAAACGGCAACCTCAACTGCAGTACCCATAGGTAAATGGTAGTCAGACAGATCATCAGTGATGCTCAATTTAACAAACACACGACCACTGGTACGCAATGCGTCAGTACCTAGAAGCGCGCCTCGAGCTTGGAATTGGCTCTCACCAATAGCTGGAATCACTTCATCAATACGTCCTTTAAATACTTTTCCTGGCAATGCTCTAAATAGGAACTCAGCTTTGTAACCTGGTTGTAGGCGCTGTAGCGAGTTTTGTCTAAATGCAGCGGTATAGAACTGTTCTTCTGTGTGAACAAATGTCATCACGGGAGCTAAAGGAAGTGGTACTGCCATTACACCTGGGCGTAATGCTAGTTGCGTAACGTATCCGTCAGTGGGAGCTCGAACCACGGTTTGTTCTAAATCAAACTGAGCTTTACGTAATTCAGCTAATAAGCTTAAAACCGCTGTATTCTCGCCACCTATTTCAGAGTCCAAGGCGATCTTTGTTTGTTCTAGGTTTGCATCCGCAACTTTCACGGCCGCTTCCGATGCTTTGTAAGCTTGTCTGCGAGTATCCAATTGCTGCTCGGTAAAAGCGCCGCTGTCGTAACCGCGCTTGTAACGAGAAAACTCACGTTTGGCTTTATCTCTTTCTGCGATGGCTTTGATTTTTGCAGCCTCTGCTTCAGCCACTTCAGATTCCATTCCAAGCGCACCTTGGTTTGCTTCTTTTACCTTGGCTTCTAACCTTGCGACTTCAGCTTCGAATGGAACTGGGTCGATTTTGAAAAGAATATCCCCTTGCTTCAGAGGTTTGTTTGCTTCTACAGGCACTTCGATAACTTTACCCCTAACGCCTGAAACGACTGGCGTTGTTGAGTAAACTTGGTTACCGATTTGCGTAAATGGATGGTTGTAGTTCATTAGTAGAATTAGGGTACCTACTATGATCACACCTCCAAGTACGGCAGTGGGTACTGTCCACTTATTTAGCGGGATATTGAACACCTTGAAAATGGTGATACAAAGCGCCGCATAGGTCATTATCAGCAGTAAATCCATTATTTAGCCTCCTGATCTTGAGCGTTATTTTGATCTTTAGCTTGATTCTCTTTCACTGAATCGGCTTGTTTGAGTTGAGCAATTTCTTCCTGAAGCGTGCTAACCTGATCGATTAAAATATCAACACGATGATGAATGTCGTGTTGTTCTTCTTCTAATTTAGCAAAGCCCCAGCCACGATCTTTGCGCCATAGTGTCGCCCAAATCCATAGGAACGGCCAAATTGTGTGCAAAGTGAATAGGCTAACCCAGCCTGAAACATGAATAGCATCTTGATGAGGATGATTGCGTTCTTTCGCTATTTCGTAAGGAATATCGTGAATAACGATGATGCCGTAAAAGATGACTAATGCTACGAAAATAAGTAAGCCGAGCGCAAAGTAGTCTAAAAACATAACAGATCCTTGTAATGTTAGATATTAGTTATAAATATACTACGCTATCATCCAAGTAATTGTTATAAAAATGATTTACCGAGTTGAAAATAATGTGTTGTCGCTTCTAATGCGAATAAAAGCATTGATGAATCTTATAAAATCTCATCGCGTTTGAAGAGGCTATTTCGGCTTTCTGGTTGGTATTTCAGCTGAAATGATGACAGCTACGATTCTAAATGACGTGCATAACCACAAGGGGCAAATACGGATGTATATAGGTGAATTGGCGGCCATTGGCGCTGCAATTGTGTGGGCGTGTGCGACATGGATCTATGGGCAATTTGGACATCGCTTCTCTGCGATGCAATTGAACATTGTTAAGGGTGTTGTAGCCTCTGGCATGATGCTGTTAGTCATGCCGTTAATACCGATGCCTGAATTTGAATTGAGTACCAACCATTTTCTGATATTGGCAATTTCAGGTGTGATTGGCATTGCGATTGGAGATAGCGCCTATTTTGCGGCGTTGAAAAGAATCGGTGCTAATAAGACACTGTTACTGGAATCTTTAGCACCGCCTCTTTCTGGCGTGCTGGCACTCATGTTTCTTGGTGCCGCATTAACGTTGCAAAGTTGGCTCGGAGTCGTGATTACAACATTAGCGGTGACCTTTGTTGTCTTTCAGCCATCAAAACCGGCGAGCGGTGAATCGAATGACAAAGCACAGTGGGGTGGCATTGGTTATGGGCTTGTGGCGAGTGTTTGTCAGGCATCCGGTGTGGTGATTTCTCATTACGCGTTAGTGGCGGGTGATATCCCACCATTATTAGGTGCACTGATTCGTCTCACGATAGGTGTGTTTGCCGTAATGCTGATTATCCCTTTTGTTGAAAAGAAGCCGTATTCATCGATAAAAAGAGATTTATGGGAAATGACCAAGCTCGATAAACTTTGGTTATTAGGGGCAATCTTTGTCGGGACGTTTCTCGCTCTATGGCTTCAACAAGTGGCGCTGAAAAATGCGAACCCTGCGATTGCACAAACATTGATAGCGACCAGTCCGGTCTTTATTTTGGTGATTTATGCGATTAAAGGGGAGAAGGTGTCAAAGCAAAGCGTCATAGGGACGCTTGCTGCCCTTGCTGGAATATCTCTGTTCTTTTATCAATAAGATGCAGGCTTACCTACAGACCTACAGACCTACAGACCTACAGACCTACAGACCTACAGACCTACAGACCTACGTGGCACTATTCTGTACACACTTGATTACGGCCGTTGGCTTTCGCTCGGTATAGCGCTTTATCGGCACGGTAGAAGGTACGCTGAGTATTTTCTCCGTCGCGATGTAAAGTGATACCGATACTCACGGTTAAACCGCGTTCTCCGAGTATTTCATGCCATCCGAATTGGAAGATGCGCTCTCGATAATTTTCAGAGTGCATTTCTGCTTTCGCAAGGTCAGTGTTCTCAAGGATGACTAGGAACTCTTCTCCGCCAAACCTGACACATGACGCGCCTCTAAACTTAAAGTACGAGCGCAGCTCTTGAGAAACGCTGACAATCGCTTTATCACCCACTAAGTGGCTGAGTTCATCATTGATAGACTTAAAGTGGTCGATATCAACAACCATCAAGGCGAAAGGTGCTTCGTGAAGCAACAGGTCTTTTAGTTTCACATCTAACCATCGACGGTTGTGTAACCCGGTAAGTGGGTCGGTGAAAACATCTTGTTGTAGTTGAGCAACTGTATTCTTGTGTTGTTCAGTCGTCTCTTTGAGTTCTCTATTTTCTTGTTCAGAGAGAATGAGTTTGAGTTGTAACTCAAAACGCGAAAGGCGGCGTAGTTGGCTTGCACCGAGTTCGCTGATCGGGATCTGCTTCATCAGATCCGTTTCAATTCGGTAACCTTTTTTCTCATAGCTCAGAGCTTCTTGAAAACGGCCCTGATTCATACATACGTCACTCAAAGAGTCATAGAAACGCTTTGCAAGCACTGGCGATGAGTAGGCTTTTACACGTTTGTCTGTGCTCGACAAAATCATGCTCGCATAGTCTTGCTTCCCGGTTGCACTTAGGCAATGTGCTAACTCGAGGCGAGTCATGGTTGCGAGCCAGCTTGCTTGAGTGCTGTTGGCTGGGTATTGAACTTTTGATAGGCAACGTAAGGCTTCATGGTATTTTTTCTTAGCACGAAGCACTTTCGCCTGGTAAAGCAATATCTGAGCAGTGAGCAGCTTGTCACTTACCAAAATACTGAGTTCTTCGCACTCATTCAGTAAATCGCTGGCCGCGGTAATGCGGTTGAGCAGAAGTAGGCTTGCTACCATATGCAGCTTGAATTTGAGGCGAAGTGAGCGACTGCTAATCGCGTGGTCTATACTGCTGATTTTTTGGTAATAGCGAAGAGCTCTGTTGTGATCACCATAGGCATCACACAGGTTCCCCATGCCTAAAATTGCCAATACATATTCATCGATATGGCCATGTTCAACCGCGATTGTCGATGAGCTGACGAATTCATTCAGTGCCGATGTGTAATCACCAATTTCAACTAAGCGGTCACTTAGGCTGGTCTTTACTGTGAGAATGTCTTCGATATCTACAGGAAGGTGGAGTAGGTCGAGTGCAAGCCTGAGTTCTTCAATACTGGTTTGATTTTGTTGCAACTCGGCACGGTACTCAGAGCTGATTATATAGCAGTGCGCTTGCTCTGTTTGCGTGGTCGAAACGTGCTGGCGAATGTGGTTCCAGAATATGATCGCTTCTTCACCCGATACCGATGAAGGGTCTAAACCAGCATCTGTGATTTTGCGTAATAGGGTTTCCATTATTCTATTACCTCAGCATCGTCTTCTTCTAATTGTTCAAGAGTGAACGGGAACGTCAAAATATCATTGAGGCTGACGGTAGGTCTCGAACCTTTTAATCCTTTTCTATGCCATGGATATATTTCTAGCATGGTGCTGAGAGTTTGGAAGGTTTGTTCTGCGGCTTCGCCTTTTTCTGAAAGCATCATAGCAACACGCTCTGAACTCAGCCTAGCGATGAAGTCGTTTTGATTACACAAGGTATGAGCAATCTCGGTACAGACATCTAAGTAATCGGTATCGACATGATGGAACATAATGATGCTGTGGTTCGAACGCTTAAGTTCTGTCTTAAAGAGGACCAGCTTCTCCCACCAAAAGGTTTCAGAGACGACATAAGAGAGGTGCTTTTCAGGATCGTATTCATGCTGGCCACGAATACGATTAATCAGCTTTCGTGCTCTCTGTTCAAGCTGGCGTTTTGAACTGCGCGCTTTGTCTAAACCGACACGATTAGTTTGCTCTTTAAGCATACCGATGGAATATTGACGGTACTTTTTAAAGGCGACCAACGCAGCTTTGAAATCTTGGTTTTCTTCGGCAACCAAGGATTGTTGGTAACAAATTTGGCTAAGCAACTCACCATTATCGAATTCATTTGCAGAGTGTTCAGCGAGTTTCAGCAATTCTGCCGCATGTTCTGGTCTTTTTCTCAGGAGCTCCAATCGAGCTCGACTGATGTAAGAGTGCGCTTTCATCCAAACGAGGTTGTGTTCTACGGCTAGATTGTGCGCTTTGGCTGTCGCGCGCTCTGCATCATCTAGACGTTCAAGCCCAAGCAGAGCAAGGCCTCGAAAGTCCCATACTTCGGCATGCCAAGTGTTATCTTTATGCTCTTTTAACGCTTCTTCTGCACCGTCGAGTACCGACAGCATTTCAACATAGTTGTTAAGCAGGTAGTAATCCCAAGCGAGCAGTATTCTTGCTTTGCCCTCTAGCCAACCAATGCGGCTGTTGTTAGCCACTTTAACGGCAAGCTGATGGGTAGAACGTGCAAGCTTATATTCATGAGTCATTCGCCAAATGTTGCCAAGCCCAATGAGACATTCAATTTGAATCTCGACTTCATCAACCAGTGCAGATTGCTCTAAGGCATTGATCCAGAACTGTTGGGCGGAGTAATACTTGGCTTGTCCCCAGTACTGGAGCGCGTGTAAATGGAGTATTTCAGGGAGGAAAAGGTCGGTATCTAATCGGTTCTGGCGCTTGTAGGCTTCCTTGATGTACTTCAAACCTTTTTGGTAATCCATCAGGTTCCAGCTACACCTTGCCATTAACATCAACGACTGGATAGCACCCTCTTCAAACAGAACTTGCTCCGATCGGACTAGGCACTGTTGAGCAATCTCAAGGATCACCGATGGCTCAGAGTCGACACGAGTTTTGAGTTGTTCTAGTTCTGTTTCAAGAAGGTACTGGTTTTTGTCCAAGACTTAGATCCATAATTATCGAACATATTGATAACACAATCATTATAAGTGTGTGATTTGAGATAAGCACCAATTATCTTTCTTAGAGCGTCAAAGGAACATGTATCTTTTCTAATTATGGGTGTTACCTCATGTTGTTGCTTTAAAATCAATGAGTTCCCGAATAATTATCTAGCTGATACGTGTCTATGAAAGTAGTTGCTTTAAGGTCAATGGCTGCTCTGCTACACCTAAGCGCTGCGCTGCCGTGAGCCCTTGCTTATCTTGGTAGCACAGATTGTGCCAAGCTCTGAATATGTCGAGTAATGGAAGAATGCCTCCAGGACGAAGCTTACGTCTGGGCTCATTAATGAAGCTATCAAATAACAGCTGGAAGCGTTGTTGATAGAACTTGGTTTGCTGAATTGAGGCAGTGTTAAACCATTGTTTTGGTTCTGGATTGTTACCCGTCAGGTAGCAAATACCTTTCTGATTATCACCTTGATTTGCGATAGCCCAACGATCGCGCCACCAGCTCATGTGAACGATGTCGATCTTTTCGAAACTTTGATCGTCTTGCCAGCCAGGATCTTCCTCTACATACATAAGGTCAATATTTTGACTCTGAATGCGCGGCAAACATACACTTAAAGCGGCAGATCTTAGTAATGGATCTTGTGGCATATAGATAGCAACATGCTTGTCTTCATTACACATATCAAGCACATGTAAGAAGTGAGCATAGGAGGTATAAGGCGGTCGAATCAGCGCGCCTTTCGAAGGGTAGCTAAATGTGGTGAGGTTACCCATAGGATCCTCAACGTTACCTCTCGCTAGAATCACTTGGTACTGCTGTTCAATACGCTCTTTCAACTTGTCAGATGGCTGAGGTTGTTCGAGGTTCGCTTCTGATGAGTGATCTTTGGATACAAAACGCGCAACATCATCGTAAGGATTGTGGTCAACATTCCCTGAAGGCTCTTCATTTTGAGAATAGTTGACGTGTTGGCAAAGGATATAGCCAGAATGCGCCTCACCCGTTGCTATCCAAACCACACCATTGTTGCTTTGCGGTTGCAGACGTTGATAATGAGAAGCGAATTGATAATCTTTGGCATGATTAACCCATCGTGCATCGATCATCGCTAATTTACGACGGCAACGGCTCGCGATGTGGTCAACATGATCATAGAAAGTCTTTGGGTTGATCTCAAGTTTTCTGCAGATTTCACGTACGGAATAACCCATGAACAATAAGCCCATGAGGTTTTCTTGAAACTGAAGTTTTTTATTGGATCCAGACCACTTGTCAACGAAGGTTGACTGGCAGTCTTTACATCGATAACGCTGCCTGTCGCCACTGTAGCCGAAGGCATGGTAAAGATGTTTGTGGGTATGAACCGATAGGCCAAAGTTATCGCAATCATCATTGCGGCAAGCAGGAAGGCCATCGCTGTGAAGTTGTCGCAGGCGATGAAGTTCGCTTAACACTTCACGATTGTTAAGTAAGGGGGGGAAAGCTCCACATTCACGACAAACCATCGCTGGACGCTTAGGGTTCGCGTGTTGCAAAACATACCGTTTTGCATCGCTCAAGCCAAAGTTGTCACACGCCAATGTTTTACAAAAGTTGAGTTGCAAACCATCCGCATCTTTTGGCAGCTTGTCGTTAGACACGATCTCCCCCTCGGGATTATTTGAGCAGCCAAGTGAACTCGGCTGCGAGGTAACGCTTTTCAATGTATCTTTATCAAGTCGTTAGATGTTGATTGCAGTCTCTAGAGCAACTTTCATCATGTCGTTGAAAGATTTTTGACGATCTTCAGAGCTTAATTTCTCACCACGGATGATGTGGTCAGAAACTGTTAGGATGGTTAGTGCTTTAGCACCAAGATCCGCAGCAACACCGTAGATACCAGCCGCTTCCATATCAACACCAAGGATGCCTAGCTTTTCCATTTTTTCGAAAAGGTCAGCTTCTGGAGTGTAGAAAAGGTCTGCAGAGAATACGTTACCAACTTTAACTGGAACTTCTTGTGCACGTGCTTGGTTTACAGCTTCTTCTAGAAGACCGAAATCAGCGATTGCAGCGAAGTCGTGATTGTTGAAACGAATGCGGTTTACTTTTGAGTCAGTAGAAGCACCCATACCGATAACAACGTCCATTAGTTTAACGTCGTCACGTACCGCACCACAGCTACCTACGCGAATAACGTTTTTCACGCCGTATTCAGCGATAAGCTCGTGTACGTAGATGCAGCATGATGGGATACCCATACCGTGGCCCATTACAGAAACTTTCTTACCTTTGTAAGTGCCTGTGTAACCAAACATGTTGCGAACGTCACAAACTTGCTTCACGTCATCAAGGAATGTTTCTGCAATGTATTTTGCGCGAAGCGGGTCGCCCGGCATAAGTACTGTTTCTGCGAAATCACCAGCTTGAGCATTAATATGAGGTGTAGCCATGGTCGTTCTCCAAAGTTTAAACGGTAATGATAGGAACAGGATTTAATCAATTACCGATTCTGTTGAATTGAATTCGTTTTGTTGAGGCAATATTAGCGAGTTAAAACGAGGCTCCATGAGACTTTAGTCACAAAACCGCTTTGCCATTATAGTTTTATTAATATTGATAACCAAATATGTTGAAAGCGTAAAGGCAATCGATTTTGTATGGGTAAATTGCACGATATTTAAAGATAAAGCTCGAAATATAAATCTGTTGCATATTGCCTTGGAGGCAACAATACGTTGTAGAGACGTTTGATCAGCGATAATCTAAACTTTGATAAAGAGACAAACCAAGGAATTGTATGTCGTATTGCGCTAACTCGACGCCTTCGCACTCGATGAAAACACAGTTACAGACGAAAACAAGGTTACATAAGCTAGCGTTGGTCGCTGTTAAATCCACATTGATTGCTGTTAAGTCCACATTGATTACGGCTAGAACGACTTTGTTTGCTGTGAGAACTGCTTTACTTGCTCGGGTAATCATTTTGCTTGCTGGCGTGATGACTTCGTCGTGGGTGTCTGCTGCAACTTTTGAGTTGCCACCAACAGAAAGCCGTATCGTGGGCAGAATACAGCAACACGAAGTTGCGGCGGGTGAAACCTTGGCGATCATTGCAAAGCAATACGATATTGGCTTTCTCTCTTTAATGGCGGCAAACAAAGGGGTCGATCCTTTTCTTCCTGCTGAAGGCTATGTGCTAAGCATTCCTAGCCGTTTGATTTTGCCGGATACTCCGAGAAAAGGCATTGTGATTAACCTTGCCGAGTTGAGGTTGTACTACTTTGAGCCTGAGAAAAATCAGGTGCATGTCTTCCCTGTCGGTATCGGTCGAGTAGGGCGAGATACTCCCGAGATGATCACAAAGATAAGCCAAAAACGTCCAAACCCGACTTGGACTCCTCCAAACTCAATTCGCAAAGAGTACTTAGAGAAAGGCATAGAGTTACCAAGAGTGGTTCCTGCTGGGCCTGAAAATCCTTTAGGTGAATATGCATTGCGGCTTGCTTATGGTGCTGGTGATTATCTGATACATGGTACCAATAAAGACTTTGGGATTGGCTTGCGAGTGAGCTCAGGATGTATCCGTATGGAACCTAAAGATATTGCGTGGCTTTTTGAACAGGTTAACCGTGGCGAGCAGGTCACGATCATTGATGAACCGATTAAAGTGTCTTTAGAGCCAGACAGAAGTGTGTTTGTTGAAGCTCATGAACCATTGACACGAAGTGACGGTTCTAAAAAGTCGTTACAAATTCCGGTTGAGTTAAAATGGTGGCTTGAAGATGCTGATTTACCGAATTCAAAGGCGAAAGCGGTTATTTTTGCGCAAAATGGTGTGCCTGTTGAGATCGCACCGCCTGTGATTGAGTTTTAATTCAATAGGTTCTTTGGAAAGCATCATTGCTTTTTTTCTTTCTCTTTCTCTTTCTTCTCTTTTTCTCTACCCCAAATAAAAAACACCACCTCTATTCGGAGGTGGTGCTATCAATTTACTGCATTTTGCGACTTATATAATCTATAGATTAACTGCGTTATCTTTCAATTACTTAGTGTAAGACTCTGCAATGTTGTCGATACGGTCGTTAGCACGATCCGCTTCTTCTTTTGCTGCCATAGCGGCTGCAGATGCTTCTTGAGCTTTCATTTCTGCGGCTGCTTTATCACTCTTAAGCGCTTCAACTTCGCTGCTTAGTTCAGCAACTTGGTTAGTCAATTGATCCATTTCTGACACTGCAGCTTCTTCAGGCTCTGAAGAACAACCGGCTAAAATGAAAACTGAGGCTGCAGCTGCGATTAACGTCTTATTCATAAGAACTCCTTGCTTATTTATCATCAAAAGATGCGCTATACATTCTTTATCATATAGTCGCTTCATTAATGATTGTAGCGACTAATTTTTTAACTGCAAAAACAATAACTAAAGAAATTGCTAAATTTTTGAGGTAATTAGCTAAGCATCACAGTCTGTCTCATTTTTGAGACGGTGGAGTTGGAATCGATTTTTACATTATTTGGAGGGCCTATCCCTTTGGTGCCAATGCATACAATATCCTAGGCAACTTGAGATATGAGGATAAATTTACTGTGATCTCTATCCTTATAAAGTACTTTCGCGGTATCATGTCACGTTAAATTAATTTTATTCAATACCATCAAGACTGGAGAGTCCTTTGCACTTTAAAGATTTAGGCTTAGACAACCGCTTACTGAAGAACTTAAAACATTACGACTTCAAGAAAGCGACAGAGATCCAATCAAAAGCGATCCCTGTTGCTATTGCCGGTAAGGATCTATTGGCTTCATCAAAAACGGGATCAGGAAAAACGTTGGCGTTTGTGTTGCCAATGATACACAAAGCATTAAAAACCAAAGCGTTTTCTGCTAAAGATCCTCGTGGTGTAATTTTGGCTCCTACTCGTGAGCTAGCAAAGCAAGTTTACGGCGAACTGCGAAGCATGCTTGGTGGTCTGTCTTACGAAGCCACACTTATCTTAGGTGGTGAAAACTTTAACGACCAAGTTAAAGCTCTGCGTAAATACCCTCGTTTTATTGTTGCGACTCCAGGACGTCTTGCGGATCACCTTGAGCACCGCTCACTGTTTTTAGATGGTGTTGAAACGCTAATCCTTGATGAAGCTGACCGTATGCTTGATCTTGGTTTTGCTCCTGAGCTACGTCGTATTGCGAATGCAGCTAAACACCGTCGTCGTCAAACTCTAATGTTCTCTGCAACGTTAGATCATGCGGAAGTTAACGGCATTGCAAGTGAGATGTTAGACGCACCTAAACGTATTTCTGTAGGCGTTTCTAACGAGCAGCACCTTGATATCACTCAGAAATTCTACCTGTGTGATCACCTTGATCACAAAGAAGCGATTTTAGACCGTGTCATTGAGGAAGCTGAATATCGTCAGGTGATGATCTTCACTGCAACTCGTGCCGATACTGACCGTTTGACGGAAAAGCTGAATGAGAAGAAGCTTAAAGCGGTTGCATTGAGTGGTAATCTAAACCAAACACAACGTAACGCGATCATGAGCCAATTTGAGCGTGCGGTTTACAAAATTTTGGTAACAACAGACGTTGCTTCACGTGGTATTGATATTCCAAACGTAAGCCACGTTATCAACTTTGATATGCCTAAACATACGGAAGAGTATGTTCACCGTGTTGGTCGTACTGGCCGCGCTGGTAACAAAGGTGACGCGATCTCTTTGGTAGGTCCAAAAGACTGGGATAGCTTCAAACGTGTTGAGCTTTACCTTCAGCAAGATCTTACTTTCTCTGTTCTTGAAGGTTTGAAAGGCAAGTTTAAGGGCATTAAGCCGCGTAAACCTGTTGTTACTAAAGGCGGTCCTGCGAAGAATAAAGCGAAGACTCAAGCTAAGAAAACACCTAAGAAACCTGTTAAGCGCGATAAGAGCTTCCACCAAAATGTGGCAGTGGGTGATAGCGTGTTTATCCCTAAGAAGAAAGTCGCACCAAAGGTGGACGACGAGTAAGCAACTCGCGTGAACTAAAGCTGATGTTTATAAAAACTGATCTTTATAAAAGTTAACGTAAAAAAAACCGCCAATGATGGCGGTTTTTTTGTGTCTGTACTTTGTGTAAGCCCTTAACTTCCGGTACTTACAGGAGGTAACTCATGATACTCGCTGGGCTCTTCCTAGTTAGAAATTGAACGTCGAGAATGAGTACGCCAAGATATGGTCTGCGATGTATTTATGAGTAGCCGTCGTTGGATGCGTAACTCCCCAGAACACATAACTATCAGAGCCGTATGTGGCACAGTCATTGGTTAAACTATGACTGCGTAAATAGTCGGTTGATGAGCTTCTGTTGATATTTAGGCAAGCGTCACTCGCATTTCTAAAACCATGCTGTTCAGGGTTATCGGTAATACTCGCGAAGAGTGCGCTTGCATCGAATAACACCACGTTTTTCCCCATACCTTGATAATATTCGGCTTGGGCTTTGATGAATTGGTTGAATTCTAATATCTTGCCACGAACTTTAATGATCTCTTGCTCCGTCGAGTATCTGAATTGTGGCGCTTTGGTCGCATCGGGCAATGTGAACAGCAAGATATTACTCGCACCAGATTCCGTTAATCGGATCAGAGCGCTGCCGAAATCAGCTTTAACATCGGCGACTTCTCGGTCGTAATTCATAAAATCATTGAGCCCAAACTCTAGAGTAAACAAGGAGTTTTCTGGGCGATAGTTTTTAGCGACTTTCATGTAGGTTAGATAAGAGGTGACTTGGTCATAGACGCCTGTTAGAGCGACGTATTGATTGGTACCTGCTGCGCCACCCACGGCCCAGTTATATAGGGGAAGATCTTTCGCTTTTGCTAAATATTCGGTCCACACCAAACCGTTTGAAAAGTGTCCCAAAAACCATGAATTCGCATTTGGGAAAACCCATTGAGAGCCATTAAATAGGTTGCCAGTGTCAGAGAGGCTATCACCAAAAGTGACAATGCGATTGATGGTATTGGCTTGAACAGCGTTATCGTTGGTCCAGATGGAGTGATTGTAAGAGAAGCGATTGTCTGCGGCAAAGTAGGTGATGTCGGCAGCGTCATGTTGGATGCCGAGAGTCTGCTCACAACGCTGTTTGATTTCAGATTGTGGGGTATCACTGTAGAACATGTTCTTGAAAGAAACGGAAGACCACCAGTATCCGTTGATCGTGTAATCGTCGCCGTTTTCTTTTTTCGCCCATTTCCAATCGGTGGCTGCAGAGTCGTGCGATGCATCGGTTCGATACCAACATCGAACATAAGAATAAGTCTCTGAACCTTGTGTGCTGAGCACTTGTGCTGATGTCATCGATTCTGGTGTCAGTATCGAGTCATCTGCAGCATAAGCCCCAAATGGTATGGTTAACGCGAGTATTAAAGCCGTATTTTTCATCACTGTATTCTCTTTGATATTTAGTGAGCCAAACAAAACGTTGTTGCTTGTTACCTATTGCTTGTTGATAAGTGGATAAGTAAATAACTGGTACGACCTATATCGAAAATCAATAATTACCGTCAATACATTCAGGTTGTTGGCGTTCCATAATTGGTATAAGTATCAACTTTCCAACGACTTTCTGATTGAAAAATAATCAACTCGAAGCGAGAGATTTATCATTTAATATTCGATTTCTGAGAGCTACTACTCGCCAGTTTGTCGGCGTAGATCTAAAAGAGGTGAGCTGTTTTCGTGAATGTCGGGCTTATCTTTGGTCAAGATAATTGAAGTTTTAGCGTCATTGATTTTCGTTAAATGTTAATTTAATCAATAATTTATGGTGTAGATACTTAGGCTGGTTCTAATTTGTCTAATGTTCATCACAACTGTTTAATTCAAGTTCAATATCACAAATATCAAGTTGCTATTTTCTGTTTTATAAAATCATCAACTACGGTTCTCTTTACTCATCAGAGGTCTAATCTGTTTAAGGAAAGAGCATTGAAAAAGATATTAATTTGGACGATAGCCTGCCTATCCAGTTTTGGTGTCTATGCCGGAACGAGCGCATCGGCGTTAGAAGCCAGCGGATACACGGAAACGAAATATCCCATTATGTTGGTACATGGTTTGTTTGGTTTCGATACATTAGCGGGTGTGGATTATTTCTATGGCGTACCTGAGTCCCTAACCAAAGATGGCGCGAGTGTGTATGTAGCGCAAGTATCAGCGACCAACAGCTCTGAAATACGTGGAGAGCAGTTACTGGCTCAAGTAGAGACTCTGTTAGCTGCGACTGGGGCAAGCAAAGTGAATTTGGTTGGTCATAGCCACGGAGGGCCGACTGCACGTTATGTGGCGTCGGTTCGACCTGATCTTGTTGCGTCCGTGACGAGTATTGGCGGGGTTCATAAAGGCTCAAAGGTGGCTGACTTAGTGCGTGGAACCGTAGATGAAGGCTCTGCGACAGAAGGTATTGCGGTTAAGTTGGCTGGTGGATTGACCACGCTTATTAACTTGCTGTCTGGTGGCTCAGATTTGGATCAAGACGGGCTTGCCTCTTTTGAAGCTTTGACCACCGAAGGTTCGCTAGCATTCAATCAGTTTTACCCTGAAGGCGTTCCTACGTCTGAGTGTGGTGATGGCGAATGGCAAGCGAGTAATGGCGTTTATTACTACTCGTGGACAGGGTCTTCCAATTTTACCAACCTTCTTGATCCTACTGATGGGGCGATGACAATCCTTGGCTTAGCATTCAATGAACCTAATGATGGTTTAGTGGGAGCATGCAGCGCGCATTTGGGCAAAGTGATTGGTGACGATTATAAAATGAATCACCTAGACGAGATCAATGGCTTGTTGGGTATCCACCATCTTTTTGAGACCGATCCTGTGACGCTATATCGTCAACATGCCAATCGATTGAAGCTGGCAGGCCTGTAGGTGGCTCTGCCCATTTAATAAGAGAACAAGGAAAATACAATGAAAAAGACCGCCATTTTGTCGATAACCACAATAGCCCTGATGAGTGCAGCGGCGGTCTTTTTCATTGTCGTAAAAGAGGACCTAGATCCAAACGGTAATAGAGAACCAAAGGTTTCTTCCTTGAAAGTTGCTTCTCAACAAGATACCGAAATCGATAATGCATCAGCCAAAGACATGATGGAATATTTCGTGTCAGGCAACACCGAGTTAACCCTTGAAGAGATTCGTGACAATGTGGCGAATCACCACGAACAATCACAAGCTGCTATTGTCGATGAAGCATTGTTCGCAAAGTATCTTGAGTACAAGTCGGCACTGACATCATTAGATGTCCAATTTGACACCACATCAATATCCGCTGAGGACCTACGCGCACTCAATCAAGCGTTGCTCGACCTCCAATCTCAATTTTTCAGTGAGAGCGAGATAAGTATTCTATTTACCCATGACAACAGAATGAGGGAAGTCGCTTTAGAAAAGTTACTTCTGAAACAAGAAGGGTTAGACGAGTCGGAATATCAACAAAGGCTTGAGTCTTATCTATCTGAGCAGCCGGATTACGTTCAAGTCAGCCATCAAAATCAAGTATTACTCCCGCAGCTATCCAGCTCACAAGGACTAGATGAACAAGGGAAATACTTGAAGAGAAGCGAACTGGTTGGCGAAGAAGCGACACAGAGGCTCGAAGCGCTTGATCAACAAAGGGCGGACTTTGATGGAGCTTTAGAGGTCTACTTTGTCGAACGAAATGACATTTTGAATGACTCAGCACTTTCAGAAATTGAACAAAAAGAGACGATTGCCCAGCTCAGGGAAGCTCATTTTCAGCCACAACAGCTTAGAAGGGTAGAAGCGATTGAAAGAATCAGAGCTGCTGAGCTCGGTCAGTAAGGTTTGCTGATCTAACGACGTTATTCAAGTTTTCAAAATTGCCTTAGTGGAGGTAGTTGTTTAACAAATTTAGTAAACGTTTGCTTATTCTGTAAATGGTCATTTTTCTGATTGAACTAAACACTATCGACTGATTTATCAGGCTTATCTAAATATAAATTCCTTCCATGATTACAATAGTAATCCATCATTAATTGATGCCCTTCTCGTGATTAATCATGCAAATGATAATTGATCTCATTATCGTTTGAGTGCGGTATACGCGAAATTTATTAAATTAGCGTATGGGTTCGTTGTATTTATGAAAGCATGTGTATTGTTAGCTTTTTCTTCATTTTTTTATGGGTTGTACAGTTTAAGAAGTCTTATTATAAATTGTAGTTTTATTAATAAGCGATCTTGGAAGTATAATTCTTCTATAAATAAAATAATCATCATTATGCTTACTACTATTGCAACAAGCGATAGTTTTGCTAAGGGAAGTATATTATCTGTTGGTTCCACAAGTTTATGTAATGTTGTTGCTGGAGGGTGGAAAGATAAGAAAAACTTCGGAGTTGCAGGGTATGAGTACTGTCTTCTTGGGACATCTTACACTGAAGTTGTAAATTTTACGCAAACTCCTATTTATGTGGCGGACAAGTACAATTTTTATGGAATAATTAAAGTCGAAGGCGGTAGTAAACTGAGTCTACGGTACCCAGCTCGAGGAGTACATATTGTTTCAGAATCAGATATGGCATATTACAGAGTACAAACAAAATTGGTTGTATCTGATATACAGAACGCAAACTCTACGAAAAATAAATATCGATCCATAGTTACAAATTTGCCATATACTTCAGGTGAAAAAGTATCAAGGTTCTTAGTCGATACTGTTACCTTTGAAGCACCACTTTATATCGGGAGTATTAATGACGTTTATGGTGAAGCATCAAAAACTGGAGGCTATGCGGTTGTTGGTTCAATTATCGGTGGTGCTTTAGAAGGGTGGGATAGCGAAGGAGCGTGTAGAGGAGATATTCTAAGATCGGCATTTATTGGTGGTGTAACAGGTGCTGCGAGCCTAGCTATGGCAGTCACTTATCCGACTGGTGCGGGACTTATTATTAGCGGTATTGCTACAGCTGCTTTGGGTAAGTCCGTAACAGCGTTGTGTTCTCAGTGTCATGCTAGTACATGTGATAGTGATTCTGGTAGATTTTAATGTTTTATTTAGACTACTAGAATACCGATTTACTTTACTTTATATTGTCTAATGACAAAGGTGTCAGTTAATGGTTTTTTTATTATTTATATTTTATAAGGGTTCGGTCTTTCTAGAATGAAACTATAGACTATCCTTTTGGCTTCCACGTTATAAATGTGGAAGTCTAATAAATTTTCATTGTAGACTTGGTTTCTTTCTTGTTCTTCGAAAATTATATTATCTATATATGTATTGGTTGGTTTTGTAATACAGTTTGCTACGTAAGATTTCTAGAGGTTAAATCGAAATCGAATTTATAATTCGCTAAAGGGTTGTAATAACTCCAGAGTTTAATTTGGTTTTAATTTTTCGAATGGTTAAACTACATCAATAATAATAGAGCCTTGATATACTCTGACAGATACTGAGCAAAGTGGTAACTGTCAGAGCTTACTTTAGATGCTACACCTTAAAGTAATCCAACTGCTGCTTTTGCTGCTCGGCAAGGTTAGATAGCTCGTGACTTGCTGCTGCAGCTTGGGTAATGCCGGTTACGTTTTGGCTTACTAGGCTGTAGATGTTTGAGATATTACGGTTGATGTCTGCAGTCACTTGGCTTTGTTCTTCTGCGGCAGAGGCAACCTGAGTGTTAATTTCTGTCATGTCGGTTACTGAGTTAGCAATACCTGAAAGGGCTGCACTTACCTCGCCTGAGAGCGTTTGGTTGTGCTCTAACATAGACAGTGAACTGCTCATGCTTTCATTAGCGTTGCCCGATTGAACCTGCAAGCCTTCGATGATCGCTTGGATCTCTTTGGTTGAATCTTGTGTGCGGGCTGCCAGCATTCGAACTTCATCGGCTACAACTGCGAAACCACGGCCACTTTCACCAGCACGAGCTGCTTCGATTGCTGCGTTAAGCGCAAGCAGGTTAGTTTGTTCAGAGATGCTTTGAATCACCTCAATCACTTTACCAATTTGTTCAGAGTGCTCTTTTAGCGTGCCTACAACGTTTGCAGCTTCGCTAAGCTGAATCGCCATTTGCTCATTGGCTTGGTTGCTTTCATTAAACAAGCTCATACTGTGCGTCGCCATTTCATCGGCTTGCTTGGAAGCTGAATCGGCTTGTACTGCATTCTCGTTTACGTGCGATGCTGTGCTCTCAAGTTGGTTCACGGCAGAAGCAACCTGTTCAACCTCTTGCTTCTCTTGATCAGAGTTAGCACTTGATTGTGTCATTACTGCCGCCAACTCTGTTGATGCAGACGCCACTTCAATACTGATTCGAGATAGTGAACTTACTGTGTCGCGCAATTGTTCAACGGATTTGTTTACGTCTTGGGCAAGGCGAGATATTTCGTTGTCGCCATGCTCTTCCGCTTTTACTAGCAGGTTACCTTTTGCTACTTCGCGCATGGTTTCTTGGATATTGCTAAGCGGCTTAACAATGATGCCAGCCAGCGTCCAGCTGATGACTAATGCGATTGAAAGAATCACCAACAGTGCGATGGTTGCGGTATTGAGTGTGTTGGTGTGTTGCTGGCCATTAATGTCCACTTCTTGAGTGGCAATACGGTTCAGTTGCTTTGAAAGGAGGTTGATAGCCTGCACCATTTCGTTACCCGCGTGACGATATTGGTCGATTGCGATCTGATAGCGGTTATCAAAGTCAGAAGGTAGCGCTGCGCTGCCATGCTTTGCTCTTAATAGAGGAAGCATAGTGGTGCGAGAAAAGTCGACGTAGTGATTCATCGCTTTGCTCATTGCGGCCACTTCATCTTGCATGCCAGGTACGGTATCAAGCGAGCTCAGTAGGCGAGTATTTTGGTCACGTTTTTGATTTAGCGTTTCGACAAGCGTTTTGACGTCGTCAGGATTAAATAAGCTATAGATTGCTTTGATGCGCATTCCGTAGCTGTTGTCGACGATTTCGCTAAGTTCTTCTTTATGTAGAATGAGTTGATCTGTTGCTGTTGATACATCTTTAAAAGCATTTTCCAGTTTGTCACCACCGATAATGACACCCGTCAAAAGTAGTACGACAGAAAAGAGTACTGGAATAAGAATTTGTATTTTTATAGATAAGCCACTGAGAAGTTGTCGCATGTATTGTCCTTCTTTGAATAAGTAAATGAGCAGAAGCAATTGTTATTATTGTTATTAGCCAGTGATTCTAACTATTGAGAATGACAATTCAATCAGTAATAGATGCTATTTTTATATATGCGATAGGTATTTCATAAATTCTGATTATTTATCGTACAAACAAGGCTTTAGCCATTTTTAAGATAGGGTTATTTAACGCAGAGCATTGTGCGGTATTAGGTAATAACAGGGGGCGAGATATTGAGCAGTTTGGCTTAAATAGGTTGGAATGAATATTCAGTGCCTATGAGTGAGGCTCATTTATTACTTCAAGACTATTTGGTAGGGGGAAAACAAGAAAATAAATTGTAGTTGTCATATAGGCTTCAATTAAGTGAAACACAACTGTCACATTCGGATTCTAAAGTAGGCCTCGTTCAAGCAAAACAACATTACGGCAATAACGCCACTAAAGGAAATTTGTGATGAAAAAGACAGTTATCGGTGCAATCGCACTACTAGGCGCTCTAACAGTGAATACAGCTTCAGCTAAAGAAACTATCTCTGTAGTTGGCTCTAACAGTGCTTCTCCACTGGTTGAAGTTTTTGCAGAAACCTACATGAATAAAGGCGAACCAGTGTTCATCGAAATTCAAGCACCGGGTTCTTCTGCAGGCATCAAAGCAGCAAAAAATGGAAGTGCTGACCTTGGTATCTCTTCTCGTGACCTAAAAGAAGAAGAGAAAACAGCTGACCTGAAAGAGCTCGTTATCGCTCGTGACGGTATCGCAGTTGTTGTTAACCCAAATAACGAAGTATCTGCTCTTACAGCTGAGCAAATCACTTCAATCTACAAAGGCGACATCACTAACTGGAAAGATGTTGGTGGTGCAGACAAGCCAATCGTAGCAATCACTCGTGATACTGCATCTGGTACACGTGGTGCATTCGAAGACATCATGAAACTTAAGAAGAAGATTGGCGACAAGAAAGTATCGGCTATCTCTCAACGTGCACAAGTTGCAAACGGTAACGGCGCACTTAAAGTTTCTGTAGCAAGCAACCCATACGCTATCGGCTTCATCTCTCTTGGTACTGTAGATAACACAGTTCAAGCTCTAACTATCGACGGCGCTGCGGCATCAGTTGATAACGTTAAGAACGGTTCTTACAAAGTTGCTCGTCCTTTCCTAGTTCTTTACAAAGCCGGCGCTCCAACAGCAGAAACTCAACAATTCCTAGATTGGATGGTTGCAGATGAAGCTCAAGCTATCGCTGACAAGAAAGGCTACATCACAGTTAACTAATCTTAACTGACCAACACTTAATTATTGCTCAGCCTAACTTAGGCTGAGCCTTTTCTTTCAACTTTGTCTATTTCGAGCTCTTATTGAGCCACAAAGTTTGAGATTTTATATATGACCATCGCAAATAGTGAAAAGCTTATGAATACTGAAGCGACTCAAATCAATAAGCCGAGTCTACGTGCTAAGAAGCGCATTGACTGGAGAGAAAGAATCTTCCACGGCTTGTTCTTATCGAGTGCTGTAATCGGCATCGTATCACTAGCCGTTATCGCTTACTTTATCGTTGCAGAGAGTATCCCTGCATTCCAAGAGGCCGGTGTTTCTGGCATCGTTCTGGGTGTGGATTGGTTACCGCCAGCTCTATTCGGTGTTGCAACTATGATTGTTGCATCGATTGTTTCGACACTTGGAGCTGTAGTTGTTGGTGTACCAGTTGGTGTATTAACCGCTATTTTTATTGCTGAGATTGCTCCAAAGCGTCTTGCCGATATTATTCGACCAGCAGTTGAGCTTCTAGCGGGTATCCCGTCGGTAGTTTACGGCTTCTTCGGTCTAGTAATCATCGTTCCTATGATTCAGAACATTTTCCAAGTACCAGCGGGTAACACTATCTTCGCGGGTATCATTGTTCTGGGTATCATGATTCTTCCTACCGTTATTACGGTTTCTGAAACTTCGATCCGCGCTGTACCTCGTACGTACAAAGAAGGCTCACTTGCACTGGGTGCTTCTAAAATCTACACGATTTTTAAGTTACTCGTTCCTGCTGCACGTTCAGGCATTATGACTGGTGTGATTTTGGGTATCGGTCGCGCACTTGGCGAAACGATGGCAATCATCATGGTGATGGGTAATGCGCCAGCAATGCCAGAAGGTATTTTGGATTCGGCTCGTACGCTAACCGCAAATATTGCTATTGAGATGTCTTACGCAAGTGGTATTCACGCGAGTGCACTTTACGCAACCGGCGTTGTGCTTCTGGTATTCATCATGATGTTGAATGGTGCTCTGCTTTATCTTAATCGTGAAAAAACGAAGTAGGCGAGGATAAGTAATATGGATCGCGTAAAACTAAAACAAGCACGTCAAATGAAAGATAATGTCTTGAAAGGCTTTATCTGGGCGGCAGCAGCAGTCACCGTTGGTTTCTTATTTTGGATTATTTGGTACATCCTATCGAATGGCCTGCAATATGTAGACTGGAACTTCATCACCGACGACTACACTCGTACTGGTGAAGAACGTGGTATTTTCCCAATGATCATTGCCACGATCTACATGGTTATCGCATCGATTGCAGTGGCGGCGCCACTCGGCATTATGACGGCGATATACCTAACCGAATACGCTAAAGTGGGCAGCAAACTGGTTAAAGTGATTCGTTTCTGTACCGAATCTTTAGCAGGTATTCCGTCGATTATCTTTGGTCTGTTTGGTATGACCTTCTTTGTTTCGATTCTTGGTCTTGGCTTCTCGATTCTGTCGGGTGCACTAACACTAAGTATCCTGATTCTTCCTGTAATTATTCGTACTACAGAAGAAGCATTGATGTCAGTACCACAAACTTATCGTGAAGGCTCATATGGCCTTGGCGCTTCAAAAATCTACACTATCTGGCGTTTGATCTTACCAAGCGCAATGCCAGGTATCTTAACTTCGGTCATTCTTAGTATTGGTCGTGTAATTGGCGAATCAGCACCTGTATTCTTAACAGCAGGTATGGTGGCACGTGTTCCTGAATCGGTATTTGATTCTGGCCGTACGCTAACGGTTCACCTATATAAGCTGACAACAGAGCTATTTACTATCGATGAGTGGAACCAAGCCTACGGCACGGCGACAGTCCTAATCGTATTGGTTCTCTTGATCAACATGGTTACAAAACTGATTGCGAGACGCTTCAACACGGCAACTTACTAAGCTCATTAGCTGGCTCAACAATAAAAAGAGCCCCCGTGATAAAGAAAGCATCAAGTTAGACACGAATTTAAGAATTTAGAGAATACGACAATGAACAAATTTGATATTGAGAACCTAGATCTGTTTTACGGTGAAAACCAAGCGCTTAAGTCTATCAACCTGCCAATCCCAACGCGTCAGGTAACGGCTCTGATTGGCCCATCTGGTTGTGGAAAATCGACACTGCTACGTTGTTTGAACCGAATGAATGACCTAATTGAAGGCGTTACCATTAAAGGTAAGCTAGATATGGATGGCACTAACATCTACGGTAACATTGATGTGGCTGACCTACGTATTCGCGTAGGCATGGTATTCCAAAAGCCAAACCCATTCCCAATGAGCATCTACGAGAATGTCGCTTACGGCTTACGCGCTCAAGGTATCAAAGACAAGAAACACATTGATGAAGTAGTAGAAAGTTCACTACGCAGCGCGGCACTTTGGGATGAAGTGAAAGACCGTCTTAAAGCACACGCATTTGGTTTGTCTGGTGGTCAGCAACAACGTCTATGTATCGCTCGTACGATTGCTATGGAACCGGATGTAATCCTGATGGATGAGCCTACATCGGCACTTGATCCAATCGCGACACACAAGATTGAAGAATTGATGGAAGACCTGAAGAAAGACTTCACTATCGTTATCGTAACGCACTCAATGCAGCAAGCGCGTCGTATTTCAGACCGCACGGCTTTCTTCCTAATGGGAGAGCTTGTAGAGCACAACGAAACGAGTGTTATCTTCAGCGAACCAAAAGATGATCGTACTAAAGGTTACGTAAACGGTGACTTTGGTTAATTCGATTAACTCAGTGCTGCTTTGGTTTTTTTCTAAAGACAGTACGCTAACTGAAACGCAGGTTAGATAATCGAATAGATCGACAGAATTATCACTATAACTATAAGCGATGGAAGTTTTGCCCCACTCTAATGTGGGGCTTTTTTATGTCGCTAAAAAAGTCTTAATGTCGATGAAATTTTGGGCAGGAAATCCCATTTTTGTCGTCCTTCTCATGCTTGTGATAATGTAAAAAGTGAAATTGCGACCCGCTTAACATCTCATTTTTAGTTACATTGATTGCATATCAAGGCTTCGGTATTTTTGCTTCAATCTCATTAGCCAATGGACGGAAGCTGTGCCTGTTAAAGCCTTTGCAAAACAAATATCTGCTACTCGCGACCACCGTCTGTTGGCAGAATCTCTTTTTGGCTACCTTGTTGAGGTACTTGCCCCAAAAGGGATCGGAGTATTTGCCGAGCCAACACCAGAAGGCGATTCGTTACCCTTGTTTTCTTGCGGCGAGCTAACCTCCCTCGACAAGTATCCCTCAACCTTTTGGCCTTGGGTTTCCCAGTTTGATACCGCAGATGGTGTGCTTCCAATGTCTATCAATACTTGTAAGTGGGAACACATGGAGGTGCTGGGTGGTGAGTCGTTCATCATGATGCTCGACAACGCGCCTGCCTGCAGAACTTATTTAATTGTTCAAAATTGCAATGCTCAGCAGATAAACCAAACCTTCGATCAAGATCTTGATGTCCTTCAACTAGCCGCAGCTCGCTGGCAGTGTATTCGTGCGGAAAAGAACGCGGCACTTGAGATCAAACACAGAGACACACGTGAAGCGCAGTACCTTGATGAAATTAAGCTGCGAGAGCTATTTGTTGAGAACATGAAACTAGTCCATCAGGTCGCGTTAGAGCTTTCTAATCCTGACTCTTTGGATGCTTTGTATAAGGCTTCTGTTGAGGCAGTGCGCGACCGTCTAGGCTTTGACCGTGCGATCTTCATGTTACTCGATATGAAAAAGCGCTGTTTTAGCGGCACTTATGGTACTGATGAGGCCGGTAAAACCAACAGCGAACATCATACCCAGTACGACTTGCATCAACTCGAAGCGGAATACATTGAAGCGTTGTCAGACAATCACACCAACTTGGTTATTATCGAACAGGCACCTCTCTACACCGAAGGAAAAGTAGTAGGGCAGGGCTGGAATGGAATGTTGATCTTACGTGAAGGTGATAAACCAGTGGGTTGGATTGCAATGGATAACTACATTCACCGTTCACCAATTACCAATTACCAATTACCAAAAGCAGATGCTTGAATCCTTTGGTTCTCTGCTTTCTCAGATCTACATTCGCAAGCGGCAAGAACAGAACATCCGTATGTTGCACTCAAGTATGGTGGAGCTGTCTCGTTGCGATAGCGTCAGTGAAGTGTGTAAATCGGCGGTGAGCTTTGCAATTCAGCATTTAGGCATCGACCGACTGGCCGTTTTCCTCACCGATAAAAATTGCAGTTACATGCAAGGCACGTGGGGCACGGACATAAAAGGTGACATTGTCGATGAATCCTATTACCGCTCAGAGCTCGTGGAGCGTGACATTGTCGCAGCAGCTCGCGCTTGCCCTAATCAAGTCGCCTTTGAAGAATCCGTTCCTATCTATCACGATTTCAATATTGTGGGAGTCGGTTGGACGGCAATGACGATGCTCACCACCAATACGGGTGAGCCGATTGCGTTTATAGCCGCGGACAATTTGTTAACTCGCAGCCCTTTAACGTCACAACTGCGTGAAGTGATACGTATCTTCGCTTCTAGTTTAGCTGAGGTGCTACAGAGAACCATGGCGCAAGAGGAACTCAAAAAGCTTAATGAGACGCTAGAGCAAGAGGTCAGCAAGCGCACTCAAGAGCTTGAACGAGCCAATGAGCAGTTGGATATCATCTCTAAGCTTGACCCTCTGACACGCCTTGGAAATCGTCGTATGTTGTCGCAGGTTTTAGATGATCTCAATTGTGATGATCAAGGGGTATTTGCCACAGAGCACGAAGTCACGTTTGGACTCATTCTTGTTGACCTTGATCACTTTGGTTTGTACAACACGGTTTACGGGCATACGGAAGGTGACGCTGCTCTGCGCACTATAGGCAAGATACTTAATGCTCATGTGCATGGCGATAAAGAAACCTTCTGCCGTATTGGTGGTGAAGAGTTTATGTTGTTGATGATCGGCACTCATCACTCTGAAACTAAACAGCGTGCAGAGTCGATCAGAAAATGTATTGAAGAGGCGAAGATCCTTCATTGTGAAAGCAGCACTAGCCAGTATTTAACCGCATCTGTCGGTTATGCTTCAATCACCTCCGATCAACGCCAATTCGATTTCGATCTACTGTATGGCAAGGCAGACAAAGCTTTGTATCAAGCCAAAGACTCAGGGCGAAATCGAATTGTCTCTGCTCTAAAGCGAAGAAAGGTCGCGACGCCACTGATTTAACCTGGCGTTTATTTTTCCCTATCTCAAAAACGACTGAAGCCGTGATGATCACAATGTGGTCATCACGGCTTCGTTCTTTTCTGCTTACTTAGATTTTCTGCCTAATTAGCTTTCTGCTTACTTAGAACACCGGTTAATTAAAGCCTTTCTAATGTGCTCTTTTGTGCTTTATTCGATATGCGTTTTGGTTTCTTAACCGCTTTGATTACCTCAGAAGGATCCCATGACTGACTTGGTGAGCCAGCTTCAGCATAGAGGCTCTGATTTAGCTTGGTGAGCTCAGCTTCGATTGTTTCTAACATCTCATCACTCAAGTCTGGGTTTTCTGTTTTCCACTGTTCGAACAAAGTTCTCGTCTTCACACCGTCTTTCATTTTCAGAGCGGCAATAAGCGCTTCTGCCGTATCGGATTGACGTTCATCTTTTTGCTTTGGTCTTACTGCTGTACCGCGGCGTGACCAGAAGTAAAAAGCAACCGCAGAGCTAATTATCCATAAAGCAGCAAATAGCGCGGTTAGGTAAGGCCACATTCCTGGTTTTTCAACGGTAACAATCGTCGGGCTGGCTTGCTGAGTTGGTGTCTCCATAACAGGCGCTGGCGAGCTTGAGCTAGCGCGTTCACTTGCCTGAACCGACAACTCAAGACCAAGAGCTTTACTGATTTCTTGTGATTGTGAGTCAGTGTTAAACCAAGCTTGAGAAACATCAGGAAGCGAGATATTTCCAGCCTCTTTCGGAATCAAGACTTGCTTGTAAACAACGACAGCATCACCGGATTGAGTGGTGCCAAATTGCGGTTTTTCTTCATAAACACGCACCGTTTTAGGGTAGGTGATATTCAGTTTTGGCAGTTGGTGCTGAGTTAAGTTGCTAGCCGTCATAGTAATGGTACGAGTTAACGAATCACCTGCTTCCATTTCAATTTTCTGCTTGTCGTCAGCTAAAGCATTGCTATTCGTCAGCTCATTACCTTGGCTGTCTGACCATTGTTGTATCAGCTTAAAGTTCGATGTTGGTAACCACTCACCTTGATAGCCTTTTGGTACAGGGTTTACTGTTATATCTAAGGTTTCAACAGGCGTATCGAGCTGGAAAAGGCGCGTTGTGCTTGAGTTGTTGGTTGAGTAAACAACGGCACCGGTTAACTTTGGCCCTTGAAGCTTAAATTGCCCTGCTTGCTGTGACGATATATGGAAAGATTGCTGAACAACCGTGACTTCTTGCCCGTTGATAACATCTTGAAATTGCTTAGACTCTCCAATCGGTTCTACGTCTAATTGCGCTGAACTTGGTGGTGCAATTTTAGGATCTTGCAGCCTTCTAGGATCAGCCTTAATGATAAGTTTTACATCAAGCTCCGCGACCTCTTGGGGGTATAGCGAGTCTTTACTCAGATTAAGTTGAAACTCGGCCATATCACTCTGCTTTGGAGCGGCTTTATTAACCGCAACGTTGATGGTGATCGGCTTAGTTTTAGCGCCTTCAATATCAAAGCTAGGAATCTCTAATCGGCCTAATCGAAGCGGGGCAAGGGTAATATTCCACTCGCTAGACACAGTGCGGCTACCATTGACGATTCGCATCGATGACCCAAAGCTTGGTGTGCCGACGTAGAAATTCTTCTGAAGGGAGGTCAGGTCTAAAGCACCGGACGATACTTTTTTATCGGTCGCCACTCTAAGTAGGAAGACTTCATCTTTGGTAACACTGTTTTGCGAAACACTCGCAACAGCGGTCGCTGCGAATACAGAATGTGATGAGAAAACACCGATTAGCAGTGTCAGTAGCATTGATAAAAATGGCTTGTTTAAAAATCGCATGGTTACCACTTTTTGTTTTGGTTGTTAGGAGCACTTTTTTGTCGTGCTTGTAAAATCATTTGCGCTTTAAGCAGTTGGCTCGGATCACGAGCGCTTTCTACTTGCTCAAGTTTTCGCATATCAGGATCGCTCGACATAGGTTGACCTGATACTTGTGCTGCTGCTTGTTGAGCACTTCTATCACTGTCTTCCTTTGTAGCTTTTTGTGCTTGTGCAGTCTGAGATGCTGAGTCACCTTCGTCCTGTGGCTGTTTATCTGCTTGATCCGGTTTGTTTTGTTGCACAGCTTGCTTGTCGTTTTCTTCATCCGCCTTAGAATCAGGGCGGCTATCAGCTTGGCTTTGGTCAGTATTCTGAGCTTGGTTTTCACTTTGATCTTGGTAATTGCTTTGATCTTGGCTGTCGCTTTGACTTTGCGACTTCCCATTGTCAGCTGAGCTTTGTTGTTGATCCTGCGAGCTTTGCGAAGAATCATTTTGCTGACCTTGCTGACCTTGCTGACCTTGCTGACCTTGCTGACCTTGCTGACCTTGCTGGTCTTGTTCGTTTTGGTCTTTGGACTCAGAATCGTCTTGCTGTTGCTGTTGCTGTTGCTGTTGCTGTTGCTGTTGCTGTTGCTGTTGCTGTTGCTTCTGAGCCTGTTCGACAATCTCTAGGTTCTTCTTCGTATAAGCATGTTTAGGGTTGCTTTCGAGAATACGTTGATACTCTTCAATCGCTTGGTCGTACTTACCTTGCTTTGCTTGTGCATTGGCTAGGTTGTAGCGAGCATCTTCGCCAGAAAGACCTTGTAGCGTCTGTTCGGCCGCTTCGAAATCACCGGCTTTGTATTGCGCAATGCCTTTCCATTCTTGCTGCTCGAACTGCTCTGCGGCTTGTTGAAAGTCCTCATCTTGATACAACTGATAACCTACTTGGTCATCGGTTTTCCAAGGGCTCGCCAACGCAGTATTCGGTTGGCTGAACGAGACAAGTACAGCTAGGCCACACCAAATGACCCCTTTTCGAAATAGCCCAAGTGCAGGAAGTAACAGAAACGGCAATAACCAGAAACCGTTGTTCACTCTGATGTTGAGCGAGTTATTGGTTTTAGTCACTTCTGATGTTGTCGCAACTCGGTCGAGGTAATTTGCGATGTGTTCAACGTCTGAGTTATCAAATTGAACTTCAGTGAACGTGCCACCAGAGCGACGAGTCAGGTCGCGCATATTGCCTACGTTGGTTTTCGCAACCACGGTTTGTCCTGAGTCGGTCTGTAACATCGAACCTGTAGGTAACGAGATCGGCGCGCCACTTTCCGTACCTACAGCCAAGACTGATAACGTCCAATTACTACCAGAGAGTAGCGAGTCGATATCTTTCTTCTCTTGACCATCAATATCATCAGCAATCAGTACCAGATCGCCTTTATAGATATGAGCACGAGTCATCATCTCAATCGCAAGCTTAACTGCCGATGCTGCATTGCCGCCTTGGAAGGGCATGATATCTGGTGATAGGTTGGGTACGAGGTTCTTGATGGTGTTGATGTCAGACGTTAAAGGACTAATGGTGTAAGCATCTCCGGCGTATGCCACCATTCCCGTTAGGCCTTCTTTCCAGAGTGATAGTAGATCCAGAGCCTTGTATCGCGCCTGTGTTAAACGGTTTGGTTTAATGTCAGTGGCATACATAGACATCGACATATCCATGATCACAACTCGCGCCTGCGTTTTTTCAAAGCTCGGCTGTTCATTTTTTTCAAAGCTTGGTCCAGCCAACGCGATGACACCGACTATCCACCAAATGCCAAAGTACGTACTACGATTTTTCGATGGCTTGCTCGATTCAGGTGCCAAATAACGGGCGATGTGTGACGCCAATAATCCTTGCTTGGATTGTCTCTTGCTCAGCCACCAAATTGCGGGCATTACGGCAAGCGCCAAGAACCAATATGGGTAGATAAAAGTAAAGTTAGACATTGTTTCTCCTAATGGCTAACAGCATAAATGCGAAGAACATTGCCGCAGACAATGGCCAGACAAACCACTCTTGTTGTGGTCGCCAGATCTTAGTGGCGTTCGTCACGGGCTCTAACTGATTGATGGTGTCGTAAATCGTTGCCAGTTCTTTGCTGTCTCGCGCTCGGAAGTATTGACCGCCAGTGCGTTTGGCGATTTCAATTAACGTACGTTCATCTAGATCTTGAGCGGTATTGACCTTACGAGTCATGAAGAACTCTTTGACCATCATTTCACCCGCACCGACACCTACGGTGTAAATCGTCGCGTCGTACTTCTTAGCAATATCCGCGGCTTCTAGTGGATCTAATACGCCCGCAGTATTACTGCCGTCACTGAGTAGAATCATTACACGCTGAGGCGCATCGCTATCGACAAAGGTTTTGGTAGCAAGGCCGATACCATCACCGATCGCAGTTTGAGTACCAATCAGCTTAAGCACAGCCTGATTGAGTTGTTGTGAAAGCGTGTCTCTATCTAACGTCAGTGGCGTCTGCAAGTAGGCGTGATCAGCAAATAGCACCAATCCGACTCGGTCGCCTTTTCGTCGATCAATAAAGTCACTCAATACATGTTTCACCGCAGATAAGCGATCGATGTATTCGCCATTGAATTGCATGTCTTCTTGGCTCATCGAGTAGGAGAGGTCGACAACCAACATCAAATCACGGTGTTTCGGCTGAAACTCGACCGGTTCACCGTACCAAACTGGGCGTGCCATGGCCGTTACCAATAAAAGCCAGATGATGACTGACAAGGCTTTGGGTAAGGGGCTGCTCGGCGTTTTGGTATTGCTGTCCTCGGGCAGAAATGGAAGCCTTAGGGCATTGTTCGATTCCGCCTTAGGAGAGAACAAGTAAACGATAAACGGCAGTGGCGCGAGGAAAAACATCCACCACCAAACGAACTCGATGTTTAGTAAGCTCTTGCTTAGAAACATAGTGCTTAGAAAACCAAAGCTTAAAAGGTCAGTCATAACGACCTCGCTTTGGAGGAAGGGCTTTACGAAGCCAGATTTCGCAGTCATTAACCAATTGTTGTTGAGCCTTTTTCTGTTCGTCGCTCATTAAGGCTGTATCTTGGTAGAGCGCTTGTTGCCATTGCGATTGTTTTGCGGCGAACAACGGCTTCGCCAATTGCGCATCTAAGAACGCCAACCAATCATCACCAGATAAGCCTGCCACTTTGTCGCGTGGAAAATAGCTCAGTGCAGCCTGACGAACGATGTCTTGAGCTGCGCTCGGAGATAAAGCATTTGAAGGCTGACTATTACGAAAGCAAGCAAGTGCTTCGTTTTTCGCGTATTGGTTCTTTTGTCTGCGTTTTACAATGAAAAACACTAAGGAGATCAGAACGATGGCCGTGATAATGATTGACCACCAACCCCATGCCAAAGGCCACCACGATGGTGCGCTTGGCGTAATAATCGGACTCAAGTCGAG
Organism: Vibrio sp. QJM3NY_39; assembly: GCF_057785895.1. Taxonomy (NCBI): domain Bacteria; kingdom Pseudomonadati; phylum Pseudomonadota; class Gammaproteobacteria; order Vibrionales; family Vibrionaceae; genus Vibrio; species Vibrio sp. QJM3NY_39. The sequence continues at coordinate 260,921 of NZ_CM173506.1, read as the reverse complement.
AGGTTGATTCATGACTGAACTCCTGATACTTGACTCATTAACGATTGCGCACAAGACAATGAACTGTATGGGATCGCCAAAGAAAGGCTCATTTGCATAAGCTGTTGTTGTTTCATGTCGAATGCATGACTCAGCTTTTCCTTTTCCTTACTGGATGAAAAGTTGAACCATTGAGTTTTATTGCCGTCGGTGATCTGTTTTGAACCTTTGAAAGCAGTGACACCTTGCTCTAATGGATCGTAAAAATGCACCAAGCGAACCCGATTATGTCGACGTATTTGATTGATCAGTGAGTAATTACTTTCGTTATAACGGACGAAATCACTGAGCATAATGATATCGCTTCCTTTCGGGCAAAGCTGGTGGAGAGACTTCAGCCCATGCTCTAAGGTTGTGTCGTTGTGATTGTTTTGGTTGGTCAGCGCTGCGTTATTGATTTCTATGACTTTTTGTAAAATCCGCAGCGGAGCGTGGTTGCTAGCACTGGGTTTAATCTCAATGATCTCTTGGCCAGTATCTATCACTGCGCCAATACGGTCTTTTTGAGCGACGGTTAACCAGCAAAGTTGGCTGGCAAAGTGCGCGAGTTGAACCGATTTAAGCAACAAGGTTGACCCGAAAATCATACTGCTCGACAGATCTAAGAACAAAATCACAGGCTGTTCTCTTTCTTCAGAAAACAGTTTGGTGTGCGCCTTGCCTGTTCTCGCCGTGACGCGCCAATCAATGCTGCGGATATCGTCACCCGCCTGATATTGACGAACCTCAGAGAAATTCATCCCGCGACCTTTACGATTGCTCTCGTGTTGCCCGTTTAGTTGCGACCAAAGACTCTTGGCTGGAGGCAACCAGCGAACAGACTGCGCTTTGTATTGCAGCAGTTCGTCCAGATTTAACGTGACACCGTCACTATGGTTAGGTAATTGATTATTCATGCGCTTATCCCTATGCGCTACCAACCAACGAGATAAGGTGTGCGATCACTTGGTTTGCAGTGACCCCTTCAGCTTGTGCGTGGTAACTGCGAAGTAGACGGTGGCGTAATACAGGGAATGCCATCGCTTGAACATCTTGCGGTGTTACGTAATCGCGGCCTGCTAGCCATGCGTGCGCTCGGGCACATCGGTCTAAAGCAATAGTTGCACGTGGGCTGACACCCATATCTAACCATTGATCAAGTTGGTCGCTGTATTGCTTAGGTTGGCGAGTCGCCATAACCAGTCGAATAATGTACTGCTCGATGGTGTCTGCCATGTGAATGTTGAGCACTTCTTGGCGTGCTTCAAAGATCGTTTGCTGAGATATCTCTTGTGGCTGAACAGATTCGTTGCCTTGAGCTTCGCCTCTGTTTAGGCGCAAGATCTCCAGCTCACTTTCCATGTCTGGATAAGCCACTTCTAAATGCAGCAAGAAACGGTCTAATTGAGCTTCTGGTAGCGGGTAGGTGCCTTCTTGCTCAATCGGGTTTTGCGTTGCCATCACCAAAAACAGATCCGGTAGCGCATAGGTTTTTCGACCTGCAGTCACCTGTTTCTCGGCCATTGCTTCTAACATCGCGGCTTGTACTTTCGCCGGAGCACGGTTGATCTCATCCGCTAGAATTAGCGAGTTAAAAATCGGGCCAGATTGGAAGGTGAACTCTCCGGTTTCTGGACGGAAAATATCGGTGCCCGTCAAATCAGCTGGTAATAGATCGGGAGTGAATTGAATACGGTGAAAATCTCCCTCGACACAGTCAGCCAGTGACTTTACCGCGCGGGTTTTTGCCAATCCTGGAGGCCCTTCAACAAGAATATGACCATCTGCCAGTAAGGCGATCATCAGTTGTTTTACGAGCTCTTGCTGACCAATGATTTGAGACTCTAGGTAGTTTTGAAGGATTTCGAAGTTATTTTTATGCATTTTTGGACTCTCTGGGGGCCATTTGATTCTTATTTTGAGTATTGGTCACTGATTACCAGGAAAAAGTTCCAGTACATTTGCGGAATTTATTTTTTCAAAATTGGAAAGATTTACAAGTGTTGAGCTAGAAAAATCACTGAACAGTGAATTTTTATCATATCAATCACTTTTTATACAATAAAGCTCAAAGGTGTGATGCTGCCTGACTCAGATAAAAATTAAAGGGTTTGATAATAAGGGTGAATATCAATAAGGGGGCGTATTTAGCTAGCTAATTTCAACCCCCACAAGAAATGATTGAGTCGTTACATCATATTTGCAGTTTTTTGAGAGAAAAGTCTCTAGTTTTATTGGTTTTGGCCGATACATCACTCAGATTGTGCATTGCTTGTTGGAGTGCACTAGAAAAGTCCTGTTCAGGGTATACTAATAACGAGCGATTCTTTTAAAGGTCTAAATATGTTTAAAACTAACTCTCTGAGTATCAAACAAAAAGTTGTACTTGGAATTACCTTTGCGGTTCTTGCATCGACAGTGATTGTCGGCGCGATGGCACAACAGCAAGCAAGAGATGTATTGAGCCACCGTTTGGTTGATATTGAGCTTCCAGGTATGTTGGAGCGAATCAATGGTGAAATTGATCGTGAAGTCTCTCAGCTATTGTTAGCGGCAGAGCAAATTGCTTCAAATGAATTCATTTCAGATGTTATCGAATCGACCGAACGCGATGCCGCGCTAGAGAGTAAACTGGTTAAACAACTGAACAATGTTCGTAACCAATATCAGCTGAATGATGCCTCGGTAGCGAACCGTCAAACAGCTTACTACTGGAACCAAGATGGTTTTTTACGCCAGCTAAACCAACAACAAGACGGTTGGTTCTTTGGTTTTACTCAGTCAGGCCAGCCAACCATGGTGAGCATGTTCCAAGAAGCCAATGGTGAAGTGAAGATGTTTGCTAACTACCAACAGCCTTCTGGTTTGGCGATGTCAGGTTTATCAAAATCGATGGATGACATGGTTAACCTGCTGAACGGTTTCAAGATTGAAAATACAGGCTTTGTATTTTTGACTGATAGCCAAGGTGATGTACAGATTCACCGTGAGCGTTCTCGCAGTGATTCTTCACTTCAACAACTTTACGGCCCTCAATCAAGCCAACTATTGAACAAGTCGGGTTTCAATTTGATTACCACTGAAAGCCAAGGACAAGAACTGTTTGTGGCGAGTTTGTATGTGTCGTCAATGGACTGGTTCGTTATTGGTGTGGTACCAACCGGTGAAGTGTTTGCTGAGCTCGATGCGACTGCGCAGAAGATGCTGATCATGACTGCTATCGTGGCTTTAGTGTTTATCCTAATGGGTGTAGTGCTAGCAAACAGCATTACTCAGCCTATTAAGCTTCTGGCTAAGCGCTTTGGTGACCTTGGCGAAGGCGATGGCGATCTGGCGCAGCGTATTGAAGTAAAAGGCAACGATGAAATCGCACAGCTTTCTAAGGGCTTCAATGGATTCATTGAGAAGATTCACGAGTCGATGAAAGAAGTGTGCTCGACAAGCCAAGCGCTTCAAGTTGCGGCGGAGAGTGTTTCAAATAAAGCGCATATCACTCACGACAACAGCCAAGAACAACGTGATCAAACGCTTCAAGTGGTTGCTGCCATTAACCAAATGGGCATGACAATCAGCGAGATTGCATCAAATGCGGCAACGGCTGCGGAAACGGCCACTCAAGCTTCGGGCAATACTGAAGTTGGTCGCTCTGTTGTAAATAAAGCAAAAGATGCAATTAGCCGCTTAGCTCAAGATATTGAGAGCACGGGTCAAGTGGTGGAGCAGCTTGCTTCTACAACGCAAGATATCGGCTCCATTCTGGGTGTTATCCGTGATATTTCAGAGCAAACCAATTTACTTGCATTGAACGCAGCGATTGAAGCAGCGCGTGCCGGTGAGCAAGGCCGTGGCTTTGCCGTGGTCGCAGATGAAGTACGAAATCTAGCAAGTCGCACGGCAGACTCAACGGAAGAGATTCAGAAGATGATCAACCAACTGCAAAGCGATGCTAAAGATGCAGTAGCAGCAATGAGTACAGGTAAAGTCATTACCCTTGAAGGTGTAGCTGCATCGGATGAAGCCGTAGATGTACTGGGTGGCATTTCGGACCGTATCGTAGACATCACCGATCGTAACACGCAAGTCGCAACGGCAACGGAGGAGCAATCAACCGTAGTTCACACCATCAACCAGAACATTGAAGAGATTAACGCAATCAATGAAGTGACAACGGGTACCGCTGAGCAGCTTGCTGAAGCGAGCCAAGAGCTCCGAGACCTTTCTTCACGTCTGGATAAGATGGTTGGCTCGTTTAAGCTTTAATCTCTTTAAGCTTTAATCTCTTTAAGCTTTAATCTCTTTAAGCTTTAATCTCTTTAAGCTTTAATCTCTTTAAGCTTTAATCTCTTTAAGCTTTAATCTCTTTAAGCTTTAAATTCTTTAAGCTGTAGCTGGCTTAGAAAGAGACATAGACGAAGAGCTGGATTCATTTAATCGTGAATCCAGCTCTTTTTTATTTATGGGCTTGTTTTCTTCTAACTGGCCTTAGCTTGATCTGGTTTCAGGCTTTGCACTTAATCGCTCTAGCATCACAGAGCGTAAATGAGTAAAATCTGATTAGGTTTAATATTTAGGTAAGTATCATGAGCGATTTTGAAAAAGAACTAGAGCAGATGACTCAAGAGATGGGCGATGAGCCAGAAGTAAAACTGCCATCAATTGAAGAGCAAAAAGCGATCGTTGCTGAATTTAAGCGACTAGAAGCGGAAGGCAAACTAACACCAGAAGTGTTAGAAAAGCATTTTGGCCAGTTCAACAAAACAAGTGATACGCCAATCCACTAAGCTTAAGGCAGTTTCATCTTGTCTAAGATAGAGTAGAATGAGTAGTGGGCTTAGCCTGACTACACAAATCAAGGTCTAGCCATTGCTAGGCCTTTTTTATTGCTGCGCGAAAAGTTAACTGAGCTGTGCGCAAAGTTAAACCATCAAAGCGAAAGTAGTTGGCGTCTTTAAACAAAAAAATCCCCCTTACTTGGTAAGAGGGATTCGATATGGGCAAGTTATATCTTAAAAAGGCGAACCGACTAGTCGGTGCCGTACTCTTTGTACAAGCGACGACATGCTCGACCATCGCTATGGAACAAGTGACAACGGTGCGCAGGAATACCAATCGCTAGTTTGTCACCAGACTCAATCGTCAACGTGTCTGGTTGGCGATAAATAACGTCAGCATCAGCACTGTCGAGGTTTAGGTAAACCTGAGTTTCGTTGCCTAGTTTCTCTACCATCATCACTTCAGCTTCAATCGTCGCATCACCTGTTTCAGCAGACAACAAGTGTTCAGGACGAACACCCAGAGACATACGGTCACCAGCATTGACAGTCGTACCATCAACTGGGATCCAGAAAGTCATACCGTTAGAAAGTTGAACTTGGACGCGTTCTGCTTCAGCTTGCTCGATGTGAACAGACATAAAGTTCATCTTCGGCGAGCCAATAAAGCCTGCCACGAAACGGTTTTGAGGGTAGTGGTAAAGATCAAGAGGTTTACCCACTTGAGAAACATAACCGCCATCAAGAACAACAATCTTATCGGCCATTGTCATCGCTTCCACTTGGTCGTGGGTAACGTAGATCATGGTGCAACCAAGTTGACGTTGTAGTTTAGTGATTTGCGAACGCATTTGAACACGCAGCGCAGCATCTAGGTTAGATAGAGGCTCATCAAGTAAGAATACGTTTGGTTGAGAAACTAGAGTACGACCAATAGCAACACGTTGACGTTGACCACCAGAAAGTGCTTTAGGTTGACGCTCAAGAAGGTGACCAAGCTGAAGGATTTCTGCAGCATGCTCAACACGCTTGTCGATTTCAGCTTTGTTTGCGTTTGCTAACTTAAGGCCGAAAGACATGTTGTCATAAAGGTTAAGGTGAGGGTAAAGCGCGTAAGATTGGAATACCATACCTACGCCACGCTTTGAAGGCTCAACGTCATTCATGCGTTGATCACCAATGTACAAATCACCAGACGTAATGTCTTCTAGACCTGCGATACAGCGTAATAGCGTCGATTTACCACAACCTGATGGTCCAACGAATACTACGAACTCACCTTCGTTGATGTCTAAGGTTACGTCCTTAGAAATCTGTACATCACCATATGATTTATAAACGTTTTTTAACGTGACACTCGCCATCTAGCTAGTCCTCGATCGATCAAATTTTAAGTTTTACTGCTTATCATTATAAGAAATTTTTGGGTCAGCAGTAACTGTAGGAATTGGTAAGTATTGAATGAGTAAGAAAAAAAGTGGGTGAGACTTGGATTCTTTAACCAAGCCCACCCGTCATAGCCAAACTGGTGCCTATTTCCCCCACATCCAGCTAAATCTCCCCCGTGATTCAATCACAGATTTAGCTCGATGCTTAATAAAGACAACAGCGGGCAGTGAAGCCAACTAAATGAACAATGCTTCACGCATAACATTCGCTGGTAAAGGGTTCTTACTATCCACTCTTGGATGGATGCAGTTTCGGTGAATTGGCGCAATCGTACATCCTCCCAATGAAAATTTAACGAGGGGGAGTAGTAGGGGAGGAGTAGATAAATGGGGTTATTAATAATTGGCGATCCAGTTCAAATAAATCCACCCCATAACGGTGATGTTGATCACGATGAGTATGGATTTTGTGATTTCAGTCTCTAATCTGACCGGATGGCGATCACGAAATTAAGCCATAATAGCTAGGGCGTAGTGGCTAGGATGATGAGTTAGAGTCTATTTTCTCAGATCATAAGCCCTGAAAACTGGCTCGTCTTGGTAGATGTGCCCTACGTATAAATATAAAAAGGATATTCACATGAAAAACGCTCTAAGCGCTGTAGCTCTAGGAACATTAGTTGCTCTGGGTTCTTTTGGTGCAAATGCTGCTATCGAAGAAGGACAACTAACTATCTGGGTAGGTGGTGACAAAGCTTATGAAGGCATGGCTGAAGTAGGTAAACGCTTCGAAGAAGACACTGGTGTTAAAGTAACAGTCGCTTTCCCTGACAAACTAGAAGAGAAGTTCTCTCAAGTTGCAGCGGCTGGCGATGGCCCAGACATGATCTTCTACGCACACGACCGTTTTGGCGGCTATGCAGAAGCGGGGCTTCTTGTTGATATCAAACCTTCTAAAGAGATTAAAGAAGGTATCGTAGACTTCGCATGGGACGCTGTTTCATACGAAGGTAAAACAATCGCTTACCCAGTAGCGGTTGAGTCAGTTTCTCTAATTTATAACAAAGCGCTTGTTCCTAACCCACCTAAGTCTTGGGAAGAAATCCCAGCACTTGATGCTGAACTTAAAAAAGACGGCAAAAAAGCGATCATGTGGCCTCTACGTGGCGGCGCTTACTTCACATGGCCTCTACTTGCAGCTGACGGCGGTTACGCATTCAAACAGACTGCAGAAGGTTACGACATTAAAGATGCGGGCGTAGCGACTGACGGTGTTCAGAAGTCTCTAGGTTTCATCGAGAAGATGGTACAAGACAAAGTTATCTCTGCAGACATGGATTACTCAGTTGCTGAGTCTGAATTTGTTGCGGGTAACGTTGCAATGACAATCAACGGCCCTTGGGGTTGGGAAAACATCAAGAAAGCTGGCGTAGATTACGGTGTAGCAACTTTACCTAAGTTCAACGGTAAAGCGTCTAAGCCTTTCGTTGGTGTATGGGCGGGTGGTATCAGCACTGCTTCTCCAAACCGCGACCTAGCTGTTGAGTTCATGGAAAACTACCTACTAACTGATGAAGGCATGAAGAGCCTGAATGACGACAAGCCACTAGGCGCTGTTGCTCTTAACTCTTTCCAACGTCAACTAGACAGCGACACTCGTATTGCAGCAACAATGGACAATGCGATGAATGGTGAAATCATGCCTAACATCCCTCAGTTCACAACGTTCTGGTACAGCATGGAAGAAGCGATCGGTAACGTAGTTGACGGTCGTCAAACAGTAGATCAAGCACTAAAAGCTGCTGAAGGTCGTATGACTAAGTAACAACCAAGCACTACCTTTTAAGGAGAGGGTAACCTCTCCTTACTTTTCTATTTTTTATCTATATCGCTAGCAGGTTCCTCTATGCAGTCAGTTCAAGGTACAGATGCTATCCCAGCACCATCAAGCCTTTTAGGCAGTAAAAGCGTCTTCATCAAATGGGGGTTGCTTGGTAGTGTTGGCTTAATTAACGGCTACGCTACAATTCTAATGTATTCACGCGGTGAGCTCGCTTTTGCGTTGCTTACTGTGATTTTAACGGCTTTGGCACTTTACATTTTTGGTAGTAAGAAAACTTACGCCCACCGTTATATTTATCCGGGTATTGCCGGAATGATCTTGTTCATTCTTTTCCCATTGGCTTATACCGTCGGGCTTGCGTTCACTAACTACAGCGCAAAAAATCAACTATCTCTAGAGCGCACTCAAACCGTTCTTTTAGATCGCTCATTCCAAAGCGGTGAGAGCTACCCATTTACTTTGTACAAGACTGATGACGGTCACCAGATCGTTGTTAAAGATGGCGACCAGCTGTTAGCAACAGACGTATTTTCTTTTGAAGATATGAGTGCAACAGAGATGGACCTATCTGCAATTGAGTCTGCACAAGGTGAGAAAGAGAAGATCAAAGCGATCATCCAAAACCGTGCTGCGATTAATGCGGTTGATTTCCATCTGCCTAACGGTGACGACATCCGCATGAGTGGCTTACGTAAGTTTGCTTCTGTTGCTCCGCTTTACACGCTACAAGACGATGAACAAACGTTAATCAACAATGAAACGGGTGAAGTTCTCAAGCCAAACATGGAAGAGGGTTTCTATCAACCTGTTGATGCCAATGGTGAGTTTACTGGTAACACAATATCCCCGGGCTTTGTGGTTAATATTGGTACACATAACTTTGAACGTGTTTGGAAAGATGATGGTATTAAAGAACCATTCATCAGCATCTTTATTTGGACGGTGATCTTCTCGGTATGTACCGTAGCGTTCACACTTGTTATCGGGCTTGTACTTGCGAATATCGTGCAATGGGAAGAGCTAAAAGGTCGTTCAATCTATCGTGTTCTACTGATTCTGCCTTACGCAGTACCGGCATTCATCTCGATTCTTATCTTTAAAGGTCTATTCAACCAGAGCTTTGGTGAGATCAACATGGTGCTTGAGAATATCTTCGGCTTAAGCCCGAACTGGTTCTCTGACCCAATTCTTGCGAAAACCATGGTGTTGATGGTTAACACGTGGCTAGGTTTCCCTTACATGATGATTCTATGTATGGGTCTACTAAAAGCGATTCCTGATGATTTGTACGAAGCGTCAGCCATTGATGGTGCGAACTTCCTTGATAACTTCAAGCGTATTACATTCCCATTGATGATTAAGCCGCTTACACCGCTATTGATTGCAGCGTTTGCCTTTAACTTCAATAACTTTGTAATGATTCAACTATTGACGAACGGTGGCCCGAACATGATTGGCACCTCAGAGCCAGCGGGTTACACAGACTTGCTTGTAAGCTACACCTACCGAATTGCATTCGAAGGCGGCGGCGGTCAAGACTTTGGTCTAGCAAGTGCAATCGCAACGCTTATTTTCCTATTGGTTGGTGGACTTGCGTTACTAAACCTTCGTTTCACTAAACTGTCTCAAGATTAAGGAGCACGACAATGGCTATGGTACAAGGTAAAGGCCTTAAATACCGAGTGTGGGCAACGCATGCAGTGTTGTGGTGCTTCTTGGCAATGATTATCTTCCCACTACTGATGATTATCGCTATCTCGTTCCGTGAAGGTAACTTTGCAACAGGTAGTTTGATTCCCGATAACCCATCACTGGAGCACTGGAAACTGGCTCTTGGTATGTCGGTAACGAATGCTGACGGCTCGGTGACACCACCTCCATTCCCAGTACTAACGTGGTTATGGAACTCAATTAAAGTCGCGGGTGTGACGTCGCTTCTTATTGTGGCATTGTCTACAACATCGGCTTATGCATTTGCTCGTATGCGCTTCAAAGGTAAAGAAACTATCCTGAAAGCGATGATGATTTTCCAAATGTTCCCAGCAGTACTGGCTCTAGTCGCTATTTACGCGCTGTTCGACAAGCTTGGTCAATACATCCCGTTCTTAGGCTTGAACACGCACGGTGGTCTAATCTTCTCGTACTTAGGCGGTATAGCACTGCACGTTTGGACGATTAAAGGTTACTTTGAGACGATTGATAACTCGTTGGAAGAGGCTGCAGCACTGGATGGTGCAACGCCTTGGCAAGCATTCAGATTGGTTCTATTACCACTGTCTGTGCCAATTCTAGCGGTTGTGTTTATTCTTTCGTTCATCGCTACAGTAGGTGAAGTGCCTGTAGCATCTATCCTGCTAACCGATGTGAACTCTTACACGCTAGCGGTAGGTATGCAGCAATACCTATATCCTCAGAACTACCTATGGGGTGATTTTGCGGCAGCGGCTGTACTTTCAGCACTTCCGATTACTATCGTGTTCTTACTTGCTCAACGTTGGTTAGTTGGCGGTTTGACGGCAGGTGGTGTAAAAGGATAAGCTGTACCCTATAAGAAAGACAAAGAGCGACCTTATAGGTCGCTCTGTATTGGCATTTTTATTACATCATTTGGTTTGGCCGCCGATCAGTAATAAAAATAACCCTCAGGTTACGCATAGCTGGCTACTAATCAGGTTCCTTACGCTATTAATGATTAGTGTTTTTTGTAACTCTAACCCAGGTATTTACTTGGGTTTTTTTATGCCTAGTGTTTAATTTCTTGTCTCAATTATAATAATCTCACTTCCAAACAACACTTCAGTCAAATTAGCATGCGACGTATAGCGTAAATATTGAGTGCTCATACTTAAATTACACATTGATATGTGATCTAAGCACACTATTCTCCAAAGTCCAAAGTCCAAAGTCCAAAGTCCAAAGTCCAAAGTCCAAAGTCCAAGAGATTTTATGATTAACAACTTGAATGTGAGCAGTTGTGTCTAATTGTATAGATATGTGGAAAAAAGATGACAAACAATTACGTGTTTTAATGGTTTCCTATTCATTAATATTATTTTGTTTCGAAACCCAGTGAAAGGGACTGCATTGGTTACTAAAGGATATGGAAAACGATAAATAATATTTTTAGATAGGCAGTTAAATATAATGTTAAGAAAAACAGTAATCACAACAACTCTCCTTATGCTAACTTCTGCGGTATACGCAAATCCATATATTGGAGCATCTATTGGTCAAGCAAATTTCGATAGTGCTAACTTTTCTGTTGATTCTGCATACGGTTCTGACAACACATCATTAAAATTAGATGACGATTCTAGTTTAGCTGGCAAAATCTACGGTGGTTATCAGTTCAACCGTTATATTGCTTTGGAAGGCTCCATTGGAGGTTATGATGCTTTGGACAGTGGTTCAGTGACAGTCGGAGACATGAAATTTGCAGCGATTCAGCCTAAAGTTATTTTACCGATAAATGATCGTTTTAATCTTTTTGCAAAAGCCGGAGTGGCATATTTTAATGCTGAATTCAAGGTCAGTAATTCCTTTGTTGGGGCAACTGGTCATTCTACATTCTCTGATACAACAATGACGGGTATGTATAGCTTGGGAGCAGATTTCTCACTGACAGATAACCTTCGCATTGAAGCAACGTGGGATTATATGAAACCTGATCTAGAAGTAGCAAAAGTACTTGGTGCTACTGCTTCTGTCGATGCTGAAATTAGTGTTTTTTCTCTTGGAATGAATTACCACTTCTAATACCGAGAATCTAAGGGGGCTAGGAATATTTAGTTCCCTTTGCTATGTTTTAGCTGAGATAAATAGCAGTGGAATTGTTGTGAACGATGTAAACCTTAGACACTTAGATCAGTTGCTTAAGCATTTTGAGATTCACTTATCTCATTCTATAGGTTTAGGCGAATTAGAGGTCGCGCTGTGTACTTCTAAACGTAATGTGTCAATTGTTATGAGAAAGCTGTCCGAACAAGGTTGGATCGAATGGATCCCAGCAGTCGGTAGGAGTAATCCTAGTAAACTTACGATTAAAAAATCGTTGCAACAAGCGATTGCAGAACTATTGATTAGCGAACTAAATAAAGGCAGTTTTAAGCTAGTATCGCGTCTTGTCGACCTATACGGTTCGACTGCAGTCAGAGCTCTTACTTTAGCGACCGAACACCTTAACCAAACCAATGAATCAAGCAATGCTGTATTGATAGCTTCCTATCCGTGGGTAAACACTATTGATCCAATTAAGACATTTCGCCATGCAGAGCTGCATATAGCAAAAAGCGTATATGATGTATTGTTGGTTCAGAGTCCAGATGGTGATCTAATGCCTTCCTTAGCTCACGATTGGGTGATGGAAGATACAAGGATGACTCTATGGCTACGTCCCGGCGTTTACCGACATGATGGTGAGCTTTTGCAAGTTCAAGATGTAGTTTGGAGTATTAGACGTTTAATTGAGGGTAATGGCCCTATAAAAGAGTTATGGCAATGTGCCGAACGTGTAGATGCAGTCGCACCCAATTGTTTAGTTATTACTCTCAAGTACGCCAACAAGTTTTTTCCTTATATGCTAGCTATGTCTAGCGCATCTATTGTTTGTCGAGATCAGCAAAATTTCGGTGATAAATACAGTTACCATATTGGAACAGGGCCGTTCAAGATTGAACACTGGTGTGAAGACAGTATTCAACTTCGAGCACATAAAGACTATTTCTCTACTCGAGCTTTGTTAGAACGAGTTACTTTGTCGCATGCCGATGCAGATATGCAAAATATGATTAGCTTTAATTGCCCGTCGGACCAAGTTGAAGTTCAGGGTATTAGTGCTTTATTCTATTTAACTTATCGAGAAAGGGTTGACTCGAACATTTCGCGAGATACATGGCGCCAACTAGCCGATTATATCCACCAGCAAAAACAGCTACATGATCCTATTAATGCGGTCGAAAGCTTAGCTTTTGATCCCTGTAAAGCTAGGCCAATGATAGCAAATGCCCCAAGCTTGACAGGGAAGATTGTCTTGGCTGAGCCCAAATGGACTATTCCATACTTAATTCGTAATTCTCAATGGTTACATAATGTTATCCGTTCAACAGGAGTGGAGTTGGAAGTTGTTATCGTCAGTAACATTAGTAATCCTCATTTGGTGTCTGAACTAGCTGATATTCTCCTTATTGAAGATGTAATAGAGACACCTGTTGATTACGGAACTTACGAATGGTTAAGTGTGTCAACGGGATTACGATTTAGTTTTGACCGTTTTAAAATGGATGAGCATCAAGCTAAGATAAAACGGGCGATAAGTGGCGAATCACCATCTAGTGAGTTGATGGAGATGGAAAGGGATTTACGTTTAAGTTATACCTATTTACCGTTATTTTCTGGTTATGAAGAAATGTCTAGAACTCAACAAGTCAGAGGGGTTCAAGTAAGAAACACAGGTTATAGTGACTTTTATCGACTTTGGGTCGAACAGTGATTGTTGAGGTTAGAATTCTCTACTAGAAGGAGCACAGCCAAGATGCTGCAACAGCACATAGATGCTTTCTTGATCGAGTGCCACACGACGAAATAGATCCGCAAACGTCTGGTCACCACCAAAGCAAGTTTGGATGTAGTGGTTAATTTCGTTGCTGTCGTAGCCTTCGACGTACAAAGTTCTAACCCATTGGTACTCAACCGCCTTTAAATTGTTCAGTGTAGATTCGCTAAGAGTGGGACGTGTGACGCTCAAGAGTTGCTCCAGGAAATTCAAATACATCCATTATGATTGGCGGTATTTAAACAGAGCAAAATGACGACTTTATTACAGTCAAAATAAATCCGCGAACAAGTGCCGATTCATTTCAACCTTTGGCTGGGCATCACGCTCTAATAGATCGTATTAGATCTACTGAGGCTTTGCATGTAAAGAGCGAGGGTATTAGATCAACCAATGCCAAGCAGGTGCTTGGCATTGTAATATGGTTTTGTTGCGTAGCGTGGTTGGTAAAGTTTACTTAAGGTACTTAACGTGTGCTTCCATCTCTTCACCGATCTGTTTTCGCATGTTCATTAGGCGAATAGCCGAATCTCTTAATTCGATGTCTTCTGGTGTTTCTGGCACCCACTCCGGCACCTTAGTCGGGTTACCATTTTCATCAACAGCGACCATAATAACGATACAGTGAGTCGTTAGGCGGTTGTTGAGTTCTTTAGGGTCGCTGGCTTGAACGTCGATAGCGATGTGCATAGAAGATGAACCGGTATAGATGACCTTCGCACTTACCTCTACAAGGTTGCCAACATGGATCGGAGCTACGAATCGAATCCCTCCTGCGTAAGCGGTAATACAATATTTACCACTCCACCCAGCAGAACAAGCGTAGGCTGCTAAATCGATCCACTTCATTGCTGCACCACCATGAACTTTACCACCAAAGTTCACATCCCCAGGTTCAGCTAAAAAACGCAGAGTAACGTCTCGTTTACCATCTGGTCGGTTATTGTTACTGCTCATCTATCTTCCTTCATTATTATTGTGCTGTATAACATGCTTGTTACTTGCTAATAACAATATACTTAAGATGACATAAATTAAAGCGGTGTTTCTCACGATTAAGACTATTTTTTCAAACGGGTGACGAACGGATGAATATTGATGTTTAAAGGCGGTAGAGGCGAGTGGCAAACGCGGATGAAGCAATATTAAGCAGGTGCCTAGCCATATTGAGTAAGAACCAATAAATGTGGATCTGACAGCTAGAAAGGTCGATTGCAAAAAAAAACACCTAGCGTAATGCTATAATGCCGTTCGGATAAGCATTACTGCTTGAACCTGAACGGATATTTGGCTGGGACAAAGAGGACTGAACGTGGAAACGTTCGGTCCTTTCTTTTATCTGGAAGAATGAAGTGACTCAAACTGTCTCTCATCCTTTTCAGTTTTACAGGTAGAGTTCCGTCTGGACTTAAAGCTAACCAACGTAATTGTGCATCAATAAGGTTAATTGCGGCGGTAAAACTGACCCTAGTCGCTCGAACCCCGGCTTCTGAAGCTATCTTAACCATCTCTAATCGCACTAAGTTATAGGCAAGTAATACGCCCAAAGCTCTTGCTTCACACCGGCAGAAAAACGACTTCGTAAAGTGACGTGACTTTGCAGTTGAGTCTGTTTAATTTCACCATAACCTTCTTCTATCTCCCAGCGTTGCCAATAAATACGCAGCAGGCTTTCTAGCGAGTATCTACTAGGGTCTGTAAGTGAAGTAATAAAACCTTTTATCTCACCTTTTGGCTCTTGATATAGGACTAATCTGGCTTCCCAACGTGCGGGTAAATTCGGATTCTGCCGTTGAGCTTGAGGAGAGATGGGCATTGAGATGAGCATGTCGTTCTCCGCATATTTCTCCAACACTTCATAGCGTAGCTTACGTTTTGCAGGCATTAACCAGTAAGCATTTTCCGCACTCTCTTGCCACGACAACAAGAGGTCTGCCGAGAAATAACAACGATCAAATAAGGTCAATGAATGTGCGGGGATATCATTGAATAGACGCTTAGCTAAGGTCGTTTCACCGACATGACAGCCATCAAAAGCCGCCCCCATAATCATTCGTGTTTCTGTTGACATCAAAGCGACTAAACGAAGTTGAGGGTAAGGTTTCAATTTTTTAGAGATGAACCCAAATTCTTCAGCGTTCTCTGGGGAGTCTTGGCACCTAAATGTTGTTCCATCCACAGCAAGAACATTAAGCTCTAAGTCTTTATCTTGTTGAAGGATATCTCCGTTCCAAGCCTTTACCGTTGTGTGAAACAGAGCCGCTAATGGGCTCTCATCTAGACGTCGGCGTGAATCAGTTAGGACACTAGGTGCAACACGAGACCAGCTATCTTCAGGTTTAGGCTGAAGCGCAATGTCTAATGAACTGCATACCTCTTTGATAGACATGTTGCGTTGCAGCCCCATCCAAATAACTAACCAGACAGCTTGCTGCGCGGGAAGTCGGCGTCGTCTTATGCTCGCTTTATTTGTTTCAAGAAGAGCTTGTTCTATCCACTCAATCTGAATAGCGTCGACGACAGATTCATAATTATCGGCATCTTCAATGGTCTCGTGTGCCATTGCTAATTCTTGTTCAAGCATAAAAAATCCCCATCAACATTGTTGATGAGGATTATCTTCTAACTGCAGGATCGTTCAAGTCTTCTTAAACGATCGGCATTAAGTCTCAAAGACTGGCCTTTATTAGTGTGCGTTGTTGACTCACTATTTGAACTGTGGAGCAGTTCAATTAGTGAGAAATTAGAAATTCGCCCGCAGGGTCAACAATCACTTTGTCACTCATGCCTTGACGACCAAGCAGCATCATATAAGTCATATCCTGACGGTTACTGAGTGTGATATCGATAGGCCATTCCTGACCACCAATTTTTAGCATGGTTTCAATCACACAACGGTGTTCAACTTCGCCGTTCGATGATTTGATTCTTTTACTCGTTTTCAGCTTCGCCTTGCAGCGCACAGTCTCTTCTAGGTGGTAAACGTCTGGGTGAAGATCGAACTCAACGAAGTTTTCACCGTCTGTTTTTACACATAGTAGATTGTCTACGTGCAGAGAAGAGGTTTGAGCCCCTGTATCAACACGCGTATGTAGTCCAGTTATCCCTAACTCTGGTAAGCAAAGTGCTTCTGTATTCCCTATGATCATTTTATTGTTCATGTTTTTTCCAATCATGAGTAAACGGCGTTTAATCAGCCTTTGCCACGAGTACGGTTAGCGTTTGGTTTTGCATTTTTCTCGATAAATCCGAAAATCATGTCTGCTACATCTTTACCTGTCGCTTTCTCGATACCTTCTAGGCCTGGAGAAGAGTTCACTTCCATTACAACAGGGCCATTCTTAGATTGTAGAATATCGACACCACATAGGTTTAATCCCATGATTTTAGCTGCATTGATCGCTGTAGCGCGCTCTTCTTTGGTTAGTTTAACCAGTTGAGCTGTACCGCCACGGTGCAGGTTAGAGCGGAATTCACCCTCACCAGCTTGACGTTTCATTGCTGCAATAACCTTGTTACCCACAACAAAACAACGGATGTCTGCGCCATTAGCTTCTTCAATGAACTCTTGAACCAAGATGTTCGCTTTTAGGCCCATGAATGCTTCGATAACGCTTTCAGCTGCTTTGTTTGTTTCTGCTAGAACAACACCGATACCTTGAGTGCCTTCAAGAAGCTTGATAACCAGTGGCGCGCCACCTACGTTTTTGATCAAGTCTTGAATCTTGTCTGGGCGGCTAGCGAAACCTGTTTTTGGTAAGCCAATACCTTTACGAGACAACAATTGCAGTGAGCGCAGTTTGTCGCGAGAACGACTAATAGCCACTGACTCATTGATACAAAAAGTGCCCATCATTTCGAATTGGCGAACAACCGCAGTGCCGTAAAAGGTAATGGAAGCGCCAATACGTGGGATTACAGCATCGTATTGAGGTAGCTCTTCACCCATGTAGCGAATCTTCGGATTGTTACTCGCGATATCTATATCACAGTGCAGCGTGTCGATAACATCGACATGGTGACCGCGAGCTTCACCTGCTGCTTTTAAGCGAGAAGTAGAGTATAGATTTTCGTTGCGAGAAAGAATTGCGATACGCATGGCGTTTCCTTAGTTAATACCTGATTGGTAACTGCAAATAAATGAGTTGTTAGCTGAGCTTTCAGTTTATCTGAGGCTCTTTGCTTGCTTCGGGGCGAACCTTAAGGCTTTTCGTTTAACTAAGAAAACGAATTAAATTTGTCGAGTCGATAACGGAAATCTATCAAGTGTACGAGCTATTGGTACAGCAAGGTTGAGAGGGGATTTGAAATGGAAAAGCGAGTTGAGACCTAACTCATATTGGGGGTAGGAGCCTATTAGGTTGCACTCAACTCGCGTTAACTCGGTGCTAAAAAGTGTACTAATAACGCCAGTTACATAGCTCTATAAGTGTTCGTAGTGCTTCTCTTTCGAGCTTGCTACAGGTGCTTTTTAGCTTATTAAGATAGTATTTTCTCATGATGATTACTTCTCTTGTATTAGGCTTTGGTAGGAACTTTGAGTTCCTTGCTGACCTATTAATTATGGTTGTTTAATGGGAAGTAATAAACAGATGGGTTTTTATTAAAGTGTTCCTATTTTTGTCTTTTATCGTCACTTTAAGACAAATGTGTTTTATAATTGGCTTTATGAGGAAAGGTTATTTCTAAAAGGTTCATTATTTGTCTGATCTAAACATGATGCGTTACTACACAAGGCTGGATTCGTTCGAGCCTAACATCTCACACTCGGTTACCTTGACTGAGGTTGCAGACAAGCTGTTTACTAGTTTGCGCCATGCACGAACCTTGTTAGGCAAGATGCATCAGGCTGAGTGGGTAGTGTGGGAGCCTAAAGTGGGACGGAATCAACGTTCTAACCTGACATTGCGTTTTAGTAATCAAGAAATGACTCAACATGTTGCCAGTAAATTGATAGAGCAGGGTAAATACGAAAAAGCACTTTCTATTTTGGAAGATGACCGGGCTGTATTTGGTGCTCTTCTCCAAGAAACTTCCGGTGCGACGATTCGAGAAGGGTTACTGCACGTTCAATTAACTTACAAACGTAAGTTTGAGGACTTGTTCCCGCATCATATTCACCGCAGTAGTGAACGGTTTTTGATCAGGCAAGTGTTCAGTTGCCTAGTCACTTGTAATGGCAAGGGGAAGTTGAAGCCTGAACTTGCACATCATTGGGAATATGATTCTGAGAAGTTGGTTTGGACTTTCTATTTGCGCCCCGGTCTCACTTTTCACGATGGTCAACCCGTCGACGCCAAACAGCTAGTATCGTTGTTTACCGCTTTACAACCGCTACCTTTCTATCAGACAGAGCTAGCTCATGTTGCTTCGGTTTACAGTGAGCAGCCGTTAAGGATCAGCTTCCAGCTGACCAAGGCCGATACTGGTTTTGCTGGCTTGCTTGCTGGCGTTAAGTATTCAATTCAACCTGCTGCCCAAGTGACCCGTGAACCGTCGCCATTAAATTCAGTATCTCATGCTGTTATTGGAACAGGGCCCTTCAAAGTGGTTGAGACCAATAATGAACGTATCAAACTCGCGGCATTTGAACACTATTATGGCTGTCGTTCTTTAACGGATGAAGTCACCATTTGGCAATTTGAAGAATCAATGTCGGGCAGTGCTCGTTTTGATGACAGCCAAATGCAAGTGTCACCTTATGAAGACTCGTCTTGTTTTCATCAACTCGGGAAAAGCGATGCGGAGCTGGTGTCTGCAGAGACTGATGGCCTTCGTAGTCGGGTCGAAGATGGTTGCTTGTTTATCCTGTTCAATCAGAATTCAACGGCAAACTCGTTAAGCGATGAGCAGCGTAAATACCTCTCCGGGCTCGCCAATCCGCAAGCTATTTTGTCTCAATTGGAACAAAATCAAGGGTTGTTCAGCGTGTCTTTAGCTCAGAATATATTGCCAAGCTGGCAAAAGTTGTATCGAACGCCGTCGAAAGAAGTTCAATTACCTAAAAAGATGACCATAGCCGTTTACAATTACTACGCCCTATATAGATGTGCTATTTGTGTATTTGACATATTGAAACGATATGGTGTCGAAGTTGAGGTAAATACCTACAGTTTTCGAGAACTGGCTCAGCTATCTCAGAGTGGTGACCTTAAAGAAGATTTGGTGTTGTGTAACCTCAATCTCGATGACAATGCACCTTCTTCACTGTTCTCGTGGTTGATGAATGATCCTGTTTTGCACTCTGCACTAGGAGAGATGAACAGCGATTGGTTGAAGCAGCGCTTAGATCATCATAAGGCATCGGTTGAACTGCCGAATTACTTGGCAGAGTTGGAGCCTGTTGCGTCCACGTTGATTTCTGATTATTGGCTAGTGCCTATGTTCCATCACCTACAAACCGTGCGTTTCCAAGGCATTTTGAAAAACGTGGCCATCACCAACTGGGGATGGCCAGATTTCAAGAATGTATGGTCTGCTGATTAACCTTACCTACCAAATAGGGTAACTCCTTTTCAAAGTCGGTTTTTCCAAAATCGATTTTGGCACGATCACGTTTAGATAAATCAAAAATTACACTCATTGGTTTACTTTTGTATTTTGATATGTAAACTATCCAGTGTAGTTTTGTATTGGTTTTATCCCAATGATTAAAGATATACCAATGAAAAAATATCTATTACCGATTTTAGGAGTACTTGCCGTGGTCGCTATCGTAAGCACAGGTTCACAATCAAACGACAATCTAGATAAGCTTCCGAAGAAGTTTGTTAACAGTGAGTTGGAATACAAATCGGGTATGTCTGATATTTTTTCAATCTTGAAAGCGTATGTGACAGTGGAAAGGAATGAGCCAGTACCGCGTGCTGCATTACCTCTGAAACCGATGACAGCCGAGCAACTGATCCTGTGTTCAGTGATCGTGCATCGCCAGTGCAATGGATGGGGCCAAAGCGCTTCCATCCCACACCAATCTCACTGCAAGAACTGCCTGATATTGATGTGGTAGTGATCAGCCACGATCACTACGACCATTTAGACAAAGGTGCCGTAAAGGTATTAGCAGACAAAGTAGGGACATTTTTGGTGCCACTCAGAGTCGGTGCGCTACTGGAAAAGTGGGGCGTGGATAAAGCAAAGATCATTGAGCTGAACTGGTGGGAATCGGCAACGGCCTCAGACATTGAGTTCACGTTGACGCCGACACAGCACTTCTCTGGACGTGGCTTGCTTGATCGTGACCAAACACTGTGGGGCAGTTGGGTTATTAACGCTTCAGATAAGAAAGTCTTCTTTAGCGGTGACTCTGGTTACTTCAATGGCTTTAAAGAGATTGGAGACCGTTTTGGGCCGTTTGATTTAACCATGGTAGAAACGGGCGCGTACAACTCACTTTGGGCAGGTATTCATATGTTCCCAGAGCAAAGCGTTCAAGCGCACATCGACCTGCAAGGTAAGGTGATGATGCCAATCCACAACAGCACGTTTGATCTCTCTATGCACGATTGGCAAGACCCAATGGATCAAGCTCTCACGATAAGCAAAGAGCGAGATGTACAAATGGTAAGCCCTGTGATGGGTGAACGTTTGGTGATCTCAGAGCCCGTACCTGTTCAGGCATGGTGGAAACTGGCATCGAATAATTAGAACGGACATCTAATTAACACTCTCATCTAAGTTAGAAGTAGTCATGCTGCTAATCTATATAAAGCCAGTTGATACAAAAAACGCCACCGATCATTCGATTCGGTGGCGTTTTTTCGTTTTATTTTGAAGATCAGCTTTCTAAGTTCTGCGCCATTTTCTTCGCAATTTTTCTGAATTGCTCTAACTCATCTTCGGCCATGCCTTTGGTCATTCTCTTCAGCATGTCTCGATCTATATCCGAGACCTTAGTCATGATCTCTTGACCCTTATCGGTCAGAACCAATAACTGGCTACGCTTGTCTTCTGGGTTCGGAGATTTCTTTACAAGTTCCTGACTGATCAAAGCGTTAATCAATCGAGTGACCTGTGCTTTATCGCGATTTAGGAAGTGTGCGATATCAATAGCCGTACATGGAGACTTCTTGGTAATGATCTTCATAACACGAATGTTCATGGGTGCGATCTCTGAGTCTAAGCTCTCAATCTGCTCGCTCATTTGACGTTTCAAAGAGTGCACTAAACGAAAAATAGATTCTAGCGATGTGTTATCAGACATAAACGATCCTTAGAAATATAGTTGACATTATCAACTACTGTATTTATAGTTGACATTATCAACTTAATTGTTCGTAAATTCAAGACAGGAAATAGATATGACGATCCAAGCAACACTAACGCCAACTCTTCCTGAGCAAAAAGGCACCCCAGTTTTATACAAAATTTTGGTCATGATGAGCTTAATGCTAACCATTGGCGGCAGCTTAACGGCTGTGATGACCTACATGAATGTCGGACTCGGTGAGGCATTCATCGGCAACTGGCTCTCTTCGTTAGCCCTAGTTGTCGTGATTATGATGCCAATTGGCGTGGTAATGATGACTTTGGTGACTAAGTTGATCGCCAAGGTATTACCCAATTACGGCGAGAAAGCTCGCAACCTAATCGTGGGATTGATTATGGCTTTTATCATGGAGTCCATCATGGCATTTGTAACAGCGGCAAATAATATTGGATTTTCGGATACATCGGCGTTTACCAGTGGATGGTTTAATGGATTTATTGCTGCGCTTCCTATTGGCCTTACGATCATGGTCGTGATGTCGATGACGGTTAAACCTAAGCTCGAACGATTCATGAAGAGCTAGCCAACACACTTTTTAAGCATTGTAGGAGATCCACATGACAGCATTCACAGGCAAACATAACAACTACCGTATCACTATCGAAGAAGTGAACATCAAAGAAGATCGTGAACTGCAAACTATGCAGTTTGAAATTGAAGACAGAGAGAACATGTTCGCGATTGTTGAGAAGATCAAACAAGACAGTGGCTTAGACGAGCAATCAGCAGCGCGACTAGGGGTGAGCATCCGCTTACTTGGCCCAATGATGATGCAAGATAGAAAGCACCCTCTGTTTGTTGATTTCATGCCTCACTTTAGAAACTTCATGCAAAACCTGAAGAAGACGTTAAAAGGGCAGTAAAGCCTAATCATCAGTAGTACGCTTAGAAAGCCAGTAATCAATTTACTGGCTTTTTTGTATCTAATACCAATCGTAGTAAATAACTGGTCAGCCTAGCTGGTTAAAACGCTCGATAACTGCGTTATAATTTTTGATTGTAGAATAACTACTTATCAAAAAATGATTCCTTATTCTCAAACCTTTTTCCGGCGCTATTTCTGAACACTTACTTACTGTGATTGGTATAAATCAAAATAGTTTCAGTTGTTTGCGTCTAGAATATGTGGAAATTGATGGCTGAATTTTCGGTGTTGGTTCGTTGTTGAATTGTCTATTCAAGCTTCAAGAAATCCGATATTATACGGGTCATAAAACCAAAGGTGGTATTATATTACAAATGTATTTGAGCAAGCAGCTGAAGAACTGCTGAGTCGCCGCGTCGCGGGAACTAAAGCATCAAGTTTGGACGAGCAGTACCGTCCGAATAACTTGGAAGATGCGCTAAAGATCCAATCATCAATGATCGATCTCAAGAGCGACAAGGTCGGCGGTTGGAAGTGTTTGCTTCCTTTGGCTGAAGACAAGTTCATTGTTGCGCCTATCTTTTCGGGTAGCGTTCAACAAGGCGAAGTTTGCGAACTGTTTGCTGACAACGACGTAGTACGTGTTGAGCCTGAAATTGCATTTACGCTTGTTAAGAGCCTGCCTGCAAGCAAAGAAGGTTACAGTGAAGAGCAAATCAACGATGCTATCGGTTCTTGCCACATGGCTCTTGAGTTGATGCAGTCACGTTTTGCTGATGACAGCGGTGCTGAGTTCTACGAAAAGCTTGCTGATGGCCTAGTAAACCAAGGTCTGTTCATTGGCCCTGAGATTGACCGCGAAAAAGCGTTCACTTCTGCTGAGATTAATATCGAAGTGACCCAAGGCGAACAAGTTCAAGCATTCGCAGGTAAGCACCCAAATACATTACCACCAAGCCCTATTTATTGGCTGATTAACTACATGACTCGTCGTGGCGTTGATTTCCAAGCGGGTGAAGCAATCATCACGGGTTCATACTGCGGTATCGTGGAGATGGACTTCGATAAACCAACAACCTTCCACTACGAAGGCATTGGTGAATACCAAGTGACGTTCAAGCAAAAACGCTAACTTAGCAAAAGCGTGAAGTAAGCGAAAAAGCTAGCTTCTGCGCATACGCTACCTGTTATCTAAAGGCTATTTACTGGTGAGTAAATAGCCTTTTCTATTATGTGATGTTCAATGGTGTGCTTATTACTTTGCATTAAATTGGGCGTTTAGACGTCTAGACGTTGACAAGCTCTAAGTGTGACATTAGTCTGCTCACCTTCCTGTTCTATTGCGTTGATGTTCCATGTCCAATTCAAAAAATTCTAATGCTGTAATTGCACCTTCTGCAGCTGCGCTTATCCCTCTGATCGTGTTCCTAGCGCTGTTTATTGGCGTAGGTACGTACTTGTCACTGCAAGGCGTCGATTTTGCTTTCTATCAGCTTCCAGCTCCGATTGCAGCTTTACCTGCGGTGATGCTAGCGTTGTTGCTAAGCAAAGATAAATTGAACCGTGCTATCGAACAGTTCTTAGGTGGAGTCGGTCACAAAGACATTATCGCAATGTGTATGATCTACCTATTGGCGGGTGCTTTTGCGGCTGTGGCTAAAGCGTCTGGTGGCGTTGACGCGACCGTAAACCTAGGGTTATCGGCGATTCCAACAAGCATGATCCTACCGGGTATCTTCCTAATTTCAGCTTTCATCGCGACAGCAATGGGCACCTCAATGGGTACTATCGCTGCGGTTGCCCCTGTGGCACTAGGCATTGCAGATTCAGCAGGCATGAGCATTCCACTGACGGCTGGTGTTGTTTTAAGTGGCGCGATGTTTGGTGACAACCTTTCTATCATCTCTGATACCACGATTGCCGCGACACGCTCGCAAGGCTGTGAGATGAGAGACAAGTTTAAAGAGAACATCCGCATTGCACTGCCTGCTGCTCTTATCGCGATTGTTATCTTTGCTTTCAACAGCACGGCAACTCAAGTGCCTGAAACGGGCCCAATCGAGTGGCTGAAAGTCCTTCCGTACATCACTATTTTGATTCTTGCTGTATCGGGTATGAATGTATTCGTTGTGCTGACGATTGGTATCTTGCTGGCGGGTGGCGTAAGCCTAGGTTCTGTTGAGAACTACGGTATGACGGATTACGCTCAAGACATCTACGCAGGCTTCGGCAACATGCAGGAGATTTTCTTATTGTCGATGCTGATTGGCGGTTTGAGTGAGCTCATGCGTCGTCAAGGTGGATTGGCGTTCCTGACTAGCTTAGTAAGTGGTGTGATTCGTGCGTTTGGCTCTTCACACTCTAAGCAAGCGAATGGCCGTGCGAGTGAGTTGGGTATTGCGGGCTTGGTATCTATGGTGAACCTATGTACTGCAAACAACACGGTAGCGATTATTGTGTCTGGTAGTGTGGCTCGCCAATTAGCTGAAGAAAATAACGTTTCTCCACGTCGCTCTGCCAGCTTATTGGATATCTTCTCTTGTGTGATTCAAGGCGTATTGCCTTACGGTGCACAGGTATTGCTATTAGGTTCGGTATTTAACTTATCGCCTTTGGATATAGTGGCTAATTCTTACTACTGTTTCGCGCTTGCAGTCGTTGCTGTGGTAGCTGTGTTTATCAAACATCCAGCACGTCAAGTGGCTAACGCTTAGTAGTAATTGACCAAACTCAGTCGTAACTGGCTTTGATAAGAAGGCTCCTTAATAGGAGCTTTTTTGTGCCTGAAAGAGTTGTTTGGAAGCTAGTGTTGATTTGAATAGAGACAAAACCGCCCATGTGGGCGGTTTTGAGTCTGACTAAAGTTGGCTTTCAAGTTCACTGGCCGTTGCGACATTGCCGTAACCAAAGCTCAGTGCAGCCATGAATGCGGCATGGACATGCGCTGCTGGAACCTGAACGCCATTGAACTCTATATCTAAGGTTGTGCAAGCATCATGCGCTACGTGGCATTCATAGCCAAAATCGGTTGCTGCACGAGTCACAGCATCAATACACATGTGGCTCATTGCGCCAGCGATGATCAGTTTTTCAACGCCTTGCTCTTTTAGCACTTTGTTCAGTTCTGTATCTCTAAAGCTATTGATTTGATGCTTTACGATGACAGGCTCACCTTCTAGCGGAGTCACGCTGCTGTGGATTTGAGCACCGTCTGATTCTGGCAAGAAGAACGGAGCATCATTCGTCGTAAACTCATGACGTACATGAACCACAGGAAGTTGCTTGTCTCTGAAAGCGGATAATAACTGTGCACCTTTTTCGGCTGCTTTCTCTGTTTCAGACAGCGCCCATTTTGCACCTTCGTATGAAGGGAAATAGTCATTTTGAAAGTCGATAAGTAGCAGGGCTGTGTTCTTCATAGTCTATACCTTTGTATTTAGTGTGTTGCGGTGTAGGGATATTATGAATACTCTGTAGTTTTTATCGCACGTCAAAAATGACAGACTCTATGGCAATAGTGACAAAATCAGTAATGGTCGAAATCATCGACTATCCGGGTTCTTTGCAAAGTGCCGTGTTTGGAGTGAAAGAGTTTCTGCAGATGGCAAATTCTCTTGAACCTTCGGCTGAGAAGACTCAATTCAACGTTCAGATCCAAGCGCATGACAGTGTTAGCGTGTCGAACGCCGATATCATCATACTCCCACCGAATTTAGATGGTTGTTACTATCTAGATCCGAGTGACGCCTTGCTTGAGTACCTGATTGAGTCTCACCAAAGGGGGGTGATCCTTTGCTCAGCTTGTGCAGGCGTGTTCATTTTGGCAAAAACAGGTTTGTTAGAAGGGCGAACCGTGACCACGCACTGGCAAGCGCAGCAGAAGTTTACGGAGCTTTACCCACAGATCGCAGTCGATATCGACAAAATCTTGATTGATGATGCGGATGTGATGACCGCTGGTGGTTTGATGTCGTGGATGGATCTCGCTTTGTTTATCCTGACCAAATACACGACACCGACCAACACTCGTAATCTAGGTAAATATTTGGTGCTTGATACGGGGTTGAGAGAGCAACGTTACTATCAGAGCTTTGTGCCGAACTATGCTCACGGCAATGAAAAAATTGTGTCGGTGCAGCGTTTTATTCAAAAGAACCATCACCTTTCGTTGTCTCTTGATCAATTGGCTGAAGAAGCGTTTATGACTCGAAGAACCTTTATTCGTCAATTTACCAAGGCGACCAGTTTTACGCCGATTAACTATATCCAACACGTACGTATTCAAAGTGCATGCGAGTTATTGGAAAGCTCTCATAAACCGGTTGAGCAGATCAGCTACCTAGTTGGTTATGAGGACGTAAATAGCTTCCGTAAGGTCTTTATGAAAATCATTGGCTTAACACCATCAAGATTTCGTTCTAGATTTCTCTCTGAGGAATGATTTACCATAGATTGATACTCAATACTTATCACTCGCATTGATTCAATGGTTTACTTACGGAATATGTGACGTGATATTGAAATCATCTTCCCCCGAACCTAAATGGAATTTTGATGCTCGCCATTCCCCTACCATTTATTGCAGCTCTGCTGTTATGCGTCACGGCTGTTTTACTTAGATATCGTTACCCACAGACAAGCCAAAAACCGTTTTGGTTTATTATGTTGTGTGCGTTGATGATTACTGTCGTTGGGCTACGTTGGACGTTTGATATTGCACTGTTCCGTTTCTTACAACCGGTTCTAGGGGCAAGTGTACCGGTGGCTGCATGGCTCTGCTTTGCGGGAGCTCATCGAAGTAAACCTATGTCTCTTTTGCATTGCTTAGGCCCAGTCGTTGTTCTGGTTGGCTCCTTTTCTTATTCGTATATTTGGGATGGAACGATTGATCTATTGTTGATCTCGCTATATCTCAGCTATGGCTGCTTGTTGTTGAAATCATCGTTTAACTTCCCAGAGCACGTCAGGCTGAGTGATGTATCGAATGTTTTGTATGCTGAGCGTACGGCAGGTATAGCCTTACTGTTTTCGGCTCTAGTGGATAGCATTATCTCGTATGATATTTTGCTGCTTAACGCACAACACACCGACTTAATTCTGTCTATTGGTTACCTAGTTCTTATTCCCGCAATTGTTGGGGCTGTGGTCGTTGTCAGTACCAGTACGTCTCCGACTCCGAAAAAAAATCAACAACAGAGCGAACTTTCAACGCTAAATAGCATACAAGACGAAGTTGAGGCATTGATACCAACGGTGAGCTTAGACGAAGACAAAGAAGTCACGCAGATCGTAGCTAAGTTTGATGCGTTAATGAAGGATCATCAGGTGTTCAAAGATCCTGACTTGTCCCTGAATCGAGTGGCGAGAAAGTTAGGTATCCCAGCTCGAAAAATATCGTCTGCGGTTAATCAAACTCACCACCAGAACATTTCAAAGGTGATTAACGCCTATCGAATTGAGCACGCTAAGACTCTCCTGATGCAAAGTGATGAAGCGATAACGGATATCTTCCTTAGTTCAGGCTTTCAGACCAAGTCCAATTTCAATCGCGAGTTTTCAAGGATAACTGGGCAAACTCCGAGTGAGTATCGAAGTTCGCCGCAAGTGTTAGATTGAGTGTGTTTGCTTTCCGTTTATCAATTCAGAAAGCTAACGATGTCGTTTAAGATCAATTGATGTAGCTGGTCGCGTGATGTACCAACGCCATCTTTACAAATAATGCCATCGCATGGCACTTCTTCTTCAAGCATCGGTACCGCCCCAGCTTTGCAACTTTGAATGAAGCTGAAATGGGTAGCGCTTTCGTAGACCTTATAGCGTCTTAAATTAAGAGGCATGTGCTCAGCAATGTAGCCAGATTCTAATGCCTGAGGTAGATCCCCAATATCAATCCCAGCCGCCAATATTAAGGTTGGCACTGTAACGTCATTTAAGCTGCCGACTGAGAAGCTACGAGCAAGCCCCAAATCAAGGCTGACAACGCGCTGAATTCTAGGGTCTGATAGGTCTTTTTCATTTGGTTCAGCTGGTTGGGCTTGTGATAGCCCTAATTCATCAGACAGCCCACAGGTACGCGGGTTAGGGTATATAAGACACTCGGCTTCAAAGGTCGCTCTATCTATTTTCGCTCCTGCCAATTGCATCACTGTCCAGCCTCCTAGCGAGTGTCCGATTGCAGTGATATTGTTGGCGTTAACAGCTTGCTTCCATTGAACTTCGCTTAACAGGTAATCGATGGTTCGAGTGATATCTCGCGGCCTCTCCCACCACTTGGCCGCTTGCTCTTGAGATTGGTCGAAAGAGGTGGTTCCCGGATGGTCAGTGGCCGCTACGATGTAGCCACGACTCGCAAGTTCGGTCGCCAACCAGTTTTGGTTTCGCCAGTTTCCTCGGTAGCCGTGTGATAGCAGTACAACTGGAAAAATGCCTGATTGAATCTCTCCATCTTTGATGACTTTCGTGCCGATGAAGGCTGGGTTATCGCCAATCAAGGTTGTGTCTAAGACATCTTGTGTGGGATACCAAATGGCAGTGTTTAGCGGGCGATTAGGGTCGTCAGTTAAGGTGACTTGAGTGAATCCGACATCGGAAGCGATGGATGAAGCGCAGAGGAAAAGTAGGGATGTGAACAGTAAATGTATCCATTTCATGGTTTAACTCCAATTGAGGTGATTGGAGCCAATATGCGCTAAAGCCAGTGAGCGCGAGACCTCAAACACGATCGAGGACGCCCTAAATCGTGTTTGAGTACAAACTTAGTTATTTTGGATGCGCCTAATTCAGCTTATTAGTCACGAACTCTTTGTTTCTGATCATTAGCCACATCAGGCCGCCTAACGTACCGACGGATAATTGAATAAAGCCTAGGTTTTCAATCAGTGAATCTGGGCGGATTGAAACCAACACCATGCCAAGCGAACCACAAATCATGCTGAAGAACTGTATCAGTGCGACGGCAGAGCCCGTGTCATGATCTTGTTGATTCAACATCAAGTTGGTACCCGGTACTCGCATGATGATCGCCATTAATGTCGCTGGTGCAGCAATGAACATGAAGAACCAAGGGGACAGGTCGCCAATGGTTAGAGTGAAGATTCCCGCAAGCGCTAATAAAGCAAAACATCCTGAGATGACCTTTTGAACCGGCATTCGGTAGGACAACTTCATGTAAATTGTTGGACCAAATGAGGCGCACAATGCATTGAATGCGAACGCGTAACTAAACTGTTGTTCGGTCAATCCAAAGTGATCGATGTAGATATAAGAACCCGCCGCAAGAAAGCCCATCAACGCCATCGGTATGATAGAGAAAATGACCAGCAGCTTGACGAACGAGCGGTTTTTCATGACCACGCCCATTCTTCCCCATGAGCGGAATATGGAACCTTGGTATTTGTTTTCGAGTGTTTCTTGGTAGCAGCAAGCTAATACTGACGCAAATGCACCAAAAATGGCGAGCGTGACAAACATCATTCGCCAAGAAGCAATTTTCAGTAAAAAGGCTCCAAACACAGGCGCAACCATTGGTGCGATGATCACCAGTGACATGATAGTCGCCATGATCTTTTCACGTTCTCGGCCGTCATAAAGATCTTTTACAATGGCAGTCGCGATAACGGTGATGGCACTGCCCACAAAGGCTTGGAATACACGAGCACCAATCAACTGTTCGATGCTATTGGTCATCGCGCACAATATGCTCGCGACCATATAGCCCGCTAATCCAATCAATAGGATCGGCTTACGACCAAATTTTTCGCTGAGCGGCCCCCAGAACAAAAGACCGATGGCGT
The DNA here is from genome assembly GCF_057785895.1 of Vibrio sp. QJM3NY_39. Taxonomy (NCBI): domain Bacteria; kingdom Pseudomonadati; phylum Pseudomonadota; class Gammaproteobacteria; order Vibrionales; family Vibrionaceae; genus Vibrio; species Vibrio sp. QJM3NY_39. Next base: position 230,422 of record NZ_CM173506.1, on the reverse strand, counting down.
AAGTAACGAAGTAGCTGCTCAGGGTTAGGTTGACCATGGATCGATCAGTATTAAACACCTCGACCATCTGCGGAAGCGCAGGTAAGTAAAGGTCGATAGTCAATGGAGGGAAAGCACTTATTATGACGAGAAAAAATAGCATACCGGTCTTTCCCAGTACTGGTTGTGGTCTCTTCAAGGTGGCTCTCCGTTGTCCAAGGTAGGTTTCTAATTGATGTGATATTGATATACAGAAGGCTAGGCACGTCAGACAAGAAGGATAGAGTCGTTCAAGAATATGGTGAAAGTATCGATGAGCTTATCTCTATGAGTTCGAATTTACGAAGTCGGTCTGCGCACTGAATTGTATTACAAAACATTATTACTTTTATAGCTAACGAGTTCAATCAGTTAGTAGCAGGGTGGCTTGTGATCGCCAACGACAAATTGTAATGATTATCGATTTGGCTTGTTATCTTTTCTTTGGGCGTTTTTCGACTAAACCGTTACGCTCTAAACCACGTCGAACGCTGCTGCAAAGCTTACCAAAGCGGCGCAGTTCCTCGAAGTTTGGGCCTTGGCCAATGGAAATACTGTGCTCCCAATACATTAACTCACTGTCGACCATCTCTAGTAGTTTCTTAGAGCAACCCGAGCAGTTTCCTTTTGGCCCACAGATAAACGTCTCCGATTCGTAAAGTGGGAGTTCGTTTTTAACTTCTTCAATTAAGCTTAGCATTGCCAAATTTAGATTAGGCTTTTTGGTTGCTAGTGGTTTCAAGCTTGGTGCTTGCGCAGTTATCAAAGAAGAAGTTTGTGTGTTGTGGTGCAAATTCAAAGCAGCTGATGACATATCAAAGGCCTCAAGGAGAGAAGAAGGTGGGCATGCTACTCTTCACAACAAAGTGAATCTTGATGTAGTGCAATAAGCGTGGAGATATACCCAAAAGAGGTAGGAGCCACAAGCGGTGTGACTCCTTTTTTAAAGCTCGGTACTAATGAGAGATTTTAGAATTCAGCGTCGAACTGGAACTCCATCCACTCTTTGGTGACTGGGTGGTGCAGTGCAAGTCTTTCTGCGTGTAGGTGCAGTCGGTCGGCTTTATTACCATATAGGCCATCACCCACGATAGGCATGTTAAGCCCTTCTTGGTGTGAACAGTGAACACGTAACTGGTGTGTACGGCCTGTTTTAGGGTGCAGGTAAACCTTAGTGGTTTGTTCGTTTCGCTCAATCACTTCCCATTTGGTTTCTGCAGGCTTGCCGTGTTCGAAGCAAACAATCTGACGAGGGCGGTCATACAAGTCACCACGCAATGGCAGTCGAATATAGCCTTCATCTTGGTCTAGCACACCTTCAATCATTGCGACATATCGCTTCTCAACTTCACGAGTAATGAACTGCTTCTGTAAGCTTTTGTTCGCACGTCGTGTTAAAGCAAATATCAGAATGCCAGAGGTCGCCATATCCAAACGGTGGATAACAAATGGCCCTTCAACATCTTGGTGCATTTCTTGAACGCGTGTGTAGGCCGAGTCTTTAATGTTTTTACCCGGTACGGATAGAAAACCTGCTGGTTTGTGTACTACAACGATGTGTTCATCTTGGAACAGGATATCGAGGTCTTTTCCTTCTGCTGGGTTCTCTAGTAATGGGTTTGGATCCACCTCTAGGCCTTTCATCATATGGCCTAAAATCGGTACACATTTACTTTGGCAGGACGCGTAGTATTTCTTATGCTTACGGATTTCCGATTTTGGGGAACGACCCCACCAAAATTCAGCCAGTGCCAATGGTGTGTAACCGTTTAAATACGCGTATTGCAAAAGCTTGGGTGCGGCACACTCGCCAGAACCTGCTGGTGGTATCTTGTTTGGCGTGTTTTCAAAGATCTGGTTAAGGTCTTCAACGTTTCCTTCTGCATTTTGGAAAGCGTATTGTGAAAACAACTTGTGTTGAAGCTGATGAGAGATGTGTGCTCTTTGCTCTTTTAGCTTAGCAAGTTGAGTGGTGAACACATCAACTTTAGCCTGCAACACTTGCAGAGTCTGTTCCCAGTTGAGTTTTAGGTACTTCTGCTGGTTCTTGTCGGCAACACTGGCTTTGTTTAGCTCATTGTTCAGTTGTTCGAAGGCTTGCTCATCAAGGTTTTCTTTACCTTGTTCACGTTGTTCTTTACGCGTTTTTCGGCCTTCAATAATCAATAGTCGTTGAGCTTCAATCTCCTGTTCAGCTTGCGCTTTCTGCTGCGCCAGTTGCTCGCATAATTCAAGGTATTTAGTATTTGCTTGTAGCGATTTAAACTCAGCGTTTACAGCCATCATGTCGGCTGTGTCTTGATGGAAAAAACTGTCGCTGCTGAGCATGTCGAAGACTGGCGGTACAAAGTGAGGCAGTAGGTTTTGGTCGGCGATTTTGCCGGAGAAGGCAGAGAAATAACCCAATTCACCTTCAGGGCTTTTCACCAGTAACACACCAAACATTTTGCCGCGACCAGCGTCAGAATCCAGTCCGAAGTCATGCTGCCAATCGGTTTGCGTTTCTAGATATTGTTGAAGCTGATGAGAGGCGATTTCACACAGTGGGTGCGGTTCGTAGTAGAACGGGAATGTGAAACGCTCTGGCAACGAATATGACTCGATCGGCTGTTGAAAGCGGGTGAAGCAATGCTCAGGTGTGTGGCCGTTATCTGAGTCGTGCGTTGAGTTTGATGAGTGCATAGTCGTCTTAATACTTATATCGTGGTGATAAATGGTTGTGAGTCTACTGTGTGAGAGTCTAAAAACTGATGCGCTAAAAACAAAAGTGAAGAAACACAGTACAAGGCGGCGATTCTACTCTTTATCGAAAAGCGCCTCAAATAAGAAATGGTTCTATTACTGGATAGCTAAGCGAGATGGTTAACATTGAACCCATGAGCTATGGCTTGAACTTCATTAATTGATGAGTAACTTCTCGTTTTTAATCATAGAAAACAATTTAACAAACGAAGGGTGGTAGCCTTGCCGCCCTCTTGTTCAACCTAAGGTAACGTTATGATTCCACTCAATACTTCGATTGTATCTGGTGTCGCTATTTCAGAGATCGACGGACAAATGAAAATGCTACTTATGAAGCGTGTGAAGGGCGAGTTTTGGTGCCATGTCGCAGGCTCGATTGAAGCAGGTGAAACAGGCTGGCAGGCTATCGTGCGCGAGTTTGAAGAAGAGACCCAAATTAAAGTGGAAGCCTTGTATAACGCGCAGTTTCTGGAGCAGTTTTACGAGGCTCACGTTAATGTGATTCAGCTCATCCCTGTGTTTGCGGTGCTATGCCCACCCAACCAAGCGATTGAACTGAATGACGAGCATACGGAGTACCGTTGGTGCAATTTAGAAGAGGCAAAAGCGTTAGCGCCATTCCCCAACCAACATGCCGTCTACGATCATATTTGGTCGTATTTTGTCGATAAGCCAGTCAATCCGCTTTACCGAGTGAAATTGAATTAGCTCGATTTAGTCAATGACTTTAGCGTTTGAATTCGAAAGCTAGTTCACTGTGACTAATCGTTAACTTTGGCCAATGAGTTAGCCAGTTTTTGGATTGGACTCGTTGGTCAAACACGTCTTTGCTGCGATTGGGGTTCGGAGTGATCTTCAAATCAAACAAGCTCTCTAAACCAAAAGACGAAATGCATTCGATGTCTCCATTGAGGCTTTGCTTTACGGCGACTGCGGTCTCTTTCTCTGGCCAATAACTCATCGCATCCAATGAGCTTTGATAAGGCTCATCCCCATTTCTGGTGTGCATGCAGGCTTGATTGCGAACTTGCCAATTCAGTTCAGGTAAGCATTGTTTAAGCTGAGCCTCGTATCTAAAATCCGATTCGTAAGAGGTATCAATGGGATCAAAGTAGATCACATCAATATCATTGAGTGGAGTCGGGGAGGCATAGCCATGTAGGTGATCCCAAACGAGGTTTCTCACAAAGCCTGCAGCAACATAACACTGCGGTAAATCCAACTGAGAGACACAGTCTAAAACCTGTATTCGTAAGGGATCCTGTTTGATCAACGTGACGATACTATTGGCAAGCGGATGTATCATTATGATGTCGGAACATCAGTGACTTGATAATGACGAGTCACGTTCTTGGAAAGATCACCCCATTCAGACGTTTTTACTCGCTGTTGGTGCGCTTCGAATGCTTCTCGGCTAGTGAATTCTTCATACACTTCAAAGCGATTAGGTTGAAGCGTGCTTTGACTGACTCGAAACACGATACAACCAGGTTCTTCCAGTGTCAGTTCTTTGTGTACAACCAAGGCTTGTGTGACGGCTTTTAGGTCGTTGTCTGGCACTAGAATATGCCCTTGCAAAATTACTTTACTCATAATTACGTCCATTTAATTTTATTCACTACGGCTTTCTTCTATAAAAAGCTCTATCCGTTACAAACATAATCCCATTTTGATGTTGTGACGTATAGGCTAATGTGGCGATTAATTGTTCACATTGAATATAGATCTAGTTACGCTGTAACTTTATGGGTAAGGCGAGTAATAAAAGATAAGATGCTGGAACTAAATCCGCGTTGGTCCGGTCTATTAAATTAGTATCATTGAACTGTATTGATACTGAAATGAATTTGTCATCTGAGAGAACTAACCTTAATTTTGAAGAGCGGCTCATAGGATTGAATTGAGCCATAGTTGATATCTAGGTCATACTTTGATGTAAATGGTACTCAAAACTCTATAAATTTTGTGATTTGTATCATTGATCTGGACATCAAACACCGTTAGATTCGAATGGTTGGCAATAAAAATAGCTCATGAAGAGCAGTTAAAGAAAAGGAAATATCCCTTATGAAAAAAATGAGAAGAGCACAGCTTCATCGCGTTCGCATCCAATACTGGAAAGACACAGCGAAAGAAGCTTCAAAGAAATAAGCTTTAAATCGTAAAGCTTTAAGATAAAAAAGCTGAAAAGCTTAATCAAATGTAAAACGCAACAAATCGATTTCATTAGCACTCTCAAGGACCTTCATCTGGTCGGCGACTAAAGAAATCATCCTCCAAAGAGCTGACAGGCATTAACAACAATGCATTCAATGTCAGCTCATTAATACCTCCTCTTAGATTCTCTTGTTGCTTCACTCTGTTACTCCTAACTAAAACCCCTTTGCACCTTTGTACCTTTGTTCTTGTTACCCATATCTGTATTCGCAAAGTCGTGATCAAAAAAAGCTTCCGATTTCTCAGAAGCTTTGATTTAGATTTTGATATCTGGTGTGGTTACCTGCTCGGGAGAGATAACACCAACGTCAGGAGCGAATGCGTTAACGTTGGAAGAGCGTCTTCAAACTGACATCATCGGTTCGGTTCAGCTTTAGGCTCAGTAGATAGCCACCAACACCGAACAGTGCGTAAATACCTAAAGATAAAATCGGCGCTTCTGCAATCGCACTTAATGGGTTGCTTGCTATGAGCACATTCATTGGTAATGACGCGATGAGAGATAGGAAGTCATTGACGCCATAGAACCCAAACACGGCGACAGAGAGGAACTTAATCGCATAGCTTGAGATGAAAATGACAAGCAATGGGGAGTTCACCAGCTGCGAAATAGCTAGAGTGACAGTTGCCAGTGGCAATAAAACCAGTGCAACTAACATCATTCTTCCAAAAAACACGACCCAGTTGCTCAGCACATAAAACAGAGATTGCTGCTCAACCAATAGCGCCAGTTGTTGCTCACTTGAGACGTTCAATATCCAGAATAGAAAATCTGCGAACAGCACTAACAACGCACAGATAGCCGGAATAACCACTAAACCGAAGCCTAGCTTTACGCAGTGAGTCATTGCATTGGATACCGGCATACTTCGCCAAAACATTGAACTGCCTTCTTGGCGTTCTTTACGCAGCGTTTTAGGGATGTAAAGCGTCGACAGGATCAGTGAAATAAGGCCCGCGCCAAAGTAGATCACTGAGTTGAGATCTTGTGCGAAGTCTCTGTGAATGTCGCTCACGTCACCATTCACTTGCATTTCAAAGAAAAACTCATGTTGCGCTGCGCCATTAAAGAACAGACCAACGAACAGTAAGAAACCACATAATGCGACAAACAGAGGCAATCGAGTGTTAACTTTGTGCTCGATGAGTTCTTTTTCTAGCATGTAAAAACTTGGATGCATTATGCCTTCTCCGTCTGTGTTGCAAGGAATAGGTCTGCTAGACCAACGTTATAGATGTTACCCAGTGATTCAACCTGCGCTTTGTATTGACCTTCTAATAGCCACTTAGTCGTCCCTAACCCAGGCTGAGAGGTGAGTGGGTTAAGTTTCTGTATCTCGCTTGAATGGTTGTTTGCGACTTCGATAATGAAGTAGTCGTGCTCGATGTCTTCCATGCTTTTTTGCAGTACACAATGACCTTGCTTCAAAATCAGTACATCCGTTAATAGGTGTTCAATTTCTGAAACCTCATGGCTTGCAATGATCATGGCGCGTTCGCCATCGTGGAACCATTCTAATAGGTGGCGATAAAAAGTATCGCGGTACAGCAAATCTAAGCCCAGCGTTGGCTCATCTAAGATCAACACTTGAGTGTCAGTCGCGATGATGATCGCAAGGTGAAGTTGTACTTTCATCCCTTTAGAAAGCTGCTTGATAGTAGAAGACAACTTGATGTTGGTGCTGCTTAATGTCTGCTCTGCTTTTTGCTTGTTGAAGCTAGGGTGCACACCTTGTGTGTATCGAAGCAGTTGTTTAACCGTCATCCACTCTGGTAACACGTTAACATCTGAGATGTACGACAAGTGCTGCATGAGCTCAGCGTGCTGGTGGATAGGGTGGTAGCCGTTTACTTCAATCTCACCTTGATAGTTGTGTCCACCAAGCAGTGATTTGATCAGAGTCGATTTACCTGCGCCATTGTGGCCCAGCAGACCAAGTACTTGCCCTGGCTTTAACTCAAAGCTGATGTTTTCGACACCCACTTGATTTGAATAGGTTTTGGTTACGTTTTTCACGGAAAGTAAAGTACTCATGACTTGTCCTTTATATGTTGTGCTAGCTGTTTCACGAGTTCTTCGACACTCATATCAATGATGCCTAGCGTCTCAGCGATGGCTGGGATCTGTGTGTTGATGAATGATTGGTGTGCAGACTCTTTCAATTTTTGAAGTGCCCCTTCGGCCACATACATGCCTTGGCCGCGTTTTTTCTCTACCAAGTCTTCATCCACCAGTAACTGATAGCTTTTCATGACAGTAAGGTGGTTGATCTTGAGATCGGCAGCAACCGCACGCACAGAGGGTAATGCTTGTTGCTCTAACCAAACACCCTGAAGAATTTGGTCACTGATCTTTGCGGCAAGCTGCCTAAAGATCGGTTGGTCGTCTTTCCATTCGGTCATAATTAAAACTGCATGGTGATATACATGTGTATAACACTAACCTTTTTATTCGAATTGGCAAGGGTTTTATGAAAATGGATCGGATATTTTTACATTTGGATAAAGCATGTTTGGCGGGGAGGGTACTTGAAGCCTACGTCCTTGTGGGCTTTCAAGCAGCTGTATGAGCGATGATTATTTGAATAGGAAATGGTTGCTCGTCAAGATTTCTGTTAGGGGGGCCTATTGCTCCTCTGAGTCATTGGGCCGGCTATACAGATAGCCTTGATGTAAGTTGTAGCCTAGCTGACACAAGATATATTGTTGCCTGCGCGTCTCGACACCTTCATAAATCATCGTGATATTTGATAAGCGTCCAATCTCAGAGATATTAAGCAATACACCTTGATGGTGCTCTCCTGACTCGATATCCTTAACAAAGCAACGATCCAGTTTTAGATAGGCCGGAGAGATAACATTGATGATTTCGATGTTGTTATTGCCCGTGCCAAAGTCATCCAGAGCGATAGTGATACCAAGCTTTTTGATATCCTTAATGTTATCGATAACCTCACATCCATAGCCAATATTCGAATATTCAGTAATCTCGACGACAAATTCATTCGCTTCCATCGCGGCCAAATGCTCTCTGAGCCTTGCGAAGCTCGACCCCACCAAAGCGCTCGGACACACGTTGACACCATAGATCTCATGGCTGTTGTGTAATTTGGCTTTTCTGACCGTCTCGATGAGCAAGATAGTGTGAAAGGTGAGTAAATTGGTGCGTCTCATGGTGTTGATGAAGCTTAAAACGCCGACGTTACGAACTCGAGATAGCAACTCGTAATACAGGACGCTGTTGTCTTCGGTGTTGATGATGGGCTCTTCTTCAAAGGAGATGTGTTTCCAACGAAACAGGTAGATCATAAAGCCCAGAATATAGGAGCGATAAAGCAGTGTGGCGAGAATCAGAGAAAGCGCAGTCCACAGTACGACAATATCGTCACTGTAAAAGGCAATGGTTGCACCGGTTGGCAGTGGTGTTTGATAGATAGCTTTACTTTCTTCACCTAGGTTCAGAATGTAATAACCATTCTTCTGGATCGAGACCGAGTCGACTAACAGCGGCAATAGTGAGTTCTTGTATCGAGCTTCAATAGAGCGTGTAGAAATACGCACCGTAAGGTCAATGTCACGCTTGGTATCTACGAAGCGTGAATAAGCGAAATCGGTACTATCGTAAAAGTCATCAACTTGATCAAGGTCTACCATTTTCGAGCGTGTTTTGGAGATATAACATGAACCATAAGACGTAGTCATGATGACAGAATCTAAGTTGAGTGAATGCCTTAATGAGTGCACAGCCCCTTGGTTATCGCAACCATAGAGCATGATTTCTTCAGCAATATGTTTGGTGTTTTCGCTGTATTCATCTGCAATCTTCGTCGTATAAAGGATTTGGAAAAAGTAGACAACGAAGAGGAAAAATGAAGAGACGGTGAACACGGTTATCAGAGCCTTAATCAGTTCTCTATGATAGGTATTGAACATCATTTTCAACATTTCTATCTGACTGGGCTTGAATTGATTGATGTCGTACTTTGGTGCGACGCAGTTTGTAGAGTTCTTATCGAGATCGATGAAGTAACCCACCTTATAAAGGTTAGAGATAAGTTCGCTATTATTATCTATCTTTGCCTTTTTACATAAGTTTCGATACTTCTTTCTTATTGAGGCGATGATGTTTTTTAATGCATACAAACTAAACTCTTCATCAAAATGTAATTTAAAAGACTCTTCAACATCTCGTGCAGATTGAGGGTTAGATATTGATGAGTGCTCAATAAGGTATTTGAATACAAAACTCTCTTTACTATTAAGACTTTCCTCTGATATCTTATTGCTGTTGTTCTTGATATATATTTTTTCTTCATTGTAGATCAGTTGCAAGCTCTCATTATTGTTGTTTATATTGAAAGAACAGTGCATGGCTCAACTCCTAAGCGACAGTTATTATATTTATGTGATTGATGTGTATTGGCTGGGATTTTCATTCAACCTAAGAGTCCTTTCCAAATAATATAACCAAAATGTCACCATTTTCTCTTAAGATGTTGATACTAATCGCAGAATTTGGGCTTGAATGAAAGGTTATCGAGATGTTCACCCAAAAGTTGAATTTATAAATGAAAGCCAATGATTTACAAGGGGTAAAGGGGATTTATCCATTTGTTTTGGTATTTATCCATTTTGCAGCTTCTGTGCGGAAGGATTAGCCACTGAATTTAGAGGTTTCTAATGTAGCTTTTGATGGTATTCATTTGATTTATTGATGTGTGAGATTTATCAGAATTTTTCCGGATAAACTTAGATTATGTCAATTTATGTAATGTTAATATAATTTAGTTGAGACATGATTTTAGTAATTGAATTATATGGATAGATGATGGCATTGATAATATTGTATTTTGAGTTTTCCTTATTTGTATTATTACGTCTTATTAAATAATGAAGTTTTTAGTGGGGAAGTTTTAGATAGCACGAGCATGTTATTTTATTTATATATTTATACCTATCCATTTATGAAAGATGTTTAATCAAAACACTGTTGATATCTATATCAGACATACACCTATGTAGATCTTTATAGACTAATTATAAAAAATAAGATATGAATTAGGTTCGTGTTATAACGTAAACAGCACTTGAAGATGTAAGCAGCAACAACTTAGTCCTATTCGTATTATTTTTGAACAGATTTATCGTAATCACATGATATTCAAAGATCTGTCTCGATGGCTTAGCTCTAACTTCTGTATGAGTAAAATCGTTGAGTATTTAACATGCGCCATCAAGTACGACGATTTGAGGTTCTTTTTCTGGTTGATAGAGTACCTGACAAAAGTCACCTTCAGGTGAATAGGTGTAGTTATCTGCGTCAAAAGAGATAGCTGCTACTCTTTCGGCATTGCTACCAGGATCGACTTCTTTGTTGATCACGTGAAGCTCTGTTCTGTCGATATTGAGCAGTCTTCTTAGTGAATCCACATAAGCTATTGGGTAGCCATGACAGACGTAGTAGGTTTCAATTTCCGTTTTTTCTACATAGTTGCACTCTCCATCAACGCCAGCAATCGCAGACTTGGCGTAGATCATATCGATACCGGTACGTAGGTTACCCGCTACGTCGTGTATTTTACTCGCACGGGCGCTTCCTTGAACGTTTAAGAACTTGACCATAGCCGTGGCAGACAGGATAGCTAAAATTAAGACTGCGATGATAAGTTCTAAGAGAGTGAAGCCGTTTTGTCTTCTCATATTTACCGATTATTTGATCTGATTGAGGGGCTGCTTGAGGGTAATCTAAATACCAAAGCCATTACAGAAGGTAGGTATATCTGTTATATGGCTTGCAGGTTGATTGTTCTCAATAATTGCATAATAAACAATACTTTAACTTCGGCTTGTCGTTATTGGCCGCAATGTAAGCATACGTAAGCGTTGATGTGGGTATCACTCTCTGGACTACGAAGTGCTAAAAGCTCTAACTTATTGATAAATAAGTTTTTAAATGTCTACTAATCGACCCGTTAAAAATTGTCTTTCGACTTCATTTGACGGGATGGGCTTACTAAACAAGAATCCTTGAAGATACTGGTACCCACAATCGATCAAGAACGCTTTTTGCGTTTCGGTCTCGACGCCTTCAGCAACTACTTTTAGCCCCAGTTTGTCGCAGATAGCATGAGTGGCTTGGACTATTGCTTTGCTCCCTTTGTGCGAACCATGGACAAAACTTTTATCGAGTTTAACGGTGCTAATTGGCAAGTCATGCAACATTGAGAGTGAGGAGTACCCTGTGCCAAAGTCATCAAGGTGAAGTTCTACGCCTAATTTTGATATATCACTTAATGCTTGTCTGACTTCACCATGCTTGAAGATCATGGAAGACTCCGTGATTTCAAGGGCAACGCTTTGAGGCTGGATGTTGTAGAAGTTCAGCATTGCCAATAACTGTTCGGCAAAGGTAGCGTGCATCTGAATACTCGAGATATTGATGCTCATCATCAACTCATTATCAAACTCTCGTTGCCACATCGATAACTGTTTGAGTGCGGAATTGAGAACCCATTTTCCGAGAGGAACTATTTGCCCACTCTCCTCCGCTAAGGTAATAAATTCGTCAGGAGCTATGTCACCTAGTTCTTCGTCCGACCATCGAAGTAAGGCTTCAAATCCTTTCACCTTGTCGCTGTTAGTGTTCATTATCGGTTGGTAATGAAGGTTGAGGTCGTCATTCTCTAAGGCATGCGTGAGTCGATGACGGATCTCTACCTTGCGGTGAAGGGTTTGTGCTAGACAAGGTGTAAAAGTTTGAAATCGATTTCGTCCATTTGTTTTGGCCATATGCATCGCCATACCCGCTTGCTTGAGCAGTGACTCTTGATCGACGGCATTATCAGGGAAATGAGCGGTACCGATGCTGCAACCAACAGACAAGGTGCCAATCCCTCTGATGTGGAAACTCTTGTTCAAGGCTTCAATAATACGAGAGCAGAGCAGCGGGATATTGTGATTTCGGCAGGCGTGGGCAATCACAATGAATTCGTCGCCACCAAATCGACCGATCATGCACGTTTCGTCGACGAGGTGTTTAAGACGTTCGCCAACCTGCTTAAGTAGTTGGTCACCGACACTGTGTCCATAAGTATCATTGACCAATTTGAAGCCATCAAGGTCGACAAACATCAACTCAAAGGGCGAGCGATAGGCAATACTGGTTTCCAAAAGGTTGGTGATACCGCGGCGATTGTAAAGCTCAGTTAAACAGTCGTGCTCAGCGTTGTATCTGGCTTTGATCAACTTCTCTTTCTGTTTAGTTGTACAGGTGAGGTTTAACAGAAGCTCGCTTTTATCAAATAGCCATTTTCCTTGAACGTCAAAGTGATGAATTTTGTTATCTATTTCGCAGCTGACTTCTTCTAAAATCTCGCGGCCTTTACGCGCAGCAAACAACCATTGTGCTGCTGCCTCTTCACTTGAAACGAAGTCGGATAGGGTACTAAACGGTGAACCATAGCTTTGAAAGAATGCGGAGTTAGCGCTCACTACGTCTCCCGAGTTATCAAATAGAAGGGATAGATTTGCGCCATCAGAGCAAGCTAAGTCGTGCTTTAGGCTGCCCTCTTCGGCAATGACTTGTACCAACATCCCAGTTCGACCATCGGGCAATGGGATCCCAGAAAATAGGCATAATGCACGTTTGGAAATGTGGTTTGGCGTGAAGTTCCACCATGTTTTGATGCTTTCGTTACGTAGAAATTGTCTTTGGTATTCTTCCAGTGTTGCTTCTATCGCTTTTGACATCTCGACACTAAAGTCACGTGATGTCAGCTCAAACATCGACTCAGACTCCCAGAGGGGAAGCGCGTTACTATTTGCCCAAGTTATTCTTTTATTATCAATATCATATATCCAAATAGGACACTTGAGATGCTCGAAAGGTTGATAATTGGTCATCATATTGAACTCGGTGAACTGATGTGTTGGTCGAACAGTGCCTACCGAACTCATGCATTCAGTAGGCGCTTATCAAATTGAATTCTGGTCTTCAACAGCCGTTAAAAGCCGTGTTGAAGAAGAAAAAAGTGCTACAGAAAGGAGCGCGCTATAGAACTCACAGTTGAAGCCCATCTTTTGACGAATGTTATTTTTGGCGCGACCTGAATGTTTATCCAAGAATTTGCCTGCGCTTGAATCGGATTCACTATTTCTTGTTTATTGCTATCAGCTAATAACTGCGTTGAAAATAAAGGGAGGCTGGTCAGTAACAGTGAAAGCGGTTTATTCATCTTAAAGTGGACCTTGTGTGGTAGTGGTGATTAGCAAATGCTGGATCGAATTATCAATTTCATGAATATTACTTGAAGAAGATATTGCTTAATAGCGCCTGCCGAGGCCCTGAAAATGCAAAACACTGGCTGGTGGGTAACGTAATCGTTTTCTTTCGACTGTTGAACGATATGTTCGGATTTTAAACCTATAAATATGTTATTTGTCAGTGATATTAACCGACAAGTCATTACTATTTGGAAGGTTGATTTGATTGGGTTTTGTAAATGCCTTAAATGTAAGTGTGAGTAAGAAAATAAAGCAAACGTAAGCGTTGTATAGGCAATTAAAACACCTTGAATAGCGAGTTATTGATGGCCAACCTTCTTAAACTAAGGCGTACTGGTGGTTAAGCACTGCGTTTTGTAAACGTGTATGTACAAAAGTGATTACAATGTTTTGCGTACGGTAAAGGTGAGGCTCGAATCACAACATTGATGATATATGAGCAGTATATATACTGCCCTCGCTTTTAATAAATACTGGTGATAGGAATGTCGAAAACCAAAGTGCTCATTGTCGAAGATGACCAAGAGATAGCTCGTTTAACTACGCTTTACCTAGAAGCTGAAGGCTACGATGTTAGCGTTGTTCATGAAGGGAATTTAGCACTTGAAGCGATCCGCAGTATTGAACCTGATTTAGTGCTGTTGGACTTGATGCTTCCAGGCATGAGTGGCGCTCAAATTTGCCGTCAGGCTCGAGAGTTTTACAATGGAATAATTTTAGTGTTGACCGCCTCTGCCGATGAAATGAGTGAGGTAAGCTTATTTAAGTTTGGCGCGGATGATTACGTTGCAAAGCCTATTCGTGGCCATGCTTTGTTGGCGCGAATTGAAGCGTTATTACGTCGAGCTGCTCCTATTGCTATCGCGCCAGAAAAAACGGCTGAAAAGCAATGCGATATTGTGATCAACAATATTGCTCAAAGTGCCACTCTGTATGGGCAAAATCTTAAGCTTACTTCTGCCGAGTTTGAAATCTTAAACCTTCTTGTGAATAACATCTGTCAGGTCGTGACTCGAGACCAGTGCTGTCAGTTATTTCGAGGGATTGATTATGCTTTTAATGATCGTTCTATTGATATGCGAGTTTCCGGTTTAAGACGAAAACTACGCATTCACGCAAAAGACAAACAGTTGATCCGTACGGTTCGCAATAAGGGGTACATGCTGGTTGCGTAAGTTCATGACTGCGAAACTTCGTTCTGTTTCGATGTTTGCCCGATTGTATCTTGGGATTGTGGTTGGTATGTCGGCAACGATCTTTTTGTTTGTGAACCTAGGTGAAGGGCACATGCGAAGAACCGAGATCGAAACTTTCTTAAATGATGGTATTTACTTCGTTGAGCAGTATACCCGTCAGCACAATCAATATAATTCTCTGTATAAAGAACTCGATAGAACAGGCTACCAACAATTTTATATCTTCAATTTACGCCTGTTAGATAATTGGTCGGGAGAGGCTCCATGCCAACGATGCGAGTTATTTACCACTTTAAATGGTGTACCTATATACCTCAGTGATAACGATCTGTACTCGGCGGTGTTTCAACTTCCAAATTCTAAATTTAGTTTCGCGTTCAGTGAGGTAGGGGATTTTTTCTCTCCTGAAATTGAATGGTATGAAGATTCAGAAAGAAACTTTTTACTCGGGCTTTTGTTCGCCATTATTGTCGCGATCGGCGCAAGTGTTTACTTACCTGTGAGGCGTTTTCAAGAAAGAATCGAGTTGCTAGTTGAGAAGCAAAAACAGTTTGGTCGAGGGAAACTCAGTACTCGTTCTGATCTAGACGACATTCATCCAGTGTCAGATTTGGCCAGCAGCTTTAACTTCATGGCGGAAGAGATCGAGAGCAAAGTGAAACAAAGCCACATCTTTGCTCAAGCTATCCCACATGAGGTGCGCACCCCGCTCAGTCGTATTCAGCTGGCGACCGATATTCTAAGAAGGGGAGCTCCCGACCATCATCAGGCGCTTTTCGATGATATTGATACCTACATTGAGGATATCAACGATCTTACTTCAGAAATTATCATGCTGTCGAAGTTGAATGTCATGGATAACTCATTCTTTGAGCTCGTTAAAGTGACCTCTGATCTTCATGAGTACTGTCTCGATCGTATTCGTTACTCTCAGTTAGACAATGTGCTCTTTGAATCCAAAGTAGGGCAAGATTGCAAGATTAAGTGTGACTGCTCAATGGCACGTTTGGTCTTCGATAATATTCTCAAAAACGCGGGTAATTACACGCGCGATGAGGTGTGGATGACACTGGATGAGAATTCAGAAAATTGGCTAGTGGTTATTGAAGATAATGGTTCTGGAATCCCAGAAGACAGTCGTGATGAAGTATTTCTTCCGTTTTCTCGCTTGGATTCAAGCAGAACCTCAACAACGGGTGGTTTGGGGTTAGGCCTCGCGATTGCGATTTCAGCGGCTAAAAAGCTTTCTTGGGATATCAAAATCGATGACAGCAACCATGGTGGAGCTAAGTTCAGTATCGTGATTCCTAAGACCGTATAACTGGGCGCTCTGAGGGCTACTTAGGTTCTAGGTTCGTAAAATAACAAAGCCACGGTCGAATACCGTGGCTTTTTAGTATGCTCATTTACATAATAGTGACTGCTTAGAGCTTAGAGCGATGAAGTCCATAAATGGCGTGGTCTACGATGCGGCCATTCAAGTTCTCGTTACAAGTGATGGTGCCTTCCAATGTAAAATGTAAGCGCTCACAAACTTTACGACTACTCATGTTCTCAGTAGCGGCTGATATTTCAATCTTTTCCATATCTAACTCATTGAAAGCAATATCAATCAGTTTTTGAACCACACGAGTGACGATGCCTTTGCCTTGTTGAGTCTGTGACAACCAATAACCAATCGTTACCTTCTTGGTATTGTGGTCGATGGTATTGAAGCTGCAGTTACCGACGATCTTTCCTTGATACACGATGGCACATGTCATGCTTTTCCCTTCAGCATAATCGTGTAATGAGCGTTGGATGAAAATCCTAAAATCTTGCTCTGTTTTGCAGTGCGGTGGCCATGCTAACCACTGGCTAAGATACTCATTTTGGCTTTGTGAATAGTCAGCGTAATGGGCAGCGAAACTTTCTTCGACCAATGCGATGGATAGTTCGTTATCGATAATCGTTTTAAACATGTCTTTCCTTTTCTTTTGGCTGATGATTTAGTGATTTTTGGTCGGCAGGCTATAATGTCGCATGATTTTCAATATGCAACCACTTGTAGCACGGATTTTTCGTGATACGTTAGTTCTATCACGAAACTCATTAAACCTTACAATAGTTGTGTATATAACCATTAGCTATGCATTAGTATTAGCAGCCTAAATATATAAAAACTATAAAAATGCTAGGCTTAAATAATGAATCAACATTGCCAAGAGGTAACCGTAGACCTAAGAAAGGCTCTATTTGGTATTGCTAAGGCGCTTGATAACGTCGGTTTTGAAAGCAAAAACCATGGGCAGAGGGTCGGTTATATCGCGTATCGATGTGCTCTGAGCGTCGGGTGGGAAGAAGAGCAGGCCCAACTTGCGTTCTCATTAGGGTTAATTCACGACTGTGGCGTATCGCAAATTGATGAGCAGCTCAGCTTAACTTCTGGGTTTGTGCCCGACTCGAGCTATCACCATTGTCAGAAGGGCTACCAAATCTTAAAAGAGTGCCCAGTTCTTTCTATATTCGCTAAGCCGGTTCTTTATCATCATACCCCGTGGGCTGAGTTAAAGGCGATTCATATCAGCGAGTTAGAAAAAGAATTGGCCGCGATCGTGATGCTTGCCGACAGAGTCGATTATCTATACGGCATAACCTCTTCTGATCGTTATGGAAATTTAACACCAGATGGAAAAGCGAGCATTATCGAATGTTTGACTGAACAAGCGGATGAGATGTTCGAAACCAACCTTGTACAACACATGTGTGAGCTGGTCGATCTGGATGATTTTTGGTTCTCGATGGAAATCCCTTACATCGAGAACATGAGGGATAACTTTGAGCCTGTGCCATTCTTCTCTCAGCAAATGTCGCTGGACGAGACGGTGGCCTTTGCCGAGTTTATCGCCAATGTTGTTGATACAAAAAGTTCGTTTACTTTTAAGCATTCGTTGAAAGTCGGGCAGCTTTCTGAATATCTCGCTAAGCAGTTGGGTTATTCATACACAACTCAGCGTAAACTCTATTTAGCAGGGCTAGTTCATGACATCGGCAAACTGCAAACACCTAATGACATTCTTCATAAGCCGGATTTGCTGACCGAAGAGGAGTATTGCTGTATTAAACGCCACGCAACGGACACTCGATTCGCACTGCAAGAGCTGTTTAGTTCTCCTCAGGTATGTCAATGGGCATCCAATCATCATGAAAGGTTAGATGGATCAGGTTACCCAATTGGTAAAACGGCGGAAGAGCTGGATCAACCGAGTCGGATCGTCGCTGTGGTAGATGTATTCCAAGCATTATCTCAATCACGTCCTTATCGTGCTGGTATGACGTTAGAACAGACGATGGCTATTTTGAGAGACTATGTTGAAAACTATAAGTTAGATCGAGAAGTGTTTGAATGTCTTGAAAAACACGCACAGTACTGTTTCGAGTTATCAACTGATAAAAGAATGTACGCGTTTTAACGCTAGTGAATGGTTTCGAGGTGTGATGCCTTCACTCATACTCGATGAGAAATGACCAATCACCAGAAACAGAAAAGCGATAGCCGAGGCTATCGCTTTTTTAGTGGGGGCTTTCAGGAGATAAACATCAGTAGGAACTAAAGGTTAAGGCCTAAAAATTGAAGCTAGTATCGTTTTAAGATCTCGATGATCTCTAGCTCTGTTTCCGCTGCGATAATGGCATCAATGTCATCATTATTTTGGAACAACTCTGATAGCGCCATAATAGTATGGATATGGCTGTCTGAGTCCATCGCTGCCAGAGTGATTGAAAGGTAAACGTCACCGTTGTCTTCCGACTCTAAATCAACACCCTTTTTGAATACTGTCACCTGTAGTGATGCTTCGTTTACACCATCTTCAGGACGAGCATGAGGCATCGCGATCTTTGGTGCTAGAACATAGTACGCGCCGATGTCTTTGTGCTTTTGCTTGATAGCTTCAACATAGCTTGCTTCGATTTTTTTGCTTGATAACAGTGTTGAACAGGTTAAATCAATCGCAGCATCAACCGTTAGGTTCTCTTCAGAGTTGATGATAACGCCTTGGTTACCGATTAAATCAAATAGGCTCATGAAACAATCCACCCTAGAATCAGACCAACTACACCGAAGTCGAAGTCAGCAAACGTTGTTGCTTCAAGACCCAGGCCACCCAGTACAGGAAGTAGCAGCATCGGTAGGAAAGAGATACACAGACCTTGCGTGAATGAACCTAGGATTGCACCGCGTAAACCGCCTGTTGCGTTACCGTAAACACCAGCTGCGCCACCAACGAAGAAGTGAGGTACCACGCCCGCTACAATGATTGTCCAACCAAGTGCACCTTGTACTGCCATTGCTAGTAGACCAGCAGCGAAAGAACAAAGGAAACCGATAAGTACCGCGTTTGGCGCTACAGGGAATACCATTGGGCAATCTAGAGCAGGTTTTGCACCCGGAACTAGTTTGTCAGAAATACCTTTAAATGCAGGAACGATTTCAGCAATTAGCATCTTCACACCTTGCAATACGATGTAAACACCCCCTGCAAAGATTAGAGATTGCATGAAGGTAAACACAACCCAGTTTTGACCGCTTGATACTGTTTCTACAAACTCGCCGCCCGCAATAATAGACGCAAGCATGAAGAAGATTGCCATTGTTGTTGCTACTGCTACTGGCGTATCACGTAGGAACATTAAGCTTTTAGGAACTTGGATGTCTTCTGTTGATTTTGATGTGTCACCGAATTTGCTACCAATGAAGCCAGACACGATGTAAGACAGTGTCGAGAAGTGACCGATAGCCAGTTGATCAGTACCCATCACTTTTTCAGTGTACTTTTGGCCTAGCGCTGGCATCACAACCATTAGTGTACCCACAATGATAGAGCCAATTGCGACTAGAGCAGTGCCTTCAATGTTTGCTGTAGACAGAATTACCGCTACTAGCATAGACATGAACATTGTGTGGTGACCCGTTAAGAAAATATATTTTAAAGGAGTAATGCGAGCCAATAAAATATTCACAACGAATGCAAAGAACATAATTAGAGCCATTTCATAACCGAATGCTTCTTGTGCTAATGCAACAATTGCTTCGTTATTTGGAATAACACCACTTACGCCGAATGCTTCAGTAAATACAACTGAGAAGTTATTTAGTGCGCCAACAAGAGCGCCAGCACCAAAACCTAAAATTAGGAAACCCATTACGGTTTTAATTGTGCCTTTTAGAATGGTAGAAATATCAGCTTTTTGTGCAACAAGGCCAATGAAAGCAATTAAACCTACCATGATTGCTGGCTCTTTTAATAAGCCGAGCATGAATTCGAAAAAGTTTTGCATAATTTGACCTTACATGAAAGTTTTTAGTTGTTCTTCGATTGATGCTTTGTCAAAAATATTTTTAAGGCTGATGATATTCTCTTTTCCACCGTCTTTCAGTTGGTTAGCAACGTCTGTTGCCGCGACCCAAATATCCGCATTGCTTGATGCTGCAGAAGATAGATCTTCGTGATCAATCTCTGCTTCGAAACCGATTTTTTTAGCCACTTCTTTCACTGCCATTTCCATCATTAGTGAAGTACCAAGGCCGTTACCGCAAACTACAAGAATCTTTTTCATAATATTTGTCTCAATTGGATTTTAGGGGTTGAGAAACTGCGTTCTCTTATTGTGTGAGAGCATAATAATGGAAATATTCAGATTTCAATAAGATCTACATCACAAAGCCAAAATGAGATTGTGATGGAGATCTCGTTAATTCGTGTTAAAGATCCAGAGTGAGACTTTGATCAAATTTAACTTTTCACTCGAATATGCAACGTATCTTATTGAGAAAGGCAGGAGTAAATGTATTTATTTTTCGGAAGGCAAATATTTAGAGGATCTGTGAAATAAAATAGATAACTAATCGTATCGACCGTAATCGGTAAGCATTTTCTTAAGCATGCTATTGACGTCTTTGGTCTTTTTATTTCTTTTTGTTAATTGACTAAGAGAGGTTGGCTTTGGAGCCTCAGTTTTATCATTCTCAACATCTTCGACCTTATCTTTCATTTTTTGTACGGCTGGTAATAACATTCGAATTTCTTCGTTATTAGTGTTGGTTAGTACCACAATATTTTCAGATTCAACTTGGGTAATGGTCAATATTCCATGTTTAACGGATTCAACCTTTTCACCAATCATAATTGATTCAGGTGCGACAGAGCGATCGGTTAACTGACCTGTACGTAATTTCGCCGCACTGATAGCGCGGATATTTCCGGTATTTTCAAACGCGACAATAACAGTATAGGTGTTATAATATTCAACTACTGTCACATAGCCATGTCTATTTGTTTTGAATTTAGCTCCATTGTTCATGTCGTGCGGAGCTTCCATTTTCTTCAAGTGTTTCCTCTCTTAGTCTCGATGGCTGTTATATATAATCAGCTCTATTAGTATTTTATAGATAATTATTTGGTGAGATCATACAAAGTATATACGCATCTAAACTTAAGATGAATCTTGAAGTATCGGGAAATGAGGCAGAGCACAGAAAAGTAGTAAGAATCACACAGAATTAACCGAGTGATTACGCTCGTACGTTTAAAGGCTTAACATTACAAATTCAACTTCATACAGGTTGTTTACAGTTTTTATGCATACAAAAGACGATAAACACTGCGTTTTGTTTAATCCTTGACCGCGCGATCGTTTGCGTCAAAAAATGTGATGAAAGTCTCACTTAACTGTTTATACTTCTTTTCCGGTTTTAAGCCGGTGCTTAGCCAATACAAGCCGTCACATGGATATGTGAATGACCCCACGGACCGGACCAGCTACGTTCCACTGCTTGTATAAGGTGATTTTTACATGAACAACTCGTTGTTACAGTCGCTAACGTTGTTAGCTCCTTCATCGCGTAGCGTTTTGCTTGCGGTTCTTTGTCCTATTCCTTTGATGTCATTCGTTTGGCTCATGTTCACTCTTTAAGGATTACTAGGACACATTATGAATATTCTATTTGGTCTTGTCGGTGTTATTGCACTGATTGCTTGCGCATGTCTGCTATCTGAGAGTCGCTCTTCTATTAACTGGAAAACGGTCTCTCGTGCACTATTACTTCAAATCGGCTTCGCTGCTTTGGTGTTGTATTTCCCTTGGGGACAACTGGCGTTAACAAGCCTAAGCAATGGCGTTTCGAGCTTGCTTGGTTTTGCAGACGTTGGTATCGCTTTCCTATTTGGTGATCTGGCTACTGAAGGTTTCATTTTCGCGATTCGCGTACTTCCAATCATTATCTTCTTCAGTGCTTTGATCTCTGCGCTCTATTACTTAGGCGTTATGCAGAAAGTGATTCAAGTTCTTGGTGGAGCCGTGCAAAAACTGCTGGGTACCAGTAAAGCTGAATCTCTAGTTGCAACAGGTAATATCTTCCTTTCTCAGGGTGAGTCTCCTCTTCTTATTCGTCCCTTTTTAAAGTCTATGACTCGTTCTGAACTGTTTGCTGTAATGGCGGGCGGCATGGCGTCAGTAGCCGGCAGTGTACTGGGTGGCTATGCAGGATTAGGTGTTGAACTTAAATACCTTATTGCAGCAAGCT
This sequence comes from Vibrio sp. QJM3NY_39, assembly GCF_057785895.1. Taxonomy (NCBI): domain Bacteria; kingdom Pseudomonadati; phylum Pseudomonadota; class Gammaproteobacteria; order Vibrionales; family Vibrionaceae; genus Vibrio; species Vibrio sp. QJM3NY_39. The sequence goes on along the minus strand of NZ_CM173506.1, from coordinate 208,402 downwards.
TCATGGCGGCTCCGGGCAGCCTATTGATGGCGAAGATCATTGTTCCTGAGCGTAGTACTCCGAGTGACTACGACCACATTGAGCTAGATAAAGCTGACCAAAGCAACGTGATCGATGCATTGGCAAGTGGCGCAATGAACGGTATGAAGGTGGCGGTCGCTGTCGGCACTATGTTGGTTGCATTCGTGAGTGTGATTGCAATGGTCAACACGGGTTTAGAAAGTCTAGGCGAAATGTTCGGTTTTGCGGGCATTACCCTGCAAGCCATCTTCGGTTACCTATTCTCGCCTCTTGCATGGTTAATTGGTATCCCGAGTGATGAAGTATTAATGGCAGGTTCTTACATCGGTCAGAAGATCGTAATGAACGAGTTCGTTGCTTTCATCGACTTCGTTGAGAACAAAGCGCTGCTATCTGAACATAGCCAAGTCATTGTGACTTTTGCATTGTGTGGTTTTGCCAACATTGGTTCTATCGCGATTCAATTAGGTTCGATTGGTGTGATGGCACCAGAGCGTCGTGCAGAAGTGGCAAACTTAGGTTTGAAAGCAGTAGCGGCTGGTACGTTAGCTAACCTAATGAGTGCATGTTTAGCGGGTATCTTCATCCTGCTTTAAGCTAGATTAAGTTAAAGTAGCTAGATTCAATAAAAGCGCTTAAATTTAGTAAAAGCGGGTATCTTACTTACGGAGTTTACGTAAGAAGGGTGTCCGCTTTTTTGTGCCTGCTCGTTAGGTTGATTAAGGTTCTAGCCACCACTTCTCATTGTTCTGTAGTGTGTTAGGCTCACTCGGAAGAGTAATAGAGCAAGCTCCTTTTATCCGATATACTTGAATATCATTAGGTTGCGATTAATAGCATTCGACTTCGATTAAGAACATTCGACTTCGATTGAGAATATTCGGTTTCGACTAAGCACATCCGCTTTCGACTAAGAACAATGGCAACCAAGTCCAATAAATCAAAGGTCTCCCCATGAACATGCGCGTTCTCATCGGTCTTATCACTGCCTTTATCGGCTTGTTTGCGATGGTTTATCTTATTGCTGGTGGTACTCAGTTCCCTATCTCTCAGTGGCCGCAAGAGGCTTACCACGGTTTAGTCTTCAGCATCGTATGGGGCACTGGCGTCGCCGCATCGGTGGCGTACTTCTTCTCGGCATTGGTGTTTGTGACTATTGCAGTGGTCTGCTATGCGATTGGTTATAAGATCGGTGGGCTCTTTTCTAGTAAGTCAGAAGCATAAAACAGAAGTTTAAACGTACACTTTTTGCATTTTCTTTTAGGGTTAACGTTCGCCTTAACCCTCCCTTAACCTCCAGCTCGTTATCTTGCCTCCATTCTTACAGGAGACAAGAAGATGAAATTGAATCTTCCTTTAAAACATTCCCTTATTTCACTTGCTCTAATCGGGTTGATCGGTTGCACGACAACCAGTCAGGCTGACTATGTTTCGTTAGCAGAGCAAAGCACTAGCAAGACACAGCAAAGCTTGCTTTCAGAGCTGATCCAACAAACCTCTGAAGAACAGGCTTTGAACCAGCATGCTTCTAATGAACAAGAGTTAGATACAGAGAATCTACAACTCACCGATTTAGTGAATGCGCCGAAGCTCGATCTCTATATCGAGCGCGCTCTACAGAACAGTCCAAGCCTTCAACAAAGTATCACAGCACTCAAAATTGCCTATGCACAGCAAGGTGTGACGTCTGGCGACCGCTTACCAACCGTCGATGCGAGTTTTTCTGGTCAAGCTGACGAAGGCACTAACGGCTCAAGCACCACTGAAAGCTACACTACGGATGTCACGGTCGGTTGGGAGTTGGACTTATGGCAGAAATTAGCAGACACAAACAACGCCGCGTTAAAAGATATTGCGACGTCTCAGGCTAACCTTCAGGGCGCTCAAGATCTTTTGGTCGCGAGTGTTATGAGAGGTTGGCTTGATATCAGTTTGAAGCAGCAGCTTGTTGATATTGAAACGCAGCGCTTAGTGATCCTCGAAAACAACGAAGAGCTGGTTTTAGAACGTTATCGCACAGGGCTAGGTAGCCTTGAAGAGCTAGATAACGCCAAAACGAGCAGCGCATCGACTCAAGCAACTTTGGCCGATTACCAAGAGCAACTGGCACAAAGTCGACGCGCGTTAGTTTTGTTAACGGGGCAGTGGAGTGGGGAGTCTGAGGAGTTATCACTTGCGGATCTCGGTTCATTCCCAACCATCATTAACCCGCTAGACAACATGCCGACGCAAGATCTGGCAGGGCGTCCGGATCTTCAAGCGGCTTTCTTCAATATTGAAGCAGAAACACTACGTGCCGATGCCGCATACAAAGCGATGCTGCCGTCGATCAGCTTATCTGCAAGCCTAACCGATATGGCGGAATCTCCGAGCGAAGCGCTGCTTACCGGGCCTTTGTGGAGTGCGCTTGGCCAAGTATCGGCACCACTGTTTCAAGGTGGCAAGCTGAAAGCCCAAGCAGAGATTGCTGACTTAACCACAGAAACCAGTTACTGGGCTTACCAAGAAACATTGCTTAGTGCGGTAAATGAAGTGGAGAACGCGATGGGTCAAGAGTCGTCATTAACTCTTCAACAGCAACACCTAACGAATGCCTTGGTGAGCGCACAACGCAGCTTCACCAGCTATGAAGAGAAATACCGTCAGGGTTTGGTCGACATTTTTGATCTACTTACTGTTCAGCAACAAACCTACGACCTTGAAGCGCAGCTAACACAAACCATTTATAACCGTCTCGTAAACCGAATTGATTTAGGCCTAGCTCTGGGCTTGGGAGTATCTTCATGAAACTGAACACCATCACAATTGCCATCACTCTAGTGGCTGGTTCAAGCATCTTTGCTGCCCTTGCTTACAACGGTTCTCAAGTGGCTCCTGCTCCTCAAAAGGCCAATGAATTAGCGGTTTCCGAGCCTCAAGCTATGGTTGTTGACACTAAGTCTATTGAAACTAAGTTTGTTGACACTCAGTCTCTCGAAATGACGCCTGTTGAAACGACAATTTTGTCTGCATCGCAGCAGCAACAAGTGTCTGTAATACTCGCAACACTGGGTGATTACCAAGCGGAAGTGGTGGGATACGGAGAAGCGAAGTCGCGTTATGAGTTGATGTTTTCGACTGAAGTTAGCGGTCGAGTGGAAGCGATTAGTTCACAGTTCGAAACTGGACAAGTGATTAGCGAAGGTGACGTGATCGCTAATATCGATTCGACCAGTTACCTACAAGCAGTGACGCAAGCAAAGGCCAATGTTGCTCAAGCTCAACTGGATTTATTGGAAGAGCAAAGACAAGGCGAACAAGCTAAGTCTGAATGGCAACGCTCTGGTTTGTCCGGCGAGCCTGATTCGCCTTTGGTATTGCGTAAGCCCCAATTAGCACAAGTTACCGCAGCTCTAGAAAACGCCAAGTTAGAACTAGTTAAGGCTCAGCAAGACCTCGAAAAAACAACATTAGTTGCCCCTTTTGATTCGTTGGTTGTGAGCCGTGATGTTCAACCGGGAAGCTATGCACAAACGGGTACCCAAATAGCTACTTTATACAGTATCGATGAAGTTGAGGTTTCTGTGCCTCTGTCTGAAAGCCAATGGTTGAGCTTACCGAATAGCGATAACACGCAATTGAAAGTACAACCGTGGTCAGTAACGTTGTCGAGTTCTGATGGTCAATACCAATGGCAAGGTTATGTTGAACGAGTTGAGCAACATTTGCAGCAAGACACTCGTCAACGTTCGTTGATCGTGAAAGTCGATAATCCTTTGGAACAACAGAAAGATCTTTATCCGGGCACATTCGTTAAAGCAACGATCTCGGGTAAGCAATTAACTCAATTATGGGAACTTCCAGCTTCTGCACTTTCGCAGCAGGGTGACCTGTGGTTTGTGGATGACAACGGTCAGCTTTCTAAATCAAACGCGGATGTTGAGTTTGAAAAGGGCGGTTTGATTTACATCGATCCTACCAAACTGGGCGTGGAAATTGACGAGTGTGTTCAAGTGGTTAAGCGTCCGTTAAGCAGCTTTAAAGCAGGCATGGTCGTTCTGGCTAAGGCGGAGGGTTAATCATGTCAAACAAGCAGCATACAGGCGCTATTGCATGGTTTGCTAACAACTCTGTGGCAGCGAACTTATTGTTAGTGGGCGTGATCATTATTGGCGTGTTATCGCTTAACACGTTACGTAAAGAGGCCTTCCCAAGTCTTGAACCCGATGTTGTCACAGTTTCAGTGACTTATGACAGTGGTGACCCTGTTCAAGCGGAAGAAGGGTTAGCGATCAAGATCGAAGATGCGTTAGAAACTGTGCCGGGTATTAAGCGTATTACGTCGACTTCTGATGCGAACGGCAGCCACGTCTCGATTGAGAAAACGAGCACCTATGATCTTGATACTCTGTTAACCGACGTTAAAACTAAGGTTGATGCGATCAATAACCTGCCTGCGGGCGCTGACAATCCTGTGATTGATAAGGCTCGCATGCAAGACCACGCCTTATGGGTACAGCTTTATGGGGATGCAGACCGAGCAACGCTGCAGAGCTTAGCTGAGCAACTAAAGTCGGATTTACTGAGCCAATCGGCCATTCGTGACTTAGAGATTAAGGCTAAAGCCGATCCTATGATCTCGGTCGAGGTTGATGAGAATAAACTTCAAGCTTATGGATTAACCCTGACTGATGTTTCAGAAGCGATCAATGCGGAATCTTCTGCGGCTATTTCGACGAGCCTTCGCAATGGCGAGAAAACGGTTCGTTTGAAGGTGTCTGATCAGGCGTACGAGATCCAAGATTTCAACGCGATTCCGGTAATGACTACCACCGATGGTACGCAAATTACACTGGGTGACATTGCCAACGTTGAAGACATGTTTGCCGACGATACCTTCATGCTTTCTCGTTACAACCAACATAATGCAATGGCGATTCAGATCGTGATGGATGAATATGGAGATGTCGTCAGCATCGTTGAACAGGCTCAACAAGTGGTAGATCGCTGGGAAAACAGCAACATGCTGCCGAGCGATGTCGAAATCGAAACGTGGTACGACAAAAGTACCATGATCAAAGACCGTTTGAGCCTGTTGGTGAAGAACGCGTTAACGGGTATTGCTTTGGTGTTCATCGTGTTAGCGGTATTCCTTAATGTGCGTGTCGCTTTCTGGGTGGCTGCGGGCTTACCGTTCGTATTCTTTGGCACCATGTTCTTCATGACAGACACCTTTATGGGGTTAACCATCAATGAAATGACCACCTTTGGTTTCATTATGGCGCTCGGAATAGTCGTCGATGATGCCGTGGTGGTTGGGGAGAGTATCTACTCCACACGCAAAGAAGAAGGCGACTCGATCGGCAGTACTATTCGAGGCACTATGAAGGTGGCATCACCAACCATATTTGGTGTGCTAACGACGGTTGTTGCTTTCTTAGCACTGGCTAACGTTGAAGGTAAAATGGGTCAGATTTACGCTCAGTTCGGCACGGTCGTGACTATCTGTTTGTTGCTGTCTTTGGTTGAGTCTAAGTTCATCCTGCCATCGCACCTCGCGCACATTAATACCAAGCGCAGCGATAAAAAGGGGCTGTGGGCTCGTGTTCAACATGCTGCCGATACTGGACTCGGTTGGTTTAATAAGCGCATTTATTGCCCTGTGATTGAATGGGCGCTGAAGCTGCGTTATGCCGTGGTGATGGTTTTCTTGTCGCTACTAATCTTAGTGGCAGGGCTACCAATGACTGGGGCGGTACGTGTGGCATTCTTCCCTGATATGCCGGGCGACACCGTGACTGCTGACATGTCGATGCAAAACGACGCGAGCTTTGGTCAAACACAACAGAACTTGCTAGTGCTTGAAGCGGCGGCAACACAAACGGATGAAACTCTGAGAGCGCAATACGGTGTTCAAGATGAATCATCGGAACTGCTTAGCCTTCAGGTTATCGCCGATGCCGATGATTCTGGCCAAGTGAAAATTGAATTGGACAGCGACAGTGTTTACACATCGAACGAGTTTGCAGATGCTTGGCAAGAGACTGTGGGCCAAATGGAAGGGGTTAAGAAGCTCAAGATCTTGTCTAAAATGGAGATGGTCGACAACTTCAAAGTAGAATTAAAAGCGTGGAATGAAGAATCAGTTTCGGCGGCCGGCAATGAGTTCTTAACCAAGCTTCAAGCTATTGACGGTGTGAGTGGCATTGATCATAACTTGGATCTGGGTGAGCCTCAGTATCGTTTCGAATTAACACAACAAGGTCGTGCGTTAGGTTTTGATACGGCAAGTCTTTCACAGCAAGTATTACAGGCGTTTGGTGGTGACATCGTTCAGCAATTCCAACGTGGTAAAGATGAGGTGAAAGTTCGAGTTCGTTACCCAGAGTCGGATCGTCAAACCATTGCGGATATCAAGCAATCGAGCGTGAGAACCAACGACGGTACCGTGGTGCCTTTGAGTACGGTTGCTGAGGTGCATTCAGACTACCAAGTATCAGAGATCACACGCATTGATAGCCAACGTGCAGTGTACATCAGTGCAGTATTGGACAAAGAGGTGGTTGCGCCTGCTGAGCTTGTTCATCAGTTGCAAGACACATTCGTCCCGGATCTAGAAGCGCAATATCCAGGGTTAACGGTCGATTTTGCAGGCGAAACCGAAGAACAAGAAGAGACGGCCAGCTCAATGATGAGTATGTTTGTACTCGCGATGATTGCTATCTATACCTTACTTGCTATCCCATTGAAGTCTTACATTCAGCCTGTGATTATCATGACGGCGATTCCATTTGGTATTGTTGGGGCAATCTTAGGGCACTGGTGGAATGACTTAACAATCAGTATCCTATCGCTAAACGGTATTCTAGCGTTGAGTGGTGTGGTGGTGAATGACAGCTTGTTGTTGGTTTCTCGTTTCAATGAGCTAATCAAAGAGCAGGGCAAGTCGGTTCACGATGCGATTGTTGAAGCGTGTTCTGGTCGACTAAGAGCCGTGTTACTCACATCGGTCACCACGTTCGCAGGTTTGACGCCACTATTAAGTGAAACGTCTCTGCAGGCTCAATTCCTGATCCCTGCAGCGGCGGCACTAGGTTACGGCATTTTGTTTGCGACGTTTATTACGCTGATTCTGACGCCAGCATTACTAATGATTCAGTGTGAGATTAAGTCGCTGATTCTTAAAGTCACAAATCGAGTCAAAGGCGTTGAACAAACGGCTTAACCATGGCTAAGCTAATGATGATATTTAACGGGTGGATGCTGAGTTAGTCTCAGCAGCATCTGTTTAGGTTCATTAGCAGTCAGGCTCAATAGGCTAAGGCATTACAGAACTGCGCATTACTAGCCACAATATAACTAAAATAGAGGTCGCCATGATGGCAGAATCCGTCACTAATAAACTCACAGATAAGCTTCAATTGCTTTTGGTTGAAGACGACCTCGATTTGGCTACTGCTGTTATTGATTACCTCGATTTAGAAGACATCCAGTGTGATCATGCAGCAAATGGTTTAGCTGGACTCAATCTAATTGAAACTAATCGCTATGACGCAGTAATTCTCGATCTCAACTTACCTAAAATGAATGGCTTGCAGGTTTGTGAGAACTTGCGGGCACAGGGGATCGACACACCAGTATTGATGCTGACGGCGCGTGATACGCTTGATGATAAGCTGACAGGCTTTTCAAAAGGTGCCGATGACTACTTGATCAAACCATTTGCGATGGAAGAGTTGATTGTTCGAGCTCAAGTATTGGCAAAGCGGCGCAGTGGTCAGGTTAGCCGCTTATCGGTGAGTGATCTGGAGATCGACCTTAAACAGCATCAAGCTTATCGTGCGAACTCACCTCTAAAGCTTTCCCCAACTGCGCTCAAAATCTTAGAAGTTTTGATGCGATCTAGTCCTAATCCTGTTTCACGAGAGACGATCATGCAGGGCGTGTGGGGCGATGATCAACCAGACAGTAATAGCTTAAAAGTGCATATTTTCAATCTACGTAAACAAGTCGATGCTGAACAAGAGAACAAATTACTTCATACCATTGCGGGCAAAGGGTTTGCGATTAAGGAGCAACCAGAAGGATGAAGATTAGACCAAGCTTAAGAATCTATGTATTGCTGGCGATTCTGGTTACGGGCGTAACGACGATTCTGGTTCTATCAGCATTGAGTATAAATTACTTTATCTCAGGTATGGATGTCGCTATGCGTGGCTCTATGATTGCTCAAGCTCAGCAAGAGGTTGTGAAACTGGGCAAGCCTATGACCAATCAAGAGTTTACGGTTGCAACGCAATGGAGCGATTTACCACAAGGTATTCAAACTCATATTGAGCAGAGTAACGTTGAGTTAAATGTCATATAAAAAAAGGTTCTTGGTAAGTCAATCTTTGCACCGCCAAAAGAAGGTTACTTTGTTATGAAAGTGATGAAGGGAGCCGAAGTGCGTTACGTTTCTGCTGTGTTTAACCAAAAACAAGACCATTTCTTAGAAGACAAGGCACTGCCTCACTTTGTGACAATTTTCCTGACTGCGTTAGCCGCGATTGTCCTGTTTTTCGCGATTTTAGTTTTGATATTACGTAAAGTAGCATCGCCTGTTGAACAGTTAAAAACCTGGGCTAAGTCGTTAGACAAAGACAACCTCAATGAACCCACACCAGATTTTCACTTCAGTGAACTGAACACCTTGGCTAACATCATTCGTGATAGCTTGAGCTCTGTTCAAAACAGCTTAGAGCGGGAACAGAAGTTCTTGGGTTATGCGAGCCACGAATTACGTACCCCTATTGCTGTCACAAGAACCAACAGTGAACTGCTAGAGAAGCTGATTCAAAAGGGTAAGAGCCCAGAAAAGCAGCTTGAAGTGATAGACCGAATTAAGCGCGCGGGTTTCACTATGACAGACCTGACAGAAACTTTGTTGTGGCTCACCCGACAACAAGACAAAGACCTGCCTCTTGATAACATTCATCTTGGCGATATGTTGCAACAGATAAACCACGACTTAACCTACTTACTCAATGGGAAACCAGTTACGGTTAGCTTAGAGAGTGATGAATCACAATATCAGCTACCAGCCGGCCTAACACGCATTGTGTTGACCAATTTGATTCGGAACGCCTATCAGCACACAGGGAATGGCACTGTAGATATCGTCCAAAAGGGTTCAAGAGTCGTTATTGTTAATTGCAATACGGATGGCTCAATCGAAGATAATGAATTAGGTTTTGGCCTCGGCTTAGAGTTAACAGAAAGGCTACTCGCACAATATGATTGGCAATACCACAATCAAGAACAGGCTGGTGGTCGAAAAGTTCAGGTGGACTTTACGTAATGCACTGGCGTGATCGTTTTAAGGTGTATTGGTACCATCGAAAACAGACTAACCGCTCGAATGGTGACAAGGCTAAAGCTCTAGGTTGGACGAGCGAAGAGAGTCAATTGTGTCGCTTCGAAGTGATCGCTCGTTCGGCTGACTTCGAAAGGAAGAGTGTCTTAGATTTGGGTTGTGGCTATGGCGAGTTGTTTGAACTGCTCGACAGCATCTATCGAATTCAATCGTACACCGGCGTTGATCAACACGCAGACTTCCTAAAAAAGGCCAAGCAAAACTACACAGAACAACGCTGCCAGTTTTTATCGGGTGACATGAGTAAGATGAGCCTCGAAGCACACGATGTGGTTATCGCCAGTGGTTCGCTCAATTACAACTCACGCGATTCAGATTACCTTACTGATATGATCACTCGCATGTTTGATCTTGCGAATCATACGGTGATCTTCAATCTGTTGAACTCAAGTTATTATCCATCACGCAATACCTTGATGAGTTATCACCCTCAAGGCGTATATCGATTCTGTAAAACACTCTGTGACGATGTTTCCTTGATAGAAGGATATGCAGCAGGGGATTTTACGATAGTGATGAACAAAACCGTGTCAGGAGCATGATGTCATTTTTATCTTGATACGAGTACTGATGTAGCAAGCAGTAAAAAGCCGCAGACCTTGAGAGGTTTGCGGCTTTTTGGGTTTTATAGATGAACTCCAGAGTTTCTATTTACTCAATGGCTGGTTTTCAATTAGCCCATACGGAATCGTAGTAAACACCCTAGGGTTGCCTTTTAACGTCGGTGCTTCGTTCACTTGTTGCCAATCAAGTAACATGATCGCCAACACGTTGCGATGTTCGCCGTACTCAAGGTCGAAATCACCAGTGATAGAAGGGATCATGCCGTGTTCTTTGTCGATAGAAGCTTGGATAGCGAGTCGCGTTTTTTCGACTACAGGGTCATCTTCTAAGCCAGCTAATAAGAAGGTTAATCCAACCTCTGCAATCACATCTTCTTTAGCGCGCAGCAGAATGGTATCAATGTTCTCTCTGAAGTAATCGTAGATCCATTGGTGTTCTTGTTCGCTTACTTGATGTTGGTAATATTCTGAATCACCAAAGATCACATGTGTCATACCATAGATCTTATTGCCGTATTGCTGGCTTGATAGCTTTCTGTCTTGGGAATCTGGGTAGGCTTTTTTGAAAGTTTCGACAAACTCATCAACCACATCTTGCTCACCCAATTGGCGTAGCCAGTAAACTTGATTAGCGAGTTGGGCTGCCCACGCTTTCACCATATCTTCATTGGTCACGTATCGTGAAAAGTCGTAACGACGAATAATCTCACGAAGCTTGGTATCGTTCTTGTGCTCTAAACCGTATTCATTGGCTCGCGCCATAGAGCCGAGTAGGTCAACACCGAGATAAAGGTATTCAGGCATATGTTTAGTGATGTTGTAACGGCGTACACTGCGTTCATCGTTGTCGCCCACATACGAAGCTACGCGCTTTTCTGAGTAGAGTACGATTTGTTCCATGGTTTGAACGTCATTCGACAGGCCGCTAAGCTTACTAGCAACACGTGCCATGTCGCTCCATACGGCGGCGGAATACTTATCGTCTAATGTTTGTCGATACATACGTAAACCATAGTGACCCTCTTTAAATGCAGCCAGAGTGTAAAGTTGGCTTTCGTAGGTTGTGCGTATCAGATCAGCAGACTGTTTAAAAGATTGTTCTTGAGAGTTAAGAGAATCTGCTTGGATTTGAATACTCGTTACATTTGTCGCCAGAGCGTTCTCTTGTGCGTGAACAGCGACCGTAACTGAGGCCGATAATAATGTGCACAGTGTAATCGTTTTTAGCTTCATGTCGTGAGGTACCAAGCTGATTAATAGTCTATGTAAAATAACATCGATGAATCCTTTAATGTAAGGTTTGAGTCAATACAATGTAAGCTTTATAAGGTTCACTAACCCTTTTTGATTAAGCAATTAGTATAACCAACAGACCTGAAGTGATGAATGGCACAATATTTGATAGATAGTAGACGTTAGTATAGATTTTTAGTGACTTAGCGGCATACTGGAGCAATAAGCCAGAAATGAGCCGTTATAAGGCAGTATATAGAACAAAAGTGTTAGAGGTTCGTAAATGCCAAGTGGTTCTAGCAAGCAGTGGTCTGCCAAAGTAGTATCTTTTCTTTTTTTCCTAGCGATAGTAGGCGCGATTGAGTTCTTTCACGCCAAGCAATTAACTTTTCTTAAGAATGAATCGTATTCTGAGGGGAAAAAACAATTATCCATTATTCGTTCTCGGATCGAAGCCGCGATCGTGTCTGATATGTATATCCTCAACAATTTCTCTACCTTAGTGACCATCAACCCTGATAGTGAGGTGAAGAATTGGGACAAGATTGCTGAGAATATCATTCAAGATGGCTTCCATATTCGACTTATCGCACTGGCCAAAGACGATATTCTAAACTTTGTTTACCCAATGGAAGGCAATGAGCAGATTCTTGGTATTAATTATCGCGATTATCCAAACCAATGGGAGTCTGTTGAGATAGCCCGTAATCTCGGTAACACTGTTATTGCTGGGCCTTTTGAATTGTTTCAAGGTGGTCAAGCCCTCATTACGCGAACTCCGATCTTTCGAGACCCACCTTTTAATCAAGACTATTGGGGTGTATCCAGTGCTGTTATTGGCTTAGATGAGCTGTTTGACGATGTCGGAATTGGGAAAATCGAGAACAAGTACGAACTCGCGATTCGCGGTGCCAACAGTTCGGGTAAAGATGGCCCTGTCTTTTATGGCACCCAGGATGTGTTCGATAATGCGTTTGCCTCCGAGCAGGTGAGCTTTCCTTACGGTGGTTGGTACCTTGCTCTCTCCGGTAATGAGCATGTATTGATGGACGTGCCTTGGTATCGAGTTCAAGCGGTAAGGCTGGTGGGTTACACCATAATGTTAGTACTAGCGATTGCCTTTATTACTATTTATCGCCTGTATCTAATTGCTGATAGCCGTTCTATGCATGATGAGCTTACGATGTTACCGAATCGTCGATACTTCATGTACAGCCTCAAGCAGGCATTTAAAACCACTCAAAAGCAGAGAGCGAGAACCTTTGCCGTTGTGAATATCGATCTCGATGGTTTTAAAGCGATCAACGACACGTTTGGTCATGCAGCTGGCGATCAGGTGTTAGTTGAATGTGCCAAGCGTATAAAGAGTGAGTTGCGCGGTTCAGACATCGTGGCAAGGATAGGGGGGGATGAGTTCTTAGTCTTATTGCCACGCATCATCGATGATCAACATGTATCGTCGATTGTGGCTAAACTTCGTAAGGTGATATGTACGACACCAGTGGTCTACGAGACGTACTCAATTTATCTTCGAATTAGTGTCGGTTGGGTTATTCATAACAATACCTACGATGATGTCGATGCACTCTTGAAAGCGGCTGATGAAAAAATGTACGAACAAAAGCGACAAGTTATGTAGGTTGAATTGGAGCTGTGATTAGAATTTAGTTGCTGAATGTGGGGAAAAGCCTCAGAATACCGCGCTTTGCTCCTTATCAATCCAATTGATGAGCGAAAGCTGTAGCAACGACTTCTTTCTGCGCGTTGCTCATACTAAATGTTATTCAACTGAGAAAATAATCTATGAGTTTTACCTCCCTGGGCCTTTCTGAACCGATCCTTAAAGCTATTGAAGCACAAGGTTACGATAAGCCATCACCAATACAAGAGAAAGCCGTACCTGCTGTCCTAACGGGCAAAGATGTTATGGCCGCTGCTCAAACAGGTACAGGTAAAACTGCAGGCTTCACGCTACCTATTCTTGAAATGCTGTCAAAAGGCCCTCGCGTACGTCAGAACCAGGTACGTGCGCTAGTGCTAACACCAACCCGTGAGCTTGCTGCGCAAGTGAATGGCAGCGTAGTGAAGTATGGTATTAACTTACCTCTTACTTCTACGGTGGTGTTTGGTGGTGTGAAAATTAACCCTCAGATGCAAAAATTGCGTAAAGGTAGTGATGTACTGGTAGCAACACCGGGTCGTCTACTTGACCTATACAACCAAAATGCTGTGCGTTTTGATCAACTAGAAATTCTAGTGCTAGATGAAGCTGACCGCATGCTAGACATGGGCTTCATTCGCGATATCCGTAAGATCTTGGCTTTTCTACCTAAGAAGCGCCAAAACCTACTGTTCTCAGCGACGTTCTCTGATGATATTCGTGGCTTGGCGAAAGGTTTAGTTAACAACCCAGTTGAAATCTCGGTAAGCCCTGCGAACTCAACAGCACCAACCGTTGAGCAAAGCATCTACCCAGTAGATAAAAAGAAAAAAAGCGCAATGCTAGCAAAGCTCATCAAAGATAATGATTGGCGACAAGTGCTTGTGTTTAGCAAAACGAAACATGGCGCAAACAAGCTTTCACACTTCCTTGACGAGCAAGGCATCTCAGCGGCTCCTATTCATGGTAACAAGAGCCAAGGCGCGCGTACGAAAGCCCTAGAGAACTTCAAAACGGGTAAAGTCCGAGTATTAGTGGCGACAGATATTGCAGCGCGTGGTATCGATATTCCGCAACTGCCTCAAGTAGTGAATTTCGACCTTCCAAACGTATCAGAAGATTACGTTCACCGTATTGGTCGTACTGGCCGTGCTGGTGAAGTGGGTAAGGCAATTTCATTGGTTTGTGCTGATGAAGTGGGTGAACTGTTTGGTATCGAGCGCCTTATTCAGCAAGTGCTTGAGCGCCGTGAACTTGAAGGTTTTGCACCTGTAAACAAACTGCCTGAATCTCGTTTGGATTCGCGTCCGATTAAGCCTAAGAAGCCGAAAAAGACACGTGAACACTCTGATGGTCAACGTTCTGGTGAGAATGCTCGCGGGCACAAACCAGCAGGTAAGAACAAGCGTCATGTCTCTGGTTCAGGTTCTGCTCCTAAGCGTAAGCCTAATGCGAACAAGCCTAATTCAGGCAACAAAGCTTCTGACAGCAACTCAACAGTTGCGGGTGATGATAAATCTTTAAGAAATAATGGCAGTAACTATAAGCGTGGTAATGCGGCAAACAAGCCTTCTACGAATAGTTCTGGTAAGCCAGCTGGTGCAGGTAAACCTAAGAAGTCTGGTTTCGGTGGCGGCAATGGCTCGAGCAAACCATCGAACAAATCAGCAGGTAATAAGCCTACAGGTAACAAGCCTTCACCATCTAGAAGCCGTTCTAAGTCTGCACCTCAGAAATAGTAGCTCTTTGGTAGAGCGAAAGGTTGATAAGGTAGCTTTGTAGCGTTTCAGTAACGAGAATTACTTTTTTAAAAGGTTCTCGTTTATTAGCGTAGCGAATTTCTGCAATTTAACTCGAATAAGCGCGAATATTGAATTTCAATGTTCGCGTTTTTTTATGGGTATTATTTTGCGAATTAGAAGTGATTTCTTGGCCGTAAAAACGACTGAATCAAAAAGAAATACGCTATTGAGAGGAAAGGTAATGATTCGTTAATGATTTATTAATAACAACATAATCACTAGCGTTTTTGTGGATCTTTGCAATTTGCAATTCCAGTTTGCAAAACAAGCAGGGATTTACGGCCAATACGTGTTCAGATGCTTAGTAAATACGTGTTTTAAAAGTTGGCACGTATGCTGCATTAGTAATGGTGACCCTTCTTAAGCCGAGGGTCACCTAGCCAACTGACGTTGTTAGTGAACCCATATTGTTCACACAAAATATATGACCAATCACCTTTATTGTGGTTGGTTTTTTTTTGCCTGAATTTTGAGTTCTACTTGTTGGTTTTACTTTTTTACTCACCACACTTCGAGTAACAGCTTGGTTGGCGAGGGCACTCTCCACCTCTGGAGCAGATAAGCCTAGCCTCTGTCTCAATCCCACGTTCAATCCAATTTATATTTAGAATCTTGGCTATTGTCGTGAGATCTTTCTTGATGTTACGCGGGATTACCACAGAGCCACCATTGTTGACGCATGACGCCTTAAGCTGCTCTGCTATATCTCTTGAATTACCGCCTTGAGCATCAATCGCTGGGTTTAAGTCTATACCAGCACACAACACGCGATTGTTACCCGCAGGATCCGTCATATTGATGGATTCACAGCAATAGATTCTTGGCTCATCTCCCACATTTAAAATGGAGATCTGAGCTGAGCTACCTGCCCGAGGTTCTGACAATCGACGGAATACAGCCCAATGTTGACATGGGTCAGCGACCGTTCTCATATTCCCCCAAGGCAGTGGAATCCCGTTCCCGCGGTATACCGCCTTGAGTTTCCCCGGCCCATAAGCATCAAAGTAGTGCCAGTGAGGGTAGGGCGATACTACCGTCATTCTACGCATCGCAACAGAGGGGGAAACCCCCGCTCTCTTATGAACGTCTATTTCGTAACCTGTGCGGTCAAGCAGCTGTCTAAACGGGACTTTCGGGCACAGAAGTGCTCCTGCAAAGAAGCTGGATTCAAAGTCTCGCCACGCTTGCAGAATGTCTTGAGAGTTCAGCTGTGAAGAGCCTGAAACCTGGTTGTCATCCCATGTGTTGTTGTTACCGACCGACAACACACTCTTTAATCCTTCTTTGCTATGCAGAATGCAATGGCCGATATAAACCGAGAGATCGTATTTCAGACGAGTGGGGTACTCTTTGAGAATTTCGTTTAAAAAGATCGTACCGGGAGGCTCAAAGAATGAAGTAACCAGTTGCTTGGCATTAATTCCTAGCTCGTCAACCACGTCTTGCGGCGTGCGCGTAACCCAGCGGATATTAATACCAAGGGTTCTAGCGATGTCTATAAGGTCTTCTACGCTGAGGTTAAGACGTTTTAGGCCAACCTCCTCTGCGGCGCGCTCAAGGTCAGGGAAGTGGTTCTGGTTGCTTTCTTGGTGTGCCCTAATCAAGAGGTGCGCAAACTGACGGCCAGAGATCCCCGTTTGTGACAGCATCTCAGGAATCGCAATCTGCAGGATGTCGTTGGAGAAAAGAAAGCTAGGCTCGAGTGCCATGCCACTTATTCCACCACGATTCCCTTTGTCAGGTGCAATGGCTTGTTGTTCTGATTCGTCGTCGAGGAACCACGTTGGGGTCTTCTGAAAAACCTGCGCAATCACTTCCAGCATGTCGATGCTTGGCACACGCTTTCCACGTTCAATCATTGAAAGGTAAGAAACGGAAGGTGCGTATTCTGGGTTGATTCGAATACAACGCGCAGACAGATCTTCCATCGTTAAATGGTTACGTTTTCTTAGGTTACGTATTTTCGTACCTAGGAAATGAGACTGACGAACTAAACTTTTTGACAAGGCCATATTTGTAAAATTCACATTGTAAAATTTTTGTTGTGAAATTGTATGTAAAAAAGCGCTAATCTACAAACTAAGCAATTCACAAAATGACAAATAAGTTAAACGTTAGTTTGGAATAATTGCTCTAGGACACATTTTTGCTGTAGAAATCGGTGGTTATCACCGGGCTAGTCAAGAGGGAAAGACTATGAATATGCTTACATTCGATAAAACAGAAATCCAAAAACAATCAAAACCATTTATCGCTGAAGCTGTCTTTGCCGTGGAGACAATCAGTGCCAACCAGCAAACAGAGAAGCAAGTGAAAGCAAAACAGCTGCTTGATCGACTGTTCCCACTAGAGAATGGTTCACATCAAGACGTAACCAGCTACGTAGTTGATTACCGCCATATCATGGCTTACTTTAAAGATGGTCAGCACAGCGGCCTAAAGCACCCTAAACAGTTTGTAGCGTACATGGGTGAGAAGAATGACCCAGACTCTATCTTGTTCCGAGATGGCAGTGGCAGTCACTTAGAAGTGATGTTTGGATGTCATAAAGGGACAGGGTGTATTGAATTGGTAGAGATCGATGATATTCAGTTAGAATCATGCACCACGTTCGGTCAATCGCCAGTAGAAGCAACCACCACAATGCGCGAAGAGACCATTGCAGCAATGCGCCACTGGATCAGCTTGATTCAAGGTGATGCAAAGGGCAAACCAAAGGCATGCAGCGAAGATAAAGAGTTCAGAGCAAAGAGTGGTGAAGATTACTGCCTGAATTATTGTTACCAGCTTTAGTCGTATGAAATAAGGTTTGGAACGCTGGAGGGTTTGACCCCAGTAAGTACTAAGCCGATACACATAGCCAACGAAAAAGCCCCAAAGATTAATGTACTAGTTAGTCTTTGGGGCTTTTTGTTGTTTTTTAAATGTGTATCAATTCGCGTTCACGGGTTCTCATTGAGCAGAACCAGCGGTGAAACCTTAAAGAGGCATGACTCGGTTGCGGCCAAGTGATTTCGCTTCGTAAAGTAACTTATCAGCTCGTTCGATCAGTGATTGCGCCGACTCACCGGGCTCAAGTTCAGCGACACCAAACGATGCGGTGATACTACCGACTTGTTGACCACTGCGACGATCTTTAATAGACAGCTTTTCTAGAGAGCGTCGATTAGTATCAGCGAGCTGACGAGCAATACGCAAAGACTTGTTTGGCACGATGAGTGCGAACTCTTCACCACCAAATCGATACGCAGAAATACCCTCACGGCAACTTAACTTCAGCTTGCGAGCTATCCCTTTAAGAACCATATCGCCAAACAAGTGGCCATAGGTGTCATTGAAATTTTTAAAATGATCGATGTCGAGAAGAATCAAACACAAAGATTCTTTTGCTTCACACAAGGTTTCTATATCACGGTCGAAAGAGCGACGGTTATAGAGTGTCGTTGTACTGTCAAAGAGCGCATCTTTCTGCACTTCTACAAGTTGGGTTTTAAGCTTGGAAATTTCTGATGTAGCAGAGTGCAGCTGAGAATTTAGAAACTGAGTAGAGTGACGAATATGACGAGACTCAGAAACCAACTGACGAACCAATGACATGACTTCGTCGATCGATAAACTTTCATTATCAACACGAGCCAAATCCTCGAAGCTTTGATCGATCATGTCGGAGAAAGCGGAGGTATCGGTGAGAGTATCATTCATTGAATTCGAAACTTCAGAAACTAACAGTTCTAGGTTAGCGCGAAGATCGTTGATATTGGTTTCAGATTTGCTCGCAACGTAATTGTTGTAAAGCTGCTCACCAACGGCTGGAGGACAAATGCCGTAGTGTTCTAAAACACCATCCATGTCTTTAGTTAACTGTGGGATAGCATTATCGACATAGGTGTACCAAAGTGCGTAATTTGCAGGTGTGGTAGACACTCTGTTCTTCATCATAAGAGGTACCGCTTTTTTTAGATTAGCGGTGGATTTCTGGAATTCGTCTTTTTTCATTATTTTTACTGCAGATACCAAACTAACTCAAGCCACTTGTGGACAAGGTTAGCGGATTTCGCAGGTCTTTGCTTTAAAAATTATATGATTAATCGATGAGGATTGGATAAATAACTCATTTTTATTATGAATATCGATTGCGTATTCATAAATGGTGTCTAATGGATTGTTCTTTAACCATATTTTTGGTTATTCATTATGGAACATAGGTTAAGTTTTTTATTAAAACCTTAGTCTGGGAGAGAACTGTGATTTCAGAATCGATTGGAGAAGTAACTCGATTGAAGAAGTAACGCAGAAATTTGAATCGAGAGAGGGAAAGGATGAAAATATTTATGAGCAGATACAAAAAAGCGCCGATAAAAATCAGCGCTTTAAAATTCTTTTTAGCTAAAAGCTAATTATTGAGCAACAACGTTTGCTGCTTGTAGGCCTTTTTGACCGTTTTCAACTTCGAAAGAAACCTTTTGGCCTTCTTTCAGAGTTTTGAAACCTTCTGAAGCGATTGCACGGAAGTGTACGAATACGTCAGCACCGCCGTTGTCTTGAGAAATGAAACCGAAACCTTTCTCTTCGTTAAACCATTTTACAGTGCCAGTATTTGTGTTAGACATAATTTGTCCCTTATTCATAAATTTTCTAAATTGTTGATTGCATTACTGCAATGCGCTGATAATTGAATTATTTAATGTTGCTAAGAAATAAGGAAAAACTACTTACAAAAACGGGTAACGATTTTACATGTCATTTTTTACTATTCATCTAACTTAAATAACTCCGGCTAACAGAGCGAGTGCATGTTAACACAGTCTTTCCGGTTGTACACTCATTGATTGAGAAATCAGCGAGTTTTTTTGTCATGTTGTGCTCGTTAACAAAACCACCTGAAATAGCTGATGGTTTTATAAAATTACACGCCGTGACAAAGTAAAAAGGACGCCTAAGCCTCCTTTTCATCATTAGTATAGACGATATTATCGTTTGAAGTTGATATCTTCAGTTTTATCTAAATTAATTTTTGTTTTCGCTGGTTGAGTCTCTGCGATTACCTTGCCGTGGCGAATTGAGTACTGCACTGGTACTTGGCGGCGCACGGCATCAAAGCCATCGTCAGCAGGAAGAATTAGCAGGCTTCCTGGCTTACCTTCTTCAATACCGTAGTTGTCTTGGATGTTCAATGTACGAGCTGAGTTCTTGCTGATTAAATCAAGAGAGGTGTTAATTTGGTCGTAGCCCATAACTTGTGTTACGTGCAGTCCCATGTGCAGAACTTGAAGCATATTCGCTGTACCCAGCGGGTACCATGGGTCAAACACATCATCATGGCCGAAACACACATTGATATTAGCCGCTAGCATCTCTTTAACACGAGTCACACCACGACGTTTCGGGTAGTCGTCGAAACGGCCTTGTAAGTGGATGTTCACTAACGGGTTTGCCACGAAGTTAATGCTAGACATCTTTAATAGACGGAATAGGCGAGATGCGTAAGCACCATTGTAAGAACCCATTGCTGTAGTATGGCTTGCCGTTACCTTTTCACCCATGTCGAATTTGTGCGCAAGGGCTGCCAGTGTTTCAACGAAGCGAGATTGCTCGTCATCGATTTCATCACAGTGAACGTCGATCAGACAGTCGTACTTGCGAGCAAGCTCAAACGCATAGTGCAGAGATTCAATACCGTACTCACGAGTGAATTCGAAGTGAGGGATAGCACCAATAACGTCAGCACCAATTTTCACGGCTTCTTCAAGCAACTCTTTGCCGTTAGGGTATGAAAGAATACCTTCCTGAGGGAATGCAACGATCTGGATGTCGACCCACTCTTTCATCTCTTCACGAACTTCAACCATCGCGCGTAACGCAACTAACGTTGGATCAGATACGTCAACGTGAGTACGCACGTGTTGAACACCGTTAGCAATCTGCCATTTCAGAGTTTGTTTCGCACGAGACTTTACGTCTTCGATTGATAACAATTCTTTACGCTCAGCCCAACGCTCAATACCTTCAAACAAAGTACCAGAGATGTTCCAGTTAGGTTCTCCAGCCGTTTGCGTCGTATCTAGGTGAATATGCGGTTCACAGAAAGGAGAAACTGCAATGCCACCTTCAGCATCAAGGATGTCACCTTGATGATTGATTGGTGCGTCATTATCGAGAATGCGAGAAAATTGACCATTTTCAATCAGGATTTGTTTCAAGCCGTCTTGGTCTTGAAGCTTCGCGTTCTTGATTAATAAGGTTGTCATAGTGTGTCCTTAAGCGGCCTGAGATTTCAGAGCGTTTTTATTCAATAGAGGGTTAAGCACGAGGTAACTGATTGCACCACCAAACACGGCATTCAAAGGAACGATGCCAGGAAGGAAGTGACCGGCGGCTACGCCTGTTGCTACCGCGATAATGCCAGCCCAGTTAACGGTTTGGAACTCTGCTTTTGCAAAATCTTTGTAACGTTTACGGTTCGCAAAGAAGTCGGCGATGATTACGCCACCAATGGGTGGAATTGCCAGCGAAAGGAAGGTTAACCAGCCGACGAAGTTGTTGTACAACCAAAGCGCGAAAATCGTACCTACGATACCGTTAATGATAGACATTGTAGTACTTGAGCGACCAGTGATGTTGGATAAACCAAGACCTGACGCATAAAGTGCGTTTTCATTGGTTGTCCAGATATTCAAGCCAAGAACGATGATCGCTGGAAGAAGTAGTCCTTGCGCAATCATCACATCTGAAATGTCAGAGAGACCCGTCGCTGCTGCACCTGCCGCGCCAAAAATAAACATCAGTGAGTTACCGATGAAGAATGCGACCATGGTAATTAACACTGCGCTCGCTGGCTTTTTACCAAAGCGAACGAAATCGGCAGTTAACGTACCTGCACTCACGAATGAACCGACAACCATTGCTAACGCCATTGAGAAGTCCATTGGTGTTTCCGGCTCAATCAGTTGTAGCTGTTCTAGCCCGCCAACACTGTCTACCGCAGTCAGTACTGAGTAACCACCCAGAATTGCAATTGCAGGAACCGCAATCGCTGAAAGCACCATGAGTGCTTTAATACCGAAGTACACCGTACCCGTCATCAACAAGCCTGATACAACAATCAAGGTGTTGGTATCAATGCCCGTGGCTTTCTGAACTGGAATGGCAAACATGGCAACGCCCACACCAAACCAACCGACTTGTGTACCACCAAGTAAAGCAGAAGGAAGCCATGAGCCTTTAGTACCGAAAGAGAAACGAGCAAGGAGGTGAGTCGAGAGGCCAGTAGATGAGCCGATGTAGCCAAGAAAAGAAGTGTAAATACCGAGAATTAGGTTACCGATGAGTACGGCGAGGAAGAAATCGTTGAATGAAAGACCTGTCCCGAGTGAACCACCTGTCCACATACTTGCAGAGAAGAAAGTGAGTCCAAGCATTACCATGGTGAGTGAAGCGACTCCTTTCCTAGCCGATGTAGGAACCGGCCCAAGACTGTAGTTATTATCAGCAGCCATTTTTTACCTCCGCAAATGATCAAAATTAAATTTAACGGTCGCCGTATCGCAGGCAAACGTGCGCATTATGGTGATATAAATCACGTAGTCAATGCTAATTTTGTCAATAAAGGCGGCATGGCATCAGTTGTTTAACTAAAAGCAATATAAAACATAAGGTTATGTTTTATGTTTTTTTAATTAAAATAAATAGAAAACGTTTTCTATAACGCATCAGATATCTGTTGTTCATGGTTGGCTATGAATGTTAGCTATTATATTTATGAATGGGTGTCTGTATATTGAGCGAGTGATGTTTCTTAAATGACAGGCAAAAAAATGGCCAATCGCAATATTCGCAATTGGCCTATATATATCGTGAACAACAAAGGTTCACTAACAACGTCAGTTGGCTAGGTGACCCTCGGCTTAAGAAGGGTCACTGTAACCATTGCAGTTAGTGTGCCAACTTTTAAAACCACGTAAAAGGGGTGTTTTATAGCAATTTGGTGCGTATTTAAGCTGATTTTTCGCGTTTTAAAATTATAAATTTGCAAAATGGAAATGCATTATGCAAATGCGGGTGGGTTGTCTAAGCTATGTAATAAGAACTATTTTGTATTTTATGCCGACAGTTAGTACTAGCTCGTCTTTGTTCTTCCCTAAAAAAGCCAGCATGCTTTAAGTGCATACTGGCTTTGTATTGATTTACTTGTTACTTAAGTTAGATTGAGTAAAAGAAGTACAACTGAGATTTCATTCGAATGATAATCCCGCGTATTACGTCTAGGAAGCCCATAAAGCCAATTGGCTTCTCACCGCTTACCCAAGCTAGTCCAACGGAGCCGACAGGAATATCGTAACCTTCCGCTTCGTCAATTTTTAAGCGAACAAAGTGGTGTTTGTTCTGGAGGTTTCTGCCTGTGGTAACGCGAACCTGTTCATCAATACCTAATAAGCTAGCTTGTGCCTCACCCGTCGCTTCAACAATGCCTTCTACGGTTGCAGAGAATATTTTCCCCGGGTATACCGCGGTCGAAAATTCTGCTGGCTGACCCACCTTAACATTGCGAATCGCTTGGTGATTGACTCGCATCAATACGTACTTCTCTTCGGTATACATCTGGATACGAGGCATCATCGAAACGCGCTGACCCTCACGAAGGATAAAGTTCGTTACAAAGCCGTCAGTCGGTGCAGTGACTTTGGTGCTGTTTAGATCCCATTGTGCTTGCGCCAGTGTTGCCTTAGAAGAATCAACCTCAGTTTGCTTCTTGCTCACATTGGTTTCAGCTTTGTGGATATTTAATTTCGCATTCTCGGCATCGACTTCTTTTTTACTGAGTTGTGACTCCAGCGTGGTGACATTGTGAGTTGCTAGGTCAACCTTTGCTGTTTGTTGGTCGATGTCAGTTTCTGTAATCGTATGTTCTACGACGCTGTTTTGTTTCTGGTACCGGTCAAGGGTCTTAGATTGCAGCACTAGATCTGTCTTTGCTGACTCTATCTGTGCAATAGATGTTTTGATGTCTTCTAGCGCCGACTGGTAGCTAATTTTAGCAATGCTGACTTCTTGGCGAGCTGTGTCTAAAGCGACTTTTGTTGACTCCAGTTGAACGCTTGCTTTGTCTCTCGCAATCACATATTTGGTGTCATCAATCTCGTAAAGAAGTTGCCCTTCAACCACATCTTGGTTTGGGCTGATGTGAACCTTGGTGGTTTTTCCTGTGACCGCTGTTGAGTCCGGACGTAATTGAATATGCGGAGATTGAACAACTGAACCGCCCGAGAGATCCATCGGCGTGAAGTTGATTAACCCAACCCATACGAACATTAACCAAGATGTACCACCTAAGTAAGCAAACGCTTTGGTGCCTTTGTTCCAAGGCATACCTACCAATCTCAGCAAGTAAATGAACAGTGCCCAAATAGCTAAGCCTTCTAACATGCTGGGTTCTCCTCATTTTTATCACTGTGTTCTGGTTGAACGTCAGACTTTGTCGGCGCTTTCCAGGTGTCTCTCAGATTGATGATCGCTTTTTCCATATCAACAAAGGCCAAGATGACGGCGAGTACCCATACCCAGTGCCAGATAAAACCAATCCAAGTTAATGCGGTGATTAAGCCGAGTTGTTGGTGCTCTTTGCTGTGAGCTTTATTGATTGGTAATTCATGCACACGCCAGAATCCGTAACATGCAGCAGCGATAGTTGCGATCAATACAACGCCTGCTACTACGTGTAGAGCGGTATCGGCGCCGGTTCCGACAAATGGGACACTTACTAAACTCATTGATAAACCCTAAGTTAAATGATGCACCGAGTGTGATGGGTGTAGGATTTACAAGTTGTAAATTTACTAATTACTTCGATAATGCTATTTATATGATTTGATCTGTCATTGGATTTATAAAGGACTGCCATTAGTGAGTAATTGTAACTTCTTAAGAGCGTTAGGGATTTTGGGAATCTATCGGCACGCCGTGACGAATCCTATGGTTAATGCGGACAGTTTGGGTATTCCGAAGTCTGTATTTAATAATTCAATGAACCTTATTCCAGTTAGTGAAGTCGACAAATGGTTTGGCTTGTTGGAATTACAAACCAATGATCCGGATATCATTTTGAAATTGGCTGATCGAGTTGATATTGAAAGGTTAGGCCCGTTAACTAATTGGTTTTTTTCTGGGCATGATCTTGCTTCGACGATCCGTAGAGTCAACATCGGACTTCATTGTTTGCAGTCGGGTGCTTTCTTATATGGTGCACAGGTAGGGACAATGATTAAATGGTGCTACGACAACCCTGCGTACTCGGAAACGGGTAAAGTGCATGATTCGATAAGAGTCGCAATTTTCATTATGAAGATTTTGCGCCGTTATTTAGGGGATGATTTTAAACCTGTGGCGGTATCAATTGCCGGCCATCGAGATAACGTTGATCTTTACCATGAGTATTTCGGTTGCACGGTTCAATGGGGGCAGCCTCGTACAGAGGTTTGGATACGGAGTGAGTCTAGGTTATCCATTAATCAATCACCATCGAACAGTAAAACGAATCTGGCGATGAATTTTCATGACTTAGACAATTATCTCAATATGCCGGATGCTGGTGATGAACATAAGGTGACTTATGAGATGATCAATTATAGTCGTCATTTTGGTTTGCCTACCTTACATAAAGTTTCCAGTTTACTCGGTCTATCTGAACAGCAGTTCCAGCGACGATTACACAAATTGGGTGTTAACTTTTCTACCATAATGGGATACGCGTTAAGCAACGTGGCCGTGGAACTGTTGTTGTATTCAGTGCCGATAGAAGAAGTTGCAACGAGATTAGGTTATACCAATGTCGCGAGTTTTAATAGGATGTTCAAAAAACACCGAGGACTAACACCTAAGCAGTATATTGAACGTTTTGATAGTGAATGCTGATCATTACTTTTATTAGCCTTTGACTCGCTTTTGAAAGTGAGCGGTTAAATAAACGATAACCCAAGTACTTAAAATAAAAGGTTCATCGCGGATTAGCGGGAACTAAAAACAAAAACGGTAGTAAGTGATATGGTTTAGTCGCCAAACAAAAATCATACACAAACTACCGTTTCTATGCCGAATCATACTTTCCTATCTTCATTCTGGGAAGGCTTTCAAATAGTAAAGTCTCTCCAGACAGCATCACTTATTACCCTGACTCTTAAACCTAGCTCTGAGGCTAAATGCCTTTGTGGTCTTGAGGCCGAGGCTATCCATGAGTATCAATGGCGTCACGTAAAGGATGCCATGTTGCTCGGTGTGCCTGTTGAACTTTCCGTTCAAACTCGAAGGATTAAGTGTCGTGACTGCGGCATAAAAACAGAATCTCTCTCTTGGTTAGAGCCTTATGCTCGTATAACAAAGCGCCTAAAAAGCTATATAGAACAACTGCTACCCCTGCTTCCCATTAAGCATATATCCCAAATTACGGGCGTTCATTGGCACACCATTAAAGAAATAGATAAACGCCGACTTCGACAAGTGGTGCCGCCAGTGAAATGGGGTGAGCTAAAGCAGCTCGTGATGGATGAGTTCGCCATCTTTAAAGGGCATCGATATGCCACCGTCATCGCTGATGCGAAGACTCATCAAGTCATTTGGGTTGGATTAGGCCGCAGCCGCAAGGACATACGGCCGTTCTTCGAGCAGCTAGGCGAGAATGGGGTAAATATCGAAGCAGTAGCGATGGACATGAATACGGCTTTTGACCTTGAAGTTCAAGCGCACTGCCCGAACGCAAAAATCGTTTACGACTTATTCCATGTTGTTGCTAAGTTCGGTCGCGAGGTGATGGATAGAGTCAGAGTCGACCAAGCCAACAAACTCAAGCAAGATAAAAAAGCGAGGCAATGGGTGAAGCGCTCACGGTGGGTACTGCTGAAAAATAGAGGCAACTTAAATACACGTCAAGATAGCTATCTTACTGAAATATTGAATATCAATAAGGACTTAATGACCACTTATATACTCGGAGCCCAACTCAAAGAGCTTTGGTATTGTGAATCCGAAGGGCACGCGAAGGGGCTCTGGGACACGTGGTGGGAACAAGTGCAAGAGAGTGGAATTAAGCCATTGAAAGAGTTCGCACGAAAACTGAGTCCTTATCTTCACGGCATTATCGCATCGGCAAGTTATCCGTTGAACACCTGCACACTGGAAGGGATAAACAACAAGATAAAGTTAATCAAGCGAATGGGGTATGGGTATCGAGATACAGACTACTTCTTCTTGAAGATAAAAGCGGCTTTCCCCGGAAAGCCGCGATGAACCTTTTTTAATCGTGGTTCTTTTCGTGTTAGATAACATAATCGCTCCTTAATCATTGCCTTTTGATTAATGTAGCGATTAACTGGTCTATTAAATAGAGCCACTTTTAAACACTATTTGGATCCAGTTATGCAGCCTATTGATGTCGGTGACCTAAAGTTAGACGAGCAACATGACACGCGTCAAACCGCCTTATTTCACGCGATCAGAGAAAAGATCGTGCATGATTTATGGAGTAAAGGCTGCAAGTTACCCTCAACGCGTAAGCTGGCCGTTGAGTTATCGGTGAGTCGAAATACGGTGATTTACGCGTATGAACAACTGGTCACCGAAGGCTATATCGAGAGCAAGCAAGGTTCGGGCTTTTATGTCTCAGTTGAACAACCGGAGCACTTCCTAAGCTTGTCTCATCTGAGTAAACCGATGCCTTTGGATGCACAAGCTACTCTAGACGCGCAGCCTAATACGAAAGTTAATAAAGATGCGAGTCAGTCAAGTGGCATCAGAACCGTACCTAATGACATCAATCGCAGTTTTGCACCGGGTGTGCCTGACCTTGATGCATTCCCTTTTGCTAAATGGCAGAGACTACTGCAACGTCACTCGACGCGTCAGAACATTGCGGGCAATCAAGATGTTCAAGGGAGTTTGGCTTTGAGAGAGGCGTTAAGTGGTTACTTGGCAAGTAGTCGTTCGGTTCGCTGTCATGCCGATAGAATTATTATCACAGCAGGTGCACAGCAAGCAATCTCAATAGGTTTAATGGCGACCTTAAGGATGGGCGATAAAATTCTTATGGAAGAGCCTGGTTACCGACAAGTACATAAAATTGTCGATTTATTGAAGCTTGAATTAGACGGTGTAAGTGTCCGAGAGAAAGTTGGGCTCGATATTGAAAAAATTCTCGCCTGTGATGCTAAGGCTCTGTATGTCACTCCTAGTAATCAATACCCGATGGGCACAACGCTCAACACTGAGCAACGGCTTAAACTCATCGATTGGGCCAACAAACATCAGTCCTGGATCATAGAGGATGACTACGACAGTGAGTTCCAGTTTGCTCATCGCCCTTATACCTGCATGCAAGGCTTAGCGGGAAAATTAGGATTCGATGATCGAATCATCTATGTCGGTTCCCTGAGCAAGGTGATGTTCAATGGCCTGCGACTAGGTTACTTAGTGGTGCCTGAAAGTTTGGTGGCGAAGTGTCTTGAGATTAAAGATGCGCTCACTGGAGACACGGCGTCTCATACACAAGAAGCTTTGGCGGATTTTGTTCGCGAAGGCGATTTATTGCGTCATATTAGAAAGATGCGTCGTTCATACAAACTCAAGCATGAAGCCATGATAGAAGCGATTAAAAGTGAGTTTCATGGCGATCTTGAAGTGATTAGCCAAGCGGCAGGGCTACATGTGACCGTGAAGTGGTATCAAGGCATATCTGAACATGAGTGGAGCCGTAGAGCAGGGCTTGAAAATATCATCATTCGTCCTTTTGACTTTTATGAATATGGATCAAGTGATGCTCGTGATTGGAATGGGGCGGTGTTGGGATTTGGAAATATCCGTTTGGCTGAGATAAAGCCGAAGATCACACAGATCGCTCGGCTTTTTTATCAGTAATATTGGTAGGGCATGCTTACAGTTTGTCGATTCATCATTAATCGAGTTATAACTTGTCGACAGAAACGGTTTTACCTTTACCTAGCCACTTACGCCAAGGGAGTGACAATGTCACAAAAATAGTCACGGCATAGAGCATCGACCAGCTTAAACAGATAAACACTAAAGTACAGATGACCAATGAGAGCATGGCGGTGTATCTAGATGCGCCAGTCAGTAATCGGCAAGCCGCTAACATTGCAAGCAGATAAACCAGAACGAAAATACCGTTGGCGAGTTTAAGAAAGAATTCGAGATCGAGATTAGACAACTCACCAATCACACAAGAGATAAGCGCGACAAAGCCAATTGCTAAGGTTGGGTAAATTGGTACGCCACGGCTATTGAGTTGAGCCATTCTACTCGTAGGAGTGTGTTGGCGAGCCTGAGCCCAAATCATACGAGACAAGCTTTGTGTGTAAAGGTTTAGGCTAGCAAAACAAGCAAAGAAACCAAGCACACTGATGACGGTTTTGAAGCCATTACCAAACAGTTGTTCTGTTACCCACGGGATGGATGCAGCATCAAATTCAGGTGAACCATAAGCGCCTAGCTTGATAATAACCACCGAGCAAGCCCAGTACACTATGCCCGCAACGAAACACCCTGCAATGATTGCGATGGGAAAGTCACGCTGTGGATTTTTAAATTCTTCTCCCATGTGAGCAAAGGCTTCTATCCCGACAAAGCACCAAAACATTACCGCTAAGGCTGCGCCAATCGACCACATCGAATCAGACGTCATGGTCGGAACTGCGATGTCCGCTGCAGTGATGTCGGCTTTCCAAACAAAGGCGCTAACCAAGGCAAAAATCGACAAGGCAATCACCGTTTGTAAGCGGCCAGAAGACTTACTGCCCATCAAATTGACAGCAATAAGCAGAGCGACGGTAAAGGACTGAGCGCCAAGTGGTGTGTCGAGTGGCGCTGGCAATAGTTGTTGTGCAAAACCTCCAGCCAATGCAATCGCAGCCGGAATACCGACAGGAATCACACTCACAAACAGCCAAGCCACGCTGGTTTCTAATCGCTCACTGAATGCTTGACGCACAAAATAGGCCGTGCCACCTGCATTGGGGTAGCGTTTTCCTAATGCGGCAAAGGTTAGTGCAATCGGGCAAATAGCGATAAACAGGATTAACCACGCGAGTAGTGACAACTGCCCTGCAATGCCTGCTGCGATGGCAGGGATCATAAATAATCCAGTACCTAGCAAGGTAGTCGAGAGTTGTCCGATTCCTGAAATAAGCGTGATTTCTTGTTTGAGTTGTGTCATTCGCTCTCCTAGCTATTGGCTTATCATATCGGCCTTCTTGTGCCTGTCTTCTGATGTATGGGTGATGCTATGAATGAGAGCATACATTGTCGACATCAATAATACAGCTAGCGAAACGTCTTAAGACACCGTCATTTTAACGGTTTTAACTTGATTAAGCGTGAAAGTGTCGGCTGTTATAATGGCTGTTATAAGTAGGAAAGTTGTGTCAAATTAGGCGTTATAAATAGAACAATAAATGGAAAGAATCAGAAGCATGGATAAATTTGATCGCCAAATTTTGGATATTCTCAAAACCAATGCACGATGCTCAGTGAGCGATATCGCCCGAGATGTCAGTCTCTCGCGTTCGGCGGTGAATGCCAGAATCAAGAAACTGGAAAGCGACAAAGTGATTACGGGTTATTGTGCTCAAGTGGCAGAGCCCAATCAAACGAAGAATGTGTGCGCTTACATCTTGTTGAAGTTCGACATGTCGAGCAGCGACCATAGTTGTGAGTCTTACGCGACACGAATCCAGAGTATTGATGAGGTGCAATGGTGCCACTCTATTAGCGGTGAGACTGACATGATGCTTTATGTTGAAGTTGAAAGCATGGACCGTTTGAATCAAATCCGCGATCGGCTGCAAAGCTATCCAGAGCTTCGACACCTCATGACTCATACTGTCTTGACGGAGTTTTTTAACAAACAGAATGCGACGGTGCATTCATGTTAGGCAATATCAACTTAAACCTACTGCGCTCTCTGCATGTGCTTCTTGAAGAGTGTCATGTCAGTCGAACAGCTCAGCGTTTGCACATCACGCAGTCGGCGGTGAGCCGTCAACTGGCTCAGCTTAGAGATCTATGTGGTGATCCTTTGCTGGTTCGTGATGGTAACAAACTGGTTCCGACTAACCGTGCTTTGTTGCTCAAAGGTAAACTCGATGACTTGCTTGGAGAGTTCGACCACCTTTTAGACGATAAACCCTTTGAACCGAAAGACTGGCAGGGTGAACTGGTATTGTCTTCGAGTGACTATGTGGCTCAGTATATTCTTCCTGTTATTGTTGCAGAGGTGTCCGCCGAAGCCCCGAACATTAATTTAGCTTTCCGCTTGTGGCAGCCAAACTACCTTGAAGCTCTGAACGAGTCGGGTATTCATTTGGCTTCCAGTATGTTTCCCACAAAGCCAGAACATGTATCAAGCATTAAGCTTGGTGAAGATAAATCGGTGTGTTTGATGCGCAAGTCGCACCCATTAGCCCACCAATCGGCTTTGAGTGCAGAAGATATCGTCAGCTACTCTCACATCAAAGTGACAGGTGGCGGAGATAAAGACAGCTACGCGGACATAGCATTGAAGAAGCAAGGGCTGAAGCGAAGAGTGGCTTTACAGGTCCCGTTCTTTTCATCCGCAGGAACCGTATTAATGCAAGATGATTATTTGATGATCGTGCCAGAACATATCGCCTATAACCTAGGTCGGCACCTCGATACTGCCTATTTTTCTTTGCCATTTGATACGGAAATGCACACCTATTGGTTAATGTGGCACCCCAAGTATGACAACGACTCTGCCCACAAATGGGCGAGAGAAAAGGCATTCCAAGCTATGCAGAAGTCGAGTTATAATATCAGTATGACTTGAAGTCATAGATGTAATGATAATCTTTGATTTCAAATAATACCTTCTGCGAATTATGGTAAGTGCTAAGTATTGAGTATTAAGCAAAGAGCGTTCCGCTGGGGCGCTTTGTTTTACTAGGAATGGAATGATGACAGTAACAATTTGGTTTTCTTTATTAGCGATTTGCTTGTTGGGTGCAATGTCTCCAGGCCCAAGCTTGGCGATGATTGCAAAACACAGTCTGGCTGGTGGCCGTATGAACGGGCTTATCGCGGCTTGGTCTCACGCCGTAGGCATCGGTATTTATGCGTTCGCAACCATTGTTGGTTTAGCCGTTGTGCTTGAGCAATCACCCATGTTGTTCAAAGCCATTAGTTTAGCGGGTGCAGCGTATCTGCTTTATCTCGGCGTGAATGCGTTGCGTTCGAAAGGTGGTGTTGCCGCGAAATTGGAAGCGGGTGAACAGATGAGTTACATGCAGTCTGCTCGCGAGGCTTTCTTGATCTCTATCTTGAGCCCAAAAATCGCGCTGTTCTTCATCGCTCTGTTTAGCCAATTTGTTGCGTTAGGGAATGAACTGACCAATCAAGTGATTATCGTATCAACGCCGCTACTTGTAGACGGTTTATGGTACACATTTATCACCTTGGTGTTGTCTAGCCCTTTGATTGTTGAACGTATTCGATCGAAAGCTCAGTTGATTGACCGACTATCTGGTGTGGTGTTGATTCTGCTTGCTGTGCGTGTGGTGTGGATGATTTAGTCATCACTAGACCTTAAGATCTAAAACGGCTCACAAGAGATTATCTTGTGAGCCGTTTTTGTTTCTACTTATCTAAACGCTAACAGTTAACAGCTAACAGAAGTTAGCCTGCTGAGTTTAGAACCGTATCTAATTCTTTCATTGAGTCAGCAAAGTAAGGGTTATAGGTCAAACGAGCATGGTTCTTCCCTTCTTCACGATACCCCCATGCTGAGTACCAAACTTCACTTGTCGCGTTGCACTGTTCTTCAAAACCTTCCTCTTGACCATTGGAGCAGATCTTCTCGCTACCATTGATTCCGTAATACGGGTTGCTTGGTGAGAACAGTAAACCCATGTGAGAACCGTTCGAGATGCGTTGCTCCGGGAGCTTCATGCTGTACTGAACCGCTCGCGGATCATCGAGTGTCGTCTCTCCTTGCCAAATCAACACATTGTTTGGGTTGGGCATGGACTCAGTAAACGCTTGTTGAACGAAACTGGTGTCAATCACGCTATCGCCTTCACTCATTATAATAAACACCGGTTTATCGAAGTGCTTATCTTGTAAGTCATCACGAACGACCTCTGATGTCTCGTAGTAAACCGAGGCACCGTTCATTGGCAATGAGTTGTAACGCAATACATTGTCTTCAGGATCTTGATCCGCCCAAGTGACGAAGTAGCTTGCTAGCCCAGCGTATTGAACGGCAGACGATCTTGGTTGAAACGCAGGAGAAAACAGCAGCAACCCGGAGATCTTTGGATCGTTCATCGCCTGTGACGTGACGAGATTTGCACCTGTTGAGTAGCCACCAAGCCACACAGAATCATACTCTTGCTCAAGCAACTTAGTATGGTGAGCTACCACACCTTGCCAATCTTCTAAGCTCGGTTGCATTAGGTCACCCACACGACTGCCGTGACCCGGAAGCAATACGGTTCTCACTAAGTAACCTTGCTCAGCCAAATGGGTAGCGATGTCTTTAAACGAATAGGGTGAATCGCCTAATCCATGGACCAATAACACTGCCTTGCCGTTAGGTTTGGTAGGTTTGTATTCAGTCGGGGAGTTCAGTTGAATCTCAAGCTGCTTGTCTTTTGTCATGAACACGCGGTTTTTCAGCAGCCAATCTTGGGTGTCATTGACGTAGGCATCAAAGCTATCTTGCTGATAGGCCGGCAAGCTTGGAGATGTTTCGTAAGCGGGTATAGATGTCTCGTTGGAACAACCAACGAGACTTAAAGTCGTTAAGGCGAGCAGCGTTAGAATGGTATTTCTATGCATTTTTTAATGTTGTCTCTGTTGTGCTTTCACTATGTTTGAAGCTAAAGTTTAGATTACTTTCTGCTTGAAAGGTCTTCGTATTCACCTTCAATAACACCGGCATCATTGGTTGATGACTGACGAGTGTTCATATGAGCTGCGAAACCTTGTTTCTTCATTTGATTCTGAATGCGCTTGCCAGTAATTAAAGCTGCGATAGCTAAAGGAATAGCAAGGATCAAGCTAGTGAATAACGCCAAAAGGCCAGTAAACAACGCAACAATCGTAACTAATATATTTTTCATATTCATTCCTCTTTTTCTATGTTGTTACTATATCGCTTCTATTCTGAACGAAACATGAACACCACCAAATAATTCTAGAGAGTCACTATGACACAGGTGTGTGTGGATTGAGAGTTTATATGTAGTCATAATCACGCACTAAAACAAGGGAATAAAGGCAAGGCCAATAAAATCAATGAGTTAAAAGTTGGCACGGTTGATGCTCTATAGGGTTTGGAATAAGTCACTGTAAGCAAAGCACTTACAGCTAATAAAAAATTACTGGAGCCCCTTTATGTTCTGTATTCAATGTGAACAAACGATTCAAACCCCAACCGTAAAAGGCTGTTCTTTCGCACAAGGCATGTGTGGAAAAACCTCGGAAGTATCCGACCTTCAAGACGTGTTGGTGCATTCTCTTCAAGGTGTTTCTTTTTGGGCAAGCCTAGGTCGCACTTGCGATGTTATTGATACAGAAGTTGATGAGTGGGCGCCAAAAGCGTTCTTCGCAACGCTGACTAACGTTAACTTCGACCCTGCTCGTATTATCGAATTCGCTCAACAGTCTCATGAATTCAAGCAGCGTTTAGAGCAAAAAGTGCGCGCAGCAACATTGATTGGTTTTGAAATTCCAGAGCTTTCTGCAGCAGCACAGTTCGATCTACCAACAGATTCTTCAGAGCTATTGGCACTTGCGCCTCAAGCTGCTGTAAACCGTGGTCACGACTCTCAACACGAAGATGTGATTGGTCTTCGTCTTCTTTGCCTATACGGCTTAAAAGGTGCGGCAGCCTACATGGAGCACGCTCGCGTTCTTGGTCAAACTGATAATGCAATTTTTGCTGAATACCATGAAATCATGGCGTTCCTAGGTACAGATCCATCCGATCTAAAACAGTTACTTGATACATCAATGCAGATTGGCTTGATGAACTACAAAGTAATGGAAATGCTGGATAAAGGTGAGACAGATGCATTTGGTCACCCTCAACCAACAACCGTGAATGTTAAGACTAAGAAAGGCCACTGTATTCTTGTTTCTGGTCACGACTTACATGATCTAGAAAAGATCCTTCAACAAACTGAAGGCAAGGGCATCAACGTTTACACCAATGGTGAGATGCTACCTGCACACGGTTATCCTGAACTGAACAAGTACCCACACCTTGCGGGTAACTACGGCAGCGCTTGGCAGAACCAGCAAAAAGAATTCGCTAACTTCCCTGGTGCCATCGTAATGACATCTAACTGCCTACTTAACCCAGATGTAGGTTCATACGCAGACCGTCTATTTACACGTAGCATTGTAGGCTGGCCGGGTGTTGATCACCTTGAAGGCGACGATTTCAGCGCAGTAATCGACTGTGCTCTTGCGCAAGAAGGTTTCAAACACGACGAGATCGAGCAGATGATCACTGTCGGTTTTGGTCGTAACGCACTGATGGAAGCGGCACCTGCGGTTATTGAGCAAGTAAAAGAAGGCAACATCAAGCACTTCTTCCTAGTCGGTGGTTGTGACGGTGACAAGTCTGAGCGTAGCTACTACACAGACTTCACAGCTCAAGCGCCAGAAGATTCAGTAATCCTGACATTGGCATGTGGTAAATTCCGTTTCAACAAGAACCAATTTGGTGACATTAACGGTATCCCACGTCTGTTAGATGTTGGCCAATGTAACGATGCTTACTCAGCGATTCAGCTTGCTATCGCACTGTCTCAAGAGTTTGATTGTGGTATCAACGAACTTCCGTTAACGCTGGTTCTATCTTGGTTCGAGCAAAAAGCGATCGTTATCCTGCTTACCCTGTTTGCTCTTGGTGTGAAAGGTATTTACACTGGCCCAACAGCACCTGCCTTCCTAACAGAAAACCTATTAAAGATTATGCAAGACGAGTTCGATATGCGTTCTATCTCAACGCCAGAGCAAGATCTTAAAACAATCTTAGCGGCTTAATTTAAGCCAACTCTAAGCCCCGTTGTTGTGACGTTTTTCTAAAACAGACAACGGCGGGGCTTTTTCGATTTAAATCTTTAGTCATTTAATCATCTAGTCATTAGCAAGGTACACGAACTATGTATGCATGGTCGGATAGCGATTCAATCAATTTAGTGTGTTTAAAGAAATGGCATGAGACGCCAGATACGGTCAGCTTTGAGCTTGGCAGCGTTCCACAAGACTTACATTTCAACTTTAAGCCAGGACAATTTATTACTCTGGGTTTGGATATGCCGGCGAAAACGGATTACCGTGCTTATTCTGTAGCGTCTTGTCCTGAAGATAACCGCCTGAAGCTGACGGTAAAGCGTGTGGAAGGTGGTTTGGTTTCGAACTTTATTGTTGATGAACTTGATGAAGGTGATGAAGTTTCTGTATTGAAGCCTGCTGGTGCGTTTAACTGTATTGATTGCATGCCAACAGCTACCAAGAAAGTAACGTTAGTGAGCGCGGGTTGCGGTATCACTCCGGTGATGGCGATGGCAAAGTATTGGTTGGCTCAAGGCAGTGATGTTGAAATCGATTTTGTTCACATGGCACGTAATCGACGCGAGACTATCTACTTTGAAGAGCTTAACCAACTTGATGAGACACACGCTAACTTTA
The DNA here is from genome assembly GCF_057785895.1 of Vibrio sp. QJM3NY_39. Lineage (NCBI taxonomy): Bacteria > Pseudomonadati > Pseudomonadota > Gammaproteobacteria > Vibrionales > Vibrionaceae > Vibrio > Vibrio sp. QJM3NY_39. Next base: position 172,009 of record NZ_CM173506.1, on the reverse strand, counting down.
ACCTTAAGTTACTTCTGAAAGACAGTGAAGGAACAACTGCTCCCCAAGGTCGTCTAGACAAGAGCTGGTTGGTAACACTCAGCCCAGACATTTTAGACAGAACCGTTTACTTGTGTGGGCCGGTTAGCTTTATGCAAGACATAGAAAACTACCTGAAAGAACTTGAGTTCAACATGGATAACTTCTACCAAGAAAGTTTTACTCCAGCGACTCAAAGTAATAATTCACTAGCCAATAGCAATACTGCTTCAGAAGAACCACAAGCAGAAGCGTCAGCAGATTCAAATGGCGCCGTTAAGGTGTTTGTTCCTGCATTTGGCGCAGAAGTAGAAGCGGAGGCGGGTACACCACTCGCTGATTCATTAGAGAAAGCAGGCGTTCCAATTATCATCGCTTGTCGTAGTGGGATTTGTGGTTCTTGCAAGTGCAAAGTAACCAAAGGTTCAGTGGAATCAAGCAGCCAAGAAACATTGACGCCAGAACAGATTGAACAAGGTTATGTACTCGCGTGTTCGAGTTCGATTCAGTCAGATGTTGAGATTGAGTTGTAACAGATGTGAAGTGAAGCTTTCCAAGAGTGACGAGGATAAAGTTCTTGTCATAGCGATAAAAGTTAGCTTGCCAGATGTAAAAAGGCCACTTAGATCAGATAGAGAGAGCAGATCTAAGTGGCAACCTTCCTGTTTATACGGGGGAGTAAAACAAGAAGGGTTGCAAAGCCCATTACAGACCTCGCAGATATAATTATTATGTTGTGGAGCTGGTTACCTAAAACTGTTTATAGAATCTAAGCAATTTACAGGCTCTAAGCAGTTTATACTTCAGGGTATGTCTTGTAACGAACACCCATCATCTGTTCCATACAGTGAACAACTTGGCAGCTGTAGCCAAACTCGTTGTCGTACCAAATGTAAAGAACAGCGCGGTTGTCTTGCGCGATAGTTGCAACACCGTCAACCACACCTGGGTGGCGAGAACCAACCAAATCGGTAGATACAATCTCGGTTGAGTCGGTGTAATCAATCTGTGCAGATAAAGTTGAAGATAGCGCCATTTCACGCAGGTATTCGTTCAACTCTTCTTTGTTTGTGCCTTTCTCAAGGTTTAGGTTTGCTACTGCCATTGAAACGTTTGGCGTAGGTACGCGAATCGCATTACCTGTTAGCTTACCTTCCATTTCTGGCATCGCTTTTGATACCGCTTTAGCAGCGCCAGTCGATGTCAGTACCATATTCAATGAAGCAGCACGACCACGACGATCACCTGAGTGGAAGTTATCGATTAGGTTTTGGTCATTGGTAAATGAGTGAACCGTTTCGATGTGACCTGATAGGACACCAAACTTGTCGTGAACCGCTTTTAATACTGGCGTAATCGCGTTGGTTGTGCAGCTTGCAGCAGAGATGATCGTATCTTCTGGTTGAATGTCATTTTGGTTTACACCAAATACAACGTTCTTGATTTCACCTTTGCCTGGCGCAGTCAGTAGAACCTTCTTCGCACCATTACACTCAACGTGTTGGCTTAGGCCTTCAGCGTCACGCCACACACCTGTGTTATCAACCACAAGTGCATTCTCGATGCCGTAAGATGTGTAATCCACTTCTGCTGGCTTGTTTGCGTAGATAACTTGGATGAAGTTACCGTTAACGATGATCGCTTTACGTTCTTGGTCTACAACGATGCTGCCGTTGAATTGGCCATGAACGGAGTCACGACGTAGCAAGCTTGCACGTTTTTCTAAGTCACCATCTTTGCCGCCACGAACAACAATTGCACGTAAACGTAGTGGGTAACCTGGGCCACTTTTCTCGATCAATAGACGAGTGAGCAAGCGGCCAATACGACCAAAACCGTACAAGACAACATCGCGAGGTTCTGTCATTGCATCGCCTTCAAGCGATTCTAAAAGTGCAGTTTGTAGGAAATCATCCAACCCGTGTGTGTCTTCGCGATCTTGCCAGAATGTATGAGCAAGGCGGCCAACATCGATACGACATGGAGATAAGTCCATAGAGAGAAGGTGTTGAATGATTGGTTGAGTCTGTTCTGCGGTAAGCGGAGAACCTGTGTAACGTTTTGCGATGCGGTGAGCTTTGATGATGTCGATAGTTGTCGCGTTAACCAGGGTCTTACCGAAGAGGATAACTTCTACGCCTTTTTGACGGTATAACTGACCTAAAGTTGGAGCGATGGATTCAGCAATAGTTTGACTAGTTTGCCAGTCTAGGAGGTGCTTTTCGGGACTCATCTTTACTCGGGACCTTTCACGTTAAGTTTCTGCATTCATGGCGGTTGTAGGGAAGCCAATCAGCATAGGGGATTTGAGGCATCAGGCTGTGGTCTTTATTGCCACTTAAATGTGCTTGATATGCCTTGTGTGCAACTTGTAATTTTTATGTGGCAGGATTGTAAGGTACGACGGGTTATTCTGCTAGGAAAAATAAATGCAGACAAATTATCTGTAAGTTGGCTTTATATTAGCCATAAATCAAGTTTTAAGTGTCGATAAAGGCTATTGACTTTAACAATCTGTAGCACTTATTTTTCGCCAAAAAATACTCAAATCAAAATATTATATGTAATAAAAGTCATAGTGATCATTAAAGGTGTGATCGTGAGCTCAAGTTACACGTAAACAGTAAACGACAAATAAGGTGATCAATGCGTTTTCTTCTTCGACCTTTGAATACGCCGAATTCGAGTGCGAAAAGTGCATGACGCAAACGATTGGATCTCACAAATTTCACTTAACTTCGGTGTTTGTTGGTTTATAGAGTCATTACTCCCAACCTTGTGGAGCCGAGAAGCGTGGCCGTTTGCTTATTATGCGAGTGATAATAACTGGATAAAGCTTGCTTCGTTAAATTTCACTTGTTCATACCTCGTTTGTATACAGCTCTCTCATCTATACTCCTCCTGTTTAAACATTTTGTGTTTAGACCTCGCGTGTTTAAAGCACACTTGTTTACAGCACAACTGCTTAAAGCATATTTGTTTTGAGTCTATCTGTTTAGTTAAAGCCCCCCCTTTAAAGCCTAAACATGGAGGTAAGTTGATCATAATTTACCGTTCTGGGCTCAGAGTATCGTTTGTTCATATCCAATTTGATCAATAAGTCCTGTTAATGTCCTATTCTTAACTTGGGCTAGGTAAAATTACTTTCGGGAAGGGAGTCGTTATAAAAATGATAAACATGTCAATTAGATGGCGTCTTATATTTCTTTCCACGGTTTCTGTATTCATCATGTTTGGTTTTACAGTCAATGAAGTGCTCAAGAACGATAAGAAGATGAATCACCTTGAAACAACTCGTATTAAGGTTGAAGCGCTTCAATCTTTTAATACCGTTTCAAGCGATGCTTATCGATGGTTGGTTCTGTCTAATGACTCTCCAGAGAAAGAGCTGCTGCTTTTAAAGCTGCAAGCTGATTTAGCTAGACTGGCTCAGTACGAAAAACAGCTTCGACAGTTCGATAGCAATTGGACTGTTGAACCGCAGTTGGTTGAGCTTAAGAGTGTGTTAGCGAAACTCGCTCGCGTAACCTCCAGTATGAACAACGACGCATCACAAATTACGGACAACAACACGCAACTGACAGAGCATGCCTTTGACTTGCTAAAAGGTGTGTTAATGGAGCTATCTGAATATCGCATTATCATCGTGGACGAAAAGATCAGTCAAGCTGACGCGATGTTTATCAATCTTACTCACTACGTGTTCTGGACTCAGCGAGAAGCGTGGTTGAGCTACCGCTTGTATCGTTCTCCAGAGCTGATAGATCAATATTTATTGAGTTATGTTGGTGCTTTAGAAAGGCAGCAGCAGTTATTAGATACGTTTTTCCGATCAGGAAGCCGTTCGCCTGAAATTAGAAAGCTATTAAGTACGTTTTCTAAAGATGAATTTCAAAACCGTTTTACAGCTCGAATCCTCAAAGGTGACTTCTCGTCGCCTGAAATATATGAACATGTGGAAGGTTTAGAACGAAAGAAGTTAGCGATTTCAAAGGCAGTGGGTGCTTACACGAAGCAATTACAGTTTGATCTGACCAAAAATATAGCGCTGAAAAAAAGGCAAACCTTGGTTATGACATTGCTTATTCTTGTCGTTTCAGGTGTGTTGTTGTGGCTTGGTGTAGCGACATCTCTTCGCTTAAATCGAAACCTATCGATTATTTTGAAAGGGGTGTCTGAATGCGCGGATAGCTACGGCAAGCCCAAGGTCATTCATATTCAAGGTAACGATGAACTTGCCGAGTTCACTGAAACTTTGAATCGAGTGATGGAGCGTAACTATCAACATAACAAAGAGTTAGTAGAAGCAAAAGAAGATGCAATTTCGGCTAATAAGGCGAAGAGCGCATTTTTAGCCAATATGTCCCATGAGATACGTACACCACTCAACGGGATTATTGGGATGGCTGAAATTTTATCTCAAAGCCAACTGAGCGCGAATCAACAAGAAGTGTTAGGAGATATCGAATCGTCTTCTCACTCATTACTGGTTCTGCTTAATGACATTCTTGACCTGTCCAAAATCGAGTCGGGCAACTTAATGCTATCGCCACACAATGCTGATCTGAGAGAGGCGGTTTACGACTCAGTAAGTGTGATTTTATCCAAAGCGATAAGTAAGGATATCGAACTCGACATCAATATCGATTCCCAAACGCCACCGCAGCTGTTTTTCGATGAGTACCGTGTAAGGCAGGTGCTGACCAATTTGCTGTCTAACGCTATCAAATTTACGTCAAAGGGCACGATTACGACGGATATCGCATACACACCTATGTCTTTGGGTAGAGGCAAGCTTGAATGCAGTGTGTCTGATACCGGGATTGGGATTGAGCCAGAGAAGTTAGAGTCCATATTTGAACCTTTCACTCAAGAAGATGGCAGCATTACTCGCCAATTCGGTGGGACAGGGTTAGGGCTTGCGATTTGTCGACAGCTTGTTGATTTGATGGGTGGTTACATTACCGCGCGTTCAGTGAAAGGAGAGGGCTCAACGTTCACTTTTTGTTTGTATGTCGACACTGTCGAAACTCATCTTCAAACCTTCGACAACCTAAACCGTGCGACTATTATCTCGAATTCTTTCAATTACCTCGATCAACTGGTCAAAGAGTGTGAACGCTTAAATGTTCGACCTAATGTCGTGTCATCCATTTCGGATCTTGATGAAAACCTGAAAGAAAGTGACTTCATACTTTATTGTCATACGCTGCATCACTCCATGGATAAAGATCTTACGACGCTGAAGGCGTTATACCCTTTGGCTCGCGTTATCGTGTGTCAGCATCATCTCTTTAAAACCAATCTAATCACAGAAACGGTTCACTCAACTCATACATTGCCATTCTTGGGTCGACGATTCTTAAACAGCTTACAATCGCTCGATATCGGTGAAGAACAAGCGCCGACGGTGGAAGTAAAAGATGAAGAGGTTCGTTCTCTGAACCGACGTATTCTGATTGTTGAAGACAACCTAATGAATCAGAAGATAGCGAGCTTCTTCCTTGAGCAAGCGGGCTATGAATATTTGATTGCCAGTAATGGCCAAGAAGCGGTGGATGTCATCACTCAAGGCGCTCAGTTTGATGCCATCTTAATGGACTGCATGATGCCTGTTATGGATGGTATAACTGCGACTCGTGCGATTCGACAGTGGGAGATTGATCAGCAAGCTGCGCCATTACCCATCATTGCTTTAACCGCTAGTGTGCTGGAAGAAGACATCAAAGATTGCTTTGAAGCGGGCATGAATGCCTACTTGCCGAAACCTTATAAATCCCACCAACTGTATGACCTTTTCAGTAGCCTTGATATTGTCTAGCTGGCTCATTATCAAGGCTAGCACTGTACGATTTAGCGAACTTCTAACCCAAGGTTGTATTGCGCAAGGCAGCGACCGACATAACTAATCTTTAGTAATGCAGCCACTAAGATCGTGCTGATGTGTGCGACAATTTGAATTGGCAGTGAGAAGTGATCGGCCATCGGATAAGCAACAATAATACTGAGTAGCATAAGCAAGGCGGTGGTTGCTAGACTGAAGTTTGAAACAGAAAGTAGCGTTTGAAAGCGTTGAGTCATCGTCTTCATATTGAATTCCTAATTGCTATTAATAATTATGATACTTGTTATCAATAGCAATTAGCGTTCCAGTTTTATTTTAATCATTAAATCAATTGGTTAAAGTGTTCTGCTAATTATTTGAGTCATAATGAATCTGATAATAATTAAGTCATTATGACTCCATTGAGTGGTTACCACTGTCTAAATCCGCAAGTATCGATGTGGAATCGAACACCAGAATACAAACCCAGCCCAACGTTATTTTTTTGCCCAAATTCAGCATGAATCTTTTTAAGTTTCACGTGTAGATCTTCGCGAGTAATATCATTCGCAGGAACTAAGTCTAAGGCGCAGAATTCCAAGTGTTTACTTCGCAGTGCGCCGCCAGCTTGTTGATTGTAGATATTGGTTCGCTCTCCGGATACAGGGATAACAACGCCAATTTCAGGCTCAATATATTGTTGTATGTACTTAAGGGTATTGATCATGTTTGGCACATGTTTCTTATTGGGAAGGGTGAACAGGGTCGTATTACTCATTGCCCAATCCGTGCCTTGCAACAAGACTAAATGCAGAGGCATGCTTTGCGTAATGCCCGCTTCTTTAAGCTGTTGCCCAATCTCTTTTACTTTGTCTTCTGCGTGATTCAGCAGCATCCAGCCTCGAAATGCCGAACGAGTAGGAACCTTGTAGCCATGAACATCCACCACGAGGTCGTCGTAGGTAATTTCAGTTTCTTCAGTATAAAGCCTTTCAAATTCTTCAGGATAGGGTTGAGTTGTTGATAGCGCTAAGGTAATCAGAATACTTGCGTACATAGGTCACTCCGTTGCTTACGTTCACCTAGTTAGTTTTACAGTTGCTCAGTTTTACTTTCGCTTAAGTATAGACGTTAGAATTTGGGCATAAAAAAACCCACTACTAAGAGTGGGTTACTAACATTGTTGCAAGTAAATTCGCTAGGTTAGATTACTTCTTACCTTGAGTTTGCTTGTCTTCTTCTGTTAGTTCACGAATGCGGCGGCTGATGTCGCGACGAGCTTTAGAGATCTCTGCACTCTTGATGATGTGATCATCAACGCGGTCTTCGTAGTCAGCTTTCATGTTTTTGATAATGCCTAAGATCTCGTCGTGAGTCATCTCTGGCTTGATGTAATCAAGTAGGTTATCAAGAAGGTCGACACGCTTGCGGTTGTCGCGAACTTTCTTTTCGTTGTCTAAAAGTTCACGCTTAAGTTTGTTCTTACGTCGTGCTTGGTTAACAATTTCAAATACGCTGCTCATAGATTCCTTTTCCTAATCGTCAAATACGTTGTCTGGTTCTGATTAAAGCACATCAGTTAGTGTTGTAACAGTCTTTAGATCAAAGCAAAAGTAAGGTTGTATAATTATTCGGCACTCTCGCTAAAGTGCGATTGTTTTTATCTAACTGTTCAAGTTAGTATCCAGATAGACACGGCATTGATACGAAATGTGAAATGAATCAACAACAACTGGAAACAGAAGATTTGGGCGACGATGTCACTGAACCTTCGGCAGAGCAAAACAAGCTTCGTGATGCGTATGTACAAGAACGTACTTATTTGGAAGTCGTGGAAATAGAGCTAAATCGTTCTAAGATCATAATGATTGATGAACAAGGCAGAAAGAAACGAGTACCGATTTTGTCTGAGCATTAGCCATTACTGGCTGCATTGTTAAATGTTGAGATGGAATTATCAAAATAATAAAAAGGAAAAACGATGAACACAGTACTTTCCCCAATTGAAGTGAGAATTATCGGTTGCTTGATCGAGAAAGAAGTCACTACTCCGGATCATTACCCGTTAACGTTAAACAGCTTAACGACTGCATGTAACCAAAAGAGTAACCGTGAGCCCGTTCTCTCTCTGTCTGAGTCGGACGTTTTAGATGCGGTTGATGGTTTGATAGCTCGCCGCATGGTGAGTGATGAGAGCAGCTTCAATAGCCGTGTTAATAAGTATCAGCATCGTTTCTGTAATACTGAATTTGGTGATTTGCAATTTACAGAGCAAGAGCGCGCAATCATCTGCTGTATGCTGCTTCGTGGGGCGCAAACTCCTGGCGAACTGCGCACTCGTACTGGTCGTCTTGCTAATTTTGGTGATGTAAAAGAGGTTGAAGCGACACTCGATAAATTAGCCGTAAGAGAAGCGGGTGCTTTAGTCGTGAAGCTACCACGTGAAGCGGGTAAACGTGAATCACGCTACCAGCACTTATTGAGTGGTGAAGTGGATGTTGAAGCGTTTGCGACGGCATCGGTAAGTACGGCTGCACCCTCTGCGACAAGCGAAAAGTTTGAAGAGCTTGAATCAGAAGTCGCAAGCCTACGTGAAGAAGTGGCAGAGCTTAAGGCTCTGGTTGAATCACTGCTTTAGATGTCTGAGTCTGATAAAAATGCGGATTGGGTCGTGTACTTAATCCGCAATCGTCACAATGCCCTTTATTGTGGCGTGACGAATAATTTAGAGCGTCGATTTGAACAACATCAAACCGGTAAAGGCGCCAAAGCTTTAAAAGGTAAAGGCCCGCTTAAGCTAGTTTGGAGTTTTGGTGTTGGGTCAAAAAGTGAGGCGTTGAAAACCGAATACGCGATCAAGCAACTACCAAAATCTCGCAAAGAAAAACTGGTATCACTTAAACTGATTATTGAGTGGCAACAAGGCAGAATTCAATATATCGAAGTCTCATAATTCATAGCCAAAATGTTTGTTATTGATTAAATCTTAATAATGTAAATATTACGCTGGATTACTCTAAGTTATTGATTGTATGTATTAATTCACTTTCGTCTTGAGAGCCTTATTTCATCATCTAGCTTGTTGTTACTAATCTCCATTCCAAATTAACATATCGCTCATTTAGAATGTCGTTCCAATTATTATGAGGCGCTATCATTTATCACCGTTGTCCTACATAATATCTTTTAGCCATACAAAGAGATGGTGTCATGCTAGGTTAAAAAATGAGCCAAAGTAGCTCATATAGAACGAGAAAAATATGAAACGTTTATTGATGTTGTTTGGACTTGCCGTATTTTCTGCGTCCGCTCTCTCCCACGGAACTCATGTCCTCAATGGTTACTGGGAATACCAAGATTTTCTTTCCAAGTTTCCAGAGCAAAAAGCACTGACCGATAAAATGGTCGAAGCTGTGCAAAATCACCCTGTGCCATTGAGACGAGCTCAAAATGAGCCTATTACGATCTCAGTGGTGTATCCGGGTCAACAGATCTCTGATTATTGGGTTCGTAATATCCAAGCTTTTGAGAAACGTCTCGATAAGCTGAGAATTCGATATCAAATTAACCAAGTGTTTACACGTGTAAATGCAGATGTCTCTCAACAGAGCATTTCTTTGCAAGAGGCGATTGAAAACAAGACGGACTATCTGATTTTTACGTTAGATACGACGCGTCATCGCAAGTTTATTGAGCACGTGTTGAATTCAACTGACACCAAACTGATTCTTCAAAATATTACGACCCCAGTCCGAGCGTGGGCCGATAGACAGCCATTCATGTATGTGGGTTTTGATCATGCGACCGGTAGTTTGAAACTGGCAAATTATTTTAAAGAAGTTAGCCAACCAGCAAGTAAGTATTCTGTTTTATACTATTCGCAAGGTTACATCAGTGATGCGCGTGGAGATACCTTTATCCATGAAGTGAATACCGGTACTCATTTTGATCTTAAGTCTTCGTTCTACACAAGATCTGATAAGGAAAGTGGTTATCAAGCGGCTAAAATCAGCATAGCGAACGATAAGGATCTAGACTTTATCTATGCGTGTTCAACCGATGTCGCTTTGGGCGCAGTAGAAGCCATTCGTGAATCTGGTCGAGATATCTTAGTTAATGGCTGGGGAGGCGGATCCGCTGAACTTGAAGCCATTGCAAGGGGCGACCTAGATGTCACTGTTATGCGCATGAATGATGATACCGGTATCGCTATGGCAGAGGCAATAAAGTGGGATCTAGCCGGATTGAAAGTTCCTACCGTTTACTCTGGCGAATTTGAAGTAGTGACCAAGGAAGATTCTCCAGAACGTATTTCAGAACTTAAGCAGCGAGCATTTAGGTACTCAGGCCAATAATGAAGAAAAGTTACGCCAGTACACCTAGAAACACTTTAGCTAGGCTCATTACGCGTATCATTATTTTAGTGATAGGTGTGATGGCACTTGGCGTGCTTATTCATACTTATGAGACCAGTAGTACCATCGTAAAGCAAGAGACGAATCGAACGGTTAAACAAACCTCAAGCCTCATCCAAAATATGTTTGATTATCGTTTGTCGGTGCTACAAATTCATCAAGACAGTAGCTCACACAGTGAAACACTAAGAGCGTATTTTGCTACTGGCAATAAAGAGGCTTTGAGTTACTTCTTTTTTGGTGTTGACCAAAGTGAACCTGATCATGCACCGGATTTGCGTTTTGTGTCTACTCATGATGGTTTGGCTTGGGACGATGGTAATGGCCAGTTTTATGGATTGGACGAGTCCAACTTAAAACATATCTCTGATGAGGTTTCATTTAGTAGTAACTGGCATTTCATTAAAGTGATAACCGATATTGGTAAGCGTCATTTGTTGGCTCGCCGAACTCCTATTGTGGATAACAAAACAGGGGAGGTTCTTGGCCAGCTCTATATCGCGATCGTACTCGATAATAACTTCTCGCTTGCAGAATCGATTCAACAGGGAAGCAATTGCGAGAACATCGTTATTGAAGCACACGGTACACCGGTTACGTCAACATTCAGTGGCGATGAAAGTTACACAATAACGGATATTCTCAACTACAAAATGTACGAGCAATTACCTCGCCATTTCGTCACCATCGCAACTATTAAGATCAATGCTGTTGAAACGCCTCTCATCATTCGAGCTGTCCAAAAGAACACGAACTTCATTGCGTTAGAAGAGAACTATGAGCGTGCGATCATTGTTGTGATTGTGGTGATCATATTGATGTCTTTCTTTGCACGAACTTGGATTCAAAGAAAGGTGGCGGCTGAACTCGATAAGTTGATGGACTTTACTCGATCAGCAAGTGACGGCGAAGAGTACAACAAGTTCGATGGCTCCAACATTTTCGAGTTTCATCATATTGGTTGCACCCTTGAGGACACTTTTGAACGTTTATCTGAACAGAACCAAAAATTCCAAGATCTCTTTAACTTTGCTCATTCACCTATCTTGGTTTGGTCAGATAAAGGTGACTTAATTCAGATGAACCCCGCTGCTCGTATGGCGCTATTTGACGCCGATGATAACTACGGAGCAGTGGCTCAAGAGTTTGAGCATCGCATGCTACCGAATATTCATATGGTGGTTCAAGGTTCAAAGCTGACGGGCATTAACGTTCCCATTGGTGAAAAGGTGTTTCGCTGGAACATGTCTGCTATTCGTGTGGAACATGGCATTACCGGTGTCGTGGTACAAGGCCAAGACATTACTAAGCTCATTGAAGCCGAGAGGCAGGCCGATCGAGCAAGAGAAGAAGCTGAGCACCTTGCGAATGTGCGGGCAGATTTCCTCGCAAAGATGAGCCATGAGATTCGTACACCGCTTAACGGTATTCTTGGTGTTTCTCAGTTGCTAAAGCGCTCTATACACAGTGAAGATAACCGTGAACAGGTGGATGTACTTTGTAATAGTGCGGAACATTTGCTGGCGGTACTTAACGATATCTTGGACTTCTCAAAGATAGAGCAGGGGCAGTTCAATATTCAAAAGAAAGACTTCCGCTTGGGGGAACTGGTTAATACATTATACAGTATCTATCGTCCGCTTTGTGGCGATAAATCGATCGCATTTACTATTGTGAATCACTTGGCTGATGACATTGAAATAAACACCGACCAAGTGCGCCTGAATCAAATCATGTTTAACTTGGTGAGTAACGCTCTTAAGTTCACTCACCAAGGCGGTATTTCCGTTAGTTTTGAACTCGAAAGTATCTTTAACTCAGACCATGCGAGTTTGATCGTTCGAGTGAAAGATACCGGTATTGGTATTGATGAAAGCAAGATTGACGCTGTATTTGAACCCTTTGTTCAAGCAGAAGAAACCACGACTCGTGAATATGGTGGGACAGGGTTGGGCCTAACGATTGTAAAAAATCTGGTCGATATGCTAGAAGGGGACATTCAAGTCCGCAGTGAGATAAACCAAGGTTCGGAGTTCATTATAGAAATTCCAGTGGAAGTGCACTCTAAGCCGCTATTGGACATGAAGCAACACGCTGATATCGAACCAGAGGCGTTGTTTAGTCGATCTTTGAGCGTATTGTTGGTGGAAGACAATCACACCAATGCATTTATTGCGCAAGCTTTTTGCAAAAAATATGGCATGGTGGTGACATGGGCAAAAGACGGTTTAGAAGCGCTAGAAATGGCTAAGGCGACAACCTATGATCTTATTTTGATGGATAACCAACTTCCCAATCTTGGTGGCGTTGAAACTACTCAGCAGCTTAGGGATGATATTGGCGTTGCAGCCCCGATTTATGCGTGTACCGCTGATGCTCAAGCGTCGACAAGAGACAGCTTTATGGCTGCTGGGGCTAATTACGTGATTGTAAAACCCATTAAAGAAGAGTCGCTACACCAAGCATTTGTTCATTTTAAAAACTCACATTGGGATGTAACGAACGACTGATCTAAACCTTTGAAAGTGCGGTAGAACAAGTGCTGTGAATAAACTTTACTTGAACATGTATTTATACAAAGCCGGCAACAAATGCTTGCTCCAACAGCAGCGTTTTTAACTCGTCACTCATATCTAGGTGTTCAGGGAACTGAATGCCTAATAGCCAACCTTGGCCTTGTCTTTTTTTGCTCACTACGTTGTAGATCAGTTCGCTATCTAAGTACTCACTTAAGACAGAGTTTACTTGTATCTTCCAACCGACATCGATATCCGATTGCTGGGTAATATAGACGCCGCAGCCTGAGACTGAAAAATCGACCAGGGTGGCATCTAATGACAAAGTATCGAAAGTAACTTCACAGCTGAGTCGTACCTTATATCTTTCGTGTTCACGGATAGGCTTGGTCGCAAAGCTTGAAGGCGGACGAAGGAAAATAAGATGTGCAGGCGAGGTGATATGAGCCAGTACGTTGGTTTTAAACGCGACAATGTGCCCAAGTTCGGTGTCGGTGATGGCACGAACAATAATATCCACGTTGATGAGTTTTCTTAGCGTCAGTGCTTCTGTCGCTTTTTGTGACAACTCAAGGATAAGGTATTGTTCTTCTTTGTGTCCGATATAGAGTGTAGTGATCTGGATCGAGTCGTCTGGGCCAAATTCTAATACACCTGCTGTTTTTGTACCGGGTTTGAGGTATCTAAACAGTTCTAAGTTTTTATCTTTATGCATATTCGTTACTGAACAATGTTAATCGTCTGATAAAATAATATAACGTCCTGATAAAACTATGTCATTAGTTTCATTGAGGTAATTTGCATTGTTTGTTCAAAAAGTGAATCGCTGTCCCAAGTAAACAACGGCTTACTCTTGTCGTAAAACAAGATAAACTGCTGACAGATATATACTTGATGGAGAAATAGTAAATGGAACTGGAAACCTTATTAAATACTCTGGCTGAAACCCCTGAAAGCGTGCAATTTGAAGATACAATGCAAGTAATCGAAGCTCACTATGTTTTTGCGGAGAGTGAATTTCGCAATGGTGAAGTGGTGAATACTGCAGGGCAGAATAATGGTTCGTGTAAGATTTTTGCTTTTGGTTTAGAGCAAGGTTTATCTGCGGAGCAAACACTTGCTTGTTTTGGTCAATTTTATCGTAACGACGTGCTAGATTTTCCAGAGAACACCGACCATCAAAATATTCGTAACTTCATGGTTCATGGTTGGAACGGTATACAGTTTTCTCAGCCTGCGCTGGTTGCAAAAACGAAGTAGACACTAACCAAATAAAGCTCAGTATTTTGAAGCGAGAAACAACCTCTCGCTTTTTTGTCTATGTTGAACCGGTACGTAACCTGCGGAATAGGTTCTAAACTACTGTACAGGTAACCTACTGAATAGGCAGTTCAGACAAGCACTTACGGCACAGACATACTCCAGCCTTTGGAATATCGCTAGTATCACGCTTTTCTAGTTCAAAACACCAACACGTCTCTTTACCCGCACTGATATCGCATTGAGCTGGCTCATTACACTGCGGACATTGGTGAGTCGAACTAACACCAGTAAGATTATCCATAACCGACGTTTGCTTTTCTTCAGATAAGCCTTTCCAGACTATAATTTCATCCATTGTTCGAAAGCAGCCACTGCACATTCCGCCATTATTTTTACAAGCCGCTCGGCAAGGTGTTTTCATTTATCTAACCTGTGATTCATTTGGGCTGAAATGTAGCATATTTGTTTGCCTATTAAGAGCCGTTAGGCTAAGAAATTACTCAGTTAAATTTAGAAATGACCTCGTAATTTTTAGGCTTTTCATGTAGCATCTCGCCCCTTTTGTTGAGTGGGGGATATTATGTTTATTGGATTTGATTATGGAACAGCGAACTGTTCTGTCGCGGCTATGGTTGATGGAAAACCAAGCCTGTTACCGCTAGAAGGTAACAACCACTATATTCCCTCAACCGTGTTTGCGCCTACTCGTGAAAGTGTTTCTGAGCATCTATTTCGCCATTTGAATATCAAACCGAGTGATGCGGTTGGTGAGCAAGTGTTACGACGTGCTATTGCTTTGAATCGAGAAGAGAGTATTGATTTGGTGCCAGAAGATATGGCGTTTGGTCAGGCGGCGTTGGACCTTTACTTAGAAGACCCTCGCGATGTTTATTACGTAAAATCCCCTAAGTCTTTTCTTGGCGCAAGCGGGTTGCATGATGTTCAGGTGAGTTTCTTCGAAGATTTAGTGTGCGCCATGATGGCAAATATTAAACACCAAGCAGAACTCACGACTCAAGAGCAGATCAAACAAGCTGTTATCGGTCGACCAATTAACTTCCACGGTCGAGGTGGTGAAGAAGCAAACCGACAAGCTGAAGACATACTCTCACGCGCAGCTAAGCGTGCAGGCTTCCTTGACATCGCTTTTCAATTTGAACCAGTAGCCGCAGGCCTTGATTACGAAAGTACCCTGACTGAAAACCAAACGGTATTGGTTGTGGATATTGGCGGTGGTACCACCGATTGTTCATTGCTAGAAATGGGGCCAACTTGGTCGGGTAAAGCGGACCGAACCCAGAGCTTGTTAGCTCACAGCGGGCAAAGGGTAGGGGGTAATGACCTTGATATCTACCTTGCCTTCAAGCAACTGATGTCACCTTTCGGTATGGGCAGCAAAGGCATTTCGGGTATCGATATGCCGCTGACTCAATTCTGGAATCCAATTGCGATCAATAATGTCGAAGCTCAAAAGAACTTCTATTCTCGCGAAAACCTAGCGGCCTTGAAGTTACTTCGTAAAGAAGCGTCAGACCCTCAAAAGCTAGAGCGTTTGATGAGGGTTTATCATGACACTCTAGGCTATAGCATTGTACGCAGAGCGGAAGAAGCCAAGATTGCATTAGCAGAATCGTCTCAATATCGAGCCGCGATTAATGTTGCTTCTGAATTGGTCGAAGTGGACATTTCCGTTGAGCAGATGGTTGAAGCTATTGAATCGCCAAAGTCTAAGATGATTGAGTTGGTTAAAGAAGCTATGCAACAAGGCCAGAAAAAGCCAGACGTAATTTACATGACGGGTGGTTCAGCTCGTTCACCTATACTTCGTGAAGCCGTACAACAAGCAGTGCCGAACGTACCTATCGTGAGTGGTAATTACTTCGGTTCAGTAACTTCAGGTTTAGCTCGTTGGGCTGAGGTTTGCTTCAAATAAGAGCCCAATGATGAGTTGTTAGGGCAACCAGTCGCTGATTGGCTGCCCTTTTTTTGTGTTTGGCTTTAATGAATTTTCGCTAAGGTATTTTTATCTTCTCTAAAGTGGGAATTGTTTCACACGATTAAATATTTCAATTAGATCCCTAGTGTTACAAAATGTTTCAAGGTTAAGGTTTTGTCATGTGATGGTCTGACGAGTAAATTTTAATTTTGATTTTTAATGGTTATTTGATGACTAGAAAATCAAAAATACTGATAGATTTATCTCAATAAATACCAAGTTACGCTTGTGATTTTATTTGTATGATATTGTTTATAAGGTTTTTTTTGATTTTTATATTGTGATTTTTTTTATTTTATATATTTTAATGCAACTTTTTTGTCATTCGTATATTAGTGTTTGCCTACTTGTTAAATGCAGGTAACAACTTCTCCGTAAGCACGAGGTTGTTAGTGAATAACTCACCCAGTTACATAATGGATATGACAATGAATAAGAAACTTTTAGCGCTAGCAATTTCTGGTGCAGTATTTGGTACACAGGCAGTTGCTGTAGAACTTTACAACGAAGACGGCACAACATTCTCTGTTGGTGGTCACGTATCAGTTGCAGTTGGCGACGTGAACAGCGCTGACCGTCAAAACAGCGATGATATCGGTGTAGAGTCTGTTTCTCCACGTATCAACTTCGGTGCAACTCATGAGCTTGGTAACGGCTTTACTGCTGATGCTAAAGGTGAATGGGCGCTAAACATGCTTGACGGCGGTGATGAGTCACTCACAACTCGTCTTGGCTACATTGGTCTTTCTCACGACGATTACGGTCGTGCAGCAGTAGGTACTCAATGGGCACCTTACTACAATGTTGCTGGTGTTGCTGATATGCCAATCGCATTCGCAAATGACTTCATCTACGAAGATCACGGTAATCTAGGTACAGGTCGTGCTGAAGAGATGGTGAGCTACGCTAACGCTGTAGATTTCGGTAACGCTGGCTCTCTAGCAATTGGCGTTGCATGGCAAGGTCGTAAGGTTTCTGACGAAGAATACAACGAAGTTGCTTCAGAGAATAAGTACGGTAACCGCGCTCAAATCGCTCTGAACTACGATATCGCTGACTTCTCTGTGAACTACGCTTACAATACTGGTGACGTTTCTTTTGGTACTGGTGCTAATGTTGGTACTGGTTCAAAGACTGCTGATTCTAATGTAGTAAGTGCGACTTACGGTTCATACGGTTCTGAAGGTCTTTACGTTGCAGCTGTATACGCAGCGAACAACTACATGAATAATGGTAAGTTTGGTGTTATTTCAGAGTCTACAGGTTACGAATTCTTAGCATCTTACGCACTAGCTAACAGCCTTAACCTAAGTGTTAACTACGAAGCAGTAGAAGACGACAAGATGAGTGAAACAGTATTTGCTACTACTGCTCTACAAGCTGAATACAACTTCACGTCTCAGTTCGTAGGCTTTGCTGGTTACCAGTTCGACCTACAAGGTTCTGGCGTGTACAAAGAAAAAGCTGACGACCAATGGCTACTTGGTGCTCGTTACTACCTATAAGTCGCAGACTGATTTAGCATAGTGTTTACTCCTTAAACTTACCTTTTAGGATACTGTCCTAGGCACCATGCTAAGCCCTCTCTGATCTTTCGATTGGAGAGGGCATTTTTCGTTTTGTTCTACGTAAAACACAATCAATACAATCCTGTGATTAGAACTCTCAATTTATCGAGTTGTTCGAAATGAGTGATTTCTCCCCTCAACTGTTAGATGCTCATTGGCATCGATAACCGTCTAAAATTAGCCAAATCAACAAATTGAGCTCAAGATCAGAAATTTGAACTTCGCCACCATCTTGTCAAAGATTCTGTCTTTATGATGCGTTAAACTCTGAACTCCTAAAAATAGTTCAGGGATAAACTATGAGCAGCGTTGTATATCAAGAACAGTTGATGAACTCCAAACGAACGGCGGTACCAACAAAAGTATTATGTGTTGGGCGCAATTACGTGGACCATATTGAAGAACTCAACAATGCGATCCCTGACTCTATGGTGGTTTTCAATAAGCCGAGCACCAGCGTTACTTCCTCTCTGTCTTCTTTTCATCAAGAAGCGCTGCACTACGAAGCAGAGATCTGTTTTATTGTTGAAAACGGTGAATATTCTGCAGTGGGATTCGGCTTAGACCTTACCAAGCGTGAGTTGCAAAGCAGTTTAAAAGCCAAAGGTTTACCTTGGGAGCGTGCCAAAGCCTTTGATGGTTCGGCTGTCTTTAGTCGCTTTGTTCCCGTTGATAATTTTGATCTCTCTGACTTAAACCTAGAATTATTTATTAACTGTGTCCGCGTTCAAAAGGGCCACGTTGAGCAGATGCTGTATTCTCCACAAACTATCCTAGAAGAGCTCTCTTCTTACACGACTTTGCTTGATGGCGATGTTGTAATGACAGGTACCCCCAAAGGTGTTGGTGAAGTGCATCGAGGTGATATATTCCTTGGTCGTCTAAAGTGTGGTGAAGCTACATTGATTGAGATCGAGTGGGTAGCGAGCTAGTTAGCCTAATTTCTATAGTTAATAAGTTGGATTTTTGGGTTTTTGGTGGTGTTTAATTCGAAATAATTCACTCATGATAACTAATTGCATCTGGAAGGGTGTTGGTAATTGATATAAAATCCGCCTCCGTTTTTATCAATACTGAAACCCATGATCGATTTAGCTATATTACCTGTCTACCTTACAGCCGTTGTTGCACTTCTTCTTTTACCTGGCCCAGATATGCTGCTTATTGCCAGCTCTAGCATGAGTTATGGCCGAAAAGTCGGTGTGTTTGCAAGCTTAGGCAATGCAACCTCAGGGATTATTCTGACGGTATTGGCAGCCATGGGTGTATCGGCGCTGATCGCCATGAGTCCTATTGCCTTAAAAGCCCTGAATTTGTTGGGTGGCGCCTATCTATTAAAGATGGGTTGGGATTGCCTGCGAACTGAGCAGGGCAATGCGTCTGAACTCAGCGATAATTCCGCTGCGAAAACCTATTATCAAAGAGCATTGATTAGCAACTTGCTTAACCCGAAGGCTCTGATTTTCTTCGTTATGTTTTTGCCTCAGTTTGTGTCTACCAATATTGAAGCTACATCGGGTGAGCAGATGTTGATGCTCGGTTTATTGTTGAATGTTCTTGGTTTGACATTCAACTTCTTGTTGGTTGCGTTAGTGGGTACGGTTGGTAAGTCTCTTGTGGAAAACGCAAAGTTTCGTACTTATCAACAAAAGGTAATGGGCGCTGTATTCATCGTTTTAGCGATTTGGATGCTATCTTCTTTTATTGGTTAGTTGCAGTGTAAATAAGACGAAAAATGGACGCGAATGAGCGTCCATTTTTGTTTTGATGGTTTATAGTTTAACCGACTACTTTATCTCAGTAGATATAAGCCTCACATTGGGCTTAATGCTTAAGCACTGAGTTCTTGCTGGTGTTGTTCAATCAAGTTGTCTGTATACTCTTCTCCACGTTGACGAGCTTCATCGTACGTTTCTGAACCCTCAAACTTTGTCACCGTCTCATAATAAACTTTTACTTTTGGTTCTGTGCCAGAAGGTCGAACGATAATTCGAGAACCATCCTCCAAGTGATAAATCAATACGTCACTTGTTGGTAAGTTAATGGTTTCAGTATCGCCACCAACGATGTATCGCAAAGAAGATTGCAGATCTTCAATTACCGAGACAGTTACGCCACCAATGGTTTTAGGTTGTGCCGATCTAAGTTTTGAACCTATCGACGGCGAATCCGGATCAAGGGCGATACTGCGTTGAGCATTGGTATGCACACCGTGTTCCAAAGAAATTTGTGCAAGAAGATCCCAAACGGTTCGACCTTGAGACTTCAACTCTTCAACCAGTTGAGCGAATACTACTAATGCAGAAAGTCCATCTTTGTCGCGAACTTGAGTACCAATCGTGTAGCCCAGCGCTTCTTCATAAGCAAACAAGAACTCATTCTGTTCATCCTCCAGCTGCATCCCGACATTCGCTAACCATTTAAAGCCGGTCAGTGTTTGGAAGTAGGTCGCACCATGAGAGTTAGCGACCTTTTCGAGCAAGGTCGAAGAGACAATACTGTTACCAACCAATTGGTTTTTGGTATGAGGCTTCGATAACAAGTAATGAGCAAATAACACACCGACTTGATCACCGGTCAGCATCTTATAGGAAGCATCATCGGTTCTAACTGTATCATCGGTTCTAACGGCAACTGCAAATCGGTCTGCATCCGGATCGTTGGCGCAAGCGATGTCGGCATCGACACTTTTCGCTAAATTTACCACGAGATCCATTGCCCCTTTTTCTTCTGGGTTAGGAAAGTTGACCGTCGGGAAGTGTCCATCGGGCTCTCTTTGTTCCGCCACGCTGAATACTTTATGGAATCCACCGTCGTGCAGAAGATCTTCTGCCATTTGTGCACCGACACCATGCATTGCAGTGTAGGTCACGGTGGTATGCGCTGAATCGATGTCGTTGCGCACATAAGGGCTTTGGTTAATTGCAGCGCGATAAGTTTGGTAGTAACCCTCGGTTAACCAAACTAAGTTTCCTTGCTTTTCAGCGTCACTGAGGCTGATTAGTGGGATTGGTTTGGTTGAAGCAACGTCAATCTCATCAGCGATGCCCGCATCATGTGGTGGAATGATTTGAGCACCATTCTCCCAATAGACCTTAAACCCATTATATTCAGGTGGGTTGTGGCTGGCTGTCACAACGACAGCGGCGGCTGCGTTGAAGTGTTCAATACCAAAGGCAACAATGGGTGTCGCTGCGACGTTTGCGGTCAAATAAACCTTAATACCTAAGGCCGTCAGTACCGAAGCGGTATCGATGGCGAATTGTTTAGAATCCAGACGTCCGTCATAACCAACCACCACACCACGAATAGCGGCATTGGCGACATGTTCAATTAAGTAATGGCCAAGCCCAGTCGCCGTTTCTTGTATCACCAAACGGTTCATTCTATTTGGGCCGCATCCTACTTTGCTGCGCAGGCCTGCAGTACCGAATTCTAATCGTTGTGTAAAACGATCTTCGAGCTCGGCGTGCATTTTCTTATCGATGAGATGTTGAAGCTCTTCACGAGTTCTTGGGTCTGGGTCTCTCGCTAACCAGTTCATTGCATCTTGCATAATCACTAAACCTTTTAATGTCGGTATGACTTACTGTTGAACTAATTTAAGTGATATTGATTATCATTTCCATGAAAGCAATCGTAAAACTCAATATAAAATAATTTATAACGGCGAGGGCGCGTGGATTAAGCCACTCTCAATAATTGACTGTTTAATAAGTAAACTTACCTTGAATAATTGGATATCACTAACTAGCCTTTTACATAAATATAACAAAATTTAACAAATTCGCCGTTTTTGAATCTTTTATGGAAACTTCCAACGCTTATGAGCCGTATTAGATCTTAGGTTGATATGAGGTCAGCAGCCCGTTTACAGGCTAGTTACATTTGAGTTGTAGATTGAGATTCAGCCTTTCATGTGCAGCCGGGATAACAATGAATGTTGTTCAGCTCGCAACGACATTTAGGTCGCAAGTATCCAATTAGGAAGGATAAGGAGAGATCTTTTGAAAAGATTACTGGTTAGGCTAGGGTGGCTTTTGAAAAGTTTTGTTGTGGTTTTGGTATCGCCTTTGGTGCATGCCAGCACTGAATACAACATGACTCAAGGTGTCACTGAGATCAGCGGTAAGGTATACGAACTTCATATGCTGATCTTCTACATCTGCTGTGCGATTGCCTTTGTTGTTTTTGGTGTGATGTTTTATTCAATTTTGAGACACCGAAAGTCGAAGGGGGCGGTTGCTGCTCATTTTCACGAAAGTACGAAAGTCGAAATCCTTTGGACCATCATTCCTATTATCATCCTTATCGCTATGGCGATACCCGCCACTAAAACCTTGATAGCGATGGAAGACACCTCTCAATCAGAACTCACAATCAAAATTACAGGCTCGCAATGGAAGTGGCACTACAGCTACTTTGGCGAAGATGTTGAGTTTTTCAGCCTTTTAGCGACCAGCGATAAAGAGATTGAAGGTATTGAAGTGAAAGGCGCGCATTACCTGTTAGAGGTTGATAAGCCGCTTGTACTGCCTATCAATCGTAAAGTCCGCTTTTTGATGACTTCTGATGATGTTATTCACTCATGGTGGGTGCCTGCTTTCGCGGTTAAGAAAGATACCATTCCCGGTTTCATCAATGAGGCGTGGACAAAGATCGATGAGCCTGGCGTTTACCGAGGTCAGTGTGCTGAATTGTGTGGTCGTGCTCATGGCTTCATGCCGATAGTGGTACGTGCCATGGAAGAAGACGATTTTGACGCATGGTTAGCGGAGCAGAAAGAATTGGCGATAGCCGCACAACAAGCGGCGCAAGATGCACTAGATGCGTCACTTTCTTTGGACGAGTTGAATGTATTAGGTGAAGACGTTTATAAAACTCGATGCGCGGTTTGTCACCAAGTGAACGGTGAAGGTATCCCTGGGGCATTTCCTGCCATCAAAGGAAGTCCAGTTGCGCTTGGTGATGTGGGTGTTCATATCGATACCATTGTTTATGGTCGTGGAGGCACGGCGATGCAAGCATTCGATAACCAGTTAACAGAGAAAGAGATTGCGGCGGTAGTGACTTACCAACGAAACGCTTGGGGTAATGATACGGGTGACATTGTTCAGGCTTCAGATGTAAACGCTTATAAAGCCAAGCAAGAAGGCGGAGGCCAAGCAGCTGACGAACAAGGCTCAACGGATGAAGCACAAAACGATGCTAAGGGGCAGTTATGAGTTCACCAATCAATAAGCCGGTGAAATCGGCTCCTGCAGAAGACCAAGTTCTGAGCCATTCTGCGGAAGGTACGCTGGGCAATGATGATTTGCCTGTTGACGATAACGACTCACATGCGGCACCTAAAGGCTGGGCTCGTTGGCTTTACTCAACCAATCATAAAGACATCGGTACACTTTATCTGTGGTTCAGTTTTGCGATGTTCTTAACGGGTGGTGCCATGGCAATGGTGATCCGTGCTGAGCTATTCCAACCGGGGTTACAACTTGTTGAGCCAGATTTCTTCAATCAGATGACTACAGTCCATGGTTTAATCATGGTATTCGGCGCCGTGATGCCTGCATTCACAGGTTTGGCTAACTGGATGATCCCAATGATGATCGGCGCTCCAGACATGGCGCTGCCGAGAATGAACAATCTCAGTTTCTGGATTCTGCCTTTTGCATTTTTAATCTTGATCGGATCTTTGTTTACTGAGGGAGGCGGGCCGAGTTTTGGTTGGACATTTTATGCGCCACTCTCGACAACTTATGGCCCAGACAGCACCGCGCTATTCGTATTCTCAGTTCATATTATGGGGATCAGCTCGATCATGGGGGCGATTAACGTGATCGTCACCATTGTGAATATGCGCGCGCCGGGAATGACTTGGTTCAAGCTTCCTATGTTCGTGTGGACTTGGTTGATTACGGCTTTCTTGCTTATCGCCGTCATGCCCGTTTTGGCGGGCGCGGTCACTATGGTATTAACCGACAAGTACTTTGGGACAAGTTTCTTTGATGCTGCGGGTGGCGGGGACCCTGTGATGTTCCAGCACATATTCTGGTTCTTTGGACATCCCGAAGTGTACATCATGATTTTACCCTCGTTCGGTATCATCTCTGCGATCATTCCGGCATTCAGTGGCAAGCGTTTGTTTGGTTATCATTCCATGGTTTATGCCACTTGCAGTATCGCGCTGTTGTCGTTCTTGGTTTGGGCGCACCACATGTTTACCACCGGAATGCCCGTATTTGCAGAGTTGTTCTTCATGTATTGCACCATGTTGATCGCGGTGCCCACTGGGGTGAAAGTCTTCAACTGGGTGGCGACGATGTGGCGGGGAGCTTTGACGTTCGAGACTCCAATGCTGTTTGCGATTGCCTTTATTGTGCTATTTACGATTGGTGGCTTATCAGGGTTGATGCTCGCTATCGTGCCTGCTGATTTCCAGTATCACGATACCTATTTTGTGGTGGCTCACTTCCACTATGTGCTGGTGACAGGGGCGGTGTTCTCTATCATGGCTGCTGCTTATTATTGGTTGCCGAAATGGACGGGGCATATGTACGACCACAAACTTAGCCTGTGGCATTTCTGGACATCAGTCATATCGGTCAATGTACTTTTCTTCCCTATGCACTTTTTAGGTTTAGCGGGTATGCCTCGTCGAATCCCGGACTACGCGATTCAGTTTGCTGACGTTAATCAAGTGGTATCGATTGGTGGCTTCGCCTTTGGTTTATCGCAGTTAATTTTCTTATGGTTGGCTATCAAGTGTGTCAGAGGCGGAGAGCCTGCACCAAGCAAACCATGGGACAGAGCGGAAGGCCTAGAGTGGACAGTGCCAAGTCCAGCGCCTCATCACACCTTTACTCATCCACCTAAAATTGATTAAGGGAAACGAGTATGAGCGATAACAAAAACCACCAACAAGACAGCGATAACCAGCCATCATCTAAACGCTCGACAAAGAAATTGACGGGCTACTTGGTGCTGAGTGTGATTGGCATGTTTGGCTTTGGCTTCGCTCTGGTTCCTCTGTATGACGTGATGTGTGAAGCCTTGGGGATCAACGGGAAAACCAACACGGTTTCAGCGGTTCAGCCTCAAGGAATGCAACCTGATTATTCTCGCACAGTTCGAGTGGAGTTCATGTCGCACATCAAGCCAGATATGCCTTGGCAGTTTGTGCCTGAAACTCGAGTGTTAGAGGTTCACCCTGGGGAAGTGGTTCAAACGAACTACATAGCGAAAAACTTATCGGGTCTTTCGTTAGTTGGGCAAGCGGTGCCATCGGTGTCTCCCGGAAATGGAGCGACATATTTTAATAAAATGGAGTGCTTCTGCTTTAACCAGCAGCCTCTGGACGGACACAAGAGTGCGGAGATGGGGCTGATCTTCTACATTGAGCCTGAGATCCCAGAATCGATTCATACGCTCACTCTCTCTTACACCTTGTTTAATATCACGAGTGATGTTGGCTTGAACAAGAGTCAGGCTCAAGCTGAGACACTCGCAAGTAACTAGGGATTTACAGAACCAGTATCAACATAAGGAGTTGAGCGATGAGTTCTAAAAAGGAAGTTTATTTCGTTCCACATCAAAGTCACTGGCCGCTGGTCGGGGCTATTGCTCTGTTTCTTGTCGCGGTTGGCGCGGGTTTAACGGTGCAACACATGGAGACCGACTCTGCTGGTGGTGTGTTTGGGAAAGTAGTTCTGTTCGTTGGCTTTGGTGTGCTGCTGTATATGCTTGCCGGTTGGTTTAGCAACGTCATCACAGAATCATTAAGTGGGCTCTATTCTGAGCAAATATCTCGATCCTTTAGACAGGGCATGAGTTGGTTTATTTTCTCTGAAGTCATGTTCTTCGGCGCTTTCTTTGGCGCGCTTTTCTACGCTCGGATGATTTCTGTGCCATGGATTGGTGGAGCAGGAAACAACGAGATGACTCATGAGGTGTTGTGGCCGATGTTCCAATCTATTTGGCCTTTGACAACAGCACCTGATGGCGGCACAACAGAGGCGATGTCGTGGCAAGGCATCCCGCTTAAAAATACCATCATCCTGTTGATCTCTTCAGTGACGCTTCATTTAGCGCATTTAAGTCTCGAACAAAATAAACGCATGGCATTGATCGTCTGGCTAGAAATCACCATTGTGCTGGCTGGGTTCTTCCTGTTCTTCCAAGTGGAGGAGTATGTTCATGCCTATCAAGAGATGGGGCTAACACTCCAGTCTGGAATTTATGGCAATACCTTCTTCTTACTGACGGGGTTCCACGGTCTACATGTGTGTTTAGGTACCATATTTTTGATTGTGCTATTGGCAAGGGTCGCTAAAGACCACTTTTCTCCTAAAGACCATTTTGCGTTTCAGGCAGGGAGTTGGTATTGGCACTTTGTTGATGTGGTTTGGTTAGGGCTGTTTGTGTTTGTTTATGTGCTTTAACGGTTGAGCCTATAGGGGATTAATAGGGGCGAGGGTTGGGAGTTATCACTCCTGAACCTAAAGCCAGTAATAACAGTAACACGACAACAGCTGACCACATCACACGACGACCCAAGAAGTGGCTCAGTCTTTTGCCATTGTGTTTGCCCGAGGCGATTTGGATTAGGCCTTTCATCAAGTTGAAAGCGATGAAGAACAGCAAAGCGACCAACACAATTTTAAACAACAACACAAAGGTAGATGACGCCATAGTGATAACTCCAAACCGATTGATTGATGATGAACACAAGTTCCGTAGTAAAGGTTTTTGGATAGCGGTTGTTTTAACTGTGGTTTCAGTCGGCATTTTAATCAAGTTGGGTTTGTGGCAGTTAGACAGAGGTAACGAGAAACTACGTTATGAACAGCAGCTATCAGAAAGAGCGCAGCAATCACCTAGGTCATTGGATGGGGTTATCTCTGAATTGCAGAACTCGCGTACACAAGCGCAAAATTTATCTGAACAGCAGTCTTTAAATGGTTTGAAGGTTGACGTGACATTGGAAACATCAAGTGGTTTGGTGATCTTGTTAGACAACCAGATTAACCAAGGAACGGTGGGGTATGTGATTTATATGTTGGGGGAAGTTCAAGGCCAAGGAAAGCAGTTCTTGCACAAACATCAACTACTGATAGACCTTGGGTTTGTTGTGGCAAGCCGTGACAGAAGAGAGCTACCGCAACTAGGAAATATCACATTACCAACCAATATGTCAGGGCGTTTGTACACACGTTCGGTGAACCCTCTAAGTCATGAGTTGGCTTTAGAAAACACAACGCCTAAAAGAATTCAAAACATCAACATCACAGCGTTATCAGAGTACACAGGGCAAGAAGTGCTGCCCTTTGTTTTCCAACCTCAAAGCTTAGATTCATGGCCTTATGAGTTGTTGTGGCGACCAACGGCGATGAAATCTGAAAAGCACTTCGGTTACTCATTTCAATGGTTTGTAATGGCAGCGGTACTTTTGTTTTTGATGTTGTTAATTGGCTATCGGTACCTAAAAGCGACACCTATCACGGAGAACAACGATGGATAAATCTCAAGCACAAGTGAACAGGGAAAGTACCGAGGCAAACATGGCTGAGC
This sequence comes from Vibrio sp. QJM3NY_39, assembly GCF_057785895.1. NCBI lineage: Bacteria > Pseudomonadati > Pseudomonadota > Gammaproteobacteria > Vibrionales > Vibrionaceae > Vibrio > Vibrio sp. QJM3NY_39. The sequence goes on along the minus strand of NZ_CM173506.1, from coordinate 144,842 downwards.
TTAGAAGCCGTCGTACTAAGGGACGTTTGGTATTAATCGGACTCGTTCTAATTTTCGCTTTGCCAGCGCTTATCGCCAAAACTGTGTTGGACCAGAATTGGTATACGTCAGGTGTCACTAACTCAGGCGAATTAGTAGAACCAAGAGTCACGCTAGCGGATTTTGGCGTAACGGTACCCATGGCAGGAGAGGGTTGGGTTGTGGGTTATATCGCACCGATGGAGTGCGAAAGCTTGTGTGAACAACAACTCCATTATTTGAATCAAAGCTACTTAGCGTTAGGGAAAAACAAAGAGCGAGTGACCGCCGTTGTTTTCGTCTCAGAAGGTAACTCGTTGTTGGGTTCGCTCAACAAGCCTGATTTGTCGTTTTTAGCTGGTGGTGATCAATTAAGTACTGAGTTTGCACCCGCTTCTATTGTCATAATTGACCCACTCGGGCAATTGGTTATGGAATACAAAAGTGTTTCTGATCCTTCGCAGCTAGTCAGCCAATCTAAAGGCATGATTCATGATCTAAGAAAGCTGCTTAAGCTGTCACGAGTTGGGTAGTTAATCAGCTTAAGTTGATAAGCTTGAGTTGATGAGCTTTAGCAGATTGCGTTAATGCTGAGTGTTGTTAGTGAAAAGGGAATAAGTATAGGGAGATAAACGATGCAGAATAAAGCCCCTGATTTGCTCATACACATGATGAGATTAACTATCTTGTTAACCCTTACCGTGATTGTGCTCGGCGCTTATACCCGTTTGTCTGATGCTGGCCTTGGCTGTCCTGACTGGCCTGGGTGCTATGGAAAGATCACCGTTCCCTCGAATACCCAAGCCGTTAATCAAGCCAATCTACAATTTCCAGAACGAGCTCTCGAAGCAGACAAAGCTTGGATAGAGATGATCCATCGCTACTTTGCAGGAACATTAGGGCTGCTTATCTTTGTCGTTGTTGCTTGGTGTATTAAAAAGAATATAACAGCTGCTGGTCTTCCGTTACTTATCTCTGCAACCGTGATATTTCAGGCTTTGCTTGGAATGTGGACGGTGACTCTCAAGTTGATGCCCGTTGTGGTTATGGCGCATTTGATGGGGGGCTTCACGTTGCTGTCACTGTTGTGTCTGCTCTACTGTCGTTTGTCTCAATTCCAAAACCGTTTCGGCGAGGCTTCCTATTCTTCACCACTTAAAGTCTCGGCACTATTCGGATTACTCATTGTGGTCGGGCAGATACTGCTCGGTGGCTGGACATCGTCAAACTATGCCGCTCTGGTGTGCACCCAATTACCCATCTGTGAGGGAAACTGGGTAACTTATCTCGATTTCAAAAATGCTTTCGATTTTGCTCAACACGGACATGATAATTATGAGTTTGGTGTGTTGGAGTATCCAGCAAGACTTACCATACATGTCATGCATCGTTTTGGCGCTATTGTTGCCACATTAACTGTGTTGATGATTGTGTATCAACTTTGGAAGTTGGGTAAAGCACCTCAACAGAAGCTGAGTATCATTGTTGCGATGGTGTTGTTTGCTCAAGTCAGTTTGGGGATTAGCAATGTCTTGTTCCACCTGCCGATATCCGTTGCGGTTTTGCATAACCTAATGGCGGCAATGTTGCTTGTGAGTATGGTTGTGACTAACTTTGTGGTGTGGCAGTACAAACCAAGCGAGTGTTTGGCTAAGAACAATGTATTACAAGGAGGTAATCATGGTCAGTAGAACGTCGACACAAAATAGAGTGGTGGTTCAAGACGCAGCTTCAAGTCAAGAGATAGCTGCCAGCGGTGAAAGTGCTCTAAAAAATGAGCTGGCCTCGAAAAGCAAAACCACTTGGAAGGTCTATTTAACACTGACCAAGCCCAAGGTGGTTGCTTTGATGCTGCTAACTGCACTGGTTGGGATGTGCTTGGCCGTGCCGAATGGATTGCCTTTACAACAAACTGTGTTCGGAATGATTGGGATAGGGTTAATGGCAGGTTCAGCGGCTGCGTTTAACCACTTGATCGATAAAAAGATCGATGGGCAAATGACTCGCACTAATCGACGACCTTTACCGTCGGGTGAACTGAGTAGTGTGCGTGTGTTCAGTTTTGCGTCTGGTATCGGCTTACTTGGGTTTGCCACGTTAGTGGTGTGGGTCAATCAACTGACCGCTTGGTTAACCTTTGCAAGCTTGTTGGGCTACGCGGTGATTTATACCATGTACTTAAAGCGAGCGACGCCGCAAAACATTGTGATAGCAGGGATCGCTGGTGCAATGCCTCCGCTGTTGGGCTGGACGGCAGTTACTAATGAGCTTCATTCAAACGCTTGGTTGTTGGTGATGATCATCTTTATCTGGACGCCTCCGCATTTCTGGGCATTGGCAATTCATCGTCGTGATGAGTATGCCAAAGTGAATATCCCCATGCTGCCTGTGACCCATGGTATTGCTTACACCAAAACATCGATTTTGCTCTATACCTTGCTGCTAAGCATCGTATGTATATTGCCAGTGTTGGTCGGCATGAGCAGCTGGATATATCTGAGCGCTTCATTGGTGCTCAACGGTGGGTTTGTTTACCACGCTTGGGTACTTAAGTATCGTGATGAGCCTAATATGGCGATGAAGACCTTTAAGTTCTCCATCTATCATCTCATGATCTTGTTTGTTGCTCTGTTGGCAGACCACTATCTACTTTAACAACTGGCGTTTCTACTTTTACTGAACAAGAAAACGGATGCTTTGGGCATCCGTTTTTGTTTGGTTGATGACTAAAACGCACTTAATACAAAGTAAGTATCTAGCGAGTACTTAGTCCACTTTGTTCCAAGCACTTTGCCAGTGTGAACCGACACCTGGTTCGTATTGAGTTGCTGTTGGAGCCCATTGAACACAGTAGCCAGAGTATGGGAACTCTTTACACTGATAAACGCCACCATCGCTGCTCAGAACCTTTGTTCCTGCTGTGTAAGACTCAATGCTTTCTGGGAACACGAAGTCGTAGTCGCCTGCTGGTGGCGGTGTTTGCTCGTCCATTAGGTGGAAATCAAGCGTGTTCTGATCTACTAGGTTACCTTGGTCATCTTTCGTCACGACCACAAGCATGTGGTGGCCTGGTTCCGACTTAGATAGAGTGAGTTGAACATCTTCAACTTGTCCATCTGATAACTCAGATTTCTGAGATGCAAGTGCTTCACGGTGATGGTTGTAAACGGTCAGTTCTGCTTGAATATCGCCAGTTGCTGCTAATGTAAGACCAAGCTGTGTAGGTTGGTTTTCATCAATAACATACTCAGATTCTAGGCCTGTGACTTCTAACTCATGATCTGGCTCTGGAGTATCAATCTTGTAACCGATCTCTACGCTCTTAAAGCCTGAACCTGATTTTAGATAAACAGGGTTCGTGCCATACACTGGCGCGAAATCGTTTTGATCGTTCAGCTGACCTGCTTTGATTTGCGTTTGCTCTTGATTGATCTTCGAAGCAAGCGCGTAAGACCAGTTGTTTGCTTTACCTTGTTCGTTGTTCTCAATCACTAACTCTGTACTGTATGAAGCGTTCTCACCAGATTGGTCGAAGACACGAGTGTAAACTGCGTCGCCAATGTTGAGGTCTTGAGTTGGATTGATTTGACCGCCTTGATCCCAATCCGGGATAACAGGGCCATCGCCGTCAAATTTTACATCGATAACGTTGTAGAAAGCCGCTGCAGTATCACCCACATCCCATACAGCAAGAATCACTTGATAACCTTCACGCTCTGGTACATTACACAAGTGGCTGACTTGCATCGGTGGTTGTTCCATATTGCCTTCAACAACGCAGAATGGCGTTAAATCAAAAGAACTGCGTGCCAAAGGTTGGTTTGGGTTCCAATCTGGTTGAGTAATGTAATATTTCCAATCACGGGTTTTGTGGTTCGCTGTGAACGTCCACTCAAAGTACTGAGATCCAGATTTGATAGGGCGCTTAACCCAGCGGTCTGCGGTTTGCTCGTCTAGCGCTGCCGCTAAAGAAGATTGTGCACTAGCGATTTTTCCATCGGCAGGGCCGCTTTCAGGAAAGCCCTCAGGGCCTTCTACACTTTGTGGTTCATATTGAATACCACCACAGCCTGTGTTTTTTTGTTGTGTATCACTCGCTGGGAATTTACACAACGCGACACGGCTTTCTGCTACGCCATTATCGTATGCCGAGACATAACCGTGACCGAAGCTTGCTCCACTGACGCTAAGTAGCGATAGCGCGATGAGCGATTTTTTTGGGAGTTGTTTCATTATTTGTCCTTAACTGTATTTGGCCGACAAAAAAGAGAACACTCCGGCATGCATTTACACTTAAATTCTATTAAGTGGCGGCCCCGCTATCATAGACAGAATATATGTCGACAGACCGGTGGCTTTGCGTCCTATTCTTTCAAATAGTTTGCCAGAAGTGAGTTTGAGCAAACGAAATGTAGCCAACAGCTTTTATAAATGCGACACAATAGATTTAAATGTGGAATGCTAATCTCGAACTTATAATTCTTAATACAAATTAACTTGCCATATGTGTTCCTAGGTAACATATAAACAATTGATATAAATAAATAAAGAAAGTAATTGCTCTAATTGTCTCTGTGAATGATTAATGGTTATTATTCTTTGTTCCTTACACCGATTGAGCGCATATCAAAACCAAACCTTTGGTTTCCACTAACCAAATCCTGACACGCCATGTATGAAAAGCCGGACAATTGATTGGTATAAGTTATATAAAGGAAGCAGTATGGAATTCACAGAACTAGATAGAGACGCGTTATATCAAACGTGGATGTCACAAAAGTCGCGAATGCGAATTACGCAAATGGAGTTTTCAAAAAATCTTGGAATGAACCAGCTTGATTTCTCTAGAGTGCTAAGAGGCGAGACGCCATTAACGATGTCTTTCATTAGCCACTTTTGTCGCTTACTTCACTTAGAACCTAGGAATGTGTTTCCTTCGCTTAAAGAAGGTAACAAGTCAGGGCCTAAAGTCGTTTATTTGAAAAGTAGAATGAGTGTTGATGGTGAAATTCAAAATGCTTACATCGAAGGAAATCAAGTAATCGTAGAGTATGCACACACCGTTCAGCATGATTAATTTTAGATCCAGCTTTGATTCTTAACTCCTTTTCTACAATCCTTTCACTTAGGGTATGGCATACTTGGTTGAAATATTGAATTTAATCTAAGTGCGCTATGAAACCTTTAAAATTTCTCTTGTTTGTCGCAACCTGCATTTTCATGTTTGGTTGTGCCGGCGGCCCGATTAAAACCGCAACCAAATTTACTACTTATGAAGATTTTCGACCTGGACCTGGTGGCGGTGTCGATTTAGTGTGGGCAAGAGTTGGGCTACGTGACGAACAACGTTTGAAATCCAAGTTGGATGACTATGACTCTGTGGTGATCGACCAAATCTTTGTTCTTGCAGAAGAAGGGACGTTGAATCAAGAAGAGATTCAAGAGCTCACTGACCATATGATTACCCGTTTGGAAGAGAAAATATCGCCTCACAAAACGATTGTTGATGGGCCTACGGGTAAAACGTTACGTTTAAGCATTGCCTTGAGCAACGTTGAAACACCAAATCCTATCCTAGCCGTAACCAGTAGTGTTCTACCATTCGGTCTTGCTATATCGACCATATCTAAGGTGGCAACTGGTGAGCACACCAATGTGGGTAGCGCTAGTGTCGAACTATTGGTAAGCGATGCTCAAGAGGGTACGCCATTATTTGCTGCCATCGACCGTGAAGCGGGTAATAAAGATTTTTCGACGATGATTGATTCGTTGGACGACGCCAAAGACGCGATCAACTATTGGGTTGAACGTTTAGGTGATACTCTACAGAACATCGGCGATGCATAGAAAGAGCACGTAATGCTAGAGAAAGAGAACCTGATTAAACTTGCTAGAATGCAGATGCCATTTGGCAAATACGCTGGTCGCACATTGATCGACTTGCCTGAAGAATATTTGCTGTGGTTTGATAAAAAGGGATTCCCTAGCGGTGAGCTAGGCGACTTATTAAAACTGTGCCTTGCGTTGAAAATCGAAGGGCTTGATAGTGTCGTCAAACCTTTGAAAAGAATGTAATTTAATTGAAGCTCACGCTAATAACGTGAGCTTTTTTATTTTAGATTATCATTAGATATTACGTGTATAGTGGGATTTGAAAAACAATGGACCTTATCCCGAGATAAATTGCGCAATCGATAGCGTGTAAACAATATTATACGGGGTGTTTTAAATATAAAACACAAAAAAAATTGCGTTTTTTTTGAATTAGTGATTGAAACTAGAGTTTTTACTAGTTAAGTTACAGGGAACAAGAAGATAAGTGCTGATGGAAAGTTACGTGAGATAACCTACATTCAGCTCAAGGATAGAAAATAGGAAGAAGTAAGCGATGTTTCAGACTGATGATGTAAGAATTAACAAAGTAAAAGAGTTATTACCACCTGTTGCTGTTTTAGAAAAGTTTCCAGCGACAGAAATTGCTTCTTCTACAACCTTTGAAAGCCGTAAAGCGATTCATAATATTTTAGAAGATAGCGACGACCGCTTACTTGTTATCGTAGGCCCATGTTCTATTCATGACACAGAAGCTGCACTTGAATATGGCAAACGCTTGAAAGTGTTACGTGATGAACTAGGCGACAAACTTGAAATCGTAATGCGTGTTTATTTTGAAAAACCACGTACAACTGTTGGTTGGAAAGGTCTGATTAACGACCCATACATGGATGATACGTTCAAGCTAAACGATGGTCTTCGTCTAGGACGTAAGCTACTGCTTGACCTAACTGATATGGGAATGCCGACGGCAAGTGAATTCCTAGATATGATCACGCCTCAATACGTTGCTGACCTAATTAGCTGGGGTGCAATTGGCGCACGTACGACTGAATCTCAGGTTCACCGTGAACTTGCTTCAGGTATTTCTTGCCCTGTAGGCTTTAAGAATGGTACTGATGGCAACATTAAGATCGCAACCGACGCGATTCGTTCAGCGAGTGCTTCTCACCACTTTTTGTCTGTAACTAAGTACGGTCACTCCGCTATCATTGAAACTGCAGGTAACCCTGATTGCCATATCATCCTACGTGGTGGTAAAGAGCCAAACTACAGTGCAGAGCATGTAAGCAAGATTAAGGAAGAACTAAAAGCTTCAGGTCTTCCAGAGAAGGTGATGATTGATTTCAGCCATGCGAATAGCTCTAAGCAGTTTAAACGCCAAATTAACGTATCTGATGACGTAAGTGCACAGATTTCAGGTGGTGATAAAGCTATTTTTGGTGTGATGATTGAATCTCACCTTGTTGAAGGTCGCCAAGACTTGGTTGACGGCAAAGCAGCGACATACGGTCAGTCTATTACCGATGCTTGTATTGGTTGGGAAGATACTGAAACAGTACTTCGCCAACTGGCAGATGCTGTTGAAGCTCGTCGCAACAAGTAAACTAATTACAGTCAGCGACTAAGCGACTGAAAATTCAAAGCCCTTATTAGCAATCGCTAGTAAGGGCTTTTTTGTGGCTCTTAGTTGAAAATTAGTTAAAAACTGGAAGTGCTTTGTATTCTTAAATGAAAAAAGACAGTAGCTCGTCGACTTTAAGTGACAGTAAAGTTCTATCTTGCTTGGTTTCCACGTTGAGGCGTATCAACGGCTCTGTATTGGACTTTCTTAAGTTGAAGCGCCATGTCCCCATATTCATGCTGAGCCCGTCTGTGTGATCGATCTCAACGGCATCAACTTGATAGTGCGACAACACATAAGCCATGACTTGTTCTGAGTCTGAAACTCTGCGATTTATCTCTCCGGAAGAAGGGAATCTATCCATACTTGCGCTGGTCAATTGGTGAAGAGATTGTTGGGTTTTCGACATCAATTCAATAACCAGTAGCCAAGGAATCATTCCTGAATCGCAGTATCCAAAATCACGAAAATAATGGTGCGCACTCATTTCACCACCGTACACAGCGTTTAATTCTCGCATCTTCTCTTTGATGAGCGCATGCCCAGCTTTGACTGCAACAGCCTTCCCATCAAGCTTATTGGCGACTTCAATCGTGTTCCATGTCATACGCATATCGTGCAACACTGTGGCGTTAGGCTCTTTTAACAAAAATGCTTCAGCGAGCAACCCGACAATATAGTAACCCTCAATGTAATTGCCATTTTCGTCAAAGAAAAAACAACGGTCAAAATCACCATCCCACGCAATGCCAAGGTCGGCAGAATGCTCTAAGACTGCATCTCGAGTCACTATTTGGTTTTCTTTAATCAATGGGTTGGGGATGCCATTAAGGAATTTCCCGTCAGGAGTATGGTGAACCTTGATGAAGGTGATAGGGGCACTGAGTTCGTTAAATTTCTTCTCTAAAGCATCAATGACATGTCCTGCAACGCCGTTTCCTGAGTTAACCACAATCTTCATGGGTGAAAGTTTAGAAGGTGTTATGTAGGAGAGTAGCTGGTCTACATAAGGGGCGAGAATACTGGTCGATCTGCCTGAGTTATTTGATTGAACATGAACGATCGGCAAATCGGCGTTCAGCTTTTGATTCAGTACTTTAATGCGTCGTTTTATTTTATTTAAACCACTGTTTTTACTGATGGGGCTAGCGTCAGCACCGACCAGTTTCATTCCGTTGTAATTGATTGGGTTATGGCTGGCTGTGATTTGTATTCCGCCAATCGCTTTTAAGTGACGAGTCGCAAAGTAGACTTCTTCAGTGCCAGTCATCCCAAGGTCTATTACGGCTATCCCAGACTCGATTAAGCCTTTGGTCATGGCTTCTTGTAATGAAAGGGACGTTTCTCGGTTATCTCGACCAATCACCACTTGAGCCAAGCCATCTAATGAAGTTTCAGGTGTCATGGATAGGGCGTACTCGCCAAATGCCTTACCGAGCAGATAGGCGAACAGCTCGTTAATTTGAGAGCCAATAATGCCGCGAATATCGTTGTTCTTAAAGCAGCTAAGATCTAATGTTGGTTTCATTTGATTGTCGCCGCTTCTATTTCGATTTTTTGTTCCGAGACGAAGAAGCTTGTTCGCTTCGAACGTCTCGCCCATAGCTGTCTTGATATCGAATGATATCGTCTTCACTTAAATGGCTGCCGGTTTGAACTTCAATCATTTCAAGAGGTGTCTCGCCAGGGTTCTCTAGGCAGTGGATGTGACCTAAAGGGATGTAAGTCGATTGATCTTCTTCGACGAGATAGGTTTTCTCATCGTTGGTCACTTTCGCAGTGCCAGCTACTACTACCCAATGTTCCGCTCTATGATTATGCATCTGTAGTGAAAGCTGATGACCCGCTTTTACGGTGATACGCTTAACTTTGTCTCGCTTTCCTAAATCAATCACATCGTATTTACCCCAAGGTCTAAATACCTCACGATGATGAATATGCTCCGTTCGACCTGCTTGACTTAGTTGACTAACAATCGATTTAACCCCCTGAACCTTGTCTTTATCTGCGACTAATATGGCGTCTTTGGTCTCGACAATAATCAGGTTATCGACACCTACAGTAGCAACTAGCTTGTTTTCAGCATGAATATAGTTGTGTTGAGAGTCGACGGTTAACACGTCACCTTCAATGACGTTGTTATGCTCATCTTTGTCGCTTACATCCCAGATAGCAGACCATGAGCCAATATCATTCCAACCGACATCCATCGGGATCACAGCTGCGTGCGAGGTCTTCTCCATCACGGCATAATCGATGGAATCGCTTGGGCTGCTTTTGAATGCTTCAGCGTCGATACGGATAAAGTCGAGGTCGGTATTTTGCTTTGCAAGAGCGAGTTTACAAGCCGCTAATATCTCGGGGTGGTGATCGGCGAGTTCTTCAAGATAGCGTGATGCCTTAAACATGAACATGCCACTGTTCCATAAGTACTGTTCTGAGCGGATGTATGCTTCTGCGGTTGCTTTATCGGGCTTTTCTACAAAGCACTCAATGTCGTAAGCATAATGGTTTGGTTGGTCTGTAATGTTGGTTTCTAGTTGTAGGCTAGAGATAAGAGGTTGCCCTTGTTTGATGTAGCCATAGCCAGTCTCTGGAGCATTCGGGGTTATACCGAATGTCACCAGTTTGCCTTGTTTTGCGTAATCAACACCACGGTTAATGGATTGTTGGAATTCAGAGGTTTTAGCGATGTGATGGTCGGCAGCAAGCACTAATAAGATTGGGTCAGCCGCTTCTCCTTTAGTGTCATGAGACTTGGTCAAAGCTTGCAAGGCTGCAAGTGCGATGGCTGGCGCAGTATTTCTACCGACAGGTTCTAACAGAATGCCGCTGTGCAGGACGTTAGCTGAGCGAATTTGTTCAGCAGCGATAAAACGATGCTCTTCATTACAGATGATGAATGGCGCATCGCAGCTGCTATCCGTTAGGTGTGCGTCGATACCTTGCAGGCGTTGAAGTGTTTGCTGAAGCATCGACTGTTCGCCAGCAATATTCAGGAATTGCTTAGGATAGAGCTCTCGAGACAGTGGCCAGAGGCGGCTACCAGAGCCGCCAGCTAAGATGACAGGTAAAATCATAAGGTGGTAATCGGTTGTATAGGGTTACTACCACCATATTACCACGCCTCACGCTTATTACTTATCGATAACCAAGAAGGATGTTGACTATCGATGACCTTCCGTAGGGGAGTTCAACATGTCTTTGGGATCGCTAACATTCTGATTATCACCTAGGCTTTGAACGCTGTTATGACCTTGAACATTAGAAAAGTTTTGAGGGTCAATCTTGAGTGTCTGTGTTGGGAACGCGATGTCTGCATTGTGTTTATGAATAATCGCCAGAACCTGTAACAGAACGTCTTGCTTCACTTTGTGGTACCTGATCCAGTTGACCGTTTTTGTGAAGGTGTAGATAAAGAAGTTCAGTGTTGATGGCCCAAATTTGTCAAAGTTAACGATCAACGTCTGTTTGGCATCAATATCTGGGTGGGTCTCGAGCATGGTTCTTACATCATCAACAATGAGCGCCAATTTGTCTGCATCTTGATAACGAAGACCAAAGGTTTCATTGATTCTACGATTCAACATTCTCGATGGGTTCTCTACCACAATACTACTGAACACCGAATTTGGAACGTACAAAGGACGCTTATCAAAAGTGCGGATAATCGTCATGCGCCAGCCAATGCGTTCGACAGTACCTTCGATTTGACGATCGGGAGAGCGTATCCAATCACCGACTTTAAAAGGGCGGTCGAAGTAAATCATCATGCCACCGAAGAAGTTCGACAGTAGATCTTTAGCGGCTAAACCGACGATTAAACCACCGACACCACCAAAGGTAAGCAAACCCGATAGGCTCAGCCCAAACGCCTGCATGATGGTTAAGCCACCCATCACCATAAAGAACAGTCGAGCCACCTTTGCGATAGCCTGTACTGTGGTTTCGTCTCTGGTTTTTTGCTCTAAGACATACTCTTCAGAGTTACTGATCATTCGCAGCGTAAACCAAACAAACGTAGATATGATCAGTATGTGTTTAAGTGTTCTTAGCCAGTTGATTTCATTACCAAACTGGTCTTGAAGAATCAAGCCAACAGACACGGTAGCAGGCCAGCACCAGATCAGGGTACTCACTGGTGTTTTTAGGGCATCTAGAATTAGGTCATCCCAGTGGAACGGGGTCTTCTGAACCAGTATTTCTAAGCGATTATGGACAATTCGCCAAATCACCCAAGCAAAGAAACTTGCAATGGTGATAAACAAGACGCTATTTCCCCAGCTATTGTGGCTCTGGGTGATGTAAGTTTGAACTTGGTTTATGAATTCATTCATAGTGTGTACTGCCGCAGAAATTATGGGTTCGAAATTAGCAGAAATCACTTTTGTTCTCTACCTTTATAAATCAAGCGATTAGCTGACAATCGTATCTATCTATGGATATATAGTCGTTTTTTTGTATGAAGACAATTTAGTTATTTGTTTTCGACGTTACGTAGCTTTGCAAGTGGAGCAATGAATGAGTGACAAACAGTTTGCCGTTATTGGGTTAGGGCGATTTGGCCTTTCTGTGTGTAAAGAGCTTCAAGATTCAGGAGCTCAAGTTCTTGCTGTTGATATCGACGAAGATAAAGTGAAAGAGGCTGCTGCTTTTGTGTCGCAAGCGATTGTTGCCAATTGTACCAGTGAAGAAACGGTAGTTGAGCTTAGGTTAGACGATTATGACATGGTCATGGTGTCAATTGGGGCTGACGTTAATGCCAGCATCCTGGCTACATTGGTCGTCAAAGAGGCCGGGGCTAAAACGGTTTGGGTAAAGGCCAATGATAAATTTCACGGTAAAATCCTTTCGAAAATAGGTGCTGATCATATCATCATGCCGGAACGAGATATGGGAATACGTGTCGCTCGAAAAATGCTAGATAAACGCGTCCTGGAATTCATAGATCTCGGTAGCGACCTAGCGATGACAGAAATCGTAATAGGACATAAATTCTTAGGAAAACGACTCTGCGATTTAAACCTGTGTAAAGAAGCGGATATACAAGTCTTAGGCTTTAAGCGCGGTCCTAACCTAACCAAGGCGCCGTCGTTGGATATCAGTTTGGAGATAGGTGATGTCGTTATTATTGCAGGACCGAAAACTCTCTTGGCTCATAAACTCAAAAACTTATCGTAAGGTGAGTATATGAATTCGTTAAATCGAAGAGGGCTTTTTTACGCTTTAGAGCAAGATAACAAGCGCAAAAAAGGCTCTGAACCTGACGAGCTTTCTTGCGGTGCTTATTCCTTCTGCGATATTGCTGACTCTGCCTGTTTTCTCGGTTACAGGATTAAGTTTTACGGATGCATTGTTTACGGCTACATCAGCGATCAGTGTGACAGGATTAGGCGTGGTCGATACTGGTGAGCATTTCACTTTGTCTGGAAAGATCTTGCTGATGTTTTTGATGCAAGTTGGTGGCTTAGGGCAGATGACGTTGTCTGCGGTGCTGCTCTACATGTTTGGAGTTCGGCTAAGCTTGAAACAACAAGCGTTGGCGAAGGAAGCGCTTGGACAAGATCGTAAGGTTAACCTCCGAAAATTAGTCAAGAAGATTATCATCTTTGCATTGGTTGCAGAGTGTCTTGGTTTCGTGTTGCTCTGTTTCCGTTGGGTTCCTGAAATGGGTTGGGCAACGGGAAGCTTTTATGCGCTTTTTCATGCGATTTCAGCGTTCAATAACGCAGGCTTTGCCCTATTTTCAGACAGTATGATGAGTTTTGTCGATGATCCATTGGTGATCTTTACCTTAGCGGGCCTATTCATTTTTGGTGGACTAGGTTTTACGGTGGTTGGCGATCTCTCGAGTAATTGGCGTAGAGGATTCAAACACCTTCATCTACACACTAAGATAATGTTAACGGCGACACCGACTTTATTGTTAGTAGGCACAGTGATGTTTTGGTTATTGGAGAGGAATAACTCAACAACGATGGAAGGTTTGTCTATCCAAGGTCAGTGGCTTGCGGCTTTTTTCCAGTCTGCTAGCGCACGTACTGCTGGTTTCAATAGCGTGGATTTATCGCAGTACACACAACCTGCATTGTTGGTGATGATAGTACTGATGCTGATTGGCGCAGGCTCAACTTCTACAGGGGGCGGAATTAAGGTATCGACCTTTGCCGTGGCATTTGTTGCGACCTGGACTTTTCTACGTCAGAAAAAACATGTGGTGATGTTTAAACGTACGGTAACGTGGCAAGCGGTAACAAAGTCATTGGCCATTATTGTGGTAAGTGGGGCGCTATTAACCACTGCGATGTTTTTGTTAATGCTTACTGAAAAAGCGGCGTTTGATCGAGTTATGTTTGAAGTGATTTCTGCTTTTGCAACGGTTGGGTTAACGGCGGGGCTAACAGCTAATCTTTCTGAGCCTGGGAAATACATCATGATTGTCGTGATGGTAATAGGGCGGATTGGTCCTTTGACTTTAGCTTATATGTTAGCTCGTCCAGAACCGTCCTTATTGAAATACCCAGAAGATACTGTGTTAACGGGTTAATAATGTTAACAGGCTAATAAACAAAGTTTTGTTAGTAATAAAAAAGCCAGCGATCTGCCGGCTTTGTTGTTTATGCTTGGCTTTTATGCAGAGCTATTTAACCCTCAAACATTTCCACGTATTCCTCATAACCTTGTTCTGCTAATTTATCGGCAGGGACAAAACGCATAGCAGCTGAGTTCATGCAGTAGCGTAAACCTGTTGGTTTTGGACCATCTTTAAATACATGACCTAGGTGAGAGTCACCAAATTTACTGCGAACCTCTGTTCTTGGGTAAAGCAGTTTGTAGTCAGTAGTCGTTACGACATAAGCCTCGCTGATTGGCTGTGTAAAGCTCGGCCAACCGGTACCTGATTTGTATTTGTCTTTTGAAGAGAATAAAGGCTCACCCGTTACGATATCAACGTAAATACCTTCTTGCTTGTTATCCCAGTATTTGTTGTCAAACGGGCGCTCTGTTGCGTCGTCTTGTGTCACATCGTATTGCAGTGAAGTTAGAGACGCTTTGATCTCTGCATCAGACGGCTTGTTGTATGTCTTAGTATTGGCTGTTGCATTCTTACCATCGATGATCTGACGGATGGTTTGCGGGTTTTCTTTTCTATCATCACCGAAGATTTTATCTAGGTACTGATCACGACCAGAAGCGTAGCGGTAGTAGTTATAACGAACCTTGCTCTTCTTGTAATAATCTTGATGGTAATCTTCCGCTGGCCAGAATTTTTCAAATTCAATCAGTTCTGTTTTTAGTGGTTCACCAAAGATCTGAGCTTTGTCGATCTCCATCATGAAGTTTTGAGCGACGTCTTTTTGCTCTTGGTTATGATAGAAAATAGCAGGTCGATATTGTGGACCTCTATCAACGAATGAACCCTTGTCATCAGTTGGGTCGATATGTCTGAAGAATTGGTCAAGCACCTGTTCATAGCTAACCACATCAGGGTTATAAGTCACGTTGATCACTTCGATGTGGCCAGATTTACCCGATGAAACTTGTTTGTAGGTTGGATTTTCTAGCTCACCACCAGAATAGCCAGAGATAACGTCGGTGACACCGGTCAGCTTCTCTAAATCGGATTCTGTACACCAAAAACAACCACCAGCCAGTGTCGCGATTTCACTTTTACCTGAACTAGCCGTTTTATCCATTGTATTGGCAGTGCCAGTTTGGCTTACAAATAGCGAAATCAGTGGTAGCGCAACCACGAGTGATACCAATATTTTAGATAATTTATTCATAGATACCTCATCTTGACGTTTTTCTCATTCGATTTTGAATGTACGAATAGAGACAGGTTTTAGATGGAAAAAATTGCATTATTTACAAAAAAATATGTCATTGAGAAAATCTTGCTCATAAATGCTGCCAGTAGTAGGGTGTAAGCATTGATATAAAATAATACCAATCACAGTAAGTAAGTGATCATAAATAGCGCAGGAAAAAAACTCGAGAACAATGCGGAATTTTCCGATAAGTAGTTATTCTACAATCAAAAATTCTAACGAAGTTATCGAGATTTTTAACAAGCTAGGATGACCAGTTATTTACTACGATTGGTATACCAAATAATGATGACGTTTTCGTACATCTAAGGAACAACATGCAAGCAGAAGTTAAATGGGTCGAAGGCTTTAAATTCCTAGGTCACTCTCAATCAGGCCATTCTATTGTTATGGATGGAAGCGGCGGAGCTACAGCGCCAAGCCCTATGGAGATGGTGCTCATGGCCGCTGGTGGTTGTAGCTCTGTTGATGTAGTGGACGGTTTGAAATCTGCGGGTCAAAGCATCACTGGTTGTAATGCAAAGCTAGAAACGACACGTCGTGAAACAGCGCCGAAAATCTTTACTGTGATTAATATTCACTTTGAAGTGTCTGGTGACAACCTTGATCCTGAGCTGATTGCTAAGGTGTGTGCGGATTCATTAGAAAAATACTGTTCTGTATGTCTAATGCTGGGTGCTGGCGTAGAGATGACCCACAGTTGGGAAATCGTCTAGTCTTCTGATAGTACAGCTTGGCGGTAGGCTGATTTTTGCGGCTTACGGCTTACGGCTTATGGACAAAGATAGATCCAGAAAAGGGCGGAGTACTTGAAAGTGCTCCGCCCTTATTATTTCAGTTATTGTCGAGAGATCTTAGTTACTGTAGATAGCTTTTATTGAGCAGTTTCTACGATAACTTCTTCAACTTGTACTTCTTGCTGGTATTCAAAACCAGGAATAGTTGCGTCAACACGACGGTTTTGAGCACGGCCTTCTGCAGTATCGTTTGTTGCAATAGGGTTCTCTTCACCTTCACCAGACGCTGAAATGCGGTCTGCTTCAATGCCTTGCTCTTCGATGTATGCTGCTACAGCTGCTGCACGCTTCTTAGAGATCATCATGTTGTATTCAGCTGCGCCTGTCGAGTCTGTGTGACCAACAACATCAACTGACGATTGAGGGTGAGCTTTAAGTACTTCAACTAATGGCATTAGCGCAATTTTACCATCTGTAGACAGTTCAGTGCTGTTAGTCGCGAACATTTCTTGAGAGTAGCTCTCTGTTTGCGCTTTAGTCACAACAACGGTTGTCTTCTCTTCAACAACAACTGCTGGCTCTGTGATTGGCTCAGATGGCGCTTGTGTTACTGCTACCGCAGAAGCTGTAGCAGCAGCCGCTGATGCTGTTGTGTTACCTGTACCGAAGTTGTAGCTAACACCAACAGACAGTAGATTTGAGTTTAGATCTTGAACGAAGTTGTCGTCGAAATCATCAAAGTATTGATATTCAGCACGCACTGCCCAATTAGAAGACAGTTGCTTCTCAACACCGATGCCAGCAGAAAGAACAACGTCATCTTCACCACCGTGTGAAATGTAAGCAGGACCTGCTTTGAAGAATACGTCAAACTCTTGTTTTACTGGTAGGCGGTACATTGGCGTTAGTGAGATAGCGATGATAGGGTCGCTAAACTGACTTGTAACACCGTTCTTAGTGAAGCTAGTTTTGTAGTCACCTAAGAAGTCAGAACTTAACTCAATGCCAAGTCTGTCGGTGAAGTTATAGCCAGAGTATATACCAGCACCAATTGCATCATCATCACATTTAGCACCGCTTACACATGCACTGTCTAGCCAGCCCATGCCTACTTTTGCACCAACGTAAGTGGTTGCAGCAATAGAAGGAGCTGCTGCTAGGCCTGAAGCCGCAACAATAGCACACATGATTTTTGACAGTCTTTTCATAATCTTATCCTTGGATTAACTCTTATTGTTATCTGAACCTGCCAGAAAAACGATTACTTATTGGGGTATGACACTGCTTACAATAAGTAAATCAAGGCGTTGGATCAGCTGGATCTATTTTTTACTTAGTACTTATATTGTTAATCTGATTGCGTATCGCAGTCAATGAAATTGTTAAAAATTATATATTTAAGGTGCTATTTACTGTTTTATTTGTCAATAATATGTTGTCTTAAATGTTGGAATCGGATGAACCTCGTATCACCGACGTAGTTTTACAAGGTTTTGGTGTTGTTTTTTTATACAGAGTGCGGATTTGTTGAGCTGGCTTATAGGTTTATGGGCGCTCACCTGCAATTAAACGTTTTTCAATATCGGCAATGACACCTGGCAGATCTGCAATAGTATCGATCAAATAGTGTGGGTTTGATTTGTTTAGCTTAACGCTTGCTTTTTCACGTGCAGCTGCAAGTGTTGCCTCGTCTGCATCTAAATATTCTTGATACGTTAAGCCTGCTTCGTTCCCCGATAATACAAGTCCAACTGTCCACATGCCTGCGTTGTGGCCTTCATCGATCCCCGGTGCTGCGTCGTCTACTTTTACACACGCAGCAACGCTAGTTACACCTAGGTCGATTACGTTTTTCAGTGCCATAAATGGAGCAGGGCGACCACCTTGAGGTAAGTCATCGGTCGCTACCACGTTATTTGGTCGGTAACCGTAATCTGCAGCAGCAGGAATTAAAACATCCATCACTTCACGTGGGTAACCTGAACAAGATCCGATCTTCACGTTCTTCTCTTTTAGGTTATTGACCACTTCTATCGCATTCAAAATAGGTGCTGCGTGATCGGCTACTTTTGCTTTTTGAAGAGGCATGAATGCCGCGTAGATCGCGTCAACGTCTTCACTTGTCATCGAACGTCCAAACTGAGCCTTCCAACGAGCGTCAACAGCCGGAATTCGACCTACTGCTTGGATGTGGTCCCATTTGCCGATCCCCATAGGTTCACGCGCTTCTGCTAAGTCGATGTCAAAGTCGAAACCTTGCTTGAATGCTTCTACAAAAATACTGGTTGGAGCAAACGATCCAAAATCAACGATAGTGCCAGCCCAGTCAAAGATAACCGCTTGGATAGGTGATGTTGTGTTCATAGTCGTGTCCTATTTCTGTTCTCTCCCAGATCAGGTTGTTCTGGGAGATGAATGATTGTTTTAAGTTATTGATTTATTGAGATTATTTCTTAAATGTATGATTTAAAAGGTGGTTTAAAGGTACTCAAAGTCTTTACAGACTTTTGCTATCGCTTTTTCGAATACAGACAGAGCGACTTCTAGTTCGCTGCGGCTGATGAGCAATGGTGGGCTCAACTGGATCACGTTACCTTGTGACACCTTAAAGCTCAGGCCATCGTTCAGGCATTGGTAGAGCATTGCTTCTGCTTCATCGAAAGCTCGGGTTTTGGTGATATGGTCGGTGACCAATTCCACCCCCCAGAGCAGGCCGATGCCGCGAACGTCACCAATGACAGGGTACTTCTCTTTCATTTGAAGCAGTTGTTCACGCACAAATACGCTGTCTGCTTGCACTTTTTCAAGTAGGTTTTCTTGCTCAATCACTTCCATAGTCGCGAGTGCTGCTGCGCAGCCAATAGGGCTTTTCTCATGGGTATAGTGACCAAGAGATACCTGCGCTGCCGTGTTGTATTTGTCTTTGGTGACCATGGCCGCAATTGGTACTAAACCGCCGCCAAAACCTTTACCGATACAAAGGATGTCAGGTTCGATATCAAACGCTTGGTGAGTGAACCATTCCCCGCTACGACCCATGCCGTTTGGAATGTCGTCGATGATCAACATGACGTTGTGCTTGTCGCAGATCTCACGGATGCGCTTCCAGTAAGCCTTACTTGGCACTTGAACATCGGTATTACGAACAGCTTCGGCAATGAAAGCGCCAATGCCACCTTCTTTTTCAATCACGTACTCAAGGTAATCTGCATAGTGCACATCACGTGCGGTCTCGTTCGCATCGCCGGAGTTTTGCCCGCGAAGCGATAAAGAGTCATTGAGCGGGAAAGCACCACGATAAGAAACCGCTGGTGGAATACGTTCTACACCAGCCATTAACGGCCCCATACCCTCGCGGAAACAAGCTTCGCCACCGACTGAAATTGCATCCAGTGACGCGCCATGAAATGAGTCCCACAATGACACTACTTTGAAATTATTAGTGACATGTCGAGCAAGTTTTAGCGCCATGCCGATCACTGATGTGCCACCGGGAGCAAACAACACGCGATTCAAATCACCACCGCAGATCTGTGTGAGTTTCTCAGCACACTGAATGGCCGTCTCATTGGTAAAGCGACGCGGTGAAAACGGCAATGATGCCATTTGTTGAGTCACTTTATTAATGATGTGTGGGTGGCCATAACCTAGCTGGTGAACATTATTCCCGTGAAAGTCCATATACTTCTTGCCAGTCGCATCTTGAATGTAGATGCCTTCGGCTGCTTCAAGTGTGTCTAGGCAAGGCGTTGACATCGCTTGATGAAGAAATACGTCAGAGTCACGTTTCAACATCACTTGTGTCGCATCATCGTTTAGCGATTCGTTCCATTTCTCACGCGCTGGCGTGGTGTTCACATCGCCTTCGCTTCGAAAGTGCGTCGCCTTCAGAACTGGCTCTTGATTGGTCGTCGTCATTATTTGATGTCCCAGTACATAGCGTTTTTCACTGCGCCAATGAGGGCTTCAATGTCTGACGGGTAAACTTCACCGATGTTACCGATGCGGAAGCAGTCTGCGTTTGAAACCTTGCCCGGGTAGATCACAAACCCTTGCTCTTTCAAACGGTCATAGAATTCCTTGAACTGGTAATCGCTATGAGTTGGAGAGTAGAAAGAGGTGATGATAGGTGAGTGAAGGTCATCGTTAAGCAGTGGTTCAAAACCAAGAGAGCGCATGCCAGCAACCAATGTGGTTTGGTTGGTTTGGTAGCGATTGTGACGAGCTTCAATGCCGCCTTCTTGTTCCAATTCAAGCAGGGCTTGGTAGAACGCACGCACCGTGTGAGTCGGGGAGGTGAAGCGCCATTTACCATGGTTGCTTTCCATGCAGTGCCATTGGTCAAACAAATCAAGGCTTAATGAGCGAGCTTGGTCTTTACACTTCTCGAGATCTGATTGCTTAGCAATAACAAAGCCGAATCCAGGTACACCTTGAATGCACTTGTTTGGTGAGCTGATCATGTAGTCGATGCCTAAGTCAGCAATATCCATAGGGATACCGCCAAAGCTCGACATAGCATCAAGAATGACGGTTTTGTTGTGCTGTTTTGCCAATTTGGCAATCTCTTCAATTGGATTCAGCATGCCAGTGGTGGTTTCACAGTGGACAATCGCCACGTGAGTAATGTCCGAATCCATGGCCAATGCCTCTTCCATTTCGTTCAGGTCAGGCTGTGATGTTTCACCTGGGGAAACGACGTGGCATGGAATGTTTAAATATTCTGCGATTTGAGCAATACGAGCACCATACGCACCGTTATCAACAACAAGAAGCTTACCGTTGTTAGAGATAACACTACCAATCGTTGCTTCAACTGAAGCGGTACCGCTGCCTTGCATTAATACGCTCGTGTAACCCGGCTGCTTAGTGGCTAAAGTCACTAGCTTGCTACGAATCACTTCAACAACGTCTTTGTTGTATTCATCATCCCAAGTACACCAGTCTTTTAGCATCGCTTGGCGAACGGTTTCAGAAGTAGATAGAGGACCTGGTGTCAGCAGTAAGTATTCGTTTCTCATGTTTAATTCTCGTGATTTTTATTTTGGACTATACCAATATTTGCAGTTACTTTAACAACCAATTTAAACGGTCGTAAATAGCCCAAACGTCATTTTCACAAAAGCTTCATATTTAAAATTGGCCAATTGTCTTGAGATATCCTCCGATCTTTAAACTGCCATTTTTTGTTCATTTAATCGTCATAAAAGCCAGTTAGCTTAATACTCTAAATCTGGTACATACCAAATTAAAGGGTGTGTGCTAACAACCTAAATGAATTTATGGATATAGGTGCCTCCTAATGAGGCTTCTAGCTTTGACAACCTTCACCTTGGCAATTTTTAATTTTGGCAACTTCTCACTTTAGAGTTGAGCCTGACTGGAGAAAATGATGAAAAACCGTTTTATGAAAGGATCACTTGCAGCATTAGTTACTCTATTAGCTGGTAATGCTTATGCAGCACAGGAAGTGACGGTTTACACCGCTTTTGAAACTGACATTTTAGCGAAATACAAAAACGCATTTGAAAGTGAAAACCCAGACATCAACATCAAATGGGTTCGTGATTCAACTGGGATCATGACGGCAAAATTATTGGCTGAGAAAAACAATCCTCGTGCAGAAGTAGTTTGGGGACTTGCGGGTTCTTCTATGGCTCTGCTTAAAGAAGAGGACATTCTGAAACCTTATACGCCTCAAGGTGTAGAAGCGTTACGCGCTAACCTTAACGATCCACAATCTACTCAAGCTTGGTACGGCAATGATGCATTCTTTAATGCCGTTTGCTTTAACGAAATAGTTGCTAAGCAACTTAACTTACCGGCACCTAAATCTTGGGATGACCTAACCAAGCCTATCTACAAAGGCCACATTGCGATGCCAAACCCAGCGTCTTCTGGTACGGGCTACATGCAGGTTTCAGCTTGGTTACAAAACATGGGTGAAGACCAAGGTTGGAACTACATGCAGAAGCTAGACCAAAACATTGCTCACTATACACACTCAGGTTCGAAGCCATGTGTTCAAGCCGGTATGGGTGAAGTGGCTATCGGTATTTCTATGGCGAGCCGCGGTGCGAAGCTAAAAACTCAAGGTGCGCCACTTTCTGTGATTACACCTGAAGGTATCGGTTGGGAATCTGAAGCGGTAGGCCTTGTTAAGCCTTCTGATGCAGCACAACGTGTTATCGATTGGTCTATTTCTAAAGCGGCAAACGAGCTTTACATCGAAATGTACCCAGTTGTTGGTCACCAAGATATGACAGGCAAAGCAGAGAACTTCCCTAATGTAGAAAAGAACATGGCAAAAATGGACTTCGCTCGCATGGGCAGTGAACGTGCAGATGTTCTGAAAACATGGTCTGAGAAGTTTGACGCTAAATCAGAGCCAAAATCTTAATCGACTGAGATCTTTAGTCTATTAGCTACTTGGTTCATTAACTACTGAGCTTATTAGACACATAGTTTATTAAGCACATAGTCCATTAGATATGCAGCTCATTAGAAGTTAAGAATCAGTAAAGGAAGGCTTCGGTCTTCCTTTTTTAGTTTTACGCCTTTAGGTTTTTAGTAAGGTACAACAAATGAAAAAGCACTACTCATATTGGTTCAAGCAAGCATTGGAACAGGAATTTGGCAGCATCAACGCGGGGCTAGAATCCGCTAAACCGCTTCAAAAAGACGTTAACTGTGATATCGCTATTGTAGGCGGTGGTTACACCGGTTTATGGACGGCGATTTTAATCAAACAACAACAGCCTCAAAAGCACGTTGTGGTGATTGAAAAAGGCTTGTGTGGTAGCGGTGCTTCTGGTGCGAACGGCGGATGTATGTTGACGTGGTCAACGAAGTATCCAACGCTGAAGAAGCTCTACGGCAAACAACAAGCAAAATGGTTGGTTAAGGAATCGGAAAAGGTTATATACGAGATTGAAGCCTTCTGTAACGAATACAAGATTGACGCGCATCTATATCGAAGCGGAACTTACTACACGGCGACCAATGAAGCTCAAAAGGGTGGAATGGAGCCTGTCGTTAACGAACTGGTTAAGCAGGGCATTAATAGCTGGAAGAAATGCGACAATTCTTTGGCTGGTAAAGCGGGATCTGATCGCCACATTGAGGGTTATTACTCAGAAGCTGCTGGTAGTGTGCAGCCAGCGTTACTAGCTAGAGGTTTACGTCGAGTGGCTCTCGATTTTGGTGTCGAAATTTACGAAAATACAGAGATGGCTTCTCTTGATTACGGCTCCCCAGCTCGTATCCAAACTAAGGGCGGGGCTGTGTTTGCAGACAAAGTGATCTTAGCGCTCAATGCATGGATGCTCGATCACTTTAAAGAGTTCAAGCGCAGCATAGTGGTTGTCTCGTCTGATATGGTGGTGACCAAGCCTATTCCAGAAAAGCTCAAGCTGTTTGGCCCAGAGAAAGGGGCGGCGGTGGTGGATTCGCGTATTTTTGTCCACTACTACCGTGACACCCAAGATGGACGACTCATGTTGGGCAAAGGCGGCAATAAATTCTCGTTTGCCAATCAAGTTGAAAGCATGTTTAACCAAACGACCAACTACCTGCCGATTCTCAATCAATCGTTTCAAAAACTGTTTCCTAAATTGGAACAAAGTGAATTCGATTACAACTGGTCAGGAGGCTCAGATCGTTCGGTCACCGGTCTGCCATTTTTCGGTAATCTAAAAGGCCAAAGCAATATCTATTATGGGCTTGGTTACTCAGGTAATGGTGTGGCTCAAACCCGTATGGGCGGGAAGATTTTGTCAGCCATGGTACTCGATATCGACAATGCTTGGACACGAAGCGGTTTAACCAAAGGCCCGCTAGGACACTTCCCGCCAGAGCCATTCCGTTGGGTAGGTGCGATGATAGTGCGTGATGCGGTACGAAGAAAAGAGAACGCGGAAGATTCGGGTAGCACGCCATTGTGGCTAGATAAACAGTTATCCAAACTCGCAGGTGCGGCGGGCAAAGCCGACAAGGTTGAATCATAGATTAATCTAGCGTTTAAATTAGAAGTTTACATTTAGGCTCTCAGTGACTTTTTGGTTCGTCATTGAGGGCTTTCAACGTTGAACTAACTTTTAAAGCTGAACAAATAGCAATCTTTAATGCTTATTATATCTGCAATATAACTGTCATTTAGCTTCTATAAATTTGTCACTCAACTGCAATATTCTCAGTTTAAATTTGGTATATACCATATAGAGAGTGCTGTAGTATGAGCAACCAAACTTATTTGAATATTGAAAACGTTGTAAAGCAATTTGGCCAATTTACAGCGTTAAAAGACATCTCCCTATCGATAGATAAAGGCGAGTTCGTCTGCTTCCTTGGCCCATCTGGCTGTGGAAAAACCACCTTATTACGTGCGATTGCAGGTCTAGACTTGCCAACTTCAGGTTCTATTGAGCAGAACGGTAATGATACGACCTTCTTGCCACCAGAAAAGCGCGACTTTGGCATCGTGTTCCAATCTTACGCTTTGTTTCCAAATCTCACTGTGGAAGAAAACATTGCGATTGGTCTAAAAAACCAAGGCATGTCGACTAAAGAAGCCCTTGAGACTGTTGAGTCTTGGTTAGAGACCATCGGTTTACCAACTTCTGGTCAAAAGTATCCGAATCAACTGTCTGGCGGACAACAGCAGCGTGTTGCTTTGGCTCGCGCATTGGCCTTGTCTCCAGGTTTGTTGCTACTTGATGAACCGCTGTCTGCGTTAGATGCGAAGGTAAGAACACACTTGCGTGACGAGATCTGCCAACTGCAACGCAAGCTGGGTATTACCACAATTATGGTGACGCACGACCAAGATGAAGCTTTAACCATGGCCGACCGAATTGTGGTGATGAACCATGGTGTCATTGAGCAAGTAGGTGCCCCACAAGAGATCTACCAAAAACCAGTCAGCCGTTTTGTCGCTGAGTTTGTTGGCAGCATGAACTTCATTCAAGCTTCTGTCGCAGCGCAAGGTAAGATGCGTATTGCTGAGTCAATGCTACCGTTACCTCGCTTAGATAATCTCACGCCAAATCTAGGTGAGGTTTTTGATATTGCCGTTCGTCCAGAGCAAATCCAATTTGTTGATCGTTTTAGTGAATCCTTACCCGTGAGAATCGTATCAAGCGAATTCTTGGGGGCGTTTTATCGTGTTGAGTGTCAATTGCAACATGACTCAACGGCGAAAGAGATCATCGTTGATGTATTAGTTAAAGAGTTCAATCGATTGAAACTGCGTCGCAGCGATATTCGTTACGTAGCATTTGATCAAGAAGGCCTTAGAGCTTACTCATCGAAAAGCCTACAAGTGATGAAAGAAGAGGCGGCGTAAATAATCATGGAATCGACTCAAATGATGCAATCTAAGCTGCTAGTTCAACGACGAGTACAGCCTTTTCTGGCTCGGTTAAGCAAAGACAACGTAATTCTATTTGGGCTGTTGGCCTTTTTATCTGTGGTCATGACGTTGTTTATCCTGATGCCACTGTGGGCAATGTTGAAAAAAAGCGTTCAGAATGCAGACGGAGAATTTGTAGGATTACAGAATTTCGCAACGTATTTTGCTTCTCAAAGCCTGTGGCAGTCGGTAGGCAATACGTTCACGCTTGGGTTGTTAGTGACCGTTGTCGTGGGTGTATTAGCGTTTGGTTATGCCTATGCGTTGACTCGTTCATGTATGCCTTTCAAGGGGCTTTTTCAGGTGTTGGGTTCAGCGCCGATTCTAGCTCCGTCGTTGCTTCCTGCGATCAGTTTGATCTTCTTATTTGGTAACCAAGGTATTGCCAAAGAAGTATTAGGGGGAAATTCGGTCTATGGTTTGATTGGCATATCATTGGGCTTGATATTCTGGACGTTTCCACATGCCTTAATGATTTTAACTACTTCATTGAGAACCTCTGACGCTCGTCTTTATGAAGCGGCACGAGCCTTAAATACTTCACCTTTGAAAACCTTTTTCATGGTGACGCTACCTGCGGCAAAGTATGGTTTGATCAGCACTCTGATCGTTGTATTTACGCTGGTGGTTTGTGACTTTGGTGTACCAAAGGTGATTGGTGGCAGTTATAACGTTCTATCGACTGACATCTTTAAACAAGTAGTAGGGCAACAGAATTTCTCTATGGGTGCAGTGACCAGTATTTTGTTGCTATTGCCTGCACTGCTTGCGTTTACCGTTGACCGCTGGGTTCAGAAGAAACAGAAGAGCTTGTTTGATACTCGATCTGTCGCGTACCAACCTGAACCAAACACTCTACGTGATGGCGTGTGTTTGCTCTATTGCACCATCATCTCTGCTGCAGTTGTTATCGTGCTAGGCATGGCGATATACGGTTCTATGGTCACGTTCTGGCCTTGGAACAAAGCACTCACCTTGAATAACTACAACTTCGCAGAAATGAGTACTTATGGTTGGACGCCGTTCTTCAACTCTCTAACGCTCGGCGCTTGGACTGCTATTATCGGTACAGTGCTGATTTTCTTGGGTGCTTATTGCATTGAGAAAGGCAGAGCATTTGGTCCTGTTCGTCAAGCAATGCAAATGCTCAGTGTTGTGCCGATGGCGGTTCCGGGCATGGTGTTGGGTTTGGGGTACATTTTCTACTTTAATGACTTGAGCAACCCACTTAACTTTTTGTATGGCACGATGGCGTTCTTGGTAATCAACACCGTGGTTCACTACTACACGGTAGGGCACATGACGGCATTAACCGCATTAAAACAGCTGCCTGAGGAGATAGAAGCGACGGCGGCCTCGGTGAACTTACCGCAATACAAGCTGTTCTTTAAGGTGACGGTGCCTGTTTGTCTGCCTGCGATTTTAGATATTGCGACATACCTGTTTATTAATGCACTTACCACGACATCTGCGGTAGTATTCTTGTATTCTACCGATACGATACCTGCGTCAGTTTCAGTACTGAATATGGACGATGCGGGACAAACCGGTGCAGCAGCAGCCATGGCCGTTATGATCATGATATCGGCGGCAAGTGCGAAGTTGATTCATATGCTAATCAACAAGTTATTTGAGAAGCGCACTCAAGCTTGGCGCAAACGCTAGCGAACCATTTTATATTGCAGTTGGCCAAGGAGTGGCTGACGACAAGAACAAAAATAAAAGGAAATGAAGTGCAGTACGTAAAAATCAAAGACGTCATCGTAGAGCAGATAGAGTCGGGCATGTTAACGCCACGACAGAAGCTGCCAGCGGAGCGCAAACTGGCTGAATCGTTTGATACAACTCGAGTAACGTTGCGTGAAGCGCTGTCTTCACTTGAAGCGGAAGGGCGTATTTATCGAGAAGACCGCCGTGGTTGGTTTATCTCTCCTGATCCGCTTCGTTACGATCCTACGCAAACGTTGAACTTCACTAACATGGCTTTGTCTCAGAACCGTAAGCCGAAAACAGAGTTGGTGTCGGCGAAAGGGATGTTAGCAACCAAGGAAGCGACAAAGCTTCTTAATCTTCAACCGTTCTCAGATGTTTATCGAGTGGACAGAGTTCGCTACCTTGAAGACAGGCCGGTTGTGTATGTGACGAACTACATTCGACCTGAGCTGTTTCCTAACTTGCTTGACTACGACTTGTCTAAGTCGTTGACGGACATTTACCGCGAGCACTTTGGCGTGGTTTATCAGAAGATCCGTTACCGAGTAAGCACAACGTCTTTACTGGGCGAAACGGCGCAAGCCCTGCGTGCGACTTCGGGTTCTCCGGCGATGGTTGTTGAGCGTGTTAACTACAATCAAAACGGTGATTTGATTGACTGCGATATTGAATATTGGCGTCACGACGCGATCAGTATTGAGTCGATCGCGCAGTTAGAGCGCTAGTCATACGTTATAACGTTGGCATACCTGCAATTATGCAGGATTGCCCAATTGAAACGCTCAAAGGTCTCTTATTCGGAGGCCTTTTTTATCACCTGTTGTCAGCCGTTGTGCTAATTCATCAATAATTTAGGAATGAAATGGAATTCTCTGCGATTGTAATCGTGATCATTTCGGCTTTGCTTCACGCGGGTTGGAACGTTCTAGGTAAATCTAATCAAGGCTCGGGCTCGTCTTTCTTCTTAGCCTCTGGGGTTGCTGCCGCAGCGATACTGACGCCATATTTGATTTGGTATGTTCACAGTGTAGGGCTATCAAATATCTTACTTCCATTCTGGCAACTGGTTTTCTTGAGTGGGATCTGTCAAATCATCTATTTGATTGGGTTAGGCGCGGCCTATAAACAAGCTGATATCTGTGTGATTTACCCAATGGCACGGGCACTGCCTGTGTTGATGGTGGGTTTAGGCACGGTGTTGATAGGCTATGAATTGTCGGCGAATCAATGGATTGGGTTCACTTTAATAACATTAGGCTGCTTGTTTGTACCACTTAAGCAGTTTTCAGATCTTAGGTTAAAAGCGTATCTCAACCTTGGCGTACTGTGGGCGTTGATCGCGGCCATTGGTACCACGGGCTATTCCATCATTGATAAAGAAGCGCTTTTGTTACTCGATCCTTTGAGCACACCAGTTATAACTAACAAGCACACCGCGATTTTCTATCTAGGCATTCAGTTTTGGGCGATTGTGATTCCACTGAGCCTGTGGCTGCTCGTGTCGAATCAAAAAATCGAATTTCATAATGCTTGGTTATTGCGTAAAAGAGCAACACTTGCTGGCATCATGATGGCTTCGACTTATGGCTTGGTGCTGTTTGCGATGACCATGACTGAAAATGTCAGCTTGGTTGTCGCTCTAAGGCAAGTAAGCATCATCTTCGGCGTAGTGATGGGGATCTACTTTTTAAAGGAAAAGTGGCACGCCACTCGCGGTGTAGGCGTCGTTTTTATCATTGCAGGTTTAGTTATCTCACTGACTTAAAAAGAAATTAAATCCTACCTCCAACCTATAATGTGACTTTTTAGTCACATTTTTCTTATTGATAGCAAACGTTTTACTAATGTTAAAGATGTGATCCTTCTCATAGACAAGGCTGTAAAGTTACCGGTAACATTCACTCCAACGTTACCGGTAACATATAATAACAAGCCGGACTCTGTGAAACTCATAAGGATACCCAAATGAAAGCTCTGACTAAAACGCTGATTGCTGCCTCCCTCACTGGTCTATTTGCTACTTCAGCAATGGCTGCAGACTTTAAACTTAAAATTCAATCTTCAGACCCATCTGGTGACTTGAACTTCAAAGTTCAGCAGAAGTGGGCCGAGCGCGTAGAAACGATGTCTAACGGACGTATCGATATCGATCTACTGCCTGTAGGCGCTGTGGTTAAGCACACAGAAACGCTAGGCGCGATCAAAATGGGTATCTTAGATGGCCACATCACAGCAACAGGTTACTTCTCTGGTAAAGATCCAGCATTCGGCCTAATTGGTAACATGGTTGGTGCATGGTCGGACACAACGCAACTGCTTCAGTACATGAACTACGGCGGCGGTAACGAGCTAATGACTGAACTGTACAAGCCTTACGGGGTTCAGTTCGTCGGAGCATCTACAACGGGTGTTGAGTCTTTCATCTCCAAAAAACCAATCGATGGTGTTGCGGATCTTAAAGGCCTGAAATTACGTGCGCCTGAGGGCCTAGTTCAACAAGTATTTGCAGCGGCGGGTGCGACTCCAGTAAACCTACCGGGTTCTGAAGTATTTACCGGTCTAAGTAAAGGCGTAATTGATGCCGCGGACTACACGGTATTTTCTACCAACCAAAAAGCGGGCATGAACGACATTGCAACACATCCAGTTCAACCGGGTTTCCACTCATTGCCGCTTATCGATATCTCTATTTCTCAGAAGAAATGGGACAAGATGCCAGCTGATCTACAAACAATGCTGCAAACATCAGTGCGTGACTTCTCTTACGACATGACGACTCAGCTGAAAATGGCTGACCAGGCTGCGCTTAAAGAAGCTCAAGCGAACCCAGAAATCACTATCCACGACTGGTCTCAAGAAGAGCGTAAGAAGTTCCGTGAAATCGCGAAAGGCCAATGGAAAGTATTTGCAGAGCGTTCTGATAATGCAGGGAAAGTTTACACCTCAGTGACTGTGTTCCTAGAAGAAAACGGCTTACTGTAATTTAAACTTAGTTTACTGACGGGGGAGGGCATTGCTCTCCCGTATTCTCCCAGGATATTTGGCCCATGACAGACAAAACTCCCCATGCCCCAGCTGAAAACGACGAGCAACCAAGAAATGTGCTTGATCGTTTTGTTATAAAGTTCAGTAATCTCGTGAGCTGGTTTTTTATTTTTACTGTATTGATTTCATTTTATGAAGTTGTGATGCGTTACGCATTCGATGCCCCGACCACATGGGTACATGAAACAGCTTCTTTCATCGGCGGTTCTTTATTCATTATTGGTGGTATCTACGCGTTTGCTGCGAATAAGCACGTGCGTGTGGTTCTTATTTACGACTCAGTGTCTAACCAAGCACGCAAGTATCTTAATCTTGTTCACCACATTGTGGGTTTAGCCTTTGCTGGCATGCTCGCTTATGCGGCTTACTTCACCGCAGAAGAAGCATGGTTTGCACCATGGGGTGAATTCCGCCTTGAAACATCAGGTTCAGTGTTAAACGCGCCTTATCCTGCGCTGCTGAAAGGCCTGATTTTTGTCGTTTTGTGTGTTCTTGTTGTCCAGTTTGTATTGCACCTAATCCAAGAGTTGATGGGTCTAAGGAAGAATGACGATGTTTGATTTATCTTCTATTGGTATCGCATGGGGCAGCTTGCTCATGCTGGTTATGATGATTGGCTTGCTACTGACCGGTATGCAGCTAGCGTTCGTAACAGGCTTTGTCGCGATTTTCTTCACTCTATGCTGGTTTGGCCCTGATGCCTTACCTTTGATCGCAAGCCGTACCTACAGTTTTGCTTCTGGTTATGTGTTCTTAGCAGTCCCGATGTTCGTGTTGATGGCCGCTTTGTTAGACCGTTCGGGCATTGCTCGCGATTTGTTTGATGCAATGAAATCTGTCGGCCGTAAAGTTCGTGGTGGTGTGGCAGTACAAACCTTATTAGTCGCGGTTCTATTGGCTTCGATGTCAGGCGTTATCGGTGGTGAAACGGTACTACTGGGTATTCTTGCACTGCCACAAATGCTTCGCTTAGGTTACGACCGTAAGCTTGCTATCGGTACAACCTGTGCAGGTGGCGCACTTGGTACTATGCTTCCGCCAAGTATCGTACTGATCATCTACGGTATGACAGCCAGCGTATCGATTGGAGACCTGTTCAAAGCGTCTTTCTTGCCAGCGTTTATTCTTGCGGGCTGTTACATCGGCTACGTGTTGATTCGCTGTAAGCTGAACCCTTCTCTTGCGCCAATTCCAAGCGATGATGAGACAGAAGAAGACATCGCCAATCAGCCAAGCTACTTCAAAGCTCTGTTCTTCCCATTGCTTTCTGTCGCAACGGTTTTGGGGAGTATCTACACAGGTATCGCATCAGTAACAGAAGCGTCTGCTTTGGGTGTGGTTGGTATCATGATCAGTGCGTTAATCCGTGGTGAACTGAACTTCAGCATGTTGAAAGAGAGTGCCATCGCAACCATGCGTACCTGCGGCATGATCATGTGGATTGGTATCGGTGCAAGCGCATTGGTTGGGATCTACAACCTGATGGGCGGCATTGATTTTGTTGAAGAAACTATTCTTGCGCTCAGTGGCGGTAATGCGACAGTAACGCTATTAATCATGATGGCTATCTTGTTGGTACTAGGCATGTTCCTTGACTGGGTAGGTGTAGCACTTCTAACAATGCCAATCTTCGTTCCAATCATCACTGGCCTTGGTTTTGACCCAGTATGGTTCGGCGTTGTGTTCTGCCTAAACATGCAGGTGTCGTTCTTGTCACCACCGTTTGGTCCCGCCGCTTTCTACTTGAAATCAGTAGCACCAAAAGACATCAGCTTAGGTGAGATTTTCTCTTCACTACTGCCGTTCATTGCACTTCAAGTATTGGTTCTGGCATTGGTTATTATCTTTCCTCAGCTCGCGCTTTGGTGGCAATAACAGCGAAGGTTCCTGAGTGAGTTTAACGTTCAGGAACCTATCAACAGCAACACAAGTTTAACTATTAGATTCGATTGTCAGCCCCTGTTTTGGTTGGGGCTTAGGGAAGGCTTGCCTTATGAAAAGCAAAAAAATACTCGTGATGGGCGTATCTGGATGCGGAAAGAGCCTGATTGGTAGCCGTATCGCAGAAGCATTAACGCTTCAGTTTTTTGATGGGGATGACTTCCATCCGCAAAGTAATGTAGAAAAAATGCGTCAAGGTATTCCGCTGACTGACGAAGATCGTCAAGGATGGCTAGAAACACTGAATAAGCAATATATCGAACAGCCAAGTGCTGTGATTGCTTGTTCTGCATTGAAACCTCAATATCGCGACATTCTACGAAAGAACAATGAAGGCTTAGTTATCGTGTACCTACAAGGTAGCTTCGACACCATTTGGAACCGCCATAAAGCGCGCGAGAACCATTACTTCAATGGTCAAGAAATGTTGAAAAGCCAATTCGCAACCTTGGTTGAACCGAATGAAGCCGATGCGTTGTTTGTTGATATCTCACAAGATGTCGAACAGGTAGTAGAAAGTGCACTCAAGCAAATTAAGCAGATAGGCTAAACCATGACTCAGTTAAAAAACGACATCGCGATGATTGGTTTAGGAGTGATGGGCAAAAGCCTTGCACTCAACTTACTGGATAACGGCTTTAACGTTGCTGGCTTTGATTTGAATATAGACAACATTGAGCGCGCTAGTTCAGAAGCAAAGCTGCTTAATGAATTGTTTACTGGTAAAGGTCAGTTCACACAAGGGACTAGCCTTGAGCATGTGTTGCAAGGGCTAGCTAAGCCGCGTGTAATCGCTTTGTCTGTTCCTGCTGGAAAACCTGTCGATATCGTCGTGAATAGCTTGCTTGATGCTGGCTTAGAAAATGACGACATTGTTATCGATACGGGTAACAGCCTTTGGACAGATACCGAGGCGCGTGAAGTGGGCTACAAAGGCAAACTGCGCTTCTTTAGCACCGCCGTTTCTGGTGGTGAAGAAGGCGCTCGTGTTGGCCCTGCGCTCATGGCGAGTGGTGACCAATCGGCTTGGCAATATGTGAAACCGATGTGGGAAGCTATTGCTGCAAAAGTGGATGCTAATGGACTACCGGTTGCTCAGTTTGAAGCGGGTGAAGCATGCGCGGCGTATGTTGGACCTTCGGGTACTGGGCATTACGTTAAGATGGTTCACAATGGTATGGAGTATGCCGACATGCAGCTTATCTGCGAAGTGTATCAGTTCATGCGTGATGTACTTGAAATGCCAGCTCAAGAGATTGGCCAAGTTTTCGAACAGTGGAACAACGGTGTACTTAATAGTTACCTAATGGAAATCAGCGCCGACATTCTTCAACAAGAAGATTTGGCGACGGGTAAGCCATTTGTTGATGTTGTGCTTGATAAGGCTGGCCAGAAAGGCACAGGCTTATGGACAGCAGTTAACAGTCTTCAGGAAGGCTGCCCAACTCCAACCATTGCACAGGCGGTTTATGCACGTGCGATGAGCGGTCAAAAATCACAACGTATTCAAGGGAGCAAACTGCTAAAAGGCAATGTTGCCGATGCGAGTCAGTTGGATAAAACAGAGGTTATTTCTGAGCTTCATGATGCTTTGTATTGCGCCAAGTTGTCTGTTTATGCGCAAGGTTTTGATTTGTTGAAAACAGCGTCAGACAAAGAGGAGTGGAATCTCGACTTTACTCAGATAGCTAAGATCTGGCGAGCAGGTTGTATTATTCGTGCAGCATTCTTACAAGGTATAACATCGGCTTATCAACAAAATGGTGAGCTGGCGAACCTGTTGTTTGACGAGGTTTTCATCAAACAAGTGGAAGAGCGTGAGCTTGCTTGGCGTATCGCCGTTGCTAACTCAGCTTTGTATGGTGTGCCGATGCCGGGGATCAGTTCAGCATTAAGCTACTTTGATTCTCTGCGCTGTGAAGTGTTACCAGCGAATCTATTGCAAGCGCAACGTGACTATTTTGGCTCACATACCTATTCACGAGTCGATAGAGATGAAGCTGAAAAGTTTCACGTGACTTGGAGTCAGTCTCCGAGAACTGAAGTAAAAGTAAACGCTTAAACAATCAATAACGCCCTCAACAAGAGGGCGTTTGTAATTTTGACGCTGTATCAACATTTTACTAAATTAGGCTTCAAATTCCACGTCAGTCGGATACACTGTTACCAGTAACATAACTCAAAAATAATAATTACTAATTATGTCGAATAAGAAAAAACGTCCAACATTACAAGATGTTGCCAACTTAGTTGGTGTCACCAAAATGACCGTCAGTCGCTGCCTGAGAGACTCTTCTCAAGTATCAGAAGCACTGCGAGATAAGATCAGCGCTGCAGTAGACGAGCTAGGTTATATCCCTAACCGCGCACCAGACATTCTTTCCAACGCAAAAAGCAATGCGATTGGTGTTTTGGTCCCCTCGTTAACTAACCAAGTTTTTGCTGAAGTTATTCGTGGTATTGAGCAAGTCACCGCGCCTGCGGGTTACCAAACCATGATTGCTCACTATGGCTATAGCGCAGAACTGGAAGAGCAGAGCATCGCTTCGCTGCTTTCTTACAACGTTGACGCGATTATCCTTTCAGAAAACGTGCACACTGATAGAGCGCGTAAAATGCTGCAGACTGTTTCTATCCCTGTGATTGAAATTATGGATTCGGTGTCTCCCCGTATTGAACAAGCGGTTGGCTTTGATAACTTCGAAGCGGCAAGAGCGATGACCAAAACCATGCTCGACCGGGGGCGCACCAATATCGCTTACTTAGCGGCTCGTATGGATGAACGCACTCGCTTGAAGATGGCGGGCTACGAGCATGCGATGCAAGAAGCCGATAAAACGCCTGTGACACTGCAAACGGAAGACGCTTCCTCGTTTACTCTTGGAGCAAAATTGATTGGTGAGTTACTTGATAAGCACCCTGAAGTGAATGGCATTTTTTGTACTAACGATGATTTAGCGATTGGTGCTTTTTACGAATGTGTACGACGTGGTATTCAAGTACCAGAGAAGATGGCGATTGCAGGCTTCCACGGACACGACATTACGGTGGCGATGACGCCGCGTTTAGCGACTGTCGTAACACCTAGGGAGCAGATCGGTAAAGTCGCTGCAGAGCAAGTTGTAGCGCGTTTACAAGGCAACAATGAATGGGTGGCGAAGCTGGATCTTGGTTATGAGATTGAAGTAGGTGAGAGTATCTAATCTTACACTTCGGCTTTG
Organism: Vibrio sp. QJM3NY_39; assembly: GCF_057785895.1. Classification (NCBI taxonomy): domain Bacteria; kingdom Pseudomonadati; phylum Pseudomonadota; class Gammaproteobacteria; order Vibrionales; family Vibrionaceae; genus Vibrio; species Vibrio sp. QJM3NY_39. The sequence goes on along the minus strand of NZ_CM173506.1, from coordinate 109,467 downwards.
ATCTTCATCGGATTCAAACTAAAACGCCCTTAACGAGATGAACTTTGCTAAGGGCGTTTTCTATTTATCTAGTAAGAAGCTGTAGGTAGTAAAAGACTTAACCCGCTAAAGCTTGAGCATCTTGTTGCTTCAACACTTTGTGGCCATCTTCAGTGACGCCACGCTTCCAGTAACTGCTAATGTAGATGTTCTCTTTCGCGACTTCTTTTTCGTTACGGAAGTACTGTCTTAGTTCGCGCATGCTTTCAAATTCACACGCCGTCCATACTGAAACCTGCCCTTCTAACCATTCTGTGTTACGCACGGTTTGTGAAAGTGTTTCTTCAGTTGCATCTTCAATTAACCAAGTGACTTTTATACCTTGAGGTACTTCAAGTGTTTGCTTGTCTGCTGCTGAATTGATCTGAATGACAGCGTGGCCTGCTGCGTGTTCCGGAAGCGTTTTTACTTTTGCAGAGAGCGCAGGTAGCGAAGTCATATCTGCCACCAAGAAGAACCAATCCGATTCTAGATTCAGCCCTTGAATTAATCCAGGGCCTGCCACTGAAACCGTGTCACCTACTTCTGCGTTCATTGCCCATCTTGCAGCAAAGCCACATTGCAGATCTGTGGTGATGTGGCGTACGAAATCAACCTCAATCCACTTTTCGACAGGGTTGTACTGACGAATGGTGTAAGTGCGCATGGTTGGGCGCTCACCTTCGTTCAGTTGACTTAAATCTGTGGTGCCGAGTGGCGAGAACAAAAGCTTGATGTAGCCGCCGGCACATTCGGTTGGGTACTTACTTAATCCTTCACCGCTAAGCGTTATACGCTGCATATTCGGTGTAATGGTTGAGGTTTGAGTAACGGTTAATGTGATAGGGCTAGGCTTGCTCATATAAGGCTCTCTTAGATTTTGATTTCCACATCATAATCCTGAACAAGAAAACACTCAATACTAATAATTATCATTTACTTTTATTTACACAAGCGCAACGTAACTTGAACCCGATATCAATAGAAACAAAAATATCGACAAAAAAGCCCTTTAGAAAACTAAAGGGCTTGAAGTGTTAGAGCTATTTAACGTGAGCAGAATTAGCTGTTTGCTTGCTCTAGTTCAATCGTTTCATCAGCGGCTTTCGCTGCGTCTAGCATCTTACGAATAACGAACGATGCTGCCATTGCGATACCCACCATCACTACCGCTAGGATAGTTAATAGTTGGAAGTAATCACCGTAAACCGTTTGAACGATCTCTTGTGTGATCTCTTGGCCTTTCTCAAGTGCAATAGACGTTGAGAATACAGCACCAACAATGCCTGATAGTGCGATTGCGACAGAGAATAAGCTTACTGAAAAGTTCTCGATGTGCTTAGGTGCAACAGACAGAATGAATGCTACAACCATAGAACCAACAATAACCTCACCAAATGCTAGGAAGAAGTGGATTGCTAGGAACACTTCTGGGCGAATCAGAATATCTTCACCAACGGTCGTTACTGCCATCGTTAAGATACCGAAAGCGATCGCCGTCAGAATGAAAGAGAAACCTACTTTGGTTGCGGTAGAGAAATGAATGTTTTTCTTTTCTAGTTTAGAGAAGATGCCCGTAATGATAGGGCCTGCAACCATACACCAAAGTGGGTTCATTGCCATCGACGCTTCAGGTGCTACAGGGATGAAACCGAATAGATCGCCACGCATTGTGTTGATTGCAACCATTGTCATCGATGTCATCATTTGACCGTAGTACACGAAGAAACATGTCGTCAGGAATGTGATGATTAAGATCGTGCCCATTTTCAGCATGTCTGACTTCTTCGATTTCATCATCAAAGAGACAAAGTAGATGATCGCTGCACCACCAATTGCGTACACGATGTTCTGGCCGATATCCATGTTAGAAAACATGAAGAATACCAAACCAATCATTGCAGCAGAAAGGCCAAGGAATGCACCCCAGTGTTTAGTGCTTACTGGTTTTTGGTCGATTTCAGCACTTGCTTCAACAAGGCCTTTGCGAACAAAGAGCATCATCAGAAGTGCGGCACCTGCTAGTGCAGCTGAAAGAAGGAAGCCACCGTGGAAACCAACAACCAGCACTAGCATCGGGAACAAGTACTGACCTAAAAGCGCACCAATATTGTTGACTGAGTAGTTGATAGGGTAGCAGTTTTCGAAATCTTCCTGAGTTTTGAACGTGCGTTTGTAAAGACTTGGGTAAGAAGGGGACATCAAACCACGCGCATAACTCGCTAAAGCAATACCACATAATGCCATTGGAACATTGGTCGCCGCGGCACCGAGTACCAGTAGAGCATAACCACTTGCGAACCCTAGAAAGGCAATGGTCAACGATCGGTATGCGCCTAAGAATTTGTCGGCGATGAAGCCACCTGCAATAGCAAATAGCGGTCCGATTGCAGAGAAAGCACCAACAACCATCATTGTGTCGGCTTCATTGTAGTTAAGATCTTCAAGGAAGAAACGAGTCAAGATCACCATGACGCCATAGAACGAAAGTCCAAACATCATTTGGCAGAACATCATTGATTTGTTTAATCTATTCCACATTATTTTATTCTCACATTAGTATTAAGATGTAGTGTAATAACCTAATTATAATACCATCACTAGCAATACATAAAATGAAACATGCATCCCAAACAGAACTTTACTCGATATACCTTTTCTTATGAGTGCATTGATATTTCTCATGAATGAAATTTGCAATGTTAGATTTTGATAATGGATACATAACTGTGAGAAGTTCAACTACCTTCATTTGTGGCTAAGTAATGAACGGATAAAGGAAAAGTTAACATTGGTCATCTTGTAAAATGTTCAAGTGAGTGTCACTTTTTATTGGCTGTTGGGTTTTAGCCAATAAAAAAGGTTCATGGTGGCTGGCTTTTGTTTGGGTATCGAAAACTAAGTTTACAATAGCGGTTCTGAGTGAGGCGATTTCTCGTCGTGCGTGTCAACGATGTATTGCGTTTCAACTATTCTCTGTATCTCGACTATTCACCGCATCTAATTGGTCACCGCAACTAGCTATTCACACGGTGGCGCCATGTGGATCACCGCTAAACCACCTAAAGACGTTTCACGGTACTTCTTGTTCATGTCTTTACCTGTTTGGTACATGGTTGCGATAACCTTATCTAACGAGATAAGGCACTTGCTGGTACGTTTCAGCGCCATACGTGATGCGTTGATGGCTTTCATTGCACCCATAGCGTTACGTTCAATACACGGTACCTGAACAAGCCCACCGATCGGATCGCATGTCATGCCTAGAGAGTGCTCCATTGCGATTTCAGCTGCGATACAGATTTGCTCGTTGCTGCCACCGCGCAAAGCGGTTAAGCCAGCAGCAGCCATTGATGAAGATACGCCGACCTCACCCTGACAACCTACTTCTGCTCCAGAAATTGAAGCATTGGTTTTGTATAGGATGCCGATAGCACCAGAGACTGCCAAGAAGTCTTTCAACTGCTTGGTGTCGAGCTCTTTAATGAAACGATGGTAGTACATTAATACCGCAGGAATAACGCCAGCCGCACCATTCGTTGGAGATGTTACCACTTGGCCACCCGCTGCGTTTTCTTCGCTTACAGCAAAGGCAAACAGGTTAATCCAATCCATGATCTCCATTGGATCATTTTCAATCGAAGCATTCGCCTCAAGCTTTTTCAGAAGAGCAGGCGCTCGACGCGTCACTTCTAAACCGCCATCAAGAATACCTTCGGTGTCAAAGCCACGCTGCATGCACAGAGACATCACCTTCCAAATTTGGTCAGCTTTTTGGTCAATCACGTCCATGCCTTGAAAAGACACTTCATTGCGCAGGATTAAGCCACCAAGGCTAAGCCCTTGCTGTTCTGACAATTCAAGTAATTGATCGGCAGAAGAAAAAGGGAACTCAACTCGTGTTTCTGCTTCTTGCTTGCCGTTTTGTAGCTCATCAGCGGTTGCGATAAAGCCACCACCAATCGAGTAGTACGTTTCCATATCTAGAAGACTACCGCTTGCGTCAAAGGCAGAGATGGTCATGCCGTTTTCATGAAGTGGAAGATTGGTTTTGTGGAAGAGTAGGTCGCTTTCTACATCGAAATGAATTTCGTGGTTACCGCTAACCATTAAAGATTTATCTTCAATCGCTTTACGCATTGCTTGGTTAGCACTGGTAATTTTGATGGTGTCGGGGCGGTTACCGAGCAAACCTAACAAAGTTGCTCTGTCTGTGTGGTGACCAATACCCGTCAATGATAACGAGCCGTATAAGTCGATTTGAATACGCTTCACTTGCTTAAGCTGAGCATCAATTTTTTGGGTAAAGTTAAACCCAGCGATCATTGGTCCATTTGTGTGGGAGCTGGACGGGCCAACCCCAATTTTGTAGATATCAAAAATAGACAGCATAGTAACTTCCTGTGAAGACGGTTCGATGAACGAACTCTGGTTAAAGTATATCTTTTGTTAACCTCACTTCTTTGAGTGAGCGTATTCTTTCAATGAGATTAATGTTAACAAGCGTGTAGTTCGATGAAATACAAGACCGTGCTATTTTTGCTTTATATAGCTGCACGTTGATTCTTGTGTACCTTAAGATGTTGCTATCAATAGTGAGCATTATTGCGAGCTACATTTAGGAATTTAAAAATACTTTTGTTAAGAACTATTGTATACATAATTCACTCCATCTAATTACTAAAACGAGACTTGAACATAAAATGAGCATTAATCACCTCCTTATTGTGCTAGGTAAGCGACTTAATGGGAATAAATTGACTGATGAAGGCATCAGTCGAGTTGATGCTTTGGTGGAGTATCTGGCGGGGCCTTTGGCAGAAGAATCTATTCAGAAAACGGGTGTTGCATTTTGTGGCGGGGTGACAAAAGGTCAAACTACCTCTGAAGCGGATGCAATGCACCAGTATTTTCGAATTCTGGAAAGCCAGCGAGAATATCCGTTTTCCTTGGGGGCGATTTTGCTAGAACAGAACTCGACAAATACGGTTGAGAACATTCAGAACTTAGCTTCAGAGATGATTGAAAGTGGACTGTTTACCCGTGGGCAGAGTGTGAAGGTGACGTTCGTTTCGAATGACTACCATTTACAACGTATTTTCGAGGTCCAATCGCTCATGGACGAACAAGGCTTGCTTAAGGTTTTGGTCGAGAAGTGCTTTGCACTTGGGGTGGAACTACAAATCGATCCTCAGCTAGAAGCTCATGTTGCGGTGCCATATCCTCATCAAAATACTCAAGGGCAATTGTTTCTATTGATGGATGTGCTGACAACCTATCGAGTTTATCTTGAAGGTGTTTCTGCGGGCACATTTAAGCGAGATTTGGAGTTAGTTAGAGGGGAGCCTGAAAGGCTATCGTTGGAGGCACTGATAGCTGTAAAGGCGTTAGTAGAGGGGGCGCCTCATTTTGACATCGTCGACAGCTTACTCCCAGTATTGGGTCGCTGTATCCAGCAGACTTCAGTGGGTACCGACATAAAAAAAGTCAGGGAGTGCCTAGCATTACTCGATACTAACCTGACTTTATTGAATCGTTATTTAGACCCAGAATCGGATCACACACATCGCTGGTGGCGGTAGATGTTTATTTCTTTCTCGTGATGCCAATAACGGTCTTTAAGCTCGCAAACGCAATCAAGCAGTAAGCCAAAAGTTCAGTGCCTTCTTCTGCGATGTTTTTAACCACGCGAACATAATCATCGCCCATAACATTGTGCCAAAAGCTGCCCATGCCAAATAGACGAGAGAACACCAACAGTAGCATTACGCCAGTAACGAGTAAGTTCATGTGTGGGGAAGCAAGAATAAGCGCAAGCTGATCAATGGTTCTTTTACCATTCTTAATCGCATAGAAAATTGCACTGCCAGCAACCAATAGGGCAGGGACAACCCATGCACCATGTACGATCTTGTCGAACCAAAAATCCATTTCACGAATGAACAACACCGCGAAGAATGCGCTGATAAGAAGAGTTGCGTGCTTAACTTCGCGCTTCTCTTTTGCTAGATAAGCAAAAGACCCAGACGAGATAATAAGCAGTAACTGTTGCAGCATCTCGGTCACCGAGACCTCACCAACATTGCCATTCAACAATACAAAATCAATTCGAAGTGCAAGGTTTGCGACAATGCCTATCGCTAAAACAACGAGAGCGGTTTGGCATCGTTTGTAGATCACTTGAGATGTCGATTGGGAAAGGTTGAACTCTGGCAGTTCAAACGACATTGGAGTTTGTTTATTGGTTTTTCATAGTAATTCAATGTGTAAACATTTGTAACGGGCTGGCATTCTATCGGCCTCGGTTAGGGCTATGTCAGAGGAATGTCATAAATAAAACACCGTTCAATTGGTGTGGGGATACGGTAAACTGCCGCTTGGTAGCGGTCAGTCTACGTAATGTTATGTGATTTGATGGGATTCGTGACAGAATAATGTCGTTTACTGGTGTGACGTCATCAGTTCACGATGTCGCAGTTTAGCTTTCTTCTTTTTGCTCATGGTTGTTGCGGTAGTATTCCCATTGCTCGATACGTTCACCGTCATCAAACACACAATAAGTGGTGCGTTGATTGTTTTCAGTTACGGTTTCTAATTCACCATCTTGTTGAACACAATAAACCGCGGCTGGGTTAGCGACTGAAACACGTTGGCCTTCGCTATATTCTGCATAGTCGTTTGCACAACCGCCCAACACAACGGCAAATACAGCCATCAAACCAAGTTTCTTCATGTTTATCTCCTACGTGATAACTCTATAATCGAATGCGTTAAGTTCTACAGAACCAGATTAGAAGCTCTATGAAATTAGTATATTTTAGATTTCAGAAAAGGTTGTCCTAATTTGGTCAAGATATTGAAATAGGTTGATATTTCTTCATGTTTAACGACTTTTTGAGTGTTAGATCAAGCTAAGTGGATTTAAGTTGCCGTTGGAATATCCCCGTCCGATCAGTTCTTGTTGTCGGTTGTGAACCTCGAATCTATTGATGATTATGATATGATGCCGCCAAATTCAGTAGAGCAGTCAGAATCATGAGACACCTAAAAACCACCATCCACCCTGATATCGATCATCTAGACAATAAAACGGTATACAAGCGTAATGCTGCCCGCGCCATTGTATTAGATGGTGAAGACATTCTGATGCTCTATACAGAGCGTTATCACGACTACACCATTCCTGGTGGTGGTTTGGATGAAGGTGAAGATGTGATTGCTGGTATGGTGCGTGAACTCGAAGAAGAGACAGGCGCGAAGAATATCCATAGCATTAAGCCGTTTGGTATTTTTGAAGAGTTCCGTCCTTGGCATAAAGACGATGCGGATATGATGCATATGATCTCTTACTGCTACTCATGCAAGATCGATCGTGAGCTTGGTGAAACGGCTTACGAAGATTATGAAGTGAAAAACGGGATGAAGCCGATGTGGATGAATATCCATGAAGCGATCGCTCACAACGAAAAGACCATGGCTGAGAGCTCTAAGAAGGGTATGAGCATTGAACGTGAAACCTTTTTGCTGCATTTAATTGCCAAAGAGATGCTTTAGCCTTTATCAGTACAAACCTGTTAAGCTATTTATTTGCCGCCACTTTTGGCGGCAAAGTTGTTTCTAGCAATGCTAAAATGTAATAGCGGTAATCAATTATTGAATGTAGTTGATATTATCAACCAAGTGGTTTTAATGTATCTTTAGCTCAGTGATGACCCTAGCTAGCTGCCCGGTCATATCTCTAGTTCTCGCTGTGAGCCTGCCCTAAACAAAGAATACTATGAATAAAAGACAGTTTATTGCCCATTATCTGCGCATGAATCGCACCTCGTACTTACTAGCGATTGTGTTCATTTTTCTCGTCAACTGGTTACAAGTAGAGATCCCTCGTTATATCCAATTGGCGATAGATTTGATTGATGACGCTTCTTCAACTGGCCATCAGCAGCTGCAAAGCTATGTCTGGATTGTAGTCGGCATGTCTGTCGCCATGGTGGTGGTGAGAATTCTGTCTCGTATCTATGCGCTTAATCCGGGGCGAATTACAGAAGCAGCGCTCAAAAGTACACTTCTACAAAAGCTGAATCGCTTACCGAGCAGTTTTCATGAACGCTTTGCGTCGGGTCGGCTAATTTCAATCATGAATAATGACCTTAGTGGCATTCGACTGATGTTTGGTGTGGGTTTTCTTCAGTTTTTCAACGCGTTACTCGCGTTATCGCTGACACCTCTTTATATGTGGCGTATATCACCAGAACTCACACTGTATTCGATTATTCCTATCTCAATCGCTTTTGTGATTTTCCGAGTGGGCTTCAAGCGTATGAAAATACTGCATTTAGAGCACATGAAACGTCTACAAAACTTGTCTGCTCAGCTAATGAGTTACCTGTCTGGGATTGACTTGATTAAGAGCCAGCAGATGTCACCTTGGGTCAAAGCTGAAACTGAAAAGCTTAATCAGTTATTACTTGAATGCCGCCTTAAAATTACACGTATTCAAGTCTTCTTTATGCCAGTACTCGACTACGCCAATGACCTGATGAAAATCATCATTCTAGGGCTTGGTGGCTACATGTTAATGAGACAGGAACTCACACTTGGTGAGATTACTGCCTTTCTGACTTACTCGGTTTTGCTCGCTATGCCATTGATGCAATTAGGCAGAATCGCGACCATTTATCAGCGTGGCATGGTAGGTATTCAAAGTGTACAAACCATTCTTAATGCCAAAATTCCAGAGCTTGATGAAGTTAAGCTCACTGAGCTAGATGTTGAATCGCTGAAGGGAAAAACGTTCTCTATTCGCAACCTCAGTTTCAGATATTCAGGTGAAGACCGCCTGATTCTCGATGACATCAGCTTTGACATTCCAGCAGGTAAGAAAGTGGGTGTGCTAGGCGGGATCGGAGCGGGTAAAACGACATTAGTGAACTGCTTGAACCATCATTTGGATGTACCAGAAGGCTCGGTTTTCCTTGGCGAAAGGGATATCACTAGCTTCTCACGCAGTGACTTGCGTCGTTATGTAAAAACCGTGACTCAAGACCCTTTCCTGTTTTCAGCAACCGTCGAGGACAATATCCGCTTTGGCTGCTTAGATACTGACTTGGCAAAGAGTCAGGTTGATGAAGTGCTTGAGCTCAGCCAGTTGGCGAGTGACGTTACTCGTTTTGAGCATGGTGACCAAACCTTAGTCGGTGAGAAAGGGATCATGCTGTCAGGCGGCCAGAAGCAGCGCTTAAGTATTGCGCGTGCTTTATTGCAACCCACAGACCTGATCATCATGGATAACGTTCTATCGGCTGTCGACTATGAAACAGAACGTAAGATTTTGGAAGGCCTGTTTAAGCGCTTGGAAAATCAATCGGTACTTGTGGTTTCACACCGTGTTAATGCCCTTGAATATATGGACGAAATCATCGTGTTGAACGAAGGTAAAGTGATCGCGAAGGGTGACCATGCGACGTTATTGAAAACATGTGATTACTATTACGATACATGGCAGTTACAGCAGAATGAAACGGAGGCAGCAGCATGTTAAAAGGTGTTGATCTTAAGTACCTCAAGCACTTTTTTAAGTTTGCTAAGAAATACAAACGCTCTGCGATTCTGGGCATCGCTATGCTTCCGCTCTCTGTCATTACAAGCTTATTGTTTCCTTGGCTGATCATTCAAGTGATTGATGTACATCTGAGCCATGGGGATATGGATGGACTGCTCGAGTACGTCTTCTATCTAGTCGCAGTTCTGGTGGCTAGTTATGTGGTGGATACTATCTATTCATATAACCTGCGTAAAACGGGTCAATATACGATAACCGACATGCGTTCAGTGTTGTTTGCTCGCGTGCTTAAATTGCCACGCAGCTATTTTGATAACACACCGATTGGCGTCACGCTTTCACGATTAACCAGTGACTTGGAAACCATCGGCGAGACGTTTGTTCAATCGGTTGTTGGTCTAGTGAAGGATAGTATTAACACCATTGCTCTGTTGGTAATGATGTTCTTCATTGACTGGCAGTTAACGATGATTGTGTTGATTATCATGCCGCCAGTGATGTACTTGACGGTGTATGTGAGAAACCGACTTCGTGCTTTGTATAAGGTGACTCGTTCTTCGCTCGCTCGTGGTATTGGCTTTTTACAAGAAGTCTTATTTGGTATGAAAACGGTTCAGATGTATCGAGCCGAAGAACAAGTCGAACAACGCTACCAAGGCTATACTGATGAGTTTCTGAGAGCACAGAAGAAAATCAATAAATACGATGCGATTTTGTTCTCGTTTATCTCGGGCATTACCTCAATCACGATCGCAATTATGATCTGGTATGGTTCTGAGCAAGTGATAGAAGGGGCACTCACCTTAGGTGTGCTGATTGCGTTCATCAACACCTTAGAAAAAGTGTTTGTTCCGATCCGTGACTTTACTTCACAGATTGCTTCGATTCAGAGTTCATTTGCAGCGTTTGACCATATTGAAGAGCTGTTTGTTGAGCCGACAGAAGAGGAAGGACGTAACCTGCTGCCATCTAACGAGGTTGAAAAACAGCTCGAACAGTTTGTGAGCCTGGAGTTTAAGAACGTGAGCTTCCGTTACAAAGACGACTCTCCCTACGTTCTAAAGAATGTTTCGTTTGTATTGGAGAAAGGGCATCAAATCGCGCTTGTGGGTTCTACGGGATCGGGCAAGTCGACAATTCTGCGTCTAATCTCTAAAACCTACCAAGACTATGAAGGCAGCATTCTACTGAATGGAATAGAGCTGTCGCAGATCTCTAGTGAAGACTCTGCTCATTTGTTCTCAATGATGATGCAAGACGTGCACTTATTTGAAGAGACAATCCAATTCAATATCGCGCTGGGTAAAACGCATTTATCTAGAACTGAGGTTGAGCAGGCAGCGCGCTATGTTTATGCCGATAAGTTTATTGAACAATTGCCACAAGGTTATGACTTCCACTTGGAAAAGAACGGCTCCAATTTGTCTGTGGGGCAAACGCAGCTTATTTCGTTCGCACGAGCGGTTGCACAGGGTGGTCAATTGATGATGCTTGATGAGGCGACCAGTTCGGTAGATTCAATCACCGAAGACCTCATCCAAAAAGCGATGCAGCGTCTGTTTAAGGAAAAAACCGTGATTGCGATTGCGCACCGTTTGAGTACCGTTCGTCACTCGGATACGATTCTGGTATTGGAAAAGGGTGAAATTGTTGAGCAAGGTAATCATCAACAGCTGGTGGCATACAATGGAATTTACGCAGGGTTGTTGAATGAATCGATTGTCGAAACGGGCGATTCCCAAGTTACGGTAGCCTGATTGCCTCAAATTTAGGCTGTTGCTTTCGATGAGATAAATTGGCCTTGTCTATGCTTCACCAGTTTCTATTGTTTTCTAATACTCCCAAGAGGTTAGGGAAATTAAACATATTTTTCGATTATTAATATGTTATGATCTCCCTACTACTAAAGGGGTGTCTTCGTACATCGGGATGTATGCGAGCAAAACGTAAGTGCTTGTGTCAGTCACTTTCTGGCGAATATGGAATCGAAAATGTTGTTGGAAGAAGTTGTAGAAATTATCGAATTAACCGACTCAGACCATTTATCTCAAGCAATGGAACTGTTTAACGAGCATGGTTTTGTTGATGCTGAGTCTTTACCTTTTATGGATGTTGTTTTTGAAACAGCACCGGATCACCTTGCGAAGAAGTTGTCGCAGGTTGGTTTTAAAGGTTTAGTGCAAGTCGAAAAGAATGAAGATGCATCGGGCTTCACCATTATTGATGCTGACCGCGTTCTGCTAAAAGACTCTGCTTAGCTGCAAGACTTTGCTTAGATACAAGACTTTGCTTAGATACAAGACTCTGCTTAACTGTAAGATTCTTCTTAATTACAAGAATAAGATTCAGCGTAATGAAAAGGCTCTATCCAGTTTAGTAACACCCGTTATGATTATTTGAGGTTAACACAGTGACAACAGCAACCGCTTCATCACCAGAGCAACACATTTCCAATGAACATGCGCTTTTAGGGGCATCGTTATTAGCGTCTCAAAAAGTTGAGTTGGCTCTGTTCAGTGTTATCTCTAAATTAGCTAAAGCACTGCCAAAGGAACAACAGTCACTAGGTTTGGATTTGGATACCTTTTTAAGGGAAAAGCCAAGTGAGCAAGCCTCTATGCTGAGCCTATACGAACAGACGTTTGGTGAGCAACTTCCTTTGAAGGCCAATGAACTTAACGATTTTATTTACCACCGAAACTTGGTAACTCGTTGCTTTTGGCGAGTGACTGGGGCTGATGTTAAAGGCGGTGAGAAGCTTGCGAATCCAGAGCTATATTTAAAAGAGTTCTTGGCCAAATGTGAATACTGGCAAGTGATGCTTGATACCCAAACCAAGTAATCAAATTGAAATAAGAAAGCCATAGCGAAACATGCTATGGCTTTTTTGTTTGTGTAAACCATGCTGAATTTTTTAAAGCAGATGATTACCTCGAATACTGAGAACATCACTGATATTACTTTAAATATCCCTACAAAATTTAAATCATCATCTTCAATACATAGTTCCTAGAGACAAAGTGGTGTTTAAGTGCAGCACAAACATGAAGAACAACTAAACAGGCTAGGGCAATACAACTGGCACGATGTAAATAGAAAAAGAAGCCGTTGATTGCAGGATCGGTAATTGGGTTATTCACGATCACTAACCAGAATAACGAATAAGGTTCTTTCAGCATCAAATAACCGGTGCTGAAAACCATAAACATCACTAGATACATCAGGGAGTGAGCAAGTTTAGCAACGCATTTTTGCCCTTCAGGTACAGACAGTGGCATGGTTGGTGATGACCGGAAGTGGCTCCAGACATAACGAACCACGAATAATGGCGTCGCAATGGTCGCCAATGACATGTTGAGCACTGACAGAAAAGAAAATAGCTCTGGATGACTGGTGACATAGTGCATCACATACCCTGCGACTGTTGCATAGATGATGACAGATGCCATGATCCAGTGCAGCACCCGGCTCATTAAATCGTATCGTGGATTGTTCAAATTAACCTCGCTCTGATCGTTATTAATATAAGATTCATCTCGATGCAATAAATCAACTCTTGGTATATTCGCATCGCGAATTAATTATATAGAACAGTATTACGCGGTATTTTTATAATTTAGAAATTAATGATGTTGCTTCAGGTGTTTTATAATAATCAATGATGTTTTAGAGTGTTAATTCCAATAAGGAGAAGGCAGAATTGCCAACTTTCTAGCTTGTCTTGCGATTAAGAGATACAGTTAACAAAGATTAAATATATAAGGAATGTATAAATGCTTCGAACCCTATTGATTGCAGTGTTATCACTGGTCACGACCATGAGCTTTGCAAGCGAGGAGGTTAAATACTCAGAGAAAGAGTATGTAGACCGACCATTGATGGAACGCTACATCTTAGATGAGTTGAAGCAGTTGCGAATGGAACAGCAAGATCTGGAAAGGCGCTTGACCATTCAGATGACCGATCGTGAGCTTACAGTCGCCGATAAGTCATTGAATTATGCCAATGTCACGGTCACGTATTTCTTCTACATTATTGCGGGTGTTGCTTCTCTTATTGCATTGGTTGGTTGGCAATCACTGAAAGACCTCAAACACACCACCAAAGAAATGGCTGACCAGCGACTTAATTCGATTGCTCAAGACTACGAGAAGAAATTCAATGTTCTTGAAAGGGATCTTAAGCGTAAGACCAGAATTATCTCAGAGAACAACCGAGAAATCGAAATCATCAATGAGATTCACAATTTATGGCTCAGAGCGCAAAACGCTCAAACCGCCGAGCAGAAGATTGAAATTTACGATGAGATATTGAAGGTTCGTCCGGGTGATTTAGAAGCGTTGACCTATAAAGCGGATGCTGCGATGGATATGCAGGAATACCACTGGGCAATGAGCCTATGTAACCGCGTGTTAGAAGTGGATGACCAAAATGCCCACGCCTTGTATCAACGTGCTTGTTCGTATGCAAGGTTAGGAGCAGAAGGTCAGGCTATCGATGACTTAGAGCGTTCTATTGAAGCGAGTGGTTCAATGAGAGAGTTGCTAGCTGAAGAGCCAGACTTTGAGATGCTGCGCGGCTTAGATCGTTTTGAAGCGCTTTGTGAAGAGTAATGTCACTTAAGGTGGTGGGCTTCACACGCCCACCATATTTTGGCAACTTTTGTGGAACGGTTTCTTACATTTCGTTTATTCTTTTGAATTAATTGTTATGTTATAACACTTGCCAAGTTCCTTGTTATAACCGCTAAGTATTTTATTAAGTTCCTCCCTATTGGCCTGATCGTAATCGCTATCAGTGTATTCTCGCTTTCCGTTTTGCTCCATTTTCAATCCGAAGCACCAGAAGAAATCTCAATTCAAGTCACCCCTTATAAAGATTTATTAACTCATCAAGAGGGGGCATCAAACTCATATACAGATTCAGAGGCAAGCTCAAGAACGTTGATAAAAGTTCATTATTTCGTGAAGGTTGGAGATACACTCAGCAACATATTTTCGTCATGGAAACTGCCTTATGAGACAGTTCAAAAAGTGATGGAAGCGGATCTTGAGTCTTTGAAGCTCGATACAATAAAGCCTGGCGATCATCTAGAGTTGCTTTTGGATAGTGACTCTAAACAACTCGTAGAGCTGATTTTCCATGAAAGTCTCGTAGAGAAAGCTGTCTTCACTAAAAATGATGATGGAAGCTTTAATTACCAATTCCATGAAATGCCTGGCGAATGGAAAGAAAAGCTCTATAAGGGCACCGTTCATGGCAGTTTTTCAACGTCAGCATACAAAGCGGGATTAACAACCGCCCAGATCGCCAATATTACTCGAACGTTAAGAGACAAGATTAACTTCTCAAAGCAGTTAAGAGCGGGCGATGAGTTTAATGTGTTGGTTAAGGAGCAATACACAGGCGACCATCTAACAGGAAAAACAGAGGTCCAAGGCATATCGATTACGTTACGAGGTAAGGAAGTGGCCGCGTTTCTTGCTCCAGATGGACGCTTTTACGACAGAGAGGGTAACAGCCTTGAGCAAGCGTTCAATCGCTACCCAATAGACAAACAATTCCGAAGAATTACTTCGCCATTTAACCCGTACCGTAAGCACCCAGTGACCGGACGTATATCTCCACATAATGGTACTGACTTCGCAACACCTGTAGGTTCGCCAGTTTATTCAACCGGTGACGGTCGAGTTATTGCTATTCGTAACCACCCGTATGCGGGGAAATACATAGTGATTGAACATAACAGTGTTTACAAAACTCGCTATCTGCATTTGAGCCGATTCTTGGTTAAGAAGGGGCAACAGGTTAAGCGTGGGCAGAAAATTGCGTTGTCAGGCACGACTGGTCGCGTAACCGGGCCGCATTTGCATTTTGAAGTACTGGTGCGAGGAAGAGCTGTGGATTCGATGAAAGCGAACTTACCTTTAGCGAGTTCTATCTTACCTGAAAATAAAGGTGCCTTCTTGTCGAGAGTTGCCTCGTTTGATGACATGCTCTCAGGGCAAAAGGTTGCACCAGTAACATCAAGCTAAGTGTCAGCTTAAAACCGTTCTAACCCTCTGGCGGTTAATCATCAAAGGGTTGGAACGAGTTTTCATTAGGCTGCCTGATTGCTCAGTATCCTAATAGATTAAGTGCTCATGTGTTGAAATCTTAAGTGACTAAGTGACTAAGTGACTAAGTGACTAAGTGATTGAGCGACTAGGCGATTAAGCGACGACAACCGCTGTACCGCTCGCCGATACCATTAGCATGCCATTACCCGTTCCTAGTACCTCGTAATCGATATCTACGCCCACAACCGCGTTCGCGCCTGCTTCAATGGCTTTTTGTTCTAGCTCTTTGAAGGCGTAGTTGCGTGCTTTTTCTAATTCTTTCTCGTAGGTGCCAGAACGTCCACCCACAAAGTCACGAATTCCTGAAAACATATCTTTGAAAACATTCACCCCTAGAATGGCTTCTCCGGCGATAACCCCTTTGTAATCGACAATGCGTTTGCCTTCAACAGATTGAGTGGTGGTAATAATCATAATGGCCTCTTGTAAGCTTGATGAGCTGTTACTCGCTGTATGGATTGATAGTTTGGTCTTACTCTTGAATAACATCGCTCAGTGTTGTCTCTGAGCGTGTGAATTCATGCCTCAACCATGTTCTCAGTTTTAGCACACTTTCTTGTTTTAATTTGTTTTTTGGGCAAACAAAATAGAAATCTTGGTGTGGATTCGCGACGGGTTCGCCCAACTCCACTAGCATCCCATGGCTGATGTCATCTTTCACAAACAAGCGATGCGTGACCAATACGCCTAACGAACGAATTGCAGCTTGAACCGCTTGAATAGAGACATCAAACGTTAGATTGCTATGGAATGTGGGTATTGGGATTTGGTAATTGTCGCACCAGACTTGCCAGTCGTGTTGTCGCCTGAGGTTAAAAACGCCAATAGTCGGGTTTTGTTTGACGAGTTGCTGGACGTTTAATCCGGTCTGGTTTTTCAATAGAGCAGGGCTGCACACCAAGACCAGGTCATCGTCGCCGAGCTTTTCGCTGTAATATTGTTCCCACTCGTTTGGCTTACCATGTACGAGGGCAATATCGACACCTTCTTGTTCGATATCGAAAGGGCCGGTTAATGTCGAAATACGGATATCAAGTGAGGGAGCAAATGCTTGGAATTCGGGGACTCGAGGGATCCACCAGTGCATCGCGAGTGAGTTCACCATGTTAAGAGTGATACGGTGATCGTTAGGCGTTCTGGCAAGCTCTTCGGTGGCTTCTATCACTTGCTCAAGTGCGGGCGCGACCTTTCGATAATATCGCTTACCGGCGGCATTAAGAACAACACGACGACCTACTCGCTGAAATAGCGGTTTATTAACCAGTTGCTCTAGTGATTTGATGGCTTGGCTTACTGCAGAATGACTGACAAACAACACTCGAGCAGCGTCGGTCATACTGCCGGTTTCAGCAACAGCAATGAAAGCATAAACGGATTTAAGCGGGACGAGTTTCTTCATTGGTAAGTTTTCCTTACAGTTATGGTTAATATTACTCGCTATTTTTCATCACGTCACGCTTCTAAAATAGGTGTCATAGGAGGTGATAATTATGTCTGATATTACCAAGGCGACGACTTTCATGTTGTTGTCGACGTTCAGTTTGTCTTTGAGTGGCTTGATGGCCAAGTATCTATCTGAAGTGATGCCAATCTCGTTACTCAGTTTTGTGCGTTTTTTGTTACCCAGTCTGTTCTTATTCTTATTCTTGATGTTCTACAAAATAACGAAACCTTCACTCGATATGTGGAAACCTTTAGTGATGCGGGCGATCTTTATGGTGGCGTGTCAGTGGTGTTTCCTTACTTCACTACAAACCTTAACGCTGGTTGAAGGTGTGGTGTTATTCAGTACGGGGCCTCTGTTTATTCCATTGTTAGAAAAATTAATATTCGGAACCAAGATTCATACAACGACTATCGCATGTTTAGCAATTACATTCTTCGGCGTAGTGATGATGGCAGGGGATTGGTCGCAGTTTGAGTTTGGTTCGGAGTTCTTTAGACCTGCGCTATTGCTTGGACTTCTAGCGGGTGTGTTTAATTCTGGCTCGCAAGTGAGTCTGTACCGAGCATCTAAAACCAGCCTGACACCAGCAGAGCTTAACGCATGGACCTTTTTAGTCGCAGCAATACTCGTTATACCTATGCTCGTGTTTACTTCTGTTTCTGCTGTACCAGATGTACTTAAGGGGGATAGTGTGTATGGATCTTTAACGACTTTGCTGTCGTTTGATGACTTGCGTTGGATTGGACTTGGTGCATTTGGACTCGCACTGTTTACCATTAATACTCAAATTTTCCGCTCCAAAGCTTATAAGCTTGCAGACAGCGGTTCCCAGTTGGCGCCACTGATTTTTACTAACATGCTGTTTAGCGCCTTATGGCAGGGTTTGTTCTTTGATGATGTGTTTTCTACTCAGCAGATGATTGGCATTAACCTGATTGTTGTGGCGAGCATTACCAACACGCTATTAGCGAAGAGACACAGCAAAGCAAAAGCCAAGCAAACACCGCGAGTCACAGTGGCTGTAGCGACGGTAGCCGCTGTAGTGGACGTTGCGGTGCTGGATTCTGCGGCTAAAAGCTAATCATTGATCTTATAGCCTAAAGACTAAATGGTTAGCTCAAACTTAAAATAATGAGCGTATGTACTCTTTTACTCGGTCGATGTGTTCGTTTGGTTCAATCTCGCAACGTTGTTTAGTCTCTAGGAATCGCTCAGCGTATTTGTCGTAGATTTTGTTTTCTAAGAACAGCAAATACAACTTGGGATCGATATGACCGCTGGTGGCCATGTCGGTCATGATATTGAGTGATTCGCTTAGGAGTTTGCCTTTCTTATACGGGCGATCACTGGAGGTGAGCGCTTCGAATACATCGGCAATGGCCATCGCTCTGGACGGCAGAGGTAATTGGTCTTCGCTTAAGCCTCTTGGGTAGCCCTTGCCGTCGATACGCTCGTGGTGTCCGCTGGCGATATCCGGAATATTCTGGAGGTAAGACGGATAAGGCAGCTTGTTAAGCATGGTGAAGGTTTGAATAATATGATCGTTGATCATGAAACGTTCTTCATCGTTTAACGTACCACGACGAACTTTCAAATTGTGCAGTTCACCTTGGTTGTATTTGACCTCTCCTGGCTTAAGCACAAACGCTTCCTGCCATACATCAGCAGGGCTAAAGCCATTATCCCACGGTATTTTATGCTCAGGCTTATCGGCAAGTAGCGGTTCCATCACCGGTAGTATTTGGTTTTTTCTTGCTGGCTCAGCTTCACTCTTCTCTGTCGTGTCTTGTTGTTCATTGAATCTCTCTTTTTCAGACCAAGATAACCCTAGCTGATCGTCGAGTGTTCGTTTCCATTGGCGCTTGGCTATTCGGTCTAAGCGTTCTAGCTGTTCGTCCGTCATCGACTCTCCACCAAGGTTGCACTCAGCAACAAAGGCAAATTCTTCATCCAATTCTGACAAGCTTTGTTCGAGGACCTTAAGCTGATCCTCCTGAAGCGCTCCGTTCGCTATGGCTTTCCAGTAGTCGGTTTCAGCCTGTTGTTTTAACAGTTCGAAACGCATTCGCACTTCGTGGATTCGGTCGTAAATGGTTTCAAGTTTAGTCGCTTTGTCTACGACATACTCGGGTGTGGTTACCTTGCCGCAGTCATGAAGCCAAGCGGCGAGCATTAACTCTTCCCACTGTTTACTATCCAATGAGAATTGCGGGTAATAACGGTCATCATCAATGGTTGCTTGAGTCAGCCATTTGGTGAGTTCAGGCACTCTCTGGCAATGCCCACCCGTGTAAGGTGATTTGGTATCAATAGCTGATGCAATCAACTCGATAAAGGCATTAAGCATGTCTTTCTGTTGCTGCATTTGGTCAATGTTATCTTTGGCTATTTCCGCAAAGCTGAGCAGTTCTCGTAAGAAGGCGTGCTTGTCTGACTGCATCTTGGTAATCGGTCTTTCATAGCCAATTGCGACGATACCCACCAACAACTTCTCACGATTTAATAGTGGAAACAGGTACAGATCTGAATTGAAGATCGAATCTTGGTAATAGTTGAGAACATTGTCTTCTCGGTTTAAGTGGATGGTTTCTCCAGATTTAAGTTGGCACAGCAACCAAGGCGTGTGCTTGATGAAGTCATTGATGTCGGCCTTAAAGGGAAGAATGGCGAGGTTCGCGGCCGTATCAAACACATCTTTCTCTTTTGATTGAGTGAAGAGGACAATGGTTTCTGCTTTGGTAATTAAATAGCTTTGATGAGCAATATTTTTGGCTAAGATCGAAAATTCCTGATTACCTGCCGTGTCTCGAAGTAGCGTAATAAGATCATGAAGTGTGTGTTCCATCAGCTCAATTGAGTGGGCGAGGTTAGCCACTTCTTGAATCATGCTTTTGGGATAATGAGTTCGCCTGAAGTCAAATCGTGCGATGTTGTCGGTGAGTTGCATCAGTGTATTGAGCGGCTGAGACAGTCGATTAGCAACAAACCATACGATAGCGAAGCAGATGAACAACATACCAATCGCGACCGCAACTTGCTTGTCTCGCATTGAGATAAGATCAGAGAGCAACTCATTGTGTGGCGTAGCCTCTGCCAAATATAAAGTGACATTCTGAGTGAGCTCAACAGGCGTTAGCGTCAATGCCCAAGTGTTTAAGTTGTACTCAACGTTTTTTAGGTTGAGGTTTAATTTCTCCTCGTCGGAGATAAGTGGTGCTATGACGGATGCTTTCAATGCTTCCATCTGTTCACGTTTGGGCACATTAAAGAAGCTTTGGTCTTGCTCACTGCCAGAGAGTTTCCCCGTCGTTTGGTTATTCGTTTTCTCAGTTTTACTTGTGTCGTTAGGCTGGGAGGTAAGCTTGGGAATCGATAGATCAAGTTGATGTTGGCCGAGAAGATTGAAATGTTGATCGAACAGAGCGAGTCGGGTTTGTGGAGAGTAGGCCAATTCACTGATCTGGGAAGAGAGAGATTTCAACGTGAAGTCGGCACCAACGACATGCTTGCCATCCAAAGAACGTCTAGAAAGAGTGATGCCATTGGTTTGCAGGAAATAGAACAGGTAGGGCTCAGAGAGTTGTATTGAGCCGTCAGGCTTTGCGTTACGAAACCAAGGTCGAGTCGTGGGGTTGAACTTACTCTCGGCTTGTCGGGTACTGATCACTTGGTGTGCGCCATCGAGAAAGGTAATAAAGTTTTCACCATCTAGATTGGTGCTGCTGACCATCATGGTCGCTTTAGCGGGAGCGTTGTTATCGGCTCTCTGTTTAATGGAACTCAGAGGGCGAAAGATTCTGAAATCACCATCTTCAGAGCCATAGAATAGAGCGACTAAGTTAGTATTTTGTTTGAAGATGATATCGACCGAAGCAAGCCAAGATTCTTTTTCGACGGAGGAGGTTTGATGAGCAACAAACGGGCTCACTGCCATCACGTTTAAGGTTGTGATGACTGGGGCAATAGCTTGTTTAAATACCGATTCCAACTTATCGCGATGTTCATTACTGACTTCGCGCACGGTGCCTAAAAGCAGTTCTTGAGAGTGCCGATAACTTATCGAAATCAGTATGGTACCGACAAGAGTGGTCAAAATTAAGAAAAGGCTAGTGATGTGGATACTCAGCGGATATCGTCTTCTTCTCATCTAACACTCCAGTTTGTAGACTGGTTTAAGTATTGACGAACTTGGGTAGGTTGCAAAAAATTGGCGTAATTACCGAGTATGTTCGATTTTACTCAGATAAGAAAAGCGTTAGTGTCTTCTGGTTAGCCACGTATTATCGTGCTGTGTAAATGAACTCGCAAGAAACCCTTATGTTTAGGTGCTAATTGTCACTTTCAGCTGATAAACTGGTCGAATTGTTGCCATTAAGCATTCCTTTTCAGAAGCACTCCTTTTCAGAAAAAGGTGCAGGCACTCCTTTCCAGAAAGAGACTCAGAGTTACTTTCTGAAAAACGTTTTTTGACCAAGCGAAGAGAGCATTGATTCATGGAACTCAAAGTAGATACCCACACCCACACATACGCAAGTGGCCATGCTTACAGCACGCTGATCGAAAACGCCAAATCGGCGAAGCAAAACGGTTTAGCCATGTTTTGTACTACTGACCATTCAGAATCCATGCCGGGCGCTCCACACTATTGGTTTTTCAGCAATCAGCGTGTGCTCCCTCGTTTTATTGAAGATGTCGCAATTATTCGAGGTGTCGAGTCAAACATCATGAATACACAGGGTGAAATCGACATTCATCCGAGTGTGGATAAGAACTTGGATTGGGTGATCGCGAGTTTTCATGAGCCAGTATTTCGTCCATCGGATGTCGCTACCCATACAGAAGCATTGTTGAATGTGATTAAAGGTGGTCGAATTGATGCACTTGGTCATTTAGGAAACCCAAATTTTGATTTCGATTTTGAAGCTGTGATTCAATGTGCGGCGGAACATAACGTTGCGATCGAAATTAATAACACCACGCTTAAAGGCAATAGTCGCGTTGGCAGTGTTGATCGTTGTTACGAGATCGCAAGAATTGCTAAAGCGAAAGGTGCGTTTATTACGACAGGTAGCGATGCGCATTTCTGCATAGATGTGGGCGGGTTGGATCTCGTGTCTTCACTACTTGATGAGGTGGGCGTGGATTCGAGCAAGGTTATTACCCATTCACCACAGCAATTCTTAGCTTTTTTGGCATTGCGTGGTCGTCAATCGATTGCCGAGTTTTCGGTATTTGAATGATGGTTTGCCTGGTACTTGTCAGTAATTAGCTAGCTAGTTTGCATTTCGACACAATCAATTTTTGTACCCGACGGATTTTTGTATACACTAGCCGAAAATAATAAAGTCGAAGTGCCACAATAACGATGGCGCTATCTTCAAAGACATCGCTTCACCTGGAGAAACAATGAAAACTCGCTCAATCCTTTTATCTGGCTTAATCGCTGCTTCGCTATTGTCTGGCAACGCTTTTGCTAATGTTGACCTTAAGAAAAACATGCAAGAAATGAAGCTTGCGTTCAAACAAGCGGCAGAAGCTCAAAACATTGAAGAGATGCAAAAGCCTATCGTACGTATCGACACGCTAGTTGCTGAGCTCAAAACGGGTGTTTACCCAATTGAGAAAGAAGAACACTTCATGGAAGGTTTCAAAAAGATCAGTGCATCGATTGATAGTATTGAGAAGAAGCTAGACCAAGGTGAATTTGAATCTGCACAGCAAGAGCTTCGTACTATCGATGGCCTTCGTGAAGAGTATCACGAGAAGCGCAATCCAAGCATTTGGAGCAAGATCTTCGGTTAATTTGCTAATCAATTGAGTTTGCTAGATACGTAACAAAGAGCAGAGCCTCAAGATTCGATTTCTAAAACGCTGCCTTACATTACTCTCATTAGAGGAAGATGTAACGCGGCGTTTTTTATTGTCTTTTTTCTAAACAGTTTACTGCTATTTTCTAGACATGTTACTGCTAATAGGTGCGTAACATTCTTTTGGCTCTTTGGTTGTAACCAGTTTTTAACTAAAAAGAGTGTGCGTTAGCTTCAATTTTTTAACCTGATGTTAATCTTTACGTTTACCTATATAACAAGTGCCTCATAATAAGGGGAATTTATAAAGATTAGGAATAATGCGCCGAACTTCGTTCAATTTCTCCATGTTACTTGCTACAGCATTAAGCTGGGTGCTAGTGACATTAATGCCTGTTATCAATGCTCATGGTAATAGTGCGGGAGTATGGGCGTCGTTATGTACGGTCAACGGCTTTGAACTGGTTCAAATTGATGAAGGCGAGCCCAATACTCACAAAGGAAAGCCGTGTCCATTTAGCCATTTTTCCACGTTTCACCAAGACGAACTTCCAACTACACTACTGACAACTCGACTGAGTTCTATTGTCTCAGACAGCTACGCTTTTTTGGCTCTAAGCGAACGCTATATGAGGCAAGCCCCGCGCGGCCCTCCCTTTGATATTGCTTAAAACTAACCCACTAAAATAATTTAAAAATAAAGTATTAAGTAAAGTTAAACATGCTCAGATTACTTTCTGATTTTTCAGAAGGTATGTTTGCGTGTGTCAAAGGAAATAATAATGTTGAGAAATGAATCTCAAAGCTCTGCGAAAGCACAAGCGACTTCGCAGTCTACAAGCAGTGCAACAACTGGTTCGGAAACCAATATAAAAAGAAAAGACCGCAATAAAACTCTCTACTTCCTTACGTGGCGTTGGCACTTCTATGCCGGGCTATTCGTTATCCCATTTATGTTGATGTTGAGTATTACTGGTTTGGTGATGCTGTTTGATGATGAAATCGAACTTGCTTTCCATCAAGACGCGATTGAAATTGTTGCATCGGGCGAACCGATCAAGGTGTCACAACAATTAGCTGCCGTACAACATCAATACCCACAAGGTACGGTGACACAGTTTGTACCGAGCAAAGTCCCTGATCTGGCTAACCGATTTTCTGTATCACTTGAAGATGGCATTTCCGTTTTCGCCACGGTGAATCAATATACTGGTGAAGTGGTAGGAGAAATCCCGCGCAGCGATAGCCTGTATCAACTGGCGAATGACATTCACGGCACTTTGTTGATTGGTGATTGGGGTGATTATCTAATTGAAGTCGCAATAAGCTTGTCTATTCTGTTGCTCATCAGTGGCATTTACTTATGGTTACCGAGAGATAACGCGAGCCGCGCTGGTTTTCTTAAGCTTCGATTTGGTTCAGGAACGCGTATTTTAATGCGTGATCTGCATGCGAACATCGGTGGAACACTGTCATTCATTCTTCTGTTATTTATTCTTTCGGGATTGTCATGGACAGGTTTTTGGGGCGGTAAGCTAGTGCAAGCATGGAGTACTTTTCCTGCTCAAATGTGGGACGACATTCCTCTGTCTAACGAAACGCATGCTTCTTTAAATCACGGGTCTGAGGAGGAAATGCCTTGGAACCTAGAGCAAACGCCACTGCCTTTGTCTCAAGATAAGCCAGCAGAACACGTCCACCAAGTAGAAGAAGCGTCTGAAGCTCATGATCATTCTAAGATGGGTGAGGATCATTCTCAGCATGTATTATCTGCGAGTAATTTCTCGATTGATGATGTGATAGCAAAAGCTCAATCTCTTGGTTTTACGCAATATAAAGTCAATTTCCCGCGCTCAGAAACGGGTGTTTACACCGTGGCTGCGAATACCATGGGCGGTGACATTATCGATCCAACCCAAGATCGCACGACTCACCTCGACCAATATTCAGGGCGCATCCTAGGAGAGGTGACGTGGCAAGATTACAATTTATTCGCCAAAACCTTAGCCGTGGGTATTTCTCTGCACCAAGGTGATATCAGTATCATCAACAAGCTTCTAAACGCGTTGTTCTGTCTGGCATTCATTTTGGTGTCAGTGACTGGTGGAGTAATGTGGTGGATGCGCAGACCTTCAGGCCAGAGAAAGTTGGGAACGCCACCGAAGTTTGGCGATGCAGGCTTATGGAAAGCGGGTTTAGTGACTGTGGTTATTATTTCGATATTGTTTCCACTCGCGGGTGCAACGATTGTGACTGCAATGCTATTGGATTGGTTACTGTTTTCACGCGTTGAGAAATTCAAGACCGCGTTGAGTTAATTGACATGCAAACGGACTTTCTCGACTTGAGAAAGTCCGTTTTATTAATCAGATGATTGCTTCTTTTGTGAGGGAGGCTTTAGACTTGATTCAGCGCTAGATTTGATAAAGCTTTAGATCTGATAAAGCTCTAGCGGCAGGCCGTCTGGGTCTGCGAAAAACGTAAATGATTTCCCCGTATACTCATCAACTCGAATCGGTTCGACTTCAATACCTTGTTCTTCCAAATAGCTTTTGGCATGTTGAACGTCATCAACACAAAAAGCCAAATGTCTCAGCCCTTGAGCTTCCGGAAAGCTTGGTCTTTCAGGTGCGTCAGGGAAGCTGAATAATTCTATTTGAGCGCCATTAGGCAGTGCCAAGTCAAGTTTGTACGATTGACGCGCTCCACGATAATTCTCCGCAACCACTTCAAGCTTTAAAACTTCTGTATAAAAGCGTTTAGAGACTTAAAGCGTTTAGAGACTTCATAGTCTGAGCAAATAATGGCGGCGTGGTGTATTCCTTTCAGCATTAGTTTATTTCTCCTGCCAGCTTGTCACCCAAGTGTTCCATCGCATAATCAATGAACACACGCAATCGGGCAGGCATGTACTTGGTTTGAGCAAACTGCATCGCGATAGCGCCATGGTAGTTACTCTTGATAGTCCAATCTTCCAGTACTTGCACTACAGAACCTTCAGCCAATGCATCTTGAATCACGAAGTCATGGAAAATACCCACTCCAAGCCCTTCTTTAACACCTTTCAATCGCATCTGAGAGTGGTTCACAGCGTAACGTCCGCTGACGGGGACTGTATAAAACTCATCATCTTTAAGGAAGTCCCAAATGTGGTCTTTATCTGTTTCTGCAAGGTATAAGCAGTCGTGCTCAGAAAGCTCGGTAGGGTGGTGAGGGATTCCTTTGGCATCTAAATAGTCGGGGCTCGCACAAAGTACAAGGTTCGTTTTTCCGAGTTCTTTCAATACCAAACTCTCGTCAGGTTTGTCGGTAAGGCGAAAGGCAATGTCGATGCCTTGGCGCAATATGTCGATGTCGCCATCGGCGGCTCTTAATTTGAGTTGAATCTCAGGGTACTGATTCAAGAATGGAACAACGAAAGGCTGTAGCACGGAGTTCAAGAAGGCTTCTGGCGCCGCTACTGTTATTGAGCCAGCAGGTTCAGTATGATCGGAGGTAGACAGCTCAACCGCTTGTTGCGCCGCATTAATCATGACCACGCTTTGGTCGTATACCAATTGACCGGCCTGTGTGATGATCAATGTACGAGTGGTTCGCTCGAACAGCTTTACTGAGAGTGCTTTTTCTAGACGTGTGATCAATTTACTCAACGCTGAAGGTGTCACGCCTAGCTGCTTTGCTGCAGCGGTAAAGCTACCTTCATTCACAACTAAGATAAACGAGGCGAGATCGGGAAGTAGGGCGATGAGTTTTGGGTTAATCATAAGTATCCAGTTAGACTGATTTCAACGGTGGCCATAACCTTGATTGTGAGTGATATCTTCTAATTTGTGAATCAATTTCATCAATTGATACGCGCAATAGTAGTCGTGATGGAAGCCGCTCTTTTGTTGTTCCTATTTCATATTACTCAGTTATTCACATCTCAAGTCAATATGGCGATTCCGTTGCTTCAAATTGGTTGTTAGATGCTTTTGTTATATGAATGTAAATGCTTGTGATTGCTTGTTAAATTTTAATTTAAACGGTGTTAGTATCCTCCCAACTTGTGCTGAATCGAATCAGCCATATTTCATCGTTCGAAGAGAGCTTTCAACTTCAACTTCAACTTCAACTTCGAGTTCGGAAGAGCAAAAACATAATCAGAGGTAAGTATTTTGCAACGTACTGATATCACCCCAACGCAATCTCCCGCGTTAGCCGCGTTAATTAATAACGATTATGAGCTTAATTTCCAAGAGTTTATGGACCAAATACAGCTGGCGAATAAACCCATGTCTCTGGCTTCCATTCGGTTCATATTGGATAACATCGAGCTGAGTAAAGAAGAGATCAAGTCGTTGGCGAGTTTTGATAAAGAAACATACTGTCGACAAAGGCTTTTCAAAAATGACCACTGTGAAGTTTTAATTTTGAGTTGGCTAAATGGACAAAGAAGTAAAATACACGATCATTTGAATACGTCTTGTGGCGTAAAGGTTCTACATGGGCAAGCAACGGAAACCTTGTTTGAAACGGCGGCTAATGGTCACATTTTTGCTTCTCAGTCGACTCATTTCCAAGAGGGGAGTGTGACCGTCAGTAAAGATAATGATATCCATCAGATATCGAATCTACAGGCTGGAGATGAACCGCTCATTACGTTACATGTGTATTCGCCCCCTTTAAGCCAATTCCATCTCTATCAGCTAGAGAGCGGTAAGTCGGATCTGCTCGACATACAACAAGAGTGCTGGGCCTACGAGATTTAACATTTATCTGTAGCGACCTGCCTACAAATACCAACCAAGTTCTGGGGGAGTTTTGGTTAAACGAGGTTATGCCCAATGCATCATGTCATAGTAGAGATAAGTAAACTACACTAGTTAAAAAGCTAGGTAAGTGACAGATGAATAAAGACAATTTCCCAATTGAGCTAAAACGACTTCGTGAATCAGCGTCCATTTCACAGGAAGAATTTTCAGAATTGCTTTCCAATTCTCATCGAGCATTTTTTGGTGTTAATCAAGTAATGGTCAGTCAGTGGGAAAGGGCAAAGACGCTGCCTAGTTTTGTTCGTCGCCTTGGTATCGCGAGTTTCTTTCAGGTCGACTATGATTTTTCGGTAGAAGAAATGGTGCAAGTCAAAGCCGCAACAAAGAATATGGAACGTCCGTCTAATGCCGATATTGGCTACGACTATGAGGTCACAAGCGTAGAGTCATACAACATGGGCTCGCTTCCTGCGAAAAGGCTTAAGTCGATTCAAGGGATGCACCTCAAAACTTATGGCAAAGACTTTATCGAGGTAGCTCAGTATCTTGGCGTGAGAAAAGACGATATGCAGGTGCTTTGCTTCTTGTTCGAGGGAGTCATTATTGGTCATGTGGTTTACGATGGCCTCAGTAAGATGCTTTGCAGTGTTGGCGCGGTTAGCATCGTGATTCGACGCAAGATCTTCGATTACATGGCAGATAATTTGGCAGGCATTGAATTTCGCTTTCCGACTCTTGATCCTGCAATGTCCCAGTTCCTCTATGATCTTTACTTAGAGCCATACATGAGCAAGCTCGGCATGCCGTTTTTCAAGGCTGATATAAAGAAATTAGTGAATAATCCGTTCTCTCAAAACATCCAAAACAAACACGATATCTACTTCAAGTACATTCGATATCACGACCTTAAGCAGAAGAAAAAAAGCGTCGAGTTTGTTTTAAGCTAACGTTACTTGAGTTCCAACTATCTACATGACAAATCTAAGATCAGTTAAAGGCAGTGGCTTTGAGTATAGAAAGCCTTGATAGCTGTCAAAACCTAGCTGGTGGATTAGTTGACGTGTATCTGTGTCTTCAACGCCTTCCGCAACGGTTTCGATTCCAGACTCTTTGCAGTACGCCAGAGTGCGCTTAACCAAGTCGGAGCTTGCTGGCTCAATACTGTTCACAATCGATTTATCGAACTTCACTTCATCGACATTAAGGCCCATCACCTTATTTATGTCTGAATAGCCAATGCCAAAATCGTCGATAGAGATTCTGACGCCCAGAGACTTAAAGCGCTTAATTTGCTCACAAAGCTGCTCATCCAACTGATCATTTTCACTTAGCTCAAAGGTAAGCTGTTCTGCCTTGAAAGACGCATTCCAAAGTAACTCACGAACTTTCTGCACGTTATCAGGGTTCGCCAGTACTTTCTTACTGATGTTCACGGCTAAGTTCAGGTGAACAGAAAGCGATTTTACCTCTGTTAATGATTGCTCAAGCACACTAAAAAAGATCTCTTCTTCATAACCCAATGCAAACGCACGATCGATAAATACGCCCGGAGAGAAAATCCCTTCTTCTGGAATGTCTAGGCGAAATAGCGCTTCAACCCCAGTCACTTTCTCGACACTAGGCTGAACCTTTGGCTGATAAAAGCAGGTGTGCCAGTCATTCTTGAAAGCTTCTTGTATGGTGTTGTCAGATAGGGTCATTTGCTTGTTTCTCATCTTGTCTCATTTGCATCGCGGCGTAACGGTCGCACATTCTGAGAGAATCGGAGAATCATCACTATATCGTTCTGAGATGAAAAATTGATATTTGATATGAATGTGAAATTAGACAGAGACGGAAGGTAATTTGACGTTAAAAAGAACAGGTAAGAAGCGTTTATGTGCCCTGCGTCACTGGGATGAACTATTATTAGTGCCTGTGATTCATTAATGTTTTTCCAACTAAAGGGATAATCGAGAAGGGGATGTTCAACTAGAATAGGGGTATAAGTTTTACAGTGTAAATGATCGAATTGAAATCGTTTACATCCCCTACATAATGCGGCGCACGATGCTGCTGAATAATAACTAGGAAGGAATAGACAATGTCTTCTGCATTTTACCAACAGATTCAAACTCAAATCGAAGAAGTTAAAGAAGAAGGTCTTTACAAGTCTGAGCGAATTATCACTTCGGCTCAAAAAGCAGCGGTTTCTATCTCGACTGGTGAAGAAGTACTAAACTTCTGTGCAAACAACTACTTAGGCCTTGCTAACCACCCTGACCTTATCGAAGCGGCTAAAGACGGTATGGATCAACACGGTTTTGGTATGGCTTCTGTTCGTTTCATCTGTGGTACTCAAGACTCTCACAAAGAACTAGAGCAAAAGCTATCTACGTTCCTTGGTAAAGAAGACACTATCCTTTACACATCTTGTTTTGATGCAAACGCTGGCCTATTCGAAACGATCCTAGGCAAAGAAGACGCGATCATTTCTGATGCTCTAAACCACGCATCTATCATTGATGGTGTTCGTCTGTGTAAAGCAATGCGCTTCCGTTACTCGAACAACAACATGGAAGAGCTAGAGCAGCAACTTATCGCAGCTAAAGAAGCGGGCGCTCGTCACACGCTTATCGTAACTGACGGTGTGTTCTCTATGGACGGCGTAGTCGCTAACCTTCCTGCTATTTGTGACCTTGCTGACAAGTACGGCGCACTAGTGATGGTTGATGACTCTCACGCAGTTGGCTTCATGGGTGAAAACGGCGCGGGTACTCACGAGTTCCACAACGTTGTTGACCGTATCGACATCATCACAGGTACGCTTGGTAAAGCAATGGGTGGCGCTTCAGGCGGTTACACTGCTGGTAAGAAAGAAGTGATCGACTGGTTACGTCAGCGTTCTCGTCCATACCTATTCTCTAACTCTGTTGCACCTGCAATCGTGTCTGCGTCTATTCGCGTTCTAGATCTTCTAGCGGAATCTGGCGACCTACGTACTCAACTATGGGAAAACTCTGCTCACTTCCGTACTCGCATGGAAGCAGCTGGTTTCACTATGGGCGGTGCTGATCACGCAATCATCCCAATCATGCTGGGTGATGCAAAAGTAGCGGCTGAATTCGCAGAGCGCGCACTAGAGAAAGGCATCTACGTAGTAGGTTTCTCATTCCCTGTAGTACCAAAAGGCCAAGCTCGTATCCGTACGCAAATGTCTGCTGCACACTCTCGTGAGCAACTGGATCGCGCAATCGATGCGTTCATTCAAGTTGGTAAAGACATGGCTATCATCTAATTTTAAGGGATGCCTTATGCGTCCTTTGATTAGATAGAGCAACACCTAATCGAACATATAGATTTTTGATTCTCGCCTTACAGTTAGGCGAGATGAACTGGATAACATTATGAAAATTAAAGCACTTTCTAAGCTTAAGCCTGAAGAAGGCATCTGGATGACCGAGGTTGAAAAACCTGAAATGGGTCATAATGATCTTCTTATCCGTATTAAGAAAACTGCAATTTGTGGTACTGACGTACATATCTACAACTGGGATGAATGGTCACAAAACACAATCCCAGTACCTATGGTAGTAGGTCACGAATACGTGGGTGAAGTTGTTGGCATTGGTCAAGAAGTTCGTGGTTTTGAAATTGGCGACCGTGTATCTGGCGAAGGTCACATCACATGTGGTCACTGTCGTAACTGTCGTGGCGGCCGTACTCACCTTTGTCGTAACACAACAGGTGTTGGCGTAAACCGCACTGGTGCGTTCTCTGAATTCCTTGTGATCCCTGCGTTCAACGCATTTAAGATCCCTGCAGAGATCTCTGACGATCTAGCATCAATCTTTGACCCGTTTGGTAACGCAGTACACACAGCGCTTTCTTTCGACCTAGTAGGCGAAGACGTGCTAATTACTGGTGCTGGTCCAATCGGTATCATGGCTGCTGCTGTTGCTAAGCACGTTGGTGCTCGCCACGTTGTAATCACTGACGTAAACGAATACCGCCTAGATCTTGCCCGTCAAATGGGTGTAACTCGCGCAGTAAACGTAATGGAAGAGAAGCTTGAAGACGTAATGGCTGATCTTGGCATGACTGAGGGCTTCGATGTAGGTCTAGAAATGTCTGGTAACCCATCTGCGTTCAACAGCATGCTGACTAACATGAACCACGGCGGTAAGATCTCTCTACTAGGTATTCCACCATCAGACATGGCAGTAGATTGGAACCAAGTCATCTTTAAAGGCTTGGTTATCAAAGGTATCTACGGTCGTGAGATGTTCGAAACTTGGTACAAGATGGCTTCACTAATCCAGTCTGGCCTAGATCTAACACCAATCATTACTCACCACTACAAAGTGGACGACTTCCAGAAAGGCTTCGACATGATGCGCTCTGGTATGTCTGGTAAAGTAATTCTTGATTGGGAATAAGCTAAAGGAGTAACTACTCCCGAGCTTCCTGATTCATTAAAAATGCCTCAAAGCGATTTGGGGCATTTTTGTATCCATACTTTGTCTGTTTCTTTATCTAGGCTTCGCTAATTCCCTTCTGTCACTTAATGGCCATTTTACTGTCCAGTAATCTCTAAAATACTCAATAAGCAGTTACACCTTATTGTTTTACTATTGAAGAGAGGGCTCATGGCTTGTAAACCACTTGCACTGATAATAACTGGACTATTATTAACGCCGAATTTTGCTAGCGCTAAGGTCGACATTTCGAAATCTGAAAGCGATCAAGCGGCAGAACAGGCAGCAAAGGAACTTGCAAACCCAAACACAGCTTACGCTAGCCTTAATTTAAAGCTTCAGTATTCAGGTGGTTACGATGGTGGAGGGGATGCTTTCGCGACCGTATTACAGCCGACATTACCGTTTCCAATGGATAATGGCGACAAAGTCATCTTCCGCCCTGCTATCTCTTATGTACAGAACGATTTCCATATGGATACACCAGCAAGCTCGCAGCGTATGGATCAGTCCGGCGTTACAGACATCTCATTTGATTTAGCTTATGCGCCTAAAATGGAGGGCGGTACTATTGTCGCTTTCGGTCTCTTTGCTTCTTTGCCTACGGGCAGTAATGACTTAACGGCTGATCAATTTGCTGTCGGGCCTGAGTTTATGTTCGGTAAGGCAAGCAGCGAGCGAGTTGTAGGTGTTTTTCCAAATCACTTATACGGTGTTTCTGGAGATGGCGCTGACGATTCTGATACTCAAATCAATAAGACATCGACACAAGTATTTTGGGTAGAGATATTAGGTGGAGGTTGGACGATAGGTTCTGCTCCGACATTCTCGTATGATTGGAATAATAATCAGGCGGAAATTCCGTTAAATATAAGCGTAAGTAAAACAACGGTTTTGAATGGGCGTCCTTGGAAGTTTGGCATTGAAGCGAATTATTACCTTGAGAAAGACGAAGAAACGCGTCCAGATTTTATGTTGAGCTTTAATATCAGCCCAGTTGTGGAAAATAAGCTGGCGTCTTTGTTCGATTAAGCCGTTATTTGAAATACAGTTTTAGAAACGAAAAAGGCTGAACGATCATTGTTCAGCCTTTCTTGTTGTTGCTTTAGCCATCTTTGTTTTAAGAGGCTTATTAACCTAGTGCTGCAGCCTGCATGATTAGGCCACAGATGTAAGCGCCGTATGTACCCAGTGCGTAACCCAATACTGCCATTAGGATACCTACTGGAGCTAATGCTGGGTGGAATGCAGCAGCTACGATAGGAGCCGATGCAGCACCGCCTACGTTAGCTTGGCTACCTACAGCCATGAAGAACAATGGTGCACGGATTAGTTTTGCCATCACAATCATGATAATCGCGTGAATAGTTAACCAAGTGATACCGATGAAGAAGTAACCAGGGTTATCCAAAATAGCCGTGATATCCATTTGCATACCAATGGTTGCAACTAAGATGTAGATGAATGCTGAGCCTACTTTAGATGCACCACTGTGCTCAAGGCTGCGCGTTGATTTGAAACATGAAGCGATCAGCGCAAACGTAGTCACCATTACGATTAACCAAAAGAACCCAGAAGTCAGGCTGTATTGCGCTAGCTCAGGAGCGTTAGTTGAGATCCATGGTGCGATCATGTCACTGAAAAAGTGTGCTAAGCCCGTAAGACCAAATGCGATTCCCGTGATCTTCATGAGATCAGTCGTCGTCGTCGGGCGAGCGTTTTCTTCTTGGTACTTAGAAACGGTTTCTTTTAGGTCTTCGATAGATGAAGTATCGGCTTTTAACCACGCATCAATCTTCTTCTGACGGCCAGCCATGATAAGTAATATTGCCATCCAAATGTTGGCACAGATTACGTCTACAGTAATCATCGCAGAGAACAGTTGGTCGTCTACTTCAAACACTTCTTTCATTGCGGCTTGGTTTGCACCACCACCAATCCAAGAACCTGCAACCGTTGTTAGGCCACGCCATACATCACCAGATACAAGGTCAGGGTTGATTTGGTCGATGATCAAGATAGCCAGCGGGCCACCGATGATAATGCCGACAGTACCAGTTAGGAACATGATGACGGCTTTTGAACCAAGGCCAAAGATTTTACGGAGGTCTGCTGAGATGATCAGTAGAACGAGTGCGCTTGGTAAGAGGTAGCGACTTGCAACGAAGTATAACTTAGAGTTTGATGCGTCGATGATGCCTAAACTGTTCAGTAGAGAAGGAACAAAGTAACAGAGCAATAGACCCGGAACGAACGAGTAGAATTTTTTCAGTGCGCTATTTTGGCTACTTTCCGTGATAAAAACACCGCCAAGAATAACAGCTAACATGCCCATTATTACAGCATCATTAGTAATCATTATTATATCTCCTTTAAGGTGAGCGCAAAGGTCTCACTTTTTGAATTGCAGGACTATACCGATAACCGCTATTCGTTACAAATTGTAACGATAGACATGTTTTGAAATGTTTATGTTAATTTTAACGGGTTGAATTTGTGAATGTAGCGCGTTACATATTTGTGTGGTGAATGGTTGGATTGGGGCTTGTGCAGCGTATTTAGATATATGCAATGTAACTCAAACCTTGGAGGGTGGTCGCTATGAATTGGGGCGATGATTGAATGACTTAAATGAGTGCATATATAGCCATGTTTATGGTGTGGTTTATGCGAGGTTGGAATGTTTCAATAATGTAAAAAGTGAATTCACTTTTGCCATGTGGTCAGAAATTAAAAATTTTAGCTAGATCACATAAATCTTTTGGATTACTAGTTTTAGCACCCGCGACTCATGCTCATTTGACGTTTTGTAGGGGGTCAATGAAAGAAAAAGCGGCCTAAATAGCCGCTTTTGATGGTTGCCTAGTATGGTTACCTAGCGCCGTTATTTAGAGTTCTGCTTAGGACTCTTCTTCCTCAAAGCCATCTGCATAGCCTTTCGGTGGCGGTGTCCAACCTCGCTCAGATCGAGAGTGCTTGTCTGAACGGTCTTTTTTCATATCTTCTTTCATTGCTTCTTCAAGGTGAATGAAGATTTGTCGGTAGTTGTTGTCGTAGCGCGGGTTCTCTTCTGCCTCAGACCAAGCTTGGTAGAGCTTTTCAGACTTACGGCTTTCAACACGTTGATACGTCGATTTTTGTTGTTCAACAAAGAATGGGTGATGACCCAAAGAACGCAAGGCTTCTGCGCCCATTTCAAGAGCTGAATGGTAGGTCTCTGATTCCACAAAGTCTGCACCTGCTTCTCTTAAACGGTAGCTATGACCACGGTCGAATGCACGCGCTAAGATTTTCACTTTAGGGTAGTTGTGTTTAACGTATTTGACCAATTCAACGCTTGAGTCTTGGTTGTCGATAGCCACAACCAACATTGCGGCTTCTTCGATACCAGCGGTATGTAATAAGTCATGACGAGTCGCATCACCAAAGTAAGATTTGATGTTGATTGAACGTAGTAAGTCGACTTGATTAGCTTGATGATCCAAAACCACAGTATTGACGTCATTAGATACCAATAAGCGGTTAACAATCTGACCGAGTCGGCCAATACCAGCAATGATCACCGTACCTTTCTCTTCGATGGTATCTTCTTCGCGATCGTTAGACTTTTGCTCATAACGAGGAAGTATCACTTTATCAAATAGAATGAATAATCCTGGCGTTAGGAACATTGAAAGTGCAACAACCAGCGACAGTGTTTGAACAATATCGGCTGGCAGTACATGGTTTTGGGATGAGAAGCTCAGTAGGACAAAACCGAATTCACCGGCTTGCGCTAAGCTCAATGTAAACAGCCAACGGTCACTGTTTTTGATTTTGAAGATTAACGCCAACGTAAATAGCACCAAGGCTTTGAGCAGCATAACGCCAAGGGTGAGGCCAATGATCAAACCAAAGTCGTTGAATAGAACATCAAAGTTGATGCCCGCACCTACAGTAATGAAGAACAAGCCAAGTAGCAGCCCTTTAAACGGGTCGATATTAGACTCAAGTTCGTGGCGGAATTCACTGTTCGCCAATACCACACCCGCAAGGAAGGTACCCAAAGCCGGTGATAAGCCGACTAGGCTCATTAGTGCTGCAATACCAATCACCAACATCAGTGCGGTTGCAGTAAAGATTTCACGCAGACCTGAGCTTGCAACAAAGCGGAACAGTGGACGACTCAAGAAGTGCCCGCCGACAACAACAATCGCAATAGATGCCGTGATCACAAGGCCATAAGCCCAACCGGGTAGGCCCGCAACGAGACTTAGCTCTTCATGGTGATCAGAAGCTGAAGCGACCGCGCTTTGTGCGGCTTCAATTAATTCTGGCAACGCTAATAGAGGAATGAACGCCAACATAGGGATGACGGCAATATCTTGGAAAAGCAGAACAGAGAAAGCGTTCTTGCCCCCTTCGGTTTTGGACAATCCTTTTTCATTGAATGTTTGTAGAACAATCGCGGTTGATGACAGTGCAAAGATCAAACCGATGGTGAGTGCTATCGTCCAAGGCTGCCCAAAGAACAGAGCAATACCCATAACAATCGCGGTAGTGCCGCCAACTTGCAAACCACCAAGTCCCATAAGACGGTTTCTCATTGCCCAAAGCATCTTAGGCTCAAGTTCAAGCCCGACTAAGAACAGCATCATCACCACACCGAATTCGGCAAAGTGTTGAATGGTCGTGGTCTCTTCGCCAACTAATCCAATAATTGGACCAATCACAACACCGGCAATCAGGTAACCAAGCACAGAGCCGAGGCCAAGCCTTTTGGCGATA
Organism: Vibrio sp. QJM3NY_39; assembly: GCF_057785895.1. NCBI lineage: Bacteria > Pseudomonadati > Pseudomonadota > Gammaproteobacteria > Vibrionales > Vibrionaceae > Vibrio > Vibrio sp. QJM3NY_39. The sequence continues at coordinate 72,536 of NZ_CM173506.1, read as the reverse complement.
GGGACCGCGATGACTGCGGCAAGCAAATAGATAAATGCTTGTAGAAAATATCCTGTCATGATCTAACCTCTGCTCATCAGTTCATCAACGTAGTGGTTTAGCTTTTCAGCCTTACTTGCTTTTTTAAGGTCGACTTCGCCCGTAACAAAAGCTTCTAAAAGCACTTTATAGCTATTTACGTGATCTTGAATTCGGCCTTCTTCCAACGCAGTACGTGAACCAAATAAAGCCAATGGAGCCAAGTAGTTCATACCGCACAAAGATGCCGTTTGTTCGATTGGGTGAAGCAGTTCACGTATGGTGAAGTGGTTATAACCGTCAGTCTGATAAGCATCTTTTTTGCCGCCAGCGGTGATACTGCATAACAAGCTTTTACCTTGCAGTTCATTACCGTCGGTACCGTAGGCAAAACCATATTCGAGAACAAGGTCTTGCCATTCTTTAAGAATCGCGGGTGTTGAGTACCAATATAGTGGGAACTGAAAAATGATAATGTCATGATCCAACAGGCGTTTCTGTTCACGGTCGATATTGATCTTGAAGGTTGGGTACTCAGCATAGAGGTCGACACAGGTAACCCCGTTAATGCGTTTGGCTTGCTCAAATAAGGGTTTATTAGCTTCAGAGCGATGCTGAGAAGGGTGGGCGAATAGCACCAAGACTCGATTTTTCGACATATAGCCCTCTTTGTCCATTAACGAATAATATTTATTGGAATTATAGATATACAATAATAGAAGAATGGTTGAACAACAACGAATTAGCCCATACTTATCTATTTAGATGCGTGTGTTTTTAGGGACTTAATTATATAAAACAACCATCAATTTGAGTATTTCCGGTACAAGCCGCCGATGACTAAGTAAAACTAATTATTCGCTAATAATAAAAGCGAATAGGTGCACTTTATGTCACCGTTAAAGGCTAACGTAAATAATTCAATCACCCTACATAGAACGACAATGAATAAAGGAAAAGGTATGAGCACGGACTTGCGTCAACAATGTAATTTGCTGCTTTCTGGTCACTTCGATCCAACACCAGCCCAAACCTTCGCGCAAATGGCTGAATGGTGCGAAACACATGATGTGGCGCACGACACCTATGGTGATGGCGATTTTATCGAGAGCTTCGAAAACAAAGTCGCGGAACTGCTAGGTTATGAAGCGGCTGTATTTGTGATTACCGGCACTATGAATCAACCAACAGCATTAGAAATTGCGTGCCAAGAGAAGAGAAACCCAATAGTGGCGATGCATGAATCGAGTCATATTATGCGTCATGAACGCCAAGGGTATCAGCTCCAAAACCGCTTCAATGTACTTCCACTCGGCAACGTATTTCGCACTTGGAATGTTGATGACTTAAAGGCGTGGCCTGATGAGATTGCAGCCGCTCTATATGAATTACCCATGCGTGAAATCGGCGGCCAATTACCAGAATGGGATGAGCTTGAAGCGATCAAGCAGTATTGCAAAGAACAATCAATTCACCTTCATATGGATGGTGCGCGTTTGTGGGAATGCGGCGCGTATTACCAAAAACCATACAGCGAAATTGCTAAGGGTTTTGATAGTGCCTATGTTTCGCTTTATAAGGGGCTGAACGGCCTCGGTGGTTCACTGTTACTGGGTGATAAAGCCTTTGTGGCGAGAGCATCTGCGTGGATGAAGCGTCAGGGCGGTAACGTTTATCACCGAACGCCTTATGTGGTTTCAGCTGCAATGCAGTTTGATGAGCGATTAGAGTTGATGCCATCGCTGTTTGAGCGAACAAAACAGATCTACCAAATCTTATTGGACTATCCTCTGTTCACTGTTAATCCGCAGCAACCGCAGGTCAACATGCTTCATCTATATTTGCCTGTGAGCTATGAAGACGGCATTATTGTGAGAGATAACATAGCGAAGAAACACAAGATTTGGATAGGAAACCCAGCGATCAGTGAGTTGCCAAACCAATGTAAGATTGAATGGTATGTAGGGGATAACCTACTAAATTTGCCAGATCATGAGCTGATCGACATTCTAGATTTTATTAGCGAAGAGCTGATTTGATTAACGAAGAGCTGAGTTGATTAACGAAGAGCTGAGTTGATTAACGAAGAGCTGACTGAAGAAAAACTGATCTAATTGGAACTGAAATGGATACAGGAAAGGGTTCTTATATCCATTTATACAGCTAGGATGTCCGGCTCTGTTACATATACTGGTTGATGTACACGTCGACTAAGAACATGAACACTGGGACTGTGCTGAGAAGTCCGAAGAAGACGATTGGCACCCAGTTTTTCATTTTCTTTTTAGGTTGCTCAGTGTTGTTCATAAATTCGGCCTTCAATTAGTTGTTGTAGCTGTTTAGCTTTGTGGTACTAAAAATCTAAGAGCATGGTATCAAATAAAATCGATGAGCCCTATGTGGATTTGGCGTTTCGTGGCGTGTATCAATCACATAAAATGTAAGTGATTCATAAACGGTTCATAAAGGTTCAACAATAATGAACCTATTAGAACAAGTATTGCCTTACTCGGCATATGAAATAAACAGTATTACAAGATTTGGAGAATACAGAATGAAAACAATAGGAAACATCATTTGGTTTCTGTTCGGTGGCGTATTTATGGGACTAGCTTGGTGGTTCTTCGGACTGCTCGCATTCCTTACCATCGTTGGTATTCCATGGGGTAGAGCGTGTTTTGTTATGGGTAACTTTTCATTCTTCCCATTTGGTCAGGAAGCCATATCTCGTGATGAGCTGACCAATGAAATGGACATAGGTACGAGCCCGCTAGGCGTGATTGGTAACGTGATTTGGTTCTTATTTGCGGGTATCTGGCTAGCAATCGGCCACATCATGTCAGCTGTGGCGTGTTTCATTACCATCATTGGTATTCCGTTCGCGATTCAACATCTTAAGCTCGCGGTTATCTCCCTAGCGCCAATCGGTAAGACAGTTGTCGATAAACGTGAAGCAGAAGCGGCGCGAGTAAGAAATTACAAAGGTTAAGATTACAGTTTAAGCCTTGATCGAACTGAAAAAGCACATCGTATGATGTGCTTTTTTTGTGCCTCTGTTCTTATCTCTCGATGCTTATATATCAAACACTAACTAGGCGTTGTTGAGCTAGAGACTGTTGAACTATACGTTGTTGAACTAAACATTATAGAGCTACACATTATTGAACAGGACTTCAAGCCGAAGGGTGATGTTGGCTTCTTCGGTATGTTTCTCATGGGGTTCTCGTTCCCATTGATAACGAGGAATGAGTTCGTAGAACAGCCACTCTTTCCATACGTTTTGTCGGTAAGTAACCGAAACCTGAGCGTATTCGTAATGATTATGAGGCTCATCCGTTGCATTAATTGTAGCGCTATATTGAAGTGCTTGGTCTTGGGCAAGGTAGTGATACAAGGTTAATCCCGTACCATAGTTCCAACCTTTGAGATCGTCGTTATACCCCGCAAAGCTTGACCATCGAGCCAAGAAATCATCACTTAAAGAAAGATCAAAATCGACGTCAGTGATCTCGCCAGTTTCTTGTTTTTCTTGATATACCCGCTGGGTAAGTCTGAATACCACATCGGTTGTGAGAGGGTAGGTAAAACGATAGCGAGCTTCAATGCGTGGTCGTAATGTTGCCTTAATATTGAAGCTACTATATCCCTTGGCATAGGCGTCGTAGCGCAGGCCTAACGCACTTTCCAATTCATCTGAATCATTCGGAAAAAAATCCAAGAACTCTTCATCGCTGACAGACTCGTAGATCAACTTTAGGCGTTTACTCACAAAGGGAAGATGCAGACGCGCCTTGAGTTTTGTTGAGTAGTCGACATCGCCACCTACCGAGTAAATAAAATCGTTATACCAACGGACGGACGTGCCAGCTCTGGCATCTTCGGTAATGCGGTCATCAACAAAAAAGCTGTCAAACCACAGAGCAGGTTGGCAAAATTTACTGTTTAGGAAATGGTAAGCTTTTTCGACAGGGACGTCTTCTAACGGCTGACTGTGGCACTCATTTTGCTCCTCTGCTTGAGCGGAGTATGCAAGAAGTGATGCTAATAATGAGGTGCTAGCTATCTTACGACTCAATGGAACCTGTTTGTCATTCTATATATCAATAGTTTAACTATAACTAAGCGATTGCAACAATGCGACTTTTTCGTGATTAGTGATTAGTGATTAGTGATTAGTGGCTAGTGGAAAAGGAAAAGATTTGAAAGGCATCGTACAGAAATAAGAAAGCGGGCTCAGAAGGTGAGCCCGTTTGTGTTAGCTATAAGAAGTGACTTGTATCTAGATTACATTGCCGCTTCGAAGATTGCTGAGATCTCTTCGTGTGTTGCTTGTTTAGGGTTAGTGAAACCACAAGCATCTTTTAGTGCGTTGTCAGACAGAGTTGGGATATCTTCTAGCTTCGCACCAAGTTGAGCGATACCTGTTGGGATGTTCACGTCGTTTGCAAGTTGAACAATCGCGTTGATTGCTGCTTCTGCGCCTTGTTCTGCAGTCATGCCTTCAACATTTACACCCATTGCTTTTGCCACATCACGTAGACGCTCAGGACAAACTTGTGCGTTGTAGCGTTGAACGTGTGGAAGCAAGATAGCGTTACATACACCGTGTGGAAGGTCGTAGAAACCGCCCAGTTGGTGCGCCATTGCGTGAACATAGCCCAGTGAAGCATTGTTGAAAGCCATACCCGCCATGAATTGTGCGTAAGCCATTTGTTCACGAGCTTCAATGTCTTCGCCGTGCGCTACCGCGGTTCTTAGGTGTGCTTGCACAAGCTCGATTGCTTTAATTGCTACAGCGTCTGTAATTGGCGTTGCTGCGATAGAAACGTAAGCTTCGATTGCGTGCGTCAACGCGTCCATGCCTGTTGCAGCCGTTAGTGATGCAGGTTTAGCAAGCATCAACTCAGGGTCGTTTACTGAGATTAGTGGTGTTGTGTGCTTATCAACAATAGCCATCTTGATGTGGCGAGCTTCATCAGTAATGATGCAGAAGCGTGTCATTTCAGATGCAGTGCCAGCCGTGGTGTTAATAGCAATCAGTGGCATCATTGGCTTTTCAGACTGGTCTACGCCTTCGTAATCAGCAATCTTGCCGCCGTTAGAAGCAACCAGAGCGATACCTTTTGCACAGTCATGTGGAGAACCGCCACCTAGAGAAACAACAAAATCACAATTGTTGTCAGTCAGCAATTCAAGGCCATCGTTCACGTTAGTGATGGTTGGGTTTGGTTGAGTACCGTCGAATATAACTGCGTCTACGCCACGCTGGCTAAGAAGATCTTGTACCTGCTTAACTACGCCAATTTGATTCAGGATCTTATCCGTAACGATCAGACCTTTTTTGAATCCTTGAGATTGGATGCTATCAGCAGCATCTTTCAAACAGCCAGTACCCATGAAGTTGATTGTAGGGATGTAAAATGCAGTAGACATTGGAAAACTCCGTTAATTATGATTTTTAATTTCCTACATGTTGTCGGCATTCAAGTGGTCGACCATTGATCTGGAACAACTTTGATTCCGAACTACCACTTTGTGGCTAGTCGTTGTGATAGGGCTCATATAGCAATCGTTTTCATGGTTTTTGGCTGTGTTCTTTGTCAGTAATGGATAGTGATAAATTGACTTAACCAAGAGCAGAATGGTGCTCTATAACAATGAAAAGTAAGGTTTTTCATTGAAAGCTGCTCTAGTTAGGCTTGTGTTGACTTTTTATCTGAGTTATCACTGCATTCAATTTGAGGTTCTTGTGACTCTTCAGAATCAAGCGTGTCTTCTGGCTCCTCGTCATAGTATTTGACAAGAAAAGGGGTGAGCATGACAGACGACGGTAAAAAGTGCTTCATAGTACCTCCCGGTACCTAAGTGTATTTCTTGTATGGTATTGGTTTAATATGTGGCAAAATTTGCGATACATCATGACTTGTGACTTGTTTTCTATAAATTATTAGATTTATATACAGGCTCACAAAATTGAGGGTAAAGTGATGCTCCGCCCTTTGAGGCAACGATAAAAACAACGACAAAAACAGTGCATGCACTGCTCAACAGCGCGAATAATAGGAAATAAAATGAAGTACGATTGGATATTCTTTGATGCAGATGAAACCTTGTTCCATTTTGATGCTTATCAAGGAATGAAGCTGATGTTTTCTCGCTTTGGTGTGGATTTCAGCGAGCAAGATTATTCGGCTTATCAAAAGGTTAATTTACCACTTTGGGTCGATTACCAAGATGGCCGCATTACTGCAGATCAACTGAAACATACGCGCTTCGAAAGCTGGGCTGAAAAACTTGAAACAACAACCGCTGCTTTAAACAGTGCATTTTTAACGGCAATGGCGGATATCTGTTCTTTGTTACCGGGTGCACAAGAGTTGATGGAGTCTTTAAAAGGCAAAGTGAATATGGGCATCATTACTAACGGTTTTACAGAGCTTCAGTCTATCCGTTTAGAGCGTACCGGAATGACAGACTACTTTGACCATGTGATCATTTCTGAGGAAGTCGGTGTTGCTAAACCAGACGCGGAAATTTTTGAACATGCACATAAGCTGATTGGATTGCCATCGAAACAAAGAATATTGATGGTCGGGGATAACCCACACTCTGATATTTTAGGTGGCTTGGATTTTGGTATTGAGACCTGTTGGTTGAACAGCCAAGAGAAAGCGACGCCAGCAGGAATTAACCCTCATTATCAGGTTAAGTCTCTGGCTGACCTGCAAGCACTTTTGTTGGCATAATTGCTAATTGCTAATTGCTAATTGCTAACTGCTTTTAGATTTTTGAGTGAATGATTGATAGCCGAGTACAGTTATGTGCTCGGCTACTTATTTTTACTTACTGCAACTTATCGATAGTGGTGTTTAAGCTTATCTTTGCTTTAAGCTCATTTTGATTACCCAATTACAATAGAGAGAAGGAAAAGGCGTGCTGAAATCTCATCGTTATAGCTGCTACGGTATTATCGCCATTTTATTATGGAGCTGTTTGATTGCTCTGTCTCGTAGTGTCTCAGAACAGCTAGGTCCAATTGGTGGTGCAGCCAGTCTTTATACGGTAAGTGCGCTTTTGTTGGTCTGTGTTATGGGTTTACCAAAACTGTCACGCTTTTCTAAATCTTACTTGCTGATTGGCGGCGCCTTGTTCGTTTGTTATGAGATTTTCCTGGCTCTGGCTTTGGGAATGGCGAACAGCCGACATCAAGCCATAGAGATGGCAGTAATCAACTATCTATGGCCGGCACTGACGGTGTTATTTGCGGTGCTACTGAGCGATAAGAAGATTAACTGGTTGGTTTATCCAAGTATCTTCTTGGCATTTTTTGGGGTGGCTTGGAGCATCAGTGGTGATCAAGGTCTATCTGTTGATCAAATTGCTGCCAACATTGCGACTAACCCTAAAACCTATTCTATGGCGTTTTTTGGTGCGATTATTTGGGCTGTTTACTGCAACTACACACAGCGCGTTGCTAAAGGACAGAATGCGATTGTGCTTTTCTTTATCGCTACGGCGATCACTCTGTGGATTAAATACGCGTTGAGTGATGAAACAGGCATGGTGATGACAACGAGTGCGGCGATTGACTTAGCGTTAGCTGGCGCTTGTATGGGCGCAGGCTATGCGCTTTGGAACACGGCGATTCTGGGGGGGAATATGGTGTTTCTTGCAACCATGTCTTACTTTACGCCAATCTTCGCAACCGTACTATCTTCGTTGATTTTAGGCTTGTCGTTGACCATGACATTTTGGCAGGGCGTTTGTATGGTAACCGTTGGTTCACTCGCTTGCTGGTGGGTAACAAGAGAAAAGCCGACGTTAAAGGCGTCGGCTTCTAAAAAGGTTCAATCTCACTCTTAATTTGAGTTTATTTACTTAGGTGAGGTGTGTTCTCGTTTGCTATGGAAAACTTAACTCGCAACATTGAGATTCAATTGAAGCTCATAAGGCATCTTAGATAGGCGTCGCTTAAGCTGTCGGCGCGTTCGTTCAATATCATCGACCGCAATGGCTTGTTGGTCGTTGGTATGAATATCAACGTTAATTCTTAGTTCTGGGCCAACCTTAGTCACACCCATCAGCTCCAAATCTTGATCCGCTTCTTTGTCTACCGCGACAACGTTCTTATCTACCGCGTCACAAATATCTTTGTTTGCCGACATCATAAGCAGTTCGCGCATTGCTTCACGTAACATGTCGAAAGGCACTTTGATGAAGTAGAAAGACATCAGCAACATCATCATTGGGTCGGCATACACTGCGTATTCTGCAAGTGGAGAAAAGGTAATTAACCAAGCTGCTACGAAACCAGCCGTTACTGCCACACTCAGTAGCGTATCCATCTGCCACTGCTTAGACTCTGCCTGAATCAGACCTGAAGAAATACGCTTGCTCTTGTTAGCGATGTACCACCAAGCGTAACCACAACCCAGTACGTTGAAAATACCAAACAGAGTCGCGATAGAAGCATCAACTTCACGACCACCCGTCATCAACGCACCAATCGCAGAGTAAAGTGAATAGCTAACCACTAGCAGAATCACAATTGCTTTAATCGCAATCACAATTGGCTCAATGATAGCTCGACCAAACGGGAACTCGGTATCTGAAGGACGGTTAATGTATTTCGATGCAGCTAGTGACAATAAAGTTAGCAGTAAGCTGATAAGAGAATAAACACCATCAAATACTATGACCAGAGAGCCAACGAGAAGACCCAACACCAATCCGCCAACTGCGAAGCCTGATGCTAAAAGGGCTGAGAACAATAGTACTCGATTTTCGTTTTGGCTTTTCCTGTCACACATAAAATTTTCCAGATGTTTTTGATAACTTCATTGTTCTGATATTGAGCTAACTTTACAAACTTTATCTGATGATGTTTATATGTCAGTAACTCGTTTTATACTCAAGTTGTTATTATTCAATCACTTATTGATAACTTTCGGTGTCAGTAAAATTGACGTTGAGTGTTTCTTGGGGATGGTGTGCAACTGAAATAGGATCGTTTATGATTAATAAAACACATTAGTCGCTAGGGTCTCATTGATTTCCTAGACTCTGCTGAGGCTGAGGCTGAGGCTGAGACTGAACGGATTGAAATGGGCAAGGAATGGATCAATATGAAGTTTGACGATATCAGTGATAACGAATTGTGGGTGATTGCTAACCCGATCATGGATAACTTGATGGACGGTTCAACTAAGGTTGATCATGCTCAGCACTGTCGAGACTTTACCCAAAGGATGAAAGACATTGTTACGCCGGAATATTTAGAAAAGGTATGTCACCATTATCAACACAGCAATGGCTTTTTTGCTGAACGAAAGCAGGTCGCACTATTTAGACGCTCAGATTCTATCGCCTTTGTGTGGAAGCAAGCGTATACCATTGCGAAAGGCGAGTTTGTGGCTGAAATGGTGTTGGTTGAAGAAGACGGACGCTATTTAGTTGATCACGTGATGGTCTTTTAAAGAGAGGGCTCTCTATCTGTTAGATGATTTAAAGTGTCGAGATAGAACATTATATGACACTTTAAAAATCAAACAAGTAATCGCTGATCTGATCCGCTAACCAATTCATACCTGGGTGTTCAGCCATCCCAGCTGCGGTAAACATACAATAGTCTTCTTGTGTTAAGCCGTACGTGTGTTTGATCACTGCTAGCTCTTGTTCACGCAATAAATGGCGAATCAATGGTTCTGGCATTACGCCCCACGCCTCTTCACGCAAAATTGTATCCAACATGAAGTCAAAGCTAGAGAAACCAATATAACGGCGAGAGAAGGGCTCAAGCTCAGGATTATCCTTCTCATTGAGATAAACCATGGTCGCTTGCATCGAATTTCTCAATACTTCATCCGACACTCGTCGCATCGCACTTAGATCATGTCCTTTCTTACACACAGACATCATTCGAATCTTACCAAGTGGATTGTAGATAATTCTTGGGTCATCGACACGTTCGTAATCGACGCCAAATGCGAAGTCGACTTGCTGAGTTTCAACCAAGTTAGCTAAGTCGCCGCTCGACGCGAGAACGAAGTTGAATGAGGTAGAAGGGTACTTGTTATTTAAGGCGTGAGATAAATCCTGCCACATTCCATCGGGTAGGGAGTCATCTCGTGCAATCCAAATTTCCGCGTTAAATTCACCTGAAACATGCAAGCAGGTCTGTTTAATACGCGCTGCTGTCACCAACAAGCCTTCGCAATCTTTGTAAATGGCTTTGCCCGCTTCAGAAAGTTCAACGTGGTTTCCGCTGCGCACGAACAGCTCGACATCTAACTCTTTTTCCAAGGCTTTAATCGACATGCTGAGTTTGGTTCGATTGCATTCTAGCTGGCGTGCAGCTTCAGAAACGGATCCTAAATCAGCAACGGAACAAAAGGCTTGGACTTGAGAAAGGTTCATTTCATTTCCATATTGAGCGGGGGTCGGTGCATATTATCTGAATATTGTGCTGACTATCTTAGAAATAGTCCATCTTTGCATGATAACTCTATGACGAATTGACTAATTTGGTTTATTCTGGGGAAGTTCCGAACCTACAAGAAGTAAAGATGGAGGCCATGATGGCAAAACAATGGGACGAGTACGCCGTTGATTGGGATAAAGATCCCGCGACCGCAGTATTCGCACAGTCCGTATTTGACCAGTTAACACCGCTCGTTGATTTAAACGGAACCCGTGTCCTTGATTTTGGTTGTGGTACAGGACTACTCAGCCAGAAAATATCTCCTTTAGCAAAAGAGATCATCGCACTTGATATCTCTGAAGGGATGATTGAAGAGTTAGATAAGAAAGAGTTACCCAACGTTGAACCTGTTGTTGATCTTTTATCGCGCGGGCTTGCAGCGCAGCATCCAGCATTCAGAAACCAGTTTGACCTAGTGGTAGCTTCTTCGGTGTGTGGTTTTATCCCGAACCTACAAGACACAGTCAGTCTGATTTACACGCTGCTTGAAAACGACGGCACGTTTGTACACTGGGATTGGTACTTAGAGAACGACAGCGAAGACTACGGTGTAAGCCAACAGCGCTCAGAGAATGTATTGAGTGCAGCTGGCTTTGCAGTGGTTGAAGTGTCAACGCCGTTCTCGATCAACACTCCACAAGGAGAGTTAAAGGTATTGATGGGTGTTGGACGTAAACAAGTGCTTCCTTATCTGTAATCGTGTGTATGCCTAGAGCTAGCCTCGGTAATGCTCATCTAAAATAACGAAACCCACATCAACGATCTTAAGGTCAGTTATGTGGGTTTTCTATTTTTAGTCGTTTGTATTTCAAACAGGCGAGCCAGTGAGTGCTTTCAAGATCTTCACTATCACTATCACTATCACTACCAACGCCAACACTGGCTTCTTTCTTCCCATTTCGTTAATGGATAAGCAAATTTCAGGCAATTAACAAATCAATCATTTCCATTTTGGAAATATAGTCTTGCATACATTTCATTAGTGGAAATGTAACAGTGAGATATAAAATAAGCCCATAATAATATTAAGGGTTTCATCATGAGCCACCAATCTGCTTCTCCACAACTTTCAGAGCAACAACAACGCTTTAGCAATATCATTTCAGATGCCCACCTGTCTCCAAAGCAGAAGTCGAGTTATCTTGCCTTAGAAGCTGAAGCAAGCTTGCCGTATATGCTGGTAAGCAACGAAGTAGAGCAAGCCCTACAACAAGGTGTGCTATGTGACATGTTTGAAGGGCATGCACCATTTAAGCCGCGCTATGTACTTCCAGACTATTCTAAATACTTACATCAAGGCTCAAAGTATTTAGAGCTTAGCGCGGCCACTAATTTCGATGAAGCATTGAACATGCTGACCATCCTTTACCACCATGTTCCGTCTGTGACATCAATTCCTGTATACCTAGGTCAGTTGGATGATGTGTTGATGCCATTTGTTGGCGACTTGACGGATGAGCAGGTATATCAAAAGCTTAAGCTGTTCTGGATTATGCTGGACCGCACACTGCCAGATGCCTTTATGCATGTGAATATCGGCCCGACCGACAACATTGTGTGTCGTACGATTTTGCGCGTAGATGCTGAACTGAAGCAGATCGCACCAAACCTAACCTTTATGTATGACCCTGCTGTGACACCTGATGATCTACTTCGTCATGCGGCAAGCAATATCTGTGAGTGCAGTAAACCACATATCGCAAACTATCCAGCGCATGCCGAGGCTTACGGCGACAAGCGTTTTGGTATTGTGAGCTGCTATAACTCTTTGCCTTTAGCGGGTGGTTCAAACACCTTGGTGCGTATGAACCTCAAGCAAGTGGCTCTAAAATCTGAGGACAGCGTAGATTTCTTGCAGCAAGTGTTGCCTAACTACAGCAACATCATGATCGAACTGATGAACGCACGTAGCCGCTTCTTGCATGAAGAGTCTAACTTCTTTGAAGGCTTCCTGACCAAAGAAGGCCTTATCGAAGAAGACCGCTTTGCGCCAATGTTTGGTATTTATGGCATGGCGGAAGCCGTCAACATCTTGCTGGAGAAAGAGGGCCAAGCAGGGCGCTATGGTCACGATGAACAGGCGAATCAACTCGGTCACCGTATCTCTGAAAAGCTGGCTGATATCGTCGAAAGCTCTGAAGTGAAATATGGGCTGGAAGGTAAAGCTCTGCTGCATGCTCAAGGCGGTATTAGCCTAGATGAAGATGTAACTCCGGGTGTCCGCATTCCTTATGGCACCGAACCAGATCCAGTCTCTTACGTTCGTGCTACCGCGGGTCACCATAAGTTCTACACCTCGGGTATCAGTGACATTCTAACCATCGACGAAACAGTGAAATCAAATCCTGAAGCGATGTTTAACCTGTGTAAAGGCGCGATTCAGGCGGGTTACCGTGAGTTCACGGCTAACGTTGCATCAAACGATTTGGTTCGTGTGACGGGTTACATGATTAAGCTGTCTGATATTGCTAAATATGACGAGCAAGGTTCACGCACCAATACTACTTTTCTTGGTGCTGAAGCCGCTAAAAATACGGGCATATTAGAGCGTAAACCACGTGTAGCGAGCTTAGAGATGTCGCCGACATACGAATAGCTTTAACGTGCGTGTGTTATGTGTGTGTTGCGTTTCGTTTCGAATACGAACAATGTGAATTATGAAAATTTCTGATCTAACAACTCAAATGGCTAGGGTTAAAAATAATAAGACAGAAAAACAAGCGAAGGTCAGCCGTGTGCTGACCTTTTCTTGTGTTGACGGCCCGGGAAACCGCTTGGTGCTGTTTCTTCAGGGCTGCAATTTTGACTGCATTACTTGCCATAACCCTCATACAATCAATCACTGTAACCATTGTGGAGACTGCGTTAGTGGCTGTCCAAGCAATGCTTTAAGCATGATTGATGGCAAAGTTAAGTGGGACCCAGAAGTTTGCACCAACTGCGATCAGTGCATTGATGTCTGCGATCATAAGTCGAGCCCGAAAATTACCACGATGACGGTCTCAGAGGTGCTTGAACTCGTCAGGCATAACCAATTTTTCTTAAGCGGAATCACTATTTCAGGTGGCGAGGCGACCATGCAGTTGCCGTTTATCATTGAGCTATTTCAAGCGATTAAAAGTGATCCGCAGCTAGCGCACCTTACGTGCTTTATTGATAGTAATGGTTCGCTGTCACTGCAAGGTTGGGACAAGGTGTTGCCTTATCTTGATGGCGCGATGATTGACCTAAAATCATGGCAATCGGAAACACATCAATGGTTAGTGGGCAGAGGAAATCATCGGGTGTTTGAAACCATCAATTATCTTGCAGGCAAAGGAAAGCTGCATGAAGTTAGGTTGCTGCATATTCCGAATAAAAGCGATCTTGAAGATGAAGTTGAACAAGTGGGGCGTTACTTGAAGACGCTACCAAATGATGTTCGAATTCGACTGAATGCGTTTCAACATCATGGTGTGATTGGTGAAGCGTTAGATTGGCCTAAATGCACCGAACAACAGATGCAGAGCTTTCACGATAAGCTCTGCACGATCGTTAAAAGGCCAATGCAAACCCCTGAAGTTTATATTTAGTTTTTAAGTTTCTTAGGCGGTTAATCAGGCTTCTAAGAACGTTAAGTTTCTAAAGATATTAAGCTTCTAAAAATATTAAGCCTCTAAAAACAGGTCACACAACCATTTAATCGCTTGATCATTCATGTTGGGCTTGTTCCACACCAAGCTATACGCCACCTTACCGTAATCAAAAGGCAAGGGTTTGCTCACTAAACCCTGAGCTTGTTTAGCATGTTCAGCCCACTGTTTAGAGCAAGTGAACAGGAAAGGCGTGTGGTGACACAGTACAGCCGCTGCACCGAAGTCCGCGACCGATATTGCCATCTCTCTTGGCTGGTGGCATTGAACTAAGTTTTGCTCAAAGTAAGGCTGAGACAGTTCGTTATCTAAAATCCCAATGTGCTTGTAATCTAAGTAGCCTTCAATCGTCAGCTCTTGCTGAGCAAGAGGGTGGTCTGCGCCCATCAAACAAACCATTTCGTCTGGAAGAATCGTTTCCCAAACCAGCTCCTTATTATCGGTCGGTGGCTGGGAAATATCATGGGGCAATAAGATCAAGTTGATCTTACCGCTGAGCAAAGCATCAAAACCAAGCTGTTGCTTTGAATAGATGTTGAGTTTGGCTTTTGGTGCGAGTTCAGTGGTAATTTTGCTGAGCTTTGATGCGAATACTTCAAAGGTACTTTCGCGCATCGAAAGTGAAAAGCTGCCTTGGTATTCTTGAGGGGTAAAACTCTTCTGATGAAGCAGTCCGTTCATGCTTGAAAGAATCGCGTGAACAGTCGGAGCTACCTGCAAGGAAAATGGCGTCGGGATCAGCTTGGTGCCATCTCGATAGAACAGTTCGTCATTAAGAATGTCACGCAGTTGAGACAAGGTTTTGCTCACACTCGAAGGGCTTACACAAAGTTGTTCTGAGGTTTGAGTAACGCTGTGGGTGTTCAGCATAATATGAAGCGCAGTGAGGTGCTTAAGGCTCACTCTAGATAAGTGTAAGTAATCCATTTATGACTCATACATTGAGAATGGCTTGATATTTGGCGCAACACACAAAACAACAAGCCAATCTGACAAAGGTTATTAACGAGCTAGTTTATGGTGCGCTCGTGAAAAGTGGCCAGCACAAAACGCACCGACAATCGACAGTTCACCCGCCAAACACAGTGCAGCACAAACTTCAGCGAGTGCTTGTGATTTACCGTTGCCATGAAGCCCAAGCAAGTCCAAACATGCTTTTTGACTTGGCAAGCCGGTCCCACCGCCAACAGTTCCTAGCATTAAGTTAGGTAGTGTTACGCTCGCGTATAAACCACCTTCTTTATTGAGTTCCATGCGAGTCATACCAATCGCTGATTCAGCGACGCAGGCTGCGTCTTGTCCGCAAGCAATGTAGAGCGCAGCAAGTGCATTTGCATAATGAGCATTAATACCAATCGTACCGCTCAAAGTACCACCGACTGTGGTCATTTGTCCGAACTGCACCATTTTCTCTGGTGTGGTGTGGAGGTACTTAGCGACAAGCTCGGCAGAGATATTAACCTCGGCTGTGACCTTTTTACCACGAACGCTGCGCAAGGTTTGAGTATTGGCTTTTTTATCGCCTGACAAGTTGCCATCTAGGAAAGCATGATCGGGCTTAACTGGCGTATTTTCTATGATGTACTCAAAAACTGCATTGGTGGCGATGGTCACCATGTTTTGACCAGAAGCATCACCAGTTAGAAATTCAAACACCAAGTAAACATGGTTACCTTCGATGTTGATATTGATGTCGGTTAGCTTGCCGTGTGATGTTGTTGATTCTGCCAAGATCTTGAACTGGTCATATTGGGTCACAGCCCAAGCCACAAACTGTCCGGCTTCAACTAATCCTTGGAATGCGAAACCAGGAGTACGTGTTACACCTTCATTGAGCAACATAGCACTTGCACCACCACAAGCTGTAATCAACTTGGAACCGCGATTGTAAGACGCAACAAGCGCAGCTTCTGTGGTTGCGAGTGGTACGAGGTAATCGCCCGTAGCAAATAGGCCATTGACTCTTAAAGGGCCAGATATTCCCACAGGGACTTTAACGGTGCCAATAAAGTGCTCAATGTTTTTCTCATAAGCTTGGATCTGACTTTGTGTGTGAGGGTCGAGAAGCTCTTGTTGAGAATCTGAATTGTCGAGAGCTGTCCAGCGACGTGCTAGATTTTTTTCTGTCAGATAGGGGCTAGGAGTCAGCTTATTTACTGGCTTTTCAAAATGAGGCTGAAGCTTTTTTTCTAATGCGTCTGCGGAGATGTCGCCTCCTAAAATAGAAACATAGTCACGGCGATGCAGATTTAGTTTTGGCATAAATAGTATGAAGTAAAGTTTGTGCAGCAAAATTGGTTTGCGCTGATTCTACCGAGTAATAAACCAGAAACAAGCGCCTGATATAATGAGTTACAGTTTGTATGGGTTTAACAGCAATTTGTTCGCCTAAGCAAGACAACTTCGTCAAAAAATGCTCACTATGAGATTGAACTAGATATGGATATCGAGAAGGCTGCCGATGGCTTCGTTTTGACGATCAATCACACTCGCACCAACGCGGTTATAACTTGCGCTTTGAGTCAGTTTGATGAGTGCATCCGTTGAGGATGAAGATGGTTCCGGTTCTTTTTCTTTAAACGAAATGGATTGTTCAGGTTCTATTTGGTTAAAGCTGAAATCGCTGGTCTGGAAAGCGTCATCGGATTCTAGAGAGTGTTTGGAGGCTTGGTTGAGCTCGATTGCGGCTTCTTCAGCCATGTTGGTTGACTGCTGAATAATGGCGTAACCAGATTGAATACCAGATATCGACATAGCAGAACCTTTTATTGACGTATTGAATGAGTCTAGGCGGACGATATTTTGAGCGCAATGGTGAACAGGTGAAATTTACGGTGAAACGGTGAACTTAAGCTAAAATAGTGACGTCTGTCTATTAATTAAACAGGTCATTTAGTGCGTTTAACTCTTCATCAGTAAGCAGAGAAGGCTGGTCTGTTTCAAGGTTGCCGTCGATTTCACCTTGAAGTGCTTTCAATTGCTGTGGGCTAAGAAGCTGTATTTGCTGCTTAAATACTTCAAATTGCTGTGTATTCATAATGTGACCTTTGTTCAAATCCATATGCTCTATAGAGCATAGCCTACTGATTCAGGAAATCAAACAAGATTAAGTGAATATTAAATGAAGTTTGAAGTTTCCTAAAACTAAGACAACTATAAATTTCTGTGGTCGTTTTTTGTCCGAGAAATGTTAGGCAAAGTTATGGTTGGGTCAATCAAAGTCAGAGAATTCCTACAATGTAAAAATCCCCGCATCCCTTGTAATGAAAGGGTAGGTAAGCAATTGCTCTACCCAGTTTGGGGTATGGATAGAGCAATGTATAAATACACTCAATGATCAAAAGGTGAGCGATTGGCGGTATCTTTTTGTTTTTACAGTATTTTGTTTGTTGTTCAAGAAGCTTCTGTTTCAAACGGCTTATCTATCTTTACCTTAACCGCAAACTTGGTCGCTAAGGTATGCAATTCTGGAAGCATTCGATAGATCAAATGCAGCTGTTGTAGAACCATTCTGACAGAACTCTCGTCTTCTTCTCGCCACTCACTCAGACGTTTATCCAGTTCAGGGTCGTAAGCGTTTTTCACTTCACACTGTTCTTGGTGGGAGTAGAGCTGATCATTTAGAGCGTCGAGATGTTCGTGGATTACTCTATGTGCATCTAACACTAGTTTATGTGTTGCTTCATCATCGATACGTGTTCTGTGAGCACCTAAAGCAGAGATATAACTGAGTAGAGCATGATTAAGGGTTAGGAATCGGAAACTCTCATCTTCAGAGGTACGATACTTACCTGGTTCAACCAACATGCTACTGATGGCCGCAGTCAGGTTGGCATCGTTATTGTGTGCACTGCGGCGCGCAATACGGTAATTAAGGGTGTCTTTTTTACCTACACGATACTGGCCAATGATCTGAGCGAGATAGTTCTTATTGGAATCGAGCGCATCTGCCATGACTTTGTGCAATCGCTTTGATTGCCAATCAGGCAACACGTAAATGACAGCAAGTACGGCGAGGGCACAACCGATAAAGGTATCCGCTAGTCTTGGCAATACCACCGCGTAGCCTTCCCCTAATTGGTTAAAGCAGAAGAGTACAAGCAGCGTGATAAAGCCGGTCGCGAACCCGTAGTTATTGATTCTGAATGCAAAGAACATCACGCCACTGATCACAATGAAAACTAACTGGCTCTCTTGAGACGGGAAGAAGGTCAGTAGTGGTACTCCAATCAACAAGCCTGCAACGGTGCCAATGACACGAGCCGTCAGCTTTTGTCGTGTTGCACTATAGTTTGGCTGGCATACAAACAGTGTCGTTAACAAGATCCAATAGCCACGCTCTATGTCAAAACCTTGAATGATCCCGTAGCCGAGCGTCAATGTGATTGCCATACGAATCGCATGACGAAACAGCATCGAGTCGGTATTCAGGTTGGCTTTGATCTTGTGCCACATTGCCGTCAAAGTATGAGGGTTGGTATCGTCCAATACATCTTCTTCCAACTTTTCCGCATCCGGGTTACTGATATTCGAGAGCTGCTTCTCGACGGTAGCGAGGTTATTGAATAAGTAATCTAATTGGTTGAGCAGTGATTTCCACTCGGGCTTGTTCTGTTGGTTAAGATGGTTAAGCGAAGACATTAACTCATCAAGTGCTAATACAGATTTATCGCCATGTTGGTATTCAGCTCCGACTTTCAATGAGCTCGCCACTTCTTTACAGGCTGTGGCTTGGGCTTCGAGTAGATACTTGAATCGAAACAACACATCAGAGCGTTCAAAGTGCTTTGCCAGCTCTTGATAGCGGTAGTGGGTAGAGCTCACGCGCTCATGAATGTCTTGTGCGATGAAATAGGTATTTAGGAATCGGTCACTCGGACCATCAATGTGCCCGCGCTTAGATCGGTTAAGCAGTGTTGCTTTACACATGTTGAGTGCATTAACGGTACTGGCGTTTAACTTAGCTTCAATAATGCGATGTGGCTGAGGAATAAGGTCAGATACAGGGTAGAAGAGTTCCGCTTTTGATCCGATGTAATTGCCGATTTGGTCGAACACCGTGGCTAGGTTTTGCTGTACGGGCTGCATCGGCCAGACAATCTGCCAAATCATCGACATGAAGTAGTACCAAGCGGCGCCGGTTAAAAGTAGAAGCGGTTGAAACCAAAGGTTGGTGCTCTCATGGGCGCCGAGCATGGTATAGATAGCAACAAGCAGTGAACCAAACGCGATACTGGCGTATTTAGGGCCTATTGCACCGAGTATAATAAAAGAGAAGGTTGAAACGAAAAGCCCTATCGCGAACAGCCACGGTGTATCGAACAGAATCTCAATAGAGAAGGCTGCAACGGCAAAACAGATAAAGGTTAGCGTGAGTGCTTTCAAACGCCCTGTAAAGCTGTCATCACTTTCGGCAAGAGCCGCAGCAATAACACCTAAGATCAAAGGTGTGATGAGTGTGTTTTGTCCATAATACCAAGCAGGAACCACAACACCGAGTAGAGTGATGAGAATTAGTACGCTGTAATTTATGGTTTTATTCGCCCAATAGAGGCGCAATTTGGCTGAGAAGTCCACAGTCGCTCACTTGACACACTAAAACCATAATCCTAACAGAAATCAAGCACAAGAATTTGATACTTATCCATAATTGCCCCTAGATGGTCATGAAAGCATCGATAAGATGTGAGACATTATTAATTCTCACAGCATCATGATATAAATTCAATATTCCCAATTAGAGAGCACACTCCAATGCAGCTAAGCGCTAACAAGACTGCACAGTTTTTTATTCAAAATGAATATCATCAAGTCGAACTTGATGGTCCACGCCTGCTGTTATCTTCAGTAGGCAGTGAAGAACGAATCCCGTTTACTATTTGGAGTGGCAAGATCGCGATAAAACGCGGATTGTTTTGGGGATCGTTACAGTTCTTTGCTAATCAGCAAGATGGCAAACAGCGCAGCTGGTTAGTACAAGGCCTACCTTGGGAACAATGCCGTCAATTTGCACGCGCATCGGTTGCTGCTTATCAGAAGTGGCATGACACACAATGTGAACAATTGGCTGAACACGTTCCTCAATGGGAAGCTGAATTGACACGTCTTGAGCAACTTCCTGCTTTCCTAGCGCATTCTAAAGTTAAGACTTGGGTCGACATGGTTAACTCAAGTTTAGAAAATATGACGATGACTTTAGAAGAAGCGGCGCAGCGTATGCCAAACCGCATTGCTCGAATGCAGCCATGGTTATCTGAGACGGAAATTAAGCAAGCCGAAAGAAATCAGCAGTGGTTAGAAACAGAAAGACAAAACTGGGAAGTATTGTTTGCTCAATGTGAATCGTCACCACTCAATTTATCTCAGCAATATGCGGTCTTGATGAATGATGATCACAACCTTATTTTAGCGGGCGCTGGCTCGGGTAAAACCAGTGTTCTTACAGCTCGCGTCGCGTATTTACTGCAAAGTCATCAAGCTCAAGCTGAAGAGTTGTTATTGCTCGCATTTGGTCGCGAAGCAGCGGAAGAGATGAAACAGCGCCTTAACAGCAAAATTGGTTTGTCAGCAGAGAAGGTGCAAGTGAGTACTTTCCACCAGTTGGGTCTAAAGATCCTTAATCAGGTTGAACCTGAACGTGTGGTTATCTCTCCGTTAGCGCTCGATGACAATCAACGCCAAGCATGGTGCATTGATTGGTTGAAAAAGCACTGGATGACGCCGACTAACTTCAAACGCTGGCAAAAGCACCTGTCTAAGTGGCCAATCGCTTATTTAACAGGTGATGACGAACTTGGTAGTCATGTTTCAAACCTCAAGTTGATTGGTTGGCTTGAAAAGCAGCTTGAGCAGTTGAATGCATCGGGTTTATCGAAGAAGGAAGTACAACAGCAGTTGATTGATCACAGAGACTACACGCGTCTCAACAGCGAGCTTTCACTGTGTTGGCCATGCGTGACAGCATGGCAAAAAGAACTGAAGGAACAGAATCACATCGACTTCTCAATCATGATCAGCCGAGCGACTCAGTATGTCGAAAAAGGCAAGTTTATCTCGCCTTGGAAGTTCATCATGATCGATGAGTATCAAGACATTTCGCCAGATCGCCTTGCCTTGGTTGAGGCACTGTGTAATCAGTCGAAAGCGCAACACCAAGCTTCTATTTTTGCGGTAGGTGATGATTGGCAGTCGATTTACCAGTTTGCGGGCGCAGATGTGGATTTAACGACGGGCTTTAAGGATCGTTTTGAGAGCTCGACGATTCATCACCTAGATACGACTTACCGATTTAACAATCAGTTAGGTGCAGTTGCCAATCGTTTTGTGCAGGAAAACCCGATTCAGCTTCCGAAAGAACTGAACAGCTTCAAACAACAGAAGCAGAAGGCGGTGTACAGTGCGCCAAGCAAAGAAGTTGAGAAGATCCTGGATCAGATTAATCGGCAAGTAAAAGGTAAAGCCAGCAAGTCAGTATTACTACTTGGACGTAACCATTACCATAAACCAGAATTGCTGGAAGATTGGAAAAAAATCTTCACATCCATCAACATTAATTTTATGACTTGCCACGCCAGTAAAGGCAAAGAAGCAGATTTTGTGATTATTCTTTGTGTTGATGAAGGGCAGTTTCCGACGAAGAAGAAACAGCTGCATATAGATGGCGCATTGACTGAATCATCAGACGCCTTCCCTTATGCAGAAGAGCGTCGTTTATTTTACGTGGCAATGACGCGAGCGAAAGAGAAAGTATGGATCACGCACAGTGGCGACGGTTCTGGTTTTGTACAAGAACTGCATGGATCTGATTACCCCGTCGTTCGTAAAAAGTGATGTCACTTGGCGTAATTGTCTAAGATTAGATCTTCAAGCCCGCTACCTATTCTTATTAGGACGTAAGCTATTATCATTAGGAAAAAGGCATAAAGCAGAAGGAATCCGCTATGGAACACGGCTCTATTAACTACATTGAATTTGCTGCGCGAGATATCGCCGCAACTAAGGCGTTTTTCAGCCAAGTGTTTGGTTGGACCTTCGAAGACTATGGCCCTGAGTATTCTGCTTTTGAAGGTAAAGGCTTAATGGGTGGGTTCTATTTAGCGGATCTGGCGTCGAATGCTGAAATTGGCGCAGCGCTGATGGTGTTCTATAGCCAAGATCTTGAGCAAACCGAGCGTGACGTGCTTGATGCTGGTGGCGAGGTAAATCGTGAGATATTTAGTTTCCCAGGCGGGCGACGTTTCCACTTTAGAGAGCCAAGTGGCAACGAAATGGCGGTATGGAGTGACAAGTAGCGAGTTGAGATTCTGGTGAACAAAAAGCCTGCAATGAAGCAGGCTTTTTAGTCTGTGACGTTATCTTGGTTCTTAACGAAGCGTTCTGCTTAGTTAAGAGCGCTGAACCATTAAGTTCGCTCAGCTAGGTACGCTTCGTAGTCTGGGATCTCAATGATCACTTCTTCTTCAAGCAGTGAAGAGTTAAATAGGAAGTTAGCGGTAGCACGGTTGGTTGCCACTGGGATGTTCCAAACACTTGCGATACGAAGCAGTGCTTTTACATCTGGGTCATGTGGTACGGCATTCAGTGGATCCCAGAAGAAAATCATCATATCGATCTTGCCTTCAGAGATAAGCGCACCAAGTTGTTGGTCACCGCCCATTGGGCCGCTGATCATGCTCTTAATTGCTAGGCCTGTTTCTTTACTGAGTAGAGAACCCGTTGTGCCCGTTGCATAAAGGAAGTGCTTTTGTAGTTTTTCTTTGTTCTCTTTGACCCATCTAAGTAGCTCAGGTTTGAAATGGTCATGAGCGACCAAAGCGATATTCTTATGCGTTGGCATAGTACGCGTCGTTTTTTGCATGAATGTTCCCTAAATGATTGTTTCGTTTTTATTGTTTTGAGTTCTTCAGCCAAT
The DNA here is from genome assembly GCF_057785895.1 of Vibrio sp. QJM3NY_39. Taxonomy (NCBI): domain Bacteria; kingdom Pseudomonadati; phylum Pseudomonadota; class Gammaproteobacteria; order Vibrionales; family Vibrionaceae; genus Vibrio; species Vibrio sp. QJM3NY_39. The sequence continues at coordinate 49,495 of NZ_CM173506.1, read as the reverse complement.
ATAGCACTAAGGATTCACACTGAATACCGGACGAAACTCAGAAGGTGACAATGAGTCGGCGATAATTTGATCTTTGAGTGTTGCAGGTGTCAGTGCTTCTATCATGGGTGCACTGTGTTTTTCATAAGGTTGACCGCGTAAGTAACTGGTGGCTTGTTTTACCGACAAGCGACCTTGCTCAACCATTTTATCTGTTGGTGCAAAAAGCACCTTGTTACGAAGCAAGCCGCGGTAGGTTCCGTGACTTAGGTAACTTGAAATTAATCCAATTTCTTTGGTTTTACCGGCTGCTCTCAGCTCACTTATCGCAGCTTCAATCGCGACTGCGCTTCCGACAATATATTGAATATCTGGTTGCTCGATGACTTGTTGTACCAAGTTTCTTTGCAGTTCTTTATCGTTGTCTGCCCAATAGCTTATCGCAATTTTGATATCGCTCGATTTGATTGCATCATAAAACCCAAGAGCTACAGGCTTAGTACCGCCACTTGATTGTGGGCCAAGTAACAAGGCGATAGGTGTTTCGCCTGATCCTTTCGGATGTCGTTTCGACAAAAACTCTCCGACTTGAAATCCCATTTGATACCAGTCGACACCGACCGTACCTTTCAGTACCTTCTGTTGTTCTTCATTGACGGTTAACTCATTGACAGTAGCAAACACAGGCGTCGAGCCAACCCAATCCGTAAGATTGTCATGGTAAGCATCGGGTGAAACTGTGCCCAAAATAATGGCATCGGCTCCCCATTGTGTGCAAAGCACCAGCTGTGAGGCTTGCTTACCAATGTTTGGGTACCCGCCAGCTTCTAATACTCTTAGCTCAACTTGCTGCTTTTCTGCTTCAGAGATCATGCCGTAGTTAACAGACAACCAGTAAGAATCCTTTAGGTGCGGATAGATGGCACAAATTTTCTCTTTATGTGATGTGGCTTCGGCAGGTTTTATTGGGCTCAAAGGCTCGCTAGCACTCGTGACAGAGGTTACTGAGGCCAGTAGTGAGAGAATGATTTTTGAAGCTAAAGGTCTAGATAGCATGAATTGCCGTTTTATTGGTTTTAGATAAGAAACACTGCAAAATATAGCGTATTCTGCATGGGTAAAGAAGAACGTTTTAAGGTTTAAAGTTTATGTTGTTAGCCTCAGCGAGTATTGGACGCAAGCTACTGGCCTCATTCTTAGTGATGGCACTGTTGGTTCTATTGTCTGCATTGATCGGTGTTTCTGGTTTTAGCTTTGTAGCAAAAACGGAAAGAAACGTCGTCGATTCAGCGCTTCCTGCCATGATCGAAGCTCGTCAAGTTTCTGAGTTGAGTAACCGTATTATTTCGTCGGTACAAACGCTTTCTAATGCGAGAAACGAGGCCGAGCGAAAAGAGGCTGGCACTGTGTTGTTTGGCCAGCTTGAAGCACTTCTTCAGCATATCAAAGAGCTTGGTGTCGACAGTTTTGATTCCCAACTTCTCAATAAACTCGAAAACAATGTTCAAAGCGTTATTAACACACTGGCTGAACTGGGTGTCTCGGTCGAACGTAAGCTTTGGTTGAGCAAGGAATTGACGTCTCGTGTTGAAGAGATGCGTCTACTCGCAGAAGAGTTAGAGCAGCTCACGCGAACCCAAGTTTTGAACACGGCTACCATTGCGGTTGCTAACGTAACGCATATCTATGACCTGCTAGAAACCAAAGAAACCGATAGAGCCTACCAAGCTTTAGACGCACTTGTTGAAGTTGATCTTGATTTGTCTGAGCGTCTGCACGAATTGCATTTGCTGGCGTTCAAGATGCTCAATCAAATTGAAGAAACTCAGACCGTCACCAATGTTGAACGTATTCATCAAATCCAGTCTGAGTTCGAATCCAACCTAAGAATCATGGTGCGCCGCGTTAAAGCGGTGGAAGATCCGACTCGTTCTGCGCAGATGTCTCAGTTGCTTGAAGAGTTGAGAAAACGCCAGGTCGTGTTCGATATCTCGCTAGAACAATATGAGAACACCAAGAAGTCAGAGTTTCTGATGCAAAATACGTTGGAGTTGTTCTCTCAGCTGAATACAACCGTTAACCAACTGGTTGATGATTCAAACCGAAGCACCAAAAAAGCGGTTGATGAGCTGACGAGCACGCTGAATCTGGCTCAATGGTCGCTGTCTGTGATTTCGGTTATTGGTTTGGTTATCGTCGCATTTATCGTTTGGCGAGTGGTTTATATCTCGGTTGTTAAACGCCTTACTGAATACTCATCGGCCTTGATGTCTATCGCACAAGGTCGCCTGAATATAGATATCTCGGTTAAGGGTAATGATGAGTTGGCTCATATGGGCGAGGCAATCATCACCGCCAGAAACACCGCGCAAGCACTACAAGTGGTCGCGGTTGGCGAAGCTAAGGCAAAACGTGAGCTCGAAGAGCACAAAGAGCACTTAGAAGAGTTGGTCACAGACCGAACCTATCAACTGCAAAAGACCAATGAGAAGTTGAATGTCGAGGTGGGTAACCACGCTAAAGCTCGCAATGCGGCAGAACAAGCAAGCCGTGCCAAGTCTGCTTTCCTTGCGACGATGAGCCATGAAATACGAACGCCAATGAATGGCGTATTAGGCACGGCTCGATTGCTTAAAGATACCGGCTTAGACCCGCTGCAATCAGGCTATGCGGACATCATTAACCGCAGTGGTAAGAATCTACTCGCGATTTTGAATGACGTACTGGATTATTCAAAGATCGAAGCGGGACATCTAGAAATACGCGCGGCTTCTTTTGACCTTTACCAGATGGTTCAAGATACCTATCAGTTAATGGAAGGGCGCGCCGCTGAGAAGAAGCTTAATTTTGATTTTCATATCGAAAGTGACGTGCAACGCTATTGGCGTGGTGACGTCACTCGAATCAGTCAAATATTGAATAACTTGGTCGGTAACGCGATTAAGTTTACTGAAAGTGGCTCGGTCGATATCTTCATTAGTTTAGATATCGAAGATGAAAATCGAGTGATGTTTGAAGTGTCAGATACCGGTGTCGGTATTGACGCTAGCGAACAAGCTTGTCTGTTTGATGCCTTTACCCAAACCGATAGCGGTCGCAACAAAACCGGTGGCACAGGGCTTGGATTAGCGATCAGTAAAAGCATCATGTTGGCAATGAATGGTGACATTGGTGTTCATTCCGAAGAAGGCGAGGGCAGTCAGTTTTGGTTCTCATTGCCACTTGAAGTAGGTGAGAAAATTGAAATGAAAGCAACGGTTATTGAAGCTTGTATCCGAGCGAAGGTACTTCTGATTGAAGACAACCCTGTGAACTGTATTGTTGCCGAAGGCTTTTTGAATAACCTGGGCCACGATGTTGTGATAGCGACAACCGGACAAGAAGCGAGAGTAATATTCAGTGGACAAGAGTTTGATATTGCGCTGGTGGACATCAATTTACCTGACTGCGATGGCGTAGAGCTGATTCAACATCTCAAAGACGATGCGCTTCAGCATGAGAATGAAGAAAACGTAACACGCAAAGTACCACCAATGATCGCAGTATCGGCTCACGTGTTTAACGAGGAAGTGGAAAGCTACTTGTCGTCTGGCTTTGATGGCTTCTTGCCTAAGCCGCTAGAAAAAGAGGCTCTTTCTCAGCTCATTGTTGCTCAACTCGATGGTAAAACACTATTGTTGCCACAGCCCGATCCAAACGATGCTGTTTGTAAGCAAAATGGTAATCGTATGATTAATGGTAACAGTGATGAGTGCTCGACACAGATGGTAGATGTTTTAGCCAAGTACACGACGACAACGGATTCCCAAGATGAAGGAGACACTCCAGTGAAACTGATTGATTCCAAAGTGATAGAGGGTGACCTATCGATTCTTGGTTTGGAGAAAATGAAGCAAATCGTTGGGCTATTTGAAGACAGTAGCCAGCAGACTTTACATGAATTGATTCAAGCAAGTGAGGCCAATAATGGGCGAGAAGTCAAATCACTGGCTCATAAGTTGAAAGGCTCTGCGGGTAGCTTAGGTTTATCTGCGTTATTGAATCTCTGTCATAGCATTGAAGCAAGCGAGGACCCATTGCAGGAATACAGAGACTGTAGTGAGTCTTTGACTCAACTGACGAGAGACTCTTTAGAGGCACTGAAGCAACACGTTTTATAACGCTCATTTATAAGCTTTAAACCGTTAACTGTGATTAGTTGGCGATGATTTAAAAAATCCGCTGAACGAGACCTCGTTCAGCGGATTTGTCTTTTAGACGTCCAAAGGTTAAATGGAGCCTGTTTGAGATAAATTATCTATTCTCAAAGCGGTTGTAATCGAGCAAACCAAACTCAACGGGCTGGTCTTGTTGATACCAACGATGCACACGGTCACTGAACGGCCAGAATTCACTAGAGCTGCGTCTGACGGCAAACTTATCAAGTAAAGCTACATAGTCTTCTTCTGAATTAAGCTTTTGTAACGTCGATACTAGAGTGGGTATCTGTTCTTCTGTTAAGGATAGATAAGCGGCTGGATAACTTCCTACAACACCTCGCACTAACGTTAAATCATCGTTGGCGTAATCTCTGTTGCCTTCTTCATTGAACAAGCTTGAAATGTTGCTGTGCGCATTATTGTGAATGAGTGTAAATAACTGCTCTTCACCGTTTTTCCCCTCAATCATGACCATAATTAATTGAGGTACATGGCGTAAGGCTTCCCCTCGAATCAAACTCACTTGATTCAGCATTGCTTCGTTCTTCTTACCAAAACCAGTTTCAACAATATCAAAACGATTATCGAGCACTGGCTCGAGTTTATCTTTGATCATTTTCAGCAGTTCACGCTTAGGCTTGTTTGTTTTGTAAACGACACTGGTTGGTTGGTTGAAGTGAGTGATATTACGCTGTAAAAAGTCACTTAATTGTGTGCTTTGATTTTGATACCAACTCGAATGCTCTTTGTGCCTAACATCTTCAGGTAAAAGGGCCAAGAAGTTACTTTCGCCTTCCAAACGTAAAAAATCCATAAACATACGAGTGATCAACTGGTGCCCAAAGTTACCGTAAACGTCGAATCCAGCAACAAGAAGATAGTGAATTCTTTCTAACAAGGCGTAGTCAACAATCCATGCTGTTTTCGGTTGCGGGCCAACTAATCCTTGAACGACAGAGGCACTATCAAAATGTCTAAAAATAGTTAAAGCAGCATTTGGATTGGTGCCATTACCATCCCAAATAATATCTGTGTTTAGGTATTCACCATTCTTAAACAGCTGATTGGTGGCGTCAGATTTAGCTTTCAAGTATCGCGCTTGTTGTTTCGAGTATTTTACCCAATTTTTCACAGGAACAGTGTTACTGGTTAGTTCGCCAGGTAGTTTTAAGTTTTTCTCTTGGCTTGCGAAGAGCTGGTTTATTTCTGTACTATCGGCCTTATCAGGATCGATGAATACTACCCAAAACCTATCATTGATCACGTTGAGGGCGAGTTGTCCTCGACATACTGGCCCTTTGATAAATGCCATTATAGTGTTCTGCGCATTGTCCAACATGAAGTGGAAGCGAGAGTTAACGGGTATCGCTTCGAAAGAAGTCATCGGGTTAGCTGACACGTCTATATCATAGCTAGGCAATTGTTTAACAGTGTAATCCGCATCAATAAACCATGTTTTCCAGTTTTGTAGGCGTTCTTTATTGAGAGCGAAGGGCATGTGTGTTTTATTAACAATTGTGCCCTGTTCGGGAATGAGTCGGTAGTAAACGCGATCGACTTTAGGGTCGTCGTAAGGACGACGAGTGCTGATGCGTTGAACTGCTTGCCCTGGTGGTGTTGTAGAACGAACAAGCGTAAAGAAGCGAGTTGGCTGCGATAGGTCAGAGAAATACAAGTGTGATAGAAACAGGTGCTCATAGATGTAGCGGGCTGATATTTGGTTCTTAAGATCACTTTTATTGAGAAGGTCTTCATAGGTATCGACTAGTTTTTGTTCGCTATCATTGAGAGGAACATGTTCAGTCATCTGTGCGCCATTTTCCAGCCAGCTCATTAAGGTAGCGTACTCGGATTTATCTAAGTTAGGCATACCATAAGGCATTCCCCAAGTAGGATAATCTCTTTCATATTCAGCATATTCTTCAATAGTTGGACATTGTTGATCGCGATCTGTCGAAAAGTCGAAGCCTTCTAATTGAGTTTGATTTGGAAGAGGGTGATTTTCTTTCTGCATCAACATGCGAGAGACAAGGCCTGCATCAAGGTTTGCCGTTGAATTTTGCATACGCTCGTTAAGCACAGGGTGAAAATCCGCATCGCGCCACTCTTGTGTGGTTATTGCGTCCTCGAATAAACGAGAGGGAGTAGACGCTGTTAAACGGTTTCCGTGGTAAATGAGCTCTTTGCTACCGCCTCTGTCTATACCTTCCACGGAAGACATTTTGAGCTGACAAGGTGCGTCATAGCAAGCGTGACAAACCACACATCGGTTATCAATGATGGGCTTCACTTCATCAATGAAATGTTGTGCTTGAGCCGAGTGAATAGGGGCTTGGCGATCACGTACTTGTTGTTCGCCGAACAGTTGGTCGAAGTGTAACCCCGCGTAGACGGCACAGCCTGAGAATAGACTGACAAAAGCTAAAATGAAGATTTTTTTAAGATTCATACGTATTTAAATATTGGTTAATTCCTCTAATTATATCAAAAATATTTGAAAATGCTCATGTTCTGAAAATTTTGTAGACAAGATATCGATAGGAGAGGATAGCTTATTACGTCAACCCTTGACTCAGCTCAGGGTTTAGAAAGCTTAGCTAGGCTTAATATTGATTGACGTAACAAACCGAGAATGGAACAGACAGTCGCTCAAACTCTTTGATCCATCGCCACTGGTTGTCTTGCAGTTTATCTCCTGGCCCTTTGACCTCAATCCAATGAAATTCATCGTCCTTGAACGCAATCAAATCCGGCATCCCAGTTCTAAATAACTTTAAGTCACTCAATATCACTTTGAAAAGATCAACAATCAAGCCGTTGGGAATGGCCTCCATGCTGTGCTCGACGAGTGATCTGTGGAAGTAGTTCCAATGGACAAATGGATTGGCAATACCGTGCTTGTGGTCGTAGATATCCAATACGTGGTTCAGCCCATGCTTGGATATAGTCTGAAACACCGCTTCGACCTGTTCGGCTCGTTTGTCTACGAAATCGGAATGGTATAGATCCTGTGGTCGATGCTGGTAACGGTTGATAAACGCGCCTTCAACATCTGCAAAAATGACCTCCCAAAAGGCTAAACCAAATAAGCCACATAGAAAACTGTTCTCAGAGAAGTAAACATCCCATCCTTGGCTTTCAAAGTGTTGCTTTACCGCAAGCTCAACTCGCGTTTGGCTGAGGTCTAATTCCAGTTTTATCTCTTTGCAGATCGGTTTTATGGTTCGTGAAACTTTGTGCCCCTGTTTCCGTAGTAGCCTGTCTTCAAGCTTAACAGCGACCTCCAACTCTAACACATCCGATGGAGTAGTTTGCATTTGCGTGACAATGTCACACATTGAGTCTAACTCGTCTTGCTTGTCATAGATGCGTGCAAGTCGCTCTCTGCTCGGAGGAAGTACAGATTGTTTGAACCAAAAGACAGCTTTGTCGTTTTGGTTAAGCCTTTCAAGATCGCGTGCAATATCGTTGATCAAACGAGATCTTTTTCTGGCTATGCTTTTGTGATCCGATTCAGCGGGTATCGACTGTAAAAGATGTTCAAGAAACTCAGAGTCTTTACGATCGCCCTCAAAATACAAGCGTTGTACATCGCGCATTTGGAGTAGCTGGTTGAGTTGTTCTCTAGAGGTAAAAAAGCGGCGTTGCTTGCTTAATGTGTAGTTTTCGAAGGTATTGAGCCCAAGGTCGCTTAAGACGAATTGGCTTAAGTCTTGATAAGTATTAGCAAAAAACAGTAACAGCAAGACATCAATAACTTCAGATTCGACAACGTAAATACAATCGAATGCTAGGCTTTGGAACTGATCAAAAGGTTGGTGATCGAGCAACGCCAAGAGTTCGTCTTTCTTCGCGGTTTTGTTGCTCTTAAAGGCAGGGAATACATTCAACAGCTCTGGTTTGGTGAGCAAGTGCAATCCGAGTTCGACATTGCTAACGACAAGGTCATGTCGCTCGGCGGGATGACTCAACGCAATAAAGCCTGCGGTGCTTAGCTCTTGTAGTGCGGTATTCAAATCAGAAATCTCAACATAGTTGAGTTTATCGCTGCGAAACCAACGGCCTTTACGAGAAAGTAAACGAACCATCAAACATTGGCTAGGTTCAGAAAGACGTGTGTATTCAGATAACCAACGACATTCGTCGTTACTCAGAAGGTCGGGGTAGAGCGTTTGAGCGTGTTCAACCAACCGATTGAAGTTGTCGAGATAATAAGTAGGGGGGAGCTGAAGAGTGGTTTCTATCGTCAATGGGTAGTCGCTTGATACAAAAAGAGCCTAACCCTAAGGTTAAGCTCTTCAGTAACAAATTCAATCTTTTCTGACGATTAAGCTTGAGATGCTTTTAGTTCAGAAACTTTAGCTTCAGAGATTGGCTTGGTGACGATTGCAAGAACAATACACACTGCCATCATAGCTGCAGAGATTGTGTAAGCTAGGCCGTAACCTTCGCCGTTTGTCATTGAGTAACCAACAACTGCTGCACCGATAGCGCCGCCGATACCCCATGCAGTGTAAAGCACGCCGTAGTTAGTACCGTAGTTTTTCAGGCCGTAGAACTCAGCAGTAAGTGTTGGGAATACTGCTAGAAGCGTACCGTAACCAACAGCTGCGATAGCCGTGCCAATGATTAGCGTGAATTCAGAGTTGAACGTAGCGAATAGAGCCATGTTCGCGCCTTGAAGGATGAACGCTAGAAGTAGAGTACGTACGCCACCGATTTTATCTGCAAGCATACCTGCAGCAACACGGCCGCCTGAGTTGAATACAGCAAGGATAGACGCTAGGTAAACTGCGTTTGGTAGGTTCGCTTGAACGCTAGCAATCGTAGTGATGTTACCGATGATCATAAGACCAACAGAAGCTGCAAATGCGTACATGATCCATAGAGAGTAGAACTGAGGAGTCTTCAGCATTACTTTCCACGTTAGGTCTTCAGTCTTCTTAACTGCCTTAGGTGCTTGGCCTGCTTTTACTTTAGGCTCAGCTGGCGTGTAATCCGCTGGTGGGTTGTTGATTGTTGCTGCTAGAGGTACTGCAATCGCAAGCACGCCGGCACCAAGAATCATAAAGCTTGTTTGAATACCCATGCTGTCGATTAGCGCAGAAGTGAGTGGTGCTAGGTAAATAGCAGCAAGACCAAAACCTGCAGCGATTAGACCGTTAACCATACCTTTCTTAGAAGAATGGAACCATTTCATTGCTGATGGCGAAAGACATGCGTAGCCAAAGCCGATACCAGCACCTGTCATCACACCAAACGTTAGATTTAGCATCATAGGAGTCGTAGCGAAACCAGAAGCAATCATACCGAGGCCAGTAAGCGCTGTACCTAAGATAAGGATCTTACGTGGACCCATACGGTCTTGTAGGATGCCCGCAACAAGAAGACAAACAGAGAATGTGATAGTTGCAATAGCGTAAGGTGCAGATGCTTCAGCAGCACTCCAGCCAGCTTCGGTGACTAGCGCCTTGTTAAATACACTCCAAGCATACAGGATGCCAAGACAAAGGTTGATACAGAAGCCTGCTAGCAGGATACGTGATGCTTTATCAATCTTGCTCATTTTTATTCTCAGTTTTGTCGTTGGTTAGTGGTGAGCCACTTAACTAAAGACGGGTTATTGTGATTGTTTCTTCAAAATTAGTTTGCGTTTATCAACAGACGGCGCAAAAGAGCGCGGATTATAACCAATAAAAATGTGATTGGAATCTCTTTTTCCATTTTTGGTAAATAAACTCAAACTTGTTAATGAGTTGTTTTTTATTGGTTTTGCAATTGTGTTTAATACCTTTCTGTTTTGTTCTTTTTAACGTGGCGAGCCTATTTTTTAAGGTGTTCTTCGATAAGTATTTCTGAATTACCACGTATTCCGTGCGGATATCACAGAGTTACGAATTATTTTAATTATTTTCTAAGGTTAATTTTGTGTAACAAAATAAATCGAAGTGGAGCTTTATCCATATGAGACAAGGAGTAACGGAGTTCTATTAAAAACAAAATGTTAACCAGTTGTTACGGTTGGTTTTTGTTAGCACCTTTGCTTACATTTTGTTCGATTTGAGGGGTTGTGTTGTCCGTGAAAAGTGGGAAAATAGTACGCAAACAAAGATTCCAAATTTGAAAGGATGCGTTTCCAACTTATGGTGAGGCGAGTATTATGAAACTGTTTTTAATTCTATTGATGTCAATTTCTGGTGGTTTAGCGGCAGCTGACCATATTCACTCTTTCTTATTCGGCTTCTATATCGCTGCGTTAGCGGTGGGTAGTTGTTACTGGCTTGCATTCCGCAGCACACGCTTCCCACCGTTGGCTTTGATGCTATTAATGTGTGGCTTCTTCGCGAAAATTGCAGTGACAGTTGTCGGTGTTTCTTGGGGGATCTCGAACGATATCATTCAATCGCCGTTCATTTTCTCATTGTCATACCTGTTCTTCTTAGTGGTTGTGTCTTACGTTTGGTTTGCATACCGCGATAAGTTGACGCTAAAAAAACGCGCTAAGCAGGTAGAAGAGTCCCGCAAGCAAGCGGCTGCATAATTGCAGACCTAATACAGAATTCTAAAAAGAGCCTTCTTCGGAAGGCTCTTTTTGATCTGGCCTTAACTCGAGTGAACTCTAGCTATAAGGCAGATAAAAGAAACCCCAGTATGGTGACATACTGGGGTTTCTTGTTATTTATCTGATATCTAGCCGCTATCATCTAGCAAATACAGTCCTTAACGCGTGTTACTTCCTCATCAACTTCGCTAGATCGGCAAAGGGATTGTGCGTTGCTGATTGATGGTCGTCTAAACGGGCTTTTGCATCAACACCGTAACGGTCATGATCCGTGTATTTTGAGTGCTCATGATCGTGACAGTACAAGCACAGTAGTTCCCAGTTGCTGCCATCTTCAGGGTTGTTTGTATGGTCGTGATCCACGTGGTGGACGGTTAACTCTCTCAAGTTTGAGTAAACAAATTCACGTGCACATTTACCACAAACCCATGGGTACAGTTTTAGAGCCTTTTCGCGGTAGCCTTTCTCTTGGCGAGCGTACGCTGCACTCGATCCTGTAAAATCTGAAGACATTGTCAAATTCCTATTTATTGTAATACGCCGATTTTATCACAGCTTTCTTGAAGCTGTAGAAATGTCGTCACTAAATCAAGCTTTGTACTAACCAACATTTGAGTAGGGTTTTGAGCGCTCACTTACCTTTTGCATAAGACTCCTTTGAAAGCAGGTTATGTCTTTCTGGAATAAGCCATGCTTAACAGTTTGAAAAGAAATTGTATTTAGGGGTTTTAACCAAGGGAGTGTGACCTAATATCAGTTAAAGCTACCCTATATTAATAAGGAAATATCATGTCAGAACAATACACACCGCCAAAAGTTTGGGTTAACGATACTGATGGTGGTAACAAGTGGGCAAATATCAATAGTCCTGAATCTGGCGCTCGCTTTGATAAAGAGCTTCCTGTTGGTGATCATGCTTTTCAATTGTATTCCCTTGGTACACCTAACGGTCAAAAAGTCACCATCTTGCTGGAAGAGTTGTTAGCTGCGGGTGTTAAAGAAGCTGAATATGATGCGTACTTGATCAATATTGGTGAGTCGGACCAGTTTTCTTCTGGCTTTGTTGGCGTAAACCCAAACTCGAAGATTCCAGCTCTTGTTGATAAATCTGGCGATGAAGATGTCAATGTTTTTGAATCTGCGTCTATCTTGATGCACTTAGCTGAAAAGTTTGGTCACTTCTTGCCAAAACAAGGGGCAGCGAGAACACAAACCATTAACTGGTTGTTCTGGGCTCAAGGCTCAGCACCATTCCTAGGTGGTGGCTTTGGTCACTTCTACGCTTACGCTGATGAAAAGCAAGAGTACCCAATTAACCGTTTTGCGATGGAAGCGAAGCGCCAGCTAGACGTGTTAGACAAACAGTTAGCGAATAACACTTTTGTTGCGGGAGAAGAGCTGACTATTGCAGATATCGCAATTTGGCCTTGGTACGGTAACTTAGTACTTGGCAAAATTTACGACGCAGCAGAGTTCTTACAAGTTGAGTCTTTCACCAATGTTGTTCGTTGGGCGAAGCAACTTGAAGCGCGTGAAGGTTTTCAGCGCGGTCGAGTAGTGAACCGTTCATTTGGCGAAGAGTGGGAGCAAGTTCCAGAGCGCCATTCCGCGGAAGACATTGACAGAGTTTTAAAGCTACGCCCGTAGTGATTTTAAAGCGATAGTCGCCACCAGTATCTCTAGAGTTTGTTTTAGCGGCCAACGTTAACTCAAACTCTAGTTTTTTGTTCCATCGAATCATTCCTTCCTTATATCAGTCTTTCGATAAATACAGTTAATATTCGCTTTCACTTGTCAATTGCTGCTTTTGTTTATGTAATTGAATATTAATGATTTTTACCCTACTTAATAGCCCTGCTATTAGAGTTGTTTCATACTTTGTTACATTTCAACGATTAATTATTTATTGCAATGTTATAACATAACAATAAATTAATTGGTGATGTATCTTAGAAAGGAAAAAGTTGTGAATAAAAAATTGGTTTCTCTAGCGGTTGGTAGCATTCTCGTTTCCCCTGTTTTTGCCGACACGTTGTCGAACCCTCAAATCGGTGTCGTTCTTGATGGGTATTATCAAGACGGTCAACGTAATAACTCAGAGCGCGGCGAAGGTTTTGGTCTTGGTCATACAGAACTTAACATGTCGGCGAATATTGATGATAAGTTCCATGGCTCTTTGACTACGGTTATTGAAACTCACGATGATGAGACTGAATTACTACTCGAAGAAGCTTTCATTGAAACACTGACGATGCCTTACGGTTTAAGCATTCGAGGTGGTCGTTTCTTGTCTGATTTCGGCTACCTAAATAACCAACATATGCATACCGATAGCTTTGTTGAGCGTCCTGCCGCTTACCGTACATTTTTAGGCTCCCATTATTACGATGATGGTGTTCGTGCGAACATCGTTCTTCCTACAGATCTGTATGTGAAGTTCGGTGTTGAAGCGCTAAGTGGTAGCAAGATGTCTTCTGTTGATGATGGCTCTGACGTTGGTGTTTACACTACAACTCTTAAGCTGGGTGACGACTTTTCAGAGTCATCAAGCTGGCAGTTTGGTTTGAGCTACTTACGCAATGAAAACGGTAAAGTTCGTGAGTTTGGAGATCATGATCACGGGCATGACCATGACCACGATCATAGCCACGGCGCGGCGGTAACGGGCTCAAACTTATACGGTGCTGATTTTGTATGGAAGTGGGCTCCGAACGGTAACTACAAATACCAAAACTTCACGCTTGCAGCTGAGTACATGCTGTTAGACGGCATCGTTGATGATAAGTACAAAAATGACGCAGAATCACCAGATGCGCTAGCAGGCTATTATGTATCGGGTGTTTACCGATTTAGCCCAAACTGGTCAGCAGGCCTGCGCTACGGTGAAGCGGAAAGCTATGATGGACACGCACATGGTGACCACATGCACTTTACTGCAATGAACGACAAAGAAGCAGATGCAATGATCGCTTGGGATTCATCTCATTTTGGTACAGTTAGAGCGCAATACTCTCGCGTTGAAAACCAAAGTAAAGAGACAGATAACGTATTTACCCTTCAGTATGTGATGACCTTTGGGGCGCACGGTGCTCATGCATTCTAGGAAACTCCGACTTACAATGGCAGCAGGTGTTGCCATTGTATCTTCATCTATAATTGTATCTTCGCCTGCGATGGCGTTGAACATCTTCGTGTGTGAGCCTGAGTGGCAAGCACTTATCCATAGCCATGCTCCTGACGCTAAGATCTACTCAGCCACCACTGCGAAGCAAGATCCTCACTATGTGCAAGCTCGACCTTCACTGATTGCCAAGATGCGACAGGCTGATATGGTGATGTGCTCTGGCTCAGAACTGGAAGTAGGATGGCTGCCAATGCTGCAAGCACGCAGCGGTAACCCTGTGGTTCAAAATAGCTCATCAGGCATGTTATACGCGAGTGATTTGGTGGGTATGCTCGATACTCATGCTCATGTAGATCGAAGCATGGGAGATATCCACGCCCATGGTAATCCTCATGTTCAGTTTGCTGCTGAGTATATGATTCCTATCTCTAGAGAAGTCACCAAGCGTCTACAACTGGTTGATCCTGACAATGCACATATCTACATGCGAAATGGTATGAAGTTTCGTGCCAACTGGCGTAATAAATTGGCAGAGTGGGAAACGAAAGCAGAGCCGTTACAAGGTAAAAAAGTGGTCGGGTATCATGCTACATATCGTTACCTCTTTGACTGGTTAGATATGGCGCAAATTGCTGATTTAGAACCTAAGCCTGGGATATCACCGACTACGTCACATTTACAGTCATTGACCAAGTTGGATCCTGCTTCGTTTGATGCGATTGTGTATTCATCACACCAAGACCAGCGTCCTGCTCATTGGCTTAACCAGCAAATCAACAAGCCTACGATACAGCTACCATTGACGGTTGCAGAAGGTCAGAGCCTTGAGCAAATGTACGATCAAGTCATTGATGAGTTGCTGAGAACGCTCGTTAACCCAGAAACATTAACGAGATCGTAATGTTGAATGAATATGGTTGGCTAGCACCTGCGGTATTGTGTGGATTAATTGCATTAGTCGGGAACATCGTGCTTGGAGAGCAAGTCCTCAAGCGCCAGATCATCTTTATTGATCTCGCTGTCGCGCAAGTGGCTGCCCTTGGCGCTGCTTTGAGTCAGTATTGGTTGAGCCGATATGCACTGTTTAGCGGTTCTTGGTTTGCAGAGATGATTGGCCCGTGGGTTATGTCATTACTGCTTTGCGGATTAATCGCACTCATGGAAAAGCATTACAAAGAACACTTAGAACCAATGATAGGTAGTTTGTTTGTGGTGTCTGCTTCGTTGGCTATTCTATTGGTTAGCAAAGATCCGCATGGCGCCGACTTTATTCAAGGCATTCTCAACGGGCAGCTGTTGTGGTCTACCTGGGATGATGTCTGGCCATTGGCAATAATCACGACCGCGATGTTGGTGTTGATTAGCGTAAAGCCTGAATTTATGCAGGGTAGTGGCTTTTATCTTATCTTCGCTATATTGATGCCGATCACGGTAAAGCTGACTGGGATATATTTGGAGTTTGCGTTACTGGTGATACCTGCGTTATGTGCAGCTGCGTATAAAGGCGTTCGCTTCTTTATCGCGAGTATTGGGATTGGTACCGTTGGCATTTTATCGGGCTTAGCGATGTCGGCTTACTACGATTTACCGAGTGGCGCGAGTATTGTCATCACGCTGTTTTTGGTGGGGGTGATGTTTAATATTGTGATGCAGTTGCGCCGATACTAACGTGATACTAAATTGGCTAAGAGCTATTGAGTAGAAACGCCATATCTCAATCGAGATATGGCGTTTTTCCATTTTAAGGTAGGGAGAGGTTTTGCAATTGGAATGAGAGTCTCAATTATCATTTTGTTTATCTTATTCAATCGCTTATGAGAAATGGTCTTTGTGGTTAAGACAAAAAACAATAGTCATCGAGATGGAGTAAATCTATAAGATAACGGTCCACTTAAAATTACGATCAACTTCGCTCAATGAAAAAAAACTTAATTGCGCTGGCTATCATATCCGCGGCTCTTTCCGGGTGTAATCACGATTCACTAAGCTATAGTGACGGCCCTGATACGGTTCCTCCAACAGACATTATTCCACCAACGGATATTGTTCCACCGACAGATATTGTTCCACCAACGGATATTCTTCCGCCGACTGACATTATTCCACCAACAGATATTATCCCCCCAACAACTTACATAGGTTCACTGTTGTCGAGTGGGGCGTTTGTGTCTGGAGATGTATACTGTGACGGCGTTCATCTTGAAAACGGAACGTTCAGTGTTAAACAAGGCGTGAGTTTTAGTTGTACCTTGGGTCACCTTACTTTAGGTGATTTCACTGCTCCTTTCCCTGAAGTTACAGAAAGCACGATTTCAAATGATGCGCTTCATGCGGCATTTGAGTTGACAGAATTACATGGAGACAACGTTACTAAGGTACTCGAATCAATTGATGTTTGTGAGACTGAAAGTGCTATCTGTTTAAAAGAACTGGATGCTTTTGATATTGAAGGTGTGTTCTCGCAACTTGATGATCAAGATGCTGTCGATGCGTACTTTTCATCGAAAGAAGAAGAGTCTACAGATGAAGTAGGTAAGGCTCCTAGTTCACACGTAGACACAACAGTTGTTCCTGCGGTTGACCCTAATGCGGACAATAACCTTAACGCTGGTTTTGTTTCTGCAGACGCAGAGTCTACCTATGCTTATAAGCCAAGTGTTGAAGGTAAGGTGTTAACTCGCAGTAAGCTTACAGACGCTAATGGTAAAGCGATTTCTGGGATCAGTTTCTTTTCGGCTAACGCGACGGGCGTGACGGATGAAGAGGGAATCTTTGAGTACCTGTGGGGCGACAGAATCGTTTTTGGTATTGATACGTTTGAGTTTGGCTCCATTACGGGTAATCAGATTGCTTATAAATTGTCTGATGTGACCAATAATGTGGTTGAGAAAGCGAATATCCAGTCATTACTAGAGCGCTACGCGCTTGATCATGTAAGTCATTATGAGATATCTGAAGAAGTCCAAGGTACCTTTTCAAAGTACCCTAACGTTATAAATGAACTGATCAACCTAACTCTGCCAAATGGGGGATTAATAGAGGGTACAGACTTTGAACTTCCTAATGAGTTTGTTGGTCAGTTTAGCCAAGGGTTAACGGCAGTAATCGATGAGCAGCTGCGCCAAACGCCTCAGTTTATGGATTATGTTCGTCAACCTGCCGTTTTATCTATGGATTCTGGTCAGTATGTTACGGAGTCTCTGCAGCAAATCTTCCACAACGTCACCACATTCCATGTTTTCAATGACAATGGTAGTTTTTACGGTGCGACGGGGTATACCCGTGGTATGCGAGCTCTGAACATATCGAACAGAGCATTCCCTGTGATGATGCCAAGAACTGATAAAAACCGTCAGCTTTATTTTGGTGAGAAGCAGGCTTGGACTCGTGAAGGCAAACCTTACATCGCACAACACCCAAGTATCTCGATGCCTCCGATTCCTTTAGTCTCTGAAGACAACGCGACTTATGGTTTTCCATTCGTTACAGCAGGCGAGATAGGCAAAGGTAAAGTCGTGTTCATGGGTAATGGCTTATATCCAAGTATTCTGTCATGCCCTGAAAATTATTGGGCCAATCGAACATTGTATATCGATAGCAACAAACAACAGTGCACTGTTTCGAAGTTCGAAAACCTACTGCATGATGACCAAGGCAGCATGAGCTTGTTTTTCTCGAACTTGTTTGAGTGGTTCAATAATGGTCTGCCTATTGCAGGGATGAATGCAGTCACCAATATTGACCAAGCTTATTCGGCTTATCACCACTCCACAATGGGTAAGCAGTACACGTTTTTTGTTAGTCCTCAGTATGGTTTTGCATCAGTAGAAAAGCGTGGTTCAGGTGACTTTGATGGTTTGGATATGAGCACTACGCCGATTTTGATCCTTCAGGCATATCCCCCTAAGTTGGTTCAAGATGGTATGACTAATCAGTTTGTTGCTGACTTGGATAACCCGAACTTAAGCCAAGACGATATTACCGCTCTTATCAACTATGTTAATAACGGTGGCAATATCTTGTTTATGGATGCGATTCAAACGACAAACCCTGAACCTATTGGACGCTTGGCGGATGCCGCTGGTGTTTCACTAGGTGGTGAAAACGTTACGCCGACAAACCAAGCTTTCTGCGGTAGCTCTTATTATTGCCAAGCGCCGTATCCAAATCTTCACGTGAAGAGCGAAAAGGAAATGGTGGTTCTTGAGCGTTTTCAAGATAACCAAGGAGAACCTCCATTCACGGTAAATCAAGATGGTACGGTTGAGTGGATCAAAGATGAATCCAAAATCAAGTTTGAAATCCCGACTTATGAGGTTACTAAGTTAGACGCTGAAGGGAAACCAGTGCTTGATGAGTCTGGCGTACCAGTCATGGAGACAAAATCCGCACGTATCTTTGTTGAATCGGCAGAAGAGCGTGAAGCGGCAATCAAAGAACTGCAGTCGGCATTCGTTAGCACTGAGCTTTGTAAGAACGAGTATGAATACGAATTTAACTGTATAGAGACTCGTTCTGGAGACGGCATCACTGTTCGTGGTGCTTATCATAGAGCCGATTTCGACCGCTATGAGGTGAGTAAAACCGTTGTCGACAGTATGGTGAAAGCAGCAAACTTGGGTTCTAACTTTACAGCGCTTTACGAGCACGAGATTTACTATCGCACGAAGGGCACTAAAGGTAAGCGTCTGTCTAACAGCGAATTGAATCAAGCGTTTGATAACCTGTCTGTTTGGATGTGGAATGACAACGCATACCGTTTTGAAACAGACATACAAGATGAGTTGGGGTTCAAGCAGGCTGTTCAGTTCCTAAACTGTTATACCGAAGACTTACATCAAACAGACACAATTGATGCACAGTGTCCTGTTGACCTAAAAGCGTCGTTAGTCGCTAATGGAATGATTCATGGCGAAGGTGAGTTATCGGGACAGTTGAATCCGAGCTATCCATTAAATTACATGGAGAAACCTCTGACTCGCATTATGTTGGGGCGCTCTTTTTGGGATCATGAAATCGTTGTTGATACCACAATGTATCCCGGTCGAACTTCAGGAGCATCTTCGTCAAGTTCGGTTCTTATCCAAACAGATGGCAAGGGCGTCACGTATTCGGCTGGGAACAATCAATCGACAGGTTTATGGGCTCCTCAGCTTCAAGATGTAACTATTAGTGATGGTGTAGCTGCAACGATCACTGTGATGATGGCGGATGACCTTACAGGTAAGCCGAATCATGAAACCAGTTTGAAGCGCCCTCCGCGTATGCAAATTAACTATGCGTACGACGGTTCAAACTTAACCTTCAAGGTTCCATATGGCGGCCTTATTTACATTCAACCGAAAGTAAAAGAGTTTGGTGAAGTCTCGTTTAGCATTGATGGCGCGTTAAAAGCGGCTTGGTGGAAAGAGGGTGAGTGGATTAACCCAGTTCAATCGGCAGAGGGGCCTATTGCGGAAGTCGATACGGGTTCATTTATTTATACGACACCAATCAGGAATCTAGAATCCGCTGATTTGAACCAATTCGCAACAGATATGAATCGATTTGCTGAAGCTGCAAGTAACTTCTACGGACGTGATGAGATACAAAACGATGGTTTACACCGTAGGTTCACTTATCCAGAACTGAAGGCGTTCCGCCATCGTTTTGTGAATGACGTGCAGATTTCGATTGGTGCGGCTCATTCTGGCTACCCAGTGATGAACTCAAGCTTTAATGCAAATCGAACACACATTCCAACCAACCCTGTGAACGACTGGCTGTTGTGGCATGAAGTTGGTCATAACTTAGCATCAGCTCCTTTCTTAGCGACTGGTAGTACGGAAGTCACCAATAACCTTCTTGCGTTGTATATGCAGGAATTAGAGGGTCGCAATTCAAACCCTGAAATGGATCGCATTAAATCGGATATTAAGAAAGCACCTAAATGGTTGGAGCTTAATAATGAACATGCGTGGTCACATGGTGATGCAGGTTTACGATTAGTTATGTTTGGTCAGCTAAAAATCTGGGCGAAATCGAACTTTGCAATTGATGATTGGTATACACGCGGCGCAAGCCAATCTGATGTGTATGGTGATGATGAAGGCTGGAACATGTTCAAGTTTATGCATCGCAAAGCGCGAGGAGACAGAAAAGGCGACTCGAATACTAACTATTGTAGCGCTAGCGAGACTGGGCTTTCTGGTGGAGACCTAATGATGGTGTGTGCTTCTTATGTTTCGAACTATGATTTAAGTGACTTCTTTGTTGCTTGGAACGTAGGTGAAACCTCCATGACTAATGCTGACGGTTCAAAGTCTTACAGTGGAGGCATCAGCGATAAAGGTCGTAGTTTGGTAGAGCAATTAAACTTGCAGAAGCCCAAGAATAGTCCTTTGAAGATCGACTCTATCTAATAGGGACAACCTTTGTTTACACTGCCTATTGCTTGAATTAAACGCCACACTTCACTTTAGTGTGGCGTTTTTACAGCCATAAAAGAGATCTATGCGAAAAAGCAGGTTAAACTGCGCCTATCATAATTCTAAAGGATGGTGCCATGTACCACGGTCATATCTATTTCCCTCTGCGCTTTGCAGAGCAAGCAGAAACACTGCGTCAGAAAATTCTATCAGAACGTAAAGATGTGTTAGAGACTTTCCCACTAATACAGCGTTTGGTTGGCCCGCATAAGATGCCGATGTTTGAGATTCACTTTGCAAACAAAGAGTCGGGTATTGTTGAGTGGCTTGATCAAGAGCGCGGCGATATGTCGGTGCTTATTCACCCAGTAACAGGCGGTGAAGAAACGCTAGACCACACAGTACGTGCGATTTGGCTTGGTCGTGAGCTAGGTGTGTTTGAAGATACGCTGACTAGCTAATCAAATATACCAATATTGCACTTAACTCATTCCGACCGGAAAATACATGAACAATAAAAAGGCTCCTCAAATGAGGAGCCTTTGTTTTAGGGAGCCGTTTTACCAAGAAACCGGTTATCAAGAGCCTCTGGTTATCGGGCTGAACCGTTAACCAGAGTAGGGGGATTAAGCCTCTGCTGTTGCCTTAGAGTCGCTCATCTTTTTAAGCGCAGCGTAACCGAAACCAGTTACAGCTGTACCCGCTGCAATCGCCACTAGGTACATAAGTACTGGAGAGATAGCACCAGGAATCAGTAGTACGAATAGACCGCCGTGTGGAGCCATTAGCTGAGCACCAAACATCATTGATAGTGCGCCAGTTAGTGCACCACCTGCCATACAAGCTGGGATAACACGCATTGGATCTTTCGCTGCGAATGGGATTGCACCTTCAGAGATGAAACATAGACCAAGAACGAATGATGCTTTACCCGCTTCACGCTCGCCTGCTTCAAACTTGTCTTTCACTAGGAAAGTCGCAAGGCCCATACCTAGAGCTGGAACCATACCTGCTGCCATGATTGCTGCCATTGGTGCGTAAGTTTGCGAAGCCAGTAGACCAACACCGAACGTGTAAGCTGCTTTGTTTACTGGACCACCAAGGTCGAAACACATCATTGCGCCTAGAATCACACCCAGAAGAATCGCGTTAGACGTTCCCATGTTGTTTAGGAAAGTCGTCATTGCGCTCATCACGCCAGAAACAGGGCCACCCACGATGTAAACCATCACAAGACCAGTGAACAAACTCGCGATAAACGGAATGATCAGGATTGGCTTGAGGGCTTCCATGGATTGTGGAAGTTGAACCTTGTCGGCAATGAATTTCGCTGCGTAACCGGCAATGAAACCCGCTGCGATACCACCAAGGAAACCTGCGCCTGTTGAGCTCGCCAACATACCGCCGATTAGACCTGGAGCCAGACCCGGACGGTCAGCAATCGAGAATGCAATGAAACCAGCAAGAACAGGAATCATCAGTGCGAACGCAGAACCACCACCGATAGTCATCAATGCTGCTGCCAGTGTGCCTTCTTCTTTAAACGCTTCGATACCGAATACGAAAGAGAGTGCGATGATCAAACCACCCGCAACAACTACAGGAAGCATGTGCGATACACCTGTCATTAGGTGCTTGTACACGCCTTTCTTCTCGTCAGCAGGCGCTGAATTTGAAGATGCTGTATGTTGGTATGGTTTAGCTTCTGCGAACGCTTTTTCCATTTCTTGCTTTGTTTTCTTCAAAGCAGGACTTGTTGTTGTTTTGTATAGCGCTTTGCCGTTAAAACGATCCAGTGGAACGTCAATGTCGGCTGCGATGATAACAAGGTCAGCGTCTGCGATTTCTTGGTCTGTCAGTTGGTTCTTCGCACCTACAGAGCCGCGAGTTTCCACTTTGATTTGGTGACCTAGGCGTTTGCCTTCTGCTTCAAGCGCTTCAGCTGCCATAAAGGTGTGTGCAACACCAGTTGGGCAAGCGGTAATCGCTACGATCTTCTTGCTGCCCGTCGCTGGTGAAGTGCCAGTAACCGCAACCGTTTTTTCAACTAATTCGTCAGAGATTTGAGAAGCGTCTAATACTGTTGCTT
Source organism: Vibrio sp. QJM3NY_39 (assembly GCF_057785895.1). Taxonomy (NCBI): domain Bacteria; kingdom Pseudomonadati; phylum Pseudomonadota; class Gammaproteobacteria; order Vibrionales; family Vibrionaceae; genus Vibrio; species Vibrio sp. QJM3NY_39. The sequence goes on along the minus strand of NZ_CM173506.1, from coordinate 27,135 downwards.
CTGCTGTCGCTTTCTCAAGAAATGCTTTTGCATCCGCTGTGCACTCAGAGATAGCTGCTTGGTACACTTTCTTACCGACAAAGCGCGCTTTATCAACGTTGGTGTTGGCTGCGATAACGACAACGTCGCTGCTGTCGATAGTGTCTTGCGATACGGTTGAGTCTGGTAGCACGCTTGATTGACATTCAATAGCGGCGTTCCAACCCAGTGCTTTTGTCGCTTGCTCTAACAAGCCTGCGGCGATGATGCTGTTTGCTACGCCACTAGGGCAAGCTGTGATAATGGTAATATTCATAATAAACCTTTTGTCCTATTTGCTTGTGTCTAACTGGCTAGTTGGAGCACTAAGCGACTGTAATTGGATATTTTGTAGTACTGAATCCAGCTCTTGTTGGCTGGTAATGCCCACGCCTACCTGTGAAACTGCTAGAGCAGATAAGGCGGTTGCGAATTTAATGAGTTCTGGTTTTGGCATCTGTTGCATGTGACCCCAACATAGGCCAGCGACTAATGTGTCGCCTGCGCCAACCGTGCTTACCACTTGCATGCGCGGCGGTTGAGCATGTAGCCATTCACCTTGGTTTAGCCACATCACGCCTTCAGCGCCAAGTGACACCACGATGTTCTCGATGCCTTTTTCACTGAGGGCTTGGCCTGCGTGTTGGCATTGGTCGCGTGTGGTTAGTTCTGCATTGAAAAGCTGAGACAGCTCTTCATCATTTGGCTTAATCAACCAAGGCTGTGTATTGATACCGGCTTTAAGTGCGTCACGGCTGCTGTCGAACAGCACCTTTTTACCTAGGTCACGCAAGCGTTGTACCCAAGAAGCGCAAAGCTCTGGTGATACGCCTTGTGGCAAGCTGCCTGCAATCACGAAGTAATCGTGTGTTTCAGCCAGCTCTAACAAAGTTTCTTCAAACGCTTTGATAGCGTCAGCATCAACAGGAACACCTGGGAAGTTGATGTCGCTAACTTGGCCTGAGTTCTCTACTAATTTCACGTTGATGCGAGTCGCGCCGTCGACACGGATGAAGCGGTCAGTTGCGCCCATCTGTTCGAACAGTTGGCAGAATGCTTCTTCATTATTACGACCAAGGAAACCAGTTACGGTAACCTTCGCGCCAAGCTCTGAAAGTACTTTTGCTACGTTTACACCTTTGCCTGCTGCATGTAGAGAGCCTTTGTTCACTAGGCTGACTGAACCCACGTTAAGTGCGTCGATAGCGCCAGTCAGGTCTAGAGCAGGGTTTAGCGTAACGGTAACGGCTTTGATTTGTTTATCAGACATATCGATTCCTTAACCTTCACCAAGGCCTGAAGCGATAGCTTTGCCAATCGATTCAAGAGCTTGTGCTGCATCTTCACCTTCAGCAACAAACTGAAGCTGATGGCCGTGTTTAACGCCAAGTGCGATTACTTTCATCAAGCTCTTCGCGTTCACTTCTTTTCCGTCGCCATCTAGGTTTGAAACGCGGATCGTTGATTCGAATTTCTTCGCTTCAGCAACCAGCATTGCACCTGGACGAGCGTGTAGGCCGTGCGCGTTTTTGATTTTGAATACTGCGCAGTTGTCATCGTCTTGAGATGCTGTAGAAACCGCTTCACCTTTCAGAAGGCCAATCACTTGTGCGGCATCAGCGGTTAACAGTTGTTGCTGTTTACCTTCGAAAACCATCTTGCTTAGGTTTACTAGAATAGATTGGTGTGCGCTGTTACAAGCGGCGAATGCTACCAATGCTTTCACTGGTGTGCCATCGTATTCACAATGGTTCGTTGTTGAAACGAAAGATACGCCAGTACGTGTTACGCCTTTATCGCTGCCCAACAACCACAGGCCTTGGCCTAGGTGAGTCGGTGTTTTTGTTACTAGGTCAGCAACGAATGCGTTGTCTGTACAACCTGTGTTCTTAAGTAGGCCGCCTGCCACTGCCGACATTTGAACCATGTCGCTTGCAGGGAACAGTAGCTGAACTAAAGAAGCGTCTAGGTCGGCTTCTAGCTGAACTTCGCCGTTAAGTAGGGCGATGATTTCGTCTTCTGATTTAGCTTGCTTTAATTTCTCTTCAACACCGTCTGCTGCTAGCACTTTCGTTAGCTGCTTAAGGATGCCTAAGTGCTCGTCTGATTTCGCCGCAATACCAATTGCTACGTAAACACGATTGCCGTCTGCCCAATCAATACCTTCAGGGAAGTGGTGTACCGCAACGCCTGTCTCTTTCACTAGGCCACGAGTGTCAGTGGTGCCGTGAGGAATCGCGATGCCGTTACCTAAGAACGTAGAGTTCTGGTTTTCACGGTTCAGCATTCCTTCAACGTAGCCAGAGTCAACTAAGCCTTTCGCGGTTAGGTCGCCAGCAATGTTCTGGATAGCTTTGAATTTGTCATCGGCCGTTTGACCAAGAGTGATGTCAGATTTTGATAATTTAAGCATGGTGCCTCTTTAGCGTATCGCTTGAGAATTTGTGTATCGCTACGATTCAGTTTAGAGCAAGATTTATGGAGCTTAACTCTTTGCCTTATGCTTGCTGAATCGGTTCAGCATTCAGTGTAAAAAAATTCAGCAAAGCCGATTTTGGTTTTCAAAATAGTTTTGCTGCGCGTCGTAATTTCAGTTTCGTTAATAACGAGAAGTTGAATCACAACAAATGACGCTCAATCCATACAAAAGGATGATTGAAGTCACTTTTCAGATTTTGCTGAATCCTTTCAGCTTTTATACTGAATCGATTCAGCATATAATTCAACTAATCCGAGGATCAGATCATTGGTTATATGATCCTACGCACAAAATACAGGTCACCCATATGACACTTGATGAAATTGCTAAATTGGCTGGTGTATCGAAAACCACAGCCAGTTATGTCATCAACGGCAAGGCGCAGAAATACAGAATCAGTGAAAAGACTCAGCAGAAAGTCATGGCGGTTGTGGAAGAATATAACTACCGACCAGACCATGCTGCTTCGTCGCTGCGTGCTGGTAATAGCCGTTCATTTGGTTTGATTATTCCTGATCTGGAAAACAGCAGTTACGCGCGTTTAGCAAAATTGATAGAGCAGAACTCACGTAAAGTGGGCTACCAGATTTTGATTGGCTGTTCTGATGATGATGCTGAAACTGAACGCAAGGTTGCTGAAGCTTTGGTAAGTCGTCGTATCGATGCCTTACTGGTGGCGAGCTCCATGCCAGACGCCAATGAGTTCTACTTGAAACTGCAAAACTCAGGAACGCCTGTGATTGCAATTGACCGTCCGTTAGACGATGAGCATTTTGCTTGTGTGATCAGTGAAGATTTCGAAGCCGCATTTGAACTGACGCATTCAATCCTTGATGACAGTATTCATAGTGTTGGCTTGATAGGCGCACTGCCTGATTTAAATATCTCACGTGAACGTCAGTTAGGTTTTGAAGCCGCAAACAAAGCACATACTCAACAAACAGGGTTAGCAGAAAATAAGCCGATGGTTGTGGGTTATGGTGAGCACTTTGATAGAGAATCTGGACGCGAGGTTTTTGAAGAGTGGATTGCGAAGGGCACCGTTCCAGATGCGATCGTCACTATGTCTTACACCTTGTTAGAGGGCGTGTTGGATGTGATGGTTGAAAAGCCAGAGCTGATCAATCAAGTAAAACTGGCAACCTTTGGTGATAACCGACTGCTCGACTTCTTGCCTTTTAAAGTCCATTCACTGCCACAGCAATTCGAAGTGATTGCTGATAGTGCTTTTGCTTTGGCGCTAAATGCATCGGCCAAGCGTTACCAAGCGGGTATTGAACTCGTGCCAAGAAGCTTAGTGAAACGAGGCTAATTCCAGTTAGTTTATATAAGCTAGGTTAGACTTGGACACTTAGATCGAGCTTGGAATTAACTCGAACTTGGACGCCTAGCTTGAACTCAGTAATAAGCCCAACTCTACAATGGCAACAACGCCGAGCAACAAAGCCAACACCTTCCAAAACTGGATTGGGTTTCGGTTTATCAAAGGTTGCTTGGCTTTGCTTTTCACCAAGCTTTGGTTTGGTGTGTAAAGGTCTGCCACAAAATCCCCTAACACTTGATGGCGTTCGTTTGGCGATTCGGCACAGGCTTTTTGCAAAACCAAATCGACCCAAGCTGGTATGTCAGTGCGCTTTTGAGTCAGCGGTTGGTATTCCCATTGATGGTGACGAGATTGCTTAAGCGATTGTGCAGACATCTCAGGATAGGGCAGTTCGCCTGTGAGCATTTCATACCCGATGACCGCGATAGAGAACAGATCCGAACTTGTGGTCGCGGTATTGTGCTTTATGGTTTCCGGGGCAATGTAATTAACGGCCCCCAACGGTACCGAGTCTTGCTCTGATTTACTTCCTTCTTCAATACCTCTTACCAATACAGCCCCAAGGTCGATGATTTTAATTTCGCCATCACGTTGAATCATGATGTTTTCAGGTTTTAAGTCTCTGTGCACCATATCCGCACGTTGTAGCACTCGGATACCTTGTGTGATTTTATCGAGTATATCGCGCACCTGTTTGAGTGAAGGTTTTGGATTGTCGTACATCCACTGTCTCAGCGTGATGCCTTCTACCCATTCGCAGATTTGATATAGGAATTGCGAGTGTTCTGGCGTTGGGTAGACCTTCATTACTTTCTTGTTGTTTAGCAGGATCCCTGCCCATTGTTCGTTAAAAAAGGTGCTCAATTGTGCGGGGCTATCGTGGTATTGAACCGACGGTACTTTCAAGACGAATTCGGTTTGTGTCTCTTTCTGCATCACTCGATATACATGGCTTCTTGAACCTGCATACAACACCTCGAGTACCATATAGTTGTCGATACTTTGCCCAAGCTTTAAAGCGGGTGGGATAGCGCGCTTGGCAAGCTTTTCATGGAATTCAATAAGTGATGGTTTAGGAAGGTGACTGACTTGGACTATTAAGCAGCTCACGTTGTCTGAGCTATTGTGGCTTAAAGCGGTGTTACAGATCGTTTGTGCGGCGTATTCGAAATCCGCTCCTGGTTTGTCGATGTGATCCTTGAATGTGTTGGGCGAGACAAACTCGTGTACGCCGTCAGATGTCAGGATAAAGCAGTCATCTTTCTTAATAGGAAGCGTTTGATAGTCAACGTTGAGCTTATTATCCATGCCTAAAGCTCGCGTCAGATAGTGTTTCTGTCCCATATTCTTGCGGGTATGGTCGCGAGTAAGCTGTCGTAATTCGCCATCTCTCAATAGGTAAATACGACTGTCACCCACATGGAATATATGCGCGGTGTTGGATTTTAGAATGACGCTGCTAAAAGTGGAAACGAGCGCATTGTGGTTCACTTGTTGTGCGGGATGAATATTAGAAACAGACGTGTTGAATAGCCAAGAATTGAGGGAAGTTAAGACCTTTTGTGCTGAGCGCTGAATGCTCCAGCTTTTTGGAGTGGCGTAGTAGTCATCAATAAACTGCATCACGCTGGTATGGCTGGCTTTTTGGCCATGTTCACTGCAACTCGCACCATCGGCTATGCAGGCAACACTGCCTTTTAACTCTTGCTCAGCGCGAGTTTTTGGGTGTTTTACAATGATGGCATCTTGGTTTTCATCACGAATGCCTTTATTTGAGTAACCACCAAACTTCAGCGTCATTTGGTTGTTTGACTCTGGCGTGGTGACTTGTCCTTGGCTGAATGAAATTGTCATAACTGGTCTTCTTCTTAACTGCCGTCTTCTAAACTGTCTTCTTCTGGATTTGCTTGAGATAACATCCTAGGAAGAACAAAAGCTCTAGTGAACTTAGAGCCTTTGAACGAAGCACCTAGCGTTGATGTATCTGCTAAGGTGCTTCTCCCGATTCAATAATATCAATGCTTCATAGTACTGAGACTAGTTTGAAACATTAATCAACGTGACACTGCCATCGTCGTTCACTTCGGCAATTTGACCGTTAGGCTCTTCCATGAACAGTAGAGTCACAAAGCCAAGTATGGCGGTCGCAGCAATCACTAAGAAGAAGGTTTGGTAGCTCACGAAAGACAGCACTGTTAAGTAAACTACTGCACCAACATTACCGTAAGCACCCGTCATACCGGCAATCTGACCTGTCATGCGTCGTTTGATTAGAGGAACTGTCGCAAATACCGCACCTTCACCCGCTTGAACGAAGAAAGAACACGCCATGGCTGCTACAACCGCTAGCCATACTGGCCATGTGCTGTCGACTTGACCCATTGCGAAGTAACCCACAGCAAGACCAATCGTTAGAATAAGCAGTGTTGGTTTACGGCCAAATTTATCTGAAATCCAACCGCCACCAGGGCGAGACATTAGGTTCATAAAGGCATAAGCCGATGCAACCATACCGGCAAGAACGGGTGTTAATTCAAAAGTTTCAGAGAAGAACAGTGGCAGCATAGAAACAACAGCCAGTTCAGAACCAAATGTCGCGAAGTACAGTACGTTAAGTACCGCAACTTGCTTGAATTTGTACTGGTGAATCTCTGGCACTTCTTCTTTAAATACGTTCTTGTTCACTTTCCAAACTTGTGACACTTCGTATACGTAAAGTGCGGCTAAACCTGCGTAAACCGAGTAAACCGCCATGTCAGACAGCATGTTGATGTTGGTTGGCGATAGTTTCCATGTCAGTAGTGCAAGAGCGGCATACATTGGGATCTTCATAATAAGTAAGAAGAAAAAGTCACCCTTTGATGTTACTTCCATCGCTGTTACTTGAGCAGGCTTGAAGTAAGTCGAACCTTTTGGTGTATCCGTTACGTTTTTGTAGAACACAAACGAGAACGCTAAGCTCATTACGCCAGTAATACCAACCGCATAACGCCAACCGTTTTCGCCACCAAATGCTAGAGCTAGAGTTGGAAGAGTGAATGCTGCCGCTGCTGAACCGAAGTTACCCCAACCGCCGTAAATACCTTCTGCTGTACCCAGTTCATTGTGTGGAAACCACTCAGACACAAGGCGAATACCAACAACGAAGCCTGCGCCAATGAAACCTAATAGGAAACGTGCAATCGCCGCTTGAATGAAAGAGTCTGCCATCGCAAACATAAAACAAGGGATTGAACAGATTGCGAGTAGCGAAGAGTAGACCAATCTTGGGCCGTATCTGTCGGTTAACATACCCACTGCGACACGAGCAGGAATGGTTAACGCAACGTTGAGGATCAGGAGTGTTTTGATCTCTTCAGTGGAAAGACCAAGTGAGGTTTTTACCATTTGCAGTAGCGGGGCAAAGTTGAACCACACAACAAAGGTGATAAAAAAGGCCATCCAACTTAGGTGTAAGGTTTTCATCTTACCCGTAAATGAAAGCAGCGAAAATTTTGTGTTATCCATGGTTTAAATCCTTTAAATCTGGAAAATTACCCGGTTTTAGCTCGTGCGTTACTTCCGAAATTCGAACGCATTCATGTGGCTAAACCCTATGCCGAAATTGCTCACGCTGATAAAGCGTTTACATGATGATGTCGGCGTTTAGTTAACTGGCGATAGCAAGCGGTGCGAGAACCTGTACTTGCTCTCCTTGCTTGCGAACTTCAAATTTCACGAGCTTGAGATCGGGTTGTTCAAGGCACGCGCCAGTTTCTAAGTGGTAATGCTGCTTGTATAAGGGCGAAGCTACGTAAGGCTCACCGCTTAATGAACCAATGATACCACGTGACATCACATTCGCTTTGCCGACAGGGTCGTAATTAGAGAGCCCATAAAGCGTGTCGCTGCGCTTACAGTAAAAAATAGCCACTTGGTTATCTTCAACTTTGGCGCAAATGCCACCATTTGGGGTTAAATCTTTAGTGCTGCATACGGTTGTCCAATTTTTCATGACTTTCTCCTAGTCAAAAGATGAGCTTTATAATCATTATTCGGTTAAGTGGCGTAGTGGCGATCACAGACGAAAGGCATCTACGACACTTCGGTAACTTCAATTTGTTCAGAATTGGCGAGGGCTTCATTTCGAACTTTCTCAGATGAATCGCTCAAGCTCGGCTTAGGAAAACGCTGCTCTCGTTCTTTGATGAATGAAAGGCTAGTGTCCATTTCTTCGCTGTTGATGTAATGCTGGAAGCGCTTCATCTTTTCAGGGTTTTCGATGGTGGTTTTCCACTCACACTGATATTTTTCGATATTGAGGGCGATATCGGCTTCAAGTTCTTCAACAACATTGAGTTTGTCTTCAATCACGACTTGTTTGAGGTATTCAATGCCGCCTTCAAGGTTTTCCATCCATACTGATGTACGTTGTAGGCGATCTGCGGTACGTGTGTAGAACATCAGAATGCGGTCTATGTATTGCAGAAGGGTGGTTTCATCAAGGTCGGTAGCGAAAAGGTCACCATGGCGAGGGCGCATACCGCCGTTACCACAGATGTAGAGGTTCCAACCTTTGTCGGTTGCGATAATGCCGAAGTCTTTCGATTGCGCTTCTGCACATTCACGAGTACAGCCAGAAACTGCAAACTTGGTTTTATGTGGCGAGCGCAGCCCTTTGTAGCGGTTCTCTAGTCGAATCGCTAAGCCTACGCTGTCGTCGATACCGTATCGGCACCAAGTGCTACCCACACACGACTTAACAGTACGAACCGACTTACCGTAGGCGTGGCCTGTTTCGAAACCTGCATCAATCAGCTTTTTCCAGATGATAGGCAGTTCGTTGAGCTGTGCACCAAACAAATCGACACGCTGACCACCGGTGATTTTGGTGTAAAGGTCGAACTCTTTCGCGACCTCGCCAAGCACGATCAATTTGTCAGGGGTGATTTCCCCGCCTGCAATACGTGGCACAACTGAATAAGTGCCGTCTTTTTGCATGTTGCCTAGGTAGATATCGTTGGTGTCTTGCAGTTCAATGTGCTGATCTTCTAGGATGTAATCGTTCCAGTAAGAAGCCAGAATAGAACCGACAGCCGGTTTACAGACGGTACAGCCCAATCCATTGCCATGAGAATCCAATAGCTCATCGAATGTCTTGATTTTGTTGACGCGGATAATGTCGGTAAGTTCTTGACGAGAATAGGCAAAGTGCTCACAGATATCGTTTGAGACTTCCACACCTAAGTTACTCAGCTCGCTATCGAGAACCTGTTTGGCAAGCGCAGAACAACCCCCACAACCTGTTGAAGCATTGGTTGTTTCTTTCAATGCAGCCATGGTGGTGCAGCCTGCAGATACGGCGTCTTTGATATCGCCTTTGGTCACATCAAAACACGAACAAATCACGGCGCTATCAGGCAGAGCTTCAACGCCCATTGCTGAGCCAGAATCGTCCGCGAGGTTTGGCAGAATAAGCACGGATGGATTTTCAGGAAGAGGCATATCGTTTTGTTTGATTTGCAGTAGTGACCCGTAAGCCTCGGCGTCGCCCACCAATACTGCACCAACAATCTTTTTACCGTCCGCTGAGATGATAAGGCGCTTATAAACTTGCTCGATTTCGTCGTTATAAGTATACGATTGAGCGCCTTCTGTTTGGCCGTGTACTTCGCCAATACTGGCTACATCAACACCAAGCAGTTTGAGCTTGGTGCTCATGTCGGCACCAGTAAACGAAGCGTCGCTCGCTCCATCAGAGATGATATGCGCTGCGGCGACTTTCGCCATTGAATAGCCAGGCGCCACTAAGCCGAAGATCTTGTTGTCCCAAAGTGCACATTCACCAATCGCATACACGTTCTCGATGTTGGTTTGGCAATGATCGTTAATCACGATACCGCCACGTTCACCAATGGCAATATCAGAGCTACGAGCTAGGGCATCTTGAGGACGAATACCCGCAGAGAACACAATCATATCGGTTTCAAGGTGGGTGCCGTCTGCAAAGTTCATTCTGTAGCGAGCGTTTTCACCCGCAACTATCTCAGAGGTTGCCTTCTCGGTGTGAACTTGGACGCCAAGGTCTTCAATTTTTCTGCGTAAAAGCGCACCGCCACCGTCATCTAATTGAACGGCCATTAGGCGAGGCGCGAACTCTACAACATGGGTTTCCAAGCCAAGGTTTTTGACTGCGTTTGCGGCTTCTAAGCCAAGCAGGCCGCCACCAATCACCACGCCCGATTTACTGCCTTTGCTAGATAATTCAATGGCGTCTAGATCTTCGATGGTGCGATAAACGTGACAGTGTTCTCGGTCGTTACCGGGAATAGGGGGAACAAAAGGGAATGAACCGGTCGCCAGAATCAAAGTGTCATAACTTTCGATATGTCCCGATTCCGTCACAACGCATTTATTGTCAGTATCTAGTTGAGCGACTTTCGAGTTTAAAAGGTAATTGACACCATTGCTTTGGTAATACTCTTCGCTGGTTAATGCCAAATCATCAGCATTTCCGCGTTTGAAGTACGCCGTTAACTGAACTCGGTCGTAAGCCAACCTTGGCTCTTCACTGAAAGTAATCACATCAAACTCATCACTTTCTGACTGCAATATGTTGTCGATAAATTTGTGTCCAACCATACCGTTACCAACGACGACGATCTTCTTCTTGCTCATAATCCATTCCTTATTCTCGGCTTCATTGTTTATAGCGTTAACGTTTATAGCGTTTAACTTCTAATGGTTAACAAATGAATACCGGGTTGAGATTCCACTCAATTCATCATTATCAAGAAAACAAAAATTGTTTTTCTAACTCTTGGTTTCTAGTGGAGCAAGGAGGATGCCAAATTATAATTTAGCAAAATAAATAAAATTTAATTCATATTTTTCAATCAATTAAGATTTTCGGGTGGCACGCAATTACCCCTAAAGTGGTATGTAATTTTTTTGTTAAATTTATGGAAATGAGCGTTTGTGGTGCAACATTCAGCAAGATGGTGCAAAAAATAAGTTTTTCATATCAAGCATTTCTTGGTAACTGAGTTTTAATTGTTTTTGTTTTATTAAGTTGTTGTTTTTATTTGTGTTTTGTTATGTTCGTGATTCTTTGATTTAATGGCGTGTTATTTGCTTGATCTAAATAAATACAATTATGGATAATTGAGCGAGAAACGGATGAGTGATTCAAATAGTGGCTGGATAAAATCGACATGTGCCTATTGTGGTGTTGGCTGCGGAATAGAAGCGAGGCCCACTGCATTAGGTAAGCTTGAAGTGCGCGGTGACAAAGAACATCCGTCGAATTATGGAAAGTTATGTACTAAAGGCATTGCTCTAGGTGAAACCGTAACACCTTTAGGTCGTCTTACTCAGCCTACTCATATTCAGAATCAACAAAAACACGAACTCGTATGGGATGACGCCACTCAATTGATCGCTGATAGGTTTAACCAAACCATTGAAGAGTTCGGTCCTGATTCGGTTGCGTTCTATGTCTCTGGTCAACTGTTAACAGAAGACTATTACGTTTCCAATAAGCTGATGAAAGGCTTTATTGGCAGCGGAAACATCGACAGCAACTCAAGGCTTTGCATGGCATCGAGTGTTGTTGGACACAAGCGTGCATTTGGTAGCGACACGGTGCCTATTTGTTATGAAGATTTAGAGCACACCGACTTGGTCGTGATAACTGGCTCAAACTTAGCATGGTGTCATCCGGTTCTTTTTCAAAGGTTAAGAGCAGCTAAGCAAGTGAATCCCAAACTGCAAGTGATCGTCATAGATCCTCGTTATACCGACACATGTGAAATAGCAGATCAACATTTAGCGATTGAATCGGGCTCTGACGTGGCCTTGTTTAACGGGTTACTTTCATACTTAGCGGATAATGATGCACTTGATGAAGCCTACATAAGCAAACATACAGAAGGCTTCCAACAAGCGATCAAGTCAGCAAAGAAGTATGTTTACCACGCTGATTCAAGCATCAATTCAGAGCAAAGCGTCAGCCAACTGACCGGGTTAGCGGAACAAGAGGTTGAGCGCTTCTATCGCGCGTTCGCTTCTAAACAAAAAGTCGTCACCATTTATTCTCAGGGTGTGAATCAGTCGAGCCAAGGTTGTGACAAAGTGAACGCTATTCTCAACTGTCATTTAGCCACCGGAAAAATCGGACAAGCAGGTATGGGGCCTTTCTCTGTGACCGGGCAGCCCAACGCAATGGGCGGTCGCGAAGTGGGTGGTTTAGCGAATACGCTAGCGGCGCACTTTGAGTTTGGGGATGAGAAATCACACCAAACGGTGAGTAACTTTTGGCAAACCGATAACTTAGCAACCAAACCCGGCTTGAAAGCAGTCGAGTTGTTTGACGACATGCTTGAAGGCAAGATCAAAGCGGTGTGGATTATGGCGACCAACCCTGTGGTGAGCCTTCCAGACAGTGCGAGAGTGAAAGCAGCGCTAGAAAACTGTCCATTTGTGGTGGTGTCAGATTGCATTGCCGATACTGAAACCACACGCTTGGCCGATGTTGTGTTGCCTGCGCAAGGTTGGAGTGAAAAATCGGGTACCGTGACCAACTCCGAGCGCCGTATATCAAGGCAGCGCCGCATATTGCCAAGCCCAGGTGAAGCTAAACCTGATTGGTGGATGATTAAAGAAGTGGCGCAGAAAATGGGTCATCAACATGCCTTTGATTATCGTCATGAAGGGCAGATATTTGAAGAATACTGTCAAATGACGGGTCTTGATAATACTGACGGTAAAACGCGAGACCTGTGTTTAATTGGTCTAACCAAATTGGACGATAAAGGTTATAGCGAGCTAAAACCCCAGCAATGGCCCGTATTAGAATTACAGCAAGATATCGTAAATAAACGAATGTTCACTGATGGCGAGTTTTTCACTAAGTCAGGAAAAGCCCAATTTGTTGCGGTTGAACATGCTTTGCCATTAACGACGTCTTCACCAGACTATCCGCTTATTATGAACAGCGGACGAGTGCGCGATCAATGGCACACTATGAGTAGAACAGGGCTTGCCTCATCACTTGGAGACCACACTCCCGAACCGTTCATTGCTGTTCACCCTGAAACCGCCAGGAAATTTGGATTGGAAACGAGCACAAACCAAACCAACCAGGTTGTTAAAGTGAAAAGTGCTCAAGGTGAGTCTCAAGCGCGTTTGGTATTAACCCAAGAGATGCGTAAAGAGCAGGTGTTTATGCCGATCCACTGGAACGGCACCACGGCCAAAGACAGCAAGCCGTGTGACCTGATTTTACCTAACACCGATTCCAATTCAGGACAGCCAGAATTTAAACACACACCTGTGATGTTAGAAGCATGTGCTTATCGCAGCGAAGCGGCACTGGTCAGTGATAAGGTGATGGATTACAGCAGCTTTGATTACTGGGTTAGGCAGAAAGTGGAGGGCGGTTTTCTGTATCGTATCTCGTCATCTAAGAATCCGATGGAGCTAGTGATTCAGCTTGCCAACACACTGGATGAATTACCTGAACCCAACGCAGAGGCGGTTAAATCACTCCATTATCACGGCAATAAATCGTTCAAGAACTATGGTTCAGCCAAGCTTGGTGAGTTTGGCGTGAAACAAGCGTTCGTGGTGAACAGTAACCTAGATCATGAAAGCATCAACTGGCTGGTGGAATGCCTAACCCGAGAAGCCGATGAAGAATTCGAAGCCGAGTTTTTGAGTACCATGGCGAAGTAGTTACTACCTCACATTCATCCATACCAATAGCGTAAACGCCGATAATCATGTCGGCGTTTTTGTTTGAGTGTACAGCTCCCCAATCCGTGTCAATTCATTGCCTGAACTGCGGTTCAATCATCATTCAACCCAAAAACTTAGGTCAAAACTGCCTAGGACTTGGTCAGTAAACAACCGAATAAGGTAACGATTAACTCACACATTGAGGTGTTTTCTGCATTTTGCAGAAACTATATGGAAAATTTCTGCTTTTCGTCATGTTTGATGTGAAGATAAGTAGGTAAGATTATGTTATTAAATGGGTTATTAGACGGAGCTTGCACGGTTTAGATTACTAGACAGAAATGTTACAGGTACAGAATGCAGAATTATTCTGTCTAATATAGCTGTTGAACTAAGCCGCTTCGCGGAGGACTTTCCTCTCACTTACCCGATAGACGAAACTTATGATGTATCCATAGATTAAGGAATACATCATGAGCCCATTAAGACAACAACTTATCGATGAAATGGCGGTTCGCCGTTTTTCTCCGAAAACCCATGCAAGCTATTTACGTTGGGTTAAAGATCTATCTACTACTTACGAACTGTCCCCTGATTTACTCACCGATCAACAGATTGGTACGTATTTACGTACGCTCACCACAGAGCGGAGCTTAAGTAGTAGTACTTGTGCTCAAGCTTTGAATGCCATCTTGTTCTTTTATCGTGCCGTTTTGAATAGAGAATTTGAAGAGCGACTGGTTCCTCCGATTAAACGTGCCAGTAAAATACCGGAGCTGCTTAATCTCGAGGAAGTAAGAAGTATCATTAGTCATTGTCGAAGTCTTAAATATCAGACCGCACTTGAAATGTGTTACGGGTGTGGCCTACGTGTCAGTGAGGTCGTCGGCTTGTACGTGAAAGACATCGATGGTACGGCGAAACGACTGCACATTCATTGTGGTAAAGGTAAAAAAGATCGCTTTGTTCCACTGGGTGATAGCCAACTGAATCATCTTCGAAATTACTGGCGTCATTATCACCCAACCGTAGTGCTGTTTCCCAGCCTAGAGCCCGAAAAGCCATTGGGTATTAGTTCTTTGCAGAAGTGCTTCAAAGCAGCAAAAGTTGAGGCAAACGTCAGAAAATTAGGAGGAATACACGCCTTGAGGCACGCTTATGCGACACATCAGCTTGAATCGGGCATGCCTTTGAATGTTCTGCAGCGTTACCTCGGACATTCGAATATCAAAACGACATTGAGGTACACCCATTGGATAGGTCATCACAACGAAAGCTCGGACGGAAGTAAGTTCGACTTAGTTGCTCAACTATGGGAGGAGAGCGAATGAACGCATTATCTCCTTACCAAGCCGTATTAACACAAGGCTTAGAAGAGCTTGATAAAAGCAAAGTCACACCGAGACAGTGGCAGGTGCTTAACCATTTAAGAGACTGCCGGACCGAGCGTATGGGCAGCTACGACTGGCGTTGTCAGCAATGTGGTCATGAAACGCGTTGGTACTGCTCTTGTCGAGACCGTCATTGCCCCAATTGCCAAGAGCAGATGAGACAGCAATGGCTAACAAAGCGAAGCCAAGATATTTTACCTGTGGCCTACCATCATATGGTTTTTACCTTACCTCACGAGTTCAATGCTTTGGTTAAAGCGCATTCTAAGGTGGTTTATCAATGCTTGTTTCACTCAGTGTGGGCAACGTTATGCGCGTTTGCTAATGAGCGGCATCATCTTGTTGGTCAACTTGGTGCATTGATGGTTCTTCACACTTGGGGAAGAAATCTGAGTCAACATACTCATATTCATTGCCTGTTACCGAGTGGGGTGCTTACAAAAGATCGGCAATGGCAACCGACAAGAAAAGAGAGTTACCTGCTTCCGGTTAAAGCTTTATCCGTTCGCTTTAAGAAAGAGATGTTATGTCGAGTAAGCGAGTTGATAGCAACGCACAGTAATTTATTAGAGGAAGTCGCTAGTAAGAGATGGGTTGTGTACAGTAAACCTGTACTCCACGAGCCTACAGCTGTAGTGGGTTATCTATCTCGGTATTGCAATCGTATCGGATTAAATCCCAACCAATTAAGTTATAACGTGGATGGCCGTATCACGATGAGTTACAAAGACTACCGAACCAATGGGACGCAAAGAATGTGTTGTAATGCGGGCGAGTTACTTCGACGCTTACTTTTACATGTGTTGCCTAAAGGGCTAATGCGAATACGCTACTATGGCTTTTTAGCTAATGCTGTACGGGTAAAAGCGATAGCGGAAATTAGGCAAAGCTTACGAAAGCGAACCGTAGAGAAATCGGAAGTGCTGAAAGAGAAACCTTGTTGTCCGAACTGCCATAGCAACAGCATGGTACTCGTGTGCATCAATATTAGACCTAGGATAGTCGTTTCAGAGCACCGACTGACCTAGTTGTCTGATTATAATGAATAAAATTATCGTTGTGTTATGGCGAGAGAGGGGCATTGTTCGCTTTTAAAAAGATTATGCAACGGGTATAGTCGCTGTAGATAAATTGGCGGCTAGAAGTGGAAAATGGACGGCTGGCAGGGTACCGGTCTTAATGATAAGAGTAGAACGCAAGTCAGTCCTAAAAAGCAAATTCCATAGATAGAAGCGGCCAAGTCCAACAGGTATTTATCCATTGTGCTACGACAACGGATAAATACTTAAGCGTTATAGCGCAGGACAGAATTTAGAGTATGAATGAGAAACTTATCCAAAAAGTTCTAGCTATGATTTGTAAAGACTTCAAGGCTAGAAAAAAGACAGAAGCTTTAACGATAGAATCTTATCGTTTTGATGCTTTTGTGTTCGCTCAAGGCGAGTTAGCCAGTTTCTTTGAAAAAAATGGTTTGCTAATGGAAATGGATTCGATTCTCCGGATTTTGGAAAGCAATCGTTATATTACATATTCAAATCAGGAATTTTCATTAACTGAACTCGGTTATGAAGTTGGAACTGAATCACGATTGGGGCGTTTGCTTAAGTGGCTAAATAGAAACCCAGGTTTGGCAATTATTATCTCAATGCTTTCATTAGTAGTGTCGGTAATTGCACTGATAGTTAGTATTAAATCTTAGGCTATAGCGCTATAACAAACGTTTAAGAATCAACCCAACCAAACAGGGCGCCAATAACAGGCGCCCTTTGTGTTAGTTGGTAACGCTGTAAGTGTCGTAGTCGCGCAGTAAGAAGAGTGCAATACAAGCTGCGAGCATTGGCCAAGAGGCAAAGAACAGTAGGTTGTTGAACGGGTCCATATATTTACCAAAAGAGGCGAAGGTGGAACCTGCGTGCAAGATTAAAATTGCGCCATAGGTATACTTTTTCCACATGCCGACAACAAACGCGCCTAAGAACCCTAGCTGCGCGACACCCATAGCCATTATTGCATTATCCGAGATGTCGATTCCGTAAAAGCCAGACAGTACTTTTGTTGCATGCTCAGGTACAAGGATCTTATCCAAGCCCCAGAACAAGAAGACGATAAAAATGCCGATTCTCAACAGCAGTAGGCTAATAGCCAGTTTGGTTTGAAGTTTCTTTTCCATGATATCCCTTTTAGTGCACTCAACGATGCGATGAAATTAAATATTCTTCAAAGAAGACCCATCGTATTCGAGTTTTCTTTCGTTATTTTTGAGTGTCTTATGTAACAAGGAATGTCTGGTTAACCTTTGCTTATATAATATGTCATTTTTTTGATGTGGTATCATTTACGCAGTTAATTGTTAATGGATATATAACGTGAAAAAATACCTACTATTATCGCTTTCGGTTTTAATTTTGGCTGGTTGTGGAGCCCCTAGTTACACTGGGAGCGCGATTCCAGAATCTACGACTGAAGTGGATGTTGTTATTGTTAAAGACGCTGAAACACGTGAAGGGTTTTTAAATACCATGGAAACGTGGCTGCAAGATAACGATTATACCTACACCGTCGTACCTGATAAGTCGAAGCACGATCTTGATAAGCTAACATTGGAGTATGAAGGCCATTGGAGCTGGGACTTAGCGTTGTTCTTAAAGCAAGCGGAGATCAATGCTTATCAAAACGGGCAAAGAGTAGGTGAAGTAGAGTTTAAAGTTCCATATACGGCTAACCCGAACAAGTTCGGTGATGCATCTAAGCGTATTGGTTTTATGATGGATACGGTATTTGGTAAGAAAACCGCCGAAGAAGCGACGAAAGCGGCAAATTCATCCGATTCAAAAGCGACGAACTAGTCTAATTCGCTGACTAACTCATCCCTTTGTTCGCTTTCTATTTCTCTTTAAGCTCAGCTCGAAGAGACCAAGAGACCAAGAGACAAAGATGTGAAGCCGTTACTTTTACAGTTACGGCTTCACATTGTTCATATTAATTGAAGCTCTTGTCTGAAGTGATATTTTACTTATTTCGCTTGGTATTCAGGGTCTGGTATCAATAAACTTTGTTAGCTTTGCTTCTTCTCATTTCGAGCCAGCCAGATGAGTGGCAGTATGATCATCGCTGTGCCAATCGCCATTGCAATATCAGGCATTTCACCAAACCAGATCAACCCGACTCCGACCGTTCCGAGTAAGCCGCTGTATTCAGCACTGGCGATTTTATTGCTTTCTGCCGATCGGTAAGTGACGACACATATCGCCGCGTATATGAGGATAAAACTGCTTGAACCTGCGGCAGTGATAAGTGGCGTCCAATCCCATTCACGGCCTTCCCAAATGGCGAGTCCAAGTGATGCCGGAACTCCTGCTAAGTTGGTTAACAACAATGTTTGTGCCACAGTTTGGTGCTTTGGGAGTTTACGGATCAACAAGTTATTGCTGGCGATGGTTAACGCCACGATAAGCGCTGCAATGGCCGCCCAATCGATCTCTGTTGGGCGAATGATGACAAGAACGCCCATGAAGCCGAATATTCCAGCAGCAATGGAGTAGCGGCTGAGTTGTTCTTTGAAAAATACCAAGGCTAACGGCAGCATCATCAAAGGTGCGGCGTAAAAAATCGCGTTGGCGGTGGCCAATGGCATGGCATTGATGGCAAACACCATAAAGATTGCACCCAGCAACCAGATATGCGCGCGCAGGGCATGCCATTTCAGCCCGTCGGTGAAGCTCTTTTTACTCACACCAAAACAAAAAGGCAAAAGGATTAACACGGCAGTTAGCTGTCTGAAGAAGACAAATTGAAACACAGCAATGTCTTCGCCCAAGGTTTTAATTAAGGCATCAGAGAAAACCGCAATTAGATTACCGACAATGAGTAAACTCATTGCCATTCCAACAGACATTGAAGGCATGATGAAGCTCCTATCATTGACTGACGCGTGTTCAGTGTGAGTTAAAGAGAAAATGAAGAAGTGTGATGGCGTAATCTTAATGTATAAAATCGTTTCATATATAATGATAAAAATTCACTTAGTATGAGCTGAGCTAATAATGAAATTACCACCTTTAAGAGCAATACAATGTTTCGAGTCGGTCGCTCGTTTTAATAGCTTTTCTCAGGCGGCTATAGCGCTTCATGTTACTCAAAGTGCAGTGAGTCATCAGGTTCGCTTACTGGAGGACTACTTAGGTGAAACCTTGTTTGTGCGTCAGGGAAGGCGTTTATCGCTCACCCCGATAGGAGAGCGTTACTACGAGGAGGTGTCTCATTCATTGCAGAATATCGCGCAAGCCAGCTACCAAATCCGTGAGGGTGAAAGTGGGAAAATTCGGATTGCAATGTACAGTTCTTTGGCCGTTAAATGGTTGGTGCCTAGGCTCGAAAACTTACGCCAACAGCATCCAGAAATCGACTTAACGTTAAGTATGGTGGCCGATGAGCCTGAGTTCTCGGATCAAGTTGCCGACTGCTTTATCACTGCTAATCCGCCAAAGAAAAACTACGTTAGTGACTTCCTATATAAAGAGCAGCTATATCCGTTTTGTAGCCAAAAGGTGTGGCAGAGAATCGAAGATAAACCTTTGCCAGAGGCACTATGGGATCAGCAGTTACTTTCAGTAAATTCAATCTTCAAGGAAGGCGGTGAAGCGAAAGACTGGATTCAGTGGTGTGAACGGGGTGGTTTCAGCTTGCCAAAGGATGTGAAAATTAGCCAATTCAGCCACATGGTATTGGCCGCTGAGGCCGTGAAATATCATCAAGGTATTGCATTCCTGAACGACTACTTTCTTAACGACCAAGATCTTCAACAAAACTTGGTTCGTATCCCAATGCACGATTTGCCGACTGGCGACAATATGTACTTTGTCTACAAAAAGTCGAGAGCTAAGCAGTTTGAAATCAGAACGTTAGGCCATTGGCTCAAACAGCAATGTTTTGATTATGAGTAAACAGTGAAGCGTAACATTGAAAGAAACCGCTCACTCTCAGACACATGCGTGGTATCTAGATACCACGCATGTATTTTAGGGACGCGAACAACGCTCTTATGTTCATTGGAAACGCTCCGAGAGTCCTAACTAGATGTAAAAATATTGTGAGGCAGGCTGCCCTCAATGAGTCTGCTTAGACTTGTTCCCATTCTGGCGTTGAGGTGGATGAGAGTTTGTCTTCATTATCTGCAGCCATATGTTGCTGTCTGAGCAAACTAATCGTCAGGCTTATTGGCATCGGTTTATAAAAATAGAAGCCTTGGATATAGTCGACGCCCAGTTTAGACAAGATGTTCACTTGGGATTCGTACTCAACCCCTTCGACGATCACTTGCATACCTAAGGTTCGGGACAACTGAAGCATGGACTCCAGCAAAGGGATACCAAGGCTTGATTCGTCGGATATGTTTTTCACAAACACGCGATCGATTTTGAGAATGCTGAACGGGAATTGTCTCACAAAGTCTAAGCCCGCATAGCCCGTACCAAAATCATCAATCGCGACTCTTACGCCCATATTCGATAGTTTGGTTAGGTTGCCTCTGATTTTGACCATGTCGGCATCAGAACATTCACCATCTTCGGTTACTTCAAAAACCACCTGTTTGAGAATGTCTGGGTTCTTCTTGTATATATGACGCACCTTGCTTGCGAAGTTGCTATTTGATAGCACATTCCGGCTTATGTTGACGCTGACATACCTTGATTGAAACAGGTGTTGGTTGCTGTTGATCATGGCTAATACTTCACGTAACACGAAGTACGTGAGGTCTTCTATTAACCCTAAGCTTTCAGCAAGCGGAATGAAAATAGCAGGGGATACATTGCCTTCAATAGGATCATTCCACCTGAGCAGCGACTCGCAGCCTACAATTTCAGTTGTGTTTTGGTTGACGATAGGCTGCATATGAACATGTAAGTGTTTGTTTTTGAGTGCGCTAGACAGTGAGTATTCTAAGCTACGCTGGCTTTGCTTCTTATGTTTGATGGAAAGGATAATAATGGTGGTGATTCCGGCCATCAGAAAGCCAAACCATAAATAGTTCAACAGGAAGTTCCAATAATACTGATAGCCAATATATGACGTGATGGTCAGCGGGTAAGCGTTCGATTGTATTCGTACTTTGGCAATAGACGGTGCTGTATCAGAAGGGTGAATATCTTTTTTAATCACCTCAACTTTGGCCTGAATTCCGTGCTTGCTCAGGTTTGTTTCTACAATGTCATAGATGAAATGTGGTGGGATCATCAGGCTCACTCCTGCTTCTTCCTTGTTAGAGAAAATCAGCATGATGGATTGCACTTGAGTGATCGCTGAATTTGAATACGACAAGGTTGTTAAGTTCGGGGCGTCATTGAGCCTTTGTCTGATGGTGCTGTACAGGCGAAATGAGACTTCGCCATCGGTAGTCGAGCAGTAAAAACGATCGTCTTTATTGAATACCGCCGCTTCTTTTACCCAATCGGCATCAAAAACGTTTTGGCGAAGTTGCCTAACCATCGAGTCGCAAGTGTGGTCCGGTGTGATGCTTGATAGAAAAAGGTCAAACCTTGATTGAATGCTCTCAAGCCTTGTTTCGACAAGCCTCGATGTGTCTTCCGTTAAATTCTGGTAGTGAGACGGTGTAAAAGGGATAAGCAATGCCATAGAAAAAAAGAAAGAAATGGCAAAGTAGAACGAAGTCTTGGCAAAATGTTGGTACTTGATATCCATAGTTGGAGAAGCGTTACCGGTTTGGGTGAGCATTCAAGTTAATTTATAAATTTAACGATTAGGTAGCAAGGAAAATAATAAATATTGTGAATGAACGCATGAATTATTGATAAAGATAATGTTTTTTCGATTTTACCAGTAACATATTGATGTTTATCCGATTTTTCTTTGTGGATTTTACTTGGCTTTGCCGTACTAATACGAATAAAAGATATTTATAACCCTATAAAGACTAGAGTTATATACGATTGGGATATTGAAGGAAATTGACTCAATAACCTGTGTTTCAGTTAATCGAAACATGTCGCAAATTTATTGATGACAGAATCAAGGATTTTTATGAAAAGAGTGATAACACTGTTCGGTTTGGCTTACTTCTCGTGCTCTGTGCTCGCTGTTGAAAAGACAGTCGATTGCGAGAATGCTATGAACACGTTAGAGATTAATCACTGTGCTGCAATTGAGTTGGAATCCGCACAAGCGGAACTGGATAAATACCTTACAGCCAGCTTTGAGCACAATGCTCATGATGCTGAGCTGGTGGCGTCAATTAAGAAGGCTCAGGAGAGCTGGCAGGCGTACATGTCGGCTCATTGTAACTCTGTGTACACCCAATGGCGTGATGGTTCAATACGAGGCCTTATGGCGCTTTCCTGCAAGACAACGTTAACCAAGCAGCGTACGCATGAAGTGTGGGCAAATTTCTTAACCTATATGGACAGCACTCCACCAGTTTTGTCAGAGCCTAAATTAGCGCCGTAGGCAGATTTGAAATGTGTACAGGACTGTGCTCCTGCTTCAACCTTTGGAGTGCTAATAAGAAAGCGATAGGGGGTTGTCTTACTCTGTCGTTCTTAGTTTCTAGTTTGAAGTATTAAAGCTTGAAGCGTTACAGTTTGAAGTATTACCTAGCAAGGATTCGATCTTGAATAATGTCAGCGTCACCCTTGTTCAGCTTGAAGTTGAATATAAAAACAAACAAAAGAACATTGAGTCGGTCTCTGATCTTTTGGAAGCGGAATCGACAGTCGGGGATATCACTCTGTTGCCTGAATTGTTCACTACAGGATATATTTTTAACGATGCTGAAGAAATTCATGAACTGGCTGAAGACTTCAACGACAGTACTACTATTGATTCGTTAACTCAGATGGCAGCGAAGCATCACACCTTGATTGTTGCTGGTATTGCCGAGAAAGATAGCGGCCAATATTACAATAGCGTCGTGGTGGTTGATGGTTCAGGTTTACTTCATAAATACAGAAAAGTCAGTCAAACCAAATTCGACAAACAGTATTTTTCACGTGGGTGTGAGCTCCTTACATTTGAGTTCAAGGGCTTAAAGTTTGGTGTTGCGATTTGCTTTGATATTTGGGTCCCGGAGATCATGAGAGCGTATCAGTCGGTCGACGTTATTCTGCACCCGGCCAACTTTGGTGGTCACCACAGCTTTGCTATTGCTCAAGCGAGAGCTTTAGAAGAGGGGTGTCATGTCGTGACGTGTAATCGCGTTGGGCAGGATGTGGTTGATGCGTTTACCGCGACTTATTGTGGTAGCAGTAGAACCTATTCACCAAAGGGAGACTTAATGCTTCAGCTCAACGACAAGCAATCTGTAGAAACTGTGATTATTCAAGATCTCTCGATTGCGCCGCAATACAATGGTATTGATGTCGAAGATGAGATCCAGCAAATAACCGCTCTGTTAAACCGTTAAATCGTTAGAACAAAGATTAAGGCGACATAAGATCGAAAAGCGCAAAGTGATGAAACCTTGCGCTTTGGTTTGAGAGTGAATTTTTTTAAGTTTTATCATTCATTTGAGTCTGGCGCTCAATCGAATTAACCGCTTTCATCCGCTGAGCTTGATGTATGTTGACCGTAAGTCGATTGAGCAGCTTTTGCAGCAGTTCAATATCAGGCAGTTGCTGGTCTTTTGCTTGCCGTTCTAGCTCTAATGCCTGCTTAGAAAGCATGTTGAGACCTAAGTTTAGCGACATACCTTTAATGGAGTGCAAGGTGCGACATAGTGGCTCTAACTCCTTCGCTAAATAGTATTCGATGACTCGATCAACAGACTGTTCGAACTCAATAATGGTCGAATCGATAAGTAAGCTGAATCCTTCCGTGTCGTCTTTAAGTATGCGTATCACTTCTGACTGACTTATTTCTTCTTCTGTTAATCTCAGTGTTTCAATTGGCTTGCGATGAAGTTCGACGATATTTTTGATGTCAGTCGAGCCTTCGGTTTTTATTTGCTTAGGTAATCGATTCGAAAATTGTTGCAGGGCATCGAAAAAGCTCTCTTGTTGCAGAGGTTTAGTCAGAATATGGTCGACACCGGCTTGAATAAAGTTGTCATGAGCTTCACGGAAAACATCGGCCGTGTAGGCGAATATCAAGGTGTCGAGTTTTAGTTTCTCGCGGATGTACTGAGTGGTCTCGATCCCGTTCATTTCCGGCATGTGATTGTCCATCAAGATCAGATCGTATTGATTGGTTTTGAGGCGTTCAATCGCCAATTTACCATTCTCCGAAAGATCAACATGATGGCCGAGCTTTTCACAGAAGCCTTGTGCAACGATCGCATTAATACGATTGTCTTCCACCAATAAAATACGCAATGAATCACAAGTCAGGTTTTCTGTATTGATTACTGGTGTGACGATATCCCCTGTTTTTCCTTCTTGCCATGCGATAGGCAGAGAAACTTGGAATTTTGTGCCAAGCCCGACAGCGCTCGTCAGTGTTATTTCACCATTCATCAAGTTGACTAGATTCTTAACGATCGCGAGGCCAAGCCCCGTCCCGCCAAACTTTCTTGTGGTTGAAGTGTCAGCTTGTGCAAACGAATTAAAAATTTGCTCGTGTTTGTCCTTTGGAATGCCAATACCCGTGTCTGTTACCGTGAGAATAAGTTGGTTGTTTGGTCTGTTGAGATCCGCTTGAATGGACACGTGACCTTCTTTGGTAAATTTGGTCGCATTACCGCCCAAGTTGAACATGATCTGACGTAATCTTGCACAGTCTCCGATCAGCTGGATGCTTGTTGGTATATTATTTTCGATTAACAGGCGAATGCCTTTTTCATCGGCCAAAGGTTTAAGCGCGCTACGTACAGGTTGTATTACTTGGACAAAATTAAAGGGTGCAAAGTCTAACTCAAGCTTATTTTCTTCCACTTTCGAGAAATCTAATATGTCGTTGAGTATCGTCATTAAATGATGGCCAGAATCGAGAATGAGATCGATGTTCTCTTTTGTTTCCGGCTCTTGGGTTTGGCTGGCAATGATCTGGGAGATACCAAGTACTCCATTCATTGGCGTTCGAATCTCGTGGCTCATAGTCGACAGAAACTCGCTCTTAGCCTTTACCGCCGCTTCTGCTTTGGTTCTTTCTTCGACTAACTCCTGATTTTTCTCTCGCATTTCGCTGTCATTTTTTACGAGGTTTGTTGTCATTTTTTGAAAGCTTTGTGTGAGGAGAGCCACTTCGTCTTGACTGTCGTTCTTTGAACCAAGTTCGAGAGTCGCAGCGCCTTGTTTCAAATGGCCAGCGGCAACTTGGTTCGCTGCTTGAAGTAGAGTGTGTAATCTTCGTTTAATTCGCTTGGACGACCACGTAGCGACAAGGAGTGAGATAAACACCGAAAACAGTGTTCCCAGAATGAGTACATAACTGGTTTGATTGGCTGAGCTTTCGGACTTGGCGACTCTGACACTGATAAGTTGTTGTTCAATTTCAATAAATTGAGCAATCTCTTGACGTACCTCATCAATCAGTTTTTTTCCGGTTTGCTGCTGAGTGAGATAGACAACACTCTGCATTTCAGCTTCACCTCTGTTCACGAGGTTGCGCTGCATGATCTCTTTCTCTCCTGATTTTTCTAGCCATGTGTTGTGGATAGCATCAATTCGATTAAGGCGTTCGACTTGAGGTGGGTTGTCACTCACTTGAGTCGCAAGGGTTTGAATTTTTTGAGGCCACACATCAAGTGCCAAGTAGTAGGGTTCTAAAAAAACGAGGTCACCGGAGACCAGATAGCCACGCTGAGCCGTTTCCATGTCTACTGTTAAGCTGAGAAGTTCTTGAGCCCGAGCGATGGCTTTGTGTGTATGAACGACCCAATTATTGTCTTTCACAATATTTCGGGTGTTGTCGTGAACAGAAAAAGCAACGATAAGCATCAAAGCGATAGGAATAAAAAAGCTAACCAATAGCTTCTTCTGTAGGGATATGTTGTCAAACCAACCCGCGATCATAAAACAGCGCTCTCCATGTCGATGTCATTTCATTGTTAGTGTAGATGATAATCAGTAGCTAAGTGCGTAAATAGTAGCTAAGTGCGTAAATAGTTACTAAGCGCGCAAATGCACATGTTGGGGGTGTAAGTCCTGCATATAAAGGGTATTTATGGAGCAACTAAAAGTCGTAATTATGTGCCAAAGACAAAAAAGCTAGCCCGAAAAAGCTAGCTTTCAATTGTATCATGGGCAGGTTGAGCCCTAAATCGCTTTTACGCTGCTTCGCTCTACAAGAGTCGGTTCTAGTTCAACGACTTGCGGGTAGGCGTCTGGCGTTTGTAGTCGGCTTAGCAGGGTATCGACCGCCGCTTTGCCTAAACGGTGCTTTGGCTGGTGGATTGTGCTTAAAGCGGGTGTCATGTACTTAGATAAGTGGATGTCATCGTAGCCAATGATAGACAGGTCATTTGGAATCAATGTGCCATCTTGAGCTGCCGCATGAATAACACCCATCGCCATCATGTCGTTACTGACGAACAAGGCCGAAGGCATTTGACCACGGGCTTTTAATGTTTGGTAAGAATCAAAGCCACCATCGCATTCGAAGTTTGATTCAACAATCCACTTAGGGTTGATCTCTAAATTCGCTTCTTCCATTGCTTGTTTATAGCCTTGATAACGAGAAGAGGCTTGGTTGCGATGCAGTGGGCCAGTAATACAGCCAATATCCGAGTGACCATTGTCGATCAGGTGTTTGGTTGCCATGTAGCCACCTTGATGCGAGTTGTCTTGGATTTTATCACTTGCGAACAGCATTGGCCCCCAGTCCATTACCACGACAGGCAACTCTGGATAGCGCTCGAACACATCGATATGCTGACCTTCAAGCGTTGAACACATCAGCATCAAGCCATCGACACGCTTTTGCAGCAAGGTATCGATAGAGGATTTCATGCGTTCGCTATCGCCTTCGGTGTTGCATAGGATGAGGTTGTAGCCTTTTTCGTAGCAACGACGCTCAACACCTTTCACTACTTCACCAAAGAATGGGTTGGTAGAGGTGGTAACCAGCATGCCCAAGGTTTTGGTTTGCTTCATTTTTAAGCTGCGAGCTAATGCAGACGGCGCGTAGTTGAGTTCTTTGGCCGCACTGTTTACACGCTCAGCAATCTCTTCACTGACAAAACGTGATTTGTTCATCACATGGCTCACGGTAGACGTTGAAACCTTTGCAACCCGAGCGATGTCTTTCATTGTTGCCAT